>NZ_SDWV01000019.1 GCF_004137345.1 Nocardioides zhouii
ATCGCTGAGCACCGCCATCCGCGTCATGGGCCCAGCATCAAGCCCGAACCACGCTCAACATTGGAGACACGCCCTAGCTGCCCGAACTCGTAGTGCGGTGTCTGCGGTTCGGCATCCGAACCACAGACACCGCACTGTCAGCGGAGGACCAGCTGCGGGAGCGCCTCGACGATCGCCAGGTCTGACTCGGCGCCGTTGATCCAGATCGTCGACGGGATCTGCTCCGGTGCGCCCCCGCCGACCGTGAAGCTCGCGTCGCCGTACTGCGTGTCCACGCTGACGGTGACCTGGTCGGTCCGCTCGTAGACGTGGGACACGTCGAGGTCGGGGTAGGGCGCGCCCGGGCTCGTCGTGGTCACCGTGGTGCCGTCACCGAAGTGCCACCTGTACGCGATGGGGCGGGCGCTGATCACGACATCCGACCGCACCAGCGTCACCGCGATATTCGTGAGGTCGGTGTTGGTCGTGTAGAAGTTCGTGTCCAGGTTGACCAGGGTCCTGCCTCCCGGCGGCTGCACTACGAGCTCGGAGGCGGGCCAGTCGAGGATCTCGAACGCCTTGAGGACGAGCACACGGATAGGCGGCGGGTCGCCGATCTTAGCCTCCTCGTCCGCCGTGAGGCAGGCCGTGCCGACGACCTCCCCGTCGCGGTAGAGCGTGTAGCGCGTGCCGGGGACGCCGGCTGCCGTCGTGCACTCCTGAGGATTGAAGCAGACGCCTTCGGGTGTGCGGCTGTCGTCCTTGCAGAGCTGGCGGACGGTCCAGGTGGAGGTGGGGTACAGGGCCTTCATCTCTTCGACTTGGGCAGCCGACCTATCCACGCACTCCTCGACCACCTCGCCCACCTCGGCTTGAACACCGCACTGAGCCAGGGCAGGTGGGCCAACGATGATCGTCAGGCTTGCGACCAGCGCCACGCAGGTGGCCTTGGCGAGCCGCCTCATCGCGGCACCTCAGCCTTCCGCGTGACCACCCACGATGCGCCTTGGCTCTCAAGAACCAGAAGGTGCGCTCCGGGGCCACCGTCGAATGTCTTCAGCGGCCCCGACTTCGACTCCTTGTAACGGGTCGGGCTCGAGCGAACCTTCACAACGAACTCGTTGCCGCTGTCACCACGGGGTTTCACGCTCTGGATCCGCCACCCGTCCCAATTAATGAACCCGCCAGCGGCATACCAACCCTCGACCAGGTCTGCCAGATCCGTGCATGCCTTGCAGCCGCTCGACAGCCCCCTGTAATCCGCCGTCTTGCCTGTGTTCTCCATCTCGGCCTCGATCGCGGCCCACCGTCGGATGAACTCCTCCGCACTCTCCGCCTCCGGAGTCTCCGAATCGGTCGGCGAAGGCGACGACGAACTCGTCGTCGGGTCGGGGATCTTCGGCGTGGGCTCGGGGTCGCCGGTGCACCCCGCGAGGAGGAGCGGGCCAACGACGGCGAGCGCGAGGGCGCGGCGTACGTGCATGAAACTGCCTTCCCGAGACAACGTCTGCACCGCTGAAACTACCCACACGAGCTACCTGAGAAACAGTCCCTCGGCAAAGCCTGTGGAGAACTCGCGCCATGGCTGAGGGGTCTCGATACGCCCGCTCGTTCCTCGCGGGCTACTCGACCACCGACCAAAGCGTTCTCCCCGACTACGCGCTCATGGGGAGAAAATGCGCCGAAGGGCGGGCCCGATGGGCCCGCCCTTCGCCTTCCCCTGGTCCATCAGCCGGGGTCGAATCGGCTGATGGAGGCCTTCGCGTCTAGTCGGTGAGGACCGGGACGCGGAGCTTCTGGCCGGCCGCGAGGCCGGTGGACTCGAGGGCGTTGAGCCGCTCGATCTCGTTCATGACACCGCGGACGTCGCCGTCGGTGGCGATGTCGCTGGCGATCCCCCAGAGGGTGTCGCCGGGGGCGACCTGGACGATCTCGGTGGGGGCCGGCTGCCCCGCCTCGCCGGTGCCGACCGCGCCGCCCGCCAGCACGAAGGCTGCGGTCAGCGCCACGAGCAGCGAGAGCATGAACACGGTCAGCCGGCCGCGACGGGTCAGACGCACCGTCGTACGGGCCGGACGTGCGAGGGGGGCAAAGGCAGGTGCAAGGCTGAGGGTGCTCATGGTGGCCTCCTGGGGAAGTGTCAGCCGGATCGGTTCCGTTGATCTATGTCTAGAGCGAGCCACCGACAGTGGGTCTGGACCCAGCGTCGGTCTCGATCAGACGTTCGATCGAACAGGTGTACGACGTTAGAGCACGTGTTCGAACGATGCAAGCCCTTGTTCGAACAAAGGTTCGGCGTGTCGTACGAGCGAGATCGCGACACGCTGCTTCGAACACGTGTTTGATCCGAGGCCCGCACGAGGGCTACGGTGAGGCATCACGCCGTCCCACGCACCACTCCACCCACACGGGCGGCACCCGCGTCGAGAGGTTTCCACCATGGCCACGTCGGACGACAGTAAAGTCATTGCGATGCCGGACGGTCCCCCGGACGCGACCGGCCTGACGCCGCGCCAGCAGCGCGTGCTCGCGACGATCAAGGACTCCATCGAGACCAAGGGCTACCCGCCCAGCATGCGGGAGATCGGCCAGGCCGTCGGCCTGACGTCGTCCTCCAGCGTCGCCCACCAGCTGCGCGTGCTCGAGGGCAAGGGCTTCCTCAAGCGCGACCCGAACCGGCCCCGCGCCCTCGAGGTCTTCCTGCCCGAGGTGATGGCGGCCCGTCGTTCGATGTCCAGCAGCGAGGAGTCGAGCGTCGACGAGACCGGCATCGGTGACTTCTCCCCGATCGCGGTCAACATCCCGGTCGTCGGCCGCATCGCCGCCGGCGGCCCGATCCTCGCCGAGGAGCAGGTCACCGACGTGTTCCCGCTGCCCAAGCAGCTCGTCGGCGACGGCACCCTCTTCCTGCTCGAGGTCTCCGGCGACTCGATGGTCGACGCGGCCATCTGCAACGGCGACTACGTCGTCATCCGCCAGGAGCAGACCGCCGAGAACGGTCAGATCGTCGCCGCGCTGATCGACGGTGAGGCGACCGTCAAGACGTTCCAGCGCAAGGACGGCCACGTCTGGCTGCTGCCGCACAACACGTCGTACGACCCGATCCCCGGCGACAACGCCACGATCCTCGGCGTCGTCACCGCGGTGCTCCGCAGCCTCTGACCCCTCGGGGTGACCATTCGTTGAAAGGTCACCACCCCAGGGACACGATGGCTGCATGACCCACGAGAAGTACGACTACGTCATCGTCGGCGGAGGTGTCGCGGCCGCCAGTGCGGTCGGCGGCATCCGGTCCGGCGACACCAGCGGCACGATCGCGGTGTTCGGCTCCGAGCCCGACAAGCCGGTCTACCGGCCGGCGCTCTCCAAGGACCTCTGGCTCAAGGACGACGCGACGCTGGAGGGCAACTCGCTCGCCGGCGACCTCGACGACGACGACGCGGTCGACCTGGTCACCGACACGACCGTGACGGCGATCGACCCCGACGCGCACGTCGTACGCCTCGCAGACGGCACCAGCGTCGGCTACGGCAAGCTGCTGCTCGCGACCGGCGCCGAGCCGCGCACGCTGTCGATCGACCCGGGCCCGCGGGTCGTCTACTACCGCACCGCCGCCGACTACGGACGACTGCGCGCGATCGCCGCGAAGGGCAGCCACGTGGCGGTCGTCGGCGGTGGCTACATCGGCTCGGAGATCGCCTCCGCGCTTGTGCAGAACGGCGTCCAGGTGACGCTCGTCCTCGACCTCGAGGACGTGCAGAAGCAGATGTTCCCGCGGGCGCTGGCCGCCAGCCTCACCAAGGCGTTCGCCGACCGCGGCGTCACCGTCGTGCACGGGTCCGTCGCCGGTGGCGAGGAAGCCGACGGCGGTGTCCGGATCCGCCTCGAGGACGGCACCGACATCGCCGCCGACGCGGCCGTGATCGGCGTCGGCGTCCTCCCCCGCACCGGGCTGGCCGAGGCCGCCGGCCTCGAGGTCGACAACGGCATCGTGGTGGACGAGCACCTGCGCACCAGCGCGCCGGACGTGTACGCCGCGGGCGACGTCGCGTCGTACCCCGACGCCCTCCTCGGGCGCCGCCGCGTCGAGCACGTCGACCACGCCGAGAAGTCCGGCGAGCTCGCCGGCAAGGTGATGGCCGGCGCCGAGGAGACCTACGACTACACGCCCTTCTTCTGGTCCGACATCCTCGACGCGGGCTACGAGGCGATCGGCGAGACGAGCAGCAGCCTCGACATGGTCGAGGACTGGAAGGACGGCCAGGTCGGCACCGGCGTCGTCTACTACCTCAAGGCCGGCGAGGTGCGCGGCGTGCTGCTCTGGAACGTCTGGGACAGCGTCGACAAGGCGCGCGAGCTCATCAAGGAGACGCAGGCCAGCCCGCTGTCGGACGTCGAGTCGCTGCGGGGTCGGATCCCGTTCGAGTAGGCATGAACGTCGGGTGAACTCCGGGACTCGGGCGTGATCTGAGGGCGGCTGCGTCGTTGAGCACCACGTGACCCCTTCATCAAGCCTCTCCCGCCGAGCGGTCCTGGCCGGCGGTGCGGGCGCCGTCGCGGTGGCATCCGCCGCCGCGAGGGCCGCCGCCGCGCCCGCCCACGAGCCCTTCCAGCACGGCGTCGCCTCGGGCGACCCGCTCCCCCGCGCGGTGGTGCTGTGGACCCGCGTCACACCGACGGTCGGCGCCACGCCCGGCTCCGGGCGCGGCCCGCGCGTGACGGTCACCTGGGAGGTGGCCACCGACCGCCGGTTCCGCGACGTCGTACGCCGGGGGCGGGTGCGCACCGGCCCGGCGCGCGACCACACGGTCAAGGTGGACGCGACGCGCCTGCGCGCGGACACGGCGTACTTCTACCGTTTCACCGTGCGAGGCGAGACCAGCCCGGTCGGCCGCACGCGGACCGCACCGGCGCGGTCGTCGAGCCCCGACCGGCTGCGGTTCGGCGTGGTCTCGTGCGCCAACCTGCAGGCGGGCTGGTTCAGCGCGTACCGTCACCTCGCCGCCCGCGACGACCTCCAGGCGGTCATCCACCTGGGCGACTACCTCTACGAGTACGGCCCGGGCGAGTACGGCTACGGCCGCGCCAACACCGATGTACGGCCCCACGCGCCGGCCCACGAGATCGTGAGCCTGGCCGACTACCGCCAGCGGCACGCGCAGTACAAGACCGACCCCGACCTGCGGGCGCTGCACGCCCGACACCCGTTCATCGTGACGTGGGACGACCACGAGGTGACCAACGACCAGTGGCGGGACGGCGCGGAGAACCACCAGCCCGAGGAGGGCGACTACGCGGCACGCAAGGCGGCGGCCCACCGGGCGTACGACGAGTGGATGCCGGTGCGGATGTCCGGCACCGCCGCGACCGGCGACGGCACCCAGCTCTTCCGGACGCTCCGCTTCGGCGGGCTCGCCGAGCTCAGCATGCTCGACCTGCGCAGCCATCGCGACCAGCAGGCCGCGACGCCCGCGCCGAGTCCGGTGCCGAGTCCGGCCGGCGGCAGGGACGGCACGATCACCGGGCGCGCGCAGCTCGACTGGCTCAAGCAGCGGCTGCGTCGCGGCGGACCGCAGTGGAAGCTCGTCGGCAACCCGGTGATGATCGCCCCGGTGACCTTCGCGCAGGTGCCGCACGACCTCGTCGACCCGGTCAACGACGTCGCCGGGCTGCTCCCCCGCGACGGCGCGCCGTACAACGTCGACCAGTGGGACGGCTACACGACCGACCGACGCGAGCTCTTCACGCACATCCGCGACCAGGGCGTGCGCGACGTGGTCTTCCTGACCGGCGACATCCACTCCGGCTGGGCCTGCGACCTCCCGTACGACGCCGCGACGTACCCGCTCGGCGACTCGGCCGGCGTCGAGCTGGTCTGCACGTCGGTGACGTCCAACAACCTCAAGGACATCACCGGCACACCCGCGCGCACCTCCTCGCTCGCGGTCGAGGCGGTCATCCAGACCAACAACAGGCACATCAAGTACCTCAACTTCGACGACCACGGCTACTCCGTCCTCGACGTGACGCCGGAGCGGGTGCAGATGGACTGGTACGTCATCGGCGACCGCGCCGACCGCAACGCCGGATCATCCTGGAGCACCTCGTGGGCGACCCGGTCGGGGACCAACAAGGTCGAGGCCGTCAGCCAGCCGGTCGGGGGTGCCTGATGGTTGAGTCGCCCAGGGACTCACGGGCCTGTGGCGCCTTCGAACGCGGCCGCCACGAGATCCGCACGGGCCGCCGTACGCTCCTCGCCGCGGGTGCGGCGGGCGTCGCGATCTCCAGCCTGCCCGGCGCGGCCCTCGCGGCGACCGCGCCGACACGGAAGCGCGCGTACGTCCTGGTGCTGGACGGGTGCCGGCCCGACGAGATCACACCGACGCTGATGCCCCGCACGAGCGCGCTCCGCGACGGCGGGCTGAACCATCCGCGGGCGACGTCGCTGCCGGTCATGGAGACCATCCCCAACCACGTGATGATGATGAGCGGCGTGCGGCCCGACCGCAGCGGCGTGCCGGCCAACTCGATCCTCGACCGGACGACCGGCGAGGTGCGCGACATGGATCGCGAGTCGGACATCCAGGTCCGGACCATCATCGAGCGGCTCAACCGCAACGGGCTGACCACCGGCACGGTGCTCAGCAAGGAGTACCTCTACGGCGTCTTCGGCGGGCGGGCCACCCACCGCTGGGAGCCGGCGCCGATCGTGCCGGTCTCCGGGCACGCGCCCGACGTCTTCACGATGGAGGCGGCGCTCGCGATGGTGCAGGAGCACGACCCGCACCTGGTCTTCGTCAACCTCGGCGACATCGACCGGCTCGGGCACTCCGACCTCACCGGGCCGCTCGGGCTCAAGGCCGCCCGACAGGCCGCGCTCGCGTCCACCGACGTCCAGGTCGGCCGCTTCGTCGACCTGCTCAAGTCGTCCGGGCGCTGGGAGGACTCGATGCTCGTCGTGCTCGCCGACCACTCGATGGACTGGTCGCTGCCGCACCAGCTGATCCACCTGTCGCCGGTGCTCGCGCTCGACCCGCTCCTGGGCGGGAACGTGACGATCGCCGACAACGGGGGCGCCGACCTCCTCTACTGGACCGGCGACCCCACCCGCCTCGACGCCGCCGTGGCGCGGATGATCGCGCTGTCCTCGGCCGTGCCGGGAGTCCTGTCCGCCCACGATCCGCGGGTCACGCCGTCCCTGCGCACCGGTCCGCTCGGCGGCGACGTGATCGTCTACGCCCAGGCGGGCTGGCGGTTCAGTGACCCCGACCAGTACTCCAACCCGATCCCGGGCAACCACGGCCACCCCGCGACGTCGCCGATCCCCTTCTTCCTCGCCGGCGGCCACCGGCGGGTCCTGGGGCGTACGACGTCGTCGAGGCGCGCCGCGACCGTCGACGTGGCGCCGACCGTCGCCGACTTCTTCGGGGTCGGGGCGCCGCGGGGCGGGTACGACGGCCGGTCGCGGCTGACGCGTTGATCGGCGAGGCGGTAGCCTCGCGGCGATGTCCAGCCCAGGTAGCAGCCCCGATCCGGAGGTGTTCCGCACCCGTCCCGGCAACCGGCGGCGCCTGACGCCGGACGGGCAGGACGTGCTGGACCGGCTGGCTGCGGCGGGTGAGCAGTCCGCCTGGCTCAGCCCGCTGGCGTACAACCTGACGATCAGCCACAGCCACCGGTTCGTCTGGTACCGCGTGGCCAAGGTCGCGACGCGCACGATCCGGCACCACTGCGAGACCCACGGCGTGAGCCTCGACGTCGACCACGCCATGCGGGTGCGCTATCCGCTGGCGGCGTTCGCGGACTACGTCACGTTCGCGTTCGTGCGTGACCCCCTCGACCGTTTCGTCTCGGCGTGGCAGGACAAGGTCGTGGACCACAACTACTACGGCTTCGACGTGCCGACGCTCGAGCGGATGCAGACGGTCGAGGAGTTCGCGCGGTGGACCGCGACCCACGACCTCGCCGCGGTGCCCGGCACCGACCAGCACCTGACGCTCCAGAGCCGGATGATCGACCTCAACCGGGTCGACTTCGTCGGCCGGCTGGAGACCTTCGACCGCGACTTCGCGGAGGTGTGCGAGCGGATCGGCGCGCCGGCCGGGCCGACCACCCCGAAGAACCAGACCGCCCCCGGCGGCCGCGACCGCGCCGTCTCGGACGAGCTGCGCGAGCTGGTGGCGACGATGTACCGCCGCGACTACCAGGTCTTCGGCTACTAGCTCGCCGTCTCGCCCAGCCGCTTCAGCGCCTGGCGTACGAGCGCAGGGTCGGTCGTCGACCACATCGGCGGGAGCGACGCCTTGAGGAAGCGGCCGTAGCGGGCGGTCTCGAGGCGCGGGTCGAGCACGGCGACGATGCCGCGGTCGGTGGTTGTACGGATCAGGCGACCGGCCCCCTGGGCGAGGAGGAGCGCGGCGTGGGTCGCGGACACCTCCATGAAGCCGTTGCCGCCGGACGCGTCGGCGGCCTTGGCGCGGGCCGACATCAGCGGGTCGTCGGGGCGGGGGAACGGGATCCGGTCGATGATCACGAGCTGGCAGGTGTTGCCGGGGACGTCGAGGCCCTGCCAGAGCGAGAGCGTGCCGAAGAGGCAGGTGTGCGGGTCCTCGACGAACTGCTTGGCGAGCTCGGGCAGCTGCGCGTCGCCCTGGGCGAGAGTGGTGAGGTGCGGGAGCTTGGCGCGTACGGCCTCCGCGGCGGTCTCGGCCGCGCGGCGCGAGGAGAACAGGCCGAGCGTACGGCCGTCGAGGGCGTCGACGAGGTCGCAGATCTCGTCGAGCTGCGCCTGGCCGAGGCCGTCGCGGCCGGGCTGGGGCAGATGGCGGGCGACGTAGAGGATCGACTGCTGGCCGTAGTCGAACGGCGAGCCGACGTCGAGGCCCTTCCACGGCAGCGCGGTCTCGTCGTCGGCGGGCGCCACGATCGAGCCCTCGCGCTCGGTGGGCTTGAGGCCGAGCGAGGTGGCGACGGCGCTGAAGTCGCCGCCGAGCATCAGGGTCGCACTGGTGAAGATCACCGTCTTGTCGGTGAGGAGCTTGTCGCGCATCGGGCCCCACACCTGCAGCGGGGCGACGTGGAGCCGCGCGGGGAACCGGTCGCGCGCCTCGCCGAGCCACAGCACGTCGGCCTGCGAGCCGGCGGCCATCCGCTCGGCGTTGACGAAGACCTCCTGAATCATGCCCTTGGCCTGCGTACGCCCGGCGTCGCCCTCCCCCTCGCCGCCGGACTCGCGGGGGAACGCCGAGAGGCAGGCGCGCGCGGCGTCGCGAACGAGCACGAGGGCGTCGGCGAGCTGGGTCGAGACGTTGTCGATGCGGCCGGCCGTCGTCGCCTCGATGGCCTCGGCGAGCTGTCCGGCGGCGTCCTCGAGGTCGCCCGCCGGGTCGCCGGCCGAGGACTCGGTCCAGCGGATCGCGCGTCGGGCCGCGCGCTCGATGTCGTTGGCCCCCAGCTCGTCGGTGGCGGCCTGGGTGACGCGGGCGGTGAGCTCGTGGGCCTCGTCGATCACGACGGTGTCGTAGTCGGGGATCATCGGCACGTCCTCGATCGCGTCGATCGCGAGGAGGGAGTGGTTGGTGACGATCAGGTGGCTGCGCTGGGCCTTCTCGCGCGCCAGCTCGGCGAAGCACTCGGCGCCGAAGGGGCACTTCGAGGCGCCGAGGCACTCGCGGTGGTTCACCGCGACCTGGCGCCACTCGCGGTCGGTGTGGCGCGGCGCGTTGTCGCGCTCGCCGGTGCCGCCGGCCTCGGTCTCCTCCTCCGCCCACGCCCGCAGCTCGAGGACCTTCTCGGCCATCGACCCCGTCGGCACGTCGACGAGGGTGCCCTGGTCGTCGGGGACGCCGGCGCGGATGCGGTGGAGACAGGCGTAGTTGGAACGGCCCTTGAGCACGGCGTACGACGTGTCGAGGCCCTTGACGCCCTTGACCGCCTCCACGAGGCGCGGGAGGTCGCGCTCGACGAGCTGGTGCTGCAGCGCGAGGGTCGCGGTGGCGACCACGACGCGCTTGTCGTGGAGCATCGCGGGGACGAGGTAGCCCAGCGACTTGCCGGTGCCGGTGCCGGCCTGGACGAGCAGGTGGCGCCCCTCCGACATCGCCTCGGCGACCTCGTCAGCCATCTGGACCTGGCCGTCGCGCTGCTGCCCGCCGAGCGCCTCGACCGCCGTGGCCAGCACCTCGCGTACGGGGCTGGTGACGGTGTCGGTCTCGGGCACCCGAGCACCTTACGGGGCAGCGCCGACACCTCGTCGTACGCCGTCCACAACCCGCCGGACCACCGGCGCACTCGAGCGGACCATCGTCCGCTCAACGCACGGCATGCCGTGCGTCCAGCGTCCAGGGCGTGCGCCCAGTCCGCGGGTCAGTAGTTCTTCTTGCGGCCGATCTGGCGCTCGATGCGGCGCTCTGGCTGGCCGAGCAGCTTGGCCAGGATCTTGACGCGGTAGCGGTAGGCGACGACGCCCAGCACGACGATCAGCAGGAACCAGAGCATGGTCCGAGCGTACGCCCGACCTGGTGGTCAGGTGTGCGAAGTTCGACGCTGTTGGGCCGTTGCAACGGCCCAGACGTGCAGGAGTCCCCGCCTAGGCGGGGACTCCGACAGGGGTAGACCGACAGGGGCAGACGGACGCCTCAGACGACGGCGCCGGAGTCCTCGACAGCTCGCTCGACCTTCTCGCGCTTGACCCGGCTCATCGGGAACTTCTCGTGGAAGTAGGTGAGGAGCGGGGTGGCCACGAAGACCGAGGAGAACGTGCCGACGACGAGCCCGACGAGGAGGGCGATCGCGAAGTCCTGGAGCGAGTCGCCACCCAGGACGGCGAGCGCCGCGAGGATGAACATCGCACCGAGGCCGGTGTTCACCGTGCGCGGGATGGTCTCGACGGCCGCCAGGTTGGCGACGTCCTTGAAGTCGTCCTCGGGCTTGGAGCCCCACCAGCGCTCGCGGATGCGGTCGAAGACGACGACGGTGTCGTTGACGGACAGACCGACGATGGTCATCGCGGCCGCCAGGAAGATGCCGTCGATCGGCTTGTTGAGCCAGGCGAAGAGGCCGGTCACGAGGATCACGTCGTGTGCCATCGCAAGCACAGCCGCGACACCGAAGGTCCACTTGAAGCGGATCGCGAGGTAGAGCAGCTGGGCGGCGAACGCGACGCCGAAGGCGATGAGCGCGTTGTTGCGGAGCTCGTTGCCGAGCGAGGACCCGATCCGCTGGTCGTCGACCTTGGTGACGGTCCCACCGACCTTGCCGAGCTCCTCCTCGATCCGCTGCTCATCGGCGTTGCTGATGTCGCCGGTGCGGACGGTGAAGTCGGCAGTGTCGGCGGTCTGCACGACGGCCTCGGCGAAGCCGGCGTCGGCGACGGCCGTACGGGCCTGCTCGATGGTGATGTCCTTGCTGACGGAGTAGTCGAGCTGGCGGCCACCGGTGAACTCGACGCCGAGCTGCAGGCCCTGCCAGAAGATGCCCGTCAGGGCGACGATCAGCGCCGCGGCGGAGATGCCGAGCCAGGTGGTGCGCCGCTTGACCAGCTGGGGGTTCTTCTTGTCGAGCCAGAGCCGCACCTTGCCGTGGTGGCTCAGGCCGCTGATCGCGGGACGGTCGGAGACGGGCTTGTTGGCGACGGCGAGGTCGCAGAGCACGCGCGCGATGATCAGCGCCGACACCATGGACGCCACGACACCGATGGTGAGCGTGACACCGAAGCCCTTGATCGGGCCGGAGCCGAGGAAGAACAGCAGCCCGGCCGCGAGGAGGGTGGTGACGTTGGAGTCGATGATCGCGCTCCACGCCTTGTTGAAGCCGACCTGGAGCGCCCGCCTGAGGCCCGCGGAGGGGTAGGCGACGTACTCCTCCCGCGCTCGTTCGAAGACGAGCACGTTGGCGTCGATCGCCATGCCGATCGCGAGCACGAAGCCGGCGAGGCCGGGCAGCGTCAGTGTCGAGCCGAGGCCGACGAGCATGGCGTACGCGAGCAGGGCGTATGAGGCGAGCGCGATGGTCGCGGCGAACCCGACGAGGCGGTAGACGAAGATGATGAAGAGGCCGGTGAGGATGATGCCGATGATGCCGGCCTCAAGGGAGGCGTCGATAGCCGCGGCGCCGAGCGAGGGGCCGACGAGGCGGTCGGAGATGGCCGTCAGGTCGAGGGGCAGCGAGCCGCCCTCGATGAGCGCGGCGAGCTCCTTGGCCTCGCTGGAGCTGAAGTCACCGGTGATGTCGGTCGAGCCGCCGCGGATACCGACGTCGCAGCCGACGCCCGTGTCGACCTGGGGCGAGGAGATGACCTCGCCATCGAGGACGATCGCGATGCGGCGCTTCGGATCGCCGGACGGGTTGCAGGCGGCCTTGCCGGTGATGTCGGCCCAGGTGTCGCCACCCTTGCCGTTGAAGTCGATCGCCACGACCCACGCGACGCTCTGGTCGCGCTGGACGGCGCTGGCGCCGGTGACCTCATCGCCCTGGATGACCGTCGGACCCACCTCGAGGGTCTCGCCATCCTCGGACGGCAGCACCTCGTTGCCCTGCTTGCTGGGCTTCGCGTCGACCTCGACCGTCGAGAGGATCTCGTGGATCGTCAGCTTGGCTGTCGTGCCGATGCGCTCCTCGGCGTCCTGCGCCTCCTCGTCGCTGGTGACGCCGGGCAGCTCGACGAGGATGCGGTCCTGGCCCTGGCGCACGAGCGTGGACTCGGCGACGCCGAGGGCGTCCACGCGACCGCGCAGCACCTCGAGGGTCTTGTCGACGTTCTCCGCGCTGGCCGGGGTCTGCTCGGTGCCCTCCGCCTGGAAGACGAACTGCGCGCCGCCCTTGAGGTCGAGACCGAGGTTGGGCTTGACGTTGATCGCCAACGCGAGGCACCCGACCAGGAGGCCGAGCACGAGGGCGAAGCGGATCCAGACACCACGTGACATGCGTGAGTTACTTCCTTGTCGACAACGAACGCCCGAATCCTCCACCCGGACTCGTGCAACGCACGAATCCCCCCGAAGGTTCCGGCTCACCGGGACGCAAACCTCGGCGACTGTACGCCCCTCGCGCGAAGTATCGGGCCGGCGGGCGTACGCCGCCGCACGACCTGGGGCGAGTGTGGAGCGCTGTTCGGCGGCCAGGTCGAAGATCTACCGACCTGGCCGCCGAACATCGTCATCGACGGAGTCCGCCTCTCACGAGCCAGAGGGGCGGGACCGCTACCGGGTGGTCACCGTCACCTGTGCACCACATCCGAAGATGGTGCGTGTGCTCCACTCGCCCACGCAGGCCTTGATCATCAAGTGCGTACCCGGGTTGAAGAAGGTCTCCCTCCGGACCGTAGGACTGCCCAGGCCACCGGTGTTCCAGACCTGGAAGTTGCCGACACCGGTTCCGGTGTTGACCACCAAGACCGCGGAGTGTCCGTCCGAGCACCAGTCGTAAGAGGTGGTCTCCTGCCAGCCGGAGTAGTCGGTATAAGTGCCTCCGGCGGCGTCGCCAGGACAATTGTGGCTGTGCTTGCCGACGTCTCCTCGAGTGGAGACCGTTGTTGCTGCGTGCGCGGGCGATGCAATGGCCGTGACCATGCTCATGGTTGCGACCGCCATCGCAAGCGTACGGAACTTGCTGCGCAAGTTCGTCCCTTCAATGGGTCCGGATAAAGTGTGCATCAGTCACCTCAGAACTTCCACACATAGGCGGACCCAAGGAATCCGGGCTGCACCTTGGCGCGAACTGAAGGTTCGCCGAGGAATGGTCCCCAGTGGAGCCGACCGCCGCCACTCTCCCCGCAGCCGAGCGGAGCCCAGCCGGTGTCCCACGTTCTTCCCGTCGTGTCCCTGTTCCATTGGCCCTGCACGCAGATCCTGCCGTTGGAACCTGCCTGGATCTGCCATGAATAGGTGATGTGCGATCCGAAGCCGCCACCGTAGGACGGCGGGTACCGGAACTGATGGACGCAGTACTCGGTGTAACACGCCACAGATTTCATCCAGTCCGAGCGCTTCATGTAGGGGAGGGCCACCTCCCTCTGGACCTGCACCGGCAGGTAGACCCATTCCGATTCCGAGCGAACATCGCGGTCTGCCAGTGCGGCGCTCGCCGGCGCACCGCCCCACGTCACGATTCCGATGAGCGACAATGCAATTGATAAAGTAAATCTGCGCACGTCAATACCCTCCCGAGAATGAAACCCTGTCCCCGATGGGTCCACCAGGGTGGCTGGACTCTACTGTCAGGGACAAATGTTCGCTACTGGACTTTGGGTCATTCTTGGTCGGCCAGGCGAAAACTTCTGGCGGTTCGCCCACCCGACGTTGGGCGTACGCACCTGAGTGCCGTCGTTTCGTCAGATAGCGCGTTCCGAGCGACGTGCTTGCGGGGGGAACATTCACCCGAAGCGGAGGACCAGTGCCGCCGCCCTGCTCAGCGGGCGTACGCCGTCAGCTCGCCGGCGAGGTCGGCGTTGGCCCGGCCGACGACCAGCGTGCCGTCGCCGGTGTGCTCCAGGGAGCCGATCTCGGCCTCCTGGTGGATGCGGTTGACGAGGTCGCCGCGCTCGTACGGCAGCAGCACATCGAACTCCACCTGCGGCCGCGGCAGCTCCGACTCGATGGTCCTGAGGGCGTCGGCGATGCCCTCGCCGGTCTTCGCGCTGACGACCACGCTGTGCGGTTCGCGGGCCCGCAGCCGGCTGATCACCAGCGGATCGGCGGCGTCGGCCTTGTTGATCACGATGATCTCGGGGACCTTGGTCGCGCCGATCTCGGCGAGCACCACGCGCACCGCGGCGATCTGGCCCTCGGGGTCGGGGTGCGAGCCGTCGACCACGTGGAGCAGCAGGTCGGAGTCGGCGACCTCCTCCAGCGTCGAGCGGAACGCCTCGACCAGGTCGTGGGGCAGGTGTCGGACGAAGCCCACGGTGTCGGACATCGTGTAGACGCGGCCGTCCGCGGTCGTCGTACGCCGGGTGGTGGGGTCGAGGGTCGCGAAGAGCGAGTCCTCCACGAGGACACCTGCGTCGGTCAGCCGGTTGAGCAGCGAGGACTTGCCGGCATTGGTGTAGCCGGCGATCGCGACGCTCGGGATGTGGTTGCGGCGGCGCGACTGGCGCTTGACCTCGCGGGTGCCGCGCATCTCCTTGAGCTCACGGCGCAGCTTCGCGATCTTGGTGTTGATGCGACGGCGATCGGTCTCGATCTTGGTCTCACCGGGACCGCGGCCACCGATGCCGTCACCGCCGGCAGCGCGGCCACCGGCCTGGCGGGAGAGGTTGCCACCCCAGCCGCGGAGGCGCTGCTTCATGTACTGCAGCTGGGCCAGCTCGACCTGCGCCTGGCCCTCCTTGCTCTTGGCGTGCTGGGCGAAGATGTCGAGGATCAGCGCGGTCCGGTCGACCACCTTGACCTTGATCTTGTCCTCGAGGTTGCGCAGCTGGCTGGGCGCGAGCTCACCGTCGCAGACCACCGTGTCGGCGCCGGTGGCCTGGACGATCTCGCGGATCGCCTCGACCTTGCCGCGGCCGATGTAGGTCGCCGGGTCGGGCGAGTGGCGGCGCTGGAAGATCGCCTCGAGCACCTCGGAGCCGGCGGTCTCGGCGAGCAGCGCGAGCTCGGCCATCGAGTTCTCGGCGTCGGTGACGGTGCCCTCGGTCCACACGCCGACGAGCACGACCTTCTCCAGGCGGAGCTGGCGGTACTCGACCTCGCTGATGTCCTCGAGCTCGGTGCTCAGGCTCGCGACGCGGCGCAGCGCGTGGCGCTCGGCGAGCTCCTGCGCGCCGAGCGTGAGCTCCTCGGGGTCCTCGTCGTCCCAGCCGCTGTCGTACGACGTGTCGGACTCGTCGTCCTGATCGAGCAGGGAGTCGTCGAGCTCGATCGAGTCGTCGTCCCAGCCGCGGGTGGCGTCGAGGGCGTCGCGCAGCGTGAAGTCGCTCACCGGTTGGTCAGATGCGTTCGTCATATGCCGACAAGCGTAGGTCGAACTGCCCGACGAGCGCGAACCACTTTGTCGCGCGGACGGCTGGGCTCAGGACCGCTTGACCCGTACGGCGCTCGACCGGGCGGGCGCGCACAGTGGCTGCTCGGGCGAGGCGACCGTGACGTAGTAGCGCCCGACGCGCGTCGGGCGACTGGTGCGGAAGGTGCCCGTGGTCTTGCTGGTGAGCACCACGAGCCGGCGGTCGGCGCCCTTCTTCTGGCGCCAGAGGGTGACGGTGGCACCGGCGCGGCAGCCGACGGCCTGCGAGCTGATCGCGCCGCGGAGCTTCTTCGTGGTGACCTGCAGCTCGACCTGGCGGACGTACGCGCAGGAGCTGGTGCAGCCGGGGACCGGCGTCGGCTGGGGCACGGTGGTCGGTGCCGGCGTCGTCGGGGTGGCCGTCGGCGCGACAGGCGGCTGCGTCGTGGGCGTGGTCGTCGGAGGCGCGGTCGTCGGCGGAGCCGTGGTGGTGGGCTCCGTGGTCGGCGGAGTGGTGGGCTCGCCGGTCGGCGTCGGGTCGCACACGTCGCCGATGCCGTCCTGGTCGGCGTCCTCCTGCCCGACGTTGTAGGTGCTGGGGCAGTTGTCCTGGTAGTCGTACCAGCCGTCCCCGTCGCTGTCGGGCTCGTACGGCTCGCAGGGGTCCTGGGGCGCGTCGGCGCCGGCTTCGGTGGGCTTCGGGCAGACCGTGGGGTACTGCGGGAGGTTGGGCTCGAGCGTGCCGTCGGCGACCGCCGCGGGCGACTCGGCCGACGCGCCCGGCTGTGTGATGCCGAGGGCCGCGACGACGGCCAGCGCCACTCCGATGAAGACCCGACTCCCGAGCTGCTGTCCCATGTCAGGCCCCTTCCCCGGCTGGGGCGTCGCGAAACCTTCTCCGCGGGACCTCTGTCAGCGGACGCGTACGACGGGTGAGGTGCTGGTGCTGCAGAGGGGCTGGGCGTCCGAGCTGACGCTCGCGTAGTAGCGGCCGGGCCTGCGGGGTGCCTTCGTCCTGAATTTCCCCGTCGACCGGGTGGTGAGCACGACCAGCTTGCGGTCGGCGCCCGACCACTTGCGCCAGACGGTGACCTCGATGCCGACCCGGCAGCCGGCCGCGGGCGAGTCGACCGTGCCGACGAACCGGTGCCGGGCCGCCCGGTGCCTCAGCCCGACCGTGCGCGCGTACGCGCAGCCGGTGGTGCAGCCGCTCGCGGCGCCGGGCGTCGGCGACGTGGTGGGCGTCGGGGCCGGGGGCGTGGTGGCAGCGACCGGCGCGGTCCCGGGAGTGCTGTCGCACGCGTTGCCGATGCGGTCGCCGTCCCAGTCGGTCTGGGCGGCGTTGGCGACGGTCGGGCAGTTGTCGGCGGCGTCGGTGCTGCCGTCGTTGTCGTCGTCGGCGTCGCAGGGGTCACCGACGCGGTCGCCGTCGAGGTCGTCCTGGCCGGGGTTGTAGAGGCCGACGCAGTTGTCGCGGCTCTTGTCGCCGGTGAAGTCACGGTCCACGTCGCAGTCGGACCACGTGATGGTGACGGTGATCGACTCCGAGGGCCCCCGGAAACCTTGCTCGACGTAGAACGTGTAGCGGTTGCTCGTCCACGACTCCGGGAGAGGCTGCCGGGGACGCACCCTGTCCGCCCGGCTGCCACCCAACGGGTCCTCGGGCGCCTGGTTGTCGAAGGTGACCCATCCGCCGTTGCGGTCGAAACGGCTGAACTGGTCCGCCAACATCCAGCGCTGTCCTTCTCCGAAGTTGATGTCCCCGTTGACGAGGTAGAGGTCGCTGTTCAGCTCCTGGTAGCCCAGCCAGACGCTGACGTCGAGGTCGGCGACCTGGACGCCGGAGTAGTGATCGAATTGCACGGACTGACCACTTCGCTCCTCCACGCACTGGTCCGGGAACGGCCCGGCCGCGTGCGCGGGAGAGGCCACCCCCGGCCAGGCGAGTCCGCCCGCCACCACGACGAGCATGGCCGCGATCCGCGTGCCGATCCTTCGTGTGTCCCCCATGCGACTGGTCCTACCCCGTCGGCCACACTTCAACCGCGTCTACTTGGGTGGCATCCGGATGCCGCCGTCGACGCGGATCGTCTCGCCGTTCATGTAGGAGTTGGTCAGGCACTCCACGACCATGCTCGCCAGCTCCTCGGCGTGCCCGAGGCGCTTGGGGAACAGCACGTTCTGGCCGAGGTTGGCCTTGAAGGCGTCGGGGTCGGGGAACGCGTCGTAGATCGGGGTGTCGATCAGGCCGGGCGCCACCGTGTTGAGGCGGATCCCGGACGCGGCGAGGTCGCGGGCAACGGGGAGAGTCAGGCCGACGACGCCGCCCTTCGACGCGCTGTACGACGCCTGTCCGATCTGGCCGTCGAAGGCGGCGACCGAGGCGAGGTTGACGATCGCGCCGCGCTGGCCGTCGGCGTCGGGCTCGTTGCGGCTCATGACGGTCGCGGCCTGGCGGGTCACGTCGAAGGTGCCGATCAGGTTGATCTCGACGACCTTGCGGAACGCGTCGAGGTCGTGGGCCTGCTCGAGCAGCCCGTCGCGGCCGATGGTGCGCTGGGCCCAGCCGATGCCCGCGGAGTTCACGCACGCGCGCAGTGGGGCGATCTCGCCGGCTGCCTCGACCGCGGCCGCGACCTGCTCGGTCTTCGTGACGTCGACGGAGGCGAAGACGCCACCGATCTCGGCGGCGAGCGCCTCGCCCTTCTCGGCGTTCAGGTCGGCGACGACCACGATCGCGCCCTTCGCAGCAAGGGCGCGGGCGACCGCGGCACCGATGCCGCTGGCGCCGCCGGTGACGATGGCGGAGGATCCGGTGATGTCCATGGCCGGATGCTAGATGAGTCGAGTGCGCGGTCCCGCGGCGGATGGTGCCGCGAGCGCACTCGACTCAGAGGTCGGTCAGGCCCTCGGCGACGAGCACGGCGGGGCCGGTCAGCAGGACCCGGTCGTCGGCGGTCCACACCACGCTGAGGGTGCCGCCGGGGACGTCGACCCGGTACGCCGTACCGCGGGGGGCGTCGTCGGCGAGCGCGGCCACCACGGCGACGGCGCAGGCTCCGGTGCCGCAGGACCGGGTCTCGCCCGAGCCCCGCTCGTGGACCCGCATCGCGACGTGGTGCTCGCCGCGACGGACGACGAACTCGACGTTGACGCCCTCGGGGAAGACCCCGTCGTCGTGCTCGGGCGGCTCGTGAAGCGCCCCGGCCTCGGCCAGGTTGTCGACGAGGACGACGGCGTGCGGGTTGCCCATCGAGACGTGCGTGGCGGGGAAGGACGCGCCGTGGACGGTCACCTCGGTCTCGCCCAGCACTTCCGGGGAGCCCATGTCGGCGGTGTAGTCGTCACCCTGCTTGTCGAGCACCTTGGTGCCGTCGCGGGTCTGGACCTCCATCGGGAAGGGCTCGCCCTCGCGCTCGTGGAGGTAGCGCGCGAAGACGCGGATCCCGTTGCCGCACATCTCGCTGACCGACCCGTCGGCGTTGCGGTAGTCCATGAACCAGCCCTCGCCCCGGCGTACGGCCCGGAGCACCCCGTCGCCGCCGATCCCCGCGCGACGGTCGCAGAGCGCACGGACGCGGTCCTCGGACAGGTCGCCGTGCACCGTGCCGTCGGGGTCGGGCAGCACCACGAAGTCGTTCTCCGTGCCGTGGCCCTTGAGGAAGGGGTAGCTCACGCCTCCAGTGTGGCAGGCAGCGCGAGCCCTACTTGCGCTCGACCACGCGGGCTGAGCCACCCCCGCGGCGTACGGGCTCGGACACGGCGGTCAGCAGACCGCCGGGCCCGAACTCGATCGCCGTCGCGGCGCCGATCTCGGCCGCGCTGGTGAAGGCGTCGCCGGCCGTCGCAAGCTTGTGGCCGAGCGCGGTGAGGGCGGGGCCGTAGAGCGTGATGAAGTCCGGCTCCGCAGTCACGCTCGCGGTGTTGCGCTGCGACGCGCGCGGCGCCGCGATGGCCCCCTGGACGGTCATGCCGAGGTCCATCCGGTTGACCAGCATCTGCAGGACGGTCGTGATGATCGTCGACCCGCCGGGCGAGCCGAGCGCGAGGAACGGCTTGCCGTCGCGCAGCACGATCGTCGGCGACATCGAGCTGCGCGGGCGCTTGCCGGGCTGGATCCGGTTGGGGTCGGTCTCGCTGTAGACGGTCGAGAAGTCGGTGAGCTCGTTGTTCAGCAGGAAGCCATGGCGCGGCACGACCTGGCCGGAGCCACCGGTCTGCTCGATGGTCAGGGTGTACTCGACGACGTTGCCCCAGCGGTCGGCCACGGTGAGGTTGGTGGTGGAGATGTTCTCGGTGTCGGGGTCGGCCGTCCCCTTCGCGGTCGCCGGGCCGCACGCGCCGTCGTACGACGTCACGTCGCCGCCGGCGGTCGGCTTGGCCATCGCCTTGGTCGGGTCGATCGCGCAGGCGCGCTCGGCGGCGAAGGTGTCGCTCAGCAGGTCCGAGGTCGGCACGTCGACGTACGCCGGGTCGCCGACGTACTTCCCGCGGTCGGCGAAGGCGAGCGCGCTGGCCTCGAGGTAGTGGTGGAGCGCGTTCGAGGTGCCGACGGTGGAGAGCGGGTAGCGCTCGAGGATGTTGAGCGCCTCGCCCACGGTGGTGCCGCCGGACGACGAGGGCGCCATGCCGAAGACGTCGTAGCCGCGGTAGCCGACCCTGGTCGCGCGCTGCTCGGCGACCTCGTACGAGCGGAGGTCCTTGCGGGTCAGGTGGCCGGGCGGGACGGGGAGGGTGGTCGTGCTGGTCGTACGCGGGTGGCGGACGACGTCGGCCATCAGCTTCGCGAGCGCGCCGTCGTAGAAGTAGGGCAGGCCCTGCTGGCCGAGCCGCGTGTAGGTGCGGGCGAGCTGCGGGTTGCGGAAGACGCTGCCGACGCTGGGCGCGTCGCCGCCGGCGAGGAAGAGCTTGCGGGTGGCCTTGAACGCCCGGAAGCGGGTCTCGTTGTCGAGCGTCTGCTGGCGGAAGGTGTCGTCGACGACGAAGCCGCGGGTGGCGACCTTCACGGCCGGCTCCAACGCCTCCGCCATCGTGAGCGTGCCCCACTTGGCGAGGGCGCGGTCCCAGGTGGCGGCGGTGCCGGGCGTGCCGACCGAGACGCCGCTCGTGACGAGGTCGGGGGTGAAGGCGTACGGCTTGCCGGTTGCCGGGTCGATGAACGCGTCGCTGGGCATCGAGGCCGGCGCGGTCTCGCGGCCGTCGATCGTGCGGACCTTGCCGGACTTCGCGTCGTAGAAGACGAAGTAGCCGCCGCCGCCGATGCCGGCGCTGTAGGGCTCGGTCACGCCGAGCGTGGCCGCCGCGGCCACCGCCGCGTCGACGGCGTTGCCGCCCTGGCGCAGGACCTTGAGGCCCGCGGCGCTCGCCTCGGGGTCGACGGTGCTGATCGCGCCGCCCGTGCCGATCGCGGTGGGGATCTTGGCGGTGGGCCGGCCGCGCTCGGCGGCGCCGGGCGCGCTGGTCGGGACCGCGGTCGGCGCGGCGGAAGCGGGGGCGGTGGGGACCGCGAGCAGGGCGGCGGCGACGGCCAGGCCACTTGTGGCCGAGACCGCCGCGGTGACGCGCCGGGTGAGCTGGTGCATGGGGGAACCTCCCGAGAAGACGTCCGCCCACCCTGCCCCGCCGACCGGGACGTGTCCACGCCCGTGCGGGTGCTGGGCGTCAGCGCACGACGGTGTAGCGGCCGCACATGAAGTCGCGGTTGCGGGCGATCTCCTCGAGCCGCAGCTCGACGTGGCGCGGGAGCACGGGCGCCCCGCTGCCGATCGTGACCGGCGCGTACTGGAGCCACACCTCGTCGAGCAGCCCGGCGTCGTGGAACTGGCCGACCAGGTCTCCCCCGCCGACGATCCAGAGGTCCTTGCCGTCGGCCGCCGCGGTCATCTCGGCGTGCACGCGGCGTACGTCGTCGCGGTCGAACCGCACGCTCGCCGGCGCCTCGGGGAAGGTGCGGTGGGTCAGCACCCAGGTCGGAAGCGGACCCCACGGGTCGTCGTCGTGGTCGAGGATCCACTGCCAGGTCGTCGCGCCCATGACGCACGCGCCGAGCTGCTCACGGAAGCCGGGATAGGCCATCGGGCCGGCCATGTCGATGTCGCGGGACGTCAGCCAGTCGAGCGAGTGGTCGTCGGTCGCGATGAAGCCGTCGAGGGTGCATCCGGTGTAGTAGATGGTCGCCATCGGTCCACCTTGGCACCACCCACTGACAGCGCGCTTGATCGATCCTGTCCTCCGGCGCTACTGCACCAGCGCGTGGATCGCGGGCTCGGCGGCCTCGGCAGGAAGGTGCCCGAGCATGATCAGCTGCGCCATCCCGTGCACCGTCGACCACAGCGCGGCCGACAGCGCCATCGGGTCGCGACCCTCGTAGCCGGGCTCGGCGACCAGCTGGGTCACGAGGCCACCGAGGAGCTGCTCGTTGCGCGCGATCAGTGCGGCCATCTCGGTGCTGGGGTCGTCGGCAGCGCAGTAGTCAGGGTCGAAGACCAGCGCGAAGCCCTGCGGGTGGGTGGCGGCGTACTGCACGTAGGCCAGGCCCAGGGCCCGCACCTGCGCCACCGTGCCGTCGGCCGCGGCGACGGCCTCCTCCTGCGCAGCCAGGAGCGCGGCCATCCCCCGGACGCCGAGCGCGCCCAGCAGCGCGGCGCGGTCGCCGAAGTGGTGGTAGGGCGCGTTGTGACTGACCCCGGCGCGGCGGGCCACCTCGCGCAGGCTGATCTTCGCGGCCGAGGTGGTCTCGAGCAGGTCGAGCGCGGCGTCCTCGAGCGCGGCCTGGAGGTTGCCGTGGTGATAGCCGCCTGCTGATCTCGGACTGGATCTTGACATGAGCAACATCCTACTTCAATGTGGGCGGTGTCCAGTTTCTTGTCACTGTCCAGATTGGAACTCAGCCATGGCCCACGTCCTCGTCATCGACGGTCACCCCGACCCCCGCTCCCTCACCGCCCGGCTCGCGGAGTCGTACGCCGCCGGCGCGGGCAACGACGCGGTCGCACTCGTGCTGCGCGACCTCGACTTCGACCTCACCCTCCGCACCGGCTACCGCACGCCGCAGGACCTCGAGCCCGACCTGGCCCGCGCGCAGGAGCTCCTCGAGTGGGCCGACCACGTCGCAGTCTTCACGCCGCTGTGGTGGGGCTCCGTGCCGGCGCTGCTCAAGGGCTTCTTCGACCGGACGCTCGAGCGCGGCTGGGCGTTCCGCTACAAGGAGAACGGCATGCCCGAGGGCCTGCTGTCCGGACGCACCGGCCGGCTGGCGGTCACCTCCGACTCGCCGGGCTGGTACCTCCCGTTCGTCGGCGACTCGACGGTCAAGCAGGTCAAGGGCCGGACGATGGAGTTCTGCGGCATCAAGCCGACGAAGCTCACGAGGTACGCCGACGTGCGCGGTCGCAGCGAGGCCGACATCGCCGCGTGGATCCGGGAGGCCGCCGACCTCGGTGCGGCCGACGCCGCGCGCCCGGCCCGGGCCGGTGTCGTACGCCCCCTCGCCCGCGTCAGCTGAGCGCCTTGACCGCCCCGACCGCCTGGTCCACGCGGTCGGGGTCGTCGTACGCGACCCAGACGATGCGCGGGTCCTTGCGGAACCAGCCGTCCTGGCGCCGCGCGAACCGCCGGGTGGCGGTCTTGGTCTGCTCGATCGCCAGGGCGAGGGTGCGGTCGCCGGCGAGGAAGCCGACCACCTCGCGGTAGCCGATCGCGCGGCGGGCCGTGAGCCCGTCGTCCAGCCCGCGCGCGAGCAGGCGCTCGACCTCCTGGACGAACCCGCCGGCGAACATCTCGTCCACGCGTCGGGCGATGCGCTCGTCGAGCGTCGGCCGGTCGATGTCGACGCCGATCTGCACGGTCAGCGGATCGACGTACTCCAGGCGCGGGAGCCCGGCGCCGTAGGGGCGCCCGGTGAGCGAGATGACCTCCAGCGCGCGTACGACGCGGCGACCGTTGTCGGGCTCGATCTGGGCGGCAGCGGCGGGGTCGACGCCGGCCAGCCGGGCGTGCAGCGCCGGTCCGCCGACGCGCTCGAGCTCTTCCTCCAGCTCGCGGCGTACGCCCTCGTCGGTGCCGGGGAACTCGAAGGGGTCGACGATCGCGCGGGTGTAAAGGGCGGACCCGCCGACCAGCACCGGCGTCGCCCCGCGGCCGCGGATGTCGCCGATCGCGGCGCGGGCCCAGCCCTGGAACTGCGCGACGGTCGCGGGCTCGGTCACCTCGAGCCGGTCGAGGAGGTGGTGCGGGATCCCGCGGCGCTCGGCGACCGGCAGCTTGGCGGTGCCGACGTCCATGCCGCGGTAGACCTGCATCGCGTCGGTGTTGACGACCTCGCCCCCGAGGCGCTCGGCCAGGTCGAGGCTCAGGCCGGTCTTGCCCGACGCCGTCGCACCGACGAGGGCGACGATCGGCTGGGGCATGGGCCCATTGTCCCTGTCGGACTAGTGTCGGGCGTGCTGGAGTCCTCACCCGTTCGGGTGGGCCGGCGCTCACGGAGGAGCACCCATGTCATTCCTGGACAAGGCCAAGGAGAAGCTGGGCAAGGCCGTCGACGACCACGGCGACAGGATCGCCCAGGGGATCGACAAGGCGGGCGCGTTCGCCAACGAGAAGACCGGCGGCAAGCACGCCGACAAGATCGACCAGGCGACGGGCAAGGCGCGCGACGCCCTCGACTCGCTCGACGGCAAGAACGACGACATCCCGCCGAGCACCACCACGCCCTGAGGGTTCTAGGGTCGGGCGCGTGACCGCCCGCTTCGTGCTCGTCCCGGCGTCGTACGTCTACCTCCTGCGCGAGGGCGACGCCGGCACCGAGGTGCTGCTGCAGCTGCGCCAGGGCACGCCCTACATGGACGGGCACTGGGCGGCCGCCGCGGCCGGGCACGTCGAGCGGGGCGAGACGGCGTACGACGCTGCGCGCCGCGAGGCGGTCGAGGAGCTCGGCGTCACCGACCTCGCGCTGGAGTTCGCCTTCACCATGCAGCGCACCCAGCACGCCGACGCGATCGACGAGCGGGTCGACTGGTTCTTCACGGCGCGGTCGTGGAGCGGCGAGCCGCGCGTGGTCGAGCCCGACAAGGCGGCGTCGATCGGCTGGTTCCCGCTCACGTCGCTGCCCGACCCGATGGTGCCGCACGAGGCCCACGCGCTGGCGCACCTGTCGTCAGGGAACGCCTACCTGACCTTCGGCTTCTGACCGCTCGCCCCCTCGGGGGTGGTCAGCGCGCGAGGGTCGCGGCACGATCTGACGGAACCACCCATGGGAGGGAACCGATGAGCAACGACGACCTGAGCCCGATGCCGACCCCGACGACCGAGGACCCGGAGCTCTACCCGGGCGGCGTGGACGCGATCGCCGACGACCCTGAGGACAACGGCCTGGGCCGCGACCTCGACCCCGACGACAACCCCGCGGTCGACGACGTGCTCCCCGAGGGGATCTCGGAGCCTGACGACAAGCCCCAGGCCCCCGAGGGCGACGCCGACGACGCCGAGGCCGGGACGACCTCCGACGACGAGGGCGGGCCCGATGCCGGCCAGACGGCCGAGGACGGGTCGGCCGAGCCGCCGGCTTGACGCTCGCCTCGCGCGGTTTCCCCGGGTACCCGGGGATCGCGACATCAGTGCGGTGATCCTGGTGCGGCTCCCGCACCGCGATCACCGCACAGTGCGTTGTCCACAGGCGTGGCCGGAGGGCTGGCGGAGGCAATGTCGGCCTGCCGAGGATGAAGGGATGGACCTCAAGGCGTACGCCGACCTGCTGGCATTGCAGTCAGGCGTCGTGTCCCGAAGACAGCTGCTCGAGGACGCCCGCCTCGAGGCGTACGACATCCAGCGGCTCGTACGGCGTCGCGACCTCGTGCGGGTATACGACGGCGTCTTCGTCAACCACACGGGCGACCTGACCTGGCTCCAACGGGCCTGGGTCGGCGTACACCTCGTGTGGCCGGCCGCCCTCGCGGGCGACAGCGCTCTGCGGGCGGCCGACGGCCCGGGTCGATCCACGCGCGACGACTCAGTGGTCCACCTCGCGGTGGACCGCGACCGCCACGCGCGCGTGCCGACCGGCTATCGGCTGCACCGGATGAGCGGCTTCGACGATCGGGTCAGGTGGAACACGAGCCCACCGCGCGTCCGCATCGAGGAGGCGCTCATCGACGTGGCGGTGCGCAAGGCCGACGACTTCGGTGCGATCGCCGTCCTGTCCGATGCGATCCAGGCGCGGCGCACTCGCGCCGAGCGCATCCGCGAGGCGCTCGACGCACGTGCGCGAGTGCCGCGGCGGGACTTCCTGGCCGGGGTCCTGCGCGATCTGGAACGCGGCACCTGCTCGGTGCTCGAGCACGGCTACCTCACCCGGGTCGAGCAGCCCCACGGCCTTCCCACCGCATCGCGGCAGGTGCGCGACTCGCGGCACGGACCGCTCTACCGCGACGTGCTCTACGCCCCGTTCGACCAGGTGGTCGAGCTCGACGGGCGGATGTGGCACGACAGCGCGGAACAGCACGACGCCGACCTGGATCGGGACCTCGACGCGGCGGTCGAGCGACTCGCGACCGTCAGGCTGGGCTGGGGCCAGGTCTACGGCCGGCCCTGCGAGACCGCCGTACGCATCGGGCGGCTGCTCTCGGCGCGCGGCTGGCTGGGCCAGCCCTCACGCTGCCCGGACTGTCCCGACTCGGCCGCCCTGGCTGGCTGACCACTCCTTGTGCGGTGCCTACGGTGCGGCTGCCACACCACGATCACCGCACAGTGGTTGCGATCCCCGGATATCCGGGGATCGCGACCAAAGGGGTGCGGACTCAGCCGCAGGCGGGCGCGGGCGGTAGGGGCGCGGGCACGCCGACCGTCGGCATCCCGAGCCCGACGCCGGTCGGGGCGGCCGGGGACGACGTACGCCGCTCCCAGGCATCCCCGGCACGGGTGCGGCGTACGGCGAGGATCGGGCCGTCGGCGACGAGGTGGTGGGGCGCTGCGTAGGTCACCGACACGGTGACCATGTCGCCCGGCCGTACGGAGGACTCGACGACCGAGGAGAAGTCGGCGGCGAAGTGGACGAGCCGGTTGTCGGGGGCGCGGCCCGAGAGTCGCTTGGTCTCGACGTCCTTGCGACCCTCGCCCTCGGAGACCATCAGCTCGAGCGTGCGGCCGAGGAGGGTCTTGCCTTCGGCCCAGGCGACCTCGTCGACTACCGCGGCGAGGCGCAGGTAGCGGTCCTTGACCACGTCCGGCGCGATCTGGTCGTCGAGGGTGGCGGCGGGCGTGCCGGGGCGCTTGGAGTACTGAAAGGTGTACGCCGACGAGAAGCGCGCGGCGCGTACGACGTCGAGGGTGGCCTGGAAGTCCTCCTCGGTCTCGCCGGGGAAGCCCACGATGATGTCGGTGGTGATCGCGGCGTCGGGGATCGCGGCCCGGACCCGCTCGATGATCCCGAGGTACTTCGACTGGCGGTAGGACCGGCGCATGTCGCGCAGCACCTTGTCGGAGCCGGACTGCAGGGGCATGTGCAGCGACGGCATCACGTTGGGCGTCTCGGCCATCGCCTCGATGACGTCGTCGGTGAACTCGGCCGGGTGGGGCGAGGTGAAGCGCACCCGCTCCAGCCCCTCGACCTCGCCGCACGCCCGCAGCAGCTGGGAGAAGGCCTGACGGTCGCCGAACTCGACGCCGTAGGCGTTGACGTTCTGCCCGAGCAGGGTGATCTCGGTGACGCCCTCCGCCACGAGCGCCTCGATCTCGGCGAGGATCTCGCCGGGCCGGCGGTCCTTCTCCTTGCCGCGCAGGGCGGGGACGATGCAGAACGTGCAGGTGTTGTTGCACCCGACCGACACCGACACCCAGGCGGCGTACGCCGACTCGCGCCGCGTCGGCAGCGTCGAGGGGAAGACCGACAGCGACTCGAGGATCTCGACCTGGGCCTCCTCGGCGAACCGCGCGCGCTCGAGCAGCACCGGCAGCGAGCCGATGTTGTGGGTGCCGAAGACCACGTCGACCCACGGCGCCTTCGTGGTGATCGTCTCGCGGTCCTTCTGCGCCAGGCAGCCGCCGACGGCGATCTGCATGCCGGGCGTCGCCGCCTTCACCGAGGCGAGCTGGCCGAGGTTGCCGTACAGCTTGTTGTCGGCGTTCTCCCGCACGGCGCAGGTGTTGAGCACCACGACGTCGGCCTGCGACCCGGCCGCCTTGACGTAGCCCGCCTCCTCCATCAGCCCGCTGAGCCGCTCGGAGTCGTGGACGTTCATCTGGCACCCGTGGGTCTTGACCTCGTAGGTGCGGGCGGGGGTCTCTGCCGTGGCGCTCATGACCGCTCCAGCGTACGACCGCGCGCGACGGCCGGCGGAATCGCGAGGTGTTCTCGTGGTCCGGTGAGACAACTGCGTAACGCCACCCCGTTCTCAGCGTTACCTACACAGAACGGTAACAAGCGTGGCTGGGCCAGCGACGCGTTCACGACGTCTGGGGGCACCATGAGCACGACGTTCCGCCAGGCCCTCATCCCCGCTCCCAGGGCCGAGATCACGATCCGAAGCACCGCTTCCCGAGCCGCCAGACCACCTGTCTGGTCGGTCGAGTGGACGTCCTCCGAACGGGTCTTCCGGGTCGACGGCCACGAGTACCGCCGCGAGCAGGTGGCCCTGCTGCAGCCACGCCAGCGCATCGTACGTTCGGTGCTCACCTCCGACTACGAGGTGGTCGAGGTCCTCGAGCTGGTCGGCTGAGTCCTGGCACGACCTAGTCTCTGGACCATGCCCCGGATGCACGCCCTCGAGCTGCTGCCCGACGACGCCGGCGTCGGGGTCGTACGCCGCGATTGGCAGGCGCTGCACGACGCCGGCCTGCCCTCCCAGCTGGACCATCGCGGCACCACCAACAGCCCGCACCTCACCGTCCTGGCCGCTCCGGCGCTCGCGCCCGAGGACGAGGAACGGGCGTCCGAGCTGGTCGGCGGGCTGCTGCCGATGGAGGTGCAGACGTCGGGGATTGCGCTGCTCGGCGGCGTACGCGTCTCGCTCGTCCGGCTCCTGGAGGTGCCGGACGACGTCGTCCGGGCAGTGCTCGGCCTGCGCCGCCAGGTAGCCGACGTACAGCACCGGGGGTGGTTGCCGCACGTCACATTGGCGCGGCGGATCGCGCGGTCCGACGTGCCCGCTGCTCTCGCTGCGATCGGGCACGACGAGTCCGTGATGACCCTCACCACGCTGCGTCGGTGGGACCCGGACGCCGGAACCGTCACCATCTTGTGATGGCCCGTTCGGGCCATGCGGCATGGCCCGAACGGGCTACGTGCCGATAGGTTGCGCCTATGACCGCGCAGGAACCGGGATCCGCAACGGCCAACCGGGGCGAGCCCCTCGTCGTGCTGAGCAACGTCCAAAAGCACTTCGGGCAGCTCCACGCCCTCAAGGACATCGAGCTGACGGTGAAGCGCGGCGAGGTCGTCGTGGTGATCGGCCCGTCGGGTTCGGGCAAGTCGACCCTGTGCCGCACCATCAACCGGCTCGAGACCACCGACGAGGGCACGATCACCCTCGACGGCCAGCCGCTGCCGCAGGAGGGCAAGGCGCTCGCCGCGCTGCGCGCCGAGGTCGGCATGGTCTTCCAGAGCTTCAACCTCTTCGCCCACAAGACGATCCTCGAGAACGTCACCCTCGGCCCGATCAAGGTGCGGGGCATGGGCAAGGCGGAGGCGGAGAAGAAGGCGCGCGAGCTCCTCGACCGCGTCGGCGTCGGACACCAGGCCGACAAGTACCCCGCCCAGCTCTCCGGCGGACAGCAGCAGCGCGTCGCGATCGCCCGCGCGCTGGCGATGGAGCCGAAGGTGATGCTCTTCGACGAGCCGACCTCGGCGCTCGACCCGGAGATGATCAAGGAGGTCCTCGACGTGATGGTCGACCTCGCCGAGCAGGGCATGACGATGATCGTCGTCACCCACGAGATGGGCTTCGCCCGCACCGCGGCCGACCGCGTGATCTTCATGGCCGACGGCGCCATCGTCGAGGAGAACACCCCTGAGGAGTTCTTCACCAACCCGTCCTCGGACCGGGCCAAGGACTTCCTCGGCAAGATCCTGAAGCACTGATCCATCCATGCCACCACGAACGGGGGCCGGAGACACTTCGGCTCGGGACAGAAGGAGAAGCAATGCGATTCACCAGGACCAAGGCGATCGTCGCCACTGCAGCACTGGCCCTCTCGCTCGCCGCGTGCGGCGACGCCGGAGGTGACGGCGAGACCGTCGACGTCGATGTCGCGGACGACGCCAGCTTCGATGCCGGAACACGCATGGCCGAGCTCGCCGACCAGGGCACCATCAACGTCGGCGTGAAGTTCGACCAGCCCGGTCTGGGCTTCAACGAGACGGGTGCCGACATGCCCACCGGCTTCGACGTCGACATCGCGAAGATCCTCGTCGCGAGCCTCGGCATCGACCCCAACGACACGTCAAAGGTGAAGTACATCGAGACGATCTCCGACAACCGCGAGCCCTTCCTGGAGGAGGGCAAGGTCGACCTCGTGCTCGCGTCGTACTCGATCACCGACGAGCGTCGCGCCGTCGTGGGCCAGACCGGCCCCTACATGCTCACCGGCCAGCAGCTCCTCGTCCCCGAGGACTCCGACGCCGAGAGCCCCGAGGACCTGCAGGGCAAGGAGGTCTGCTCGGTGACGGGCTCGACCTCGCTCGACAACGCCAAGGCGCAGGGCATGAAGCCGGTGGGCTTCGACACCTACAGCCAGTGCGTCGACAAGGTGCTCGACGGCACCGTCGAGGCGATGACGACGGACGGCACGATCCTCGCCGGCTACGCCGCGCAGAACGAGGGCGAGCTCAAGGTCGTCGGCGACCCGTTCTCCGAGGAGCGCATCGGCGTCGGCTACTCGAAGGACTTCCCGGAGATGTGCCAGTGGATCAACGACACCCTCGAGGAGGCCAACGAGGCCGGCACCTGGGCCGAGGCCTTCGAGGCCAACCTGGGTGCGTCGGGCGTGGAGACGCCGGACTTCCCGGAGCTCGACAGCTGCGAGTCCTGACCCTGTTGCACCACTGATCGGTCCGGGCCCGCCGAGCGGGCCCGGACCGATCGCCGCACGAACGAGAGGAGAGACGTGGACGCCGTCCTCGAGAGCCTGCCCGACGTCTTCAGGGCATTCGGCTACACAGTCCTGCTCTTCCTGGTGTCCGGGGTGTTCTCCCTGATCGGCGGGACCCTGCTCGTCGCCATGCGGGTCGGCCCGGTCTCGGTCCTCAACAAGGCCGCAGCCACCTACGTCACGCTGGTGCGCAACACCCCTCTTCTCGCGGTGTTCTTCTTCTTCTCCTTCGCAGCCCCCAAGATCGGCATCAACTTCAAGTGGGTCGACGTCCACATCGGGACCTTCGACTTCACCTCGTTCTTCTCCACCGCGGTCGTGGCCCTGACGCTCTACACCTCCACCTTCGTGTGCGAGGCGCTGCGCTCGGGCGTGAACGCCGTACCTCTCGGGCAGGCCGAGGCGGCGCGGGCCATCGGGCTCCCCTTCTCCGGAGTGATGCGCGCCGTGGTGCTCCCGCAGGCGTTCCGTGCGTCGGTGCCGCCGGTGGCGAGCGCCCTGATCGCGTTGCTCAAGAACACCTCGGTCGCCGCGGTCTTCGGCGTCATCGAGGCCGCGTCGCAGATGAAGATCATGACCAACAACAACGCCGACGAGCGCTGGGGCATCTTCATCGCCTTCGCCCTCGGCTACGTCCTGCTGGTCGAGGTCGTCTCGCTCGCGGCCGGCACCCTCGAGCGCCGATGGAGGATCGCCTAATGGCCGCGCACGTCCTGTTCGACGCACCCGGCCCGAAGACGGTCGCCCGCCACCGCACCTACTCGGTGGTCGCCGTGCTCGTGCTGCTCGTGCTGCTCGGCCTCGCGGTCAAGCGGCTCTACGACGAGGGCCAGTTCGCGTACGAGCTGTGGGAGCCGTTCGTCACGCCCAACATCATGCAGGCGATCGGCGAGGCATGGCTCGACACCCTGTCGATGGCTGCGCTCGCCGTCCTCGGCGCGCTCGTCTTCGGCGTGGTCTTCGGTGTCGCCAAGCTCTCCGAGCACACACCCGTCCGTTGGGCCAGCTGGGTCGTCGTGGAGTTCTTCCGCGCCGTGCCGGTCATCATGCTGATGACGTTCTCGTTCTACGCCGTCTTCAACTCCATGTCGATCGAGCGTGGCGCCTACTGGTCGGTCGTCCTGTCGCTCACTGTCTACAACGGTGCGGTGCTCGCCGAGGTCTTCCGGGCCGGCATCAACGCGCTCCCGCGCGGCCAGGCCGAGGCGGCGTACGCCATCGGCATGCGCAAGACCCAGGTGATGAACCTGATCCTGCTGCCCCAGGCCGTGAAGATCATGATCCCGGCGATCATCAGCCAGATGGTGGTGGCGCTGAAGGACACCAGCCTGATCCTCATCGTCTTCGGCGTCGGACTGACGAAGATCCTCAAGTCGCTCCCGCTGAGCTTCAACAACATCGTGCCGACCACCCTCGTGATCGCCGGTCTCTACGTACTGACCAACCTCGTGCTGACCGCGATCGCCAACTATGCGCAGAAGAAGTTCGTGGGCGAGAAGGAGATGCTGCAGGTGTCGATGGTCGGCCAGACCGACCAGAACCAGTCGGCCGCGACCTTCTGACGCCTACCTCTTGGGCGACACCCACAACCTGATCTCGCCCTCGACCACCACGGTGCCGTCGGCGCGTACGCCGCGTACGCGCACCGGCAGGTCGTAGCCGTCGCCGAGGTCGGCGGTCCACTGCGCCGGGTCGGTCTCGGCGATGCAGGTGACGTCGGAGTCGGCCTTGGCGGTGTACGCGACCTCCATGCCCTTGGGGATCCAGCGACGGTCGCGCGGGATGGTCGACTCGGCCAGGGCACCCATCGCCGCCTCGAGGCCGTTGCACAGCGCGATCGCGTGCACGGTCTTGATGTGGTTGTGGACCCGACGGCGCTTGGTGATCACCAGCTCGGCGCGGTTGGGCTCGATCACGGTGAACCGCGGCCGGATGGTGGCGAAGTACGGCGCCTTCTGGCTGAAGGCGAGCGAGAAGATCCGGTCGCCCAGGGGCAGCGCGGAGGTCTTCTTCCAGAGGTCGAGGACGGCAGGCATGCCGCGATATTACTGATCAGTAACCAACCACGCCAGTATCCGCTCCGCCGTCTCGTCCGCCGAGAGGTCGGTGTTGTCGATGACCAGGTGCGGCCAACGCGCGACCAGCCGGTCGCCGGGCGCGTCCCTGCCGGGCTCGGAGGTCATCCTGTACTCGGCCTCGAGCTCGCGGACGTTGTTGTCCGACCAGTCGACGTCACGCTTGGACTTCTTCTCGGCCAGCCGGTGCTCGGTGCGGTTGCGACCCAGCCGGGTGTCGAGGTCGGCCACCAGCTCGACGACGGCGATGTGGCCGTCGTACGGCGCGACCAGCCGTTCGAGGTAGCCGGCCTCGCCCTCCTCGTCCATCCCCATCACGAAGGTGAAGACCAGGTCGGTGCCCGCGGCCGCCGCCTCCTCGAGCACCCGGCGCCGGACCTCGGTGTTGAGCGTCCGGAACGGTGGGGTGCCGTAGTCGAAGACATCCAGAAGCATCTCGATGCTGTGGTGGTTGTGGAACAGCCGGAAGTCGGAGCGGCCAGCCACGGCTCGGCCGACCGTCATCTTTCCGACGGCGGGCGGTCCGAGGATCAGCAGCAGGCGCATGCACGGATGCTAGTCAGCACTCGGCGAGCACCTCGACCCGATTTCCGTGGCCGTCGCGGGTGTGGAAGCGGGAGTGGCCGGGGAACGAGTCCCGCTGCGAGTGGTCGACGTCGAAGCCGAGCCCCTCGAGTCGCGCGGACACCTCGTCCAGGTCCTCGACGACGAACGCCGGATGGGCCTTGCGGGCAGGGGCGTACGGGTCCTCGACGCCGACGTGCAGCTCGGCCGTGACCTCGCCCGAGTCGCCGTACGCCCGGAACCAGCAACCGCCGCGGGCGACGAGGTCCGCCGGCTTCTCGACCTCGGTCAGGCCGAGCCCGTCGCTGTAGAACCGGCGGGCGACGTCCTCGCCGCCGGACGGGCACGCGACCTGCACGTGGTGGAGTCGCATCACTGGGCTTGTCACTGGGCTTGTCACTGGGCCTTGCGGGCGACGACGAAGATCCGGCGGAACGGCATGATCACGCGACCGGACGCGTCGGCGGGATAGGCCTCGCGCAGCAGCGCGCGGAACTCGTCCTCGAAGAGCGGGCGCAGGTCGTCGGGCAGCGCCTGGAGGGTCGGCCGGGCGCCGGTGCCGGAGACCCAGTCGAAGACGCGGTCGGGGCCGGAGAGGACGTGGAGGTACGTCGTCTCCCACGCGTCGACCTCGCAGCCGAGGTCGAGCAGGACGCGGGCGTAGTCGTCCGGGCCGTGGCTGGTCGGCACGCGGGCGTCGCGGGTGTGCTCGGCGTACGGCTCGCGTGCGGCCAGCTCGGTGCGTGTGGTGTGGCTCGGCTCGTCGAAGTTGCCGGGGACCTGGAAGGCCAGCCAGCCGCCGGCGCGGACGCGGTCGAGCAGCCCGGGCAGGAGGTCGAGGTGCTCGGGCAGCCACTGGAGGGTCGCGTTGGAGACGAGCACGTCGACGGGTGCGCGCAGCGCCAGCGGGTCGGGCCGCACCCAGTCGCGCAGGTCGCCGACCTCCCAGTCGATGCCCTCGATCTCCCGGGCGGCGGCGATCATCTCGGGGCTGCTGTCGATGCCGGTCACGCTCGCCCCCCGCCACCGGTCGGCCAGGAGGGCGGTGAGATTGCCGGGGCCGCAGCCGAGGTCGACGACGACGCTCGGGGTCTCGGCCTGGACCCGCGCCAGCAGGTCGACGAACGGCCTGCCTCGCTCGTCGGCGTACGCGAGGTAGCGGTCGGGGTCCCAGGTGTGGCTCATGTCGTCCTCCTCGGTGGGGGGTAGTCCAGTGGGAATCGGCTGCCGAACCGGCTTCGGCACGACCAATTGTCACTGGACTACCCAGGCAAGTGTCTTGATGTCGAGATATATCTCAGCCTCGTCCACCAATCTCTCGATGTCAAGATTCTCGACCGATCTGGCAGGATGGGTGGCATGCGGGACGAGGTGGACGACCTGGTCGAGGCCTGGGGGCGCGAGCGAGGCGACCTGGACCTCGCTCCCGTCGAGGTCTTCTCGCGCATCAGCCGGCTGGCGCGGCACCTCGACCTTGCCCGCCGCGACGCCTTCACCGCCCACGGCATCGAGTCCTGGGAGTTCGACGTGCTAGCCGCGTTGCGCCGCGCCGGGTCGCCGTACGAGCTCTCCCCCGGCAAGCTCCTGCGCCAGACCCTCGTGACGAGCGGCACGATGACCAACCGCGTCGACCGGCTCACCGCGCGCGGCCTGGTCGAGCGGCTGCCCGACCCGAAGGACCGGCGCGGCGTGCTCGTACGGCTCACGATCGAGGGCAAGGCCGCGGTCGACGGGGCGTTCGAGGCACTGCTCGCGGCCGAGGCCGACCTGCTCGCGGACCTGCCCGGCAAGCAGCGCACCCAGCTGGCCGGGCTGCTCCGCTCGCTCCTCGCGCCCTTCAGCTGACAACAGGTGGGGCAAGTCTGTCGCGGTTGGGCCGTTGCAACGGCCCAGTCGCGCGGGAGTCACCGCTGAAGCGGGGACTCCTACCGGGCGCGGCCTACTCGACGGCCTCGGACGCCTCGAGCCACTCCATCTCCAGCTCGTCCTTCTCCGCCGCCAGCTCGCCGAGCTGGCCGCCGACGCGGGCGAGGAGGTCGTAGTCGGTGAGGTGGGCCTCCATCTGGGCGTGGAGCTCCGCCTCGCGGGCGGCGATCCGCTCGAGCTGCTTCTCGACGCGCGCCAGCACCTTGCGGGCGGCGCGGTCCTCCGCGCTGCCGGGCCGCGCCTTCTGTGGAGCCTCGTGGCTGGGGCCTGCGCTCGGCTGGCCGGGTTTCGGCGCGCTCGTCGCGACCTCGTTCCTCGCGGCCTGCTGCTCGCTTGAACGCCGCTCGAGGTACTCGTCCACCCCGCGCGGCAGCATCGAGACCTGGCCGTCGCCGAGCAGCGCCCAGATCGAGTCGGTGACCCGCTCGAGGAAGTAGCGGTCGTGCGAGACCACGATGAGCGTGCCGGGCCAGCTGTCGAGGAAGTCCTCGAGGACGTTGAGCGTGTCGATGTCGAGGTCGTTGGTGGGCTCGTCGAGGAGCAGCACGTTGGGCTCGGTGAGCAGCAGCTTGAGCAGCTGGAACCGCCGCCGCTCGCCGCCCGACAGGTCGCCCAGGCGAGCGGTCAGCCGGTCGCCGGTGAAGCCGAAGCGCTCGAGCAGGGAGGTCGCGGTGATCTCCTGCCCGTCCAGGGTCTTGGTCACCCGCCGGATCGACTCGACCGTCGGCAGCACCCGGGCCTCCGGGTCGATCTCGTCGAGCGCCTGGGTGAGGTACTGCATCGCGATCGTCCGTCCGTGCTTGACGCGACCGACGTCCGGCGCGAGCGCACCCGAGATGAGCGAGAGCAGGGAGGTCTTGCCGGCGCCGTTGACGCCGACGATGCCGATGCGGTCGCCCGGACCGATGCGCCACGTGGCGTGCTCGAGCAGCACCTTCTCGCCGCGCGCGAGGTCGACGTCCTCGATGTCGACGACGTCCTTGCCGAGCCGCTGGCTGGCGAAGCGCTGGAGCTCCATCCGGTCGCGCGGCTCGGGTACGTCGTCGATGAGCGCGTTGGCCGCGTCGATGCGGAACTTCGGCTTCGACGTACGCGCCGGCGGGCCGCGACGCAGCCACGCGAGCTCCTTGCGGGCGAGGTTGGCCCGCCGCGTCTCCGAGGCGGCGGCCTGGCGCGAGCGCTCCGCCTTCGCGAGCACGAACGCCGCATACCCGCCCTCGTACGCGTCGACCGCGCCGTCGTGCACCTCCCACGTGGTCTGGCAGACCTCGTCGAGGAACCACCGGTCGTGCGTCACCACGATCAGTGCGCTCGGCAGGCTGATGAGGTGGGCGGCGAGCCAGGCGACGGCCTCGACGTCGAGGTGGTTGGTCGGCTCGTCGAGGATGATCAGGTCGTGGCGCGAGAGCAGCAGCGCCGCCAGCGCGCAGCGGCGGCGCTCGCCACCGGAGAGCCCGACGACGGCCCGGTCGAGCGTGACGCCGGCGAGCAGCTCCTCGACGACCTGGCGCGTCGTCGCGTCGGCGGCCCACTCGTGGTTCTCCCGACCGCCGAGCACCGCCTCGCGCACGCTGTGGCTGTCGACGAGCTCGTCGCCCTGGTGGAGGTAGCCGATCTCGACGCCCCGGGAGCGCGAGACCCGACCCGAGTCGGGGTGCTCGAGGCCGGTCATCACCTCGAGCAGGGTGGTCTTGCCGTCGCCGTTGCGGCCGACGACGCCGACGCGCTCCCCCACCGAGATGCCGAGCGAGACGTCGTCGAGGAGAGGCCGCACGCCGTAGGACTTCGAGACGCGCTCGAGGTTGATGAGGTTCGCCATGTCCGGGTGATCCTCTCAGGTGCTCCCCCGGTGGCACGGATCGGCGCACGCCGCCGAGTTGGGCGGTGGTCCACCCACACTCCGCCGACGGAAACTGTGGCTGGGCCACCGCCAACCAGGGTGTCGGCGTACGCCGCGCCCGGGGCGGTGGTCGACCTGCATTGCAACGACGAAAACTGTAGGTGGACCACCGCTCGGGAAGCGGATCAGCTGAGCGACTGACCCCCGTCGGCCGGCGCCGGCTTCGTGGCGTCGAGGGCCGGCGCGGCGGACGTGGCGGAGGCGGTGCCGCCGGCGTACTTCTGGATCAGCGACTCGATGTCGAGGCCGGTGGAGGTCTTGAGCAGCTCCATGGTCTGCACGAAGTTGCTGGCGACCTGGCGCGGCAGCTCGCCCGCACCGTCGGCGGAGATCACCGTCAGCTTGTCGATGCTCGACATCGGACGGGCCAGCTCGGCGGCCACCTTGGGCATCACCTCGATGAGCATCTGCAGCACGGCTGCCTCGTTGTAGCCGGCGAAGGCGGCGGCCTTCTTGTCCATCGCCTCCGCCTCGGCCTGGCCGGCAGCCAGGATCGCCGAGGCCTGCGCCTCGCCCTCGGCCCGGAGAGCGTCGGCCTCCGCGACACGGCGGGCCTTCTCGGCCTCACCGCGCTTGGCGCCCTCGATCGCCTCGGCCTCGGCGAGCGCCGAACGCCGGGATTTCTCACCCTCACCGCTCAGGCGGGCCTGCTCGGCCTCGGCCTCCGCGTTGGCGATCGCGCCGGCCTTGCGGGCCTCCGCCTCGAGGATCGTCGAGCTGCGGCGCCCCTGGGCCTCGGTCTCGACGCGGTAGCGCTCGGCGTCGGCGGGCTTGCGGACCTCGGTGTCGAGCTGGCGCTCCTTGAGCGCGGCCTGGCGTACGGCGACCTTCTCCTGCTCGAGCAGGATCGCCTGGTCGCGGTCGGCCTGGGCGAGGGGTCCGGCGGCCGCGGCCTGCGCGTTGGCGGCGTCGGTCTCCGCCTTGATCTCCGCACTCTTGAGGGCGAGCGCGCGCTGGGTGATCGCGATCTCCTGCTCCGCGGCGATACGAGCCTGCTCGGCGGCCTGGCGCGCGTTGGCCTCGGCGATGGACGCGAGCTGGTTGAGCTTGGCGGCCTCGGGGCGGCCGAGGTCGGCGAGGTAGGAGCCGTCGTCGGTGATGTCCTGGATCTGGAAGGTGTCGAGCACCAGGCCCTGGCCCGTGAGGGAGGACTCGGACTCCTCGGCGACCCGCTGGGCGAAGGCAGCACGGTCGCGAATGATCTGCTCGACCGACATCGAGCCCACGATCGAGCGCAGGGCGCCGGCGAGGACCTCCTGGGTGAAGGTCTCGATCTCGGCCTGCTGGCTGAGGAAGCGCTGACCGGCGGCCCGGATGGAGTCCTCGTTGCCACCGACCTTGACCAGCGCGACGCCGTCGAGGTTGAGCTTGATGCCCTGCCCGGACACGGCGCCGCGGATCTGTACGGAGATCCGCCGCGACGACAGGTCGAGCGTCGCGAGCCGCTGGACGAACGGGATGACGAAGACGCCGCCACCCATGACCACCTTCTGGCCCGACAGGTCGGTGGAGATCTCGCCCGTCTCCGGGTTGCGCACCTCGCCCTTGCCCTTGCGGCCGGTGATGATGAACGACTCGTTGGGCCCGGCCACCTTGTAGCGCGTGGTGACGAGCAGTGCGAGCAGCACCACGAGGACGACGAGACCGATCACAGAGACGACGACCGGGGACAGATCGAACATGCAGGGCTCCTAGCGGTGCGAGGGATCAGGGAAGGAAGAGGGGTTCGACCTGGACGGCCGTGGGCGAGATGACCTGGGTGACGCTGACCTGGGTGCCGGCCGGCACCGCGACGCTCGAGCGGGCGTTGAGTCGGGTCAGGTGCCCGCCGGCGCTGATCGACACGGTGCCGAAGCCACCCTCCGGGATCGCGCCGACCACGGTGCCGATCTTCTCGACCATGTCGGAGGTGCGGACGGTGTCGGTCTCGCCGGTGCCGTGGAGGAACGTCGAGGCCCTGGCCGCGGCCGCACCGAGCAGCACGCCCAGGACGAGCCCGATGACCACGGCGAGCGACGTCGACCCGGTCACCGACAGGGCGATCGCCCCACCGAACCCGAGGGCACCCAGGAAACCGGCGAGCGCCTCGGTCGAGAAGAAGCCCGCGCTCAGGCCCTCGAAGGCGCCGTCGAGCACGTCGCCCAGGACGAGCGCGATCAGCAGGAGCACGACGCCGAGCGCGCCGATCACCAGGAACACGGTCACGATGCCTCCCCCGGTCAACCGCGCGACGTGCAATGTCGCGCACACCCTAGCGGCAGCCGCGGCCTGCCGCCCGGGGTCTGCGAGAGCAGATCAGGCCAGCACGTGGGCGCCGGCGACGGGGCCGGTGGCCGTCAGCGCGACGGCGTACCCGGCGCCGACCAGGCCTGCGGCGGTCGCCCGGGCACCGTCGGCCGAGTCGCACAGGAAGACGACCGTGGGCCCGGATCCGCTGACGATCCCGCGGAGCGCGCCCTCGGCCTCACCCCGGGCGATCAGGTCGCCCAGCTCGGGGCGGAGGTCGATGGCCGGCTCCTGCAGGTCGTTGTGCAGGGCGCGCGCCACGCGAAGGGGCTCGCCGGTCGCGAGCGCCGCGAGCAGGGGCTCGGCGGAGGCGGGCTCGGCCGGGGCATCGGGCCGCAGCACGTCGAAGTGGCGGTAGACCGCCGGCGTCGACAGCCCGGCGGCGGACGGCACGGCGACCCACCACCACGAGCCCTCGTCCTCGACGGGCGTGACCAGCTCGCCGCGCCCCACGCCCCGCGCCGTACCCCCGACGAGGGAGAACGGCACGTCGCTGCCGAGCCGGGCCGCCTGCGCCAACAGCACGTCGTCGGGCTGGGCGAGCCCGTGGAGCCGGTCGTGCGCCAGCAGTGCAGCGGCGGCATCGGCCGACCCGCCCGCCATGCCGCCGGCGACGGGGATCTCCTTGCTGATCCGCAGGTGGTGCCGGACGTCGCAGGGCGCCTCGGCGAGGGCGCGCACCGCGATGTTGGAGCCGTCGGTGGGGATCTCGTCGAGATCGAGGTGGGCGGCACCCGCGACGGACAGGTGGTCCGCGTCGTCGACGGACACGGTGACGTCGTCATAAAGCGAGATCGCCTGGTAGACGGTGTCGAGCGGGTGGAAGCCGTCCTCGCGGACCCGGCCGACGCCGAGGTGGAGGTTGATCTTGGCGGCCGCCCGGACCGTCACGCTCGTACGGTCCCTCATGCGCGCGTGGCCGCGAGGCCCTCGGCGATCCGCGCGAAGTCCCCGACCGTGAGCATCTCGCCGCGCACGGTCGGGTCGACGCCGGCCGACTCGAGCGCCGCGGTGGCCGCGTCAGCCGACCCGGCGAGCTCACGCAGCGCGGGTCGGATCTGCTTGCGGCGGTGGGCGAAGGCGGCGTCCACGACGGCGAAGACCTCCTGGCGGGTGGCGGTCGTGTCCGGCTGGTCGCGGCGGGTCCAGGCGACCAGGCCGGAGTCGACGTTGGGCGCCGGCCAGAAGACGTTGCGGCCGATCGCGCCCGCGCGGCGTACGTCCGCGAACCAGGCGGCCTTGACGCTCGGCACGCCGTACGTCTTCGATCCCGGCCCGGCAGCCAGCCGGTCGGCGACCTCGGCCTGCACCATGACCAGCCCGCGCTCGAGGGACGGCAGCAGGGCCAGCAGGTGGATCAGGACGGGCACGGAGACGTTGTAGGGGAGGTTGGCGACGAGCGCGGTCGGCGGCGGCCCGGGCACCGAGTCGATGCGCATCGCGTCGGCGAGCACGACCTCGAACCGGTCGGCCTGACCCGGGGCGTACGCCGCGATGGTGGCGGGCAGCCGCTCGGCGAGGAGCGGATCGATCTCGATCGCGATGACCCGCTGCGCGACGTCGAGCAGGGCCAGCGTCAGCGAGCCGAGGCCGGGGCCGACCTCGACCACGACGTCGTCTCCGCTGATGCCGGACTCGCGGACGATGCGGCGCACGGTGTTGGCGTCGATGACGAAGTTCTGGCCCTTCTGCTTGGTCGGCCGCAGGTCGAGCTCGGCCGCCAGCGCACGCACCTCGGCCGGCCCGAGGAGCCTCGGGCCGGCCGGTGGCGTGGTCATGGGCGCAACCCTAGCCGCCGCTGTAACGCCGGGTTACTGGCTGTACCCCCCGTGATGCAAGGGGGTGGGTACAAGCAGTAACCCGGCGTTACAGCGGGGCTGAGCGTCAGGTCGGCAGGCCGAGCTTGGCGGCGCAGCCGGGCCACGAGCCGTAGCCGCCGGTGGCGTCGCGGAGCCGGCTGGCGACGGCGATCTGGGTCTCGCGGGAGGCCTGGCTCGGCAGGCCCGTGCCGCCGTACGCCTGCCAGGTGCCGAGGTTGAACTGGAGGCCGCCGTAGTAGCCGTTGCCGGTGTTGATGGCCCAGTTGCCGCCGGACTCGCACTGCGCCAGGGAGTCCCAGACGGTGCTGCCGCCGGCGAAGTTGCTGGTGGGCTGCTCCTTGGTGCCGACCGCGACGATCGTGGGGACGGCCTTCACGCTGACGTCGGCGTCGACGACCTTGCGGGCCACGAGCTCGCCGTTGACGAAGCGGAGGCGGTAGGTCACCTTGCGGACGCCGTCGGATCCTTCGCGGACGACCTCCTCGTCACCCTCGTACATGGTGGGGTCCTCGCGCTCGATGACCGGGGAGTCGACGACCTCGCGCCGGACCTTCCTGGTCGCGATGCGGATGTCCTTGACGACGACCTTGTCGCCCTGGGCGATCTCGGTCTCGAGCGACGGGGTGACCTTGTCGTGCCGGTCGACCTCGAAGCCCATCGACTCGAGCACGTCGGCGACGGTCAACGCGGTGACCTTGTGCTTCCGGAGGTCCTTTGCGCCGAGCTTGATGCGGACGACCTTCGGCGTGACGACCTGCAGGGTGAGGCCCGTGCGGCCGATCGAGGAGCTGCGGCTGGTCGACAGGTCGGCGCCCTCGAAGCGGCGGCCGATCTCACCCAGGGCGCTGGCGACGCTGGTGGAGTTGACCCAGTAGGTGCGGGTGTCGCCGTCGACGGAGAGCTCGAGGGGCCGACCGAACTGGACCGCGATGGCCGAGCCGTCGGTGATCGTCTGGTCGACCGCGGGTGCGACCAGGTCCTTATCGGTGAGGTCGATCCCCTCCGAGGCGAGCACGTCACCGACGGTGTCGCCGATGGCGCTCACCTGCGTGGTGCGCCCGTCGAGCGTGAGGGTCACGTCCTTGCTGAGTGCGGCGTAGCCGACCGTCGTACCTGCCACGGCGGCCACGACGACCCCGACAAGGGTCGCCAGCACTGCCGTGGACCTGCTGAGCTGCGCGAAACGAGAGCGCACGATTCTCCGAACGTCGTACTCCCCGGGCCTCGGGGGCAGCACCCCCGGTCACGGTGCGTACGCCGCGTTCGAGCTGCGAGCGGGGCGTACGGAGTGCGAGCGGGGGTCTCGCAGAACCGGCCCGATCCGGTCCTCGTGCTGCCAGACATCGATCCCGATCCCGGCCAACAATCACAAGACGATAACGACGAAGCCCCGTGACGCAAACTCTTCGAGGAAGAAAAGCGCGAGATGCCGGTCACGGAAATGCCTACCAGGGCCCCCCGAAGGCGGCCTCGGTGTTGGCGTCGATGGCCCGGCAGAGCTCCTCCAGGTCGACCGCCAGGACCTCCGCCATGGCGCGCACGGTCACCGGCACCAGGTAGGAGGCGTTGGGTCGACCGCGCCACGGCGTGGGCGTGAGGAACGGTGCGTCGGTCTCCACCAGGACCCGGTCGAGGGGCGTGACGGCGAGCGCGTTGCGCAGGGGGGCAGCGTTCTTGAAGGTGACCGTGCCGGCGAAGCTGAGGTGGGCGCCGCGGTCGAGGCACCGGCGGGCGAAGGCGTCGTCGCCCGAGAAGCAGTGCATCACCCAGCGCTCGGGCACGCCCTCCTCGTCGAGCACCCGCAGCACGTCGTCGTGGGCATCGCGGTCGTGGATCACGAGGGTCTTGTCGAGGCGCTTGGCGAGGTCGATGTGGCGGCGGAAGCTCTCCTCCTGCGCGGCCCGGCCGTCCTCGCCCGTCCGACTCTGTGCATGTCTGTAGGTGTCGAGCCCGGTCTCACCGATCGCGCGCACCTTGTCGTGCGCTGTGGCGAGCTGCTCGATCTCGGCCAGCGCCTCGTCGAGCCGTCCGGCCGCCGCGAGCCCCGGCGCCTCGTTGGGGTGCAGCGCGACGCCCGCGACGAGTGCGACGTGCTCGGCGGCGGCAGCGACCGCCCACCGCGCACCCGGAAGGTCGCATCCGATCTGCACGATGCGCGGCACCCCGACCGCCGCCGCTGCGGCGATCGCGCCCGCGGTGTCGAGCCAGTCGCCGTCGGCGATGTCGAGGTGGCAGTGGTTGTCCACGACCGGGTGGGGCAGCGGGTCGGGGGCGGGCGGGCGCTCGCGGTCGCGGCGGGCGCCCGTCTTCTCCTCCGTCGCAGCACGGGACCGGGTCGGCTCAGCGGTGGACAACGTCGTACACCTCCCGCTTGGGGAGCCCCGCGCGCTTGGCGACCTCCGCGATCGCCTCCTTGCGCGTCGAGCCGGACGCCTCGAGGTCCGCGACGGCCGCGCGCAGCGACCCGGGGTCGGTGTCGACGGCGGGAGCGCCGCTCGATCCCTCGACGACGATCGTGACCTCACCGCGTACGCCCTCCGCGGCCCACGCGACCAGCTCGGCCAGCGGTCCGCGGCGTACCTCCTCGTGGGTCTTGGTCAGCTCGCGGCAGACGGCGGCGGGACGGTCGTCGCCGAGCGCGTCGGCCATCGCGGCCAGCGCCGCCTCGGTGCGGTGCGGCGCCTCGAAGAAGACCATCGTCCGCTCCTCCGTCGCGAGCGCGGCGAGGCGACGGCCGCGCTCCCCCGCCTTGCGCGGCAGGAAGCCCTCGAAGCAGAACCGGTCGACCGGGAGCCCGCTCACCGCGAGCGCCGTCAGCACCGCGCTGGGGCCGGGCACGGCCGTGACGCGTACGTCGTGCTCGACCGCGGCGGCCACCAACCGGTAGCCGGGGTCGGAGACGCTCGGCATGCCGGCGTCGGTGACCAGGACGACCCGGTCCCCGGCGAGCAGCGCCTCGAGCAGCACCGGCGTACGCGCCTGCTCGTTGCCCTCGAAGTAGGAGACGACACGACCCGACAGGGTGATGCCGAGGTCGGCGCAGAGTCGCTTCAGCCGCCGGGTGTCCTCGGCCGCGACCACGTCGGCACCGGACAGCTCGGCCGCGAGTCGGGGCGGTGCGTCACCGGCCTGCCCGATCGGGGTGCCCGCGAGGACGAGCACGCCGGTCGAGCTGTCACGAGCCATGTCCCGATCATGTCAGGGCGCCATGTCAGACCTCGGATCTGCCACCGGCTCTGGTTAGAGTTCCCGCGTGACCCCCACAGCCGCGGAGCGCAACCGCCCGCGCTGGAGGTCCGAGGAGAAGCTGCCCGGCTGGGTCGGCGCGATCTGCCTCGCGAGCCTGGCCTTCTTCATACGCCGGTGGCACCTCGGCACGCCCCACCAGTTCTCCTTCGACGAGACCTACTACGCCAAGGACGCCTGGTCGCTGCTCAACCACGGCTACGTCCGCGCCTACGTCGAGGACGCCGACAAGACCATCCTCAACGGCAACGTGACCGGCCTGTGGCAGGACGGCCCGTCGATGATCGTGCACCCCGAGGTCGGCAAGTGGCTGATCGCCGCCGGCATCAAGGTCTTCGGCATGGACCCGTCCGGCTGGCGGATGGCGTCGGCGGTCATCGGCGCCCTGATGGTCCTGCTGATGTGCCGCTTCGTGCGCCGGGTGACCGGCTCGACCGTGCTCGGCCTGGTCGCCGGGCTGCTGCTGTCGGTCGACGGGCTCCAGCTCGTGCTGTCGCGGCTGGCCCTCCTCGACATCTTCCTGGCCTTCTTCACCCTGCTCGGCGTGCACTGCGTGGTCGCCGACCGCCAGTGGCTGCGCGACCGGCTCGCGTCGGGAGTGGGGCGTCCTTGGTGGCAGGCGTGGTGGCGACCGTGGCTGCTCGCCGGCGGCGTCGCGTTCGGGCTGGCGTGCGGCACCAAGTGGTCGGCCGTCTACGCGCTCGCGGTCTTCGGCCTGCTGGCCTGGCTGTGGAGCGCCGGCGCCCGGCGCGCGTTCGGCCAGGAGCGACCACTGCTCCGCTCGATCTTCCTCGACGGCATCCCTGCCTTCATCGCCCTGATCGGGGTCGCGCTGGTGACGTACGTCGCGACCTGGACCGGCTGGCTGATGCACGCCGACGCCTACGAGGTGGCGTTCAGCAACACGCAGTACACGTCGTACGGCGGCGGCAAGGCGTGGCCGACCGCGCAGTGTCCGACGCCCCCCACGGCGGAGTGCGTCCCGGGCGAGCCGGACGCCGACGGGTTCGGCGAGGTCACCCAGTCGCTGCGGTCGCTCTGGTCCTACCACCAGGACGTCTACACGTTCCACAGCCACTTCCTCAACGACTCGACGCACATCTACGCCAGCAAGCCGTCGACGTGGCTGGTGATGGGCCGACCGGTCGGCGTCGACGCCCAGACCGACATCCAGCCCGGCGCGCAGGGGTGTGACGCGCCTTCCGGCTCGACGTGCATCCGGCAGATCCTGCTCCTCGGCAACCCGGTGATCTGGTGGGGCGGCTGCCTGGCCATGATCGCCTCGGTGCTGCTCTGGGTCGGCGCCCGTGACTGGCGCCACGGCGTCGCGGTGGCGGGCCTCGCCACCACGTGGCTGCCGTGGTTCCTCTACGACGACCGCCCGATCTTCTTCTTCTACGCCATCACCAGCCTGCCGTTCCTGGTGCTGTCCGTCGTGCTCGCGATGGGGCACCTGATCGGCACCTCCGACGTGCCGACGCCCCGGCGTACGTTCGGGGTCGTCGTCGCCGGGAGCTACACCGTGCTGGCGCTGGTGGCGTTCGCCTGGTTCTGGCCGATCTGGACCGACGTGCTCCTCACCAAGTCGGAGTGGGACGCCCGGATCTGGCTCCGACGCTGGATCTGAGCGGGCCAGACCTTGACCAGCCAAGTCGGCACGATCATCAGAGATTCCCTCAAGAAGTCCAATTTTTTGTGAATACCCATGGCGTTGTGCGGAGCCGGATCGCACGATGGATCAACCCGACCGGTTCGGGTGCTTGACGCCAGGGAGGGCGCGCCATGGAACAAACGGTCATCCACGTCTGTCTCGAGACAGACGGTGCGCCCACCGAGGCCGCGGCCCACGAGGTCGGTGAGCGCTGGGTCTGCTCGTGCGGCGACCACTACGTCTACCGCGAGGGCTTCAACCGCGCCGGCTACCGGAGCGTCGAGTGGTGGCCCGCGCCCGCGATCCCCCAGCCGCGCAACACCGGCCCCGTGCGAGGCATGCTGTTCGGTCCCCGCAAGGGCTGACCCGACACCCTCACGACTCCGACGACCCCGCCCGATCCAGCCCGGGCGGGGTCGTCGTGCGTCGCGGGCCGCGTCGGGCTGCGGCGCGCTCAGGACGACCAGGAGCCATCGCGCGCGAAGTCGAGGAACAACCGCGCCGGCGGCGCCAAGGGCCGGTCGGTGCGCCAGGTCAGGCCGATCGTCCGGCTCGCCCCTGCCGACGCCAGGGACAGCCCCACCGACCCGGACAACCCGGCAAAGGCCTCCGGCACGATGGCGACGCCCAGTCCGGCGGCCACCAGTCCCTCGATGGTGGCGAGGTCGGCGCTCTCGAACGACACCCGCAGGCTGACCCCGGCCTCCCCCATCAGTCCCTGCACCAGCGCGCTGTGCCCGAAGCCGGGTGGCGTGGTCACCAGCTCGTCGTCCACGAGCTCGGACAGATCGACCCGCTTGCGGTGGCGCAGGCGGTGCGTCGGGGGTACGACGACCACCAGCCGCTCCTGCTGGACCGGGGACCAGGCGTGTCCGGGTGCGTGCTCCATCGTGAGGCCGAGCTCGACGGCGCCGCGGTCGAGGTCGCGGCGGATCTCGTGGGCCGGCTCCTGGCTCAGCACCACCTTCACCCCCGGCGCGTACGCGTGGAAGGCGCCCAGCAGCCGGGGCACCAGGGTGGTGGCCATCGAGTCCAGGAAGGCGAGCCGCACCAGGCCGGTGCCGGGGTCGAGCCGGTTGGCCAGGGTCGCCCGGAGCAGGGCGTCCCGGCCGACGAGGTCGCGCGCGGCCTCTACGACGACCTCGCCGTCGGGCGTGAGCACGACGCCCGTCGACACACGCTCGAAGACCCGGACGCCGAGCTCGTCCTCCAGCCGACCGAGGGCCCGCGACAGCGTCGGCTGACTGGTCCCGATCGTGGTGGCGGCGTCCGTGACGTGACCCGCCTCGGCGAGCACCAGGAGCCAGGAGAGGTCGCGCATCAGCACGACATGAATCATACGCTTCGCGTATCGTGACGTGCTGCTCTCGACATTGGACGTATGCACGCCCAGGGCGCATCCTCGAGCCGGTGAGCACTCTCCACCTGCCGACCCGGGCCTCGCTCGACGGCACCGACCCGGAGCCCTACCGCGCCGGCACCGACGGCTACCGCCGGGTGATGGTCGCGATGTTCGCGGCCGGCATGGCGACCTTCGTCCTGCTCTACGACATCCAGTCCCTGCTGCCCGAGCTCGAGACGGCGTTCGACGTCACGCCGACGCGCGCGACCCTGGCCCTGTCGCTCACCACCGCGGCGCTCGCGGTGACCCTGCTCGTCGCCGGTCCGCTGTCGGAGGTCGTCGGTCGGACCCGGCTCATCCACGTCGCCCTGTGGTCCGCCGCAGCGGTCGCCCTCGCGAGCGCGGTCGCGCCGACGTGGGAGGTGCTGCTCGGGCTGCGCGTGCTGCAGGGCGTGACCCTCGCCGGGCTGCCGGCCGTCGCGACGGCGTACCTGCGCGAGGAGCTCCACCCGTCCGTCCACGGGCGAGCCTTCGGCCTCTACGTCGGCGGCACCGCGCTGGGCGGGATGACAGGCCGCCTGGTGACCGCCCCCGTCGCGGATGCGGCGGGCTGGCGCTGGGGCCTGGCCGCGGCCTCGTGCCTGGCGCTGGCGAGCGCCGCGCTGGTCGCGTGGCTCCTGCCGGCGTCCCGCGGCTTCGTGCCGCGACCGCGCGGCGCCGGCTTGCGCGCAACGGCGGGGATGGCGCGGGCGGCCCTCGCCGACCGCGCCCTGGTCGCGCTCTACGTGCTCGGCGCGTGTGCCGTCGGCGCCCTGGTCGCCGTGCTCAACGCGCTCGGGTTCCGGCTCAGCTCAGCCCCGTACGACCTGTCCGTGGGCACGATCAGCCTCGTCTACCTCGTGTACGCGCTCGGCACCGTCAGCTCGACGGTCTCGGGACGGGTGGCCGACCGGATCGGACGCCGGGCCACCATCCCGGCCGGCTGCGCGGTCGCCCTGGTCGGCGTGCTGCTCACCCTGAGCGGTTCGCTGCCGGTCATCGTGGTCGGCGTCGGCGCACTGACCGTCGGCTTCTTCTGCGTCCACGGCCTGGCCAGCGGCTGGGTGACCGCCCGGGCGCACCTCGCCGGCGTCAGCACCGGACAGGCCGCGGCGTTCTACCTCTTCGCCTACTACGTCGGGTCGTCGGTGTTCGGCAACCTCGGCAGTGCCGCGTGGACCCATGCCGGTTGGAGTGGCGTGGTGGCGCTCGCCTCGGCGCTGCTCCTCACCGTCTGCGCGATGGTGGTCGTGCTGCGCCGTACGCCGGCCCTCGACGCATCCGCTCGCTGACCGCTCACCAGCTCCCGGGGAAGCGCGACGAGCCCGCGATCGCGAGCAGCGAGACCGCGACGGAGACGGCCACCGCGATCAGCAGCGCCTCGCCGAGGTGCCGCAGGCGCGGCACCAGCAGGAGCACCACACCCGCGACCACGACCAGGAGTGGAAGCAACCAGATCGGCACGACGTTGGCGGCCAGGACGGCCACGAACGCGAGTCCGGCTCCCCCGAGTGCCGCCTGCACCAGCGGCACCGGGCGCGGCCCGCGGGGCAGTCCGACCTCGGTCACCGCGCCGGTCATCGGCAGCTGGTCGGGCGCGAGCGCCCGGAGCAGCAGCGTCACCGTGGCCGGGTCGGTCACCACGACGACGTCACGGAAGCGGTCGCGCAGCGCGTGACGGCGGACCAGCTCGTCGAGCCGGTGGCCCCGGTCGACGTCGGGGAAGCGGACCGGGGCGAGGAGCACGTCGGGCACGGGATCGACCCCCAGGCCCTCCACGACCCGCCTGGCCTCGGCGGTCGGCGCGGTGAGCACCGTCGCGCCGGGCCTCAGCGACGACCGCAGCCGCGCGACCTCGTCGGCACCGGCCTGCGCGCCCACCACGAAGATGCGCTGGAAGTCCGTCACGCCCCCGACGCTAGCGGGGCGTGTGCGGCGCCGGTGGCCTAGCCTCACCTGCCATGCGCACCCGACTTCGCACCAGGACCGCCCCGACCACCCGTGGGGGTGCCGTCGTCACCGGAGCAGGACGGGGCCTCGGCCGGCTGATCGCCGGCCTGCTGGTCGACCGTGGGCACGAGGTGCTGGTGACCGACCTCGACGAGGCGGCCGCCGAGGCGGTGGCGGCGGAGCTCGGACCGCGGGCGAGCGCCCGCGCCCTCGACGTACGCGACGAGGCGGCCGTCGACGCGGCTCGCGACGAGCTGGTCGGCCGCGCCGGGAGGCTCGAGGTGTGGGTCAACAACGCCGGCGTGCTCGTCACGGGTCCGGCCTGGGAGCAGGACGCCGCGGCGCGCAGGCTGATGCTCGAGGTCAACGCGCTCGGCACGATCAACGGCACCGTCAGCGCCATCGCCGCCATGCGCCCGCTCGGTGGCCACGTGGTCAACATCGTCTCCCTCGCCGGCCTGGCGCCGGTGCCGGGAGAGGCGGTGTACGCCGCCTCCAAGCACGCCGCCCTCGGCTTCTCCCTCAGCACGCTCACCGACCTCCGGCTGGCGCGGGTGCGGAACATCGACATCTCGTGCGTGTGCCCCGACGGGATCTGGACGCCGATGCTGCACGACAAGCTGGACGACCCCGGCGCGGCCCTCTCGTTCTCGGGCCGGCTGCTGCAGCCCGAGGACGTGGTCGCCGCCGTCGCGCGCGTGCTCGACCGGCCGCGGCCAGTCACCACCGTGCCCCGGTCGCGCGGGCTGCAGGCGCGCGTCGCCGACGCGATGCCCCGGCTCGCGGTCGCCGTCGCGCCGCTCGTGGTGGCCCAGGGTCGGCGTACGCAGAAGAAGATGCTGCGGGACCGCTGATCGCCCGCTGTCCGGGCGCGCTGCCGTGCTCGAGAGTTCCAGCGGTGCGAGCAGAAAGGGGAGTAACCGCACCGCTGGTCCCCTACTCACCCAGCGTCGGCGGGTCCCTGTTCGTTACGCACGCACGCACGCAGAACCGCCCGCCACCTGTTTTCACAGGTGACGGGCGGTTGTGTGTGGTGGAGGTGAGGGGACTCGAACCCCTGGCCTTCTCATTGCGACAAGGCGGCCGCCCCGTGCCGCCGGATCTCGGAGAAACGCGGCGAAACCTGCTCTGACCTGGGCTGACACCCGACATCGGTGTCGTTGACAACCACCACGTTACCCGTTCGACGCGGAGAATCTCGCGGTTCCTCGGCCCCAATCCGCGGAGTAAGCGCGGAGCACCGAAAGACGGTGCGGTCTTTATCTACCCGCGGGAGGCGGCGGGCAAGTGAGCTCGACGGCACGGCTTTGGACGAACTGCCGCCCCGATCATGCCCAAGCGACGGGTGGATAGAGCAGCCGCCTCCTACCCGGCGACGGCGAAGCACGGCAATGAGTCGCCTCGACGCGACACGAAGTTGTAGGAGCTGGCGCGTCCGGTCACAGCCGTCCTGAAACTGACGGCACAAGGTTCCGGTAGGAGATATCTAGCCACGTCGGCCTCCGACTCACCGAGGAGGCCCATCGCGGCCCCAGGCGCAGGTCACCAGCACAAATGACTGGTGCTCGACTTGCGCAGTCGCTCCCGTGGGCTTGGGTCGGGGAGGGGGTGCTCGACACCGATGGCCCTGCGATCCACTTCGTCCCACCCAAATGCACTGAGGTAGCTCACCGCTGACGACCTACCGGCTGCGTCGCTGCGGCGAGAGCGGCACCCACGATGCCTGCGCGGTTACCGAGCACCGCTGGCACTGTCGGGGTCGCTATGTCGATGAGGTGCCCGAAGAGGTCCCACGACTGGCTCACAGCGCCTCCGACGACGAAGAGGTCCGGGGAGAACAGTCGCTCCAGGTGTTGGAAGTAACGAGTCAGCCGAGCGGCCCACTCCGGGTAGGACAAATCCTCCCGCTCGCGGACACTGGTCGCAGCCCACGCCTCAGCGATGCGGCCGTCGACCTCAAGGTGGCCCAACTCGGAGTTGGGGACCACTGTTCCGCCAGAGATGAGCGCTGATCCGATGCCGGTGCCGAGGGTTGTGACAAGAACCAGTCCGGACGCGGAGTCGCCGGCCACACCGGCTCGAGCTGCACCGAAGCGCACCTCAGCCAGTCCGGCTGCGTCGGCGTCGTTGAGGACGTCGACGGGTCGATCCAGTTCCCGTCGCAGCAATGTTGCAACGTCGACCCCGATCCATCCGCGATCGATGTTTGCTGCTGAGCAGAGCACGCCCCTTCGCACGATTCCTGGAACAGCTACACCGATCGCTGCGGTAGACGTGGCTACGCGACTGACGACATGACCGATCGCTTCGACCACCAGATCGGGACTGGAGGGCCGCGGTGTGTCGACGTGGACCCAGTCGGACGCAAGCTGGCCTGTGCCCGTGTCGACCAACGCTCCCTTGATCGTGGTGCCGCCGAAGTCGATCCCCACCGTCGGATCCGTCGGTTCCCGGCCATCGTCGCCCCTCATGCGTCGGTGGCGAAGGCCGCGTCGAACGCTGCCGCGGGCGCCTCCAACGCCAGGCTGCGGACGAACGCGAGAGCTTCGGGCGCCCCGTTGAGGCGGTCCATGCCGGCGTCCTCCCACTCGATGGAGATGGGCCCGTCGTCATCGATGGCGTTGAGCATGCGGAAGCACTGCTTCCACGGGACGTCGCCGTGCCCGGTGGACACGAAGTCCCACCCCCGTCGGGGGTCTGCCCACGGTAGGTGGGAGGCGAGGCGGCCGTTCCTGCCGTTGCTCATCTGGCGCTTCGTGTCCTTGCAGTCCACGTGGTAGATGCGGTCCTTGAAGTCGCACAGGAAGCTGACGGGGTTTAGGTCCTGCCAGATCATGTGGCTCGGGTCCCAGTTGAGCCCGAAGGCGGGAAGGTGGTTGATGGCTTTGGGCGTCGCGATGGTGGTCCAGTAGTCGTAGGTGATCTCCGATGGGTGCACCTCATGCGCAAAGCGAACCGCGCACTCGTCGAAGACGTCGAGCATCGGGTTCCAGCGGTCGGCGAAGTCCTGGTAGTCGGCGGCGATCATCTCGGCTGTGGCAGGCGGGAACATCGCGACGTACTTACAGATGGACGACCCGGTGAACCCGACGACGGTGTCGACTCCGAGGTTTCGCGCAGCACGTGCTGTCATCTTCATCTCTTCCGTGGCCCGCTGTCGCACACCCTCTGCGTCGCCGTCGCCCCAGATGCGTGCCGGAAGGATCGCCTGGTGTCGGGAGTCGATCGGGTCGTCGCAGACGGCCTGACCCTTGAGGTGGTTCGAGATCGCGTAGACCTTGAGGTTGTAGCGCTCGAGCACGTCGAGCTTGTCGCGCACGTACTTGTCGCTGTCGGCTGCCTGCCAGACGTCGAGGTCATCGCCCCAGCATGCGATCTCGAGACCGTCGTATCCCCAGTCGGAGGCCAGGCGGGCCACTTCCTCAAACGGGAGGTCGGCCCACTGGCCGGTGAAGAGGGTGATCGGACGCGACATGCTCATGCTCCTCCGCTGCTGTCGGAAGCCTCGAGCTGGCGGGGCGCGAGACTGGGGTCGTGCAGGACGGCATGTGCTGCGTGGTGGGCCGCGCCCCGCACGGCGGCTTCGGGTCCCAGGCTGGAGAAGGTGATGGCCATGGGGTCCGCTGGGCGTGCGGCGTTCGCTGCTCGGAGGCCGTCGAGAAAGGCCTCCTGCATGAAGGGGCCGAGCGGTGCGTACGCGCCTCCGACCACGATGCGGTGAGGCTGAATCAACTGCGTCAGGACTGCGGCGCCGACGCCTAGCCAGTAGCCAGCCTGCCGAATGGCTGCGTGGGCGTCTCGGTCCCCGGCGAGGACACGGGTTCGGATGTCTGCCACGACGTCGCGGTCCCAAGGCCCGTTGCCGACGCCAAGTGCATGCGGGGACACCATGGTGCTCCAGCACCCAGCAAGTCCGCAGCCGCACGGTTGTCCGGCATGCCCCACTGGCATGTGCTCAAGGCTGCCGGCGATGCCTTGCGCCCCCCGCAGCAAGCGCCCGTCCTTGACGACGAGTGCTCGTAGGCGGGAGCCGGTGAGGATGACGAGCGCGTCCTGGAGTGCGCGATGCTCAGGGTCAGAGTCGTGGCGGGCTTCGGCCTCGGCCGCGGCTTCGCTCAGCGAGACCACCGACATCGGGACTGGGAGCTCAGCCGGCTCTAGGAGCTGGTGGAGCGCGGCTGTGGTCGTGCCGGCAAACGGCTGGTGGTCGCCGGCCGGGCCGTGGGCAGCGTGCTCGTCATAGGCCAAGGTCGTGCCGATCGGTTCGACCCCAGCTCTTCGGGCCTCGCTGGCGACGGCCTGCACATGCTGAGCAAGCCGCGTGAGGGCGCTGGTCGTGTCGTGACCGGCGAGCGTCTCGTGACGAGTGGCGGCGACGTCGCCGGCGAGGGTGATCGCGGCAGCTGATATTTGCCCGTCGTGGATGACAGCGCCGACTCCGGCCACGCGGCTCCCGTCCGCCGCGAAGATGGTGGCGGGGCGGCCGCCACTGCTGTGGGTGCCGGTCGGACGCACCAGACCTCGGACCTGCAGGTCGGCGAGGATCAGGCCCAGCGTGGACCGTGAGAGGCCGAGCTCGTCCGACAGCGCGTTGCGCGAGCGAGGTCCGCTCTCGTGGAGCCAGCTCAGCACGGCCCCACTCTGCGGGGGCGCGCTCGAGGGCTGGGCGATCGTGGGCTGGTCCGACGAGACGACCGCCGACGCCTTGTGGCGACCGACGCCAGAAGCGCTCGGCTTCGTCTTGCGTTTCCGGTGTGCGATGGGGTGTGCGGCGGGCGTTCTGCTCATGTCGCTCCTCGGAGTGTGCGGCGCTGTCAGCTGAGTCGTGTGAGCCACTCGCGCCGCCACCGTTCGGTTCCGGCGATCTCGTTGAAGGTCAAGATCCGCAGGCCCCAGACCCCTGGCGCAGGCGTCTCGTTGGACCCGTGTGGCGGGTGAGCGCTGGGAGGTGCGCCGAGCTCGGGCGATGGTCGGCTCGACGCGTGCTGCAGGCTGGCTTGATTGACCGTGCTGCCATGGCCAAGATCTCGCCGACGAGAGTCCCTACCGTGGTGAGCCGTACCTTAATTCACGGCACGTGTTCCAGTTACACCTACGCTCGATTCCGCCTCTCGCTCCACGCGCACGACTCGGATGAACGCGCAGTTCAGAGCATTTCGGTTCCATGGTCGGTCGTCCACCGAGGTCCCAACGCATTCATGCCGACCTTGCCTACAATTGGCCCACACGTGTCTCTCTTGTGCGGTACCGCCATCGACCGATCCCGGGCCAACCCCGCGACGTCAAGAGCTAATACACCCCGGCGCCGGCGCAGCGCCCCGACCGTCGGCGCGACGCAGACGCCGGACCCGGAGCGGTTCGTCCAACAACTGGTCGAAGGACGCCACGAACTCCCGCACGTACGACGTCGTGTCGTGGTCGGCCAGCGCCCCGGCGTCAGCCCAGCGCTCGTACAGACTGAAACGACACGGGTCGGTCGGGTCCTCGAGCAAGGTGTACTCGAGGCAGCCGTCTTCGTCACGACTCAGCCGAGCGAGCAGCTGGAGCCGCTCCCTGAGCTGCGGCCCTAGGCCCGGTCTCGCCACGAACTCTGGCATCAGGACGACGACGTCCCGGGTCGTCATCCGCGGTTCCCGGCTCCGGTGGCGATGTGCTCCGCGACCCGCCAGGCGTTCGCCATGATGGTGAGCGTCGGGTTCGCCCCGGTGGCCGTGGGGAACGGGCTCCCGTCGACGACGTAGAGGTTGTCGACCTCGTGGGCGCGACAGTTGCGGTCGGTCACCGAGGTCTCCGGGTCGTCACCCATGCGCGCCGTGCCGTGCTGGTGGGAGCAGTTGCCGGTCACCCTGTCGGCGTACACGCGGGTCACGTCCAGACCGCCAGCCGCTTCGAGGATGTCCCCGCATCGGTCGATCAGGAAACGCCCCTGGGCCAGGTCGTTCTCGTGCGGCGTCAGGGTGATCCTCGCGACGGGGAGTCCCCAGGCGTCCACGACCGTGTCGTCCAGGTCGACCCGGTTGTCGTGCTGGGGCATGTCATGGAGCACCATGGCCACGGCCATCGAGTGGCTGAAGTAGTCGCGGTCGATCTGCTTGGCCTCGGCTCCCCAGGTCGGTTTCCCGGGCAGCCCCCAGTTGATGGGCAGCGGGATGCCGACGCCGGCCGCCGCGATGTGACCGCCGCTGACGAACCCGCGGCTCGCGTCGTTCTCGTAGAACTCGAAGCTGCTCGCCGAGACGTATCCACCTCCGGCCCAGGCGTAGATGGGGTCGTCGAAGGTGGCGACCGAGGCGCTGTACTCGTGGAAGGTCACGTTGCGACCCACCAGGTCGTTGGTGTTGGCCAGTCCGGCGGGGAACCGTCCCGACGTCGACATCAACATCAGTCGGGCGGTCTCGACCGCTCCACAGGCGAGCAGGAACACGTCCGCCTTCTGCTCGAAGACGACGCCGTCGGCGTCCTCGTAGACCGCACCCTTGATCCGCCCGCGTTCGTCGAGCACCAGCTCGCGGACGTAGCTGTCTGCCCGTAGCTCGTATCGGCCGGTGGCGAGCGCGTCCGGGATGAACACGTTGAGGGCGCTCGAGCGGGTGCCGGTCGGGTCGCCGTGCTGCTGCGCGAACGCGCTGACCACGGTGGCCGGGCGACCGTTGAACGGCTGTGACAGCGCGGCTTGGGGGGTCGGGAACGAGTTCCACCCCAGCTTCTCGCAACCCTCGTGGAACTTCTGGGCGTATCGGGACTGCGGCATCGGCGGACACGGATAGCCCCGCGTGCGCGGACCCTCGTACGTGTTGGCCCCCGCCTGGCCGGACACGCCAAAAGCCCACTCGACCCGGTCGTAGTACGGCTCGAGGTCGTCGTAGCCAATCGGCCAGTCGGCGAGGGTGGTGCCGGGCAGCTCGCCGGCGATGCTGCGCAGGCGGAAGTCGCTCGGGGTGAACCTGGGCAGCCAGCCCTGCCAGTGGACCGTCCCACCTCCGACCATCTGCGGGACCGGGCAGAACAGGTCCACCTCGGCCTCGTCGGCAGCCGACCTACGCGACGTCCTCGGGTTAAGGATCGGATCTGGCCACAGGTTGTAGCGGTTCACGTTCGCGAGCTCGTCGCCACCGAAGGACTCCTTAGTGCGCCACGGCCCCTTCTCGAGGGCTACCACCCGGAGTCCGCGTTCGGTCAGGACCTTGGCGGCGGCGGCCCCGGAGGCGCCGGCCCCGATGATGACGGCGTCGACCCGTTCGGGCGTACGGCTAGACGTCATGGCTGTCCTCCAGGGGTCGGTGCGTGCGGTTGTCGGCGAAGTACTCGAGGGTGGAGTAGCGGCCGGTGAAGACGTCGGCGAGATTCGCGGGCCCCGGGAAGCCGATCGCCTGCCAGCCCACCTGCCCCCGGTTGCCGCCGTAGATCGGGTCGGCCAGGAAGCCCTGCCGGGTGTGGATGACGAGCAGGTTGAAGAAGTCCAGGTCCGCCTCGGCGCTCGTCTGCTGCAGCGCCGGCTCGACGGGTCCGCCGTAGGCGATGGCCGGGGTGTCGCGCCACGCCTGCTCCGCCTCGGGACTGCCGGCCCGCTCGATGACGCGCAGCATCTCGTCCTGCTGGTCCTCGGTCAGCTCGACGAAGTCGGCGTCGTGGCGCGCCCGGCACAGCCTGTCGAGCTCGACGATCCCGTCGGCGTACTTCGATCGGGCCACGTCGACGCGCACCTGCCAGGCGTCGGCGCGGCGGCCCTCGAGCCTCTCGAAACCGGTGCCGTCCGGCAGGGCATAGATGTATCCGATGCCCGACAGGTAGCGGTCCACGAAGTCGACGGCTCCGGCCTCCCGCGCGCCGGGGGTCTGATCGGTGGGGATGATGCGCGCCATCGCCGCCTCGACCGTCGCACGCTGGTGCGGGTCGAAGAACGTGTCCGGCTGGGCGGTCTCGGTCATGTCAGTCCTCCTGGGTGTGGGCCTGATGACGTGGGTCGGGTGTCGGCTCAGGCGACGATCAGTGGGCGGAGCGTGCGGTGGGCGACCTCCAGGCCGGTCTCGATCCTGGCCTCGCTGCCTCCCCAGACCGGGTCCTCGTGCTCTACGGACAGCACGCCGTCGAAGCCGCCCTCGTAGAGCACATCGACCACGCGTACCCAGTCCACCTGGCCGAGGCCGGGCACGCGGTAGCGCCACCAGCCGACATCCCAGGGGTCCTCGCGACCCACGGCTATTCCGGGCCAGCCGTAGCGGTTGCGCTTCTCCGGGAAGATCTGGATGTCCTTCGCCTGCGCGTGCGCGACCTTGTCCACGTAGGGCCGGACCGCCTCGACCGGGTCGATGCCCATCCAGAGCAGGTGTGAGGGGTCGTAGTTGAGGAAGAGCCCGAGGTCGAACATCCACTCCCACAGCTCTGGGCTGTAGGCGAGGTTCCCGGGGTACCCGTCGGGATGCCAGCCCTCCATCACGCAGTTCTCTATGACGAGCTTCACGCCCCGCTCGCCCGCATGGTCGACCAGCCTCGGGAAGAGCTTCTCGGCGGCGCGCAGGTTCTCGGCCACCGACATCCCGGGGTCCCGGCCGACGAAGGTGCCGACGGTCGGGCAGCCCACCAGCGCTGCCACGTCGATCAACGCCATCACGTGGTCGTTGACGCCACGACGCTCGTCGGGGTCGGGGTGGAGGTTGTTGTCGTAGAACGCCAGGGAGGACAGGGTCAGGTCGTGCTCGTCGAAGAGGCGGCGCACCCGGTCGGCGTCCTCCTCGCCGAAACCCTCCGCCTTGACGTGGGTGGCGGTGAAGGGTCGGTTGCCGAGATCGGGCCAGGCCGCGACCTCCAACGCCTCGAAATGGTGCTGCGACGCCCACCTCACGATCTCTTCGAGTGAACGCCCTGGCAGGCAGGCGGTCAGGAATCCGAGCTTCATGCGGGGACCTCGACCCAGGACTCGTTCTTGGCGGAGACAAGCACCGCTTCGGTGATCATGGCGCTGCGGCGACCGTCGGTGAAGGTGGGCAGGCCGTCGGGGGACTCTCCCGCAACCGCGCCGTAGACGTCGGCCACGAACGCGTTGAAGCAGTCCTGGTAGCCCTGCGGGTGTCCCGCCGGCAGGTAGGAGTACCCGCGTCCCTGAGCGGTGCTCAGGGTGCCCGGGCCACGGGGCACGACCCGGTTCTCGACAACCCCGCCGATCCAGAGCGAGTCCGGCTGCTCCTGGTCGAACACGTACGAGGCGTCCGTGCCGTCGAAGGAGAACCACAGCTTGTTCTTGCGGCCGAGCGAGACCTGGCTGGCGACCAGGCTGCCGGTCGCCCCCTGGTCGGTCTCGAAGATGACGGTGGCTCCGTCCTCGGTGCCGACTGCCTGCATGCCGTCCGCGGTCGCCCGCTGGCTGTACGCGTTCGACATCCGGGCGTGCAGGCGGGTGATGCGATGACCGGTGGTGAACTCCATCAGGTCGCACCAGTGGACTCCGATGTCCCCGAAGGCGCGGGACACGCCACCCTGGCTAGGGTCGACCCGCCAGTTGGTCTGGGAGCTTCCAGCCAACCAGTCCTGCAGGTAGGAGCCGTGGAGGAGCCACAGGCGTCCGGCCTGACCGTCCGCGATGAGCGACCTGGTCTCACGGACAGTCGGGTAGTAGCGGTAGACGAAGGGGACGGCTGTCACGACGCCGGCCCGTTCGGCGGCCGCGACGAGCCGGTCCGCGTCCTCCCACGACGTGGCAAGCGGTTTCTCGCACACGACCGCCTTCCCGGCCGCGATCGCCTGGTCGGCCAGTGCGGCATGGGTGGCATTGGGAGTGCAGATGTGCACGACGTCGACGTCGTCGGCGGCGATGAGGGCCTCTGCCGACTCAGAGGCAGCCTCGGCGCCGAGCCGTCGGGCCGCCTCATCCGCGCGCTGAGGTGTTGAGTCCGAGATCCGGGTGAGCCGTGCTCCAGCGGATCTGATGGCGTGGGCATGCACACCACCGATGAAGCCGGCGCCGATGAGCCCGGCGCGCAGTGGGGTCGACACGGTCACTCTCTCCCGGCGAGGAGGGTGTCCAGGAAGGTCTTGCTCAGCGCTGCCGCGTCTCGGGGATCGCCGTCGTAGGCATCCAGCTCCACGACGATCCACCCGTCGTACCCGGACTCCTCGAGAGCCGACGCGACCTCGACGAAGTCGATCTGGCCCTGCCCGAGCGGGACGAACTGGAACGGGTCCATCCGAACATCCTTGAGGTGGACGTGACGGATGCGGTCGGAGTATCGACGAATCAGCTCGGCAGGATCGCCACCCCCGGCTACGAGATGGCCCGTATCGGGGCAGAATCCGATCCTGGTGTGCGGCATCAGCCTGTCGAGATCGTCGGGACCCTCCACGATGGTGGTCAGGTGGGGGTGGTAGCACGCGTCGAGCCCGTGGGCAGCGGCGATGTCGGTGACAGCGTCCAAGGCGCCGGCGAGGGCGAGATAGTCCGAGTCGCGTGTCCCCGACGCTCGCCTGGCCCCGCCGCCCACCACGAGGCTGCTCGCACCGAACTGCTGCGCGAGCTCCGCTGCCCTGGTCACTCGGTGGAGCTCCTCGGGCAGGATCTCGTCATAGATGAAGCTGCCGCCCGTGTAGACGCTGACCAGCTCGACACCGGCCTCGTCGAGGACGCCCAACAGCTCCTGGGGCCGGTCGGCGAAGTCGGCCACGTTGCCGTCGAACATCTCCACGCCCTCATAGCCCAGTGCGCCGATCTCGCGGATGGCGCGGGCCATCGGGCCGTTCACCCGATAGACGAGGTCCTTCACGCTGGTGACCCCGACGGCGTCGCCGACGACGCCCCCCCAGGTGATCGTGTGATAGCCGAGTCGCATGCGTTTCTCCTGACCGAGGGCGTCGTTTCAGGTTAGGCACGCATCATGCATAAGTCAACACGTATCGTGCGTCAGCACGCATGAAACAGAGATACCATGCGTGGAATGGACGAGGTCAGACCCGGCAGAGAGCCCTCCCCTCCCGCACTGCCAGCCGAGCACGTGGAGTCGCTGGTGCGCGTGCTGGATGTCGTACGAGACACCACCGCGACAACGCGCCCCGATATTGCCCGGCGGACGGGACTGGGTCGCAACGTCGTGAGCGACCGGGTTCGTCAGCTGTCGGCGGTCGGATTACTCACGGAAGGGGACCTCGCGCGCTCGACGGGGGGCCGTTCCCCTCGCCAGGTCCGCTTCCGGGCGGAGGCGGGAGTGGTCCTGGTGGCGGACGTGGGCGCCACCAGCATCGAGGTTGCCCTGTCCGACCTCGCGGGCAACCTGTCGCACACCCATGACGAGATCGCCGACGTGACGGTCGGACCGACCGAGGTCCTCTCCCGCGTAGCCGCCCTCTTCGATGAGTTGATCGCTGCTCTGCCCGACGGCACGAGGGTGTGGGGCGTGGGCCTCGGCCTCCCCGGGCCCGTGGAGTTCGAGACCGGCCGTCCCGTCGCCCCTCCCATCATGCCGGGGTGGGACGGCTACGGCGTGCGCGAGTTCATGGCGGCGCGCTTCGGGGTCCCGGTGTGGATCGACAACGACGTGAACCTCATGGCGCTGGGCGAGCTGCGCGGTGGCCTCGCGGCGGGCCACCGCGACGTGGTGCTGGTGAAGGTCGGCACAGGCATCGGCGCGGGCCTTGTCTCCCACGGGCTGCTGCACCGCGGCGCCCAGGGGTGCGCGGGCGACATCGGTCACACCGCAGTGCGCGGCAGCACGGCTCTGTGCCGATGCGGCCAGCACGGCTGCCTGGAGGCCCTCGCCGGTGGAGCGGCGTTGGCGCGCGACGGTCTCGCGATGGCCATCGCCGGCACCAGCCCCGCCCTGGCGCGCGCCCATGCCGAGGGACATGAGATCTCGGCCGAGACCGTCATCAGGGCCGCCCACCACGGGGACGTGTCATCGCGGGCGCTGGTCATCGACTCGGCGAGGCTGCTGGGCGAGGCACTCGCCCGGGTGGTCAACTTCTTCAACCCCTCGCTGGTGGTGATCGGGGGCGGGGTCGCGGCGGCCGGGGACCTCTATCTCGCCGAGCTGCGGCAGTCCGTCATCGGACGTTCACTTCCCCTTGCGACGAGGACCCTCGACATCATCCTTTCCCCCCTCGCTGACCGGGCCGGGCTGCGTGGGGCGGCCTTCATGGTGGTCGACGAGCTGCTCTCCCCGGCCCGACTCTCCGCGCCGTCCCACGGATAGATCACATGAAAGGCACCGTGAACCACTCCCTGCTCGACCGCACGCCCGTCATCCCGGTCGTCGTCCTCGATGACCCCGCGAAAGCCGTACCGCTGGCCCGTGCGCTGGTTGCCGGTGGCGTCCCCGTCATCGAGCTCACGTTACGGACTGGCTCGGCACTCGAGTGCGTACGCCGTATCGCGGCGGAGGTGCCGGAGATCCTAGTGGGCGCGGGCACCATCGTACGCCCCGGCCAGGCGGCGCAGGCCGCTCGAGCGGGGGCGCAGTTCCTCGTCTCGCCCGGCAGCACTCCAGACCTGCTGGCCGCGATGACGGGCACCGGGCTGCCCCACCTGCCGGGAGTCTCGACGGTCTCCGAGATCCTCGCGCTGCTCGAACGTGGCTACCGGGAGCTGAAGTTCTTCCCGGCCGAGAGCCTGGGCGGAACACCGTTCCTCAGGGCCCTCCACTCCCCCCTGCCCGAGGCCCGGTTCTGCCCGACCGGTGGCATCACCGCCGCCACTTCCGGCAGCTACCTTGCCCTGCCGAACGTCGGGTGCGTCGGCGGCTCGTGGCTCACCCCGACGAGTGCGGTTGCTGCGGCCGACTGGGAGCGCGTCACCGCGCTCGCGGCCGCGTGCGCGGCGCTTCGCGCCACCTGACCAGTCCGCATCCGTTCACATCGATGCCGCGAGCTGGTGGGCCTCCAGCAGCACGGCCTGGATCAGACGGGCTGCCGACGCGTCGCCCACCCTCTCGACGGTCACGTCGCGACCGGACTCTGCGACCAGGTCTACGAGCTGGTGGTAGAGGTCGTCGCGGGACCGGCGTGCGTGCACCGGGACGACGGCATCGGCCGGCAACCATTCCTCGACCTCGGTGACGACGTCGACCACGAGAACTCCCCCGGTCTCGATGCGCCGCACGGCGGTCGACGGTCGCAGCGCGATCTGCTTCTGACCCACGCGCTGCATGAACAGGGCGAGATTCGTGCCTTCGAGCTCTCCCGCGACCACGGGCCTGGCCGAGACGACCGTGACCCGGTTCCCCGCGTCGGCCAGGAACTCCGCCGTGCCCGCCGCCTCCCAGTGACCCTGCGCATCGATGACCACCACCCGGCTGTCGCGGACGACAGGGTCACGCAGCACCTCGTCGACCGCGTAGACGCAGTCGAGCTCCAGCCCCTCGACGTCGGGAAGCACCTGCAGGCCGCGGGCGCGGGCGACCCCGCCGGCATCAGGGTCGGCCCGACTCTGTCGATGACCGGGCGGGAGATTCGGCTGCGAGCCCGTGGCGATGACCACGACATCGGGATCCAGCTCCAGCACGTCGTCCTTGACGGCGTCGACACCGGTCCACACCTCGACCCCCAGGCGGCGGACGGCAGCCTCGAGGTAGTGGGTGACCTCGGCGATCTCGTCGTGGTGGGGTTGGCGGGCCGCGAGACGCACCTGGCCACCGAGGTGCCTGGACCGCTCGAGGAGCGTGACGCTGTGCCCGCGCCTGGCCGCGATCTCGGCGACCTTGAGGCCGGCCGGCCCACCTCCCACGACCACGACGGTGCGAGGTCGGGTGGCCCGCACGAGCAACCGCTCGCTCCAGAACCGCTCCTGTCCCGCCCCGGGGTTCTGCACGCACCGGATCGGCTTCTCCTGGGCCACTGCGTGCAGGCAGCCGTCGTTGCAGCCAATACAGGGCCGCACCTCCGCCGCGCGCCCCTCGCGCAGCTTTCGCGGTGTGGCCGGGTCCGCGATCAGCTGGCGGGCCATGCCGACGAGGTCTGCCTCGCCCAGGGCCAGCATGTGCTCGGCCAGACCCGGCTCCTTGATCCGGCCGAACGCGACGACGGGCAGATCAGACTGCTTCTTCAGGGCCCGGTTGAGCGGCCGGAAGAACCCCTGAGCGACCGCGGCCGGGGGAATCTCCATCCAGAAGCTGGAGAACGAGCCCGCATCGCAGTTGAAGTAGTCGACCAGCCCACTCGTCTCGAGATGCTCGGCCATGCGCAGGCCGTAGTCGAGGTCATAGCCGAACGAGGTGTACTCGTGCAGGCAGAGACGGATCCCCAGTGCCATGTCGTCGCCGAGGTTCTGCCGCACGGCTTCCACGCACTCCAGGGGAAAGCGCATGCGGTTCTCGAAGGAACCGCCGTAGGCATCGGTGCGGTGGTTGAAGAACGGTGACACGAAGCTCCGCAGCAACCCGTCGTGCGCGATCTTGATCTCGACCCCGTCGTACCCTGCCTCGACCAGGTTGCGGGTCGACACCGCGAAGCCGTCGATGGTGCGCAGCATGTCGCGGCGGTCCATGGCCTTCGTGGTGTGCGGCCCCGAAGGCTCCGGCATCTGGGTCGGTGCCCACAGGATCTGAGGCGGGTGCTCCAGGGAGGTGTGCCCACCGTGGTTCAGCTGCGCGAAGATGCGGGCCCCGTGCGCGTGCACGGCGTCGGCGGTCCGACGGTTCAGCTCCACCGAGGCCGGGTCCCACGCCGCAAGGTACTTCCGCGACATCTGCCCCTCGGGCATGACCGCCATCGACCCGTCGATGATGAGGCCGGCACCGCCCCAGGCCCGCTCCTCGTGGTAGGCCGCGTGATCCTCGGTGGGCATGCCGTGGATGTCCGGGAGGGCGTTGAAGTGCGGTTGGAAGACGAAGCGGTTGCGCACCTCGATGCCCCGGATCCGCAGCGGGGAGAACAGGTGCGGGAAGGTGACCTCTCCGGGCGCCGTGGCGTCAGGCGATGGCGCCATGGGTCTGGGACCCCCCGTCCACCAGCATCAGTGTGCCCGTGACGTACGCCGAGTCGGACGACGCGAGGAAGAGCGCAGGGCCCGCTATGTCGTCGGTGGTGCCGAGCCGACCGAGCACGATGGACCCCCTGGCCGCGGAGATCGCCGCCCCCGGCGTCTCGCTGACGAGGGTGTGGTAGCTGTGCATCATCTCGTTGTCGATGTACCCGGGGGCGATGGCGTTGACGCGGATGCCGAAGCAGCCCAGGTCGGCCGCAGTCTGCTGGGTGATCAGGTTCACCGCGCCCTTGGAGCCGGCGTAGACCGCGGACTGGCGCAGGGGCAGCACCCCCTGGATCGACGAGATGTTGATGATGCTGCCACCGCGTCCCGAAACCTTCATCTGGCGTGCGGCGTACTTGGTGCCGAGGAGCACGCCGCCAACGTTGATGTCGATGACTCGGCGGTAGTCGTCCCAGGACAGGTCCGTGATGTGCTCGGCAACGCCCGTGCCGGCGTTGTTGACCAGCACGTCGAGCCGCCCGTACAGATCCAGGGTCCGGCCCACCATGCCAGCCACGCTGTCCTCGTCGGCAACGTCACAGGTCAGGGCCGTGGCCTCGCCGCCCGCGGTGCGGATCGCCGCCTCCGCGGCCTCGCCCTCGTCCCGGCTTCGCTGGGCGAGGACGACGCTTGCTCCCTCGGCGGCGAAACGGGAGGCGATGGCGAATCCGATCTGACGGGCGCCACCGGTGACGATGGCGACCTGGCCCGCGAGGCGAGAGCTCACGGTCACTTCCGCTTGGACAGGGCGACAGCGAGGATGATGATGAGGCCCTTCACTGCGATCTGCCACGATGAGCTGACCCCGATGAGCACCAGCCCGTTGTTGAGGACGCCGATGATGAGGGAGCCGATCAGAGTCCCGACGATGGTTCCGCGACCGCCGAAGAGGCTGGTGCCGCCGAGGATGACGGCCGCGATCACGTCGAGCTCGAGCCCGTCCGCGAAGTCGGGCCGCGAGGCGTGCCCCTGGGCCGCGAAGATCAGCGAGGCCATCGCCGCGAGCACACCGGTAAGCACGAAGCAGCAGATCTTGATCCGCGCCGTGTTGATGCCGCTGTAGCTGGCTGCTGTCGAGTTGCCGCCGGTGGCGTAGACCTTGCGGCCGAACGTCGAGAAGTGCAACAGGAGACCGCCCAGGACGAGGGCCATGATCGACCACAGGATGGGCACCGGGATGCCGGCGATCGACCCCTCGTAGAACACTGCCCAGAAGGTGGTGTTGTCGACGAGCACGGGTGCTGTGTCGGTGACGACGAACGCGAGCCCCTTGGCGATGCCCAGCATCCCCAGGGTCACCAGGAAGCTCGGGATGCCGAGCTTGGTGACCAGGAGGCCGTTGGCGAGGCCGAGGAGGGCTCCGACGGTCAGGCCGACCAGGGCGCCGAGCACCCAGTTGTTCGCGAACTCCGACATGAAGAGCGCCGCGGACACACCGGAGAGCTTCAGGATCGAGGCGACGGACAGGTCGATCTCGGCCGAGATGATGACGAAGGTCATGCCCACGGCCATGATCGTGACGAGCGTCGTCTGGCGGCCGATGTTCGCAAAGTTCGCGCTCGACAAGAACACGTCGGACTTCAGGCTGAAGAAGATTACCAGCGCAATGAGCGCGATGAAGATCCCGTAGGGCTTGTCGCCTCCCAGGAGTTCCCTGACAGCGTGGCGCTTGCTCACTGGCGTGCTGGCCGAGGTGTCTAACGCAACTGTGCTCATCTGGCGGACTCCTGTACGAGGTGGTGAAGGCGCTCTTCGCCTTCGACTTCGGAAATGTGGACGCTGGTAGTGGCGCGGCCGTCGTGGACGACGGTCACGGTGTCGCAGAGGAGCTCGAGCTCGACGAGATCGGACGAGACGACCACGACGGCGCAGCCCTTCTGGGCGAAACGCCGGATGATCCCGTAGATCTCGTCGCGAGCGCCGACGTCGACGCCGACGGTCGGCTCGTCCAGCAGGAGCAGCTTCGGCTCCGGCACGAGCCACTTGCCGAAGACGACCTTCTGCTGGTTTCCCCCGGACAGGTTCTTCAGCCGGGTGTTGATCCCGGGAGCCTTGACGTTGAGGTCGCCGACCGCCCCCTTGGCCCGCCGGGTGGCCTCACCCTTGTTGAACATGCCTGCCCGGGTGAGGTGTGGGAGCTGGGGAAGCGCGGTGTTGGCGGCGATCGTGTCGCCCAGTACGAGCCCCTCGAGGTGCCGGTCCTCGGGCACGAGGGCGACGCCCGCCGTGATCGCGTCGCGCGGGCTTCGCCACGTCACCGGCTTGCCCAGATACAGCACCTCGCCCTGGTCCGCTTGACGTAGCCCGAACATGGTCTCGAGGATCTCGGTGCGGCCGCTTCCGATCATGCCCGCCAGGCCGAGGATCTCCCCGGGCCGCACCTGCAGGTCGACACCTCTGAGCCGCCCGTTCTGTACGCCCTTCAGCTCGATCACGGGCGTGCGGCGGGTCGCTGCTGCAGCGAACTCGTCGCTGATCACCATGCGACGGTCGCCCTCGTCGATGCTCAAGGTCGCCTGCGCCATGCGCTCGTGGCCGGGGCCGACGATCTCGCTCACCAGCTTCTCCATGGTGATGTCTGCGGTGTTGTGGGTCCCGACGTTCAGCCCGTCGCGCAGCACGGTCACTCGGTCACTGATGCGGAACACCTCCTGGAGGCGGTGCGTCACGTAGATGACGCCGACACCACGACTCGTCACCTCCTGGACGGTGTTGAAGAGGATCTCCTCCTCGCCGGCCGACAGCGCCGAGGTCGGCTCGTCCAGCACCAGGATCTTGATGTCACCCATCAGCGCCTTGGCGATCTCGGTCAGCTGGCGGTAGGCGAACGGCAGCGAGGCCACGCCCGCCGAGGCCCGGATCGGAAAGCCCTGCTCGTCGAGGTACGCCTGGGCCGCCTCGACCAGAGGCTTCGAGCGTACGAAGCTGAGCGGCCCGTGGGGCTCACGGCCCAGGAACAAGTTGGCTGCCACGCTCATCGACGGGACGAGGCTGAGGTCCTGGTAGACCATGGCGATGCCGCTGTCACGAGAGTCCTGTGCCGAGCGGAAGTTCGTCTGCCGACCGTGGATGAGCACGCTTCCACCGTCGCGCTCGTTCACGCCCGACAGGACCTTGATCAGGGTCGACTTGCCGGCTCCGTTCTGCCCGAGCAGGGCGTGCACCTCGCCGGGTCTCAGGTCGAAGCTCACGCCTTTCAAGGCCTTGACCACGCCGAAGCTGACGGTGATGTCTTGCATGTCGACGAGCAGGTGGGGCTCGGTCATGAGCAGTCTCCCAGGGGGATGGCGGTCGGGGGGTCGTGGTGCGGGCGTCGCATCAGCCGCCAGCCTCATCGATGCGTGTCACCTTGGTCAGCCCGGCGGGGGTGTCCGGGTCGAGGCCTCGCACCAGTGCGGCGTCGTGGGCTGCGCGCTGCAGGGGCAGAACACCGAGGAACGGTGCCCAGTGGGGTGGCACCGCGGGGATGCGGACGTGGTGGTCCGCCCTCGAGCGATGAGCACTGCTCACCGTGACGGTCCGGGCGCCACGATGTGCGGCGCCCACTGCGGCCTGGTCGGACAGGTGTTCTCCCACAGGGTCCGAGGACGAGAGCAGGACCGCGGTCCCTCGGCGGACCGAGTTGATGCTGCCGTGGAGGAACTCGCTCGTCTCGAACGACGCGACGGGCAGGCTCAGCGTCTCCCGGAGCTTGATCGCACCCTCCTCGCCCACCGCCTGGGCGAACCCCTCACCGGCGCAGACGAAGTCGGTGGCCTCCGAGACGTCGATCCGGGTGCTCTCGTCGTCCAGGACCCGGGCCATCAGTTCCGGTACGGCGGTCGCGGCCTTCGCCAGCAGCTCCGGCCGGGTGGACGCCGCGATGCCGAGCAGGCACGCGAGCGAGGTGGTGAAACTCTTGGTCGCAGGCACGGCGAGCTCCTGGCCGGCCCGGAAGAGCACCCGGTGTTCGTCCACCACCAGCTGGGCCAGGGCCGAGTCGGGTGAGTTGGTCACGACGACGAGGTCGGCGCCGCGACTGCGAGCGGCGCGTGCAGCAGCCAGGATCTCCGTGCTCTCGCCCGACTGCGAGACGGCCACGACAAGCGCTCCGTGCAGGTCCGTCGAGATGGACCAGGCCAGGTGGGCCGGCGAGATCGTTGCGGCAGGAGTCGCGGCGAGCGACCGGAATGCCTCGACGGCGTAGGTCGACGCCGAGCGCGACGAGCCGCGTCCGAGCAGCAGGATGTGTCGGGCCGCGCCGACGAGGTGGCCGAGGCCATCGGCCTTTGCGACGACTCCGGCGAAGGCAGCGGCCACGCGCTGGGGCTGCTCGGCCATCTCGCGCCTCATGAGGTGGCCGGGGGCCGGCGCGACCCTGGCGGCAGTGACGCTCACGGGACCTCGTCTCGGTGGGGCGGTGGGCCAGACCCGGAGTCGGGGCTGGTTGTCAGAAGCAGCGAAGCGCCCCTAAGGTGGTAATGATGTTACGACAAGTCACTGGAGATCAAGACCCTGTGGACAACAAAATTAACCAATCCCCCGATTACGCCCGGATCGTCCACGACTCGATCCAGTACGTGTGGCGCCACGGAGTCAGCGTCGACACCACCCGTGCCGAGCGCGGGCCGATCGCGGTCTCGGCGAGTGGCGTCCGGGTCACCGATGCCGACGGCACCGTGTTCCTCGACGCCCTGGCCGGGGGCTCGGCCGCCGCGACGCTCGGGCACGCCCGGGTCGACGTGGCGGACGCGGTCCACGCGCAGATGACCAAGCTGCACTGGGTCTCGCTGCGCACGTTCATCAACGAACCGTCCGTCGAGCTCGCCAGGCGCATCGCCGGGCTCACCGAGGCCGGACTGCAGACAAGCTTCTTCGTGTCGTCCGGCTCCGAGGCGGTCGAGAGCGCCACCCAGCTGGCCAAGAGCTACCACCGCGCGCGCGGCAACCCCGAACGCACGAAGTTCCTCTACCGGAAGACCGGCTACCACGGCACCTCGCTGGTGGGCGCCAGCGCGAGCGACAACAAGGAGTTCCGCACTTGGTTCGCTCCCCTGGCGCCCGGCTTTGTCGAGCTTGACGCCTGCTACCCCTACCGGCGACCGGCGGGCATGACCGAGGACGAGTACGGAGTGTCGGTCGCGGACGCCATGGAGGCGACGATCATCGCCGAAGGGCCCGAGACCATCGCCGCGATCCTTGCCGAGTCGATCCCCGCCGCACTGGTGCTGGTGCCGCCTGCGAGCTACATGCGGCGGCTCCGTGAGATCTGCGACCGCTACGACATCTTGTGGATCGATGACGAGGTGTTCATCGGCTTCGGACGTACCGGTCGATGGTTCGGATTCGAGCACTACGACGTCACCCCCGACATCGTGACCGTGTCCAAGGGCATCACGGGCGGATACATCCCCCTCGGCGCCGCGATCGCGACGTCCCGCGTGATGGAGACGATATTCGGCGACGGAGCCACCACCCAGGCCAAGGTCTCGGGCCACACCTACGCGGCGCACCCGACCGCCTGTGCCGCCGGCCTGGCCGTGCTTGACGCAATCGAGAAGGAGCACCTGCTCGAGTCGACCGCCTCCGTCGGCGACTGGATGATCGATGAGTTCCGGCGTCGTTACGACGGCCACCCCCACGTGGGAGACATCCGCGGCAAGGGTTTCCTCATCGGCATCGAGCTGGTGCAGGACCTCGCGACCAAGGATCGCTTCGCCTCCCAGCTCTCAGTGGGCAGACGGATCATGGCCCGGGCCATGGAGCAGCAGTTCATGCTGCGCGCCACCGGCGACGTCGTCACCCTCTTCCCGGCGCTGGTGACGACCCAGCAGGACGGTGAGGCCATGGTCGAGGCCACCTGCCGTGCGATCGACGAGGTCATCGATGAGATCTGAGGGGAGCGACCCGTCCCGGATGCTCGACGGCTTCCGGGACCAGCTCGCCGCAACAGTCGTCCGTGAACACGTCTCCCTCGAGGACGCCATCACCCTCCAGCACGGTCTGGTCGATGTCGCACAGCAGGTGATGGGGTCCGACGAGGTGTTCGTCGAGGACTACGGCCAGGTGCGCGAGCTGGCGACCGTCGGCTTCGGGGGCGGTGGGCGGCCGCGTGCCACGGCACGGGTGGAGGAGGTCCTGGCTCGCTTCTTCGAGGTGGAGGACGCCGTACTGGTGCACGGCGCCGGCACCGGCTCGATCCGCGCCATGCTCAACGGCCTGGTCACGCCGGGTTCGCGCATCCTGCTGCACCACGCCCATCCCTACAAGACGACCCTCCCCGCCATGCGGCACATGGGTCTCGACGTCGACCATGTCAACCTCGACGATCCCTCCGCCCTCGAACGAAGCCTCCGTGACAACCCGCCCGACGCGGTCTTCTTCCAGCACGTCCCCCAACAGCTGGGCGACCGCCATGACCTGGAGGAGACCATCAGTCTGGTCCGCTCGGTGCGCGGCGCCGAGACGCGGCTCCTCGTGGACGACAACTACGCGGTGATGCGCTCGCCGCGTATCGGCGTACAGCTCGGGGCGGACGCCTCAGCCCTGTCGCTGTTCAAGCTGCTCTCACCGCACCCGATCGGCGCCGTGCTCGCCGACAGCGAGTCGGTGGGCCGGATCCGGCGCGACCTGTCGTCGGCCGGCTGTCAGATCCAGGGCCCCCAAGCGATGGCTGCGCTTCGCGCACTGGTCTTCGCCCCGGTCGCTCTCGCGGTGCAGAACCGGACCGTCCTCGCCGCTACCGCGGCAGTCAACGTGGGCCTCGGGACCGACGACTACGCCTACGTCGCCGAGGCCTTTGCCGCCCAGCCGGGGATCCGCTGCATGGTCCTTCTCTTCGACCGACCCGTCGCTGAACACTTCCTCCGTTCGGCGTGGCGCAACGGCTCGCCGAGCCAGTCGGTGGGCGAGGAGGCGCAGTTCGAGTTCCTCCCCCTGTTCACCTACCTCACCAGCACGTTCCTCAAGGCGTCCCCCGGCCTCGAGCAGTACGCCGTTCGCGTCAATCCCATGCGCGGGGGCCCGGACACCGTCCTGCGTGTCCTCCGCGCGACCTTGGCCGACCCGGAGTTCCGGGCCGCCGCCGCATCCGCCTGAGACCACTCCGGAGTGATCACTTGACCCCCCACCTGCTCGAGCCATTCTCCGTCCACATCGACTTCGAATCGGGGCTGCTGAGCCCCGACCCCGTCGTTCTGGTGCGTCGCCTCTCCTCCCTCGCTGGCTACTTCCTGCAGAACGCTGACACGGACTCCGAGGTGTACTCCGTCCACGAGATCCGGGTTCCGGCCGAGCGCGACCACCTGCTCTCGTCCACGACGATCGTGCTCCCGGGGAAGGTGGGGGACGAGTACTACATGACCAAGGGACACTTCCACGCCAACCGGGACCGCTCGGAGATCTACCTGACCCTGTCGGGCGAGGGGCTCCTGGTGATGGCGCTCGAGAACGGCACCACCGTCACCAAGGAGATGCGTCCCGGCGTCGTCAACTACGTGCCGGGACACTGGGCCCACCGGTCGGTGAACACCGGGAGCGAGCCGCTCGTGTTCTACGCCGTCTACATCGGTGACGCCGGCTACGACTACGCCACCATCGCGGAGCGGGGCTTCCCCGTTGTCGTGGTGGACCGCGACGGTGGTCCGTCGGTCGTCCCCAATCCCCGATACCTCGCCCCGTGACGCTGGTCGCGGTCACCCCTCGCGGCTTCCGCCAGTCACCCGGCCGTCATCGCGAGCTCCTGGAGTCGACCGGCTTCGAGGTGCGATACCCGACGCAGGAGCGTCCGCTGCGGGCCCCAGAGCTCCGGGAGCTCCTCGCCGGATGCGAGGGTGTGATCCTGGGCGTCGACGACGCCTCCGCCGAGGTCCTCCTCGGGAGCGCCCTCCGGGTGGTGGTCCGCTTCGGCATCGGCGTCGACAACGTCGACCTGCCGGCCGCCCGCCAGCAGGGCATCAGAGTGTCGCGAACACTCGGCGCGACAACCACGTCCGTTGCCGAGCTCACCATCGGCCTGATGCTCGCCTCCGCGCGCGGGATCCCGCAGATGGACAGGGCGGTCCGGGGCGGGTCCTGGAGCCGTCCCACGGGGCTCGAGCTCGCTGGCCGGACCCTGGGCCTGGTGGGCACCGGGCGGATCGGCCGGCAGGTGGCAGATCGGGCGTCGGCGCTCGGTATGGACGTCATCGGGCACGACCCCCTGGCCGCCGGTGGCGACCTACCCCTGGTCGGCTTCGACGAGCTCATCGCACGTTCCGACGTGGTGTCGATCCACGCCCCGCTCACCACCTCGACGCGGCACCTGTTCGACGCCGCGGTGCTGTCCCGGATGCGCCCCTCGAGCATCCTGGTCAACACGGCCCGTGGGGGAATCATCGACGAGGTCGCACTCGCTGCCGCGCTGACGCACGGCCCTCTGCACGCCGCCGCGCTGGACAGCTTCGAGGAGGAACCCCTGCGCGACAGCCCGCTGCTGGGGCTGCCCAACGTCATTCTCACGCCGCACAGCGGCGCGTCCACCGTCGAGGGCGTTGAACGGGCCGGAGTGATCGCCGTCGAGGAGCTCTGTCGAGGACTGGCCGGTGAGCCGCTCCTGTACGACGTCGAGGCCGGTCGCTAGGCCCGTACGACGCCACCGGCGGCTCGGCCGCGTCGGTCCCGCCGAGCACGGACCATGCCTCCTGAGGCTCCGATCCCACGGAGGGTCACGGCGTCGTCGTGTCCTCGCCGTGCGAGGCGAGCAACGACGTGAGCGCCGCCAGGGCCGCCTCCTCGTCGGGACCCGTGGCGGTGATCGTGACCGTCGTGCCCTGGGTGACACCCAGCGTCAGCACGGACAGGAGGCTCTTGCAGTTTGCGTGCTTGGTCTCGGTGGCGAGGCTGAGCTCGGCGTCGAAACCACGAGCTGCGGTGACGAACTCGGACGCGGGCCGGGCGTGCAGACCATGGGGGTCGGCGATCACGGCGTTTCCAGAGACGCTCACTGTGCGGTCCTTCCGTGTTGACCGCCGATGGGGAGCAGGTCCTCCCCCAGGCGGAATCCTGTGCTGGTGAAGATGCCCTCGACGGTGGGCTCGGCCCCGACCCCGCTGACCACCGCGACGAAGCACTTGCTCACGAAGGCCTGGGCGCGGAACGCGTAGACGACCGTGCTGCCGATTCGGAGGGACCTCGGATCGTCGAGGCGCAGCGTTCCGTAGTAGTCGATGGCCTCGGCCGGGTCGAGCTCGACCCGGACCACGCGCGGCTCGGCACCCGCCGCGTCGTACACGAGCGCTGTCCGGGCTCTCGATCGCGGGTAGAGCCCGCCGGCGACGCTGTAAGCGGCGTCCGTGGTGGTGTGGGAGATCTCGGAGACGTAGACCATCGCGGGCAGCTCCGGCTCGTCGCTCACTGCGTGCAACGGCGTCTGGCCGGTGAGGCAGCTGCCCGGCTCGACGTGCGTGGAACCGGCCCCCGCCTTGAGGCCGAAGGTCGCCGAGCAGCACGCGCTCGGCGTGTTGCGCGCCGGGGCGTCGACCCCGGCGTCGTTGATGGCCTCGGAGGCTGAGCGCAGAGTGCTGAGGTTGTTCGTCGCGCCGAACGCGCCGAGCGCCTCGTCCCACAGCACCACGGGAAAGCTGGTCACCCCGCGCAACCGGACGCCGGGCAGCGCATCGATCTGGCGGGCGACTCCCACGCACTCGTCGAGCGGAACTCCCCCGCGCTGGGCGGGGTAGAAGGTGTCGCCCGGACCGACCACCCTGAGCAACACGTCCTGGTGTCGCTCACGGCCCGCCATGGCCCGGCTGATCCGCTCGGCCTGGTCGAACCCGAAGACGGTGATGAAGTCGGACTCCATGTCGACCGCCCTGGCGATCTCGTGCTGGGGCACCTGGACGAGGTGTCCCACATTGCCCATCCGCAGACCCTCCGCACGGAGCAGACGGGCCTCCTCGAAGTCGACGGCGACGACCCGCTCGATGCCCGCGACGGCCACGGCTCGCGCCACCACGGCGTTGCGGCCGAACTGCTTGGTCATCTGATAGGCCGTGAGGCCATGTGAGGCCGCCGCAGCGGCGACGACTCCCGCATTGTGGGACACGGTGTCGAGGTCGATGACGTAGCAGTTCGACGGCAGGCGACCGGACTGGTGGAGCTCGACGGCGACGTCGATGAGCCGGGGATTGCGCCGGCGGGTCACGTCGATGAACACAGGATCTCCTTCGCGAACGACGTACCGGAGTCGAGAGCCCCGAGACCGTGGAGGTCCGCGACGGTCGCACCGACGTCGGCCAGGGTGGACCGGACGCCGAGGTCAACGGGGACGAAGGACGGGCTGTACGCCAGGATCGGGACGAGCTCCCGGGTATGCCTGCTGCTCCCCGACGTGGGGTCGTTCCCGTGGTCGGCGGTGACGAAGAGGGCATCCTCGGGGCCGATCCGCTCCAGGAAGCGAGCCAGGTGCGAGTCGACGAGCTCGAGCACCCGTGCGTACCGCTCCCGGTCCTGCTCGTGACCGGCCAGATCGGTCTCCTGCACGTTCGCCACGATGAGGCCCCGCTCCATCGAGTCGAGGTGGCGCACTGCCGCGTCCAGGACCTCGGCCGTGGCCACGAGGTTCTCCAGCGCGGCGCCCTCGCACCGAACGACGTCGGCGGCCTTGCCCAGTAGGACGACCCTGCCGCCCGCCTGATGCATCCGCGTCGGCAGCTGCCGCTCGATCGGGAAGTCGAGGCCGAGGTGTCGGACCCGGTAGTCCGGCGTGTACACACCGAGGCCCGGAGTGTCCACGCCGATGTGCCCGTCCCCCCGGTCGACGACGTGCGCCCTGATGTCGTCCACGTCAAAGCCGCGACTGCCCACCACGATGACGCGGGACACGTTGATGGCTCGCCGGACGACGGACCCGACCTCGGTGAGCCTGTCGAAGCCCACATCGTCCAGGGAGGCGGTGACGTTGACGTTGAGGCGGGCCCGCGCCTCGATGTTGTCGTGGACGACTATGGTCCCGTCGACGAGAAGCATCGACTCACCCGCCACCAGCGGCTCGACCCGGTGACCGGCCGCCACCAGAGCCTCGGTGAGAACCTCACCCAGTTCGTCCATGAGCTTGAGCTCCACCATGGCGAGCCCGCCGCCCATGAGCTCCTGGTGACCCAGGTAGGTGTCAGCTCCCGGGTGCACGGGCGCCAGCCGACCGTACGCCGCTAGGGGAGCACCATGCGGGGGCACCGCGCCGGGCGCGAGCCGGCCAAGGCCCAGCGATGCCAGCTCCGGGAGGTTCAGGACGCGCTCCCCGGCCACGTGCCGGAGCGTGTGCATGTCCGCTTCGCTCGGCGTGCAGTCCGGTGCTGCTCCGACCCCGAATCCGTCCAGGACGAGCACCACGGCGCGCCCGATCATGCGCTGGGTGACTGCACGTCGACGATGCCGCACAGGTGCACGACCATGTAGGAGATCTCGGACTCGGGCACGTCGCGGTCGAGGAGACGGCCACAGTCGCCCATCACCCGGGTCACCGCCTCCCGTTCGCGTGTGCGCTCGGCGATCTCCTCCTCGGCCACGAGCGACGGCTCGATCGGCACCTCTCCCCGGTTGATCCGCGTGAGCGCGATCGCCAGGTGGGTCACGAACTGCGCTGAGTCGTCCTCGGTGAACGTGAGGCCCAGCGCGGTGGCGAGGTCGGCCAGCGACAGCTCGGTCAGCCGGCGCGCCAGCATCGTCACCTGGTCGGAGTCCTGCAGCATGTCCAGCCGATCGGCGAACTCCTCGGCGACCCGCGCCAGCACGGCTGGGTCGGCGCCTGTCTCTTCGCTCACTGCTTCACCCTGCTTGCGCGTCACGGTGGGCCAGGATCGCCTTGATGATGAGCGGGATGGCCGTCGCCGTCTGCTCGTAGGCGAAGCCGAACGCGATGCGCCCCTCACCGACCATCGTGCGGACCCGCTCCTCGGTCACGACCATTCCGGGAGTGCCCACGATGCCGACCTGCTTGGCGCCGAGGATCGCGGTCGCAGCAGCGAGCGCGCCACCTCCTCCCGACCAGCAGGTACCGAGGTAGAAGTCGGCCTGACCCTTCTTCACCAGGCGGGCACCCTGCATGTCTCCGAGCGCGGCCGCCTCGACGCGGCCGCCCCCGGCGTCCTGCGCGAGCTGGGCCATGAGGGACGCATCGACGCCCGCGGCAACGACGCGGATCGCTTTGTTGTCGGTCATCAGGGGACCTTTCGGGAGTGGGGTGTAGTGGCAGGGCAGCATGTCCGGCTGGCCTTGCGACAGCTGATCATCCTGTCATCACCTGACCACCCTGAGTGATACGTTCCTGTGCGTGATGGACACGGGCATCGAGCGTGAGGCACGCCTTCCGTACTACGAGCAGCTCAAGCAGCTCCTCTTGGCGGAGATCGCGCACAACGACCTGAAGCCCGGGCATCTGATGCCGTCCGAGGCCGAGATGTGCGCGCGGTACGGCGTGTCCCGGACGGTCGTACGCCAAGCCGTGGGCGAGCTCGTGTCGGAGGGCATTCTGCAGCGCATGCGAGGCAAGGGGACCTTCGTGGCGAGGCCGAAGCTCTCCGAGCAGTTCATGGAGAGCACCGTCGGCTTCTTCGAGGACATGACCGGCCATGGGCACTCGGTCACGAGCACCGTTCTCTCGGTCGACCGCATCGAGGTTCCCGACCTCGTCCGCGAACGCACGGGCAACACCACGGCGACGCACTGCACTGAGATCGTCCGCCTCCGGGCGGTGGACCACGAGGTCGTGGCGTTCACCAAGTCGTACCTGAACAACGACGACCCGGCTCTCCTCGAGCACCTGCGGTCCGTCGACCTCACGAGCGCCTCGCTCTACCAGATCCTTGAGGACTCCTTCGGCCTGCGGATCGAAAGCGGCCACCGGTCCATCGAGGCGACCGCCGCCTCCAGCATGATGGCCAAGCTGCTGGACGTGCGGCCCGGGGAGCCGCTGCTCTACATCGAGTCCGTCGGCCAGACAGCGCAGGGCACGGTCGCCGAGTTCTTCCGGGCCTGGCACCGGGCGGACCGCCTGAAGATCGAGATGGACGTCGTGCGCAGCAAGCGCGGCCCGGCCCGGCTCCCGCCTACTCTGGCCTGAGCTTCTCCCTGCTCGTCGCCTATCCACGAGGGGCTCCGGTCTCGGCGATCTCGGACCGGCCGGTGAGCCCGGCCGCGAGATCGGCGAGGGTGGCGAAGGTTCTCGCGTCGATGGGGATCTCGAAGACTTCGGCGATGACCTCGGTCCAGCCATGCAGGAAGTAGCGCCAGCCGTCCGCCACGGTCAGACCACGGGCGTCCTCCTGGCGTCGCGCCTGGTCGAGGAACTGCAGGTCGCCCCGGTAGTTCATGTCCCAGATGACGCCACGGTCCGGGAACGCGCAGGCGTCGTCCAGCGGCGAACCCGGTCGGTCCTTTCCCAGTCCGGTCGCGTTCACGACCAGCGATCCGGGCGCCGCCTCAGTGACAAGTCGGTCGACGTCGGCGCCGGCGAGCTGGTAGTCCACGACCGCCCGGCCGGGCAGGCGGCCGAGGACGTCCCGTGCGATGTCGAGCCGACTGGGATCGCTGTCGGTCAGCACGAGTCGGCGGGGCTGGTGACGCTCGCTGAGCACCGCCGTGGCGAGTGCGAGGCCGGCACCACCGGCACCCAGGCACACGACGTCGGTGGAGGAGTCGCGCCACGGATCCGCCCCGAGCAGCGCGGTGTACGCCTGCCGCGAGGTGATGGGGTCCTTAGCCCAGCCGAGCACCCGGTCCGGGCGGAAGGCGATGCACGACACCTCGCGGCACATCAGGGCCCAGTCATCGAGCTCGTCGAGCAGGTCACGCCCGTGGTCGTACACGGCCGCCTTGTGCGTGGTCACCAGTGCACCAGCGACGTCCTGATCGGCTCGAAGTGCGGCGAGGGCGTCACGGACGCGACCGGCAGGGGCGTCGACCGGTAGGTCGATGCCCCTGATCTCGGCGTCCAGCCCGAGCGCAGCGGCGAAGGCGGGGAAGATCGTCATGATGCTCGATCCCGCGGTCGAGACCCCCACGAAGTACAGCCGACGCATGGGTACCCCTTCCCGCACCGAACATCATCTTGTCATAATGTTATGATAACTATCATGAGTGGTCAAGGAACGGTCCACACCGTGCTGGGTGAGGTCGAACCCGGTTCGCTGGGACTCACGCTGTGCCACGAGCACCTCGTGACCGCTCCCCGGTCGAGGGACGGGGACGACCTGGTCCTCGATGACGCCGAGCGCGCCCTCGCAGAGCTGGCCATCTTTCGACAGGCGGGCGGCGGCGCCCTCGTCGAGCTGACCGTCAGGGAGCTGGGGCGCGACGTGACCAGCCTGCGGGACCTCTCGGCGCGGAGTGGCGTGCATGTCGTCTCTGCGACCGGCCACGTCTCCGTTGACCACTGGCACGGCGTGACGGACGTCGATGCGCTGACCGTCGACCAGCTCGTCGACGAGATGACCGGTGACCTGACCATGGGCGTCGACGGCACCGACGTCCGCGCCGGGATCATCAAGGCCGGCAGCTCCCGCGACGAGGTGACGGCCGCCGAACGCCGGGTGCTCACCGCCGCAGGCCAGTCGCAGCGGATCACCGGGGCGCCGATCACGACACACACCACGGCCGGCACGATGGCGCCGGAGCAGGCCCACATCCTGCTGGCTGCTGGCGCGGACCCCCGCCGCGTGTGCCTCGGACACCTCGATCGACGACTGTCCTACGAGGAGCACCGAGCGCTCGCACGCGACGGATTCTTCCTCGGTTACGACTGCATCTCCAAGGACTGGTACGAGCCCGACTCCAAGCGTGTGGAAACGATCCTGCGGCTGGTGGACGACGGTTTCGGGGAGCACGTGCTGCTGTCCGGCGACCTGGCCAGGCGCAGCTCGTGGGTGTCATGGGGAGGCGGGCCGGGGTACAGCTACATCCCGTGGCGGTTCATCCCCTGGCTGCGCCGGGAGGGGCTCGACGATGCGGCGATCGGCCGCCTCACGGTGGAAAATCCCGCGCGGCTCCTCACCTGGAGCGCGCCTGGCTGAGGGAGGAACGGGCCGCGGGCCCCGCACCCGTCATCCCTCGGGGAGGGTCCGGTCAGATGCCCGGGGTGGGTCGGTAGATGGGTCCCCGTGCGATCACGACGTCCAGGATCCCGTCCTCGAGATAGGCCTCGGCCTCACCCGGCAACGCAGGGCTCTTCATCGGCGCCGGCCCCGGATACCCGAGCTCACGCCGCACCCGCGGATTGATGAGATACGCCCCCGCCACCGCGAACGCGAAACCCGAGAACAGCTCCGGATCCCCCGCCCGCACACCCGCCAGGACCTCATCGGGATCGCCCTCCAGCACCAGCACCCGCGACACCGCCTCGGCCAGGTCAGCGCGCACCGCGATCACCCGGTCGATCCACTGCGTGTGCACCTCGGCACCACTCGCCGACGGCATCCCCGCACCACCAGCGACCACCACGTCCGCCAGCAGCGCCAACCGCTCACGCTGCGCAGCACTCAACACCACACCGCCGAACGGCTCCAGCCTCACCTCCACCGCACTCATGCTGTCGACACCTCCTGCTCACGCCGCGTCTCGACGATGTGCGTTGCGGCCCGCTTCGCCAACGCACAGATCGTCGCCGTGGGGTTCACTCCCGTCGCCGTGGGGAAGACGCTGCCGTCGATGACGTACAGGTTCGGCACGTCGTGGCTGCGACCCCACCTGTCGACCACCGACGTCTCCGGGTCGTCACCCATCTTCGCCGTCCCCATGTTGTGCCAGGACGGGTTGTTGCGACTGGTGATCCACGCCTTCGAGGCGCCGGCTGCCTCGTGGGCCTCCAGGCTGCGCTGCAGGTTCCAGTCAACGAGCCGCTTGGTGTTGTCGCCAGTCGTGTAGGCGACCTTCGCCGCTGGCAGGCCGTCGGAATCAGTCATGGAAGGGTCCAGGGTGATGCGGTTGTGTTCCTCGGGCAGGTCCTCGGGCATGATCATCCACTCGATCAGGTGCCCCACCGACGACTTCATCCGGTCGGTGAAGGCAGGGCCCCAGAAGGGTTCCTCGGCGACGCCACCCTCCCCGAGGGTGAAGCGGTTGATCATGCCGAGAGGTCGTCCCGCCGAGGGGATGATGTGCCACTTGCTGCCGCGGACGAACCCACGCGACGCATCCGTCTCGTAGAACTGCATCGACTCGATCGCCTCCCCGGTCGGTCCCACCCAGTCCTCGAGGTCGTTCTCGTAGAGGCCGACGGAGGTCCCGAACGGGTGCGTCATGAAGCGCTTGCCGACGAGCCCGGAGCTGTTGGCCAGGCCGGTCGGAAAACGCGCCGACTCCGACATGAGGAGCAGCCGCGGCGTCCCGATGCCGTTCGCCCCCACCATGACCAGCTTGGCGGCCTGGAACTTCTCCTCGCCATCCTGGAAGTAGACCGCACCGTTGGCCAGACCGTTCTCGTCCAGCGTGATGCGCGCGACCCGCGCACCCGTCTCGATGCGCGCACCGCGCGCGAGCGCGTCCGGGAACAACGCCACGTCGACCGATCCCTTGGCACCCTGGGGGCAGCCGTACATGCAGACGCCGTAGCGCTCGCACTTCTTCTGGTGCAGGTGGTCCTGGGAGGCGATCGAGTTGTAGCCGGGCCACCAGTGCCATCCGAGCTTGTTCATCCCCTCGGCCATCACCCTGCCCGCCATGTTGATCGGCAGGCTCGGCAGCGGGGGTGCATACCCCGGGGGGTACGCCGGGTTACCGGCCTGACCGGAGACCCCGAGGTCGTACTCGACCTGTCGGTAGTACGGCTCCAGCTCTTCATAGCTCACGGGCCAGTCGTCGGCCACGCCGTCCAGCGTGCGCACCCGGAAGTCCGACGGCTTGGCACGGCACCAGCAGCTGGCGTACAGCACCGTGCTGCCGCCCACCCCGTTGAACATGCCGATGACGGCCGAGGAGTCGTCCAGGTTGAGGGGGTAGTCCTCGGGACGCTGACGCACGTTGGGGTTGGGGTGCCAGGGGCCGCCGCCGAGCAGCTCGTACTCCGGCCTCAGTCCCGGCAGGTCGCTCTGGTTCACCCAGTCGCCCTGTTCCAGGACGACGACGCTGAATCCCTGCTCGGCAAGGTGCTTGGCGGCGACGCCGCCCGACGCGCCCGCGCCCACGATGAGAACGTCCGGCACGTCCTTGCTGCTCACAATTTCCCTCTCGACGGTTGGAACGAACGACTGGTGGCGCTAGAGAAGCGCCTGCATCTGCTCGGCAACCTGATGGATGTCCGCGACGGCACCGACGTCGGCGAAACCGAAGATCGGAGCGTCCTGGTCGATGTTCACGGCCACGATGGTCTTGCTGTTCTGCATCCCGGCGAGGTGGTGCAGCGCGCCGGAGATGCCGAGGGCGACGTACACCCGGGGCTTCACGGTGACGCCGGTCTGCCCGACCTGGTGCGCGGACGGGAGCCAGCCGGAGTCGATGATCGGGCGTGAGGCGCCGAGCGCCGCACCCAGGCGCCGGGCGATGTCGGCGAACACGGCGATGTTCTCCTCCGAGCCCACGCCGCGCCCCACCGAGATGACCACGTCCGAGCTCGTGAGGTCCACGTCGGCGGAGGGCGGTCGGAACTCCACGGATCGCACTCGCGACTGGGTCAGCACCACGTCGAGCGCTCGGGTCTCGGGGGTGGCGCCCAGCTCGGCCGCCGTCCAGACGGAGGGCCTCAGCAGGGCCAGGACTGGCCGTCCAGCCGCGAAGGCGAAGCCGGCGTGCACCCGACCGTCGTAGATCGACCGGGTCACGCTCACCCCGTCGGTCCCGCGGGCGATCGCCACCACGTCCGACGCGAACCCCATGTCAGCCTGGTGAGCCGCCGCCGCCGCCCAGGCCGTCGAGCGGATGGTGAAGCCGGCGAGGACGAGGTCGGGTGCGACGTCAGCGACAAGCGCGCAGACCACCTGAGCCATCTGTTCGTGGTCCCGGTCACTGCCCGGAACCGTGACGGTGACGATCGAGTCGACACCCTGGTAGGACAGCAGAGCCGCCTCGGCGGCCGTGTCCGGGCCGGCCACCGCAACGATGACCTCGCCGCCCAGCGAGACTGCCGCAGCGACGGCCTCTGCGGTGGCGGCCGAGACCCGGCCGTCGATGACTTCCGCCACGACCAACGTGCGGGGCATCACTGTGCCTCTCGGATCAGCGTGATGATGGTGGCCGCGATGTCGGCCGGACCACCCTCGATCATCCGGACCGATCGCGCGGAGTCGCCGGGGGACCTCACCATCGTCGTCAGGGCCGAGCGTACGGGGGGGAGATCCACCGGTTCCAGCAAGGGAATCTCCGCCTTCTTCGCACGCATCTTCTCCTTGAATGTTCCGTAGCGCGGCTCGTTGGCACCGACCTGCACGGTCACCACTGCAGGCAGGTCGACCTGCACGATTTCGGTCACCCCCGCCTCGAACTCCCGTGTGGCGGTGAGGGTGCCTCCGACCACATGCAGGTCGCGGGCCACCGGCACACACGGCACCCCCCAGGCGGCAGCAAGGGCCGGGCCGGTCGACTGGCCTCCGGTGTCGGAGACCTGTACCCCCGCCAGCACCAGGTCGGGCTCTTCCACCCGCATGGCGTGCGCGAGCGCGGCACCGAGGGATCCGGGGTCTGACACGACGAGACCATCGGACCAGACCCGGACCGCCCGCTGCGGCCCCATCGTCAGCCCCGAGCGGAGCGCCTGGTCGGCTTCGTCCGCGCCGACACTGACGAGCACGACCTCGCCCCCGCCGGCCTCGTCGCACAGGGCGAGGCCCGCCTCGATGGCGTTCTCGTCGGCCCCGTTGAGCATGACGGTCGCGAAGGCCGGGTCGACGCTCGTCCCGTCCGCAGTGAACTCGAGGTACGGCGACACGTCCAGCACCTGGGTCACGCAGACGACGACCTTCACGGCAAGACCTCGATGGAGGCCGGTCCGAACCCGGGGCCCGTCTGTGCAATATATGCAATGTATAAGCGCATATCGCAGATATTATGTCCCGTGCTCACGGGTCGTCAATAGTCAGGACATGATTACGTCACGACAGCCAGCCGTTGAGTATCGAAGTCGGGCGGTCAGCGGGGCGGGCGGATGAGACCGTGGAGCCCGGCCACCACATCGGCGGGATCCTCGGTCTCCAGGAGCTCGACGACCGAGCCGCCGAAGCCGACGCCCACTGCGCCGGCTCGGAGGTAGTCCGCGGCGTTGCCGATGCCGATGCCGCCGACGGCGACCACCCCGACTCCCGGGAACGGCCCCGAGAGCGCCGAGATCCAAGCGGGGCCGACGACGGACGCAGGGAACAGCTTGACCGCGCCGACGCCGTGCTGCACGGCGACGCTCACGTCGGAGGGGGTCATCACGCCGGGCAGCGCGACCACGCCCCGTGATGCGGCAAGTTCCAGGATGATCGGATCGGTTCCCGGACTGATGAGGACACTGGCCCCCAAGTCGATCGCATGCTTCGCGTCGTCCGTGCTCAGGACCGTCCCCGCTCCGAAGGCCCGTCCGGCAGCGGCATCGGCAACGGCCTCCAACGAGGACCACCCGGCCTCGCCCTGGACCGGGACCTCCACCAGATCCATCCCCGCAGCCCAGCACCTCTCTGCGTACGTGCGGGACCGTTCCGGACCGAAGTCGCGCAGGATGGCGATCGTGCGCAGGTCGATCACCCGCGCCAGCCCAGCTGGCGCGAGGTCTCGTGAGCAGCCTCGATCAGCGCCGGTGCGTAGCTCAGCAGAGTGTCGCGGTCCACGCGGATCACGGGCGCAGAGATGCTCAGTGCCGCGATGACCACGCCCTCCCCCGAGTGGACCGGCGCCGACACACAGTGGATTCCCGGCTCGTTCTCCTCGTCGTCCAACGCGTAGCCCCGTTCCCGGCTCGCCGCGAAGTCGGCTTCCAGAGCCTCCCGCTCGACGAGGGTGTGCTCGGTCCTCCGCACCATGTCGTAGCCGGCGAGCAGGCGGTCCCGCTCCGTCAGGGGCAGGAACGCCACGATGCCCTTGGCCACGCCAGTGCAGTGGAGGCGGGCGACTGCTCCGATCCGGGAATGCATCCGGATCGGGTGGCTGGCCTCCACCTTCTCGATGTACAGCACGGTGCCGTCCTCCAACGAACCGAGGTGGACGGTCTCCCCGGTCAGGAGGTTGAGACGCTCCATCGCCGGCCTGGCGAGCGAGCGGAGCTCGATGCCCTCCAGTGACTGGAAGCCCAGGCGGAACATGGCCGAACCCAGGCGGTAGCTGTGGCCCGGCAGCTCCTGCACGAACCCGTGCTTGCGCAGGGTGTGGAGAAAGCGCAGTGCCGTCGAGTGATGGACGCCGAGAAACTCTGCGATCTCTCCGATGCGTCGAGGCTTGTCGCCAACGTACTCGAGGATCTGAAGCGCACGATCCAAGGTCTGACTCATCGTTGTAGTGCTCCCATCATCTTCGGAACTATCTCCCCAGTCTCGTGTGCCACCTCAGCAACATCCGCACGCGTGAGGCCGGATGCGACATCGCCTGCGACTCCCACGACCCGTGAGGCCAGCCGGTGGCCCAGGCGGAGGCGACCGCGCGCCGACCAGCCCCACAATCGTCCCACAAGGAAGCCCGCGGCGAACGCATCCCCGGCGCCGGTCAGGTCGACCACCTCGACCTCGAGGGCGGGTTCGGTGATCGCGTCCCGGCCTCGCACCAGGAGGCTGGCGGCGCCGCCGCCACGCTTGAGCACCAGCTCCTGGTCGGGACGTCGGAGCAGTGCCGCGGCGATCTCCTCGGGCTCGTCGGTCCCCAGCAGGCACCGCGCCTCGTCGTCCCCGACGAGGACCACGTCCGCGAGGCGCGCGAGCGGAAGCAGGGCACGCGCAGCAGCCTCCGCGTCGGGCCAGAGCTGAGCGCGATAGTTGATGTCGAAGCTGGTGCTGCCGACATCCCCCCTGTCACGGAGCAGTCCGTCCACGAGCTCCGCGTTCTCGGACGAGAGTGCGGGCGTGATTCCCGTGAGATGCAGGTGCGCCACGCCGCGCAACGATGCGAGGTCGAGGCGGTCCAACCGGCGGGCCGCGCTGGTGCTGCGGTAGTAACGCATCCGGGACTGGTGGGGCTTGACCTCCTTCACACAGGAGCCGGTGGGCAGCACGTCGTCCCACTCGACCGTGGTCGTAGGACCATGGCGCTCGACGAAATCGTGGACGAAGTGCCCGAGATCGTCGTCGCCCAGGCAGGAGAGCCAGCGAGCGGGCACGCCGAGCTGGGCCGCCCCGATGGCCACATTGCTCTCGGCTCCCGCGGCGGTGAGCCGGTATCGATCGAGGGACTGACCGGGCTCCCGGATGAAGACGGCCATCGTCTCGCCCACAGTCACCAGGCCTGGAGCGGCAGCGACGGTGTTCACGATGCCATCCGCCATCCTCATCTGCGCGCGGCAGGTGGTGCCTGCCGGGGTGGTGTGACGGCGGGTGCCTTGACGGCCGTCGTAGACCACACTAGTCTGCGTAATGCGTTATGCGCAACACGCTTGCACATGTTGCAGCACCCTTGAAGACAGGTTTCCCGCACGACGATCCGCTTCGAACCGGATCCCATCGGAGGATATGACGTGGTTTTCCAGTTGCGGACCTACCAGATCAAGCCGGGCGGCATGGACGAGTGGCTCGAGCTGTTCCACGGCGCGGTGGTGCCCCTTCACGAGAAGTACGGCCTGCCCGTGCGGGCCGCCTGGTTCGACCGCGAGGGCTCGACCTTCACCTGGGTCCGTGAACTCATCGGTGAAGGGACCGCGGAGGAGCAGGAGGCGCGGTACCGGGAGACCGAGGAACGCACTCGGGTGCTCGGCGACCGGCCGAAGACCTTCATCGACTCGATGAAGGTCCGCGAGGTCGAACGAGCCTTCCCTGCGGACGGGAGCTGACCGGCGCCATGCAGATGCGACGACTCGGCCCCGACCTCGAGGTTTCCGCTGTTGGCCTCGGGTGCATGTCCATGTCCGGCACCTACGGGAGCACGTTCGACGACGTCGAGTCCCGGGCAACGCTGCTTCGCGCCGTCGAGCTGGGCATCACCCTGTTCGACACCGCCGATGTCTACGGGCCCTTCGCCAACGAATCGCTGGTGGGTCACGGCCTCGCGGCGGTTCGGGACCGCGTCGTGCTCTCGACCAAGTTCGGGTTCGTGCGCGACTCCCGCGGCGAGAATCTCGGCGTCTGCGGCCGACCCGACTACGTGCGTCAGTCGTGCGACCTGTCGTTGCAACGTCTCGGCACCGACCACATCGACATCTACTGGCAGCACCGCGTCGACCCGGCCGTTCCGATCGAGGAGACGGTGGGCGCGATGGCGGAGCTGGTGGCGGCCGGAAAGGTCCGTCACATCGGTCTCTCCGAGGCAGGTCCGGACACGCTGCGTCGCGCGCACGCTGTCCACGCCGTCGCAGCCGTCCAGAGCGAGTACTCGCTCCAGAGCCGGGACGTGGAGACCGACGTGCTCGGCGTCTGTCGCGAGCTCGGCATCGGCTTCGTGGCGTACAGCCCCCTCGGACGCGGGTTGCTGACCGGGGCCATCGCCTCCGCGACCGAGCTCCCGGCCGACGACTGGCGACGCACCTCGCCCCGGTTCCAGGGAGCCGCGTTCGACCACAACCTCGCTCTCGTCACCGCGTGCCAGGAGGTGGCGGCCGAGCTCGACTGCACCCTGGCCCAGCTTGCCCTGGCGTGGGTCCTGGCGCAGGGGGACGACATCGTCCCCATCCCGGGCACGAGGAAGCGGCACAACCTGGAGGCCAACGCCGAGGCGGCCGACCTGGTGCTCTCCGCCGCGCACCTCGCCCGGCTCGAGGAGCTCGTCCCGCGCGACGCCGTCCAGGGCGACCGGTACTCGGACATGTCCGCCATCAGCCGCTGACCACAGGAGACTCGCCCATGGAGGCACTTCTCGACGCCCTGCTCCCGCAACTGCTCAGGGAGCGGGCCGCCCGCGACGGAGACCGCGAATTCTTCCGCACCGTGGACGGAGTCGTGGTGACGTACGCCGAGGCCTACGCGCGGGCATGCGCGGTGGCCAACGGCATGACCGAGCTCGGCATCAAGCCGGGTGAATGCGTCGTGATCATGGCCGACAACACCCCCAGCTCCATCTGCACCTGGCTGGCCACGTCGCTCGCGGCTGCGGTCGAGGTCGCGGTCAACACCGGCTACCGGGGCCGGTCCCTCGAGCACGTCCTGCAGAACTCGCAAGCGCGGGTGATGTACGTCGAGGAGGCGCACCTGCCCCGGATCCTCGAGGTGCGCGAGGCCCTCACCCACCTCGAGAAGGTCATCGTCTACCGCGAACCGGGCGCGACAGCACCCCTGGTGGTGCCCGGTTGCACCGTCCTCGACTTCGACGACGTGCTCGGGGACGACGCGGTTGCGCCCGACCGCACGGTCGGCCCGCAGGACATCGCGTCCGTCGTCTACACGTCGGGCACGACCGGCCCGGCGAAGGGGGTCCGGATGCCGCACGGCCAGGTCCGCCTCTTCTCGAGGCTGGGCGTCGAGGGCGCCCGCCTCACCGCTGACGACGCCTTCTACTGCTTCATCCCGCTCTTCCACGTCGCCGGCAAGTTCATCGGCATCATGGGCTCGATGATGGCCGGAGGGCGCGTGGTGCTGGACACCCGGTTCTCGGTCGAGGCGTTCCTGCCACGGGTGCGCGAGCACGGGTGCACCGTCGCGCTGCTTCACGGGCCCCTGGTCGAGATGGTCCACCAGCTGCCTCCCGCTGCCGACGACGCCGACAACCCGATGACGCGTATCATGGCGTCGCCCTTCCCCGCCCACATCGCGCTCGACTTCCAGGCACGGTTCGGCATCCGGGGCATCGAGACCTGGGGGATGACCGAGGTCACCATCCCGATCTGGCAGCCCTTCGACGAACCGCTGAGGGTGGGATCGTGCGGCCGCCTGCGCGAGGAGCACTTCGAGCTCCGCATCGTCGACCCTGACACCGACGAGGAGCAGGGCGTGGGCCGGCCGGGTGAGATGGTGCTGCGTCCACGCAACCCGTTCACGATGATGCAGGGCTACCTCCACATGCCCGACGTCACCGTCGAGACCTGGCGCAACCTCTGGTTCCACACCGGGGACATCGGCTACGTCGCTGAGGACGGCTACGTGTACTTCGTCGACCGGGTCAAGGAGCGCATCCGCCGGCGGGCGGAGAACATCTCCTCCTTCGAGATCGAGGCGGCGGCGCTCACGCACGCAGCAGTGCTGGAGTGCGCGGCCGTCGGTGTCCCCTCGGAGTTCGAGGGCGACGACGACGTGTTGCTCTGCGTCGTCCTTGTCGCGGAGGCGGAGCCCGACCCCCAGTCTCTCCTTGCCCACCTGGCCGCCGAACTGCCCCACTTCATGGTCCCGCGCTACCTGAACTACCTCGACGTGCTGCCGCGTACCCCCACCGGCAAACCCCAGAAGGTCAAGCTCCGCGATGCCGGGGTAGGACCCTCGACCTGGGACCGCAAGGCATCAGGAGTCTCGTTACGACAGCTGGCCCAGGAGGCCACGCAGTGAAGCAGATGACGGTCCAGGACGTGAACATCGGCGACCGGGAGGTGTGGACCCGCACCATCACCGACGCCGACGTCGTGATGTACGCCGGACTCATCGGCGACCGGGGGCCACTGCACCTCGACGAGCAGTTCGCGGCGACGACCCGCTTCGGTGGACGGATCGCCTACGGGATGCAGTGTGGCGGCTACATCGGTGCCACTCTCGCGCAGCTGCTGGGCGTGGGAAGTGCCTACGTCGCGCAGAACATGCGCTTCAAGGGTCCGGTGCACATCGGCGACCGCATCCGGGTCGAGTGCGTGGTCACCGGGAAGAACGAGGAGCGCCGACGCGTCTTCGTCGACACGACGGTCACGAAGAACGACGACGAGGTCGTCGTCACCGGTGACGCCGAGCTGGTCATGTTCGACGTGGAATGGAACCCCTGAGGTGGACGCCGACACCTTCGAGGCGCTGTTCCAGCGCGTCCGCAACTGGGGACGCTGGGGCGAGGACGATCAGCGCGGCACACTGAACCTCCTCGACGACGCTGCACGGGCCGCCGCCGCGCTCGTGGTCAGGTCGGGTCGCACGGTGAGCCTGTCCCACGACCTCGACACGTTGGCTGGACCGGACAATGGCCGCCCTGCCCTGCACTACATGACCCAGCAGTGCGACGTGGCGCTCGGCGAGCCCCGCGTGAACACGGACTTCATCGGGGTGGACTTCCACGGGAAGTCAGTCACGCACGTCGATGCCCTGTGCCACTGCAGCTTCCGGGGAAGGCTCTACAACGGCATCGACTCGAGCCACAGTGTCGACAGCACCGGTGGCAGCGTGGGCACGGTCGAGCAGATGCGCGACGGCGTCGTGGGGCGGGGGGTCCTCGTCGACCTACCCCGGGCCCGCGGGGCCGAGTGGGTCGAGCCGGGAGCCGGCGTGGGTCCCGACGAGCTCGTGGAGACACTGGCAGCACAGGGAACCGCACGTCTGTCGGGCGACATCGTTCTGGTTCGCACGGGTCACCGCCGGCGCCGCGAGGTCCTCGGAGCGTGGGACCCGTCCCACCACAGTGCCGGTCTGGCGCCGGAGTCGATGGAGTGGCTGCACGCGAGCGACGCCGCCCTGCTCGGCGGCGACGGGGACAGCGACTCCCGACCGAGCTCCGTGGACGGGGTGGACAGCCCCATCCACGCCCTCGCCCTGGCGGCCATGGGCCTGCCCCTGATCGACAACATGAATCTCGAGGACCTCGCCCAGGCGTGCAGTGCCGAAGGCCGGTGGGACTTCTTGTTCGTCATGGCACCCCTGCGTGTTCCCGGCGGGACCGGTTCGCCGGTCAACCCACTCGCAGTTCTCTGACCACGACCCCCAGCACACGAAGGACACGACATGCTCGAAGACATCACCGTTGGCACCGCCGGCACGCTGGAGCGCCTCGTCACCGACGACTACTGCACCACGAGGGGTGAGTACCAGATCTTCTCCACGCCCGACCTCGTCCTACTCCTCGAGGCAGCCGCCATCGAGGCCCTGGCGCCCCACCTAACGCCGGAGCAGGACAGTGTAGGGACGACCATCGACATCGCCCACCAGGCGGCCACCCTCAAGGGTCAGACGGTGACCTGCACCGCAACAGTCACCGAGGTCGAGCGGCGACGCATTCGTTTCGAGATCACCGCAACCGATGAGTTCGACACGGTGTGCACCGGGTCGCACGAGCGATTCGTCATCGACCTCGAGAAGTTCGGTTCCCGCCTGGCGGAGAAGGCGGAGCGGATCGCTCAGTCCTGATCCGACGACCGGCACTCGCCGGCGAGCAGGTCCAGCAGCACATCCTCGGCGTCGGCCAGGTCGGACAGCACCAAGGCGTGCTGGGCCTCCTCGAGCTGGTCGACGCTGTAGACACCGGTGGCCACGCCGACGAAGGTGATGCCGGCAGCAGCGGCCGCATCAGCGTCCGCCACCGTGTCGCCGACGAGCACCGGCACCAGGTCGTGTTCCGCGGCCCAGGCAGCGGCCGACGTCGCGAGTGCCGGTCGTGACGGCGTGTGTCCACCGAAGAAGCTGCGGTCGAGGTCGAACTGCGACGCCTCGAGCCCGGCGGACCTCAGCTTGAGCTCGGCCCGCTCACGCCCGTTGCCGGTGAGGAGCGCGTTGACGTGACCAGCGGCAGCGAGCTCCGCCAGGACCCGCGCGACCCCGGGCAGCGCAATCCTCTCGCCCGGCTCCGAGAAGTGCGCCCGCGAGGCGACGACGAGCGCCTGCATTCCTTCGGGGACGTCGTCGGCCGATCCCCCGTTGCCGAGGACGTACTCGGTGACCTGCTGGAGGTCGGTCTTTCCGTGCCGATAGGGGTGGACGACCTCGGGCCGGGGCCCGAGAACGCTCTCCAGGGCAGCGACGAAGAGACCTTCGTCGCTGTCGTTGTTGGAGACCAGGGTGCCGTCGATGTCCCACAGGACCAGTCGCGGAACGGGGCCGGAGGTCATCGGCGATGCTGCTCGAGCGCTTGCCAATCGAGCTCGATCCCGTGGCCCGGGCGCTCAGGGGCGGTGGTGAAGCCGTCGGCGACGATCATCGGATGGGCCAGGTAGGCATCGAGGGAGAAGCCGTGCGACTCCATGTAGGTGCGGTTGGGAGCTGCAGCCAGCAGGTGCACGGTCAGGTCGTGCACACCATGGGACGTGAGGGGGAGGTTGTGCGCCTCGGCCAGGGCGCCGATCTTGCGGAAGATCGTCATCCCGCCGCAGTTGGTGACGTCCGGCTCGGGGTAGGTGAGCCCTCCCGCGGCCATCAGCGTGTGGAACTCGTACAGGGTGTGCATGTTCTCGCCGGTGGCGACCGGCGTGCCGCCTTCGCGTACGACGCGTACGTGCCCGGCGACGTCGTCCGGGATGGTGGGCTCCTCGATCCAGAGTAGGTTGAACTCCTCGAGGGAGCGGGCCGCCCGGACCGCCTGGTCCGCGCTCCACTTCATGTTGGCGTCGACCATGAGGGGAAAGTCGTCGCCCAGGTGCTCACGCATCCGGCGGACTCGTTCGACGTCCTCACGGAGGTGCGGGCGCCCGACCTTCATCTTGATCGCGCGGAATCCCTCGTCCTGGAAACGGTCGGCTTGCTCCAGCAGCTGTTCCACGGGGAAGTCGAGATCGATGCCGCCGGCGTAGACGGGCACCTGTGGGTCGAATCCGCCGAAGAACCGCCACAGCGGAAGCCCGGCTCGTTTGGCTCGGAGGTCCCAGATCGCGATGTCGACGGCCGAGATGGCGGAGGTGGCGTGGCCGCCGCGGCCGGAGTAGTGGACGGCCCACCACATGTCATGCCAGATCTTCTCACTCAGGTCGGGGTCCTGGCCGATGACGACCGGGGCCAGATTGTGCTCGATGAGGGAGTGGAAGGCCCGGGCACCGGAGTTGACCGCATAGGTGTACCCGACACCTTCGGCGCCGTCGGAGTCCGTGACCCTGACGGTCACCAGCTCGAAGTGCGGGATGCTCCCGTGGGTGCTGTCGCTGAGGACGGTCTCCAGCGGGATCAGGTGATAGTCGGTCCGGACTGAGGCGATCGTTGTCACGGGGTTCCGCCTTGCTGCGCGCGGGCGTCGGGTAGGGCCGGCGCTGATGCGCCGGACGGGGGAATCGGGAAGGGGATGCCCACGGCTGCCGCGAGCAGGCGCAGCTCGCCCAGGACGTGGGGGGACAGCTCGATGAGGCCGTTGGCCGTCTGCTCACGCCCGAGCTCGGGCTCTCCCGGGACGAGGGGCGCGGGGACGTCCAGGTCGCCGGCGCTCCCGTGCACGGCCGACACCAGGTCCTCGATGTCGCGCCGGTAGTCGTCGAGGGACCCGGTCGCGTCGGCCCGTACGGCGAGGAACAGGTGGCCGAGACCCTGGGCGAGGGACGGGTCCCCGGACAGGGGGAGCACGTGGGTGCTGGTGGATGCCCCGCCGAGCGCCAGGAGTGCGTCGACGGCGAACGCGAGGCCGAAGCCCTTCGGTCCTCCGACCGGCAGCAAGGCCCCGGCGAGACCGGCCTGCGCGGAGGTGGTGGGGCGGCCGAGGGTGTCCACGGCCCATCCGGTCGGAATGTCCTCCCCGGCGTGCAGCGCCAGGATGAGCCGTCCCTGGCTCGTGACCGTCGTCGCCATGTCCAGCTGCGGCCGGCGGTCGTACGGAAGGGGCACCGCCACCGCGATGGGATTCGTCCCGAGCACCGGCGTGCCGCCGAACGGGGCACACATGACCGGCTCGGTGTTGCAGGCCGCAAGTCCCACCATGCCAGCGTCGGCCATGCGGTTCGTGAAGTAGGCACTCGCGCCGAAGTGGTTGGCGTTGCGAGCGATCACGCAGCCGATCCCGTGCAGTCGCGCGCGCTCGATGGCGAGGTCGGCGGCCTCGACCCCCGTGCTGGCGCCAGGCCCGGCGTCCGCGTCGAGCACGACGAGGGCCCCGAGGTCGGAGACGACGCGCACGCGTGCCCGAGCGTTGATGCCACCCGCCCGCAGTCGTTCCACGTAGGTGGGGAGCCGGAGCATCCCGTGCGTGCTGACCCCGCGCAGGTCGGCGAAGATCAGGCTCTCGGTCACTGCTGCCGCCGCGTCCACGGGCACGCCCACCGCACACAGCACGCGGGTCCCCCAGTCCCGGACCTGGCCGACCTCGGTCGCCGTCATCGGGCATCGGGGGTAGGTCGGTAGATGGGTCCCCGTGCGATCACGACGTCCAGGATCCCGTCCTCGAGATAGGCCTCGGCCTCACCCGGCAACGCAGGGCTCTTCATCGGCGCCGGCCCCGGATACCCGAGCTCACGCCGCACCCGCGGATTGATGAGATACGCCCCCGCCACCGCGAACGCGAAACCCGAGAACAGCTCCGGATCCCCCGCCCGCACACCCGCCAGGACCTCATCGGGATCGCCCTCCAGCACCAGCACCCGCGACACCGCCTCGGCCAGGTCAGCGCGCACCGCGATCACCCGGTCGATCCACTGCGTGTGCACCTCGGCACCACTCGCCGACGGCATCCCCGCACCACCAGCGACCACCACGTCCGCCAGCAGCGCCAACCGCTCACGCTGCGCAGCACTCAACACCACACCGCCGAACGGCTCCAGCCTCACCTCCACCGCACTCATGCTGTCGACACCTCCTGCTCACGCCGTGTCTCCACGATGTGGGTCGCGGCCCGCTTCGCCAACGCACAGATCGTCGAGGTCGGATTGGTGGCCGTCGACGTCGGGAAGACGCTGCCGTCGATGACGTACAGGTTCGGCACGTCGTGGCTGCGACCCCACTTGTCGACCACCGACGTCTCGGGGTCGTCACCCATCTTCGCCGTCCCGAGATTGTGTCCCGAGGAGAAGTTCCGGAAGGTGACCCACGCCTTCGAGGCGCCGGCCGCCTCGTGGGCCTCTAGGGCCCTATTGAGCCCGAAGTCGAGGATCTTGTGCGTGTTCTCCGACGTGGTGTACGTGATCTTGGCGCCGGGGAGCCCGTCGGAGTCAGCGATGGTGGGGTCCAGCGTGACCCGGTTGTGTTCCTCCGGCAGGTCCTCGGCATGCACGATCCAGTCGATGGAGTGCCCGATGGACTGCTTCATCCTGGCCGTGAACTCCGCTCCCCAGAAGGGCTCCTCCGAGACCCCTTCGCCGATGTGCCACCGAGTAGCCATCTCCAGGGGGCCACCGGTGCCCATGACGTGCCATTTGCTGCCTCGGACGAACCCGCGCGACGGGTCGCTCTCGTAGAACTCCATGCACTCGATCTGCGTCCCGGCAGGCCCCACCCAGTCCTCGAGGTCGTCCTCGTAGAGACCGACGGCGGAGCCGAAGGGATGGAGCATGAGGCGTCGACCCACCATGTCGGACGTATTGGCCAGGCCGTTCGGGAAGCGCGCCGAATCCGACATGAGCAGCAGCCGCGGCGTCCCGATGCCGTTCGCCCCCAGCATCACCAGCTTGGCCGGCTGGAACTTCTCCTCGCCGTCCTGGAAGTAGACCGCGCCGCTCGCCAACCCGTTCTCGTCCAGCGTGATGCGCGCCACCCGCGCACCCGTCTCGATGCGCGCACCGTGGCGAAGCGCGTCGGGCAGGAGCGTGACGTCGGCCGATCCCTTGGCTCCGACCACGCAGCCGGTGCGGCACACACCCAGGCGGACGCACTGCGTCTGGTGGCCGTGGGCGCGGGACGGGATCGCCGAGTAACCCGGCCACCAGTGCCACCCGAGTCGATTCAGCCCCTCGGCCATCCGCAGGCCGGTCAGGTGGATCGGGTGAGCCGGAAGCGGCGGCGGTGCGCCGGGCGGGTAGGCCGGGTTGCCGGCAAGGCCGGACACTCCCATGTCGCGGTCGGTGGCGTCGAAGTGCGGCTGCAGGTCCTCGTAGCTTATCGGCCAGTCGTCGGCCACCCCGTCGAAGGTCCGCACGCGGAAGTCCGACGGAAGCGGACGGCTCCAGACGGCCGCGAAGAAGACGGTGCTGCCCCCCGCGCCGTTGTACATGTAGACCGGCTGCTCGGAGTCGTCGAGGTTGGTCGGGTAGTCCTCCGGGCGCGATCGCATGTTGGGGTCCGGGTGCCACAGGTGGTTGCCCCACAGCAGCTCGTACTCCGGGTGGTTCCCGGGCAGGTCGCTCGGGCTCGTCCAGTGGCCCTGGTCCAGGACCACGACACTGAACCCCTGCTCGGCGAGATGCTTGGCGGCGGTCGCTCCCGACGCGCCGGCCCCCACGATGAGGACATCCGCAGTGGACGCTTGGGTCATCAGCTCACCCTTCCTCTGATGCAATATGTGCAGTATGAACGCGTATGTTGCATATCGTACGGGCGACTGCTCACGGGTGTCAATGAGTCCACCTGTGGCCCGGTCAAGGTCAGAGCGTCAGGCCCACGAGCGCCATGACGTTCACGACGACCCCGACACCGAGTGCCGCGATGGCACCCAGGGACATCGGCATCACCGGCGACTTGGCCCGGATGTTGAGGAACCAGGCAGCCACCACCGCCGCAACCCCCCACTCTCCGGCCCAAGCGGCCGCCGCCAGTGCTCCTCCCACGAGGAACCCGATCTCCATGGTCTGGAAGATGGCGGTGCGCATGACGTCGGCCACCTCGCGAATGCTCGGCCAGCGCTCGATCCATCCGATCACTGCGAGAAGGGCAAAGACCTCCACGACGCGCAGCACCCCGACGCCGATCGCGGCCGTCCACGGGCTCGGCAGCAGGAGCGCCACGACGGGTTCGAGGAAGGTGCCGGTGGCCATGGTGCCGGTCACGACCGCCGTGGTGAACTTCATGGGAATGAACGCAAACGCCCACATGAGCATCACGGCGGCGGCGGGCACGGCCAGCCCGATCGCGTAGAGGTGGGCGCTGTAAGGATCCATGGCCAGGAAGCCCCAGTTGTACGCGGCACCGTTGAGCGCGGCCAGCACGACGATCAACGGCAGGTTGCCCTTGATCCGGCGGACGTTCTCGCGGAACACGGTGTCCTCGTCGTCCTCCTCCTCGACCGCCCAGGAGGGGGAGGCGGCATCGGACCGGTCGTCCTCCATCCAGCTCGTGGGCACCTGCGCCGCCCCGGCCCCGGCCGTCCGCGACTCGCGCACGAGGAGCACGAGCATGACGAGGAGCCCGGCACCGAACGCCCACATCGACGGCAGCTCGAGTCCGGCGCCGCTCGATCCGAACCAAGCGAGGGTGCTGAGACCGAATGCCCAGAAGCCGGCCCTCATCCCGTAGTGGTAGGCGACGGTGAGCACGGGGAAGAGGAAGAAGGCCTGGACGACCGGCTGGGTGAACAGCGAGGTCCCCTCGGCGAGCGGCACGGGCAGGTTGTCCATGCCGACCGCGACGTAGTGGAGCACGAGCGCGAGGCCAGCGCCCCAGGCAGCGCCGAGCGCCACCGAGCCGCCCACCCCGGCGAGGTTGGTCCGGCCCTGCCACCACCGCCGCCCGAGGTCCGCCGGCAGCGAGACGCCGATCCAGTCCGTGGCGATGTACACCAGGTAGACCAGGGGGATCACGAAACCCAGTGAGTACGGCAGACCAAAGGCCCAGATGAAGGCCAACGCCAGCGAGAAGGAGACCTTCGAGACCTGCTTGCGGGTCATCTCGCCGGAGCGCAGCGAGGGCATGATGGGTCGGAGCCCGTCGTGGAACACGCTGACGTTGCGGTTCACGAGCACCGTCGACAGCGCGCCCATGGCCGCGAAGAGCGGCACGGCGGGGATGAGTGGAAGGGGCAGTGTCACGTCGGATCCCAGCACGGCGGCGTCTCCTGTTTTCGGTCGATGGCCGGTCCGGCAGGGCCGGCCCGGTGGAGGCTCCTCAAGGTCACATGTGGCTGCCGCCATTGACGTTGAGCTGAGCTCCGGTCATAAAGGAGGAAGCGCTTGTCGCGAGGAAGATCACGCTGTCGGCGATCTCGGCCGGTGAGCCCAGCCTGCCGAGCGCGGCCTGGCCAGGCATCGAGGCGCGGACCTCGGGAGCGAAGTGGTCGAGCATGGCCGTCTCGATGCAGCCCGGGTTGATGACGTTGGCGCGGATCCCCTGGGGGGCCGCGAACTTCGCCAGCGACTTGGTGAAGCAGATCACGGCCGCCTTCGAGGCGGCGTAGCTGGCGCCACTGGTCGTGCCGCCGACCAGGCCGGCACGAGACCCGATGTTGACGATCGACCCACCTCGAGGCATGTGCGGAATCGAGGCGTTGCACATCAGCCAGGTGCCGCGCACGTTCACGTCGAAGACCCGGCTCCACGCCTCCGGCTCGATCTCGTCCATCCGACGTGGATCGACGATCCCGGCAAAGTTGACGAGGACGTCGATCGAGGTTCGCTCACGGGCGAAAGCGTCCACCACGCGGGTGACGTCCTCGGGCGACGTCACGTCCAGAACGAGCGGCGTACCACCCACCTCGTCGGCGAGTGCCCTCACCGCCGCCTCGCCGAGGTCGGCCACACCGACATGCGCTCCCTCCGCGGCGAGGGCCCGCACGCTGGCGGCTCCGAGCCCACCCGTGGCTCCGGTCACCAGGATCGATCGTCCCGTCAAGCGCTCCATGTCGTCTTCTCCCACGATGATCGTCTGGTGCTGTTCCCGACTCGACGGAGGTCCGTCGGGAAGTTCCTGCGCGCGGAACCCCGCGCACCGGCGGGCAAACAGACACCGCCGAAGCCCCCGCGAGGGCCCCGGCCGGTGTCGTTCGCCCGGCGGGTGACTACCCGCAGGCCGGCTCCGCCTTGGCGCAGGCGTCCTCGATGGTCGCCGGGAGCGGCTTCTTCCACGCGTCGTCGTAGGCCTGGCGCAGGCCGTTCTGCACGACGGCCAGCGACGGGACGCCGATCCAGTCCGGAACGTCCGTGCCGATCAGCGACAGCATCATGGCGTCGGCTTCCGCGACACCCTGGTCGTAGGGGCGCTGGGCCCCGACGCCCTTGAGGTACTCGCCCGTGGCGATGTCGGTGGCTGCCTGGTCGCCGAGGTCGATCGTGGTGACCGGAATGTCGCGACCCTGGGCGCGCAGTGCCGCGATGACACCCGCCGCGGGTCCGTCCCAGACCGCAAAGACGCCCTGGACGTCCGGGTTCGCGGTCAGGAAGTTCGCCGCCACGTCACCGGCCTGGTTAGGGTCGGTGAAGGCAGCTTCCTTGATCGTCACGTCGGGCCGGTTCTCTGCGAACCAGTCCTTGACGCCCTTGGTGCGCTGGTTGGTCACGAAGAAGGTGATCCCGAAGTCGATGATGCCGATCGTGCCGCCCTCGGGGATGTAGCAGGCGAGCTTGGCGGCGGCGATCTGGCCATTGCCCTGGCTGTCGGCAGAGATCACCGACTGGTAGTCCTTGCCGGGCTCGAGGCCCTGGGCAGCGTTGTCCATGAAGACGAGCTTGATGCCCGCTGCGGCCACCTTCTTGTAGGCCGGGGCCGTGGCCACGTCGTCGACCGGAATGCTGATGATGCCGTCGGGGGCCAGCTGGATCGCGTTCTGGATGTTCGCGATCTGCTTGTCGACCTTGAAGTTCGCCTCGGTGTTGCTGACGATCTTGACGCCGTACTTGCCGAACTCGTCCGTGAGGCCGCGAGTCTGGCCGTTGGGCCAGTCACCGGCGAACTGGAACACGAGCGCCACCTCGAAGTTGCCCGCCTTGATCTCTTCTCCGTCCGCCGCGGAGATGGCGATGTCGTCGGGCGAGGCCGCAGCCTCGCCGTTGGGGCCCTGGCCGACGATGCCGTCGGGCTCCAGTGCCGGGCCGGCGATGCTGGCGTCGTCCGAGCACTCCGGCTTGTCGGCGGAGCCGTCCGCCACTGCGTCGGCCCCGGAGGAACTGTCTCCCGAAGACCCGCTGCTGCAGGCCGCGGCGAGCAGGAACAGGGCGACCGTGGGTACCACGATGATCTTCGCGCGCAGGGTGCGCCTTGAACGACTTCTCACAGAACTTCCTTTGGTTGGCCCCGGCATCTGGGGGCGAGTGACCCGAGGCATCGCCCAGTCGATAGGAGGGCGACAACTTCATCATTTGCAATGGCACTGCACTATATACACAGTTTCGCCCTCTGTGCCGCTCGTCACAGAAATAAGTTCGACGTCCGATCGGACTTCGGCCCGTCACGGGCCGATCCCGACGAAGGCGTGGAGCGCCCGGCGCCTGTCGACCATCGCCCGCCGTGAGACCGCCGCCCGCGGGGCGAACAGCTCGAACGCGTGGGGCGCGCCGGGATGCAGGTGCATCTCCAGGCGCACGCCGGCCTGGAGGAGGCGCAGGGCGAACGCCACGTTCTCCTGCCTGAAGACATCGAGCTCCCCGCACTCGAGGTAGGTCGGGGGCAGGCCCCTGAGGTCGTCGGCCCGGAGCGGCGCGGCGGCGCGGCGGCTTGCCACTCCGGCGCCCAGGTAGCACGACCAGGCGGTGACGTGATCCTCGTAGCTCCACACCGCCACCCGCTCGAGGGCCTCGTCCTTGACGTAGGTCCGGTCGTCGAGCATGGGGTACAGGAGCAGCTGACCCACCGGTCGAGGACCGCCCTCGTCCCCGGCGCGCAACGCGACGGCGGCCGCAAGCCCTCCGCCAGCGCTCTCCCCTCCGATGACGACGCGGGCCGGGTCGAGGCCGAGACGGACGCCGCCGGTGGCGATCCAGCCCAGTGCCGCGACACAGTCGTCCACCGGAGCCGGGAACGGGTGCTCGGGGGCACGTCGGTAGTCGACCGCCACCACCGCGAGACCGGTGTCCGAGGCGTAGGTCCGGCACACGCCGTCGTGCGTCTCCAGGTCGCCCATGATCATCCCCCCGCCGTGTAGGTACAGCAGCACTGCCCCTTCCTCCTGCCCGCGCTTGCGGTACACACGGACGGTCATCGGCTGACCAGACCCCCCGGCAATCACGACGTCCTCGGTCGCCACGTCGACAGGCGGTGGACGCAACCGCCACATCTCCGCGAACATGGCGTGGGTGGCCGCGCGACGTGCGCGCCAGTCGCCGCGCGCCAGCGGGAGACCGGGGTCGACCCCGAAGATCTCGGCGAGCCCCTCTGCCACCTCGGGATCCACGTCGTACACAGGCATACCGTCCCTTGTGCAAGTGTTGCATTATTGGTGCGCGGCTTGCAGAGTACTCCTACGGAGTCGCGAGCATCGGCCCACGGGCTCGGCCCCACCCATCATCAGGAAGGTCACCATGGAGTTCATCGGCATCGACGAGCACGACGGCCAGCGCCTGCTCGGCACCCTCGGCACAGAGGTCCACTGGATCGACGGCGACAGCGCCCGCGAGGCGGAGCTGGTCGACGCGGCCCTGCCGGAGGGTGAGCGCCACCTGCGCGGGGTCTTCGACGCCACCGCACCCGCGCCGGGTGAGGAACACTCCGCCCACTGCGCCTGGCACACGAACGGCGTCACCGAGGCGCACAGCATCATGTCGGGCCGCGGCATGTTCCAGTTCTGGACCGACGAGGGCCCGGTGACCCTGGTGCTCACCGCCGACGACCTCCTCGTCAACCGCGGCGCTGAGCACCGCTACCAGCCGTTGGGCGACCAGCAGCTGCGGTTGCGCCACTCCGGCGAAACCGACGGGGACTTCGCGTACGTCGACACCGGCCGGAGTCCGATGCCCTGGCCGAGGGTGCCGCACGCGGGATAGTGGGCGACCCCAGCCTCGTGGCGCCTGTGTGATGAGCCCCACCCCCACGACTTGGTGCATCACCCGGCGTGTCCGAAGGCGAGTGGGTGATCGCCGCCCCGAGCGCGCTGCGCCGTCACGGCGACGGCCTACGCGCCGCCGCCATGCCCGCGTTGTTCACTGCAAACGGAGCCCTCCACGAGGGAGACGATCCATTCGCGCAGTGCCTTGAGCTGGACCTTGCCGGCAACAGCGAATTCGTAAGCCATTGCTGTCTCGCTGCTCCCTCTCGATCCCGAAGGTGCGGGTCATGCGGTCTGCAAGCACCGCGTTCTAGTGCGCCGACAGCGCGACACAAGCTGCATGAAGCGGTTGGCCGTCCAAACTGCGCCGCCGCCCGGCCTCAGCGGTCTTGACCTTGTTGGAGATGACGCGGGCGACGTCGGGCGAGCAGCTGCTCAGGCGTCACCCCTTATCGCCGAACCGCTCCGCTCGCTACTCGCTAAGCGGCGCGATCGACCCGCGATCGCTCCCCCAGCGCCATCGTCCGCATCTAGCAGATCGCCTTCCCGCCCGTCCGCCGCCGCGCCATTCCGGCAGTCTGGTTGCCGCTCACCATGTACCTCGCACCTCATGTATCGTCGGAGGTAGGCGCCGGGCGACGTCCGGGATCGTCTGGTCATGACGGTCTCGATGGCGCTTGAACACTCATCAGATGGGTCGCGACGCCCCACGTGGCGACCAGGCTCTCGAGCAGTTCATCACGACGCCTGGCCGCCGCATCATCCGCATCGAGACAGGTGTCGGTGAATCACCTCCCTGGCATGCAGGTGTCTAGGTGGTTCCGTAGGTCGACCAATCACGGCGTCTACAGCCCGCCGGCCCACTGAACCCCCCTCGTTCTGCAAGAGGTGTATGTCGAAATGGGTTCAGGACGGGCGGGAGGGCCTTGGACACCTACAAGATGCGTGGAGGCTCAGGACGCAGGGTGCGTGAAAGAGGACTGAGGGTGCAGCGCAGCGTGCATGCGGTCGTTGCAGTAGCGGACCGGGCGGTGGTCACTTCTCGACGCGCGGTCTCCCCCCATGAAGGCGAATTCCTGGACCCCGTCCACCGAGCGGTCTGACGGCGAGCCGGTCAACGGACACATCGTCTCCGCCTCAAGGCAGTTCAGGACGACTGCTCGCGCCAACCCCGCCTGGCCGACCGCCAGCTCGAGATCGCAGGACCGGTCCTCGGGACTGCGCAGCTGACATCCCGTGCGTAGGCCAGTCAGCGTTCAAGTACCCCGTGCTCGGCACGCAAGAAATCGACTGCATGGTCACCGGTTCGCAGGTCGCGCCTCTACTGGAGCCCGCCATCATCAGGCCTGTCAAGGATCGCGGCAATCCATCGGATCGACATCGGCATGTTAAAGGACGGGCGGCTTTGGTCGACGCGAACGCCGCGCACCCTCCCCCGCCCGTCCTGGGACGGGCGAACCTCGGGCGGGCGCGAAATGGTGCTTCCTTCGTTCACAGTGGAGACATGAAGACGTCACTTGGGCTAGGCGCCGGATGTGTCGCCGATTCGAACTGATAGAGCCCTCGAACGACAAGAACGCAGGTCAGACGGGACTGTGGATTTAACGGTGTTTCCGGCCTGACGCGCTGACGAGTGTCAGCGGGGAAGGTGCCGTGATGACCACG
>NZ_SDWV01000001.1 GCF_004137345.1 Nocardioides zhouii
GCCAGCGTTCGTCCTGAGCCAGGATCAAACTCTCCATCGAAAACAAACCCCAACCCACCAAAGTGAGCCAAGGAATACCAATAAGAGCCACATCCCCTGACAAAAAACAAAACTGACACCAACCACCCCAAAAGGTGGCTGTTATACAGAATCATTGTCAAAGAAACCGCGACAACCACAACAACCCCCACCCAAAAGCAGAAGCCACCATGACCGTCAACGGGGCAAAACAAACTAATTCGTCGACTAATCAAACACACTGTTGAGTTCTCAAAAATCAGACGCACCCACATCGCGATCCGGTGAGGATCTCGGTTGCGTGAGGCAACTGGTGAAACCTAGCGAGCGACTTTCTGTCGTGGCAAATCCCCGACTGTTTCGCTCTGCCCGGTGGTGTCACCGTGACCGGTGACCGCTTCGGGCTGTCCGCCTGGGGCCGAGAGCCCGACCTGACCGGTCTTGCTCCCCGCCGCTCCCTGGCGACAAAGAGAACAGTATGCGTACTCTCGACACCGCGCAAATCGAGATGGTGTGACCGCGAGCACATCGACGTTTTCGCAGGTCAGAGGCCTGTTGTGACGCGTGGGGCGATCCGGGGTGCGTGTCGGGTGCCCGGTCAGGCCACCTCGACGCCGGCGAAGTTCTTCTTCCCGCGGCGCAGCACGAGCCACGAGCCGGCCACCAGATCGGCCTCGGTCGGGCGCAGGTCGGGATCCTCGACGCGCACGTTGTTGAGGTACGCGCCGCCCTCGGCGACCGTACGGCGGGCATCACCCTTGCTCTTCACCAGGCCCGCGGCCACGAGCAGGTCGAGGATGCCGGGGAGCTCGCCGGCCGGGACCGACGTACCTCCTGCCTCGCGCAGAGCAGAGGCCAGCGTCGCGGGCGCGATGGTGGCGAGGTCTCCCCCACCGAACAGCGCTGCCGCGGCCGCCTTCGCCTGCTCGACCTCGTCGTGACCGTGGACGAGCGCGGTCACCTCGTCGGCCAGGCGCTTCTGGGCGGCGCGGAGGAACGGCTTCTCGGCGGTCTGTTGCTCGAGGTCCTCGATCTCCTCGCGCGTGAGGAACGTGAAGACCCTGAGCAGCTCGCCGACCTTGGCGTCCTCGGCGTTGAGCCAGAACTGGTGGAAGGCGTACGGCGAGAGCATCTCCGGGTCGAGCCACAGGGCCCCGCCCTCGGTCTTGCCGTACTTGGTGCCGTCGGCCTTCGTCATCAGCGGCGTGGCGATGGCGTGCGCATGGGCGCCGTCCGCGCGCCGGATGAGCTCGACCCCCGCCGTCAGGTTGCCCCACTGGTCGGAGCCGCCGAACTGCAGGGTGACGCCGTGGTCGCGGTGGAGATTGAGGTAGTCCATCGACTGCATGAGGACGTAGGAGAACTCGGTGTAGCTGATCCCCGCCTCGAGCCGGCTCTTGACGACGTCGCGGGCGAGCATCCGGTTGACCGGGAAGTGCTTGCCGATGTCGCGCAGGAAGTCGATCACCGACATCGACGCGGTCCAGTCGTAGTTGTTCACCATCGTCGCGGCGTTGTCGCCCTCGAAGGAGAGGAAGGGCTCGATCTGGCCGCGGACGCGGTCGACCCAGTCCTTGACCGTGTCGAGGCTGTTGAGCGTGCGCTCCCCCGAGTCCCGCGGGTCGCCGATCATCCCGGTGGCGCCGCCGACCAGGGCGTACGGCGTGTGGCCCGCGTCCTGGAGCCGCTTCGCGGTGAGTACCTGCACCAGGTGGCCCATGTGGAGGCTCGGTGCCGTCGGGTCGAAGCCCACGTAGAACCTGACGCTCCCCTCGCCCAGCGCCGCACGGAGCGCGTCGCGGTCGGTGGAATGTGCGACGAGGCCGCGCCACTCCAGCTCGTCGAGGACATTCGGGCTCGTCACGGGGATTCCTTCGGGTGGGGTCGGGCTGGTGGTCGGCTACTAGCCTAGGGCGAGCACGGAGGAAGGACGGCACGTGATCGCAGGCAGGTACAGGCTCGGGCGGGAGATCGGCCGCGGAGGGTCCGGCACGGTCCACCTCGCGGTGGACGAGGTGCTCGGCCGGCAGGTGGCGATCAAGCGCATCGGCATGATCGCCGGCTCCGACGACGTCGAGCGGGAGCGGGCCGAGCGCGAGGCCCGGTTGGCCGCGGCGCTCAACCACCCGCACGTCGTCTCGGTCTTCGACCTCGTCGACGAGGCCGACGTCCGCTGGTTGGTGATGGAGTACGTCGACGGCCAGACGCTCGGCGAACGCGTGCGCTCGACCGGGCCCCTCGACGCCGCCGAGGCGGCGGCACTCCTCGGTCAGACCGCCGACGCGCTGGTCGAGGCCCACGCCCACGGGATCGTGCACCGCGACGTCAAGCCCAGCAACATCCTGATCGCCGGTGCCAACGCCAAGCTCAACGACTTCGGCATCGCCCGCTCGGCGGACGACGCCTCGCTCACCCAGACCGGCCTCGTGACGGGATCGCCGGCCTACCTCGCGCCCGAGGTCGCCTCCGGTTCCTCGGCGACGCCGGCGAGCGACGTGTGGTCCCTCGGCGCGACGCTCTACCACGCCGTCACCGGCGCGCCGCCGTACGACGTCGGCGACAACCTGCTCGGTGCGCTCTACAAGATCGTCCACGAGGACCCGCCGCGGCTACCCGACGACCACCCGATGGCCGGACTGCTGACGGTGATGATGACGCACGACCCCGAGCAGCGGTGGTCGATGCGGCAGGTACGCGACGAGCTCGGCAGGATCTCCCGCGGCGGGCGCTCCACCGTGGCAGCCGGCGCCTCGCCGTCCGTACGCGCGGTGGAGCAGGAGCCGACCGGGGTGCTGCCCGCCGTGCGACCCTCGCCCCTCCCGAAGGCAGCGCGGCCGCCGCGTCGGCACTGGGGCTGGATCGCGGTCGCGGCCGTGGCGGCTGTGGCTGCGATTGTGGCGGCGTACGTCCTGGCCGGGCGCGGTGCACCGGAGGCGAGCGGCGAGGATCCGTCGGAGTCGTCGCAGACGAGCAGCACCGACGAGCCGACCGACGCCACCCCGGCGGAGCCGTCCCCCGAGGAGGTCCGCCAGCAGATGGACGCCTTCATCACCTCCTACCTCTCGACCGTGACCAGCGACCCGCGCGCCGCCTTCGACCAGTTGACGCCGGGTTTCCAGGAGGCCAGTGACGGCTACGACGGCTACATCGCCTGGTGGAGCAAGGTGCAGTCGGCAGAGCTGACGAGCATCGACAGCAACCCGTCGGACAGCACGGTCGCCTACACCGTCAACTACCTGATGAAGACGGGCCGCACCACCACGTCGCGCGTACGGCTCCAGCTCCAGGCCGACGGCGACGGCTTCCTCATCGCGGGCGAGGGCTGAGCACAGGTCCCAACGGGTGAGGGCGCTTCGACCTGTCCTCATTACTGTGGAGCGGAGCCACGGGAAGGGTCCGAACACGTGATCGCAGGCAGGTACACCCTCGGCCGGGAGATCGGCCGTGGGGGCGCCGGCATCGTCCACCTCGCACACGACGAGGTGCTCGGACGGTCCGTCGCCATCAAGCGCATCGGGCTCGTGCCTGGCACGACGGGGCAGGACATCGCCCGCGCCGAGCGGGAGGCCCGGATCGCCGCGGGCATCAACCACCCCCACGTCGTGTCGATCCTCGACCTCGTCAAGGACGTCGACTGCTACTGGCTCGTGATGGAGCACGTCCAGGGCCGCACGCTCTCCGAGGTCGTCGCCGCGGACGGGCCGCTGAGCCCCGCCCGCGCGGCAGGCATCCTCGCCCAGGTCGCGGACGGCCTGGTCCAGGCCGCCCGGGCCGGCATCGTCCACCGCGACGTGAAGCCCAGCAACATCATGGTCGGCGACGACGACCACGCGAAGCTCGGCGACTTCGGCATCGCCCGCGGGTCCGGCGACTCCGCGCTCACCGTGACCGGTCAGGTCACCGGCTCACCCGCCTACCTCGCGCCCGAGGTCGCGTCGGGCTCGCCCGCGGAGGCCGCCAGCGACGTGTGGTCACTCGGTGCGAGCCTCTACCACGCAGTCGTCGGACGCGCTCCCTACGACGTGGGCGGCAACGTCATGGGCGGGATGTACCGGATCGTCCACGACGAAGCCCCGCGGCTGCCCGGCGACCATCCCCTGGCCGGGATGCTCGCCCGGACGATGGTGAAGGACCCCGAACGGCGGTGGTCCGCCGAGCGCGTACGCGACGAGCTCCGCCGCGTCGCCACGGGAGGTGCCCTGTCCGGGGTGGACACGACCACGGCTCCGCACCCGCCGCCTGCCCCGCCCGCACCGGCCAGCACCTCGACGATGCCCGAGGTCTCGCCCGACGCAACCGAGCGACCTCCCGCACCTCCTACGACGACCTCCCCGGCGCGACGCTCGTACTTGGGCTGGATCGCTGCGGTCGCCGTCCTCGTGCTGCTCGCCGGCCTCGGCGCCTGGCTCCTGTGGCCGGGGGACGGTCAACGCCCGGCCGGCACCGACGCGCAGACCGGGCAGTCGGACGAGCCTTCTGCCTCCGAGGAGCCGTCCGACGAGCCGTCCGACGAGCCGTCCGAGGAACCGTCCGAGAGCGCGACCGAGGAGCCCAGCGCCGAGCCGAGCCCGCCGGCAGGCGGGACGGAGGCGGAGGTGCGCACCTTCGTCCAGGACTACTTCTCCCTCGTGACGTCCGCCCCCGAGTCGTCGTACGTCATGCTCACGCCGGAGTTCCAGGCCGCGAGCGGCGGCTTCGAGCGCTACTCCGGGTTCTGGAGCACGATCAGCTCGGCGCGTCCGTACGACATCACGGTCGATCCCGACACCCTCGTCACGACGTACACGATCGACTACGTCACCACGTCGGGCCGGACCTCGACCGAGCGGAAGCAGCTGCAGCTGGTGCAGGACGGCGAGGACTACCTCATCGCCGGCGAGGGCTGAGCAGCGCCGGAACTGCCTGCGTGGGGCGGGTGGGGCTCGAACCCACGGCCCGAGTCACCTCCGTCCAGCACGGAGGGAGTCGCGGGCATAATGCCGGGGTGCGAAGCCCGCGAGACACAGTTGCGCGAGCACGTTGCCCCGTGCACCCAGGACCGTCGGTGTTCGTAGATCCGAGTGCGCACACCCTGCACAACACCGGGGACGCCGCCATGCTTCAGGTGGCACTCATGCGCATACGTGCCCAGTGGGCCGGCGCCTGTGTCACCGTTCACTTCTCGGACGCACCAGCACTGGCGCGATTGGACGGTCAGGCACATGTCCTGTCTCCGAAAGGGGTGCGCGCGTGGGCGCCGGACGCCGGACTCGCAGCGCCGGGACGGCCGCTCGCTCGCGCCCGGGCTCTGCTCGCCCGCGCTGGTCGAACCATGCGTCGCCGTTGGCCCGGCTACTGGCGCGTCGTCGCCCGCATGGTTGACCGCACCTCGGTGGACGCCTACCTCCGGACGGTGCAAGGTGCCGACCTCGTCCTGTTGACCGGAGCGGGCGCGTTGACGGACGCGTTTGCCCGCCACGCTGTCCAGCTGCTCGAGACGCTTGAGGTCGGTCAGGCGGCCGGGGCCGTCACGGCCGCGACGGGGCAGGGCCTCGGCCCACTCCACGAGCCGCTGCTCGTCGAGCGGGCCGCAGGTGCCGTGCGCGGCGCGGACCTGTTGGCATTGCGGGAGCCGCTCCTCGGTGTCCAGCTCCTGGCCGCCTGGGGGGTCGCTCCGCAGCAGTGGACCGTCACCGGGGACGACGCCTTGGCGCTCCTGGACGCGGGACTCGGTCCGGCAGCGGGGCCGGCGTTGGGCGTGTGCCTGCGGCGAGCGCCCTACGCCCGGATCGATGACGCGACACTGCACGAGACGCGAGAAGTCGTCCGCTCGTTCGCCGCCGCGGTGGCCGCGCCCGTCACGGGGCTCCCCGTCAGTCGCCATCTCCTCGAGGACGACGCGGATGCACTGGGCGGACTGGTGCAGCGCGATGACGGCCCGCGTTCGCCAGACGCGTTGATCGAGCGCGTCCGCGGCTGCCGCACCGTCCTGACCGGCAGCTACCACGCCGCAGTCTTCGCCCTGGGCTCCGGCGTGCCGGTGGTGGCGCTCGCAGGCAGTCCCTATTACCTGCACAAGTTCGCTGGTCTGGCAGCCCTATTTGGCGACGCCTGCCAGACCGTGGTCCCCGGACCGCTCCTGGCACGGGACCTTCGCGCAGCCCTGCTGGAGGCGTGGGAGCTCGCACCACCCGCGCGAGAAGAGTTGTGCGCCACCGCCCGGCGCCAGGTGGTGGCCGGCGACGCCGCCTACGCCGAGATCTTCCAGCTCGTCGAAGCCCGGGTTCGGCCGCGGTGAGCAGCCGTCCACGCAACACCACCCAGCTTCAGGGCCGCATGCGGAAGAGTGGCGGCAATCAGGACGGCGTACGGCAGCGCCGCCACCGGAGCGCCCTGCATGGCTTCACGCGCATGCCGCCTAGCCGCAGCGCGGTTGCCGCATCGCAGGGCAAGCTTGGCGCAGGCGAGGTGGTAGAGCGTCACCGAGGCCCACTTCGCGGGCGGTGACGCGAGCGGTGCAGGGGGGAGACCGTGACGCCGCCTCTCGGCGCTCACCAGCTGGTGGGTACGACGCGCCTGCTCCTCGGCGTGGGTGAAGCTGACCGCGGACCCATGTCGGCGATAGCGAAGCAGCGGGATCGGCAGGTTGGCGAGCAGGCCCTCCCTGCTCAGCCTCATCCACAGGTCCAGGTCCTCCGCCGGGTAGGACCCGACGCGGTAACCGCCGATACGGACGATGGCGTCATGACGCAGGACCACCGTCGGGTGGCACATGGCAGTCCGGCCCGAGAGCAGTGCTCGGCGGATGGCTTCGTCCTGCTGCGGCATCCGCACCCGCCCGACAGGCGCGCCGTTCTCGTCCACCACGTCCACGGCGCCGCCGACAGCGACCACGTCCGGGTGCCGGTCCAGGTAGGACATCTGAAGGCGCAGGCGACTCGGCAAGGAGACGTCGTCAGCGTCCATGCGCGCCACGAAAGCTCCGCGGGCGGCAGCGAGGCCGGCGTTGAGGGCTGCCACCAGGTCCGGAGCGGGCAGGCGCAACACCGTGACCCGCGAGTCATGCTCGGCCGCCGCGCGGCAGATCTCACCAGTGCGGTCGACTGAGCCGTTGTCGATCACCACCAGCTCCCAGTCGGGCAGATCCTGGTGGATAATGCTGTCGATCGCCTCCTGCAGATAGCGCTCGCCGTCGTGGACCGGGAGAATCACCGTCACGGCAGGGGAAGGCACGACGTGCATTATGCAGCAGCCGTCGCGCGCAGCCGGGTCGATGACGTTGTGGCCGTGGGTGACGTGTCCAGCGCCTCAGGGGTGCGCACATGAGGGGAGCCGGGATCCCACCCGTGACCCTGAGAGGCCAGGTCGCCACGGGGTTGGCGTGGACAGCCTGCGAGCGCTGGCTCACGCGGTTGGCGGGGTTGGCGACCCTTGTCGTGCTCGCGCGACTGCTCGACGTCTCTGACTTCGGCTTGATCGCTCTGGCGAGCGCCTCGACAGGTGTTCTCCAGGTGCTGGCGGAAGGAGGCTTCGGCGCCTACCTCATCCACGCGAGACGGGCCGATCAACGGATCACGAGCTCGGTCCACTGGTGGGCGCTCGGCATCGCGGCCGCCCTGGCGGCGATGCTCGTGGCTTCAGCGCCTCTCCTCGCCCAGGCGTTCAACAAGCCCCAGCTGAGTCTGATCGTGATGGCGATGAGTCCTCTCCTCGTGCTGAACGCGGCGTCGATCGTGCCCGTGGCGCTGCTCCAGCGCGATCTGCAGTTCAAGGTCCTGGCGATCCGGCAGGTCGCGGGAGTGCTTGCGGGCGGCACGGTCGGGGTCTCCACAGCGCTGGCAGGGTGGGGCGTCTGGGCGCTGGTTGCTCAGTTGCTCGTGGGTACGACGACGAGTTCCGCCATCCTCTGGATCCGATCTGCGTGGCGCCCCTCGCCGGTCTTCGACTGGAGAACCGCCAACGAGGCGACCCGCTACGGATCCAGGATCGTTGCCATCAATCTGGCTACTGCGTTGCGCGATCAGGGCGAGGCCTACCTGATCGGTGGCTTCGCTGGTACGACCGCCCTCGGCGCGTGGACGATCGCCAAGCGGCTCCTCTTGTTAGTGGTTGACCTGTGTGGCACGGTCATCTCGACCGTGGCGCTCCCGGCTTTCGCGCAGCTGCGCCACGACCGACCGCGACTCGTCCGCGCCTACACGACAGCTGTTGGTTCCTCGGCCCTGCTGATGCTCCCGACCATCGCCTTCCTCAGCGTCACCAGCTCTGCACTGGTCCCCCTGCTCTTCGGCGGTCAGTGGTCTGGCAGTGGAGACCTGGCGGCAATCCTGATGCTGGCGGGCGTATTCAGCGTCCTCGGCACGCTGGACAGGTCCGTCTACCTCGCGATCGGACGTCCGGGCGTCGAGCTGGGCCTGGTCACCATGATCGTTGCGCTCCACATCGTGACCATCGCGGTGTTCGTGGACTCCGGCCTGGTGGTGCTCGCCTGGGCGACGCTGATCCGCGCGGCCCTGCTGTGGCCGGTCCGAGCCGTCGTGCTGCGCCGGGTGGCCGCCGTGCCGGTCAATGCCTATGCGGTCGTGCTACCGCCCGTGGTGGCGGCCGCCGCCCAGGCCGCGGTCATGTACTACGTCGGCCGTGCCGTGCCCGTCGGCTGGGCTGCCCTGTCGTTGCAAGCGCTTGCGGGGGGCCTTGTCTACGTCGCAGCCATGACTGCGATCTCGCGCGACTTCAGGGTCCTGGCGAGACGAGCACCGGGGGTCGCCCGCCGCCATTGGTCAGCCCGTCCCTGACCCTGCGGGAGTGGCTGAATAGACAGGGTAGTACCTGTACCAGTCGCGGCCGGTCAGCACCTCGACCGCGAACTCATACCCACGTCCCACCAGCAGACGCTCCCATTCGCCGGCCGAGAGAAGGACATTGCGCCCGTTGAAGACGTAGCGGCTGATGAGGACGCGCTCTGCGTCCGTCAGCGCCTGGTCGCTGTCGATCTCTGCGAACAACCTCACATTGTCCAGGTGCTTCCCGTCCCAGCAACACCGCAGGTGCCCGAGCAGGCGCATGCCGAAACCGAACTCCGCCGGGTCGAGGCTCCCTTCCCGGTAGCGTGCCACGAGCCTAGGATGGGACTCAGCGTCGAGGTCGAGGCCTTCGGGGACCACCGGGTGACGAGTGACCAACCGTCCGCCGGGCCGTAGGACGTCGCGCACGCACGTGAGCAGCTCACCCATGCCGTCCACGTCGGAGCTGTTGGGAAAGCCCCCGTCGGTGAGCACGGCGTCGACTCCTCGGGCGTATCGCGGGAGATCCCGCCAGTCGGCCTGGACGATCTCTTCACGCTCACGTCCTTCAGGCCACTCCCCGAACGCGGCCACCGCCTCGGGGCTCATGTCGATGGAGACCACCCGTTCGAAACGAGAGAGAGCCAGCGTCCGCAGCTCGGGGGTCATGCCGAGGACGACCGCCGACTCACGGCGCCCGTCCGGGAGAGCGCGCGCATATGCCGCGATCTCGGGCGGGCACGGGCTACCCGCCTCGTGGCGGATGCGGCGTGCGGCGTCGTCGATGCGCGCGAGCAGGGTTTCCTTGTCCCAGCTCACGAGCTGGATCTCAACCGCCGCCGCACGGCACCACCCCATGACGTGCTGGCGCGGAGACTGCGACCGCGCCAAGATCGGCTTCGACGCAGCAGACGCTGCACGGCAGGGCCCAGGTCGTCGGGCAGCCCGTCGGCGGCCATCTCCTCCCAGACCACCGCAACTCCCGCAGGGAGGTGACGCAGAGCGTCCACCCGCCTGGGCAGATCGCGTCCATCGAAGGTCTTGAACTGGGCCAGCTTCTCGGCCTGCGCGAGGTAGCACATGGTCCGCAGGCACTTCTCGCACGCTGAGCAGTTTTGTCCCGGGCGGCGGTGTTCCCAGCACACCCGGAGGTGCTCCTGGACGAGGGGTTCGTCCGCGATGACACGCAGCTTCTCGCGCTTCCACAGCTCGGCCCCGATGTGCTGGACAGCGAGAGCACGCGAGGACCACAGGGGATCCAATGTCGGGTGCGTGCCCCAAGGGACGTCCAGCGCGGCGGCGTAGGAGGCAGAGATCCCGAACTTCCCCACGTGATCGATCAGCGTGTGACCGACCGCGGCGAGAGCGGCGCCGTGGGTGCGCCTCCAGTCCAGGGGCGCCCAGAGCGGGTGCGCCCGGAGGTTCGTGCTGACCACCACGGCGCGAGCCTCCAGCTTCGCCGCGATCGCGCGCACGGACGCCTCGGCGTGGTCCCCCCGCTCGACATCGGTGAGGGCAATGTCGAAGCCGCGCACGAATACCAGGTCGTCCCACGGACCGCTGCGCAGCAGCGACCAGAACGAGTCGACCCCAGCGCTGAAGCAGAGTGCGCGACCCGACTGCGGACCAGGGGCGTCCTCCCCTGCCTCGGGACGCGAGAGCTCGATCCCCCACCAGTCGCGGACCGTCTCGGCAATGACACCCACGCCCGCCGCAAACTGTGGGTCGACTCGTATACCGGCACCTGCGGCTCGTCCGCCGAAGGCGACGGCGGCCGCGTGCGCCTCGGGTGACGCCCGCAGCGTGAGATCCGGTGAGGTGAACCACAGCCCCTCGCCGAGGACGTCGAATTCGACCCTGCTCCAACGGTCGCCACACGGACCAGCGGCCCGACTCTCCGTCGCCATCCGCGCACCCTATCCACCGCGGGGCCGGCCTGACCTGGCGCAAGGACTTCGTGGTGGGGCGGGTGGGGCTCGAACCCACGACCCAAGGATTATGAGGACTGAGCCTCAAAACCCTTGTGCTACTAGGCAATTCACGTGGGAGGCTCCATCCCTCACACGTCGAATCCCCCTCTGTTTAGCGGGGTCCGCTGGCCGGTTGCAACGTCAGAGACAACCATCCCGCGAGAGGAACCACCATGACCACCACCGCAGTACCGATCACCCAGCGCCAGCCCTTGACGCCCGTCCGGTGTGCCTCCTGGTGCGCAGACGGATCTGGGCACGCACACCAGACGCACGTCGAGGATCAGTACTGCCACTCGATCATGCTCGACATGGCGGCCTCGCTGCACGTTCCCCAGGACGCCGAGCCGGTGACCGTCTATGCCCGCAAGGAACCGGGCGAGGACACGGCCTACGTAGTCGTCCGGACGCCCGACGACCGGGAGATGCGTTTAACCGTCGACGAGGTGCAGCGGCTGAGGGAATGCCTCGAACACATGGCGTGGGTGGCCGAACAGGACGCCGGCGCGCGCAACGCCTTCGAGATTGGTCGCGACGTCGGCCGGGACCGGGACGGGGCGTGACGCGCCGAGAGTGGATCGCGGCGACCTGGGCCGAATGGGCGCCGTCCTACCGCTCGGGGCGACTGGACATCGGCCAATTCGTGATCGTGAGCCGCAAGGAGCTGTCGCGGTGGTCCTGGGAGCACCACGCGAGCGGCGCGAATATGCAACGGGAAGATCCTGCCCATGCCGACCGCATTGCGCCGCTGGCAGAGCGTGAGTCCCAGCAGGCCGAACCAGTGGCCGTCGTCAGGCATCTTCACGCGGTGCGGGCCTGACCCTCAGCGCAAACAGCAGACCATCCCCGGCGCGGATATCGCCGGGGATGGTCTTGTCAGCCCTTCTGTCGCTCGAAGGTGATGAGAAGCCCATCGGTGCCGCCCGGACCGATGCGGCCCTTCACGTCAACGGCCGCCGTCGACTTGAGCTGCCAGCCCTTCGCCGCCCACTCGTTCAGCACGCGCTCCAGCTTGTCGCCCGAAAGGGCTCCGCCGAACATCTTGGATCGAAGCTCCACACACTTGTATTCGTACATGACAGCGACGCTATCGCGCGCGGACCGAACGCACCCCCATCGGACGGCCGAACCTGGTTCTTACGACGACACCGGGCGCGCGTGGACGTAGAGCGGCCAGTAGGACACAGACACGCTCGTGGTCGACGCCATGGCGCCCTGGGCGAGCAGCCAGATCAAGACGTTGGTCTTGCCGGGAACCAGCAGCGGGAAGCCGCCGACGTGCCCGAGCATCCCGGTCTTGCCGTCAACGTTCGCGGTGAACGGCGGTGAGCTGTCGACGTAGTAGGCGGAGTCTTGGACTGCGTCGATCACGCGGGTCGCGCCGACGCTGCCAACGGGCGGATTGATCACTGCCGTGCTGTCGGGCAGGCAGGTCATCAGCCAGTCCACGACGACGGTGGCCGTCCCGGATACCCGCTGAAGCTGGATGATTAGCTCGGGACCTGCCGATAACGCCGTGTCGAATCCGACCCCACCACCCGCTACGTGGACGAATCCGAGGTCGACGACCTGCGCTGTCGAGGTGTCCGAGAGTGTCGCATAGGCCGCGCCAGAGGGCGTCGGTACGGGCGTGCCGTTCACAAGCAGCCGCGCGCGCACGGTGCTGCCTGTCGTGGAGAGCTTCATCCGGGCCAGGGCGCGGTGCCTGCCCGCTGTGATGGGGTTCTGCTGCCCGAGGAAGTCGGAGAGGCGGGTCGTCATCGCGGCGTTGGTGGCGAACGAGACGCTGACACCGGCCCCGCTTGAGTACTCGGCGTTGGACACGTCGGCGGCGTCGGTGCCGTTGACGGCCAACTCGGCCTCGTAGAAGCGCACGGGGTTGGTCGTGGCGAGAAGCCACTGTTGGCTCGTGATGGCGGTTGTTCCTGTGAAGAGCACGGGCGGGGTTGCCACGTCGCCCTTCACCGTCGAGATGGTCACGCCGTAGGCCGTGGAGGAGGGCGCGACCGTTGCGGCCGCGATGTCCTCCCGCAGCCCCAGCGCGAACGGCTCGGCCAGTACCTCGACGGTGAAGGTCCGCATCGCAGCTTGAGCCATCACGTCCACCAACTGAGAGGTGTCCGAGCGGTAGGTGCGGAAGAAGACCGGCTTCGTCAGCCCGTTCGGCTGATACATCAGGAAGTTGCTCGCCCGGTCGAGCTCGCGCCACAGCTTCTGCATCTCGACGGCTGCAAGATCCTGCGTCGACTTGCGGCACTCGATCTCCATCGTCAGCGTCCGCGAGTCATACGACGACGACCCCACGTGGATCCCGTCGCGCATCGCATTGGACGCCACCGACCGACGCAGCCGCGGCGGAGGTGCCGAGAACGACTTCACCCAGAACGACGTCTCGTCGTTGAGGTCGAGGCGCGTGGTCGGGGAGGCGACGATGGAGTCCACGAATCGGATCAAGTCAGCCGGCATGCTCAGCCTCCTCGAGCCAGGCCAGAGCGTCAGCCAGGGAGTCCTCGAGCTGGGTCCGGCGCCAGTCTTCGGTCGCGGGGTCGTCGAGGGCCTTGCGGAAGCTCGCTACGTGCCCGCGGACCTCGGTCACGCGTTCGGGGGTGTAGATGGTGCTGGTGGTCACGGCGCTGTCCCTTCTGGGGAGGTTGTGCTGTGGCGGCGGCGCTGGGGTGTCTCAGCGTAAGAAGGGAACAAAGAGCGCTCGGCCCCATCCATCCCGTCCGCGGAGCGTGTCCGCGCGGGTGAGGTTCACGCCGCCTGCCACAGCGGTCAGTGGGTCAGATCACGGCCGGACGCCGGTGACGACGTCGAAAGCCTTCGGGCGGGCCGGGACCATGTCGCCGCGCCACCATGCGACGAAGCCGTACTGGCCGTTGTCGGGCATGAAGCGCTCGGTGAGCAGCGTGATCTGCAGCTCGGTGCGCACGCCGATCATCAGCTGGTTCCAATCAGCCGTGAACACGTCCGAGGTGTCGCTGCTCGTGCCGACCGTCAGGTTCGAGGGCACCTGGTTGGTGGTGTACCGCTCGATGTCGTCGAGGTAGGCCGGCGGCTGGACGTAGGAGCCGTCCGTCGCCGTGATGAGCGACAGGGTGCGCAGCGTGCGATCCGCGAGGATCTGCGCGTTGGGCTCCTCGTTGTTGTCCCGGATCCGTCCGACCGAGTTCACCAGGGCGGCCCACGTCGGGGTCGCGCCGTTGGTGGCGAGCGGGGTCTTGGTGACATTCGGGTCGGTCTTGATCCCCCGGGGCTGGACCGCGGTGGCGGTGCCGTCGCCAGTGCCGTAGAGCGCGGCGAGGTCGACGCTCAGCGCCAGAGCCGAGCCGAACGCGGCCTCGAGCTGGCCCTCGATGTCAGTGTCCTCGACGAGCTCGCGCGAGACCTTCGTGTAGGCAGCCAGGCTCTTGGCGATCAGCGTGACCTTGTCCATCGTGGGGTCGGTCTCAGCGATGGCCGCGTTCTCCGCACGCCAGGCGAGCGTCGGGTCAGTGAGCCAGCGGGCGACGTCGAGCGTCCTGCTCTCCATCGGGACGGTGGTCGCACCGGCCTGCATCACGCGGGTCTTCTTGCGGGCCAGGTCGATGATGCGCGTGGACAGCACCGTGGGCAGCATGACGCCGCCGGCACCGGCGGAGCCACCGGACAGAGCCATCTGGATGCGCTCAGCGTCCGCATCCCGCCAGTCGCCGGTGAAGGCGCCTCGCAGGTACTTGGTCAGGCTCAGGTCGGCACGCCCCGAATCCTCAAGCGCATTGCGGACCTCAGGCGGGTGCTCAAACCCGCGGGCCTGTGCGTAGCCAGCGAACGTCTGGCCCTTCGCCAGTGGGGCACCCTCGCGGTACTTCGCAGAGGCGGGGTCGTGCGTCGGAGCCATGACGCCAGTCCGGTTCACGGTGTTCGCCGCGATGATGTCGGTCAGCTCGTCGTAGACCGACTCGGCCTTCGAGTAAGCGCGCATGTCGGCCGCGCGCATCTTCTCGCCTTCCGGCGTCCGCTTCATGATTGTGTTCATGACGTCCCAGCAGTCCGCGCGCAGCGCCGTGGCGGAGTCGGCGGCGTTGAGACCGGACCAGCCCTGGCCGTTGCGCAGGGCGTTCATCTCGTCGTCGGTGGGCAGCTTCGGCGTGGTGGCCTTCGGCTGGTTCGGGTTGCTCGGTGTGGTGCTCATGTGGGCCTCCTAGAGGCAACGCAGTGGCAGAGGGGATGGTGCTTCTCTCCACCGCGGTGCGGGGCACTCACACGGGGCTTCGACGCATCCGCGGTGCGGGGCACTCGCACGGAACTACAACACGTCTCGAAGAGAATCCTACTCGGGATCACGGACATTCGCCTCGCAACTCGCGCAGGGCATCAGCGACAGGGTCATCGCCAGGACCGAGCAGCTTGCCCGGGCGGTCGTCGTTCATCAGCTCGGCCTCGGCCGTCAGCTCGAGAGAGCGTCGCTCCCGGATCACCCCGACCAGCGCGCGAGACATCAGGCCGGCGAACGCGGTCAGCTCGGAGTCCTCGAGCGCCACCTCGTCATACATCACGGCCAGCCGCTTCAGGGTCACGGTGTCGACCTGGGCGACGTCGTGCTGGGTGATGTTCACAAGGTGTCCGGATCGAACGGTGCGTCCGGGCCGACGCCCTCGATAGGCAGGTTCGTGCCGAATTCGGCCTCGAACTCCTCCCGCCGCGACCACCACTCGCCAGCCGCGGCGAGGTCGTCGACGGGATGCCAGTCCCGTGGCTCAAAAGAAACCAACCTGGACACGTCCGTGTTGGCATTCGGGTTCGGCTGCGACAGCTGGCGACCATCCGGAGCGGTGATCCCGTAGCCCAACAAGCGCAGCAGCCTGCGGCTTCTGATCTCCTCGACCGGGGTGCGGTCCACCGCGCTACCGAGATACGTCTTCTCGAGCTCGGTCAACAGTCGCCCAAGCTCTCGCGCGTGTTGGGCGCCGTTGCTCGGGTCCACGTCGAGTCGTCGAGCCAACTCGAGGGCAACCGCCGCCCGCAAGTCACCTTGCAAGTCTTCTGACAGCCGATCGAGCTGATCGCGTGTCGCCGTCTCGACGGCGCCCACAATCACCCCGCTCTCCTCGGCCAGCGCTCTCTCCAAAGCAATGCGGAGGTACTGCGAGGCGGTCACCTTCCGAGCCTTCGCGGCCGCGTCTATGCGCCCAGCTAGGACGACTGGGACTTTGGTGGAGATGACGGTCGTGTTCGTGCTCATTTGCGCTCCATGCTTGAGGTAGACCGAAGTCGAGGGTCAGTGGATGTATGGCGGCTGACTGAAGGGGTCACCTGCTCAGACGGGGGACTTCGTAGGGCCATACCCCCAGGGCCATCCGAGACTTGGTGGTCGACCGAGATGACCCCAACAGTCAATCTCGTCGCGGTGCGGGGCGATCTGGGACTTGATTCCGAACGCGTGGTGCGCATCCGGCAGGCGTCGCTGCACCATCGGCGCGCCCTTCCTCGGCGCCTGTTGCCGGCAGGTTGTCGCTCGACTTCGACGCCGCATCCATCGCATGACGTCACAAGCTCGAAGGTGGGGGCGACTGCGCGGCTCACCGGCTGTCCCTTTCGTCATGGCCGTAGAGGACGGCGACGACGGACACCACAGCAGACACCCGACTCAGGCGCATACTCATCACATCGGTCGGGATCAGGAGCATGTCGTCGGCCTGGGTGCGCAGCTCGTCGACCTCGGCCTTGATCCAGGCAAGCGCCTCGATGTCGTCGGCGAAGTGCAGCGGCTCGCGCCCGCGTCGTGCCCGGACGGTGACCAGGTCGTGCAGAGTGGCGCTCATGCGCTCGCCTCTCGGTCTCGAGAGGCACCGCGCCGCACGGTGCGTACGACCGGAGGTGCTGCCACCTTCTCGTCTATGCCGACGTCACGGTGGTCAGTGGCTCCGGGGAGGTCCGCTGTAGTAATGGTGGGACCCCCGTGTGTCCCGCTGAACGCCCGATTCGGCCCGTTCAGGGGGCGGGTTTCAGCATCATTCAGGGGGCTAGTAGGCGTCCCGCTGAACTTGCCCGGCTTCCTCCGATTCAGGGGGCGGGCATCCGTCCCGCTGACCGACTCGGGGAAGAGCCCCTGATAGACGGCCGTGATGCCCTTCTGACCTCGGACCTGGGTCCACAGCCAGCCACTGTCGTGCGCCTCGGTGATGCGCTCGGTGATCCTCCGTTCGGATCTTCCGAGCCCGGCGGCGATCTTGTGGCGCGGGATGCTGACACGTCGGTCCTGGCCCATGTGGTCGGCCAGGAACAGCAGCAGGACCTTCGTGCGGTCCGTCAGGGTGGTCGACCGGTAGACCGCACGCCGCCAGTCGGACAGGGTGTGACGGCTCATGCGACGTCACCCAGCTCGAGGGCCAGCAGCTCGGCCCACTCGTCGGCGTACTCCTCGCGGCAGCGAGTCGCCTTTGCATGGCACGCCGCGGCGATGATGTCGCAGCGCGCGTTGCCGACCTTGGCGAAGTCGTCGGCCCGCTTGAGCCAGTACGACTCCTGGGCGTTCAGCAGGATCTCGATGATCATGCTCGTGGCGAGTCGGTCGATCAGTTCGGGGCTCACAGCAGCATCCCATGGACCGCGGCGTGCGCAGCCTTGACCGCGGCGACCTCGTGACCGGCCAACCTCAAGAGGTGGACCTCGTCTACGACCTCAGTCGGCCACCGGCGCGACTCAGCAAGCGCCAGGGCCTCCGAGACGACTTCGGGGGTGCCGTACCAAGCGCGCAGACGAGAGCCGAACAGCGGGGGTCGTCCGCCGTTGCACTCCATCAGGAGATCGCGGGAGCCATGTCCCCGAAGGTAGGCGGCCGAGCGGTTGATGAACGCGGCCTGAATCAGGCGGGTGCTCATCAGGACACCGCCAGGGCGAGTCGACGGATGCGGCGGCGGCAATCCCAGCCGAGGCCCGCCCTGATGGACGATTCGGCCGTGATGAGGTGACCACACCGAAGACAGGTCGGCTCCGCGCGGCGGTCGGACGCTCCGCCTACACTGACAGGAGCAGTCTTGATCGCCGTCGAGATGCTTTCAGCCGGTCCGCTAGCCACGGACCGGCTTTCTCGTCCTTCAGGCAGCATCGCCACCACCGGCCCTCGCGACGCGGGCAGCCTTGGCCGCTCGCGTCATCCGGAGCATGTGGGCGCGCTGTAGATAGTCGACGCGGCGCTCGAGCTCAGCGGGGTTCGTTGCTGCGAGATGACCGTTGGGATCGATCTCGCGGGCGAACTTGGCACGAAGGCCAGCTCTAGCCGGCTCGGTTGCGGCCGTGCGGTCTGGGGTTCGGCCCCACCGTTCGGCCGCGGCGATCTGGGCGACAATGGAGCGGGATTCTGGGTCCCTGGCGGGCATGGCGCTTCTCCTTGGCAGGAGTGATCCGCCGGGTGATTACCCCGGCTTGGATCGCACGCCGTGATGCCCTGTGCGCAGACAGACGCCTTACGCGTCGTTCGTTAGCATAGTGGACCGAGCGGACACATCGATGCGAGACACACCATTGGCACAGAGGTCGTGGATAAGGCTGCGCATGCGGGGGCCGGAGATGGTGGGGACCCTCAGTCCGCAACTAGGGCAGGGGTCCAGTGTCCAGGTCGATTCGGCGGGATCCGCGCCCGGTGGGATCTCCTCGCCCCTCAACCTCTCTCGTCGTGCTCCTCCGCGCCGATCCAGCCCTCGAAGGTGTCCAGGCACGGTGTGGCTCATCCGAGACTGGTCGTAGAGAACCTGCCCTCGGTCATCCCCGTGACTGGCCCGCAGCGCGGCTAAGAGTTCGGGGTCGTGCGGACGCAGGAAGGCGTCGAGCAGCACCCTGGAGGCGTGTGTCCCGCGGCCGGTGCAGACCCACTTGACCTCCCACTCAACCCCGGAAACGGTCACAGCCGGTCCCCGATCGCCATGCGCCGGTGGGCGTCCCGTGCTCGTTCGTCAGCAGCACTGGCGGCATACCGCCCGACCATCTCGCGGGAGCGCCAGCCAGCTAGCCGCATGAGGTCGTTCTCCTGCCCGCCGTTGGCGAGCCACAGGTGGGCGAAGGTGTGCCGGAACATGTGCGGATGGATCGGGTCGAGGCCGGCATCCTTGCAACGACGTTCCAACATCTGCCGTACGCCCGAGTCCGTCATCGGGCCCTTCTTGCCGATCCACAGCCGCTCGGAGGTGCGGGCCATGGGATTGCGACCGCGGTCGCGGATGTAACGGCGAAGGGCGTCAGCCGTCTTGGCTCCGTAGGGGCAGGCGCGACCCCTGCCACCCTTGCCCATCACGAACGCCATCGACTGCTCGCGGTCGACGTCCTCAAGCTTGAGCCCAGCCAACTCGCCCGCCCGCATACCGGTGTCCAGGAAGAGTCGGATGATCGCGGTGTCCCGCCGGTTCTCGAACGTGTTGCCGCCGCAGGACTTGAGGAGCCTGGCGAGCTGCTCGAGGTCGAGCACCGGCACCGGCTGCTCTGGCACGCTCGGCGGACTCATCGTCTCCATGGGGGTGCGGTCGAGCTCGCCGTCGACCACGAGCCACCGGAAGAGCTGCTGGAGCGACCGGTAGTGCTTGGCGACCGTGGCGGGTGCGACCCGGGTGTGCATCTCAGCCAGGTACCGCTCAAGGATGGGTCGTGTGATCGCGGTGTGCCGGCTGTCGAGCCCCTTCTGGTCGAGCCAAGTGCATAGCGCCTCGCCCACGGTCAGGTACGACTCGATGGTGCCGCGCGCGCGATTTCTGGCACGCAGGTGCGTGCGCCAGTCGTCGAGGAAGCCGCGCAGCGGCTCACTTGGAGGGGGTTGACGATTACTCACAACGAGGACAATACTCCTCTGTGCAACCGTTGTGCGGGATCGAATCCCAATGTTTTGGCTGGTGGTGGGGCGGGTGGGGCTCGAACCCACGACCCAAGGATTATGAGTCCTCTGCTCTGACCGACTGAGCTACCGCCCCTCGGGCGGCACCCTATCCGCGAGAAGCGCGAGGTCGGCCTCCATCTCGTGCATGTGCTCCACGACGCGGAATCCCAGCGCGGTGTTGGTGCGGTGCATGGCCGTGTTCGACGGGGCGGTCCACGTGTGGACGAGGCCGATGCTCGCGGGGAGCTCGGCGTAGTTGACCGCCTTGAGCGCAGCCCCCAGTCGGTGGCCGCGGTGATCGGGCATGACGAGCGTGTCGTCCTGCCACGCGATGTCGGCCCCGTGCGGGACGAACAGCAGCGAGTAGCCGCCGAATGCTCCGTCGACCCGACGACGGGCCGTGGCCACACGCACGTCGTACGACCTCATCAGGCGCTCCTCCGACGAGGCGAGCCGGGCGTCGTCCAGCACCGTCGGCTCCAGGTCGAGCTCACCGGTCGGCACATCGGCGTTCATCTGGTTGCGCATCTCGAGGTACGCCTCGCGGTGCTCGTCGGGACAGCGGCCGCGCCAGGTGACGACCTCGTACGCCGGATCGACCACGGCCTGTGCAGCAGGGCCCAGCGGGAGGCCCAGGAGGAGGTGGTCCTCGCGGTGCTTCTCGACCGCCCCCACCGATGCGGCGAAGAGCATCCCGGGACCACCGTCGACCGGGGCCACGGACACCTCTCCCCCGACGCGGGCGCGTCCAGCCGCGCGGGCCTCCGCCACGACCGAGTCCCACAGCAGGCGACCCACACCGCGGCGGCGGTGCTCCGGCAGCACGTTGACCTCGCACCAGCCCACGTCGAGGTTCTCGGTCAGCGGCAGCTCGAGTTCCGCCACCCCGACCAGGGCGTCGCCGTCGCGGGCCTCGAACCGGATGCGGCGGGCGTGCTCCCCCGGCTCCGTGACGGTGAGCTCGAACGCGTCGAACGCCTCGAGCAGGGCGTGCGGGCGATCGGCCCGTGCGGAGCGGTCCATCACCTCGAACCACGCGCGTCGGGCGGCCGGGTCTGAGGCGTCGAGCTCGCGGATGTGCACACCGCATCCGACACCTGCACCGTCTTCCGATCAACCCGATTTCCCCTCCGGGCGCCCCGTGCGCGTGGGACAGTGATGCGCCTCGGGATGGGAGGACATCGTGGGCAAGGATCGTGCAGCGCTGCTGACCCCGTCGCAGCGGCACCTGGTGACGCGCTTCGGCTACGGCATCGACGCGACGCTCGCCCAGGACGTACGCCGTGCCGGTGGCGCGCAGGCGTGGTTCGAGCAGCAGCTCACCCGACCCGGCGCATTCCCCGACAACGCCGCCGACGAGGTGCGCCGGTGGTGGCCCGACCTCGACCGCAGGCCGACCGACCTCTGGCAGGGCCAGATCCAGGAGGTGCGCGGCGGCTGGGAGGTCATGGAGGACTACGGCCGCTGGCTGCTCGTCCGACGGATCCGTACGCGGCGCCCGGTGCTCGAGAAGATGACCGAGTTCTGGGAGGGCATGCTCCATGTGCCGGTGAGCGGCGACGCGCACTTCACCTGGCGTGCCGACTACGGCGAGACCATCCGCCGGCACGCGCTCGGCCGCTTCGACCACCTGCTCGCCGCGACCACGACCCACCCGGCGATGCTGATCTTCCTGTCGGCGGCGACGTCGACGAAGCGGGCGCCCAACGAGAACCTCGGCCGCGAGCTGCTGGAGCTGCACACCCTGGGCGCGGGCAACTTCAGCGAGGACGACGTGAAGGCCTCGTCGCGGATCCTCACCGGCTGGCACGTCGACCTCTGGGAGACGTGGGCGGCGTCGTACGTCAAGGAGGACCACTGGACCGGCACCGTGCAGGTCAAGGGCTTCAAGGACCGGAACCGCAAGGGCGACGGCCGCGAGGTCACCCAGGACTACCTCCGCTACCTCGCCCACCACCCGCTCACCGCCCACCACGTGTGCGAGCGGCTGGCGACCAAGTTCGTCCGCGACGACCCGCCGCAGTCCCTCGTACGTCGGCTCGCAAAGGTCTACCTGAAGCACGACACCGAGATCGCGCCGGTGCTGCGGGCGCTCGTGGCCAGCAAGGAGTTCCGGACTGCCGGCGGCCGCAAGCTGCGTGACCCGAGCGAGGACGTCGTGGCGACCTACCGTGCCCTCGGCGTCCAGGTCGGTCGCCCCAGCCAGGGCGACTCGGGTGCCAACGCGATGCTCTGGCAGGCCTCCGGGCTGGGCCTCTCGCCGCACGCCTGGCCACGACCCGACGGGACGCCGGTCCGCGACGACATCTGGGCCTCGCCCTCGCGCGCGCTCGGATCGATGAGCATGCACTGGGCGATGGCGGGCGGCTGGTGGCCCACCGCCGACCTGCGCTACCGCGAGCCGAGCACCTGGGTACCGGCGAAGAAGCCGATCCGCTTCAAGGACCTCGTCGACGCGGTCAGCCGCGACCTGCTCCACCGCCCCGCGTCGAAGCACCTCCTCGAGACCGCGTGCCTGGCCACCGGCTGCCGCGCCAAGGAGCAGATCGACCGCGACCACGGCCTCTACCAGTGGGGCTTCGCGCGGCTGCTGGCCGCGGTCCTCGACTCCCCCGACCACCTGGCGTGCTGACATGACCTCCCACGACACTCCCCCGCGCCCCACCACCGCGTGCGGCTGCCCCGACTACGACGAGGCGCGCCTTGCGCTCAGCCGCAGGGCCCTGCTCGGCACCGCCCTCGCCGGCGGCGCACTGGCGCTCGGGCCTGGTCTGGCCGGCAACGGTCCGCGGGCGTACGCCGTCACCGGCCGGACCGCGAACCGGCTGTCCACACCGCTCGGCTCGGTGCTCGTGCTGCTGTCTCTCCGTGGCGCCGCCGACGGGCTCTCGCTCGTCGTGCCGCACGGCGACCCGGCCTACTACGCCGCGCGCCCGCGCATCGGCGTACCCCACACGGCGCTGCTGGCGCCCGACACCATGTTCGGCCTGCACCCGGCGCTCGCGCCGCTGCTGCCGATGTGGACCGCCGGCTCGCTGGCCGCCGTGCACGCCACGGGGATGGCGGTCCCGAACCGCTCGCACTTCGCGGCGATGGAGGCCATCGAGGACGCGGCACCGGGGTCCACCGAGCGCAACGGCTGGCTCAACCGGCTGCTCGGCGAGCTGCCCGGCACCTCGCCCCTGCAGGGCACCGCGATGGGCAACCAGGTGCCGACCTCGCTCTTCGGGATCAACCCCGCGTTCGTGGTCGAGGACGTCGACCGGGCCGAGGTGGCCGGCACCGACGACGACGGCCGGCGCCTCCTCGCCCTCCAGCACGCGTGGAAGAACGGTGGCCTGATGGGCCGGGCCGTGCGCGACGCGATCTCGGGAGCGCAGACCTTCGGGGCTGCCCGCGACCTCCCCGCCCAGGAGTCGGCCACCACCCCCTACCCGCAGACCGACCTGGGCCGGGCGCTGTCGGACGTGTCGCGGATCGTGCGCTCGGGCGTCGGTGCCGAGGTCGTCACGGTCGACCAGGGTGGCTGGGACATGCACACCGATCTCGGCACGGTCGAGTGGGGCGACATGCGGCGCAACGCCGGCGACCTGGCCGCCTCGATCGCCGCCTTCTTCGCCGACCTGGGTCCTGCTGCCGACCGGGTCACGCTGGTGACGCTCAGCGAGTTCGGGCGGCGGGTCAAGGAGAACGACGGCTACGGCACCGACCACGGCTACGGCAACGTGATGTTCGTGGCCGGGGCCGGCGTCCGCGGCGGTCAGTACTACGGCTCCTGGCCCGGCCTCGCCGACTCGCTCGACGCCGACCTGCTGGTCACCACCGACTACCGCAGCGTGCTGACCGAGGTCGTGACGCGGCGGTTCGGGGTCTCGGTCGGCCAGGTGTTCCCGGGCTTCGCGCCGACGGCCGTCGGCGTGATGGCTTGACGCGCGACCGGACCAGTCAGGCGACCGTCACCGGGTGGCGTACGACGGCGTCGAAGAAGTAGCCCTGGCTGTTGACCGCCGCCACGAGGGGCTGCGTACGTCCCCGGTCGTCGGTGGCACGGGCCAGCAGCTCGTAGCGCCCGGGGCGCGGGTTGCCCCAGCGCACGGACCACTGCGTCCAGCCCTGGTCCTCGCGGGAGCGACGGTCGAGGACGGCGGGACGCCACGACTCGCCGCCGTCGAGGCTGACGGAGACCTTGCTGATCTGACCGGCGCCGCTCCACGAGCGGCCGGTGAGGGTGACCGGCCGGGCCGGGAGGACGGCACCGCTCGCGAGCTCCCAGGCCGAGCGCACCGGGTTGACGGTCAGCGGCGGTGAGTCGCCGGGCCAGCCGGTTTCGGTCATCCGGTAGAACGTGGTGTTCCACGGGGAGAAGAGCTGGGTCTTCGACACCTCGAGCGAGCCGAGCCACTTGATGCTGGCGATCCCGACCCATCCGGGCAGGACCAGGCGGAGCGGGTAGCCGTGGTCGGGCAGCAGGTCCTCCCCGTTGATGCCCCACGCGAGGAGCGCGTCGTCGAGCGCCTTCTCGATCGGGAACGGCCGGCGGACGCGGCCGTACGTGCTGAAGGGGTCGTCGAGCCCGGTGGCCTGGATCGAGAACGCGTCGGCCGACAGGCCGAGCGAGGCGAGCACGTCGCGCAGCAGCACGCCGCTCCACCGCACCGTGCCAACGGCACCCAGGGTCCACGCGGTGCCCGACACCGTCTGGTCCTGCTGCGACTTGAAGAAGCTGCGGCCGTTGCCCGTGCACTCGATGACCGAGGTGAGCTCGTGGTGCGGCAGGGCCTGGAGGTCCGCGAACGACAGGCTCAGCGCCTCGCCCTCGGTCCGCGGCGTGGCCAGTCCGTCGCCGTACACGCGCAGGGCGTAGGTCGTGCGGTCGATGGGCGGCGTGCTGGTGTGGTTGCGCACGAACAGCCGCGACTGGGGCGTCAGGTAGGCCTGCGGTTCGACCGAGCTCCACAGCATCTCGGCGTTGGTGCCGAAGTCCTTGAAGTACGCCGGCGGCGTCGGCTTGAGGATGAACGGAGCGGTGGCGGAGGCCGGGGCGGCGCGCCACACCGAGGCGGGGGCCAGGGCGGCGCCACCAACGGCGGCAGCAGCGGTGAGGAAGCCACGACGGGTGGGGGCGTACGAAGTCATGGCACGACCATATAGGAGTAAGTCAGCCGTTTCACTACACAACACCCTCGGTGCCATGCTCGGACCATGACGGACCAGCGGGCGACCCCTCCCTCCTTCGAGCCCCTCCCCGAGGACTGGCAGACCGCGCTCTTCGTGGTCGCCCACCCCGACGACATCGAGTACGGCGGCGCCGCGGCCGTGGCGCGCTGGACCGGTCAGGGCAAGCGCATCGTCTACTGCATGGTGACCAGTGGGGAGGCCGGCATCGACGGGCTCCACCCCGACGAGAGCGGTCCGCTGCGCGAGGGCGAGGAGATCGCCTCGGCGTGTGTCGTGGGCGTCGACGAGGTCGAGTTCCTGCGGCTGCCGGACGGCATCCTGGAGTACGGCATCGAGCTGCGCCGCGCGATCGCCGCGGTCGTACGCAAGCACCGCCCGGACATCGCGATGACGATCAACTTCCGCGAGACCTTCGGCGGCACGAACCTCAACCAGGCCGACCACATCGCGGTGGGCCGCGCGCTGCTGGACGCCGTACGCGATGCCGGCAACCGGTGGATCTTCCCCGAGCAGCTGACCGACGGGCTCGAGCCGTGGGGCGGCGTGCGGGCCGTCTGGTCGGGCAGCTCACCGCAGGCGACCCACGCCGTCGACGTGACGGACACCTTCCAGGCCGGCGTGGCCTCGCTGAAGGAGCACAAGGCCTACATCGACGGACTCGGCTGGGAGGGCTGGGACCCCGAGGAGTTCCTCGACGGCATCCTCCGCGGCGGCGGCCAAGGCCTCGGCGTGACCCACGCGGCGACCTTCGAGGTCTTCCCGCTCGGCTGGGGCTGAGTGGTCGCCCTCGGCCGTCGCGAGCGTCGTCCAACGCGTGCGATGGCAAGGCGGACGAGCGAAGGCGTGGCGGAGCCACGACGAGTCGAGGACAACGCAGCCAGCGTGCGGGGTGGGCGGCGCGCAGCAGGCCATGGGCGGCCGACTCAGCCCCAAGGCTGATCCCTCAGCGGTCGCGGCGCAGGCGCCGCGGCTTCTTCTCCTTCGGCTCCACGTAGCGGAAGCGCGCCCCGACGAGCGGTGCGGGAGCGGGCGTCGCCGGTGGGGTCGGCGGTGCCTCCTCGACCGCTTCCGGCTCGTCGGGGTCGAACTCGGTCGGCACGGTGAAGAGGTCGTGGTCGGCGAGGATCGCCCGGATCTCGTCGATCATCGCGACCAGCTCGTCGTCGTCGGCCGACGGGACCGACGCGACCAGCGCGTGACGCCCGAGGGAGGCACCGACGAGCGCGCCCTCCTCGAACCGCAGCCGGACGAACCCGGTCGCGTGCTGGTCCTGCAGCGAGCGGAGGATCGCGAGCATCCGGGTGCCCGCCTCGGCGAGGTGGTGGAGGTCCTGCCGCTCCCCCACCGCCCCGATGACCCGCGAGCTCGCGGTGATGACCGAGCACCACTCGACGCCCCCGACGCGCGAGAGCCGGTTCAGGCAGTGGGAGACGGCCGCGGCGGTGTCGACGGCCCCCACGACGGTGAAGGTGGGCACCGTGCGCGGGGCGAGCGGCATCACGACCGCTCGGAAGGTGCCCTCGCCCGCGGGCGTCCAGGTCACCGCGACGATGAGGTGCTCGGCGCCGAAGGCCTCGAGCACCCGGAGGTCACCGGCCTCGACGAGCTCGCCCATCCGCCGGGCCAGCCGTCCGGTGTAGGGCAGCGCCGCGGCCAACGTCCCGGAGAGCCCGTCGTCGCCCACCACCGTGCCGTCGGGTCGGACCAGGAACTGGCCCGCGTCGGGGGTGTCGGTCGATCGGTCCGCGGTCATGCAGCCAGCGTGACCCAGTGCGGGTCCGGCCACGTGCCGTGTTACCCACAGTTCACACGCCGATCCGAAGCGTTACGTCACCGCAATGACGAAGGGCCCGAGGCGTGGCGCCTCGGGCCCTTCTCAGTCGTCTCCCGACCCTCTGCCGCCTTTCAGCACTCCGACGTGGCGAAGTTGCCGGGGTACTCCGGGCTCTTCGCCGTGTTGGCGCTCCGGTCGGAGTTGTTGACCAGCCCCAGGTCCCAGAACCCGCCGAACAGCCGATCGCTCAGCTCCCGGCTGCCCGACGCGTCTGCCAGGGCCGTGAGCATGGCCATCATGTCCGGACTGCTCTCCCGGATGATCTTGCCCTGTCCGTAGGCGCCGTTGCAGACGTAGTAGACGTTGTGCGCACCCACCCAGTCGATCATCTGGTCCGCCGTGGTGTCCCGACCCACCGACCCGACGTCCGCCTGCATCTCGTCGGGGCCGTAGCCGCCGTAGATGAAGTCCTTGCCGTTGGTCGTGCTCGAGATGCCGTCCTCGTCGGCAGTGTCGCGGATCTCGGGCACGATGACCGGCTCCGTGTCGGTCTCGGACTTGTCCTTGAGGTCGAGGTCGTCGGCACCGTAGCCACCGAACAGGCGGTCGTGGTCGGCGCCACCCCACAGGATGTCGTCGTCGTCACCGCCGAACATGGTGTCCATCCCGACCTCGCCGTTGGCGATGTCGTTGCCGTTGCCCAGGAAGAAGGCGTCGTTGCCGTCGCCGCCGAGAGCCACGTCAGGGCCGCCGTTCTGTGCCTGGTTCTGGGGCACGTATGTCTCGGGCACGAACGAGCCGCTGACGTAGATCGCCTCCGCGATCGTGGTGCCCTTGACCGTCAGTGTCTTCGGCGGACCAAAGGTGCTGGCCAGCGTGTGCTTCACCGTCGCGAGGTCGCCGAGCATCGTGTCGTTCCCGGTGCCGCCCTCCAGCCGGTCACCCGAGCCCAGAGCCACACCGTCGTCGAGCTGGCCGTAGAGCGTGTCGTTCCCGTCCTCGCCCAGCAGCAGGTCCGAGCCGTACGACAACGCGTTGGCCGTGTCGGCCATCGCGACGTCGGGCACCGGGTGTCCACCGGACGTGGGTCGGGTGATCCGGCCGTTGTCGCCGAGCACGGTGTCGTTGCCGCCACCGCCGTAGACGGTGTCCAGCTCGTCGGCCAAGGTCGCCGCCGTGGGGTCGAGCCTGGGTGTCATGCCCTCGGAGAGTCGAGCTCCGTCGAGCCCGAGGGGCCGCCCGTTGGTGGCGGAGGAACCGCCGATCAGGTCGTCGTCACCGCTCCCGCCGTAGAGGGTGTCGGTCCCGCTGTTGCCCTCGACGTAGTCGGAGGCCGAGCCGGTGGTGACGCGGTCGTTGCCGCCCTGACCGAAGACCCGGTCCGACGCGCCGGCGCCCCCAGCGGGCGGACTGCCGCCCCAGATGGTGTCGGCACCGCTGGTGCCAGGCGCCGGCGTCGCCGCAGGTGCAGTCGAGATGGTCGCCACGTCGGCCAGCTGCGTGATCAGGCGTCCGGAGGTGAGGCGCAGCACCGTGGCGTTGTCACCGAGGATGAGGTCGCTGGCCACCGCCCCGGCACTCGACACGTCGCCGGAGATCACGTCGTTCCCGTCGAGCTGGGTCCGGGCACGCGAGACGGCGTCGTCGAGCGTGCCGCGGCCGTCGGGGCTCAAGGACGAGCCGCCGATGATCACGTCGGCATCAGCACCGCCGGTCAGGCCATCGGCGCCCTCGTTGCCCTCGACATGGTCCTCCCCGCTTCCGGCGTCGATGACGTCGTTGCCGCCCTGGCCGAAGAGCCGGTCTGCGTCCGTGCCGCCGGTGATCAGGTCAGCGTCGGAGACACCCGTCGTGCCTGCCTCGTCCGCCCGGGCGATGTGTCGTGTCATCGACGTCGGCCGGGTGATCCGGCCGTTGTCGCCGAGCACCACGTCCGCGCCGGCACCGGAGTCGATCACGTCGGTCCCGCCGTCCAGCAGCCCGGCCGCCGAGGCGTCGAGCGGCCCGGTCAGGCTCGCGGACAGGCGGCCGCCGGTGCCACCGAGAGGCATCGCGTCATTCGTGGAGGAGCCGCCGATGATGTCGTCGGCGCCGTCGCCACCCGTGATGGTGTCGCCACCGTCGTTGCCCTCGACGTAGTCGTCGCCGAGGTCGCCGCGGATGGTGTCCGCGCCGCCCTGCCCGAAGAGCCGGTCGGTGAGACCGCCGCCGTCGAGGATGTCGCCGCCACGGGTCGTGGCGCTGGGCGCCGTCGTGAGGGTCGCCACGTCGTGCAGCCGGAGCACGTAGTCGGGACCGACCAGGCCCTCGACCCGGATCGGCAGGGCGTTGTCGCCCGCCACCAGGTCGGAGCCGTCGATTGCGTCCGGACCGCCGTCGCCCCGCAGGACGTCGCCGCCGTCGGCAACGCCCGCGCTGTCACGGTCGGTCGTGAACGCGCCGTCCTCGGTCGCATCGAACGTGCTGCCGCCGATGACGACGTCGTCGCCGTCGTCGCCGTACCCGAAGTCGCTGCCCGGACCGCCCTCGACGAGGTCGCTGTCCTGGCCGCCGCGGACCAGGTCCCGACCGGTCGAGCCGATGACGACGTCACAGCCGAAGCCGCCGTAGAGCTCGTCGTAGGCGAGGTCGGCGGTGCCCGGCGAGGCCGCCGGCGTGCCGTCCACGCCGTCGCCGACCAGTGTCGTCAGCCAGCGGGTGGGCGTCGCGGAGCTGCACTGCACCGCACTGCTGTCGAACACCAGGTCGGAGCCCTCGGACACGGTCACTGCGTCCGGGACCCACGGGAGGTCATTCCACGGCACGGCGGCATCGGTCACGTCGTCGACGATCGCCCGGGACACGGCCACGCCGTTCTCGGCGACGAGGACGTCGTCCTCGCGGCCGCCGAGCAGGACGTCCTGGCCGTCGCCGGACTCCGAGGTGTCGCTGCCGCCGACCAGGTCGTCGTAGCCCTCGTTGCCGCGGAGCCGGTCGTCGCCGTTCTCGCCCTGGAGGTGGTCGTCCCCGAGGCCGCCCACGATCACGTCATGGTGCGGACCGCCGAGCAGGACGTCGGTGCCGTCGTCGCCCAGCAGCAGGTCGTTGCCGTCGCCACCGTCACCGAGGTCGGTGCCGTCACCGGCGCCGAGGTAGTCGGAGCCCGTGCCGCCGCGGAGCTCGTCGTTGCCCTCGCCGGCCAGGATGCAGTCACCCTGGCTGTTGCTGCCGGCGCCCGTTCCGGTGCCGAGCATCGAGGGCAGGTCGATGAAGCCCGTGTCGTCCGGGTCGCCGGTCGCGTTGCCGTCGCGGTCGAGGTCGACCTGACCCCCGAGCACGACCACGTCGCTGCCGAGCAGGCCCTCGTAGACCTCGCTCGAGCCCGGGGCCTGCAGAACGCCGTCCGTGACGTCGAGGCCGGCCAGCTGGCCAGTGTCGGCGGTGAGGCCGTCCTCCGCCTCGCCTGCGTAGAGGTCGCCATCGAGGTCGATCAGGCCCCGGACGACGCGGGTCGTCTGGTTGCACGCCAGCAGTCGCTGGTCGAGGGCAGGTGCCGCGCCGCCGTCGGCGGTCGTGTCCTGACCCTCGCCGTACGTCGCGTCGTCGCCGAGGCCGCCGACCAGGAGGTCGGAGCCGTCGCCACCGGCCACGATGTCGCCACCGTCGCCACCGTCGAGGAAGTCCCTGCCGTCGCCGTCGTGCTGGTCGCTGTCGCCGAGCGATCCGTCGAGGAACCGCTCGCCGCCGCGGACCAGGGTCACGTCGTCGCCGAACATCACGTCGTTGCCCGGACCGCCGTCGGCCCGGTCGTTGTCGGCGCCGCCGCGGATGACGTCGTCGCTGTCTTCGTCGTCGTCGGAGCTGTCGCCGGAGATCTGGTCGTCGCCGCCGCGGCCGCAGATCTCGTCGGGGCCGTCGCCGCCGTCCAGGGTGTCCGCGGCGTTGCCGCCCACCACGACGTCGCTCTCCGGGCCACCGGTCACGAAGTCGGTCGTGCCGGCACCCGTGATCTCGTCACCGGAGATGCACAGGTCGTCGAGCTCGGCAGGGGTCGGGGTCTTCGCCGTGTCGATGTCGACGTCCTCCTCCGAGAAGGTGTTCTCCTCGTCGGGGGTGATGGTGCCGTCGTCGTCCTCGACGCCCTCCACGAGGACGTCCACCCGCCGGGTCCCGGTCGTGAAGAGCGATCCCAGCGTGACGCCGGTCAGCGAGGCAGCCTCGCCACCGACCACCACGTCGCCACCGTCGCCACCGTCGACGACGTCGCCGCCGCCGCCACCGACGAGCACGTCGCCGCTGTCGAAGCCGAGGCGCACCTGCCGGGCGACCACGTCGTCGTCCGAGCCGTTCGGCAGCACCAGCAGGGCGCGTACGTCCCGTCCGGGCCCGCCGACGAGGCTGTCGCCGCCGGCCTCGCCGTTGACACGGTCGCCACCGGGGCCGCCCTCGAGCCGGTCGTCGCCGTCGCCACCCGTGAGGTCGTCGCGTCCCGCGCCACCGCCGACGACGTCGTTGCCGATGCCACCGTTCGCCACGTCGTTGCCGAGACCGGTCTCGATGCTGTCGTTGCCGTCGCCGCCGTCGATGCCGGAGTCGTTGCCCTCACCGGACACCAGGACGTCGTCGTCCACCCCACCCGTCAGACGGGTGACGCTGGTGGTGAAGGGCGTGGTGGCGAGGGTGAACTCCTTGGTGACCGTGTCCTGCTCGTACTCCTCGCCCGTGAGGAACGAGATCTTGTCCTTGAGCACGCCGCCGTCGGCCTCGAAGGTGGGTTCGCTTGTCAGGTCGAACGGTTCACCCTGCTTCTCGGTCGAGAGGGTGATGCCGGCCTGGTAGATCTGGACCGTCCAGATGCCCGCGTCCTCCGTGACCTCCACGTTCTGGACGCGCCCGAAGCCGGAGATCTCGTACGCGGTGTACGGAACTTCCTCTTCGTCCACTATGCGAACCCGGTCGAACTGCCGCACCTCGAAGTCGTCGGCCTTGTCGGTCTCGGCCGTGCCGGTCTCGTAGCGCATGCCGCTCTGGTCGCCGGACGTCAGCGTGAGGCTGTTGCCAGTCCGGTAGACCAGTCGCGGGGTGCGGTCGGGGCAGCCGTACTCGAACAGCGTGTAGGGCCCGAGTCGGAGGATGTCGAACTCGTACTCCAGGGAGGTCAGCAGCAGCTCGATCTCCACGAAGATCGAGATGAACGCCTCCAGCTCCGCGCTGGCGTCGAAGATGCAGGCCGCGTCACCCGAGAACACGTCCCGGATCTCCGCGGTGCGCAGCCGGCCGTCGTCGTCGGGGTCGTTGATATCGAGGTTGATGCTCAGCGTGATGCCGCCCTTGAGGCCGGCGGTCACGATGCCGATGCTGACGCCGGCGCCCGCCTCGAGCGTGGTCACCAGCGCGACCTCGGGTACGTCGACGCCGTCGGCGTCGAGGTCGTCGACGTAGAAGCCCTCGCGGATCACGTCTCCGCCGTCGAAGTCGTTCTTGTAGATGTCGATCAGCGCGCTGACGTCGCCCGGCGAGACCGAGCGTGCGGCCAGGGTCTGCGGGTAGGAGTCGAAGCCCATCGCGAGACGGCCCTCCACGGAGATGGAGCCGCCGACGAACGGCACGATCGGCACGGGGCCGGCCATGATCGGGCCGAACTTCGCCGAGTACGCCACCTGGGCGGCGAGCGTCCCGAGGTCGAGGCGGAAGTACGACACCTCGCCCTCGCCGGTCAGCACGTCGACGAGCTGGTCGGGGTCGGACAGGAAGGGCAGCGTGAAGCCCGGCAGCTGCCCGGTGATGTCGCGGGTGCTCTGCGCCACCTTCGCCCGCGTGTTGCGGGCGCCGGCGCGGTTGGCACCCGTGGTCTGGCCGGCCGCGCCGGCCTTCGCCGCGTCTTCGACGGCGGTCGCCTCGTCGGGGCAGGGCTGTGGTGCGGCCTTCTTGGTCGCGGTGGTCGTGCCGGTCGTCGTGGACGTGCTCACCGTCTCGGTGCACTTGCCGTAGAGGGCCACGTCCGAGGGTTGCACCGTGAGCAGTGCGCCCACGTCCGCGAGTGCCTCGAGCTCGACATTGCCCTCGGCGATCGGAGCGAGCGTGCCGATGATGCCGACGGCACCCTCCACCAGACCGATGACCCGGGTGGCCAGCTCGAGCTGCGGCTTCTCGGTCGCGGCCGCAAGGGTCTCGAGCAGGAAGAGGAGGGAGACCTCGTCGCCGCCGGCGAGCTCGGACAGGTCGGAGATGACCGGGATCGGCGTACGCAGCACGTCGATCACGTCGCGGACCGGCGCGAGGTAGGGGTCGACCACAGCGAACGGCGTCGCCACGGCAGCTGCCACGTCGCCGACGTCGAGCTTGACGCTGTTGTACGTGACGCCGATGACCTCGTCCTTGCCGTCGACCACCTCGGTCACGTCGAAGCCCTCGTCGGTGCTCCAGGGGATGTCGATGTAGCCGGAGAGCCCGAAGGTGCCGAGGCTCTTGTCGTCACGCTCCGTGATCGTCTGGAAGTCCAGGCTCAGGCCGGCCTCGTCGTCCGACGGCGCCCCGGGGCCCTTCTCCGACTCGGCGAAGGCCGGCAGGGCCTTGAGCTCGCCGTCGTAGAGGTCGAACAGGTCGTACGTCTCGGCGGCGGGCTCGATCACGATCGAGGTCGCGATGCCGCCGTCCGGGTCGGGCGGGGTGTCCTTCGGATCCTCGGGGTCCTCGTCGCGGCACGGCTCGCAGTCGTCGTCGCTCAGCGAGAGACGCGCGGGCAGGTAGCCGACGATCGCGTCGATGCCGTCCTCGGGCAGGCTCGCCTCGACATCCAGCAGGAGCTGGTCGCCCTCGCCGACCACGACCTGCGGACCGACGCCGCGCTTGAGCTGCAGGGTGACGGGAAGGGTCCAGTTCGTCGTGGTGTCGACCATCTCGACGGAGCGGACCTCGAGGCCCGCCAGTCCGGTCTGGAACGGTGTCTCGCCGACGATGGGCGCGTCGTTCTCGAGCTCGAAGCCGACCGTCACCGTCTCCCAACCGGTGGGCGTGTCGGTGGTGCAGACCTCCGGCTCGACCGGCTCCTCTCCCGGCAGGGGCTCCACCGGCGCGCATGGTGCCGGGTCGCAGTCCTCGCCCGTGCCGCAGGTGACCGTGACGGCAACGTCGGGCGCGTCGACGTCCGCAAGCCCATCAGTGTCGGTGATGGCGGTTGCGACGGCGACCTCGAGCGCCTCCTTGAGGGCGGCGCCGGTTGTCTGCTCGTCGATGGCCAGGTCGCCGAACTCGTCACGCAGGCTCGAGGTCAGCGTGGTGAGGGTGTCGGGGACACCGGCGCCGGCGTCGAGGTTGGTGCCGATGAGCGGCGCCGAGATCGGCGTCAGCGTCTCTGGGTCGAGGTTGCGAGGAGCGGCGCCGTCCATCGCCGAACCGAGGGCAGCGGCGAGGCCGTCGAGGCCCTCGGCCAGGAACCGGACCTGCATCGCGTCGGGGGCCGGCTGGGCCGCGCCCGCGCCACCGGAGGAGTCCGTGGCGTCGGCGGCGTAGCTGATCACGTCATCCACGCCGACGGGCAGGTCCGCCGTCGCCGCACGATCGGGGTCGCGGAGGTTGCGCCTCTGGGTCTGGAGCTGCTCGTTGGTGGCGTCGTAGTCGGTGAGGACCTGGACCCCGAGGGTGGCCGAGCTGCCTTCGCCGATGACGGCCAACTCGCTGACGCCGGCCGTCAGCGGGTGCTCGTCGAGGTCGGCGCCGGAGCGGTCGACCGTCGCCCGAGAGTCGGTGCCGGTCGCGGCCGCAACAACGGGACGTGCCGTGGTCCGGCTGACGTTGATCGCCAGGGTGGTCGTCGACACCACCTTCACCGGGACGGTCTGCTGGACGGTCTCGGCGTCCGTGGTGGCCCTGGTCGGGCCGCTCGCGACCTGGCCTCGGCCGCCCGGCACGGCATCGTCGAACCGCAGTGGTGCAGCGAGGAACGTGTCCGCCGGGGCGCTGGCCTCCAGCGAGATGCCGAGCGCGTTGCTGCCGAGGGAGTAGGTGAGCTCCGGCGTATAGCTGGCGGCCGAGCCGCTGGTCTTCACGAGCTTGGTCACGGCCCGGGCGAGCTCCTGGGCGCTGGAGACCGGTACGGCTGCGGTGCCCACCTCGTCCTCGGTGGCCGACCGGGCGAACGCGGCGATGCCCTGGCTCAGGGCCTCCCGCTCGACGGCCAGCTGGGCCGGGGTCAGGTCCACGAGCGGCAGGGTCGAGGTGTACTGGTCGAAGTCCAGCGAGGGCGTCTCGGTCACGTTGTCGCCGGCCAGCCGGTCGAAGCCGGCCAGCGTGGTGGCCAGGCCCTCGATCACGGAGTCGCGCATCGCGAACGGGTCACCGAGCACGATCGCGTTGACGGGCTGGCCGTCGGTGAAGGCCGGCTCGTCGTCGGGCGCGAGCTCCTGGCAGGTGAGGCTGTCGTCGTCGACGATGGTCACGTTCTGGCAGGCGGCGCCATCAGCGATCAGCCGGCGCGCGACCTCGACGCCCGGGTTGGCGGGCACGTTGAGGACGTCGTACAGCGTCCTGCCGTCAGGCCGCGGGCTCACGTCGATTCGTACGCCATTGCCGCTGACGGCGGCGGTGCCGGCGAAGAACGCGGCGGGGACCGGGTCGAACACGCGCAGCGGGATGTAGCCCTCACTGACGGTGACGGTCGGCAGGCCGGTCGGGCTCCAGGAGACTGTCGCCTCACCCTCTGCGGCATCCGGGCCGGTGGCGAACGTCGAGCCGGACAACGGCTCCTCGGTCGCGGTGAACGCGATGGAGGCGGTGACGGCGGAGGTGAGGTCGATCTGGTCGGTGTCGAGCGCGCCGTCCTCGGTCAGCAGGTCGGAGATCGGCAGCGCGGCGGTGGCCGAAGCACCGCCCGAGAGCACGCGCGTGAGCTCGACGGCCGGTCCGTCACCGACCTTCCCGAGTCCGAGCTCGGTGAGGTCTGCCTTGACCTGGAGGAAGCCGATCCGGGCCGGGAGGTCGGTCACACCGCTGGGGGGCGTGGCCTCGAGATTGGCGATGGTGAGCAGCGATGCGTCGTTCGGCAGCAGATACGTCGCACGCCCCTCGCCCTGCTCCAGGTCACCGGTCTGGATGCCGAAGCCGACGTCGAAGGTGCTGTCGAGGGCAACGGCCTCCGCCTGGGCGGGCGGGAGCTCCTTGTCGGGGTCCTCCGGGTCCCGCGGCGCGCGAAGACCGGTCAGGCCGACCAAGGCACCGACGGTGCCGGGGTTGCCGAGGTCGAGGTCCTTGCTGCCGGTAGCCTGCGCGATGCCGACCGACACGTCGAGGCGATCCGCCCCCAGCGAGGCCGAGGCGGTCGTCAAGCCGCCCAGCTCCTTGATCCGGGCAACGATTTCCTGCACGGTGTGCGGCATCGAGCGCGCAGTGAGCTGCTGGCCCTGGGCGGTGAAGCTCACCTGGAGGTCGGGCTCGCCGTCGGAACCCGTGATCTCGACGACCCCCGAAGGAGCCTGGCCGACGGCGGCGGCCGGCGGCGTGCCCACGATCGAGCCGGAATCCTTGAGGCTCCAGCTGACTCCCGTCAGGTTGCCGAGGCCCTGCGCCGTGGTCGCCTGGCAGTAGACGGTGTCGCCGGGAGCGGCGATGCCGATCGGCGGGTTCTCCGGGGACAGGCCGCAGACGACCTGGGCGGCCGCAGCGGTCGAGAGCAGGTCGAGCAGTCGGTCGCCCGGCGCGAACAGGTCGGAGGTGCCGCCGCCGAGGTTCGGGAACGGCACGTCGGCTGCGTCCTGCAGCGCGAGCACGGTGCCGGTGTACTGCGCGAGCGAGGTGAGTCCGTCGACCATCGACAGGTCGGTGGCCTGGGTGAGCTTGTCGCCGTAGTCGCGGTCGGCGTCGGATGCTGAGGGCCACACGCCGTCGGTCGGGGTGCTGGCGGCGTCGACGGCCAGGAGGCCGGTCCGCTCGGCGACGGTGCCCCCGCTGAGCGAGGTGGGCAGCGCGAGGTTGAAGCGGACGTCGATCGTGTTGGTGCCGGTCTCGACCCGGAACAGGTCGGGAAGCGTCGAGTAGCGCAGGTCCTCCAGGGTCAGCACGCCGCGCCCGTCGGGGTCGCGCATGGTGATGACCTGGTCGCGGTGGATCTGGTAGCGACCGCCGGTCACCCCGACGTCGGTGAATCCCTGGCGGGCGTCGAAGGCGGTGAGGCCGGTCTTGTCGATGTCGACCGAGAGGTCCATGACCGGCTGGCTGACCAGGGCGACCCGGAGCAGCGGGTCGGGCTCGTCCAGGTCGACGGCGACGACGAAGGGGTCGCTGGCCCGGGTCTCGAGGGCCACGGTGACGTTGCCGGCACCGTCGTTCCGGCCGAAGCGCAGGTCGCCGTCGTCGTGGACCAGCGCGAGCGGGGCGGTGACCGTACGCTCGTACGTGAACGCGATCGTGTCGGGGACGCCGTCGTCGACGACCGTGATCCCCTCGACGGCCTCGAGGGCGTCCTGGAGGTTCGTGCCCTGGAGCGCCTCGTCGAAGCTCTCGGTGAGACTGGCGTCGAGGCCGAGCACGTCGGCGAGCGAGGTGTCGGTGAACGGCAGCGGAGTCGTCAGCTGGGGCGTCTGGCCGACGGCGGAGATGGCTCCCGCCAGCGCGAGCACGCCGATCCGCTTCGCCGACTCGCCGTCGGCCGGGGCGGCTGCTGCCTGGGCGGCGGACGACAGCGCCGCCGGGCTCACCAGGACGACGGTCATGCCGCCGACGGCCAGGAGTGCGGTGACGCGACGACGAGTACCGGTGATGCTCACGATTGTCCCCCCGTGGCCCACGCACTATGCGAACCGGCCCCTTCACGGGAGTCAACCTCACGCTCGCCGTTTGCGATACGAAGCTGGCCGTTATGTGTGACGCGAGGCGCTTCCTAGAGAATTTGGTCTAGACCACCACGTGGAGAGTAGGCAGATCCTGCGGGTATCACGCGGATCCACCTGTCGTGCGAGCTCCTGGTCCGGACATGCAGACGGTGCCGCGCGATGCGCGGGTTGAGTGGCCCACCGAGAACATCGGTGTCTCGGGCGCTAGCGAGTGTCTTGACAGAAACGTGGACGCCCGCATCACGCCTCACGGCGCAATACTGCGTCCTAGTGGGCGTTGTGAGCGCCTCGAGCACACGGCCCATGTGCCGCGGACTCGGCGACCTAGCCGATGGCGGCCGAACTACCTCGACGGACCCGTCTTATGGGAAGCATCCTCGTCGCATTGGTACGCCGAGCGCATTCGCAGATCGTCGCGGGGATCCGCTGGCGCACAGCACCCGCGAGCGGGTTGTCCCCTTCGCGACGACATCCAAGTTGCCCCGACCACCACAAGGACGAACATCCCGAAGGCCAGATAGGCCATCTGCGTCTCCGCTCCCAAGCGTCGTGGTGGTTGGCGGGCACAGGCGGCAACTGAAACAAGCCGCAGATCAATCTACTTTTCGTGCGCTCATGGGGACCAGCGTGTCCAACGAGGTCGGGTCTGGGGCCGGCTGCATGGTACCGAGGTTGCGCCTCGGACCAATCCGGTGTGACGTGGGTCACGAATCCCAAGCGGGGGACCCCACCACCATCTAGGAGTTTCACATGTTCGACAGCAAGAAGAAGCGTTTCGCGATCGCTGGAGCGACGGCCGCAGCGGCCATCACCGCCGTCGTGGTTCCCATGGGCATGGCTGTCGCCGGCCACACCAACACCGTGCTCGAGGCCGACCTCAAGGGTCGCGCCGAGGTCGGCACCAGCAACCGGATCGCAGGTGACCCCAACGGCAGGGGTGAGGCCTACGTCTTCGGCGTCGACGGCGACCCCACCACGCTCTGCTACGTCCTGACGGTCGACAAGATCGGCACGGCCGCAGCGGCGCACATCCATGAGGGAGCCGCTGGAACCAACGGACCAGTAGTGGTCAACCTGGCTGCACCGGCCGACGGCAACGCAGCGGACTGCTTGACCGAAGGCGAGCCGGGCAAGTTCGTCGGGGACCAGACCGTCGCGGAGATCCTGGCCAATCCCAGCAACTACTACGTGAACGTGCACAACGCCGAGTACCCCGGCGGCGCGATCCGCGGACAGCTGATGGCCGAGCGCTGAGCTCAACTCCGCCCGACGCGCGCGGCCACGTTGCCGTCGCCATCAATGATCAGGCTGCTGGGGATGGCTGCGCTGGGGATCAAGGAGCCAAAGGGCAGTAGTACTTCTCCGACTGGATCGAAAACGCTCGGATACGGCACCTTGAACTTCTTCACGAAGGTGTTTGCCGACGCGCGGCTGTCGCGGGTGTCGATGCCGACGAACCGGACGCCTTGGGCGGCGGTGTCGTTAGCGACGCGGACGAGCCCGGGGGTTCGGCGCGGCACGGGCCGCACCACGATCCCCACACGTTGATGACGATGACCTGGCCGTCAGGTCGTCGGTGTTGAACGCGGCGTTGTCGAGGGTCCGTCCCTCAAGTGGTGGTGCGGGCTCGCGATCGCCTGCCGGGTAGAGGGTGAGGCCGGGTTCGGCGATGCCGCGGTCGGCGCTGGTGGGGTTGGAGCTCCACGGGGTGGTGCGGCCCAGCCACAGCACGAGGAGCACGGCTGCGATGCCGGCAGTTGCGGTGAGTGCGATGCGGGTCGGGCCGGCGGGGCGTCGTGGTCCCGTCAGGCTCGGTTGCTGGGTGTCCTCGGTGTCGGTCATGGGACGCTCAGCTCGATCTGCTGGTCGGGTTCGAGCAGGAGGTCGGCGGGATCGCCCGGCACGGAGGTGCCGTTGCTGGTGACCTTCACTTCCTCACCGCTTCCGGCCCGGACGCCACCGATCTGCGTCGGGGTGAGCGCTACGCCCCACTGGATGAACAACTGGCCGAGCGTGAACTCCTCGCCGACTGTGTCGGCTTCGATGTGGATGGTGCCGTCGCCTTCGTGGGTGTGGACTGCGGACATGGCACCCGTGGCGGGGTCGACGCCGATGTTGGGCGTGACCGGTACCGGTCGTCCGTCGATGATGATGCTCAGGCGGGGATGGTAGTGCTCAGCAGTGCCCATCGGGCCGAGGTCGAGGCCCGCGGCCGCGACCCTTTTCGGGACCTCAGTGGGTGCGGGCCACGGTGGGCCGGAAGTGTCGTCGGGCGCGACGCCTCCCGAGCCGAACGCGCCTGAGCTCGAGCTGGTCGAACTGGTCGGGGCCGGGTCGGTACTGCAACCGGCGACTGTGAGGGTCAGCGCTGCGAGGCCAGCGGCCACGACAAAGGTGGTGTTCACGTGGTGTGCTCCGGAGGGTCAGAGTTAGTCGGCTGTCGGTTGACGAAGTGAAGTCAGGTGGGGCCGTGCGGACGCCATCGCCGCCGATGACGTCCGTACGGCATCTCTCAGGACTCCAGGAGCCCCTTCATCGTCTCGACCTCAGCGGTTTGGGACGTCGCGATGTCGCCGGCGAGATCTACGGCGGCCTTGTACTGTCCGTCGCCCTGCTCGGACTTCGCCATCTCGATTGCGCCTTCGTGGTGCTCGACCATCATTTCCAGCCACATGGTCTGGAAGTCGGCGTCGGAGGCGTCTTCGAGTGCTCCCATGTCGTCGGAGGTCATCATCCCCGGCATGTTCTCGTCGTCCATGGAGCCGCCCATGTCGTCCATGTCGTGACCGGCGTTGGAGTGGTCGCGCACGGTCTCGGGGACTTCTTCGTCCCAGTCGGTGAGCCAGTCGGTGAACGTCTCAATCTCCGGGGCCTGTGCTTCGCGGATCTGTTCTGCCAGCTGCTGAACCTCAGGGTCAAGAGGTCGCTCGATGGTCAGATCCACCATCGAAAGTGCTTGGGCGTGGTGCTGAAGCATCTGGGAGGCGAACTCCACGTCAGCATCGTTGTGCTCGGTAGTAGACACCTCCGACGACGTGGCGGTGCTGGCGTCGTCGTTGCCGCAGGCGGCAGCGGTCAGAGCCAACGCGGCGGTGAGGGTGAGCGCGCCGAGGGCGCGGGTGGTGCGGTTGGTACGCATAGGGGTTTCTCCTGAGGGCAGGCGTGACTAAAGGGGCAGCGGCGTGCCGCCTCGCCCCGGGCTGGGCGGGGTGGCGGCGTGCTGCCTTTCAGCACCTGATGACGGAGAAGTTCCAGGCGTACGGTGGTCCGGTTCCGAGGCGGGCGGTGGCCCACGGGGTGCCGGCGGTGGGGACGGTAGGGCGATGCGCCCAAACGCGTGGCCTACGGCGTAGGCCGAGGAACAGGAGCAGAAGCGCACCGGCTGTGGCGGCAAGCATGGCGAAGCAGAGCATCACCATGCTGCCCAGGCTGTGACCGTTATCCCCATCCGGTGCAGTGCTGGACATGCCAGCGTCCGGCCCGGCTGCTGGGGTGGCGACCAAGCCAGTGGACATGTCGCTGTGCGCGCCAGCCATGGGGCTGGTCACCGCGCTGGTCATGGTGGAGTGGTCGGTGGTGCTCATGCCCATGACGCCGTGGCTGCTTAGGGCGTGCATTCCGATGATGCCGAGAACGATGGACGCCACGAAAGCGGTGAGGAGCGCGGGCACAGCCCTGCTCACCGTGTCGGTCCTTCGACGCATCGTGGTCATCTCTTCCAGCCTACGGGCGTAGGTGATGTCGGCCCAGTTGAGGTGGGGTGCGCCAATCGGGAGGGCGTGGTCAGTCCATCATCGCCTGGTGACCAGGCGAGGTCATCACGTGCTCGTGGCCCGGTGACGACATGAAATGCTCATGCCCCGGTGCGTTCATCATCACGCTCATTCCGGGGGGTGTGTCGCCGTTGCCCTGCGCGGCGAGCGCTGCGCCGGGAACGGCGAGCAGTGCGATGGCCGTGGCGCTGCCCACGATTGCTGACCGAAGGTGGATCTTCATCTTGGTTCCCTTCTAGGTGGTGCAGGTCATGCGAGGTGTTGGGTGCGCAGGCGGAGCGCGTTGGTGATGACGCTGACCGACGACAGGGCCATCGCGGCGGCGGCAATCATCGGTGAGAGCAGGAGCCCGGTGACCGGGTAGAGGACTCCGGCGGCAATCGGGATGCCTGCGACGTTGTAGGCGAACGCGAAAACGAGGTTCTGGCGGATGTTCGACATCGTGGCGGCGGACAGCTGCCGGGCATGGACGATGCCGGTGAGGTCGCCGTTGAGGAGCGTCACACCTGCGGATTCGATGGCTACATCGGTGCCAGTGCCCATGGCGAGGCCGACATCGGCTGCGGCCAGGGCGGGGGCGTCGTTGACGCCGTCGCCGGCCATGGCGACCACTCGGCCTTCGGCGCGGAGGCGTTGCACTACGTCAGCCTTGTGGTCGGGGAGGACTTCGGCTTCCACCCGGTCGATGCCCAACGAGCGGGCGACGGCCTCTGCGGTGACCCGGTTGTCACCGGTGAGCATGACCACCTCGATGCCCGCAGCATGCAACGCCTCAACTGCCGCGGGGGTGGTTTCCTTGACGGGGTCGGCGATGGCGAAGATTCCTGCCACGTGGGTGTCGACGCCGATGAAGATGGCGGTGGCACCGTCGCCCCGCAATCGGTCTGCTTCGGCGAGGAGTGCAGCCGGGTCGATGTGCCGGCTGGTCATGAAGTCGGCGCTGCCCAACGTCACGGTGTGTCCATCGACGACTCCTACTACGCCGCGCCCGACGGGTGAGTCGAAGTCGCTCACCTCCGGGATGGCCAGGCGCCTGTCGTTGGCTGCGTTGACGATGGCCTGAGCCAATGGGTGCTCCGAGGCACGTTCGACTCCGGCAGCCAGCCGCAGCAGCTCCGTCTCCTCGAAGTCTCCACCTGCAGCGACGGGAACGATGTGGGTGACCGAAGGCCGTCCTGCGGTGAGGGTGCCGGTCTTGTCCACCACGAGGGTGTCGACCTTCTCCATCCGCTCCAGCGCTTCGGCGTTCTTGATGAGGACACCCATCTGCGCGCCGCGTCCCACCCCGACCATGATCGAGACCGGTGTGGCGAGCCCAAGCGCACACGGGCAGGCAATGATCAGGACCGCGACCGCGACAACCAGGGCGTGCGCCAGTCGCGGGTCGGGGCCCACGGTCGCCCATACGGCGAACGCGACGACGGCGATGGTGATGACGATGGGAACGAAGACGGCGGCAACCCGGTCCGCCATCCGCTGGATGGGCGCACGGGAGCGTTGGGCTTCGGCGACCATCTGCACGATGCGGGCCAGCATCGTGTCGCGACCTACCTTCTCGGCGACCATGACCAGCGCCCCGGTCTGGTTGATGGTCCCACCGATGATCGCGTCGCCGATGGTCTTCGTGGTCGGCATCGACTCACCGGTCACCAAGGACTCATCAACCGAGGAGCGTCCTTCCTCGACCGCACCGTCTACCGGCACCTTCTCGCCCGGGCGGACCCGCAACCGGTCACCGAGTTGAACCTCGTCCAGGGCCACTTCCTCGTCGGTGCCGTCGGCACGGACGCGTCGGGCCGTCTTGGGGCTTAGGTCCAGCAATGCCTTGATGGCACCCGAGGTCTGTTCACGGGCTCGTAGCTCCAGCACCTGCCCCAGCAGGACCAAGGTGGTGATGACGGCGGCGGCTTCGAAGTAGACATCGACGGTGCCGTCCAAGCGGAACGCTTCGGGGAAGATGCCCGGTGCGATTGTGGCGACCACGCTGAACAGCCAAGCGACACCGGTGCCCATCGCGATCAGCGTGAACATGTTCAGGTGCATGGTCCGGACCGACGTCCAGCCCCGCTGGAAGAAGGGCCAGCCCGCCCACAACACCACCGGCGTCGCCAACACCAGTTGGACCCACGCCGAGGCTCGCGGGGAGATGAGGTCGTGGACTGCGGGGAACAGGTCTGCGCCCATCCCGAGGATGAGGACCGGGATGGACAGCACGACACCGACCCAGAACCGGCGGGTCATGTCGATGAGCTCCGCGTTTGGGCCGGTGTCGGTGGTGACCAGGACCGGTTCCAGTGCCATCCCGCAGATGGGGCACGAACCGGGTCCGGGCTGTCGGATCTCCGGGTGCATCGGACACGTGTACTCCGCCACCTCAGCCCCGGCCGGAACTTCGGCTGCGCCGGCCGCCGAGTGGTCGCCGTGCCTGGCGTGCTTACCGTACTGGTCGGGGTCGGCCTCGAACTTCGCCCGGCAGCCTGCGGAGCAGAAGTGGAACGTCTCCCCATCGTGCACCGCTGTCAGCGTGCTCGTCGCAGGGTCCACGTCCATCCCGCACACCGGGTCCTTGACCGTCAGGGTGGCGGGGCGTGCGTCGTGTTGGATCGGGTGGCTGTCCATGATTCGAGGATACCCCCTAGGGGTATATGGTCAAGGGCCGAAAGACCTGAGTCCCGAGATGAAGAAGCAGGGCGGTCAGAGGCGCTTGGGCTCGTCGGCTGAAACCGTCGTCTGTGTCGTCGTGGGCGCAGCGGGGGCGTTGCCGTGCATGCCACCCATGCCCTTCATCATGAAGAACATCATGAGCGGGCAGACCAGGAACAACAGGAACGCGACAGGCATCCCTGCCCACACCGCTAACGCGGCACCTGCGACGAGCGCAACGCCATAAAACGGGTAGTGGTCCTTGTTCATGACATCTCCCAACATCAACCGACGAGAGTATCCCGCCTACCTACAGCATCGGCGCGTGGACGGACCCTCGGCAGGGCACAAGGTCCCCGGACGCAGCCATAAGTCCCGCGACGCGCAAGCCGGGGTTGAGAGCACTCGCAGCGTGTCCTTAGAAGGCTCTGAGGACCGCGAACGATGCATAGACGATGCACGGGACATGCAAACGGCCCGTGATCTGCGCTTTCGCAGGTCACGGGCCGTTTTCCACTGCTCCCCCGGTTGGACTCGAACCAACAACCCTCCGATTAACAGTCGAATGCTCTGCCAATTGAGCTACAGGGGATCGCTTGTGCAGCGGGGCGCAACATTAGCAAGCCCGGTCGCGCGGGTGAAATCAGGGCAGGCCGACCTCCTGGCGCATCCCCTCGAGCGCCTCGCGGGCCAGGGTTCGGACGGCCGGGTCTTCCGGGTCGACACCCGCGTCGTACTCGTAGATCCACTGGACGCCACCCGCGCCGGAGGGTGCGCGCCGGGCGATGACGCGCAGTCCGCGGCGGCCGGAGACCGCGACGTGGCGCTGGAGGACGACGCTCGCGGTGACCCGCTCGCGCACCAGCTCGAGCAGCCGGCCGGGGTCGGCGAGCACCGCCGTGTGGACCGGGCGCTGCTCGCCCCAGCTGCCGACCTCGGACAGCCGGAAGGTGTCGGTGTCACGATCCCAGTCGGCGGCCTCGACCTGCTCCCACGGGACGCGCCGGGTCTCCTCGCCGGTCGCGATGTAGAAGGCGTCGCGCGTGCCAGCGATGAGGGAGCCGTCGTCGGTGGTGGCCGAGGCCAGCACCTTCTCCCCCGGCGCGACCGCGACGGACGGGGACGACGTACGCGACCAGAAGGGGCTCATGTCGCGGCGCCCGGCTGGCCGACCGCGCCCTCGCGCAGCTTGCGGCGGTGCTGCTCGAGCATCACCAGCTCGCCGAACATCCGGTTGTAGTCGAGGGCGTGCTCGACCGGGTTGGTGCGCTGCAGGCGCGCCTTGACGTCGGCGATGCGGCGGGACGTGGTGAGCTCCTGGAGTCGGTAGACGTAGGCCACGGCGAACGTCGGGTTGGGGTCGGACGTGCCGCGGATCGGCTCGACGCCGAGCTCGGTGATCGCCGCGATCACGGCCGGATCGGTGGCGACGCCACGCACCTTGTTGGCCCAGCCGGGGTCGTCGGCACCGCTGGCCGGGCCGCCCGCGGCCGTGACGGCCTCCCACACGCCCTGGAAGGTCGGGTGCGTGAAGTCGGTGGTCGAGACGTGCGTGGTCGTGCGCCCCACCCCGGACGGGTGCTGGATGACGAGCTTGAGCATCTCGCGCTCGATGAGGAAGCGCGGGTCGGACAGGCTCGGCAGGGCGGGCCGGGCCGGCTCGGGCTGTTCGGGCTGCTCGCTCGCACGGGTCGTACGCCGCTCGTCCGGTGCCTTGGCGGGGCGGCTGGCCGCCCGGCGCACCTCGCCGCGGACCTCGTCGACGTCCACGCCGACCATGTGGGCGAGCTCGCGGGAGAAGGACTCGACCTTGGTCTTGTCGCGGATGCCCGCGACGAGCCCCGCCGCGTCGCGCAGCGCATCGATGCGGCCGTCGGCGCGATCGAGGTCGTGGCGGAGGAGGATGTTGTCGAGGGCGAAGCGGTAGAGCGGCTGGCGCTTGGCGACGAGCTCACGGACCGCCTCGTCACCCTCCTTGAGCCGCAGGTCGCACGGGTCCATGCCCTCGGGCGCGACCGCGACGTAGGTCTGCGAGGCAAAGACCTGGTCGCTCTCGAGCACCTTCATCGCGGCCTTCTGTCCGGCCGAGTCGCCGTCGAAGGTGAAGATCACCTCGCCGCTGGTGGTGTCGTGGTCACCGAGGAAACGGCGCAGCACCCGCGCGTGGTCGGTGCCGAACGCCGTGCCGCACGACGCCACGGCCGTGCGCACGCCGGCGAGGTGGCAGGCCATCACGTCGGTGTAGCCCTCGACGACCACCGCCTGCTGGGCGTCCTTCATCGCGGTGCGGGCCAGGTCGATCCCGTAGAGGACGTGGCTTTTTTTGTAGATCGCGGTCTCGGAGGTGTTGAGGTACTTCGCCTCGATGCGGTCGTCGTCGAAGATGCGGCGGGCGCCGAAGCCGATGGTGTCGCCGTTGGCCTCGCGGATCGGCCAGACCAGTCGGCCCCGGAACCGGTCGTAGTGGGACCGGCCGTGCGCGACCAGGCCGGCGGCGACGGACTCCTCGTCGGTGAACCGGCGGCCCCTCAGGTGGCGGGTGAGTGCCTCGCCGTCGCGCGGCGCGAAGCCGACGCCGAACATCTGGGCGGCGGCCTGGTCGAAGCCGCGCTGGTCGAGGAACTGCCGAGCGACCACGGCGTCGGGCGACGCGAGCTGCTCGGCGTAGAACTCCTGGGCCACCTTGTGCGCGTCGATGAGCCGGCCCCGCGCAGGACCGCGGGGGCGTACGGGCTCGTCGTCGCCCTCCTCGCGGCGGAGCTGGACGCCGTACTTCTCCCCCAGTCGCTCGACGGCCTCGGTGAAGGTGAGGCCGTCGACCTTCATCACGAAGGCGATGACGTCGCCGCCTTCCCCACAGCCGAAACAGTGGAAGAACTGTCGCGCGGAGTTGACGTTGAACGAGGGGGTCTTCTCGTCGTGGAAGGGGCACAGGCCCTTGAGCGACCCGCCGCCGGCGCGCTTCAGCGTGACGTACTGCGACACGACGTCGTCGATCCGCGCCTTCTCGCGCACCTCGGCGATGTCGTCGTCGCGAATCCGGCCTGCCACGCCGGGGAGTCTACGGGCGCGGACCCACCCCCGCCGCCCGGTCTCCACAACGCCGCGGCACCCCTAGGGGTTGGCCGGGCTGGTGTCTGCCGGGCGCGTTTGGCAAGGTCGAGGACATGACTGCTCAGCAAGGAGCGCCAGAGGGTCAGACCCTCGGCGCCCTGGTCCACCAGCTCTCCCAGCAGATCCCCGAGCTCATCCGCTCCGAGATCCGGCTGGCCCAGGCCGAAGTGGCCGAGAAGGGCAAGCGCGCGGGTGTCGGGATCGGGATGTTCAGCGTCGCCGGGCTGCTCGCGTTCTTCGCGCTGGCGGCCCTCGTCACCACCGCGATCCTCGGCCTCGCCACGATCGTCGACGCCTGGCTGGCCGCGCTCATCGTGGCAGTCGTGCTGCTGGCGTTAGCGGCTGTCGTCGGGCTGATGGGGAAGAACAAGGTCGCCGAGGCGACTCCCGCGGTGCCGGCGCGCGCCATCCAGGGCATCAAGGACGACGTCGCGACCGTGAAGGGGGCCCACCGTGGCTGACCAGACTGACAACGCCCGTACGCCGGAGCAGATCGAGGCCGAGATCGAGGCGCAGCGCGCGCAGCTCGCCGGCACGGTCGACGAGCTCGCGGCCAAGCTCGACGTGAAGGCGCAGGCGAAGGACAAGGTCGCCTCGCTCAAGGACTCCGCCACGACCGACACCGGGAAGCCCCGCCCCGAGGTGCTGGCCGCGGCCGGGTCGCTCGTGGCGATGGGCCTGGTGCTGCTGCTGTGGCGCCGTCGCGCCGACTGACCAGACCGCACGACCAACCCAGGCCACCCAGGACACAGAGGGAGACACCATGAAGAAGCTCACGCTGCTCATCGCCGGAGGGATCGGCTACGTGCTCGGCACCCGCGCCGGACGCGAGCGCTACGAACAGATCAAGCGCGCCGCGACCCGGGTCAAGGACGACCCGCGGGTCCAGGAGAAGGCTGCCCAGGCCGCCGACCTCGCCAAGGAGAAGGCACCGATCGTCAAGGACAAGGTCGCCGCGGCGGCCAGCACCGCGGCCGACAAGGTGACGCCCTCGGGCAGCGGTGACCACCGCTCCGACCTCACCGACCAGCTCAACCCGGACAGCACCGCGCTGCAGGACAACCCCTACCCGCAGGGCGACCTGCCCTAGTTCTCCGAGGGGCGCGTCAGCGCCGCGTGCCGCGTGACGGCGCTGGCGTCGGTGAGCGACGCGACCTGGTCGATGACCACGCGTCGCCGGCCGGCGTCGTCCGCGGCGTCGTCCCAATCGGACACGAAGACCGGGTCGAGCGCATCGGCGCCGCGCTCCCACAGCGCCTCGACCAGCTCGGCGACCAGCGTGCGCTGGTGCTCCATGAGCGTCACCCGGTCGTCGGCCTGCATGACGTAGTGGGCGGCGATGCCCTTGAGCACGCCGATCTCGACCTCGGTCGCCGTCGGCACGACCAGGTCGGCCCGGTGGCGTACGAGCGGCTCCCCGCCCGTCGCGGCGAACGTCGACTCCTGCACGCTGCCGCAGAACCTGCCGATGAGGTCGCTGGTGAGGTTCTTGATCGCGGCCAGGCTCCTGCGACTGCCGTCGTACGACGACCGCGGCCAGCTGCCGACCGCCCGCAGGTCGGCGAGGGCGGCGTCGAGCGCGGCGTCCTCGATGCCGGGCAGGTACCACGACCGCACCGTCTCCCAGAGGGCGTCCCGGTCGAGGCGGGTGAGGTCGAGCCGGCCGGCGACGATGCCGTCCTCGACGTCGTGCACGGAGTAGGCGACATCGTCGGCGAGGTCCATCACCTGCGCCTCCAGGCAGCGGCCGCGGCCCTCGATCCCGCGGCGGAGCCAGTCGAAGACCGGTCGGTCGTCGTCGTAGACGCCGAACTTCACGACCACGCGCGGCGTGCCGTCGGCATGGACACCGTGCGGGCCGGTGGCCTCCGAGCGCAGCCAGGGATACTTCGTGCAGGCGTCGAGGGTGGCTCGGGTGAGGTTGAGCCCGACCGACCGCCCGTGGGCGTCAAAGGTCTTCGACTCGAGCCGGGTCAGCAGCCGCAGCGTCTGGGCGTTGCCCTCGAACCCGCCGCAGTCGGTGCTGAGCTCGGCCAGCGCGCGCTCGCCGTTGTGGCCGAACGGCGGGTGGCCCAGGTCGTGAGCGAGCGCGGCCGTCTCGGCGATGTCGGGGTGCGTGCCGAGCGCGCGCGCCAGGTCGCGGGCGATCTGCGCGACCTCGAGGCTGTGCGTGAGCCGGTTGCGGACGAAGTCGTCGGTCTGCGGGCCGACGACCTGGGTCTTCGCGGCGAGCCGGCGCGACGCGGCGGCATGCACCACACGCGCCCGGTCGCGCTCGAACGCCAGGCGTACGGGCGCGTCGACACGTTTGGGCGGCTCGGCGACGATGCGCTCGCGCGCCGCGTCGTCGTACAGGTCCTCGATGCTCATCGGCCGGTCAGCCTAGCGAGCGCCGGGGACACGCCACCCGTGGCGGCTCAGTCATCGGCCGTCGCCCCCTCCGGGGGCGCGGCGGGGCGAACGAGTCCCGACTCGTAGGCGGCGACGACGACCTGCGTCCGGTCCCGCAACCGCAGCTTGCGCAGGATGCTGGCCACGTGGGTCTTGACGGTCCACTCGCTGATCACGAGGTGCTGGGCAATCTCGGCGTTCGACATCCCGCTGGCAACAGCCCGTGCCACCTCGAGCTCGCGGCCGGTCAGGACGGCGAGGTCCGCAGGAGCGGGAGCGACCCCACCTCGACGGCGCCGGTCCTCGGCCTCGGCGAGGACCGCCGTCGCCGACGCGAGTCGATCCGCGAGGTCGCGGTTGTCGCCCGTCAGCCGGACGAGCTGCCCGGACCGCTGGGCGACCACGAACCCCATCAGCCACGCTGCTCCGAACACGATGGCCATGAACGCCTCGTCGCCGGACTCCCGACCCAGGAGGGCGATGCCGACCACGATCACGAGAGCGCTGACGACGTGGGTCCCGGCTCTGGCCAGCGCCGTGCTCGAGTACGCCGCGACCATCAAGGCGGTCAACGTCGCCAGCCCTTCGGGAGGCGTGGTGAACCAACCCTGGGCCGCGGCCGCGCCGAAAACGACGACGAGCACCGCGAGAGGCGACGTACGCCGCAACGCCAGCGGAAGGGTGATCGGAAGGGTCGTCACCCCCAGCACCACGACCGAGCCGACCACAGTGCCGACACCCGGCACCAGCGCGGGCGTCCAGATCTCGGCCTGCCCGGCCAACGTCAGCGCGGCCGCCAGCAGGAGATCCACGGCCGGGGGTCGTCGCGGGATGATCGACGTCATGCTCGACGGTACCGACGCAGCGGCCGCACCGTACTCACTCTTCAGAGCGAGATCGGCAACACCGCTCGTCGGAGCGATGCGTCGCAGGCGCCTCTCGACCGAGGCTGGTCATCCGCTCTTCGACACGGAGGTCACCATGTCCCGGTTCACATCCCGGCTCGTCCTCGCAGCCGCCCTGGGCCAGCTGGTCGCCCAGCTCGGCTGGATCGACCCGCTCTTCGTCCCGCTCGTGCTGGCAGGACCGCTCCTGACCGGAGCGGTCCTGGCGCAGAGGCGGGTGGGCTACGCGTGGGTGGCCACGCTCTGGGCCAGCACCGGGATCGGCATGACGTGGGCCGACTGGCTAGTGAACCGCGAGGACGTCATGTTCCACCTCGCGCTCGCCGTCGTCATGCCGCTGATCGCTGGCATCGGCTGGGGCGTCGTGAAGGTGACTGCGCGGCGGCCACGTGCCCGCGTGTAGCCAGGTCAGTCTCGCGGCGAGTCGGCGTCCGGTGCCGTGGTGCCACCACGTGCGACGTTCGTCAGCGTGTCGCCCTTCTACGCCCGCCGAGCCCGAGAACGCTGCCTACGAGTATCAACAACCCGGCGCCGAGCCCGAAGATGTCGTTGAGGTACCTCTTGGCAGGCGGCAGGTCGTTCGCCGTCAGGTTCGACGCAGTAGCGGCGCCCAGCAGCAGGATGACGAGCACACCGAGCACGAGCCCGACAAGGACGGCCGGGCGTCCCGTGGTCATGCGGTACCACGCGATCATGCCGACGGCGACACCCGCGATCAATCCGGAGAATGCCCAGGCCGACAGCCCGTTGGTGATCAGCGCGACCGCTGCGAACAGCGCCACACCAGTCCAACCAGCGACGAAGATCGGCGCCCCCTTCCGGGGCCTGGTGCGAGTCAGTGCCTGAGTCATGCCACGACCTTAGGAAGATATCTTCCCATAGTCAACCCCCGCTGTGCGGCCGAGCCCGCCAGAACGACTAGGTACAACAGCAGCCCCAGCCAGAACAACCCCCAGCACACTGCTCCGATGGGCTCGACGAACCCGAAGCGGAACACCGCTGAGCCAGCCCACGACACCGCCATGAATGCCGTCGCAGCTCGACGGAGCCGCTCGGCGCGCGACCTCGAGGGATACTTCTGGGCGCTGGCCACCGCCCCGGGCCGCACCCGCGCCCATGCCGCCCAGAGGACGAACGCGAGCAGGGCGACCCCCAGCGCCTCGGTCGCCGCCCACAGGGGCACGCGGTAGTCGACAAGGTGTCGCTCGCCGGGCCACGCCGCATCGGCCATCTGATTGACCGGAACCATCACGAGGAATGCGCTCGTCAAGGCCGTACTGGGGTTTCGCAGGTGCCAGGCGAGGCGCCCAGGGCGCGCCTCCAGACGAATGCGCCAGACGAGGTCGGCAGGCACTCCTCGAACAACGCGGCCGACAACGGATCGAGATCCGGCCGCCAGAGCGCCCCGGCCCGAGGCCTCTGCGAGCTGCTCGTGAACGTCGGACGCTATCTCGTCCCGGCGGTCCCGGCCGGCGGTTGGCTCAGCGGTTCGCGTGAGCGCGTGCACCCACCAACGAGCGATCCGGGCACCTGTCGTGTCCGTGAGGCTCATGCCGGAGATTCCCCGGCGTGAAACCCCGGTTGGACCAGAGCAGCGTCGGCCAGGACCTTGGCTCCGGCGGAAGTCACCCAGTAGACCTTGCGGCGTGGGCGCCCAGCCGACTCAGCCGCCTCGGCCTCTTCCCACTCGGCGGACAACAGGCCGCGGGTCCGCAGTCGGTCCAACGCCTTGTAGAGGGTGCCGTGACTCAGAAGAGCCTTGGCGCGACCATCTCCAGCGAGATCCTTGGCGACGGCGAATCCATGGGCGCCACGTTGCCCGTTGGACGCGATCACCCTCAAGATGTCGCCCTCGATGGGCAGCAACGTGCCGGGCTTGCGATACACCATGGCCCCACCTTAGGAAGATATGCACCTGGCGGCAACCACGGCCGGCGCAGAAACGCGCCGCCGTCCGCGGCGCCGGTGCTGACCCGGCGATCGCGTGCATCTCACGTCAGGGTCCTACGTCAGATGTAGCTTCCGACCTCTTCAGTAGACCGTGACGTGCACGTGGTCGTAGTGGTTGGCCGTGGTCGAGCCGCGGTCCGACATCCCGCGCCAGCCCTCGCCACCGCGCTCCACCGACCAGATGTTCTGGGAGAAGATGATGTACTCGATGCCCAGGGCGGAGTAGTTGGCGCGGAGGAAGTTGGCGACCGCCCAGCCGGTCTCACCGGTGGTCATGATGTCGATCGCGCGACCCTGGCCGTGCTCGCCGTCGCCGCGCCACGTGCCATAACTGGTGATCTCCGGCCAGCTGGCGCACACCACGTCGTGGATCTCGTAGAGCGAGGCGCGCCCGGCGTCGATCACCGAGCCGTTGGCGCAGACGCCGCCGAGACTCGGGCCGGCCGGCTCGGGCTCGGGCTTGTCCTGGCTGAGGTAGTCGGAGCTCACCCAGCGCGACTGACCGTCCAGGACGACCTGGGTGCGGCCGGCCTGCTCACGACCCGTGACCGCCACCTGCTTCACAGCGCCGAGCTCACCGAGCTTGTCGGACTTCTCCGACGGGCCCGACCAGAGGTTGAGCACGTCGGTGGTCCACATGGACGAGTCGACCTTCTTCGCGAGGCGTCGCGCCTGCTGGTCGACCTCGATGTCCTGGCGCGCGGCGGACTCGGCCTTCGCGGCGGTGCGGATGGTGGAGCGCGACACGACGTCGCCGCGGCGGCTCAGGGCCGACGAGGCGGCGCTGGCGAACGACTGGGTCCCGGACGAGGCGAGGAGGCTGTCGTCGGACGTCGCCGGCTCGGCCGCGAGCATGCCCATGGTCACCGCGGACAGCGTCGCCACGACGGCGATCGGTGCGGACACCAGGACGGAGCGGGGCACTCGGGGTTGACGGAGCGGACGGGGGGTAGCAGGGGCTTCCCGCTTGTGGCGATGCTGAGCCACAGCGCTGATCCTTTGCACTTGCTGACGGGGGACAGTGCGCCGATCCACGAGGGGGAACCCGTGCCCACGCCGACGCGATCATCGAGTAGAGCACAGGATTCTCTGCCTGTCCCCATCACCCCCGGTAAAAACGCACGTGTTCCCGCTCACCCGCGACGGATCCCTGCGTACGCCGAGAGGCTGGGGCCATCAGCCCCCTGTGGTCTCGTTCGCGTCCTCGCGGAGGTGAGATCCACGCCCGTCGGTGTCGTCGAGCCACCCGTCGGGGAGCGCCACCTTCTTGCGGGGCGCGCCCTGCCGGCCGCGCGGCGTGCCGAGCTCGCGCTCCGGGAACGTCGCGTCCGGGTCGAGTCCGTCGAGCAGGTCGTCGAGGGTGGCGAGGGAGTCGACGAGAGCGAGCTGGTGGCGCAGCTCGCCACCGGCCGGGAAGCCCTTGAGGTACCACGCGACGTGCTTGCGGAACTCCTTGCAGCCGCGCTCCTCCCCCATGTGCTCGGAGAGCAGCTCGGCGTGGCGGCGCATCATCGTGCGGACCTCACCGAGGGCAGGGAGCGTGGCGACGGCCTCGCCGTTGAACGCGGCGGCGAGGTCGCGGAACAGCCACGGCCGGCCCAGGCAGCCGCGACCCACGACCACACCGGCGGCACCGGTCTGCTCGACCATCCGGAGCGCGTCGGCCGCCTCCCAGATGTCGCCGTTGCCGAGGACCGGGAGGTCGACGTGCGCGACGAGGGCCGCGATCGCGTCCCAGTCGGCCTGGCCGGAGTAGGCCTGCTGGACCGTACGTCCGTGCAGGGCGATCGCGGCGACGCCGGACTCCTGGGCGATCCGGCCGGCGTCGAGGTAGGTCAGGTGGTCGTCGTCGAGGCCCTTGCGGGTCTTCATCGTCACCGGGACGTCGTACGGCGCCGCGGCGGAGACCGCGTGCTCGAGGATCTCGCCGAGGAGGCCGCGCTTCCACGGCAGCGCTCCCCCGCCGCCCTTGCGGGTCACCTTGGGGACCGGGCAGCCGAAGTTGAGGTCGACGTGGGCCACGCCGTGGTCGGCGCACAGGATCTCGACGGCCTTGCCGATGTAGACCGGGTCGGTGCCGTAGAGCTGCACGGAGCGGACGGTCTCGAGCTCGTCGAAGACCAGCATCTTCTGCGTGGTCTCGTCGCCCTCGACGAGTCCGCGGCTGGTGATCATCTCGGAGACGTACAGACCGGCCCCCTGCTCGGCGCAGAGCCGGCGGTAGGCCGCGTTGGTGATGCCCGCCATCGGCGCCAGCACCACCGGCGTCTCGACGCGCAGCGACCCCAGCGTCAGGGAGGTGGGGAGCGCGGACATGCCCCCATTGTCGAACCGGCTCGCTCGCCGCCCAAATCAGCCGCGCTTCCGCTTCTTCCCGTCCTGCTTCTGGTTCTTCTTCCCGTCCGCCTTCTTCTCCGGCGCCTGCACCTCACCGGACCAGGTGATCGGGTCGTAGCCCTCGGTCGGCTCGAACACCAGGTCCTCGATCCGGGCGCCGTCGGGCACCAGGTAGACCAGGCACATCCCCGCGTCCGTGCCCGCCCCGAACGGCGTGGGCAGTGGCCCGCTCTGGCACGCGGCGAAGTCGCCGCCCAAGGTCCACGGCGCGCCGAGCGTGCCGTTGTCGTCGCGGAGGTAGAGCGGGACGTCCTGCCCTGCGAGGTCGGACTCCCCCGCGTTGGTCAGTGTCACGGTGACGAAGTACGGCCGCGAGGCCGCCATCACGTCGTCGCGGATCCAGCCGTCGAACACCGACTGGCGCTGCTCGGCCACCGCGTCGACGCTCAGCTCGAGCACGCCGGTGAGGCTCGTTGCGGGTTGCCAGACCAGCGTCGCCTCGTCACCGAGCTCGAGGTCGGTGCCGGGATCCGTGGCCGCAGCCGTGTCGACGGCCCCGCTGGTCGTGGCGGGCGTGGGCGTCGTACCGGAGTCGCTGCCCGAGCAGCCGGTCGCCGCCAGCATGAGGGCCGTCGTGAGCACCACCGTCCGCCGCATGCCGACATCGTGGCACGCGGCGCTGCCGTGGATCAGCAGCCGACAAGCTTCTCCGCGAACCAGCGGGTGATCCCGTCGAGGCTGACCCGCTCCTGGCTCATCGTGTCGCGCTCGCGGATGGTGACCGCGTCGTCGTCGAGCGTCTCGAAGTCGACGGTCACGCAGAACGGCGTACCGATCTCGTCCTGGCGGCGGTAGCGGCGGCCGATCGCGCCGGAGTCGTCGAACTCGACGTTCCAGTTCTGGCGCAGCTCGGCGGCCAGCGCCTTGGCCTTGGGCGAGAGGTCAGCGTTGCGGCTCAGCGGCAGCACGGCGACCTTCACCGGCGCGAGGCGCGGGTCGAGCTTGAGCACGACGCGCTTGTCGACGCCTCCCTTGGTGTTGGGCGCCTCGTCCTCGGTGTAGGCGTCGATGAGGAATGCCATCAGCGAGCGGGTCAGGCCGGCGGCGGGCTCGATGACGTACGGCAGGTAGCGCTCGTCGGCGGCCTGGTCGTAGTACGACAGATCCTTGCCGGAGAACTCGCTGTGCTGCTTGAGGTCGAAGTCGGTGCGGTTGGCGATGCCCTCGAGCTCCTCGAAGTCACGACCCGAGAACCCGAAGCGGTACTCGATGTCAGTCGTGCCCTTGGAGTAGTGCGACAGCTTCTCGGCCGGGTGCTCGTAGTGGCGCAGGTTGTCGGGGTTGATGCCGAGGTCGACGTACCAGCGGGTGCGCTCCTCGATCCAGTAGCGGAACCACTCGTCGTCCTCGCCTGGCTTGACGAAGAACTCCATCTCCATCTGCTCGAACTCGCGCGTGCGGAAGATGAAGTTGCCGGGGGTGATCTCGTTGCGGAAGCTCTTGCCCATCTGGGCGATCCCGAACGGCGGCTTCTGCCGGCTGCTCGTCACAACGTTGGCGAAGTTGAGGAAGATGCCCTGAGCGGTCTCGGGCCGGAGGTAGTGCAGGCCGGACTCGTCCTCGATCACGCCGAGGTAGGTCTTGAGCATCATGTTGAAGTTGCGCGGCTCGGTCCACGCGTTGCGGGTGCCGCAGTTGGGGCACGCGATCAGCTCGTTGATGTCGACCGTGTCGGGGTCGATCGGCTTCTCGGGGGTGCCCTTCTTGGCGGCGTAGTCCTCCTGCATGTGGTCCGCACGGAACCGCTTGTGGCAGGACTGGCACTCGGTCAGCGGGTCGCTGAAGGTGCTCAGGTGGCCGCTGGCCTCCCACGTGCGGGTCGGCAGGATGACGCTCGAGTCGAGGCCGACCACGTCGTCGCGACGGGTGACCATGAAGCGCCACCACTGACGCTTGATGTTCTCCTTCAGCTCCACCCCGAGCGGGCCGTAGTCCCAGGCGGACTTGGTGCCGCCGTAGATCTCGCCGCAGGGGTAGACGAAGCCTCGGCGCTTGGCGAGCGAGACGACGTTGTCCAGGGCGGTCGGAGCAGGCTTGGCCACGAGGGAGTTCCTTCAGGATCAGGCGAGGCGGGCCGGCTGGCTGCCGGCCCGATCGGGCGAGCGCTCAGCCTAACGACCGGGGCTGGGCCTCGTTGAGGTCGGTCCCCTCCTCCACGACCTCGTACGCACTGGGCTCGTCGACCGCGTGCACCATCAGTGGCTGGATGTGCATCTTGCCCTCGTACGACCCCAGTGCCCGGCGGTACGAGCCGACGTTCTCCCACCGCGTGGTCAGCACCCAGAGGGTCGGGTCGTCGACGTTGCGCCCGACCTCGCCGCGGACGTGGCCGGGCTTGGCGGCCAGGATCGCGAGCGCGTGCAGCAGCCCGCGACGCAGCTCCTCCCCCGCGGTGGGGTCGGGACCGGGGGCGCGGAGGCGGGTGACGACGAGCACGGGCTCACCCTACGGCCGGGGTAGTCCACCGGGTTCTGGTCGTCCGGCTGCCGTCCTGACGACCATTTCCCGGTGGACTACCGCGAGTGTTTGACAATGGTTCTCAAAAGAGGTGAGAATCGTTCTCATGTTGTCTGCCGCTCGACCTGTTGCCCTCGCCACGGCCCTCGCCTCGGCCCTCCTCCTTGCGGGTTGCGGCGGGTCCGCCGACGGAGCCGGGAATGGTCGCTCGGCTGTCGCGGCGTTCTACCCGCTGGCCTGGGTGACCGGTCGGGTGGCAGGCGACGACTGGACGGTGGAGAACCTGACGCAGCCCGGTCAGGAGCCGCACGACCTGGCGCTGACCATCGCCCAGACCGCGGCCCTGGAGGACGCGGACCTCATCGTCGTCGAGGACGGTTTCCAGCCGGCGGTCGACGCCACCGTCGAGGGTGCCGACGCGCCCGTGCTGGACGCCGCCTCGGTCGTCGACCTGCTGCCCGCGAGCGAGGACGACCACGAGGAGCACGAGGGCGAGACCGAGGAGGAGCACGCCGAGCACGGCGACGTGGACCCACACTTCTGGCTCGACCCGTTGCTGGTCGCGGACTTCGCCGACGCGGTCGCCGACGAGCTGGGCGAGATCGACCCCGAGGCGGCCCAGACGTACGCCGACAACGCGGCTGCGCTGCGCGGCGAGCTCGAGTCGCTCGACGCCGACTACACCGCGGGGCTGGCCTCCTGCGAGCGGACCACGACGGTGGTCAGCCACCAGGCCTTCGGCTACCTCACGCGCTACGGGCTGGACTTCGAGCCGATCGCCGGGCTGTCCCCCGACGCCGAGGCCACGGCAGCCGACCTGGCCCGCCTCCAGGAGCTCATCACCGAGGACGGCGTGACCACCGTCTTCTCCGAGCGACTGGTCAGCCCGAAGATGGCCGAGACGCTGGCCGGCGACCTCGGCGTGTCCACCGCGGTGCTCGACCCCATCGAGGGGTTGTCCGACGACACGGCCGACGAGGACTACCTTTCCCTCATGCGCGAGAACCTCACCGCCCTCAAGCAGGCAAACGGTTGCTCGTGACGCCCACCGACACCAGCGTTCCCGTCGTCCTCGACCGGGTCTCCGTCGCGATCGGGGGACGACCGATCCTGCGCGACGTCGACCTGACCGTCCACGCCGGCGACATGGTGACGCTGCTCGGACCGAACGGCTCGGGCAAGTCCACCCTCGTCCGTGCGCTCACCGGGCTCCTGCCGGTGGCTCGCGGCGAGGTACGCCTCTTCGGGACGCCGCTCGACGACTTCGGCGACTGGCAGCGGGTCGGCTTCGTGCCGCAGCGCTCGACCGCGACCGGCGGAGTGCCCGCCACGGTCCGCGAGGTCGTCGCCTCCGGACGCGTCGGCCGGCGCCGCCTGCTGCGCCCGACCAGCGCGGCCGACCGGTCTGCCGTCGAGTCCGCGCTCGAGGTCGTCGGCCTCGCCGAGCGGGCGTCGTACGGCGTCTCCCAGCTGTCGGGCGGCCAGCAGCAACGGGTGCTCATCGCCCGGGCGCTCGCGGGCGAGCCGGACCTGCTCGTGCTCGACGAGCCCACCGCGGGCGTCGACCTCCCCAACCAGCAGGCACTCGCCGACGCGCTGCGCCGGCTCAAGGAACGCGGCGCGACCATCGTGCTGGTGGCGCACGAGATCGGCCCGATGATGCCGCTGATCGACCGGACGGTCGTGATGCGCGACGGATGGGTGGCGTACGACGGCCCGCCGCTCACGCAGGAGGTCGCCTCGCACGCGCACCACCACCACGACCATGACGTGCCGGGTGGGCACGACCACGCACCCCACGTCTCCTCCCCCTTCGACTGGGAGCGGAGGAACCGATCATGACGTTCCTCGACCTTCTGTCCCTCGACTTCATGCAGCGCGCGCTGGTCGCGGCCCTGCTCACCGGGCTGGCGGCGCCGGCGATCGGCACGTTCATCGTCCAGCGCCGGCTGGCACTGCTCGGCGACGGCATCGGGCACGTGGCCGTGACCGGCGTGGCCCTCGGCCTGCTGACGGGCGCCTCCCCCACCTGGTCCGCCATCGTGGTCGCGGTGCTCGGCGCGGTGCTGATGGAGGTGATCCGCGAGCGCGGCCACACCAACGGCGACGTCGCGCTGGCGCTGCTCTTCTACGGCGGACTCGCTGGAGGCGTGCTCATCACCGGCATCGCGGGACAGGGCGCGGCGACGCTGCAGTCCTACCTCTTCGGCTCGCTCAACAGCATCTCGTACACCGACGTGGTCTTCACCGCGGTCCTCACCGTGGTGGTCCTCGTCCTGACGCTCGGACTGTCGCCCCAGCTCTTCGCCGTGGCCAGCGACCAGGACTTCGCCCGGGTGGCGGGCCTGCGGGTCCGCGGCTACAACCTGCTGATCGCGGTGCTGGCCGCCGTCAGCATCACGGTCGCGATGCGCACTGTCGGCCTGCTGCTGGTCTCGGCGCTCATGGTGGTGCCGGTGGCGACGTCGCAGCAGCTCGCGCGCTCCTTCCGGGCGACGTTCGTCGGAGCGATGCTCGTCGGCTGCGTGGCCTCCGTCGGTGGCCTGCTGGTGAGTGCCGCACTCTCCTTCCGCGTGGACGTCGCACCCGGTCCGACGATCGTGCTGCTGGCCCTGGCCATGTTCACCGCCACCTGGCCGATCGGCGTCTGGCTGCGCCGCCGCAGCAGGCTCATGGCCCCCTTCCCCGAGGTCGCCGCGGCTCCGCACCGCTCCGCCGACGTACACCCCCACGAGCACGGCGAGGACTGCGGCCACCCGGCAGTTCCCCACGCCGACCACGTCGACTACGTCCACGACGGCCACCGGCACGCCGTACACGGAGAGCACTATGACGAGCACTGACCAGGGCCGGCGCGCGGTCCGGCCCACCCGACAGCGGCGAGCGGTCGCGGCCGCGCTCGCGGGGTTCGACGACTTCCGCAGCGCCCAGGAGATCCACGACCTGATCTCGCAGCAGGGCGACTCGGTGGGCCTCGCGACGGTCTACCGCACGCTGTCGGCGCTGGCGGACGCCGGCGAGGTCGACATGCTGCGCAACGAGGACGGCGAGGCGATCTGGCGCAGCTGCTCCGACGCGCACCACCACCACCTCGTGTGCCGCACCTGCGGGGCGACCGTCGAGGTCGAGGGGCCGGCGGTGGAGCGGTGGACCAACGCCATCGCGTCGGAGCACGGCTTCGCCGACATCAGCCACACGCTGGAGATCTTCGGGACCTGCCCGGCCTGCCGCTAGTTCTGGGGCGCCTGGTTGGGCAGCGCCCCGCCGTAGCGGCGGTCGCGGCTGGCGTACGTCTCGACGGCCGCCCACAGGTGGCGCCGGTCGACGTCGGGCCAGAGCACGTCGGTGAAGACCAGCTCGCTGTACGCCGCCTGCCACAGCATGTAGTTGGAGAGCCGCTGCTCGCCCGACGTACGCCAGATCAGGTCGGCGTCGGGCAGCTCGGGGACGTAGAGGTGGCGGGCGAAGGTCTTCTCGTCGATCTTGTCCGGGTTGAGCCGGCCCGCCGCGACCTCGCGGCCGATCGAGCGCGCGGCGTCGGCGAGCTCCGCGCGACCGCCGTAATTGACGCACATCGTGAGGGTCAGGACGTCGTTGTCCTTGGTCATCTCCTCGGCGACCTGGAGCTCCTTGATGACCGACTTCCAGAGGCGCGGGGCGCGGCCGGCCCAGCGCACGCGTACGCCGAGCTCGTGCATCTCGTCGCGGCGGCGGCGGATCACGTCGCGGTTGAACCCCATCAGGAAGCGCACCTCGTCTGGTGAGCGCGACCAGTTCTCGGTGGAGAAGGCGTAGGCGGAGATCGCCTTGACGCCGATCTCGATCGCGCCCTCGACGACGTCGAAGAGCGTGCTCTCGCCCTCCTCGTGGCCCTTCGTACGCGGCAGCCCACGCTGCTTCGCCCACCGGCCGTTGCCGTCCATGACAATCGCGACGTGCTCGGGGACCAGCTCGCGCGGCACGGGCGGCGGTGTCGCGCCACTCGGGTGCGGGGTCGGCGGCCTCACCTGTCGCTTCACGGTGGACAGCCTAGGACTCGGCGGCCCGCAGCCACTGTCGGAGGCCGCGACTAGGGTCGCCGACCATGGACATGCTGCGTGGCGCACAGATCGCCGAGGCCGACCTGACCGACTGGCGCAAGCTCGCGCAGGGGCTGCACGCCCGCTACCTGGTCGACGACTTCGGCGCCGCGGCGCGGTTCGTCACGGCCGTCGGTGAGGCGGGCGACGAGGTCAACCACCACCCGCGCGTGGCGATCGGCCGGGGCCACGTCGACCTCGAGCTGGTCACCGCGGACGCGATCTACCGCGACGACGACGGCACGGAGTACGTCGTCGAGTGGCCCACTCAGCAGGACGTCGACCTGGCCCGCCGGATCACGGAGATCGCGGCCGAGCACCGGCTCACGGCCGACCCTGCCGCGGTGAGCGAGCTCGAGCTCGGCCTCGACACCACGGACTCGGCGACCATCGCCCCGGTCTGGGCCGCCCTGCTCACCGGCAGCGCCGACTCGCAGGGACGCGGGTCACCGAGCGACGAGGTCCGCGACGCCACGGTCCGCGTGCCGAACCTGTGGTTCGGGGAGGACGAGCCCGACGGGCAGCGGTTCCACGTCGAGGTCTACGTCGCGGCCGAGGTGGTCGAGCAACGGATCGCCGCCGCCGTGGCTGCCGGCGGGACCGTCGTCGACGACACCCAGTCGCCCGGGCTGACCGTCATCGCCGACCAGGACGGCAACAAGGGCGTCCTCTGCGCGGACATGTCCGGCGTGGAGCAGGACTGACCCGCCGCGGTCAGCGCTCGACGTACGCCATCGAGCGCAGGCCGCGCTCGAGGTGCCAGGAGAGGTACGCCGTCACCAGGTTGCTCGCCTCGCGCAGGTGGCGCGGGTCGGCGGCGTGGACGACCGGCCAGTCGCCGACGAGCAGGGCGCCCAGCAGGACCACCGTCTCGGAGGCCGGGGTCGCGGAGCCGGGCAGCCGGTCCGACGCGCAGAGCACGCCACCGGCGGACGGGTTGAAGAACCGGTGTGGCCCCTCGATGCCGCACTGCACGCAGTGGTCGAACGACGGCGCATAGCCCGCGACCGACAGCGAGCGCAGGAGGTAGGAGTCGAGCACCTGCTTGGCCGGGTGCTCCCCACCGGCCATCGCGCGAAGGCCGCCGACGAGCAGGAGGAACTGCTGGACCGCGGGCTCCTTCTCCTCGGTGACGAGCCGCTCGGCGGTCTCGAGCATCACCGTGCCGGCGGTGTAGCGGTCGTAGTCGAGGCCGAGCCGCGCGTTGAACGGTTCGAGCGTCTCGGCCTGGGTGATCACGTCGAGGCTGCGCCCCTCCGCGAGCTGCAGGTCGACGTGGGTGAACGGCTCGAGGCGCGAGCCCCAGCGCGACGTCGTACGCCGCACGCCCTTGGCGACCGCGCGCACCCGCCCGTGCTGACGCGTCAGCAGGGTGATGATGCGGTCGGCCTCACCCAGCTTGTGGGTGCGCAGCACGACCGCCTCGTCGCGGTAGAGGGGCACCCGACCATTGTCCCCCACGGGTGGCGCGAAGCCCCGCAGCGCGCTCCGGTCCCGCTGTCGTTCGCCGGCCGTTCGCCTGAGTGAGCGGCGGAGTCCATCCGGGGCTCCTAGCGTCACTCGACGGAGGGGCGCTCGGGCTCCTCCGTACGACCTCGATCTCGGGATGGAGGTGGGTCATGTCTGCCCTTGCTGTGCGGGTGCGCGACCTCACCAAGCGGTTCGGCGACGTCATCGCCCTCGGAGGCGTCGACCTCGACATCCCCACGGGGCAGGTCCACGGCCTGGTCGGGCCCAACGGCGCCGGCAAGACCACCCTCCTCGGACTGCTCCTCGGCCTCTCCCGGCCGACCTCGGGCACGCTCGAGGTGCTGGGCAATGGCGTCGGAGCGACCGTGCCGGACGGCGTCGCCGGCTTCGTGGACGCTCCGGGCCTCTACCCCAGCCTGACCGCACGCCAGAACCTGACCGCGCTCGCGCGCCTCCGGTCCGGCCGGACCGCCCCGGACGTCGACGCGCTCCTGGACCGCGTCGGCCTCCTCGATGTCGCGGCCGACCCGACCCGCGGGTTCTCCCTCGGCATGCGGCAGCGGTTGGGGCTTGCCGCAGCGCTGCTCGGCGACCCGCGGCTCCTCGTCGTCGACGAACCGGCCAACGGCCTCGACCCCGCGGGCAAGCACCAGGTGCACCGGATCCTCACCGACCTCGCGGCCGACGGCGCGACCGTGATCCTCTCCAGCCACCGGATGGACGACCTGGCGGCGCTGTGCGACGAGGTGACCCTGCTCGCCGAGGGCCGCGTCGTGTTCACCGGACCGATCCACAAGCTCGTCACCGAGAGCGGCGAGCTGGACTACCGGCTCGTGACCGCCGACCCCGTCGCCGCCCATCGGCTCGCAGCGGGTACGCCGTCTCTGCGGGTGGTGGCACGCCACGGTCACCCTGTCGACGACCGGGCCATCGTCGTGCGCGGTCCGGAACCGGCCGTCGACGACCTCGTCCGGCGCCTCGTCGCCGACGGCGTCGCGATCCGCGAGCTCGGCCCTGTCGTGCCCCCGCTCGAGGCGGCGTTCCTCGCGCTCACCGGCTCCGGGGGTGCGGCATGACTGCCGCCACCCTCGGCGCGCCGACCGTGCGCGAGACCACGGCCGTTCCGTGGACCAGCGTCTATCGCTTCGAGCTGCTCAAGCTGGTCTCGCAGTGGCGCCTGAGGTTGGTGCTCGTCGCCTGCCTCGTCGCGCCCGCGGCCTACACCGCCGTCATCAGCGGTCAGACCTCGTTGCCTGCCGATGCGCTGTACGGACGCTGGATGGGGCAGTCCGGGTGGGCGGGTTCGCTCGCGGTGCTCGTCTTCATGGGCACGCTGGTGCTTCCGCTGCTCACGGCACTGGTCGCGGGCGACGTGTTCGCGGTCGAGGACCGGCTCGGCACGTGGCGACACCTCATGGTCGCTGTCCGCTCGCCCGGGATGATCTTCGCCGCCAAGGCGCTGGCCGCGCTCACGGTGGTGCTGGTGCTGGTGGCGGCCCTGGCGCTGTCGTCGGTCGCAGGCGGGCTGGCGGTGGTCGGCAGCCATCCCCTACCGGGCCTCGACGGGCACGCGATGACCTCCGGCGAGGTGGCCCGGACCGTCCTGCTCGCCTGGCTCAGCGTCGTACCCCCGACGCTCGCCTTCGCCGCCGTCGGCCTGCTCGGATCAGTGGCCCTGGGCCGCTCACCTCTCGGGCTGCTGCTCCCGGTCGTCGTCGCACTGGTGCTCCAGGGCGTCGCCCTGATGCCGGTGCCGGTCGCCCTCCGCGTCGTCCTCCCCGTGAGTGCCTTCACCGGCTGGCGCGGGCTGCTCACCGATCCCGGGCAGCAGGGACCACTCTGGATCCCCCTCGCTGCCAGCCTCGCCTGGATCGTGCTGGCGACCTGGCTCGCCCACCGGCTCTTCGTGCGGCGCGACTTCACCGACCTGGCGTACGACGGCTCCGGGCGCCGCTTCCTGCTGGGCGGCATCGCCCCCATGGCCGCCCTGGTCGCCGTGAGCACGGGGGCCGTCCTTGCCACGACCGGGGCGACGGGCTCGGGCATCGACAGGTCCAAGGTCGAAGCCGCGATCTCCACGTCGTTCTCGCACCTCTACGTCCTCCAGACCGAGCAGCTCGGTCGGCCGGCCGTGACGGAGGCCGACCTGCAGAGCACCGCGCGCTGCGACAAGGGCGGCGACCGCGTGGTCGACGAGGGGCCGGGCTCCGACTGGCGGTGCGTCGTGAGCTGGACGCTCCCCGGGTCGACCGCGACGGGCAGCGCGATCTACCAGCTCGACGTGCTCGCCGACGGCAAGTACGTCGCCGACGGCGACGGGCCCAAGGAGGTCAACGGCTACTTCCAGGTGCGTACGCCGGCCGGTGACGCGCCCAACCCGCTGTGGCAGCTCGACGGCTCGCTCGACCTGCTCGCCCCGACCGATCAGCAGTCTCCGCAGAAGTACCCCTAGCGCCACTCACCACCCACCAGGAGGACCACCATGAACGTGACCCGCAACCGTGTGGAGAGGCCCGTACGATCGCGCCTGCTCCGCACCCGGCCGATCGGCGTGATCGCCGGCGTGGTGACCCTCGCTGTCACTGGTGGAGTCGCCTACGGCACCACCGTCGGCTTCGCCGACCACCAGGTCGGCACCGAGTACGCCGAGGGCCTGCAGATCTCCTCCGACCAGGTCCTCAAGCCGCTCGGCGAGCGGCTGGTGACGCCGTACGGCAAGTTCATGGGCTCCACCGTCAGCCCGGACGGCCGTTTCCTCGCCGCGACCTCGAACGACCGCTCGGTGTCGATGCAGGTCTTCGACCTCTCGACCTACCGCCTGATCTGGCGCGCCGGGACCGCCGCGGGGGTCGACCTGCGGCTCACGGACAACACCGTCGGGCAGGAGGGCCCGCTCTACTCCCCCGACGGCACCGTCCTCTGGATGCCCAACGCGACCGGCCTCACCCGGTTCCCGGTGAACCCGGACGGGACGCTCGGCGCCCCGACGAAGGTCCCGGTCCCGGCCCTCGCGGGCCAGCGGGCCCTCACCTCGGGTCTCACCTACTCCCCCGACGGCGCCACGCTCTACGCCGGGCTCAACGGCCAGAACGCGGTCGTTGCCATCGACCCTGCGAGCGGCGCGATCACCCGCACCTGGCAGGTGGGCATCGCCCCGCGCCAGCTGCGCTTCGTGGGCTCCAGGCTCTACGTCAGCAACGAGGGCGGGCGGCGCGCCGTCGCCGGCGACGCGACCCAGGACTCGTACGGCACCGCAGTGCCGGCCGACCCGGTGCGCGGCACATCGACCACCGGCACCCTCAGCGTCATCGACCCCCAGACGTCGGGTGCACCCGTCGGCAGCGTCCCGGTGGGGCTCCACCCGACGGCCATGCAGGAGCACGACGGTGCGCTCTACGTCGCCAACACCAACGACGACACGGTCTCCGTCGTCGACACCGCCACCGACCAGGTCGTGCAGACCATCGCCACCACGCCGTGGCAGGGGTCCGACGTCGGGTACGCACCCGACGCGATCACCGTCCACCGGGGCAAGCTGCTGGTCAGCCTGGGCCGCGCCAACGCGATCGCCGTCTACACCCTCGGCGAGAGCGCGCTCGACCCCGTCGGGTACGTCGGCCTCGTCCCGACCGACTACTACCCCGAGGACGTGTTCTCCGTCGGCGACGGGCTGGTCGTCGCCAACCGCCGCGGCATCGACGCGCGCGGTCCGCTCATCACGTTCAACCAGGGCTACGGCACCACCCCCGCGACGGGCCGTGGCACGCATGGCACGACCGCGTCCCTGACGCGGTTCACCCTGCCCGACGACACCGAGATCCGGGAGACCCTCACCCCGCAGGTCTTCGCCCAGAACGGCTGGGGCCCGGCCGACACCGACACCAAGCACGCGACGGGCAACCGCGCCAAGGCGGTGCCGGTGCCCAAGCGGATCGGCGACCCGTCGACGATCAAGCACGTCTTCATGCTGGTCAAGGAGAACCGCACCTACGACCAGGTCCACGGCGACATGCCCGAGGGCAACGGCGACCCGTCGCTCGCGCAGTTCGGCGAGCAGGTCACGCCCAACATCCACGCGCTGTCACGCCAGTTCGGCCTCTACGACAACGTCTACGACACCGGCACCAACTCCGCCGAGGGCCACAACTGGCTGATGCAGGGCGACAACCCGGAGTACACCGAGTCCAGCGCGGGCGAGTACGTCCGCAGCTACGACACGGAGGAGGACGTGCTCGGCCACCAGCGCTCGGGGTTCCTCTGGACTGCGGTGCAGGCGGCGGGCCACAGTGCGAAGAACTACGGCGAGTTCATCTACACCGAGGGCAAGCCGGCCGGCACCTGGCAGCAGTACTACTGCGCGAGCCAGAGCGTCGAGGCAGGCGGCGACCCCGCCCAGCTGACGGCGCCCGCGCTCGCGGGCAACTACGGCTCGGTGATCCCCTCGCTCAACGAGATCACCCACCCGCTCTCGCCGCCGTTCGACATGTCGATCCCGGACCTCTACCGCTACCAGATCTGGAAGCAGGACTTCCAGAAGTCCGGCCCCCAGGACTTCCAGATGATCTGGCTCTCCGACGACCACACCGGCGGCCCGGTCTCGGCGCGCTCCAACGTGGCCAGCGGCGACGTCGCCGTCGGCAAGATCGTCGACACCATCTCGCACAGCAAGTGGTGGAAGGACTCGGCGATCTTCGTGGTCGAGGACGACAGCCAGAACGGCGCCGACCACGTCGACGGACACCGCGCACCTGTGCAGGTGATCAGCCCCTGGGCCACCCACGGCAGGACCGTGTCGACCTACTACACGCAGATGAACATGGTCCGCACGATCGAGCAGATCCTCGGCGCGGAGCCGCTCAACCAGAAGGTCGCCGCCGCGACGCCGATGTTCGACGCCTTCACCAAGAAGCCGGACCTCGCTCCCTACACCGCCCGGAAGAACCGGATCTCGTTGACGGAGAACATCAAGACGGCGCCGGCGTGCGGTCTCGACACCCCGACCGGGGCCCGGGCGGCGGCCAAGGCTCCCGCCACGCCCGCGGCGTACGTCTCATACGTCGTGGAATGGGAGAAGTGGGCGGACCAGCAGCACCTGAGTGGCGAGCAGGCCCGCGCCGACTACGCCAACCCGGAGCTGATGAATCGCTACACCTGGTACGACGCCCACCACTGGGACCTGCCCTACCCGGGCGACGCCGAGATCTACCTCCCGAGCGAGGTCCCGGGCGCGGCACTGCCGGGCTCGGACACCGACTGAGCGAGACCGATCAGGTCGCTGAGCGACCCCGGGCCGACCGGCCCGGGGTCGCCCAGCAGTCGAGCGCGAAGTCGGCGGCGGCAGTGGTGAGGCGCTCCGGACGGAAGCGCCACTCGAGGATCGAGGTGGCCCGCTCGAACCGCACGTGGGGCAGCTCGGCGGCCAGCATGTCGGCGTCGACGAAGGGGTGGATCGGGTCGATCGGGTGGCCGACCACCAGGGCAGGAGCCTGGATCCGGCGACGCAGCCGCGATGACGGGGCGAGCCGGCCGAAGATCACGCCGTGCAGGAGCGAGGCGATCGAGTCGGCGCGGTGGTCGATCGTGTCCAGCCCGATGCCCGCCCAGAACGGCACGAGCCCGCGGGGCACCGAGCGGGAGACCTTCTGGAGCGCGTTGGCCGTGAACGGCAGGTAGCGCGCGGCCAGCATGATCGGCACGAAGGACAGGATCCCGGCCACCAGTGCGTGGTTGAGCACCGGCATCTCGACGATCAGTCCCTTGACCCGCTCGGGTGCGATCACCGCGACCTCGAGCGAGACGTTGGCGCCGAGCGAGGTGCCGCCGACCACCGCCTGTTCGGCGCCGAGGTGGTCGAGCAGCGCGACGACCTGCCGACCGAACGCCGTCATCGAGTAGACGAGCGGGTCAGCCGGCTGGTCAGACCGGCCGTGCCCGAGGAGGTCGAGCGTGACGACGTGCAGACCCTGGGCCGCCATCGCCCGGGCGAGCGGCTGCTGCATCCGGCGAGGCATGAGGAGGCCGTGCAGGAGCACGACCCACTGGTCGCCCGAGCCGTACTCGGTGTACTCCAGGCGGTCGCGCCCGCCGTCGGACTCGACGAAGAACTGGCCGATCCGCTCGCTCACCAACATGACGGGAATCTATCCGCTCAGGCGCGGTTCACGGCGCTGATCACGGCCTTCAGCGAGGCGGTGACGATGTTGGCGTCGAGCCCGACGCCCCACAGCACCTTCTCGCCGACGGCACACTCGACGTACGCCGCCGCGATCGCGTCGCCGCCCGCGGAGAGCGCGTGCTCGGCGTAGTCGAGCACCCGGACGTCGTGTCCGAGGCCGGAGATGGCGTCGACGAAGGCGGCGATCGGGCCGTTGCCCTCGCCGGAGAGCTCCTGCCGCTCGCCCTCGACGTACACCCCCACCGTGAGCTGGTCCTTCTCGCCCGCGGCGCTGGAGGTGTGGACCGAGTTGAGCTTGAGCGGCGTCTCGCGGTCGAGGTACTCGGCACGGAAGACCGACCAGATCTCCTCGGGCGTGATCTCGCCGCCCTCGGTGTCGGTGTGCTGCTGCACGACCCGGCTGAACTCGATCTGCGCGCGGCGCGGCAGGTCGAGCTTGTGCTCGGACTTGAGGACGTACGCCACGCCGCCCTTGCCGGACTGGCTGTTGACCCGGATCACGGCCTCGTAGGTGCGCCCGACGTCCTTCGGGTCGATCGGGAGGTACGGCGCCTCCCACGGCAGCTCGCCGACGGGGACGCCCTGCGCGGCGGCCTGCCGGTCGAGGTCCTCGAGACCCTTCTTGATGGCGTCCTGGTGGGAGCCGGAGAACGCGGTGTAGACGAGGTCGCCGGCGTACGGGTGGCGCGGGTGGACCGGCAGGTTCGTGCAGTACTCGACCGTGCGCCTCACCTCGTCGATGTCGCCGAAGTCGACCTGCGGGTCGATGCCTTGGCTGAACAGGTTCATGCCCAGCGTCACCAGGTCGACGTTGCCGGTGCGCTCGCCGTGGCCGAACAGGCAGCCCTCGACCCGGTCGGCGCCGGCCATCAGCGCCAGCTCCGTGGCTGCGACCGCGGTGCCGCGGTCGTTGTGCGGGTGCAGGCTGATCGCGGAGTGCTCGCGACGGGTCAGGCCGCGGCCGAAGTACTCGATCTGGTCGGCGTACGTGTTGGGCGTGGACATCTCGACCGTGGCCGGCAGGTTGAGGATGATCTCGCGACCGGCCTCGGGCTGCCACACGTCAGAGACCGCCTCGCAGACGCTCAGCGCGAAGTCGGTGTCGGACTGGGTGAAGATCTCGGGGCTGTACTGGTAGCCGAAGTCCTGGCTGCCGACGATGCTGCCGAGGCGCTCCTCGGCGTACTTCATCACGATCTCGGTGCCGCGGACCGCGATGTTGCGGCACTCGTCGGGACTGACGTGGAAGACGACGCGCTGGAAGAGCGGCGCGGTCGCGTTGTAGAGGTGGATGGTGGCGCGCGGCGCCCCGACCAGCGAGTCGACGGTGCGCTCGATGAGGTCCTCGCGGGCCTGCGTCAGCACCGAGATCTGTACGTCGTCGGGGATCCGGTCCTCCTCGACGAGCTTGCGCACGAAGTCGAAGTCGGTCTGGCTGGCGCTCGGGAAGCCGACCTCGATCTCCTTGTAGCCCAGCTTGACCAGCAGCTCGAACATCGTGAGCTTGCGGGCGGGCGTCATCGGGTCGATGAGCGCCTGGTTGCCGTCACGCAGGTCGGTCGAGAGCCAGCGCGGGGCCCTCTCGACCTTCCTGGTCGGCCAGGTGCGGTCGGGCACGTCGACGGGCACGAACGGCGTGTAGCGACCGAACGGCATCGGGCTGGTGCCCTGCTGGTTGGTGGTGTTGCTCAGGTGGGTCATGAGGTCCTCGCTGTGGCTGAAGGGCGACCGGCACGCGCGACTCCGCAACGAGGGGGCCGGCTCAGCGTTGGATTACTGGGGCCTCGTTGCGGCTGCGAAGGAGGAGCAGGCTGCGCATCATGACTCAGTAACGATAGCCCCGCCCATCTCGATCGGGTACGGGATCGGCCATACCGTGGACACATGAGGGGGACTCCGGGCGCAGTGCTGCTCGCCGGATGTGCGCTCGCCGGTCTCCTCGTGGGGTGCGGCGAGACCGACTCGGGGGCCGCGCCGCGTGCCGATGGTCCGCCGTTGACCCGGGTGGAGAACGAGCTCCTGGTGAGCTGTGGCGGTGATCCCGGCTGGGTGCCTTCGGCGATGGTGAACGGCATCGAGCCCGCGATCCCCCGCTCCGAGATCGAGGCAGCACTCGACGCGATCGCCACCGAGCCGAAGCTCTCCGTGGAGACCTCCCGCGTCCTGCCCCAAGGCGGGCGTACGCCGTGGAAGTTGCTGGCCGAGGACGACGACCACCTGACCATCGCGCTGGGTGACTGGACCTTCGAGGGCCCGGCGAGGGACGCGATGACCATGTCGCTGGAGCGTGAGGGTGAGGGCTGGAAGTGGACGGGGCACGGCAACTGCTGGCACCTCGCACCCGTGCTCGACGACGGCACGTGGGTGAACCTGTCGTCCACGAAGCCCCTGGACACCACGTCCACGACCGTCACGGTCGACGTGACGGAGCTCGCGTGCACGGGGTCCCGGGACCCCGTGCCCCACCTCGACGAGCCGTCGATCGTCACCACCTCGCACGACGTCACCGTCTACTGGACCAGCCGACCGCCCCAGGGGGCGCAGGAGTGCCCGGGCAACCCGACCGTGTCGCAGCAGCTCACTCTCGACGAGCCGCTGGGCGACCGGGTGCTCCTCGACGGGTCGAGGTGGCCGCCGGTCCCGATCGGGTGACGTACTCAGTCAGGCGCGGCCGCGGGCGGCGTACGCCACGGCGGTGAGGTCGAACGGACCCTCACCGAGGTTGCGTCGCAGGACCTGCTCGAGCCCGGCGCGGTCGTCGGCGCCGAGGGCAGCGATGGCCACGCCGGCCGGTCCGACACCGTGCTGGTAGGGCTCCCACCACTCCTCGAAGGTCGGGTGGGTGACGGTGACGGCGAGCTCTACCGACTCGACGTCACGTAGTCCGGCACCCTCGAAGATGTTGACGAGGCTGTCACGGGAGCCACCCTGGAAGTCGCTCTCGTCGGGGTGCTCGGGCGCCACCTCGGCCATCGCCGTCCAGAGGGGCGCCATCGGCGCCCGGGACCCGGCGAGGTCCCAGACCGTCGCCGCCACCCAGCCGTCCCCGCGGGTCACGCGGGCCATCTCGGCGACGCCGCGGACGGGGTCGGACATGAAGTGGACGACGAGGCACGCGGCTGCCACGTCGAAGGTGTCGTCGTCGAACGTGAGCAGCTCGGCGCCGCCCTGGCGTACGTCGACGCCCGGGTGGCGATCGCGGCACGCGGCGACGAACGGCTCGCTCGGGTCGACCGCCGCGACGTGGTCGGCGCCCAGCGAGTCCACGAGCACGCCGGTGAGGGCGCCCGGTCCGCAGCCCACGTCGATCGCGCGTTGCCCTGCCGACAGCTCCAGCCAGTCGGCCAGCTGCCGGGCGAGCGGCTGGGAGTAGCGACCCATGAACCGGTCGTACGCCTCACCCGCCACCTCGAAGGTCACGTCTCGCGACGCTACTCCCCCTCGTAGGCTTCCGCCATGCCCCGCTTGCTGGTGGTCCACCACTCGCTGACACCGTCGGTCACCGCGTTGACCGAGGCCGTGCTCGCGGGCGCCTCGGACGACGCGATCGAGGGCGTGGAGCTGGTGGTCCGCGCGGCGCTGGAGGCGGACGCGGACGACGTGCTGGCGGCTGACGGCTACCTGCTCGGGACCCCCGCCAACTTCGGCTACATGAGTGGCGCGCTCAAGCACTTCTTCGACTCGATCTTCCTGCAGGCCGGCGGGTCGCTCGCCGACGACGGCTCGGCCGCCTCCGCGGACGGCGGCCCCAAGCCGTACGGCCTCTATGTCCACGGCCGATACGACACGACCGGCGCGGTGCGCTCGGTGCAGTCGATCGTCGGTGCCCTCGGCTGGCGCCAGGCGGCGCCGGTGCTCGAGGTGCTGGGCGATGTCGGCGAGGCGGACCGGGAGTCGGCGTACGACCTGGGCGGGACGCTCGCGGCCCTGGTGATGGGATGAAGGCACTCGCTGGGTTGGCCGTACTGGTCCTCGCCCTGACGGCGTGCACGGCGTCGCCCACGAATCCGGTGAGCGACACGACGCCCTCGGCCTCACCGAACCCGACCGAGACCGCACCTCCACCCGACCCCGGCCCCCGTCCGCGCATCGGCGAGTGCCACCTGCTGTCCTTCGGCCAGGCGGTCGCCGTGGTCGGGCGGACCGAGCCGGTGAGGTGCAAGCGCAAGCACACGGCCGAGACCTACTTCGTCGGCCGGCTCGACCTCGAGACGAAGGCCGGTCACGTGCGTCGGGTCGACTCGCGCGCCGCCCAGCGCCAGGCACGCTCGACGTGCACCGCACGGCTCCCGAAGCACCTCGGACGTACGCCGCGCGAGCTGAGGCTGAGCCTGGCGCAGTCGGTCTGGTTCACGCCGAGCCCGCAGCGGGCCGAGGCCGGTGCCGACTGGTTCCGCTGCGACGTCGTCGTCGTGGCCGGACCGAAGCGGCTGCTGCCCCTGCCGCGGAGCACGAAGGGCTTCGGCGACGCACCGGTCGTCGCGATGTGCGCGACCGCCGCCCCCGGCACGAAGTCGTTCCGGCGCGTCGGCTGCGGGGCGAAGCACGCCTGGCTCGCCGTCTCCACCGTCGACATCCCCGGCAAGAAGCTCCCAGCCAAGGACGCGGTGGCCGACCGCATGGAGGGGCCGTGCGGCGACGCCGCCCGCTCGCGCGCCGCCGACCCACTGGACTTCACCTGGTCGCAGGAGAGCCCGACGCAGGAGCAGTGGGACGCGGGCCAGCGCTACGGGATCTGCTGGGTGCCTGCCTGAACCTCGGGGCGTCCAGCACCATCACAGCGCCTCGGTGCGTACGTTCTCCAGCACGACGGCGAGGCCCTGCCCGACGCCGATGCAGATCGCGGCCACGCCCCAGCGCTCCCCCGTCTCCCGCAGCCGCTTGGCGAGGGTGCCGACGACCCGTGCTCCCGAGGCGCCGAGCGGGTGGCCGATGGCGATGGCGCCGCCCTTCGCGTTGACGAGACCGGCGTCCGCCAGGCCCTGGTCCAGCCACGCGTCGACGCAGGCCAGGGACTGGACCGCGAACGCCTCGTTGAGCTCGACCGCACCCACGTCGGACCAGCCGATGCCCGCGCGTCGCAGCGCGATGGCGGCGGCCTCGACGGGCGCGTAACCGAACAGCTGCGGGTCGAGGGCGAAGGAGCCCCGTCCGGCGATCCGCGCCTGCGGATCCAGTCCCAGGGTGCTCGCCGCAGCGCCTGAGCCGAGCAGGAGGGCGGAGGCGCCGTCGTTGAGGGGCGAGGCGTTGCCGGGCGTGATCGTGCCGTCCGGGCGGAAGCTGGGCCTCAGGCCGGCGAGCTTGCCAGCGCTGCTGCCGGGCCGGATCCCCTCGTCGCGGGCGAGGTCGACGCCGGGCACCGCGACGGCCAGGTCGTCGTAGAAGCCGGCGTCCCACGCCGCAGCGGCGAGGTTGTGCGACTGCGCCGCGAACTCGTCCTGGCGCTCGCGCGTGATGCCATACGTGTCGGCGAGCTGCTCGTTGGCCTCGCCCAGCGAGACCGTCCACTCCGCCGGCATCCGCTCGTTGACGAGCCGCCAGCCGAGGGTGGTGGAGACCGCCGTGACGTTGCCCGCCGGGAACGCTCGCGAGGGCTTGGGGAGCACCCACGGCGCCCGCGTCATCGACTCCACACCGCCGGCGACCACGACCTCCGCGTCGCCGGTCTCGATGGCGCGGGACGCCATCATCGTGGCGTCCATGCTCGACCCGCAGAGCCGGTTGACCGTCGTCGCGGGCACGCTGGTGGGCAGGCCGGCGAGCAGCACAGCCATCCGGCCCACGTTGCGGTTGTCCTCCCCGGCGCCGTTGGCGTTGCCCCACACGACCTCGTCGACCCGACCACGATCCAGGCCGGGCGCCCGCTCCAGCACGCCGGCCAGGGCGACCGCGGCCAGGTCGTCCGGGCGGACCTCGGCCAGCGCGCCCCCGAACCGGCCGAACGGCGTGCGCGCCGCGGCGTACAGGTAGCAGTCGGTCATGTGTCTGGCTCCTCTTCGCGGGCACGGTTGCGGGGACAGCAGTCTGGCCGATGTCTCGGGCATGATCAGACCATGGCCGACGAACCGCAGGAGCGACCTGGCAGGAGCGCCCAGCGCACCGACGTACGCCGGCTGCCCGAGAAGCAGGTCCGCGACGTCGCGGCCCTCCACGCGATCCTCGACGAAGCCGTGGTCGCATCGGTCGGCATCGCGGTCGACGGCCAGCCGTTCGTGCTGCCCATGGCGTGCGCCCGCGACGGCGACCACCTGCTCCTCCACGGTTCGACCGGCAGCCGGTTGATGCGCGCGATCGCGGCCGGAACGCCGATCTGCGTCAGCGTCACCCACCTCGACGGACTCGTGTACGCGCGCTCGGCATTCGAGTCGAGCATGCGCTACCGCAGCGCCACCGTCCTCGGGGTCGCCACGGCGGTGCCTGCCGACGAACGACTCCACGCTCTCGAGGTGCTGACCGAGCACCTGCTGCCCGGCCGCTGGGCGGAGCTGCGCGCGCCGCACGCCAAGGAGCTGGCGGCCACGTCGGTGCTGCGCGTCCCCCTCGCCGAGTGGTCGGTCAAGGTCGGAGCGGGTTTCGGCGACGATCCCGACGAGGACCTCGACGAGCCCGTCTGGGCAGGCATGCTGCCGATGCGGGTGACGTACGGCGATCCGGTGGACGCACCCGACCTCGGCCCGGGCCGTCCCGTGCCCGGCCACGTCACCGGGCTCCCCGACCCCGGCCAGGGCTAGAAGACGTCGAACTCGTTGCCCTCCGGGTCGAGCATCGCCACGGCGTACTGGTCCATCCCCTCGGGCGCGTTGGTGCGTACGCGAGTGGCACCGAGCGCGACCAGCCGCTCGGCCTCGGCCTCGACGCGCACCCGGCGTACGTCGATCGCGTGGACGCGGCCGCCGCTCGCGTTGACGTCGAGGTGGAGCCGGTTCTTGAGCGACTTGAGCTCGGGCACCACCTGGAACCACACCATCGGCCCCTCACCGTGCGGGTCGACGATCCGGTCCGAGCCCTCGCCGAGCTCCTCCTCGGGCACGCCGAGCGAGCGGTAGAAGTCGTCCCACGACGCGTGTCCCTCCGGAGGTGGGGCGACCACGTAGTGCAGCGCCTCGGCCCAGAACCGGGCCAGCAGGTCGGGGTCGGCGCAGTCGACGGTGAGCTGGAACGTCACGGGCATGGGGACCTCCTGGTCGGTCCTGCGCAGGATGTCAGGCGCCGCCGACACCGGGGCGTGCCACAGTGGCTCCATGACCAAGGTGTCGATCGTCGGCGCGGGCGCCGTCGGCACCGCCATCGCCTATGCCGCCCAGATCCGCGGGGTGTGCCGCCAGCTGAGCCTGTACGACCTGAACGCAGACAAGGTGCGGGCCGAGGTCCTCGACCTGAACCACGGGATGCAGTTCACCCCGATGGCCGAGATCACCGGGAGCAACGACCTCGCCGTGTGCGCCGACGCGGACATCATCGTGATCACGGCGGGCGCGAAGCAGGACCCGGGCCAGACCCGGCTCGACCTGGCCGCTGCCAACGTCGCGATGTGCCGCGACCTCGTGCCGGCTCTCGTGGCCCTGGCTCCCGATGCGTTGCTGCTCGTGGTGACCAACCCGGTGGACGTGGTCACCATGGCCGCCCAGGAGTTCTCCGGCCTGCCCGCAAACCGGGCGTTCGGGTCCGGGACGGTCCTGGACTCCTCTCGCCTGCGGTTCCTCATCGCCGAGCACACGCACGTGGCCGTGCAGAACGTCCATGCCTACATCGCCGGTGAGCACGGCGACTCCGAGGTGCCGCTCTGGTCGACAGCCACGATCGGCGGGGTCCCGGTGACGGACTGGCGCTCGTCGGGCGCCAGCCCGCTGGACGCCGACGCGCGGGCGGCGATCCACCAGCGGGTGGTCAGTGCGGCCTACGAGATCATCGCGGGCAAGGGCGCGACGAGTCTCGCGATCGGCCTCGCCGTGTCGCGCATCCTCGAGGCCGTCCTCAACGACGAGCACCGGGTGCTTCCGGTGACCTCGCGCCTCGACGGGGTGCACGGGCTGGCGGACGTGTGCCTGTCGATGCCGTCCGTCGTCGGGCGGGCGGGGGTCGAGAGCGTCCTGGCCACGCCGCTCAGTGCGGAGGAGCTCCAGCAGCTGTCCGCGTCGGCTGACGCCGTGCGGACGACGGCTCGGAGCCTCGGCCTCTAGAAGCCGAGCTTGCGCAGCTGGCGCGGGTCGCGCTGCCAATCCTTGGCGATCTTGACCTGGAGGTCGAGGTAGACCGGGGTGCCGAGCAACGCCTCGATCTGCTTCCGCGCGGCCGTGCCGACCGAGCGGAGCCGGGCGCCCTTGTGGCCGATCATGATCCCCTTCTGGGAGTCGCGCTCGACGTAGAGGTTGGCGACGATCACCAGGAGCGGCTTGTCGTCGGGGCGGCCCTCGCGCAGGCCCATCTCCTCGACGACGACGGCGATCGAGTGCGGCAGCTCATCGCGTACGCCCTCGAGCGCGGCCTCGCGGATCAGGTCGGCCGCAAGTGCCTCCTCGGGCGCGTCGGTGAGGTCGCCGTCCGGGTAGAGCGGGGGGCCCTCGGGCAGCTGTCCCACGAGCAGGTCGGCCAGGAGCTGGACCTGGTCGCCGGAGACCGCGGACACCGGTACGACCTCGGCCCACACGGTCGAGGTCTCCTCGCCGAGCTTCTGGATGTCGAGCAGGTGCTGGCCGAGCTGCTCGGGGGTGACGAGGTCGGTCTTGGTCGCGACGGCGATGCGGGTCGTACGCCTCACCTTGGACAGCTCGCTGACCAGGTAGCGGTCGCCGGGCCCGATCTTCTCGTTGGCCGGGAAGCAGACCGCGACGACGTCGACCTCCGCCCACGTCGTACGGACCAGGTCGTTGAGCCGCTCGCCGAGCAGCGTGCGCGGGCGGTGGAGGCCGGGGGTGTCGACGAGAATCAGCTGGGCGTCCTCGCGGTGGACGATGCCGCGCACTACGTTGCGGGTCGTCTGCGGCTTGGACGAGGTGATGACGATCTTCTGCCCGACCAGGACATTGGTCAGCGTCGACTTGCCCGCATTGGGGCGCCCGACGAAGGACGCGAAGCCGCTGCGGTAGCCCTCCGGAGCCTGGTAGAACGCGCTCGCCGGGGCGACCCCGGACAGGTCGAAGTCGCCGTCGAGCTCGTCGTCGAGGTCGTCCTCGTCGAGGTCCTCGACCTCGTCGGTGGTGTCGTCCTGCTCGTCAGCCATCGCTCGCCTCTCGTGCCGCGTCGTACTCCGCCCAGATCTGCTCGTCACTCTTCCCTGCCGCCTTGCCGGCGCGCCAGATGGGGCCGGGATCGACCGCGCGGGGCTGCCGGCCGGCGGTGGCGCGCCAGTAGCCCATCACGTCGTAGTGGCTGGTCGGCAGGCCGATCTCGCGCATCAGGTGCTTGCGGATGGCGCGCATCTGCGCGGACTCCCCCGCCATCCAGAAGTAGCCCTCGCCGGCCGGCCACTCGATGCCCTCGACCACCTCGGCGAGCGCGCTCTGACCGGGCGCGGGGGGCGCCAGCCAGGTGACGTCGGCGTGGTCCGGGAGATAGCCGGCGAGGTCGTCGGGCACCTCGGCCAGGACGTACGTCGGCAGGTCGTGGTGTGCCTCGAGGATGCGGGCGATGGCCGGCATCGCGGTCAGGTCACCGACCAGCAGCAGCCAGGCAGCATCGGCCGGTGGCGCGAACGACGACTTGGGCTCGGTGATCGTCACGGTGTCGCCGACGCAGTCGCGCATCGCCCACTCGGTGACCAGCCCGGTGTCGTGGACGACCACGTCGAGCACCACCTCGCCTCCCGAGAAGCTGCGCACGGTGTAGTAGCGGACCTGGAACTGACCGGGCACCACGAGGCCGACCCACTCGTCGGCCACCCCGGTGCTCTCGAACCCGTCGAGGCCGTCGAGCACCAGGCGGACGAGGTGGTCGGTCAGCGGCTCACGGCGCGTGACCCGCGCACTGAACTGGGCTGCCCGCGTGCTCATCCGTCGAGGCTATCGGTGGCTCACCAGTCGGGGCGCATCGGGAAGCCGGAGCGTCCGTCGTCGTGGTTGCGGGTGGCCAGCACCTGGTGCAGCTCCACCTCGTCGCGCTCGAACCCGACCCTCGACCCGGCGAGGTAGATCCCCCACACGCGGGCCGTGCCCTCGCCCACCTCGGCCACGCACTCGTCCCAGTGCTCGACCAGGTTGCGGTTCCAGTCGCGCAGGGTGGAGGCGTAGTGGAGCCGGAGGTTCTCGGAGTGCTGCACCTCGAGCCCCTGGTCCTGCGCGGCGGAGATGATGGTGCCCGAGCCGATGAGCTCGCCGTCGGGGAACACGTAGCGGTCGATGAACGCACCGGTCTCCTGGCGGCCGTTGTGCGGACGGGTGATGGAGTGGTTGAGGAGCCGGCCGCCCGGCACGAGGCGGTCGCGCAGGTGGGCGAAGTACGCCGGGTAGTTGCGCACGCCGATGTGCTCGGTCAGGCCGATCGAGCTGACCGCGTCGAACCCGGTCTCGACGACCTCGCGGTAGTCGAGGTGACGCACCTCCGCGAGGTGGCCGAGCCCCTCGCGCTCGATCGCGGCCTGGGCCCACTCGGCCTGCTCGAGCGACAGCGTCACGCCCAGCGCGCGTACGCCGTACTCGCGGGCGGCGTGGCGCACCATCGCGCCCCAGCCGCAGCCGACGTCGAGGAGCCGCTGGCCGGGCTGCAGCGCGAGCTTGCGGCAGACGAGGTCGAACTTGGCCGCCTGCGCCTCCTCCAGCGTCGCGTCCACCGGCTCGTAGAGCGCGCAGGTGTACGCCATGGACGGCCCGAGGACCAGCTCGTAGAAGCGGTTGGAGACGTCGTAGTGGCGCGAGATGACCTCGGCGTCACGCGTCATCGAGTGCCGCAGGCCTTCCACCGCACGGCGCCACCGGGGCAGGTGCTCCTGCGGCGGGGGCGGCGGCGGGCGCAGGTGGGACAGGCCGAGGCCGCGGACGATCTGCAGCGCCTCGGCCGGCGTTGGCACCCGGAACTTCGTGTGGTCCTTGAGCAGCACGAGCGCGTCGTATGGGTCACCCGGGTGCACGCCCGTCAGGTCGAGGTCGAGGCTCGTGTACGCCCGCGCCAGGCCGAGGTCGCCGGGGGCCGTCATCAGGTAGGCGAGACCGCGCTCGGTGCGCAGGTCCATACCGATCTTCGCATCCGGCGGGCCTGCGCTGCTGCCGTCGTACGCCGTGAACCGCAGCGGCACACCGCCGCGGACGAGCCGGTCCACGGCCTCGCCGATGGACACGCGTCGTGCGGTCCGCTCGGAGCCGGAGTCGAGCTTGTAGCTCATCGTCGTCGCACCACCTTGTCGTAGAGGGAGGTCAGTCGGTCGTCGGGGTCGTGGAGCGCCTTGACCCGGGCCAGCTCGGCGCCGCCGTAGAGGCGGTCGAAGTCGTCGCGGTCGTAGAACGCCTCGGAGTAGAGGCTCTTGTGGCCACCGAGCTCGGTGACCTTGTCCTCGATCGCCCGGTTGAGCGGGGACTGCGACGCCTCGGGACCGACGTTGACCACGCCCCAGAAGCCGACGTTGACGTAGGTCGTGCCGCTGGTCAGCGGGTAGCCCGGCCACTCGCGGTCGCGCAGCCGGAGCGGGCACAGCCACACCGGGCGCATGCCCACCTCGCGGTCGAACCAGCCGAGGAACTCGGCGAGCCGGTCGACCGGCACCTCGACGTCCTGGACCACCCGCTCCCCCTGCGGCCGGCCGGCCCGCCGGTCGAGCCGGTCGCCGATGCCGAACCGGCGGTCGAGCGCGACGAGCTTCCAGTAGACGTCGGAGCGACGCAGCCGGCGCGGCCACACCCGGCGTACGAGCGGGTGCTGGGCGCCGAACGCGCGCGAGCACCAGAACCAGTCGGTGTCCCAGCGCCACAGGTAGTCGAGCATCGTCAGCCTGTCGGGCGTGCGCTGCTGGATCGAGCGGTAGAAGACCTGCTGGCCGGCGTAGTCGCTCGTCGGCCCCGGCTCGTCGGTCCAGCGGGCGAGGGTGAGGTAGAGCTCGCCGGGGGCGAAGGCGACACCGTCCAGTCCGTCGACCCGCTCGCCGTCCCACGCGCCCTCCTCGACGATGCAAATCACGGCGTCGCACAGGGCCTGGGCATCGGCGAACCGCACGTGCCGCAGCGCGACGTACGCCGGCACCTGCTCGAGCTCGATCCGCAGCCGGGTGGCGTAACCGAGCGAGCCGTAGGAGTTGGGGAAGGCATCGAAGAGGTCGTCGCCGGGCTTGGTGGTGACGAGGTCACCCGACCCGGTCAGCACGTCCATCTCCAGCACCGACTCGTGGGGCAGCCCGCTGCGGAAGCTGGTCGCCTCGATGCCGAGGCCGCTCACCGCGCCGCCGAGGGTGATCGTGCGCAGCTGCGGCACCACCAGCGGGATGAGCCCGTGGGCCAGGGTTACCTCGACCAGGTGCTCGTAGGTGCACATCCCCTGCACCTCGGCCACGTCGCCATCGACCTCGATGACGCCGTCGAGGCCCGAGACGTCGAGGCCGGTGGAGAACGCGGCGCGGCCGCGGAAGAGGTTGCTGGTGCGCTTCGCGAGCCGCACCGGGGCAGCCAGAGGCAGGGCGGCGTAGGACTCCCTGAGCCTCGCCTCCCCGGCGGAGTGCTGTTCCCAGCCCACCGGCGTGCGCACGTCTCCACGCTAGCGACAGCGTCGGACAGTCGCGAGCGACTATCTGCTTCGTCACACATGGTTGCACTGCACAACCACATGTGTCAGGCGGTGCGGGTGACCTGCCGCGTGTGGATGCTCCCCTGCGGGTCGCCGACCAGGACGGGTACGCCGGCCCCCGCGAAGTCCGTCGTGGCGGCCAGGTCGGGCTGGTCGCCGTCGGTCAGCACCACCGCCGCCTCCAGGCCGGTCGAGCCGGACGACAGCGCCATCGCGACGCAGACCTCGAGCGCGGACAGGCTCAGGTGCTCGAGGCGCACGCTCGCAGCGGCGTACGTCCGACCGTCGAGGTCGCGCACCGCGGCACCCTCGGTGGCCCGCGCACGCGCCCGGGTCGCCCTGGCCAGGGTGACCAGCTTGGCGTCCTCCGGGCCGAGGTCGGCCGTCTGCTCGCTCATGCGGGAAAGCCTAGTGAGCGGGCTGATTGGCCGCGTCGTCGACGTCCTCGTCGGCGGAGAGCACCGACACGAGCACGGTCTCGATCTTGTTGCGCCGGCCGGTGGCCCGCTCCGCCTCGAGGCGCAGGCCGTGGCACTCCACCACGGACCCGGGGATCGGCACCTTGCCGAGGTGCTTGGCCATCAGCCCGCCGACGCTGTCCACGTCCTCGTCCTCGACGTCGAATCCGACGATCTCGTCGAGGTCGTCGACGGGGTAGCGCGACGAGACCCGGATGGCGCCGCCCTCGAGGTGCTCCACCTCGACCTCGTCGACGTCGTACTCGTCGGTGATCTCGCCGACGATCTCCTCGAGCACGTCCTCGATCGTGATCAGCCCGGCCGTGCCGCCGTACTCGTCGACGACGATCGCGATGTGCTGGCGGCGGGCCTGCAGCTCGGTGAGGAGCGCGTCGACGGGCTTGGACTCGGGCACGTAGTGGACCGGGCGCATCACCTCGTCGACCCGCTGGGTGAACTCGACGTCCGGAGCCTCGAAGTCACGGCGGACGAGGTCCTTGAGGTAGGCCATGCCGACGATGTCGTCGAGGTTCTCGTCGATCACCGGGATCCGCGAGTAGCCGCTGCGCAGGAAGAGGGAGAGCGTCTGGCGGATGTTCTTGTGGCGCTCGATGTAGACCATGTCGGGGCGCGGGACCATCACCTCGCGGGTGCTGGTGTCGCCGAGCTCGAAGACGGAGTGGATCATCCGGCGCTCGCCGGACTCGATCACCGCCGAGGCCTCGGCGAGGTCGACGAGCTCGCGCAGCTCGGTCTCGGTGGAGAACGGTCCCTCGCTGAAGCCGCGGCCCGGCGTGATCGCGTTGCCGAGCAGGATCAGCAGCGCCGGGATCGGCCCCAGGATGGTGGTGACCAGCGACAGAGGGCCGGCCGAGAGGAGCGCGACCTTGGCGTCGTGCTGGCGACCGAGCGTGCGCGGCGCGACACCGATCACCACGAACGAGACGACCAGCATGACCCCGACCGTGGTGAGCACGCTCGGCAGGAGCGAGTCGTGGTAGGCGTCGCGGGCCCAGGTGCTGACCAGCACAATGGCGCTGATCTCACTGAGCAGGCGCAGCAGCAGCGCGGTGTTGAGGTAGCGCGGCGGGTCGTCGAGGATCTGCACGAGCCGCTTCGCACCGGGCCGGCGCTCGGCGCGCAGCTCCTCGGCGCGGGCGCGCGAGAAGCCGTTGAGGGCGGCGTCGGCCGCCGAGAAGAGCCCGGCGAGGAACACCAGGAGTGCCGCCGAGCCGAGCTGCCAGATGTCGGCGGTCATGCGTCAGCGGGGGCGGAGCGCCACTTCTCGAGGAGCTCGCCCTGCAGGCCGAACATCGCCGCGTGCTCCTCCGGCTCGGCGTGGTCGTAGCCGAGGAGGTGGAGGATGCCGTGGACGGTGAGCAGGTCGATCTCGGCCTCGCGGCCGTGACCGGCCTCCACGCCCTGTCGCTCGGCGACGGACGGCGCCAGGACGAGGTCGCCCAGGACGCCCTCCTCGGGCTCCTCGTTGACCAGGCCGGGGCGCAGCTCGTCCATGGGGAAGGCCAGCACGTCGGTCGGGCCGTCCTTGTCCATCCACTGCCCGTTGAGCTCGGCGATGGTGTCCTCGTCGACGGCCTTGATGCACAGCTCGGCCTGCGGGTGGACGCGCATCTCCTCCATCACGAAGCGCGCCAGCCGCGAGAGGCGGCGTACGTCGAGCTCGAGCCCCGATTCGTTGAGGACCTCGATGCTCACCGGTTGGCCCTGTCTGCCTTCGTCGGCGCGGTGCGCGGACGCTGGCCCTGCGGCTCGGGCTGCGCGTCGAAGGTCTCGTACGCCTCGACGATGCGCCCGACGAGCCGGTGGCGTACGACGTCGGTGGGCGTCAGGCGGCAGAAGGTGATGTCCTCCACGCCGTCGAGGATGCCCTCGACGACCCGCAGCCCGGACTTGGTGCCCGACGGCAGGTCGACCTGGCTGGTGTCGCCGGTGACGACGATCCGCGAGCCGAAGCCGAGCCGGGTCAGGAACATCTTCATCTGCTCGGGTGTCGTGTTCTGCGCCTCGTCGAGGATGATGAAGGAGTCGTTGAGCGAGCGGCCGCGCAGGAACGCCAGCGGCGCTACCTCGATGGTGCCGGCGGCCAGGAGCTTGGGGATCGTCTCGGGGTCGACCATGTCGTGCAGCGCGTCGTAGAGCGGACGCAGGTAGGGGTCGATCTTCTCGCTGAGGGTGCCGGGGAGAAAGCCGAGCCGCTCCCCCGCCTCGACGGCCGGCCGGCTCAGGATGATCCGGTTGACCTCCTTGTTCTGCAGCGCCTGCACGGCCTTGGCCATCGCGAGGTAGGTCTTGCCGGTGCCGGCGGGGCCGATGCCGAAGGTGATCGTGCTGGTGTCGATCGACTCGACGTAGCGCTTCTGGTTCAGCGTCTTGGGTCGGATCGTGCGGCCGCGGTTGGACAGGATGTTGAGGCTCAGCACGTCGGCCGGGCGCTCCTGGGTCTCCGCACGCAGCATCTGGATGATCCGCTCGACGGTCTCGCCCGTCACGCCCTGACCGGTGCGGACGAGGGTGACGACCTCGTCGAGGAGGCGCTCGGCCATCGCGACCTCGGCGGAGTCGCCGGCCAGCGTGATGCGGTTGCCGCGGACGTGGATGGTCGCCTCGAAGGCCCGCTCGATCAGCCGGAGGTGCTCGTCGCCCGGACCCAGGACGGAGACCATGTCGATGCTGTTGGGGACCACGACGGTGTGCGTCGGCTTGTCCTGCGGGTTGGTGCGGGTCGTGTCAGTCATGGATGCCCGTGACGGGCGGCCTTCCGGGTCGGTGGCGGAGCACCTCCATGCTACCGAGCGGGCGGCGCCGACCACACCCGAGTAACGCTCAGGGGCGGGTGACCTGCAGCATCCCCAGGCACATCTCGTCGGTGGTGCCCTCGCCCCACACGACGTAGCGGTCGGGCTGGCCCTCGAAGGACGGGAGCTTGTCGCGCAGCCACTGGACGTGGGTGCACGTCACCTTCACCTGCTCGAAGGGCTGGAGCGTGATCGGCTCGATCGGCCGGCTGCCCTGGTCGTCGAAGTCCCAGACCGGGATGTCGAGGATGGTCTGCGCCTGCGGCGTGCCGGGTCGGACCTCGATCTTGATCGAACGTCCGAGCAGGTGCATGTGGCCCGCCACGCCATGGATCGTGATCGGCTCGGACAGGGTGCGCAGGCACGTCTGCGTGTTCCCCGGATCGGGCTTGCCGCCGCAGAGCAGGTGGAGGAGGTCGGCGGTGTTGCCCTCGGCCCCGAAGCGCTCCTTGACGTCGGCCAGGGCCGCGGCGCGGTCGCACAGCTCGCCGTCGGAGTGCTTCGGCCGGCACGGGAGCTCGACCGGCGCGGGCAGGAGCATGGTGCTGAGTGACTGGTAGCGACGCGTGGCCGGAGCGAGCCGGAGCTGCGCGGCCGAGGTGTCGGGCTGCTGCCCGGCGAGCAGGTTGTAGTGCACCTGCATCACGACGCGGCTGCCCTTGGCCAGGCGGATGCCGAAGCCGGGCTTGATCACCGACTCCTCACCACCGGGCGCCCACGCGCCGATCCACGGCGAGTTGTTCACGTTCTGGAAGGGGTCGAGACCGGTGCCGCCGAAGCACGTCCACCCCTCGCCCTCCTCGGTCGCGTCCTTGGCCTCGGCCGCGGCCACCTGCTCGGGCGGCACCTGGAACAGGATCACGTGGTGCACGACGTCGGGGTTGCCCGGCAGCACCTGGGTGCCGGTCAGCCACGCGGCCTTGTCGAGCTCGGGGTCGAGGAGGAAGCACCGGTAGTCGTCGGTGCCGGTGCCGTAGGGCGCGGACGGCGTGTAGGTGCCGGGCATCGCGATCGTCGTACGCGTCTCTCCCGCGCGCAGCGGCTTGGACTTCGCAGGCTCGGCGTAGTGGCCGGTGTGTCCCTGGGCTGCGGCCTCCTCGACCGCGGCCGACGAGGACGGCAACGCGTCCGGCGGCTGGGTCGCGCTCCTGTCCGAGGTGGCGTTGCCACCGCAGGCGGCGAGCGTGAGCAGACCCGTGGCGAGGGCGGTGGCGAGGAGGGAGCGGGTGCGGCGCATCGGGGCTCAGATCAGGGACTCGGTCATGCCCGGCGCGGCGCCGAGCACGTGGACGTGGGTGTGGAAGACGGTCTGCCCGGCGCCCGCGCCGGTGTTGGCGATCAGCCGGTAGTCCGCATTGCCGGAGCCGCGCGCGACCTCGTCGGCCAGCGCCACCAGGTGGCCGATGCTCGCCGGATCGGCGGCGGCCGAGGCGGCCGCGTTCTCGTGGTGGTCGAGCGGCGCGACGAGCACGTGGAACGGCGCCTGCGGATGGAGGTCGCGGAAGGCGATCGCGTGCTCCGAGCGGCCGAGCACCTCGGCCGGGATGTCGCCCGCGACGATCTTGCAGAAGACGCAGTCGGGCGCGGGCGTGCTCATCGACCCAGCGTAGTGCGGCGGGCACCCGGCGTGGGACCGATTGGACGGCGCGCTCGTCCAACTACCGTGAAGAACATGACCGTCCCCACTCGCCGCCCGACCGTACGACGCTGGGCGGGCGCCTCCGCCGTCGTCCTGCTCAGCAGCCTCACGCTGGTCGCGTGCAGCGACGACGACCCGGTGCCGACGTCCGGGGAGACCCGCGAGCCGGGCGGCTCGAAGAAGTCACCGAAGCCGACCGAGGAGCCGACCGCGGAGCCCACCGCCTCCGAGTCGCCCACCGACGACGGCACCACCGTCCCGATCTACTGGGTCGGCGACGGGCCCGGTGGCCAGCCGCGGCTCTTCCGCGAGTTCCACCGGGTCGAGGGCAACCCGCTGACCGAGGCCGCACGGTTGGTCATGGGTGGCGGCCAGCCCGACGACCCCGACTACCGCACGCTCTGGCCCGAGGTCGAGGTCGCCGACGTCGGTGCCACCGACGGGATCCTGCTGGTGCAGGTGCCGGGCGACGGCTTCACCGACCGCCCCGACGGCATGTCGAAGCGCGACGCCGAGCTCGCGCTGCAGCAGCTCGTCTACACGCTGCAGGGCGTGCAGCAGGAGCGGGTGCCGATCCTGATCAAGCGTGGCGGCAGCGACTTCCGCCTGTTCGGGCTGCCGACCGACACTGAGTTCGCCCAGGCCAGCGCGCTGGAGACGCTCAACCTGGTCAGCATCACCTCCCCCGTCGAGGGCGCCACCGTCACCGGCGACACCCTCACGGTGACCGGTGTCGCGAACTCCTTCGAGGCCAGCGGTCCGTGCCGGCTGCTCGCGGGCGAGGACGAGCTGGCGGTGGTCGGCTACCAGGCCGAGGGCTGGATGGAGGACAAGCTCTTCCCCTTCGAGGCCGAGATCCCGCTCGACGGCGTCACCGGCGAGGTGGTCCTCCAGTGCGAGACCGACGACCCGAGCGGCGGCGCCGAGGGCAACGGCCCGAGCATCGACACCAAGACGATCACCGTCCAGTAGCCGTCAACCAGGTCGGCGGCTGGCGCGTCCAACTGCGTGACCATCCAGACCAGGCCTCGTCGAGGGAGGGTGCCCGTGGCCGAGCACCTCAGCCTCCGTGGTGCCGACGCCGACGCGGCCGTCGAGCAGCTCTACGCCGCCCACTGGCGCCAGCTGGTGCGGTTGTCGGTGCTCCTCGTGCACGACCAGGCCGCGGCCGAGGACGTCGTGCAGGACGCCTTCGTCGAGATGCACGGCAGGTGGTCGCGGCTGCGCAACCCCGACAAGGCCCTCGCCTACCTGCGCCAGGCCGTGGTCAACCGCTCGCGGTCGGTGCTCCGGCACCGCGTGGTGGTCGAGAAGCACGCGCGTACGTCGCCGTCCGGTGAGGGCTTGGTCGACGGACCGACCGTGGGCGGCGCCCGGCGCGACGCCGTACGAGCAGCGCTGCTCCTGCTCTCCGAGCGGCAGCGCGGGGTGCTCGTGCTGCGGCACTACCTGGACTGGTCGGAGGCGCAGATCGCCGACGCGCTGGACATCTCGCCGGGCTCGGTCAAGGCGCACGCACACCGAGGCAGCGCCGCCCTGCGCGAGCTGCTCGGCGACTGGTGGGAGGACGAGTCATGAGCGACCGGATCAAGGACCTGCTCGGCGAGGTGGCCGACGGCGTCGAGCCGGGCGACCGGCTGGACGCGATCCGCGCCGCCACTGCCGATGACGGTCGACGTACGGGCCGGGGGTGGTGGGCCGCCGGCGGCGTCGGCCTCATCGCCGCCTCGGTGGTGACGGCGCTCGCGCTATCGACGGGTGGTACGCCGCAGGGCAACGACCCCGAGCCCGCCGGACCCGCGCCGACGACCCCGACGGGCGCGCCGACCACCATCACCGACGGACCCCTGCCCGGCGACGTCGCAGGGGAGGTGCCGGTCTACTTCATCGGTGACACCCCCAACGGCCCCCGGCTCTACCGCGAGGACCGCTACGTGGACGTCGGGTACGGCGAGAGCACGCTGGCCGGCGTGATCGGCGTGGCGCTGGGCCGCTCGCGGGACGGGTCCCCGCGCCCCCCGCTGGACCCGGACTACCGCGTGGTGTGGCCCGCCGACACCTTCGGCACCGCCGCCCTGGACAAGGAGACCGGCGAGATCGGCATCACCGTCGGGAGCACCAACGGGGACTCCGCGTCGCTGCGGGAGCGCGGCGACCTCAGCGCCGAGGAGGCCTCGCTGGCCGTGGAGGCGCTGATCCGCACCGCCCAGGGGGTCGTCGACCGGGAGGCACCCGTCCGCTTCTACCTCGACGGCGAGATCACCGACCAGATCCTCGGCGTGCCGACCTCGGAGCCGCTGGCCGCGGGGCCCGACCTGGACGTCCTCGCCCACGTCTCGCTCGAGTACCCGTCGGAGGGCCGCTTGGTCGACAACGACGCCCCGTTCACCGTGCGAGGCCTCGGCAACTCGTTCGAGGGCAACATCGTCACCCGCATCCAGCGGTGGGAGGGCACCGCCGTGGTCGCGGAGGTGCCGACCATCGCGGGCTGGATGGACGATCGGCTCTTCCCCTTCGAGGTCACCTTCGACCTCACCGACGTGCCGCCGGGCGAGTACGTCGTGATCTCGCGCACCGACGACCCCTCGGGAGCCGGGAACTTCGACACCGACACCCGACGGATCACGCTCGTCGACTAGGCCCAGCGACTCGTACGTGCCAGCAGCGCCGCGACCGCGACGACCCCGGCCGTCGAGGTCCGCAGCACCTCGGCGCCGAGGCGTACGGACACGGCGCCGGCGGCGACCAGCGCCTCGAGCTCGTCGGGCGCGATGCCGCCCTCGGGCCCGACGACAACGACGATCCTCCCGGAGGCGGGTACGTCAACCGCGCTGAGCGGTGCGGTCGCGTCCTCGTGGAGCACGACGGCGAGGTCGGCGTCGGCGATGATCGCGGCGAGCTCGGCGGTCGTGGTGAGCGGCGTGACGGTGGGCAGCCACGAGCGGCGCGACTGCTTGGCGGCCTCCCGCGCGGTGGCCTGCCACTTCGCGTGGGACTTCGCGGCGCGCTCGCCCTTCCAGACCGCCACGGAGCGCGATGCCGCCCACGGCACGATCCGGTCGACGCCGACCTCGGTCAGCACCTCGACGGCGAGCTCACCGCGCTCGCCCTTCGGGAGGGCCTGGACGACGGTGATCGCCGGGTCCGGCCGCTCGCCGCGCGACACCGATTCGACGGTGACGGCGAAGACCCGCTTGCCCGTCGACGCAACCGGACCGGTGACGGAGGTGCCGAGGCCGTCTGTCAGCACCACGTGCTCACCCTCGCGGAGACGGCGTACGGCGACCGCGTGGTGCGCCTCGTCGCCCGTCACCTCGACGAGCGCACCGGGCGACACCCCGGCCAGCGACTCGACGAGGTGGACCGGGAGGGACATCAGCCCTGGAAGGCGTCGCGGAGCCGGCCGAACATCGACCGGGTCGGCGCCACGTTCTGGCCGTCCGGCGACTCCTCGCCACGGATCGCGGCCAGCTCGCGCAGCAGCTCCTCCTGGCGCGGGTCGAGACGCGTCGGGGTGTCGACGGCGATGCTGACGACCAGGTCGCCGCGGCCCCCGCGCAGGCTCGGCACGCCGAAGCCGCGGATGACCTGCTCGCTGCCCGACTGGGTGCCGGGGCGCACGTCGAGGTCGTACGTCGTCACCGGTCCGGAGTCGGAGTCCTCGGACTGCTCGACGTCGGCCTCGAGCAGCGGCAGTGTCAGCTGGGTGCCGAGCGCGGCGGCCGTCATCGGGAGCGAGACCGTGGTGTGGAGGTCGTTGCCGTGACGGGTGAAGGTCGGGTGCGGCTCCACATGGATCTCGACGTAGAGGTCGCCGGCCGGACCACCGCCGGGGCCGACCTCGCCCTGGCCGGTGAGCTGGACGCGGGTGCCGTGGTCGACGCCCGCGGGGATCTTCACCGTGAGCGTGCGGCGCGAGCGGACGCGGCCGTCGCCGGAGCACTCGCGGCACGGGTCGGGGATGACCGAGCCGTAGCCGCGGCAAGCCGCGCACGGGCGCAGCGTGCGGATCTCACCGAGGAACGAGCGCTGGACGACTGCGACCTCGCCCTGGCCGTGACAGGTCTCGCACGGGATCGGCGAGGTGCCGGGCGCCGTGCCCTGGCCCGCGCAGGCCTCGCAGGTCATCGCGGTGTCGACCTTGAGGTCGCGCGTCACGCCGAAGGCGGCCTCGGCGAGCGCGACGTCGAGCCGGATCAGCGCGTCCTGGCCGCGTCGGGCGCGCGACCGCGGGCCGCGCTGCTGGCCTCCGGCAGCCGCTCCGCCACCGAAGAACGCGTCCATGATGTCGGTGAACGAGAAGCCCTGGCCGGCACCGCCGAAGCCCTGGCTGAAGGCGTCGCCGCCACGGTCGTACGCCGCTCGCTTGCCGGGGTCGCTCAGCACCTCGTACGCGCGGGAGACGTCCTTGAACCGCTCCTGCGTCTCCGGGTCCGGGTTGACGTCGGGGTGCAGCTGGCGGGCCAGCTTGCGGTAGGCCTTCTTGACGTCGTCGGCGCTCGCGTCCCGGGACACGCCGAGGATCTCGTAGGGGTCCTGGGTCACTGGTTTCCTTCATCGAGGATCCGGGAGACGTAGCGCGCGACGGCGCGTACGGCTGCCATGGATCCGGGGTAGTCCATGCGGGTCGGTCCGACCACGCCGAGGGAGCCGAGGTGGTGCTCCTGGGGTCCGTAGCCGGTGGTCACGACGCTGGTCGCGGCGAGCTCGGAGTAGGGGCCTTCGTGCCCGATGCGGACGGTGACGGCGTCGACGCCCGACTCCCCCAGCAGCTTGAGCAGCACGACGTGCTCCTCCAGCGCCTCGAGGAGCGGGCGTACGGCTGTGTCGAAGTCGCCGTAGCGGGCCAGGTTGGCGGCGCCGCTCACGGCGACGCGCTCGTCGTTGCGGTGGTCGGACATCGCCTCGGCCAGCACGCCCACGACGGCGCGGGTGTGCTCGGCCTGCTCGGGGCGTACGGCGTCGGGCAGGTCGCCGAGCGCGGCCGCGGCGGCGGCGATCTGCACGCCGGAGGTGGCGCGGTTCACGGCCACCCGCAGCTCGGCGAGGTCGGCGTCGGCCAGCGGCGAGTCGAGCTCGACGAGGCGCTGCTCCACCCGGCCGGTGCTGAGGATCACGATCACCATCGCCCGGGTGGGCGTCAGCGCGACCAGCTCGACGTGGCGGACGGTGGAGCGCGAGAGCGTGGGGTACTGCACGATCGCGACCTGGCGGGTGAGCTGGCTGAGCAGGCGCACCGACTTCTGCACGACGTCGTCGAGGTCGACGGCCCCGTCGAGCAGGGTCGAGATCGCGCGCCGCTCGGCGGTGCTCATCGGCTTGAGGGTGGCGAGCTTGTCGACGAAGAGCCGGTAGCCCTTGTCGGTCGGCACCCGACCGGCGCTGGTGTGGGGCTGGTGGATGTAGCCCTCCTCCTCCAGCACGGCCATGTCGTTGCGGACCGTCGCGGGAGAGACGCCGAGGTGGTGCCGCTCGACCAGCGCCTTGGAGCCGACGGGCTCCTCGGTGGCGACGTAGTCCTCCACAATCGCGCGGAGCACGTCGAGCTTGCGGTCGTCGACCACGGATGAACCTCCTCGCTGGCACTCGTTTGCTGGGAGTGCCAAGCGTACTAGGAGTCCGTAGGCTCACCGACATGCCCGACTTCACCGAGGTGGCACCGCGGGTCTGGGTGGCGCACTACGACTGGATGCACGTCAACATCACCCTCATCGGCGGCTCCGACGGCCTGCTGATGGTCGACACGCACGGCTCTGCCGAGCAGGCGCGGGTGGTGGCCGACGACGTACGACGACTGGGCGCGGGGCCGCTCACCGGGCTGGTCAACACCCACGAGCACTGGGACCACCACTTCGGCAACGCGACCATGGTCGAGCAGTTCGGCGACCTGCCGATCCACGCCACCGAGTGGGCGCGCGACCATGTCGAGGAGTCGGCCGCGCGCACGTTCGAGCACTACGAGGGCGCCACCGACCACCCGCGCCGCGAGGAGATCCTCGCGACGACGCTGCACCTGCCTACCCACCCGTTCTCCTCGGCGGTCCAGCTCGACCTCGGCGACCGCGCCGTCGAGCTGATCCACCCTGGCCGGGGCCACACGGCCGGCGACCTCATCGTGCGCGTGCCCGACGCAGACGTGCTCCTCGGCGGCGACCTCATCGAGGAGTCCGACCCGCCCTTCATCGGCGACGACTCGTGGCCCCTGGAGTGGCCGACGACCCTCGACCTGGTGCTCAGCCTGATGACCGACGCCACCGTCGTCGTCCCCGGGCACGGGCAGGTGGTCGACCGGGACTTCGTGCAGGACCAGCGCGTCGAGCTCGGCGTCATCGCCGAGACGATCCGCGACCTCGCCTTCCGCGGTGTGCCGCAGTCACAGGCGCTGGCCGAGGGCGAGTGGCCCTGGAAGCGCGAGCTCCTCGAGAGCGCCGTACGCCTGGGCTACGAGCACCTGCCCCGCAGCCAGAAGCAACTCCGGCTCATCTAGGTCGGCCAGGGTGGACGTCTCGTGGCTGGACGACGCCGGCGGTCACTCGCAGCGCCTGGACTTCCTCCGGACGGTCTCGTCGCCCGAGGAGCTCGGTGCCGCCCTCCGCTCGCACCTGCACGCAGGCATCTGCTGACCGGCACACCCGGAGGGGGCTGGTCGGCCGGGTGCCACCTCGGTAGGACTGGAGCATGAGCGACCACGAGTCACAGCCCGAGTCCGACGACACCGAGTCGACCGACACCCCGCAGGCCAGCAGCGGCACCAGTCCGGCCGACGCCGACCACGTCGGCGGCATCTCCGACGACCAGCTGCCCGAGGACCTCCAGCCCGGCGAGGACAACCCGCTGGCCGAGCCCCTCGATCCCGACGCCGAGGAGACCAAGAGCCGCGAGGAGCTCGAGATGGACGCCACCCAGGAGGACCTGGGCAACGACGACGGCGCGAGCACGGCTCCCGACCAGGACGGCGACGCCGCGAGCGGCGGCGGCGCCGGTCAGGCGGACGAGGACTCCGAGCACTGAGGTCAGCGCGTCAGCGCCAGCACCGCGATGAAGGCGGCGAACCCGCCGACGAAGACCAGCACGATCAGGGCGGCCAGCAGGATGTCGTACGACGGGAGCAGCCGGCCGACCCGCAGCCGGTTCTCGTCCTCGTACTCCTCGTAGTGGTTCGACGCGTCGTCCCACGACTGCCGGGCGGCCGACCGCTCCCAGCGACTCATCGGCTGGCTCGGTCGCCCGCGGCTGTCCAGCTCCTCGGAGACGAAGCCACTACGGCCGCCGAAGGCCTTGCCGATCGCCGACTGCTGCGTCGGTCGTGCTCTGTTTCCCACGGCGTGGCCTCCCCCGAGATCGTGTGGTGGTCCTTAACGTAGTGCGGTGCCCCTCGATCGCTACTCGACCGACGTCCTTTCGGGTGATTGGAAAGCCCCGCGCAACGGCCGTGCCGTGGAGGTGCCGACCGAGATCGGGATGGTCGTCGAGGAGGTCACGGCCGACTGGTGCGGCGAGGTCGTGGCCGTTGACCGCGACATCGACACGCTCACGCTCGAGGACCGGCGCGGCAAGCGGCGTACGTTCCCGCTCGGGCCCGGCTTCCTCCTCGAGGGCAAGCCCGTGATCCTCACCCGGCCGGTCCGCGCCGGCGCTCCGGCGGCCCCCACGCGTACGGCGTCGGGCTCGGTCGCGGTGCAGGGCGTCGGGGCCCGCGTCGCGCGGGCCAGCCGGATCTTCGTCGAGGGACGGCACGACGCCGAGCTCGTCGAGAAGGTCTGGGGCGACGACCTGCGGATCGAGGGCGTCGTCGTGGAGTACCTCGGCGGCGTCGACGACCTGGCCGACCACCTCCGCGACTTCAAGCCCGGCCCGCAGCGGCGGGTCGGGGTGCTGGTCGACCACCTCGTGCCGGGGTCGAAGGAGGCGCGCATCGCCCAGGGCATCGCCCGCTCCCCCGTCGGCAAGCACGTGCTGGTCGTCGGACACCCCTTCATCGACGTGTGGCAGGCGGTCAAGCCCGACCGCCTCGGCATCCCGCGCTGGCCCCACGTCCCCAAGGGCATCGACTGGAAGACCGGCACCTGCCAGCAGCTCGGCTGGCCGCACCGCAACCAGGCCGACATCGCCCGCGCGTGGAAGCACGTCCTCGGCCGGGTCTCCTCCTACGCCGACCTCGAGCCGGCGCTCCTCGGCCGGGTCGAGGAGCTGATCGACTTCACCACCGCCCCCTGACGGGCGCGCTGGCTCAGTCGACGAGGTCGCGGACGATGCCGTCGGCGAGGAGGCGGCCGCGCTGGGTGAGGACCAGACGCTCGGCCACGAGCTCGACGAGGCCGTCGGCGACGAGGCGGGCGACCTGGGAGCGGCCGGTGGCGTCGAGCACGGTGACCGGTAGGCCCTCGACGAGTCGGATCTCGAGCAGCACCCGCTCGACCTTCTGGTCGCGGTAGCCGAGCACCTCGCGGGCCAGGGCCGGCGAGACGCCGCGGCCCAACCGTTCGGCGTACGCCGCGGGGTGCTTGACGTTCCACCAGCGCGTGCCCCCGACGTGGGAGTGGGCGCCGGGGCCGACGCCCCACCAGTGGGCGCCGGTCCAGTAGAGCTGGTTGTGGCGGCAGCGGTGGTCGGGCGAGGTGGCCCAGTTGGACACCTCGTACCACTCCATCCCGGCCTTCGAGAACCGCTCGTCGGCGAGGAGGTACTTGTCGGCGAGGTCGTCCTCGTCGGGCATCGGCAACTCGCCGCGCTTGACCTGACGACCCATGGCGGTGCCCTCCTCGACGATGAGGGAGTACGCCGAGATGTGGTCGGGGTGGCAGGCCAGGGCCGCGTCGACGGAGGTCTCCCAGTCGGCGAGCGACTCGCCGGGCGTGCCGTAGATGAGGTCGAGGCTGATGTCGTCGAAGCCCGCCTGACGCGCCCAGTCGACGACGGCGGGCACCCGCATCGGGTCGTGGGTGCGGTCGAGGGTGCGCAGGACGTGGTCGACCGCCGACTGCATGCCGAAGCTGATCCGGTTGAAGCCGGCCGTCCGCAGCTCCTGGAGGTCCCACGCGGCGACGCTGTCGGGGTTGGCCTCGGTGGTGATCTCGACGTCGTCGGCCAGGCCGAACTCGGCCGCCGCGCTCGCCACGATCGCGCCGAGGTCGGCGGGCTTCAGCAGCGTGGGCGTGCCTCCGCCGAAGAAGATCGTCTCGATCTTGACGTCACGGTGGCCCAGGACGTGGCGGGCGAAGCGGATCTCGCGGATCGCCGCCTCGGCGTACGACGACCGGCCGGCGCCGACCTCGTCGCCGAGCTCGAGGGCGGTGTAGGTGTTGAAGTCGCAGTAGCCGCAGCGGACCGTGCAGAACGGGACGTGGACGTAGAGGCCGAACGGCTTGCTGCCGAAGGTCGCCCAGGCCTCGTCGGGGAGCAGGCCGTCCTCGGGCGCGACGTCGCCGTCGGGTTGGGCGGGGGGCACGTCGCTCATCCAACCACGCGTACGGCCCCCTGCTGTGCAGCCTCAGATCGGCACGTTGAGCGTGGCGGTCAGGCCGCTGCCGACCGATCCCTTCATCGTCGCCATCTGGAGGGAGTAGCCGTCGCTGAAGATGCCGTCGGAGTCCAGGCTCACGCCGGCCAGGTTGCCCACGGACGCCTCGTAGCCGGATGTGGCGTAGACCTGCTCGCACACGTCCTGCGGGAAGGCCAGCTGCGAGGTGCGCAGCTTGTTGTTGTCCGTCGCGCTGGTGGCCGCGTCGAGCGACTCGTACACCTCGAAGTGTACGTGCGGCCAGCGGCCGGAGTAGCAGCCCGGGAAGATGGTGGTGAACTCGACCCAGCCGTCGGCGTCGGACTCCTGCACCCCGCGCAGGTAGTTCTCCGTCGCCGCGTCGCCGTCGTACATCGAGTACGCACCGCCGCGGTCGCAGTGCCACGCGTAGACGGCCGCGCCGGGCAGCACCGCGACGTCGTCCCCGGTGAGGTCGTAGACCTTGAAGCGCAGCGTCAGGGGTACGCCGTCGGCGACTCCGGAGGCCGTGCCGATGCTCGTGGTGATGTCGCTGCGCACCACCCCGCTCTCGGAGAGGACGTCGGGGCCGTTGGAGCCGTCGCCCGGGAAGGGACCGGCGGTCTCCTCGGGGATCTCGCCGTCGGCGACCTCGACCGAGGAGTCGCCCCCCATCCCGCCTCCGGGCGGGGCACCGGTCGGGGTGGTGGCGTCGCTCGCGCAGCCGGCCACCGCGGCGACCCCGAGCCCGCCGAGCACTCCCAGGACTCCGCGGCGACCCATGCCGCGCGTGAAGCCTCGGCGCTGGAGGGTGCCGAGGTCGTGCTGGAGGCCGAGGTCGTGCTCGTGCACCTCGTCGGCCGCGTGGGAGTGGTGGTCGTCGGTCATGGGCGCTCCTGGAGCAAGGTCTGCGGAAATGGCGAACGGGTGCCGGTGGTCTCCCACCGGCACCCATTCGAGCCGAACCTGCTGTGCGTCTCCTGTGAGCCGCCTCCGAATCAGGCGTGCGTCAGGCGTACATCGAGTCGATGACGGCCTTGTGGTTGCCCTCCACGACGTTGCGCTTGACCTTCATCGAGGGGGTGAGCTCGCCGGACTCGACCGTGAGGTCGTGGTCGAGCAGCTCCCACTTCTTGATGGTCTCCCAGCGGTTGAGCTTGGTGTTGAGCTCGTCGACGTAGCCGGCGACCATCGTCTTGACCGCGTCGCTGCGGACGAGCTCGGTGTAGGACTGGCCCTCCATGCCGTTCTCCGCGGCCCAGCCGACCATTGCGTCGGGGTCGAGGGTGACCAGGGCGACGACGTAGTTCTTCTCGCTGCCGAAGACCATGAACTGGCTGGCGTACGGGCAGATCGCCTTGAACTTCGACTCGATGGCCGGCGGGGCGATGTACTTGCCGCCGGAGGTCTTGAAGAGCTCCTTGATGCGTCCGGTGATGGTGAGGAAGCCGTCGGCGTCGAGGGAGCCCTTGTCGCCGGTGTGCAGCCACCCGTCGGCGTCGAGCGCCTTGTGGGTCTCCTCGGGCAGGTTGTGGTAGCCCTCCATGACGTGCGGGCCGCGCAGCAGCACCTCGTCGCCCTCGCCGATCTTGACCTCGGCGCCGGGCAGGGCCCGACCGACGGTGCCGATCCGGTTCTCGTCGGGGTGGTTGACCGTGCCACCGGCGGAGTTCTCGGTCATTCCGTAGCCCTCGAGGATCACGATGCCGGCGGCGTTGAACCACTCGGCGATCTCGCGGTTGAGCGCGGCGGCGCCGGAGATGAAGAACCGCACGCGTCCACCGAACCGCTCACGCACCTTGCTGAACACGAGCTTGTCGAAGAGACCGTGCTGGACCTTCAGGGGCAGCGGGACGGACTTGCCCTCGCGCTTGAGCTGCTCGACCTTGAGGCCGACCTCGAACGCCTTGTGGAAGATCTTCTCCTTGGCGCCACCCTCGGCGGCCTGCATGGTCTGGATCCGGCCGTACGCCTTTTCGAAGATGCGCGGCGCGGCGCCCATGAACGTCGGCTTCACCGCGGCGCAGTTGTCCACGATCTTGTCGACGCGGCCGTCGACCGCGGAGGCGAAGCCGCACGCGAGCTGGGCCGAGAGGAGCACCTTGCCGAACGAGTGGGCCATCGGCAGCCACAGGAACTGCAGGTCGGTCTCGTCGAGGATGTTCTGGACGCGGATGGCCTCGCCCTCGAACACCCAGGACTTGTGGCGCAGGCGTACGCCCTTGGGGCGACCGGTCGTGCCGGAGGTGTAGATCAGCGTCGCGAGCTGGTCGGGCGAGATCGCGTCGGACGTGGTCCGTACGACGTCGGGCTGCTCGGCGAGCTTCGCCGCACCGAGCTGGGCCAGGTCGTCGAGCGAGATGATCCAGTCGCCGTCGGTCGCGCCGTCGAAGGTCACGACCTTGCTCACGTGGGGCAGCTCGGCGCGGTGGTCGGTCAGCTTCTTGAGCTGCTCGTCGTCCTCGGCGAAGACGACGTGGCTCTCCGAGTCGGCGAGGATGTAGACGGTGTCCTCGGCGTTGGTGCTCGGGTAGACCGTGGTGGTCGCGCCGGCGGCGCACATCACCGCGAGGTCGGCCAGGATCCACTCGTACCGGGTGCCGGAGGCGATGCCGACGCGCTGCTCGGGCTGGACGCCCAGCGCGATCAGGCCGGCGGCCAGCGCCTCGACCTTCTCGCCGACCTGCTTCCACGTGACCGACTCCCATGCCTCCCCACGGGGGAAGCGGAACGCCTCGCTGTCGGGGGACGTGGCGACGCGGTCGAAGAACTGGACGGCCACGTTGGCCGGCATCGTGTCGAGGAAGGCCGTGTCGAAGTTGGTCGGCATCTGTTACCTACTCATTCGTCGGAGCGTGACGCGGCGGCGCCACACAGCGGGGGGCAAGGCTGCGAAGACTTGGGCTGTAACCTAGATCACTATGTTTACCGAGCGGTAGCAAACCCGCCGAATTGTCCGTACCACGGACCTCCGGACCCGCTGAACTTCATCCTTTGGTCGGCTTCAGGGCCATGATGGCGACGTGACGAGCGTCGTCGTTGCCTGCGTCCTGATCGCCCTCTGCTGGTGGATCTCGCGGTGGGACCTGCGCCGGCCGGACGCCGTCGCGGCTCGCGCGCGCTACCCGTACGCCCGTCCGCGACCCTCGGTGCGGCGGCTCGCGGTGATGTGCGTGGCGGCGGTCGCGGTCTGCCTGCTGTCGATGGCGGTCCTGCCCTACCTCGACGCCTTCCGCTTCCCCTAGGTCGGCGGCTGGCCCGCACTAGTCCTGCACGGCCTTGGTGATCGCGATGCAGCGCGTGATCCAGTCGCGCTCGTCGGCGGTCAGCGCGCGGTCGGCCTCGCGGGCGTCCTGGACCGACCACCCGGCGTTGACGACCATCCGTACGACGACCCAGTCGCGGGCGCGGTCCTCGTCGAGCCCGCCGGCGTCGACGAGCGCGTGGAAGCGCCGCCGCAGGCCGTCGCGGACCGAGCCGACGGCACCGGGACCGGAGAGCTCGTCCATCCGGTTCCACAGCATCGGCGCCGGCTCGTAGTGCGGGTCGCCGGCCATCGGCTTCGGGTCGATGGCGCGCCACTCCCCCGCGTCGTCGGCCATCACGTTGGCGTAGTGGAGGTCGCCGTGCACGACCACCGGCGCGCCCGCGTCGGCCAGCAGGTCCGGGCCGAGCGCGAGCGCCTGGTCGACGTACCTCCGCGGGACGGGGATGTCGCGTCCCAGGTCGTCGAGCTCGCGCAGCCACCGCTCGACGTACGACGCCACGCTCGCGAGCTGCGGCAGCGCCGGGATGTGCAGCCGCGGGTAGAGCCCGCCGACCACCTCGCATGCCTCGACGTCCCAGGTGTCGCCGAGGTCGGGGCCGGGCAGCCAGTCGAGCAGCAGGGCGCGACGGTGCGGGTCGGAGCGCCGCAGGCGTACGGCGCCGCGCCCGCCCCAGTGCTGGAGCGCCAGTCCCTCGTGCAGCGACTCCTGGTCGCCGTCGAAGGTGACCTTGAGGCCGCCGCTGACCCCGTCGGCGTCGACCACCGGCACGACGAGCGAGCAGTAGCCGTGGAGCGCGGTCGCCACCGGCGTCAGCCGCCACTCGTCGAGCAGCTCGGCCGTCCGACGCGGCAGCCGCTGCAGCCACCCGGCCCAGTCCTCGCCCAGCTCGCTCTGGGACAGGAGTCCCGGAGGGATGGTGACGGGCATGGCTCGACCCTAGGCTGACGTGCATGAGCGAGCGCCGTGAGCAGCCGTGGCGGGACGAGCCGGTCCAGCGCGGCCGGATCCTGGTCCTGACCGACAACCCCATCGCCCGGTCGATCGCCGTGATCGCGTCGACGGTGGGCCGCACGGTCCTCCTCGAGTCGGCCGACGACGGCGGCCCGGGGCTGGACGCCCGCGCGGGCGACGCGGTGGTGTTGTGCGACCACGACGCCCCGGACGCCCCGGCGGTGCTGCGCGCCGCCCTCGCCTCGGAGGCGTCGTACGTCGCCATGATGGCGAGCCGCCGACGCGCCGCCGGCCTGGTCGAGGAGCTCGAGGCCGAGGGGGTCGACGTCAGCACCCTCCACGTGCCGGCCGGTCACGACCTCGGCGGGAAGGCGCCGGGCGAGATCGCGCTGTCCGTGGTCGCCGAGATCGTCGCCGAGTCGTACGGCCGCTCCGGCGGCGCGATGCGCGGCTAGGACGTTTGCGGAGCCAGCAGGGCCCGCTCGATCTCCTCGAGCGCCTGTCGCGCGTAGCCCTGCCACATCCGGCCGAAGGCTGGCATCACGAGGGCCCCGGCACGCGTGGGCGTCACGCTCCAGTGCCACGACACCTCGACCCCGGCTCCCGCGGCGGCGAACGCCCACAGGCCGGCGGCGCTTGCCACCAGGGGCTTGAGCGGGCCACTGAGCGGCTCGATGTCGTAGCCGAAGCTCGCGCCGGGCGTGACGGACGTGAGGGTCTCGCGCATGGTGCCGCGATCGGCCAGCACGATCGTGCGGGTCTGACCGACGCTCCCCCACACGCCTGCCTGGTCGCGCACCTCCCGGATCGGCGGCAGCGCCAGGAAGCGCCGGCTGAAGATCTGGGGCAGCGGCATCGGCAGCACCGCGTCGTACGCGACGCCCACATCGACGGGGATGCTGCGACGGGCATGGAGCTCGATGGGTGACGGCATGGTGTCAGTCAAGCGCACTACGGTGCGCCTGTGCGCAGCTCGTGGGAGGACCTCGGCGGTCTGGCGCTCGCGCGCCAGTTCCCACCGGCCGGGCCGGACGTGGCCGCGCGGATCGACCGCATCGGTCCGGTCCAGTCGCAGACCGCTCGCTCGCCGTTCCTCGCGCTGGCGGCGCGCTTCCCCGGCACCACCCGCGACGAGGTCACCGCGGCCTACGAGGACGGCACGATCGTGCGCGGCAGCACCATCCGGGGCACGGTCCACACGTCGACGTCGGGCTCGTTCTCCCACCTGGGCGCGGTCACTGCCGTCGGTCAGCGGACGCTGTGGGACCGGCTCCTGCGACTCGAGCAGTCACGCGTCGACGACCTGTGGCTGGCGACCGAGGCGTTCGCCTCGACCTGGCGGACCACCGACGAGCTCCAGGAGCACCTGCACCGGTGGCTGATCGAGCACGAGGGCCGTGACGACATCACGACGCAGCAGGTCGGGCGCTACCTCGCCTTCGGCCACGGCGGCCTCGTCCGCCGGCCCGTCAACGGCGACTGGGCAGGGCAGGGAGCGCCGGAGTACATCCACCTGCCGGGCACCGGGGCCATCGAGGACGCCGTCGAGCTGCACCTGCGCTCCCACGGGCCCGCGTCGCGCCACGACGTGGCGTGGTGGTCCGGCCTGGGGCTGCGCGTCGTGGACGCCGCGCTGGTCGCCCTCGAGGCCCGCGTCGGCCTGGTGTCGACGGAAGGTCCGGACGGGAGGACGTACGTCGACCTGCCCGACGCCCCGGAGCCGCGCACCGTCGAGGGGGTGCGGCTGCTGCCTGAGTTCGACGCGCTGATGTGCGCGTACGACCCCGCCGGCCGGGTCCGCTTCGCAGAGGCCCCGCACCTGGCGCGGCTGTGGACCGGCGCCAACGGCCTCGTGCTGCCACCGCTGCTCGTCGACGGCCGGATCACCGGCTACTGGCGCGCGGCGGGCACGGCACGGCGCCGACCGCTCGAGGTCGTCTGGTTCGCGCGCACCCGCCGGCCGCGGAAGGGCGAGCTGGACGAGCCGGTGGCGGCGCTCGAGGCGGTGCTCGACATCTCGGTGACCGACCTGACGATCACCCGCGAGGCCTAGCAGCGATCAGCCGGCGTAGCGGATCTCGTCGGCCACCATCGCCATGGTCGCCCGGGCGCGCACCGGGTCCTCGGTGAGGAAGTAGTGGTCGACGTCCGGCGTGACGTCGTGGATCACCCGGACCCCCGCCGCGCGCAGGCGGTGGGCGTACGCGTCTCCCTCGGCGCGCAGCACGTCGCGCTCAGCCGTGAGCACGATGGCCGGCGGCAGCCCCTTGAGGTCGGCGGCGAGCAGGGGCGAGGCGTACGACTCGAGGCGGCTGGCCGGGTCGGGCACGTAGACGCGACGTACAAGCCGGCGCAGCTCCGGCGAGATCATGCCGGGATCGTCGTCGCGTGGCTCGGCGGACAGGTCCAGGGCCGGGATGCCGAGCACCTGCAGGGTCGGGGCGAACGAGCCGGAGTCGCGCGCCTGGAGCGCGACGGAAGCCGCCAGCCCGCCTCCCGAGCTGAACCCGCCGACCGACACCGGGGTGCCGTCCGCGGCCAGGGCGGCGGCCACGTCGTGCGCCTGGTGCTGGGCGACCGGGTAGGTCACGCGCGGCGCGACCTCGAAGTCCACGTTGGCCACCAGCACGTTCGAGGTCGCCGCGATGTAGCGGCACCACCAGTCGTCCATCGCCGGGTAGCGCATCAGGAACGCTCCCCCGTGCAGGTGCACGTGCACCGGGAGCGGCCCCGGCGCAGGCCGGTAGAGCCACACGCTCACCTTGCCGTGGCGGGTCTTGATCCGCACCCGCTTCGGGGCCGGGAGGTCGCTGCCGGCGAACCGCAGGTTGTCGCCGTAGGAGACGGTGAAGGGGGCACTCGCACGCATCAGCTCGACCCGGAGCCGGTCAGCGAGGTGCATGCTCCGGCTTCGCCACGGAGGGCCTCGCTGGATTGGTCAGGCGCGCTCGAGGGTGACGACCGCGATCGTGCACCGGCCGGCGACCTCGCCCGGACCGGAGACCAGCGACCTCGCGCCGTCGCCGGTGAGGACGTACGCCGCCTGGTCGCCGGCGAGCGGCAGGACCGAGGTCCGGCCGAGCTCGAGCACCGTGACGTGCGGGGTGACGAGAGCCGGGTCGACGACCACGTTGAGCACCCGCACCGGGCCCTCGGCCACGGTGGCGACGACCACGGCGTCACCGGAGAAGGCGAACGGCCGCTGCGGCTCGACGACGTGCGTCTCGCCGTCGACCTCCAGGCCCAGGACCGGGCCCTCGACGACGGTGAGCAGGCGCCGTCGACCGGGGAAGGCCGAGAACGGGCCGTCGGTGTCGACGTCGGCCAGGCTGATCCGCCACGACCCGTCGTCGGCCCGCGCCAGCTCGCGCGTCGTACCGCCTCCGTTGGCCCACGGCTGCGGGGCGACGTCGTCGACCCGCACGACGGGGGCCACGGCTACTTCTTGCCCGACTTGTCCGTGGGCTGCGTGGTCGAGAGCGCGGCGACGAAGGCCTCCGGCGGCACCTCGACGGAGCCGATGCTCTTCATCCGCTTCTTGCCCGCCTTCTGCTTCTCCAGCAGCTTGCGCTTGCGGCTGATGTCACCGCCGTAGCACTTCGCGAGGACGTCCTTGCGGATGGCGCGAATGGTCTCGCGGGCGATGACCCGGGCACCGATGGCTGCCTGGATCGGCACCTCGAACTGCTGGCGCGGGATCAGGTCCTTGAGCTTGCCGGCCATCATCACGCCGTAGGAGTAGGCCGTGTCGCGGTGCACGATCGCACTGAACGCGTCGACGGGCTCGCCCTGCAGCAGGATGTCGACCTTGACCAGGTCGGACGCCTGGTCGCCGTCGCGCTCGTAGTCGAGCGAGGCGTAGCCCTTGGTGCGGGACTTCAGCTGGTCGAAGAAGTCGAAGACGATCTCGCCCATCGGCAGCGTGTAGCGCATCTCCACGCGGTCCTCGGAGAGGTAGTCCATCCCCTGGAGGTTGCCGCGCTTGGACTGGCACAGCTCCATGATCGTGCCGATGTAGTCGGACGGCGACAGGATCGTGGCGCGGACGACCGGCTCGCGGACCTCGGAGATCTTGCCCCCATCGGGGTACTCGCTGGGGTTCGTGCACTCGATGACGGTGCCGTCCTCCATCGCGACCGAGTAGACGACGTTCGGGGCCGTCGAGATCAGCTCGAGGTTGAACTCGCGCTCCAGCCGCTCGCGGACGATCTCCATGTGGAGCAGGCCGAGGAAGCCGCAGCGGAAGCCGAAGCCCAGCGCTCCAGAGGTCTCCGGCTCGTACGCCAGTGCGGCGTCGTTGAGCTGCAGGCGCTCGAGGGCGTCACGCAGGTTGGGGTAGTCGTCGCCGTCGATCGGGTAGAGACCGGCGAACACCATCGGGTTGGGGTGCTTGTAGCCACCCAGCGACTCGGTCGCCCCGTGGTGCTGGCTGGTGACGGTGTCACCCACGCGGGACTGGCGGACGTCCTTCACACCGGTGATGAGGTAGCCGACCTCGCCGACGCCGAGGTCGCTTGCCTTCATCGGCTCGGGGCTGATCACGCCGACCTCGAGCATCTCGTGGACGACGCCGTTGGACATCATCTTGATCCGGTCACGGTGGCTGAGCTTGCCGTCGATGACGCGGACGTAGGTGACGACGCCGCGGTAGATGTCGTACACCGAGTCGAAGATCAGCGCCCGCGGCGGCGCGTCCGCGTCGCCGACCGGTGCCGGGGTCTGCTTGACGATCTCGTTGAGCAGCGTCTCGACGCCCAGGCCGGTCTTGGCCGAGGTCATCAGCACGTCGGACACGTCGCACCCGATGATGCCCGCCAGCTCGGCGGCGTACTTCTCCGGCTGGGCGTTGGGCAGGTCGATCTTGTTGAGCACCGGGATGATGTGGAGGTCCGCGCCGAGCGCGAGGTAGAGGTTGGCGAGCGTCTGCGCCTCGATGCCCTGCGCCGCGTCGACCAGCAGGACCGCGGCCTCGCACGCCTCGAGCGAGCGGGACACCTCGTACGTGAAGTCGACGTGGCCGGGTGTGTCGATCATGTTGAGGACGTACATCCCGGGCTCGGCGCCCTCGGCGTTGCCGACGGGGACGGTCCATGGGAGGCGTACGGCCTGGCTCTTGATGGTGATGCCGCGCTCGCGCTCGATGTCCATCCGGTCGAGGTACTGCGCGCGCGACGAGCGCTCGTCGACCACGCCGGTGAGCTGGAGCATGCGGTCAGCCAGCGTCGACTTGCCGTGGTCGATGTGCGCGATGATGCAGAAGTTGCGGATGATCGACGGGTCGGTCGAGCCCGGCTGCGGCGCGTTCTTGAGGCTCACGGACTGCTTTCAGGTGTACGACGGCGGTGAGGGGTCATTCTTCCACGCGGGGCGTGCCTCACCGAACCGGCGACGGCGCAGTGCGATCGGGTGGCTAGCGTGCTCGGGTGACCCCTCGGACCGGATCGACGCTTCCCCTGGTCCCGGCAGCAGCCTTCGTGCTGGTCTGGTCGTCGGGCTACATCTCCGGCCCCGCTGCGGTGGATGCGGCCGCGCCGTTCGCAGTACTGGGGTGGCGCTTCGTCATCGCCGCCCTGCTCGGCGCCGGGCTCGCCCTCGCGCTGAGGCGCCCGACGCGGATGGACCGGGCCACGCTCGGTCGCGTCGCGGCCGTCGGCCTGGTGATGAACGCGTTGCAGTTCGGCCTGATGTACGTCGCCTTCGACCTGGGCCTCGGCGCCACGCTGGCCTCGTTGTTCCACGCGCTGAGCCCCGTGCTCACCGCACTCCTCGCAGCGGCGCTGCTGGGCGAGCGCGTCTCGATGCTGCAGGTGCTCGGCTTCGTCGTGGGGGTCGCGGGGGTGCTGATCGTCCTCGGCTCCGACCTGGGGCACGCCGGCGGGCCGATCGCCGTGCTGGTCGGCGGGCTCAGCATGCTCACCCTCAGTCTCGGCACGCTCGGTCAGCGGTGGATCGGCGCGCAGCCCGACCTGCTGTGGTCGGCCGCGGTGCAGTTCGCCGTCTCCGCGCCGCCACTGCTGGTGCTCAGCTGGCTCACCGAGGGCGCGTGGCCGGTGACGGACACCGGCCAGGCGGTCGGCTCCGTGCTGCTCCTGGCGATCGTCAACTCGATCGTCGGGCTGATGCTGCTCGCGCTGCTCGTGCTGCGCGGCGGCTCGGGCGCGGCGGCGAGCCTGTTCTTCCTGAGCCCGCCGGTGACCGCCGTGCTCGCCTGGCTCGTGCTCGACGAGACGCTGTCGATCACCCAGCTCATCGGCCTGGTGGTCGCCGTGGTCGGCGTGGCCGCGGCGACCCGCACCCGGCGTACGCCCGTGCCGGCTCAGGAGGTCGGGACCCAGTAGCGGCGCTTGATCCCCCGGACGTCCTCGAGCACCCCACCGGCAGCCTCGATCACCCCGATCGAGCCGATGTTGTCGTCGTCGCAGGTCACCAGGGCCGACTCGATCCCGAGGCCACGCGCCCACGCGAGCGAACCGACGAGCATCGCGGTGGCGTGCCCTTCACGCCTCCGCGTGGGGCGTACGTCGTAGCCGATGTGGCCACCGACGTCGAGGAGGAAGTCGTTGAGGACGTGGCGGATCGCGATCCGGCCGAGGTAGGTCTCCCCGTCGACCCACCAGAGCGTCGTGCAGGGCACGTGCCAGTCCGGGCGGGACGTCTCGAGCAGCGCATCGGCCTTCACGGCCTCGACGAAGACCTCGAACGCCGTCGGGTCCTGCCACTGCGGCGCGTTGTGCTCGATCCACGCGGCGGTCTGGCTGTTCTCGGCGCCCTCGGCGACGAACTCGTCCATCGCCTCCAGGAAGGACTCGTGGACGGACGTGGTCGGCAGGACGAGCTCGGGCATGGGCACCGTTCTACCCGGTTCCACGCGGGGTCTGCACGCGATATCGGGTCGTCGCCCACGCGACCCGTGGGGAAGGATGCCGCCATGCCCCCGCCTCCCGTCGCGCCCTACCCCGCTCCGCACGGGAAGACTGCGCGGCGGCTCGAGTGGGCGTTCCTCCCGCCCCACCTCCGGGCGTGGATCGAGCGCCGCTGCGGATCGCCCGTCGTCTCGGCCATCACCCAGAACAGCGGGTTCACGCCGGGCTTCGCGTCCGTGCTGGTGTGCGAGGACGGCTCGCGCCACTTCGCCAAGGCCGCCTCGGTCAAGGCCCAGCGGATGTTCGCGGACTCCTACCGCGAGGAGGCGCGCAAGCTCGCCGCCCTCCCGGCGACCGTCCCCGCGCCGCGGCTGCTGTGGCACCTCGACGACGACTGGGTGGTGCTCGGCACGGAGTACGTCGCCGGCCGCTCGCCGGCGCGGCCGTGGCGCCGGCCCGAGCTCGACGCGCTGCTCGACGCCCTGGAGCAGGTCGCCGACGCGCTCACACCGCCGTTCGCCGACCTCGCTCTCGACAGCGCCGAAGACGACTTCGTGCCCCTCCTCGACGGTTGGGCCGGCATCCGCGCCGCCCGGACCGACCTCGACCCCGCCCACCTCGCCCAGGCCGAGTCGCTGGCCCATCGCTACACCGAGGTGGTCGGCGGCGACACCCTCGTGCACACCGACATCCGCTCCGACAACGTGATCATCGACGCCGACGGCCGGGCCCTGATCTGCGACTGGAACTGGCCGGTGCGCGGTGCCGCGTGGTTCGACTCGCTGGCCGCCCTCATCGCCCCGCGCGGTGAAGGGATCGACGTCGAGGAGGTGATCGCCGGGCGGCGGCTCTTGCGCGGCCTCGACCCCGAAGCGATTGACATCAACCTCGCGCTCTACGTCGGCTACTTCCTCCACCAGTGCGAACTGCCCGTGCCGCCGACGTCGCCGCACCTCCGCGACCACCAGCGCTGGCAGGGCGAGGTCTGCTGGGACTGGCTGGCCGAGCGCCGGGGCTGGACGTGACCGCACCACGCGCGGTGGGCGTACGCCTGCCGTACGCCGCCGTCCCCGCCGCCGTCCGCGACTGGGTGGAGCAGTCGCTCGGCTCCCCCGTCGTGGCGACCGCCGAGCAGGTGGGCGGCATGTCGCCCGGGTGTGCGACCCGCGTGACGTGCGCCGACGGGACGCGGGCGTTCGTCAAGGCCGTCGGCGACGAGCTCAACCCGGACACGCCCGGCCTGTTCCGGCGCGAGGTCGCTGTGCTCGGCCACCTCGGTGCCCACGAGCTGTGGGCCGGGCTGCTGGCGTCGTACGACGACGGCGCGTGGGTCGCGCTGCTGATCGAGGACGTGGAGGGGCGCCACCCCGACTTCACGCACGACGCGGAGCTGGAGGAAGTGCTCGAGGGGACCGACCGGCTTTCCGAGCTGCTCCGCGAGCGGGATGTACCGGCGTCGGTGGACCTCGTCGATGTCGCGCGGGTCTTCGGCAAGTGGGCGGACTCGCTCGACACGCTCGCCGACGCCCCGGCGGCGACCCCCGTGCCCGGCTGGCTCCGCAGCGACCCGTACGAGTGGGCGGGGCTCCTGCGCGAGCACGCCGCCCGGCCGATGCCTCACGTCGCGCACTGGGACATCCGGGTGGACAACCTGTTGCGCCGACCCACGGGTGAGGTCGTCTTCGTGGACTGGGGCATGGCCGCTCGCGGCCCGGCGTGGGTCGACCCGCTGCTCGCCCGGCTCGAGCGGGTGGACGATCCGTGGTTCGACGCCTCGATCGGCTCGTCGCCGGCCCTCTCCGAGGCGGGCGACGAGGTCGTCACGGCGTTCCTGGCCGGCTTCGGCGCCCACCTGGCCGTGCGCTCGGTGGTCGCCGTGGACGTCAACCTGCCGACGCTCAACGATTTCCGGATCCGGGAGTCGCGCCGCATGCTGGGCGGAGTCGCTCGGCGCACCGGCCGCTGAGCGGGGAACGATTTGGGCGGTCGCGACGCCTGACGGTAGTGTTTCTCCCTGCGTGTCCGGCACCCGACCCTCACCGTCGTTCGGTGGGTGTTGCCAGGCAGCCGACAGGCACCAGACTTCCATCAGACCAGTTCGAGCATTTGAGGATCCACACGTGGCGAACATCAAGTCCCAGATCAAGCGCAACAAGCAGAACGAAAAGGCGCGCCAGCGCAACCAGGCCGTGAAGTCGCGCCTGAAGAGCGCCGTGCGCAAGTTCCGCGAGGCTGCTGACGCCGGTGACAAGGACGTCGCCGTGGCCGCCGGTCGCGACGCCATGAAGGCGCTCGACAAGGCCGCCTCGAAGGGCGTCATCCACGGCAACCAGGCCGCGAACCGCAAGTCCTCGATCGCCAAGAAGGCCGCTTCGCTCTGACGCGACACCTTTCTGCCTGACACCCGCCCACGTGGCGGGTGTTTCGCATTTCAGGGGTGGGTCAGCGGATCTCGCGCAGCGACGCCACCGTGAGCACGAGCCGCTCGAGCGTGTACGACGCGTCGTGGGCCTGGCCCTTGATGTCGGCGTCGGCGACCGCTACGGCTCGTACGGCAGCACCGATGCCGTCGGCGCTCCACGCGCGGGACTGGTCGCGCACGGTGCGCACCTTCCACGGCGGCACGCCGAGGTCGCGGGCGAGATCGGCGTCGCGGGCGCCTCGCGAGGCACCCAGGTAGCGCGCCAGGCTGCGCGCCGAGGCCGCCATGGCCGAGGTGACCAGCACCGGGGAGGTGCCCGAGTCGAGCGCCCAGCGCAGCTCCTCGAGCGCCTGGGCGCGCTTGCCGGCGAAGGCGGCGTCGGCGACCGTGAACGACTTGGCCTCCGCCCGCCCGCCGAAGTAGCGCTGGACCTTCTCGACGGTCAGCGCCTCGCCGGGATAGTCGTTGGTGAGCTGGTCGGCCGCCGCCGCGAGCGAGCGGAGGTCGTTGCCGACGGCCTGCACGAGGAAGGTCGCAGCCTCGGGGTCGATCTTCGCGCCGTGGGTCGCGACCTCGGAGGTCACGAAGCCCGGCATCTCGTTGGCCCGGATCTCCTCCGACTTCACCTCGGTGACCGCCGAGAGCTTGCGGAGCTTGGCCAGCACGCCGCTGCCCTTCGGCCCGCCGGAGTGCACCAGCACGAGGGCGACGTCGTCGGCCGGGGCGGCGCAGTAGCCCAGGAGGCCGTCGACGGACTCGTCGGGCAGGTCCTCCAGGCCGCGTACGACCACGCACCGGATCGAGGAGAACAGCGACGGCGCGGCCATCTCCCCGAGCGAGGCGAGCGTGAGGTCGCCGGCCGTCGACTCGGCCAGCTCGGCGTCCGCATCGTGGGCGCGTACGGCGTCGCGCACCGACGTGACGGTGCGGGCGGAGAGGTACTCCTCCTTGCCCGTCACGAGGATGACGTGGCCGAGGACCTGCGCGGCGGAGGGGGTGCGTGCCATGGTCCGGCAACTCTATCCGTGGGCGACGACACCGATCTCGCCGTCCCGCTCGACCACGACCACGTCGCCGGAGAGGTCCGTGCGCCAGACCCGCATCCCCGCTGCGGTCAACGCAACGAGAAGGTCGGGCGCGGGGTGGCCGTAGTCGTTGTCGGCACCGACCGAGACCAGCGCGAGCCGGGCGCCGAGGGACGTCAGCCAGTCGAGGTCCTGGTGCCGGCTGCCGTGGTGGGGCACCTTCAGCACGTCGACCTGCAGGCCGGCCAGGTCGCGGGCCAGCGCCGCCTGGGCGGACGGCTCGACGTCGCCGGTCAGCAGGATCCGTACGCCCGCCACCTCGGCCACCAGGACGACGCTGGCGTTGTTAGGCGCGCTCTCGCCGGGGTCGGTGCTGGCGCCGGGCCGCGGCCAGACTGCCTGGATCGTCACTTCGCCGATCATCCGGGCGACGCCGTACGCCGCCGGGCCGGGGTCGCGGCCGACGACCTCCTCGACCGTGCGTACGCCGTCGGGCGGGTCGAGCAACGCGGTGCCCTCGATCGCTCCCACGTCACGGCCCTCGAGCACGCCTGCCACGCCGTCGACGTGATCGGCGTGGAAGTGGGTCAGGAGCAGGAGCGGAACCGACTCGACCTCGAGGCGGTCGAGGCAGGCGTCCATCAGCGTCGGGTCGGGGCCGGCGTCGACCACGACGGCGGCGTGCGGTCCGGCGCGCAGCACCAGCCCGTCGCCCTGCCCGACGTCGCAGGCCGCCAGCACCCACCCGTCGGGCGGCCAGCCGGGTGAGGGTGGTCGCACCAGCATCACCACGACGAGCAAGCCGGTGCAGGCCAGCGCCGACCCGGGTCTTCGCAGCACCCGGGGAGCCAGCGGCACCGACGCCACGCAGGCGATGGTCAGCAGGGTGAGCGGCACTGGGCCGGTGCCCCAGTCCACGGAAGCCGTCGGCACGTCCGCACCCCACCGCGCGACCGCGATGATCCACTGCGCCGACCAGGCCGCCGGCGCGGCGACCACGACGCCCAGGGGCGCCCAGGTGAGGCCGGCGAGGCCGCCGGTCAGGCCCAGCACAGTGGCCGGCGCGACGGCGGGCGCGGCGAGCAGGTTCGCCGCGACGGCGACAAGGCTGACCTGCCCCGAGAGCGCCGCCACCACCGGTGTGCACGCGACCTGCGCCGCCAGCGGCACGGAGACCGCTTCGGCGACCCAGCGCGGCGTCCAGCGCATCAGCGCATCGCGCCAGACCGGCGCGAGGAGCAGGATCCCCGCAGTCGCCAGCGCGGACAGCGCGAACCCCGCAGTCACCGCCAGCCTCGGCCACAGGAGCAGCAGGCCGAGCACCGCCACCCCGAGGCCACGGATCCCGCGCGAGCGGCCGTTGCGCCCCATCCCGATCAGCGCGACGGTGCCCATCGCCGCTGCTCGTACGACGCTGGGCTCTGCCCGCGCCGTGATGACGAACCCGACGATGCCGGCCGCGGCCAGCGCGTGCAGCCACCGCCCGCGCACCCCCAGCCAGCGACCGAGGATGAGCACGAAGCCGACCACCAGCGTGAGGTTGGTGCCGCTCACGGCCAGCAGGTGCGTCAGGCCCGTCGTACGGAAGTCGTCGGCGAGGGCGGGTTCGAGCCCGCCGTCGTCGCCCACCACGAGCGCCGGCACCAGCTCGCGCGCGTCGGCGTCCCGCCCCGCGACCGCGGCGCGCACCGAGCGGCGTACGGCAGCGGCGGCGTCCCACCACACGTCGGGCTCGGCGACGACGCGCGGGTCGCCGGTGGGGCGGACCAGCGCTGCCACCTCGTCGTCGCCGGGCACCAGCCGGGCCGTGGTCTCGAACGACGTGCCCAGCGGCAGTCGCGGCCACCCGGCGTCCGCCATCAGCACGACCGGGACGTCCAGCGACCACGCGCTCCCCCGGCCCTCGACGCGCGACACGTCGGCGCGCGCCACCAGCAGGTCGCCGTACTGCCCGGCCACGACGCGTACGTCCGACGTGAGCTCGAGCCGCAGCGTCACGACCGCACCCTCCTCGGCCAGTGACGCCACGGGCGAGGTCGTGACGAGGGCCTGCTGGAGGGCAGCCACGCCCGCCACCGCGACGAGGGCAGCCAGCGGCCCGAGCCACGCAGCGGACCAGCGCCTCCCCCGTACGCCGGCGCCGACGACGACCACCAGCAGGCAGACGGCCCCGAGCGCCGCCGAGCCCGGGAGCACGAGGACGAGGAGTGCCCCGCCCCAGGCGCCTGCGCCGAGGGCGATTGCCCGCAGGTCCGGCATCGGTCAGAGCGTGACGAGCGGGGCGAGGTCCTCGAGCGTGGCCTCGCCGATGCCGTCGACCTCCAGCAGCTCGTCGACCGAGGTGAACCCGCCGTTGTCGGTGCGCCAGGCGAGGATCGCCCCGGCAGTCACGGGGCCGACCCCCGGCAGTGTCTCGAGGACGGTCTGGTCGGCCGTGTTGAGGTTGACCAGCGACGTACCTTCGGGCGCGCTCGTCCCGAGGCTGCCTGCGATGCCCGGCGCCGGCGCGACTCCGACCAGGATCTGCTCGCCGTCGACAACGAGCCGGGCCAGGTTCAGCGCCGTGAGGTCGACCCCGCGCCGCGCTCCCCCGGCCGCCTTCAGCGCGTCGACCACGCGCGACCCGGGCGGCAGGACGGCGATGCCGGGCTTGCGGACCTTCCCGGCGACGTCCACCACGAGGTCGACGTCCTGGCCGACGGCCTCAGTCGACTCCTCGGGCGTCACCGGGGCCAGCGGCTCCGCAGACGAGGTCACGGTCGCGGTCGGCACGAGCTCGGCCTGGTCGCGGACGGCCCACCAGGCCGCGAGGGCCACCGCGGACGCGGCCACCACAGCGACGACCGCCAGGTGCACCGGCCCGAGCTGCAGCCCGCCGATCCGCAGCCGCCGCGACGCGTGCCGTCCCGGCACCGCCAGCACGACCGGCACGGGCGGGTCGTCGGGCCGCTCGCGCACCCGCGTGTGGGTGGACGGGTCGGACTGCGCCGGCTCACCTCGTACGGCGGCGAGCTCGGCGCTCAGCGTCGCCAATCGCCGCGACACCGCCTCGGCGTGCTCGGGCGAGGACTGGGATCGGCGCATCCCTCCACGCTAGGAACGCCGACACCCGCCCAACAGGGGCGATCGGCAATCTGTGGACAGGCTCAGGGACGGGGCGAGACGCAGACCGCGACCATGCCCGGCCCGACGTGGGCGCCCAGCACCGCGCCGAGCTCGCCGCACATGACCTCGCGGCCCTCCAACCCTGACGCGAGCCGCTCGGTCAGCAGTGCGGCAAGCTCCTCGGCGCGGTCGGCGTTGGCGAGGTGGGAGACGCAGACGTCCAACGACTGCTCACCGGCGGCCTCGACGGCGAGGTCGGCGAGCCGGGCCAGCGCGCGCGACGCCGTACGCACGCGCTCGAGCGGCATCACCTTGCCGTCGGTGATCTGCAGCAGCGGCTTCACCGAGAGGGCGCTGCCGAAGATCGCAGCCGCCGCCCCGATCCGGCCGCCGCGGCGGAGGTACTCCAGGGTGTCGACGTAGAACAGCGACGTCGCGCCCTCGCCCCGGGCCAGCGCCGCCTCGGCGGCCTGCTCAGCCGTCCCGCCGGCGTCGAGGACGTCGCAGGCGGTCAGCGCGGCATAGCCGGTCGCGATGCCGACCTGGCCGGAGTCGACGACGTGCACCGGCAGCTCGAGCTCGAGCGCGGCGAGCTGCGCGGACTCGAAGGTCCCGCTCATCTCGCCCGACAGGTGCACCGACACGATCTCGTCGACGCCCTCGGCCTCCAGCGAGCGGTAGAGCTCGGCGAAGAGCGCCGGCGCCGGGCGCGACGTGCTGACCGGCACGAACTCGCGCAGCGCCTCGGCGACGACCTCGGGGGTCGCACCGTCCGGCCCCTCGTCGAGCACCTTCGCGCCGATCACGACCTGCAGTGGCACGACCCGGATCCCGCGAGCCTGCGCCACCTCGGCGGGCAGGCTCGCGGTCGAGTCGGTGACAACGACCACACGAGACATAGGGGCGACCCTACTGGCGCGCAGGAGCCTCAGACGACGATGTTCACGAGCTTGGGCGCGACCACGATCACCTTGCGCACCGGAGCGCCGTCGATGGCCCGCTGCACGCCCTCGTCGGCCATGGCTGCCGCTTCCAGGTCGGCCTCGGTGACGTCCGGGGAGACCTCCAGGCGCGCGCGCACCTTGCCGCGGACCTGCACCACCGCCGTGACGGTGTCCTCGACCAGCAGCGCCTCGTCGACCTCCGGCCACCCGACGCGTACGACGGTGGGCTCGTGGCCCAGCCGCTCCCACATCTCCTCGGCCGTGTAGGGCGCGACCAGCGACAGCAGGATCGACACGGCCTCGGTCGCCTCGCGTACGGCGGGGTCTGCGGGACCGCACCCGGAGTCGATGGCCTTGCGCGTGGCGTTGACCAGCTCCATCACGCGCGCGACCATCACGTTGAAGCGGTAGGCCTCGACCAGCTCGGCAGCGTCGTGCACCGTCCGCGCGGTCGTACGCCGCAGCGCCAGGTCGCCGGTCGACACGTCAGCACCGGGCGACGAGGTGACGTCGCCCGACAGCCTCCAGGCGCGCTGCAGGAAGCGCAGCGACCCCTCCGGCGACATGTTGGCCCAGTCGATGTCGTCCTCGGGCGGACCCGCGAAGACCAGCGTCAGGCGCACCGCGTCCACACCGAAGGCACCCAGCTGGTCCCCCAGGTCGACGCCGTTGCCCAGCGACTTGCTCATCTTCTTGCCCTGGTTGATCACGAAGCCCTGGTTCAGCTGCGCCGACCACGGCTCGCGGAAGTCGACCAGGCCCATGTCGTTCAGGACCTTGGTGAAGAAGCGGCCGTACAGCAGGTGCAGCACGGCGTGCTCGACGCCGCCGACGTACAGGTTCGACGGCATCCACGCGTTGACCTTGGCGCTGTCGAACGGCTGGGTGTCGTCGTGCGGCGAGCAGTAGCGGAACATGTACCAGGACGAGTCCACGAAGGTGTCCATGGTGTCGGTGTCGCGGGTGGCCGGACCACCGCACGTGGGGCACGCGACGTTGACCCACTCGGCCGCCCCGCCCAGCGGCGAGGTGCCCTTGGGCTTCAGGTCGGAACCGCGCAGCATCGGCAGCGTCACCGGCAACTGGTCCTCGGGGACGGCGACCTCACCGTCGACGGGGCAGTGGATGATCGGGATCGGCGCGCCCCAGTAGCGCTGACGGCTCAGCAGCCAGTCGCGCAGGCGGAAGTTCACCGTGCCCTTGCCGGTCTTCTGCGCCTCCAGGAACTCGATCGTCGCGCTCTTGGCCTCGGCGACCGGCAGGCCGTTGATGTCCAGCGGCGCGGCGCTGCCCGGTGCGGGCGAGTTGATGGTCGCGCCCTCGCCGCTGTACGCCTCACCGTCGAAGTCGGCCGGGACCTCGGTGGTGCGTACGATCGGCAGCCCCATCGTGGTCGCGAACTCCCAGTCGCGCTGGTCGCCGCCGGGCACGCCCATGACGGCGCCGGTGCCGTAGTCGGCCAGCACGTAGTCGGTCGCCCACACCGGGATCTGCTCGCCGGTCACCGGGTTGGCGGCGGTGATGCCCAGGTCGACGCCCGTCTTGGCGCGGTCGGTCGCCAGGCGCTCGATGTCACTGGCCTTGCGGACCTCGTCGCGGTAGCCCTCGAACGCCTCGCGCTGCCCGTCGCTGACCAGCTCGGCGGCCAGCGGCGAGTCGACGGCGACGACCATGAAGGTCGTGCCGAAGATCGTGTCGGGGCGCGTCGTGTAGACGGTGACGGGCTCGTCACGCCCGGCGATGATGAAGTCGACGTGCGCACCCTCGGACCGCCCGATCCAGTTGCGCTGGGCCGTGACCACGCGGTCGGGCCAGGTCTTCTCCAGGTCGTCCAGGCCGTCCAGCAGCTCCTGGGCGTAGTCGGTGATCTTGAAGTACCACTGGGTCAGCTCCTTCTTGGTCACCTCCGCCCCGCACCGGTCGCAGACGCCGCCGACGACCTGCTCGTTGGCCAGCACGGTCTGGTCGTTGGGGCACCAGTTGACCGCGCTGTTCTTGCGGTAGGCCAGGCCACGCTTGAAGAACTCCAGGAACAGCCACTGCGTCCAGCGGTAGTAGTCCGGGTCGGAGGTGTTGAACGTGCGCGACCAGTCGAAGGACGCGGCGTACTTCTTGCACGACTCGATCGACTTCGCGATGTTGGCGCGCGTGTAGGTGTCGGGGTGCTCGTCGTTGCGGATCGCAGCGTTCTCCGCGGGCAGGCCGAAGGAGTCGAAGCCCATCGGGTTCAGCACCTCGTAGCCGCGCTGCCACCAGTAGCGCGCGACCACGTCGTGCAGCGCGAACACCTCGGCGTGACCCATGTGCAGGTCACCGCTCGGGTACGGGAACATCGTCAGCGCGTAGCGCTTCTCGCGCGGGCTGTCGTCGTCGGCGCGGAACGGGTCGAGCTCCTCCCAGACACGCTGCCACTTCGTCTCGGTGGCGGCGATGTCGTACGTCGCGCGCTCTCCGTCGTGAGCTGCGTTGTCCTGCGTCATGGCGTGTCCTCTTGTTGCTGGCTGCTGGGTGGTGGCATGAAAAAACCCCTCACATGGAGGGGTAGCCGCGTGTCGGTCCTCGTGGGTGGGAGGACTCGATCAGCGCGGCTGAGGAAGGAGGAGCTGGTTCTGCACGGGACCAGCATACTCGTTTCCGTGAGTGCCGACCTGAGCAGGTACGACGACGTCCTCGATCTCCTCCGCGACCTGCCCCGCCGCGTGCCCGCGCTGCAGGTCGTCGTGGTGAACGGGTCCGCGGCTGCTGGCGGCTGGGACGACCACTCCGACCTCGACATCGAGGCCTGGTGCAGCGGCGACGCCGCCACGACGTACGCCGCCGTGCTGGCGCTGCTGCGCGCCGAGCTCACGGTCGACAGCGTCTGGGAGCTGCCCGAGGCGACGTGGCCGGACGGGCGCCAGTGCTTCGTGCACCTCCAGCCCGACGCAGCCGACCTGTCGCGGCCGACGCGGCTGCTCGACATCGTCGTGCTGACCACGCCCGAGCGGCTGACGATGGACACACGCCGCCACGGCACACCGATCGTCGTCCACGACCCCGACGGACTGCTCGTCCTGGAGGACGACGACGAGGCCGAGCTGGCAGCCCAGCGCGCGCAGGCGATCGAGCAGACCGCGGCGCGGCGCCAGACGGCCGCGTGGCTGGTGGAGCGGGCGATCGCGCGCGACGACCTGGCCGAGGCGACCCTGCTGCACCTGCGGTTCGCGGTGGAGCCGCTGGTCAAGCTGCTGCGCATCCAGCACTCCCCCGCCCGCTTCGACTTCGGGCTGCGCTACCTGCGCACCGACCTGCCCGACGGGTTCGCGGAGCGGGTGGAAGCACTGCTGCCCGGGCCGGACCTGGCGGTCCGGTCCCGGGCAGCGTTCGCGTGGCAGGACGAGGTCCTGGATCAGCTCAGGTGACGACTCACTTCACGAAGCGCGGCGTGAGCGGCGGGTTCCACCACTCGCCGTTGTAGGCCTTCACGGCACCGATCACGTGCAGGATGCCAGCCACGACGAACGCCGCGGCGAGCGCCGGGAGCATCACGACCAGGCCGAGGCCGAGGGTCAGCAGGGCGATCGGGATGGTGAGGATGCCGAGCACCACCAGCCAGATGAACATCGTGATCTGGATGTTGAGCGAGTTCGCGGCGTGGGCCCGGACGAACGGGCCGCGGTCCTTGTGGATCACGTAGACCGCGATCGAGGCGAGGAAGCCCAGGAAGCCGGCGGAGCAGATCATCGCGACGACCGCGCCGGCGTGGCTGATCGCACCCCAGGTGCGCTCGTCCTCGGCGGACATCGTCGACGGCTGGGTCTGGTAGCCCTGCGGCTGCTGGACGTACGCCTGCGTCGGGTGGGGCTGCGTCGGGTCCGCGGCCTGCGGGTCCTGCGGGTACTGGTCGGACATCTCACTCACTCCTCGGTGGGCCGGGTGCCCTGTCGATGACACCCACTCAAGCACGCCGGGAGCACCGTTTCATCCCGTTCCGGGGTCGAGTCAGGGTCGGGTCAGGGGTCGTTCCGGGCGGGGCGTCGTCGCGATCCCCGGGTACCCGGGGAAACTGCAGCCTCCACCCCGAAACTTCGCGGGTGAGGCTCCAGTTTGGATATGGAACCTCCGCCTCCCGCCTCCCCGACATCGACTGCCCAATAAGTGTTTGACAGTCGCCGGTCCGCGGGGCACACTCACTCCCCAAGAACTCTTGGAGGGTGAGATGGCGGACGAGACGCGCGATCCCGGCGACGTGGCCCGGCTGCGGGCGACGGCCCACCCCGTACGGCTGCGCATCATGTCCTTGCTGACCGCGGAGGCGATGAGCGCGGCCGACGTGGCCCGCGCGCTGGATCTCACGCACGCCAACGCGTCGTACCACCTGCGCGTGCTCCACGACATCGGCGAGCTCGTCGTGGAGAGCGAGGAGAAGATCCGCGGTGGGGTCGCCAAGCGCTACCGGTACGACGCCACGCGCGAGGTCGCGGACCGTACGAGCCAGGTCGACGACCGGATCGCGTACGCCCGGGCCAACGCGCTCGAGGTGGAGCGGCGGCTGCGCGACGCCGCCACCGGGTCGGGCTCGGCCAGCGACCTCGAGGCCTGGGTGCCCGTCGCGGCGTGGCACCGCGCGCTCGACCTCCTCCACGAGGCCTCGCACCTCCTGCACGCCGCCGCGCTCCCGGCGGGCACCCCCGACACCGTCCACATCAGTGCGACGACGAACGCCTTCACCATGACCGGTGGCCTCACGGGCGAGGTCGCGAGGTGGCGGCCGTGACCTGGTCCAGCGCCCTCGCGCCCCTGCGCAACCGCAACTTCGCGTGGTACTTCGCCTCGCGCTTCGTCAACACGCTCGGCAACATGATGGCGAGCATCGCGCTCGCCTTCGCCGTCCTCGACATCACCGACTCCCCCACGGCGCTCGGCCAGGTCCTGGCTGCCCACACCATCCCGATGGTCGCGCTGCTGCTCTACGGCGGTGTGATCGCGGATCGGTTCCCCCGCACGCTGGTGCTGCAGTTCTCCAACGTCGCGTCGGCCCTGAGCCAGGGCGCGATCGCCGTGCTGGTGCTGGCCGGTCATGCCGAGATCTGGATGCTCGTCCTGCTGAGCATCGTCCACGGCGCAGTGTCCGGCGTCGGGTTCCCCGCGATGGCCAGCGCGCTCCCACAGCTGGTGCCACGCTCCGACCTCCAGCCGGCCAACGCGCTGATCTCGCTGACGCGCAACGGGATGATGGTGATCGGCCCCACCCTCGGCGCGCTGCTGGTCGTCACGGTGGGATCGGGGTGGGCGCTCGCGGTCGACGCCCTCACCTGGGCGCTCGCTGCGCTCCTCCTGGTACCGGTGACCATCCCGCCCAAGGAGTCCGCGGGCGAACCGGCCGACACCCTCCGTGAGCTGCGCGAGGGATGGAGCTTCTTCTGGGCGACGCCCTGGCTCTGGATCGTCGTCGTCGGCTTCGGCGTCCTCAACCTCATCCACGCCGGCGCCTGGTCCACGCTCGGACCCGCGATCGCCGACGACACCATCGGCCGACAAGGCTGGGGCTTCGTGCTGTCCGCGGAGGCAGCCGGATTCCTGGTCACGACCGTCGTCCTGCTCCGGGTCCGTCTGGAGCGCCCCCTGCTGCTGGGCATGCTCGGCGTGCTGCTGATGGCACCGCCCATGCTGATCCTCGGGGTCTCACCGCACCTGGTCGGCCTCGTGATCGCGGCCTTTGCGGCCGGCGCCGGCACGGAGGTGTTCGGCATGGGATGGAACCTCGCCATGCAGGAGAACATCGAGGACCGCATGCTGTCGCGCGCCTACTCCTACGACGCACTCGGCTCCTTCGTGGCGATCCCGATCGGTCAGATCGCATTCGGGCCCCTGGCCGCAGCCTTCGGCTACCGGCCGGTCCTCATCACCTCCGCCGTCGCCTACGTCGTGGTCGTGGCACTCGTGCTCTGCTCTCGGTCCGTACGCACCCTGCCGCGGGCACCGGTCTCCGAGCCTGCACCGGCCGCGCAGTAGGTCGCTAGGGTCGCGTCATGAGCCTCCTGGACCTCTTCCGCCTCGACGACAAGGTCGTCATCGTCACCGGCGCCTCGAGCGGCCTCGGCGTCGCTTTCGCCCACGCGTTCGCCGAAGCCGGGGCCGACGTGGTCCTCGGCGCGCGGCGGGTCGACAAGCTCGAGGCGGTGGCCGAGTCCGTACGCGCCACTGGCCGGCGCGTGCATACGGTGGCCACCGACGTGGCCGACCCCGAGCAGTGCCAGCGGCTCGTCGACGAGGCGATGGAGGCGTACGGCCGCGTCGACGTCCTCGTCAACAACGCGGGCATCGGCACCGCCGTCCCCGCCACCCGCGAGACGCCCGAGCAGTTCCGCTCGGTCATCGACGTCAACCTCAACGGCTGCTACTGGATGGCGCAGGCCTGCGGGCGCGTCATGCAGCCGGGGTCGAGCATCATCAACATCTCCTCGATCCTCGGCATCACCACCGGCGGCCTGCCGCAGGCGGCGTACAGCGCCTCGAAAGCGGGACTCGGCGGACTGACCCGCGACCTCGCCCAGCAGTGGACGGGTCGCAAGGGCATCCGCGTCAACGCGCTGGCGCCCGGGTTCTTCGCCTCGGAGATGACCGAGACCTATCCCGACGGCTACCTCGACCTGGCGATGCAGCGCGTGCCCGCCGGACGCACCGGCGACCCGCGCGAGCTCGCCGCCACCGCGGTCTGGCTCGCCTCCGGCGCCGGCGGGTACGTCACCGGTCAGATGATCCCCGTCGACGGCGGGCTCACGATCGCCTGATCAGACCCAGGGTTCCCCGCGCAGCACGCCGTCCGTACGCGTGCCGTCGACGGCCTCGGCGAGCCACTGGGCTGCCTCGTCCGGCTCGTGGAGCCCCGACCCGCTCCAGCCGTCGAGCGACCGGACCACGAGCGACCGGCCGTCCCGCACGGCGTACACGCCACCGGTGAGCGCCAGGACGAAGGCGTCGTCGATCCGCCCGGCCTCGTGCCCCGCACCGGGCGAGCGCCACTCGGGCTGGCGTTCGAGCAGCACCGGAGCGGCGCCCACGCCGATCCCCACGACATCGTCGCCGAAGGTGGGGTGGGCACCCCACTGGACGGTGATGGGCTGGGTGGCGCGCGGACCCGTGAGTCGCACCGTCCTGCGGACCTCGAGGTTGGGTCCGTCGGACCACGCCAGGTCCACCGGCTCGCTTACGGCCCGCCCGGACGCCACCAGTGCATCGACCCAGGCCTCCGCACGTGCGGAGGCGCCCGTGCTCCCGTCCTGCGGCACGAGCGTCGACGCCGCGAACCGCCGCCGGTCCGGCCAGGCCACGACGGCCACGCCGTCGAGGGTGACCTGGGTCAGCTCACCGGACGACGTACGCAGCGCGAGCGTCGCACGCGTTCCACGCTCGTCGTCGTCCCAGCCCATCGACCACGAGGCCGGACCCAGGTCGACCTGATCACCGATGGGCTCCAGCGTGATCCCCACTCCCCCGCCGGAGGGCTCGAACACCCGCCGGGGCCAGTGGCGGCTCGGCTCGAACCCGAGCGCGATCAGCAGGTCGGCGACCCGCTCGGGGTCGGGAGGGCTCAGCTGCAATCGCTCCACGACGGCCCCGTCCGCAGGCCCGGGAGGCATCGGCGACGTCCACTGGATCAGGAACGGCAGCGCATCGTCGTACGGTCCACCGCCGACGTCGCAGACCTCCCACTCGACGAGGTCACCGTCAGGAGTGCGACGCGAGCCCGGCACAGCGGGTGCGGGCTCGAAGCCGCCGGCCGAGAGCGACGTACGCGCCGCCTCGAGGTCGTCGACTGCGATCGCCCACGAGATCGGTCCCCGGGCGGCGCGGATCCGGTCCAGCCAGGGGTTCGACTCGTCGGAGCCCGCCGCGATCAGCTCGACGTACGCCGGGCCGGGACCGCGAACGAGGGCGTTCTCGGTGCCGACCGGGTGCCTGCCGCCAGGGGCAGCGGGAATCCCCGCTGCCGTCCACCGGGCCGCCGCCTCGTCGAGGCCCTCGACCGCGACGACCAGGTGGTCGAACCGGGCGATCATCGGGACGGCCAGGTCTCAGCCGGCGGCGAGGATCTCGGTGACGGCGGTGACCAGACCGGCGATGTCCTCGTCGCTGGCGACCAGCGGCGGGGCGAAGCGGACGGTCGAGCCGTGGGTGTCCTTGGCGAGGATGCCGCGCGCCATCAGGGCCTCCGACATCTGGCGACCGGACATCAGGGACGGGTCGATGTCGATGCCGGCCCAGGCGCCGCGGACGCGTACGTCGGACAGACCGCTGCCGATGAGCGGGGTGAAGCCGGCCTCGAGCTGGGCGCCGATCTCGGCCGAGCGGGCCTGGAAGGTGCCCTCCTCGAGCATCGCGACGACCTCGGTGCCGATCGCGGCGGCGAGCGGGTTGCCGCCGAAGGTCGAGCCGTGCGAGCCGGGCGTGATGACGTCCATGATGTGGTGGTCGGCCGCGATCGCCGAGACGGGGTAGATGCCGCCGCCGAGCGCCTTGCCTAGGATGTAGATGTCGGGGACGACGTCCTCGTGGTCGCACGCGAACGTCCGGCCGGAGCGCGCGAGGCCGGACTGGATCTCGTCGGCCACCATCAGCACGTTGCGCTCGGTGCAGAGCTCGCGCAGGTCGCGCAGGAAGCCCTCGGGCGGCATCACGACGCCGCCCTCGCCCTGGATCGGCTCGAAGAGCACGGCGACCGTGGTCTCGTCGATCGCCGAGGCGATGGCCTCGATGTCGCCGTACTTCGCGCTGCGGAACCCGGTGGTGAAGGGCGCGTAGCCCGAGGTCGCGACGTCGTCGTCGGAGAAGCTGACGATCGTGGTGGTGCGGCCGTGGAAGTTGCCCTCCATGGTGATGATCGTGGCCTGTCCGGCGGGCACGCCCTTGACCTCGTAGCCCCACTTGCGGCTGACCTTGATCGCGGTCTCGACGGCCTCGGCGCCGGAGTTCATCGGCAGGATCATGTCCTTGCCGGTGAGGCGGGTCAGCGCCTCGGCGAAGCCGCTGAGCTGGTCGTTGAAGAAGGCGCGGCTGGTCAGCGTGAGCTTGCCGAGCTGCTCGCGCGCGACCGCGACGAGCCGCTCGTTGGTGTGGCCGAAGTTGAGCGCGGAGTAGCCCGCGAGGCAGTCGAGGTAGCGCTTGCCGTCGACGTCGATGACCCATGCGCCGTCGCCCTGCGCCAGCACCACCGGAAGGGGGTGGTAGTTGTGCGCTGCGTAGCGCTCGGTGGTCTCGACGTGGGAGGCCGTGAGGTCGGAGACGGTGCTGGTGGAGGAGGCGGTCGCGGTCATGAGCACATGGTGCCACCGGCCCTCGCCGAACGCCGATTTCGCTGCGATCGGTGCAACGAGAAGAGGCCGGACCCTTGCGGATCCGGCCTCTTCGTTGGTGGAGGTGAGGGGACTCGAACCCCTGACCCTCTGCATGCCATGCAGATGCGCTACCAGCTGCGCCACACCCCCAACAGCAGAGAAGATTAGCCGACGCCTCGACCTAGGTGAAATCGGGGTCCGTGGCCGGTGACGCGAGGCGGTTCCACGCGATCAGGCGCCACCGTTCGACCCCGCCGGTCCACGTCGAGGCCGAGTGCTCGAGCACCACCCAGCCGCAGTTCGCGAGCACGCCGAGCGACTCGGCAGGGTCGCCCGACCACCCGAGGAAGGCCGGCACGGCCACGCGCAGCGCGGCTCCATGGGACACGACCAGGCCGGTCTCGCCGTCGGCGAGCGTGTCGACGTACGACGTCAGCGCGGGCACGAAGCGCGCCAGCACGTCGTCGCGGGTCTCCCGCCCCGGGATCGCCTCGAACTCGCCGGCGAGCAGGGCGGCGTACTCCTCCGGGTGCGCGGCGGCGTACTCCTCGCTGGTCAGGCCGGCGCGGTTCGGGCCGATGTCGAACTCGCGCAGCCGCGGGTCGCGGACCGGCTCGAGGCCGCACTCGGCGGCGACGGCATCGGCCGTCTGTGCCGCGCGGGCGAGGTCGGACGACCAGATCGTGACGGGTCGCAACGCGGCGAGCACCGGCGCAACCTCCTTGGCCTGCGCCAGCCCGACGTCGTCGAGGGGCACGTCGGCGTGGCCCTGCGCACGGCCGGTGTCGTTCCACTCCGTGCGCCCGTGCCGCAGGAGAACGAGCCTCACGTCAGGGTGAGCGGGATCACCGGGCAGTCGCTCCAGAGCCGCTCGAGGGCGTAGAACATCCGCTCCTCCTCGTGCTGCACGTGGATGACGATCTCGCCGTAGTCGAGCAGAACCCAGCGACCCTCGCGGTGGCCCTCGCGGCGGATCGGCTTGGCGCCGGCGTCGCGGAGCTTGTCCTCGACCTCGTCGACGATGGCGCCCACCATCCGCTCGTTGGTGGCGCTGGCCAGCACGAAGGCGTCGGTGATCGCGATCTGCTCGCTGACGTCGAAGGCCAGGACCTGGTCGGCCTTCTTGTCGTGCGCGGCCTGGGCCGCGACGGCGACGAGCTCGAGGGCGTGGTCGGTGGCTGTCATGCAGTGTCCTTGCTGTCGTGCGTGGTCGAGGGAGAGGCGTAGAGGTCGTGCTTGGCGATGTACTGGACGACGCCGTCGGGCACGAGGTACCAGACCGGTTCGCCGCGCCGATGACGGTCGCGGCAGTCGGTCGAGGAGATCGCCAGTGCGGGGATCTCGACCATGGTGACCTTGTCGGACGGGATCTTCTCAATCGTCGCGGGGTCCATCTCGTAGCCCGGCCGCGTACAACCGACGAAGGTCGCCAGCTCGAAGAGCTCGTCGGCGTCGCGCCAGGTGAAGATGTCGGCCAGTGCGTCGGCGCCGGTGATGAAGAACAGCTCCGCGTCGGGCATCTCGGACTTGAGGTCGCGCAGCGTGTCGATCGTGTACGTCGGCCCGTCGCGGTCGATGTCGACGCGCGAGACGTTGAACCGGGGGTTGGCCGCGGTCGCGACCACCGTCATCAGGTAGCGGTGCTCCGCCTCGGTGACGTCGCGGTCGCTCTTCTGCCACGGGTCGCCGGTGGGGACGAAGACGACCTCGTCGAGGTCGAACCACGACTGGACCTCGGAGGCGGCCACCAGGTGTCCGTGGTGGATGGGGTCGAACGTGCCGCCCATCACCCCGACGCGACGCACCACGGGATCAGCTGTGCTCGCGTCCGCCACCGAAGGAGACGACGGCCGCCAACAGCACGAGGAGCAGGCCGAGGGCGATCGCGCCCACGAGGTAGGGGCTCACCACGGGGTCGCCGTGCTCCGCCTCGGCGGCGAGGACGATCAGGGAGTTCAGCATGCGCGCATCCTATCGGCCCGGCCGGTGCGCCTCAGCGCACGTGCCCGTCACCGACCACGACGTACTTGCTCGAGGTCATCTCGGGCAGCCCCATCGGGCCGCGGGCGTGCAGCTTCTGGGTCGAGATCCCGATCTCGGCGCCGAAGCCGAACTCGCCGCCGTCAGTGAACCGGGTGGAGGCGTTGACGACCACGGCGGCGGAGTCGACGGCCGCGACGAAGCGTCGGATGGTGGCCTGGTCCCGCGCCAGGATCGCCTCGGTGTGGCCGGAGGAGTAGCGCCGGATGTGCTCGATGGCACCCTCGACGTCGTCGACCACTGCCGCCGAGATCTCCATGGCCAGGAACTCGGCCGCGTGGTCCTCGTCGGTCGCCGGCACCACGTCGTCGTACTCAGCGAAGGCGGGGTCGCCGTGGACCAGTACCCCCGCGGCCTGCAGGGCCTCGACGACCGTCGGGAGGAACTCGTCGGCGACGTCGCGGTGCACGAGCAGCGACTCGGCCGCGTTGCACACGCTCGTACGTTGGGTCTTGGCGTTGAGCACGATCGCGAGCGCCTGCTCGAGGTCGGCGGACGCGTCGACGTACACGTGGCAGTTGCCCACCCCGGTCTCGATCACCGGGACCGTGGACTCCTCGACGACGCTCCGGATCAGGCCCGCGCCGCCGCGCGGGATCAGCACGTCGACCAGCCCGCGGGCCCGCATCAGGGCCTTCACGCTGTCGTGGGTCTCCCCCGGCACCAGCTGTACGACGTCCTCCGGCAGGCCGGTGCCGGCCAGCGCCCCGCGCATCGCCGCAACGAGGGCGGCATTGCTCGACCGGGCACTGGACGAGCCCCGCAGCAGCACGGCGTTGCCGGCCTTGAGGCAGATCCCGGCAGCATCGGCGGTGACGTTGGGTCGGGCCTCGTAGATCATTCCGACGACGCCGAACGGCACCCGTACCTGCCGCAACTCGAGGCCGTTGGCCAGCGTGCTGCCGCGCAGCACCTCGCCCACCGGGTCCGGCAGCGCCGCGACGTCGCGCAGTCCCTGCGCCATCGCCGCGAGCCGGTTGGTGTCGAGACGCAGCCGGTCGACGATGTTGGCCGGGGTGCCGCCGGACTCGGCGCGCGCGACGTCCTCGGCATTGGCGGCCAGCACATCGGCTTCGGCGGCGAGCAGCGCGTCGGCCATCGCGTGCAGCGCGGCGTCCTTGGTCGCCCGGGTGGCCGTGGCGAGGACATGGCTGGCCGTCCTCGCCCGGGTGGCGACCTCGCGGACGTCCTCCTCGCTGCTCATGCCGCACAGCGTAGGCCGGTGAGGCGTCCGGGGCGTCGAGCGCGGTGGCGCGTGGACCGGGACTACCCTCCCTCCATGTCGCGCTACACCGGGCTGGTCGTCGCACTGGCGACGGCCGCAGCAGTCATGACCGTCGCGACCGTGGACGCCACTCCGCCGGCGACATTCGCGGTGGCGGCAACGGCCGAGCTGCCACGCGACATCGAGACCGGCGTCGAGCTCACGCTCGCCGACGGCGACCTGTTGCGGGTGTGGGCGGAGGACAGCGACGGACGCAGGGTCTGGTCGCGCCGGCGCGATGCGGCGGCCGGCGTCTGGGGCCCACGCCTGCTGGTCCTGAAGACGACGAAGGGCCAGTGCGACGACGTCGACGCGCGCACGGCGAACGGAGCGGTGGCGGTCCTGGCCCACTGCGACATCGGCGGCATGGGGGACGAGTCGACGCCGACGCCCGACGCTCGCGCCCTCTGGTCCCCCGACGCGGTCACCTGGTCGGCGTACGAGCTCGAGGGCGAGGCGGGCGAGGAGCCCGGCATCTCCCCCGACGGCCTCAACGCGGTCTGGCCGATGGCGGACGGGTACGTCACCCACACCGCGGCCGGGTTCGCGCCGCACGTGCTGGCCACGCCCGACCGGGAGACGGGCGCAACGGCCACCATCAACGACGCCGCACTGGTGTCCTACCTGTACGGCATCACGTCCGGCGATGCCTGCAGTCTCGTCGTGCTCACGCGGACCGGCGACGGCTCACCCGCGCGCCAGGACCTTCCTCTGCGCAGTGAGTGCTGGCACACCTTGATCGCCAACATCGACGCGGACACCGCCTGGGTGGGCGACGTCCACTACCCGGAGGGGCGCGCGGTGGTCTCCCGTCCAGACGCCGGCTCGCCGTGGTCGGTCACCCAGATCGCTCCCATCGACGCGCCGGGGCTCGAGGACGTCAGCGGAGTGCTCTCCACCGACTTCTTCACGGCGCCCGGGCTTCCTCTCGTCGCACTCGGGTCACGTGTCGGCCGGCAGGTGCGCGCCCAGCGCTACGACCCGGCCGCCCAGGCATGGGGACCGGTGACCACGGTGCACAGGTCGCGCACCCCGTGCCAGTGGGGCAACAACCTCATCGAGACGCCGCTCGCCGTCCTCGCCATCGTCCTGCAGTGCGGGGACAGCAACGTGGTGCTCACCACGCGCGACGGCCTGGCGTGGAGGGCGCTACGGATGGGTGAGCGCCCGGTCGGCAACTCACCCGACGGTCGCTACGTCGCCGTGCCCGGACCGACCAGCACCCACGTCATCTCGGCCGAGCTCGGCGTCGTGAGCCTGCCCGGCGGGATCACGGGGCGGTGCGACGTCGTGGTCCCCGACGGTCCCCGGGCAGCCGTGCAGCTGCTCGCGGAGGCAGGCTCGCGGCGGTGGCCGACACTCCTGCGGCGCGTCTCCGCGACCGGCACGAAGCGGCTGGGGCGGTACGCGGCGCGGACCACCGGCCGGTGCTCGGAGGCCGAACCGGGTTACTACCTGCCCCTCCACTTCGACATGAGGAGCACCCGCATCGACCTGGGCCAGGCTGTGCGGATCGTGCGGCGCGACAGCGGCTGGACGGTGCGGATCAAGCGTTTCTGACGGGCCCGGACGCGCGGACGGCCCGGCAGATCGCCTGCCGGGCCGTCGTACGCGGTGGTGCTGGGCTCAGCCCTTGCGCTCCTTGACCTTCTCGGTCGCGGCGGGCAGGACCGTGTGCAGGTCACCCACGACGCCGAAGTCGACGAGCTCGAAGATCGGCGCCTCGGGGTCCTTGTTGACCGCGACGATCGTCTTCGACGTCTGCATGCCGGCGCGGTGCTGGATCGCACCGGAGATGCCGTTGGCGACGTAGAGCTGGGGCGAGACCGTCTTGCCGGTCTGGCCGACCTGGAACGCGTGTGGCATCCAGCCCGAGTCGACCGCTGCGCGCGAGGCGCCGACCGCTGCGCCGAGGCTGTCGGCGAAGCCCTCGACGGGCTCGAAGTTGCCGCCGGTGCCACGACCGCCGGAGACCACGATGGCCGCCTCGGTCAGCTCGGGGCGACCGGTGGACTGGCGCGGCTGGGTGGCCACGATCTGCGCGGTCTTCGCGCCGTCGCTGATGGTCGCGGCGAACGCCTCGACCGTCCCGGCACCCTCGGACTCCTCGGGAGCGGCCGAGTTCGGCTTGACGGTGATGATCGGCGTGCCCTGCGTGACCTTGGCCTGCACGGTGAAGTTGCCGGCGAACACGCTCTGCGTGGTGACGCCGCCCTCCTGCACGTCGACGGCGTCGGTGATCAGCCCGGAGCCGATCTTGATCGCCAGGCGCGCGGCGACCTCCTTGTTCTCGAAGGTCGAGGGCAGCAGGATCGCGGCCGGAGAGGTCTTCTCGACCAGCTGCTGCAGGGCCTCGGCCTTCGGCGCGACGAGGAACCCCTTGATCTGCGCGTCGTCGATCACGTAGACCTTCGCGGCGCCGTACTTCTTGACCTTCTCGGCCACGGCGTCGCCCTGCTCGGGCGAGCCGAAGAACACTGCGGCCGGCTCGCCGAGGCGCTTCGCGATCGTGAGCAGCTCGTAGGTGGGCTTCTTGACCTCGCCGTCGGCGTGGTCGACGACTACCAGGACTTCAGACATGTTCTCGCTCCTCTTCCCGGTCTCAGATGAACTTCTTGGACGCGAGGAAGTCGACAAGCGCGCCAGCGCCCGAGCCGTCCTCGTCGGTGACGATCTCGCCGGCCGTACGCGGCGGGCGCTCGGTGGTGTCCTCCACCTGCGACCAGGCGACCGACAGGCCGACCTCGCCGGCGTCGACACCCAGGTCGGACAGCGACCAGGTCTCGAGCGGCTTCTTCTTCGCGGCCATGATGCCCTTGAACGACGGGTAGCGGGCCTCGCCCGACTGGTCGGTCACGCTCAGGACGATCGGGAGCGTCGCGCCGATGACCTCGGTCGAACCCTCGTTGTCGCGCTTGATCCGGATCTGGTCGCCCTGCGACTCGATCACGGAGGCGAGCGTGACCTGCGGCAGGCCGAGGCGCTCGGCGAGCATCGCGGGGACGACGGAGCCCGACGCGTCGGTCGACGCCATCCCGCAGATCACGAGGTCGGCACCGGCGTCGGCCTTGATCTTCTCGACGGCCTTGGCCAGCACCAGCGAGGTGGCGATGTAGTCGGAGCCGGCGATCGCGTCGTCGACGACATGGACACCGGAGTCGGCACCCATCTGCAGCGCCTTGCGCACCGCGTCGGCGGCCTTCTCGGGGCCGACCGTGAGCGCGGTGACGGTGATCTCCTCACCCTCACGCTTCTCGCGGAACTGCAGGGCCTGCTCGACGGCGTACTCGTCCAGCTCGGACAACAGGCCATCGACACCGACGCGGTCGACGGTGAAGTCGTCCTCGAACTTCCGGTCGGCCGTGGCGTCCGGCACGTGCTTCACACAGACAACAATGTTCATGGTGGTGTGGCCTCGCGGCCCCTCCTGTGGACTCGGATGTGCTTGCGAGGTTACTAGCCAGTCACCCCGGCACGGAATGCCGTTCCGGGTGGAGTGGCTCACAGCCCTCGCTCAGCGTTGCCGGACCGCGAACTTCTCGGAGTGGCGCTCCGCGAGGTGCTGGCCGTCGCCGGCGTACGTCACCCGCAGGCGGTACGTGCCCGTGCGGAGGATGCCGAACCGGGCGAGCGCGGCTCCGGTCGTGTCGAGCGTGCGCTCACGCGGCGTGATCGTGCCGGTTCCGAGATGACGGACGGTCACGGTCACCGGACCCGTCGGGCGCGTGCCGTACTCCCCCGCCGCCGTCACGACCACGGAGGTGGGGATGCGTGCGCCGCGCCCCGTCACCCGCACCTGGAGGCGGGTGCGCACCTGACTGACCACCCACGTGACGGTCGGGGACGCGCTGCTCGCCTGCCGGTCGGGGAACTGCGGGGCGAACGTCGCGGACACCGGGTGCTCCCCCACGAGCGCGCGCGGCAACACCGCGCTCGCACTGCCGTCCGCCCTGAGGTTGGCCTTGATCACGCTGCCGTCGATCGTGAACGTGACGTCCCCCTCTGCGGGTCCGCCGGGGGTGTCCACGTGCGCCGACGCGGTCACGGTCTGGCCGTACGCCGACTGCACCGTGCTCAGCACCAGCGTGGTCGTCGACGTCGGGGCGCCGTACGCAGGCACTGCCGACGCCGCGCCCGCGAGGACGAGGAGTGCGACGGTGCCGGCGGCACGGGACCCGACCATCAGCGGCGCGCGACCTTGAAGGTCTTGGTCTTCCGCTCGGCGAGGTGGTTGACGTCACCGCGGTAGGTCACCACGACGCGGTAACGCCCCTGGGCCAGCACGCCGAGGCGGATCTGCGCGGTGCCGGCGTCGCTGAGCGTGCGGCTCTTGAGCCACTTGCCGGGCTTGCCGAGGCGCTTGACCTTGAGCTGCACCTTGCCGGTCGGCACGGTGCCGTACACGCCCGCTGCCTTCACGCCCACGCGGGTGACGGAGTTCGTGGTCCTGCCGGTGACGGGGATCCGCACCTTGGTCTCGGCCTTGGCCACGGTCCAGGCCTGAGCAGCCGACGAGCTGCCGACGAACGCCGCCAGGTCCGTCGGCGCGAAGGTCGCCACGATGCTGTGGGCACCGACGGCCGCGTCCGGCAGCACGAGCGACGCGATCCCGTCCTTGTCGACCTTCGCGCGGGTCACGATCCCGTCGACGAAGAACACGACCTCTCCCGCCGGGGTGCCGGACGACGCCACGACCTTGGCCGAGGCGTTGACGTCCTGGCCGTACGTCGCCGTGGCCCTCGCGAGCGTCAGCGTCGTGGTCGTGGAGGCAGCGACTGCGATCGTGTCGATGACGGGCGGCTTGCCGTTGGGCGCCTCGCAGGAGATCGCTGCGTCGCCCGCGGCCACGTTGTTGTTGAAGAACCGCAGCGATCCGGTGATCCTGCCGGCGGAGACCTCGAGGGTCGACGGGGTCGGAGGGGCGGTGTACGTGAAGGGAGCCGAGGCACCGTTGAGCAAGACCGCCGTGGGGACCGTCTGGTCGTTGAGCGCCGTCCTGGGGACGTTCAGGACGGGGTTGGCCGCCGCCGTACCGAAGGTGACGCTCGAGGTCAGCGTCGCCTCGACCTGGGTTGCCGGCTTGGCGGCGATCGCCTTCGCCGTCTCACCGGGCAGCGTGGCCTTCGCCGTGACGATCAACTGCGTCGACTGGCCCGTGATCATCCGCGGCGGGGCGTTGGTGTCGAGGACGACCGGCAGGGTGAAGGTGCCGAGCCCGTCCGCGGTGCAGGTGTAGTCGATCGACGGACTCACCGCCTCGGCGGCGGGCGGAAGCGCCGCCAGGGCAACGACGGCGAGCGAACCGGAAGCGACCGCCGCGGCGGCGCGGCGGGACCGGGTGCGTACGGAGAACGTCATCATGCCCCTGACGATAGACGCTCCGAGGCGCCGCCCGGTGGGATCAGGGCTTGATGATCCGGTCGAGGATGCGACCCACGACCAGGTAGGCGATCGCGCCGAGTCCCCAGTTGAAGAGCGCGTTCTTGACCTGGGCGCCGTCGCCCTGGAACTGCTTGATGCCGTCCTTGCGGGAGAAGACGTCGAGGTCGACGTAGTCGGCCGCGCGGAGGACGAAGTCCACCGCGACGTTGGAGCGGTTGGCGTCGAGCGCGATCAGCAGCGCCCCCACGGCCAGCAGCAGGGCGGCCAGGACGCACACCAGCCAGATGAGCTGGGCCACGCGTGCCCGGATCTTCGTCACCACAGGTCGTTCTCCTCAGTTCGTGCCGGTCGTGTGTGGTCGAGCGGGGATCACCGTCCCACGAAACTCGCCTTGCCCGGTCCGTTGTCAACGAACGAGGTCATGCCGCGGGTACGGTCTTCGGTCGCGAAGATCGCGGCGAACTGCTGGCGCTCGATCTCCAGGCCCGTGTCGAGGTCGGTCTCGCTGCCCCGGTCGATGCACTCCTTGGCGGCCCGAATCGCGAGCGCAGCGCCCCCGCTGAACTGCGCGGCGTAGGCAACGGCCTCCTCGAGGACCTTCTCGGCCGGGACCACCCGGTCGACCAGGCCGATCCGGAGCGCCTCGTCGGCCTTGACGAAGCGGCCGGTGAAGATCAGGTCCTTCGCCCTCGCCGGGCCGACCAGGCGGGTGAGGCGCTGCGTACCGCCCGCGCCCGGGATGATCCCGAGGAGCACCTCGGGCTGGCCGAAGACCGCGTCCTCTGCGGCGAAGCGCAGGTCTGCCGATAGCGCCAGCTCGCAGCCCCCGCCCAGGGCGTACCCGTTGACGGCGGCGATCACCGGCTTGGGGATCCGCGCAATGGCCGTGGTGGCCGAGCTGGCCGACGTGGCGACCTTCACCATCTCGGCGTACGACAGGTCCACCATCTCCTTGACGTCGTTGCCGGCGGCGAAGACACGCTCGCCGCCCCACAGCACCACGGCGCGTACGTCGTCACGCTCGGCGAGCTCGGCGGCGGCCTCACGCAGGTCGGCCTGCACCTGCAGGCTGATGGCGTTCATCTTCGGCCGGTCGAGCCGCAGGACGCCGACCCCGTCGGTCACGTCGATCGAGACGAACTCCATGGTGTGCTCCTCATCGTGGTGGTCCCGGCGTCAGGAAATGTGTGACGCGAGTGAGATGTCGCATTGTGCCGTGCGCCTTGTCCACCACAATGACCCGGTGACACCGCCCCCCGACACGACACCAGTCTGGAACCACGACGGCGAGACGCGAGAGGTCTGGCCCGGTCGCCACTTCCCCCTGGGCGCGACCTGGTCGCACGAGTCGACCAACTTCGCGGTGTACGCCCCCAAGGCCGAGGAGCTGTGGGTCTGCCTGTTCGACGAGGACGGCGTCGAGGAGCGGCACCTGCTCAGTGAGTCGACGCTCGGCGTCTGGCACGGCGCCCTGCCGCGTGTCGCCCCGGGAACGTGCTACGGCTACCGCGCCGCAGGACCGTGGGACCCCGCGGCCGGCCTGCGGTTCAACTCCGCCAAGCTGCTGCTCGACCCCTACGCCAAGGCCGTCTCCGGCGAGCTGGTCGTCGACGACGCGATCTTCGACTACGTCCCCGCCGCGCCCGCGACGAAGAGCGACCTCGACTCGGCGCCCTTCGTGCCGCGCAGCGTGGTGGTCTACGACGAGTTCCAGTGGGGCGCCGACACGGCACCGCACCGCCGCTGGCGCGACACCGTCATCTACGAGATGCACGTCAAGGGCATGACCGCCCTGCACGACCGCGTGCCCGAACACCTGCGCGGGACGTACGCCGGCCTCGCGACGCCTGCCGTCACCGACTACCTCAAGGACCTTGGCGTCACGGCCGTCGAGCTCCTCCCGGTGCACCAGTTCTTCTCCGAGCCGGCCCTCTCGGCGAACGGGCTGGTCAACTACTGGGGATACAACTCACTGGGCTTCTTCGCCCCGCACAACTCCTACAGCGCCGCGGGCGACCGCGGCCAGCAGGTCACCGAGTTCAAGGAGATGGTGCGCGCCTTCCACCGCGCCGGGCTCGAGGTCATCCTCGACGTGGTCTACAACCACACCGCCGAGGCCGGTCCGACGGGCCCGACGCTCAGCTTCCGCGGCCTCGACGACCTGGGCTACTACCAGCGGGTGGTCCACCCGCCGCCGAAGAAGGCCGGCGACAAGCCGATGTCCGACACCTACTGGGACGTCACCGGCTGCGGCAACACCGTCGACGCGACGCACACCCAGAGCCTGCGGATGATCCTCGACTCGCTGCGCTACTGGGTCAACGAGATGCACGTCGACGGCTTCCGCTTCGACCTGATGAGCGCCCTGACCCGCACCAACCAGGTGGTCGACATGGGCAGCCACCTGATCACCGCGATCGGGCAGGACCCCGTGCTCCGGCACGTCAAGCTCGTCGCGGAGCCGTGGGACGCCTCGATGGACGGCTATCGGGTGGGCGAGTTCCCGCCCCCGTGGATCGAGTGGAACGACCAGTTCCGCGACACGATGCGGGACTTCTGGCGCGGGCACTCCGCCGGCGTACGCACGGTGGCGACGCGGCTGGCCGGGTCGAGCGACCTGTACGCCGACGACGGCCGCTCGCCGTACGCCTCGGTCAACTTCGTCACCGCCCACGACGGCTTCACGCTGCGCGACCTCGTGTCCTACAACGACAAGCACAACGAGGCCAACGGCGAGGACAACCGCGACGGCACCGACAACAACCGGTCGTGGAACCACGGCGTGGAGGGCGAGACCGACGACGCGGAGATCATCGCGCTGCGTCGCCGGCAGGCCGCGAACCTGATGGCGACGCTCTGCTTCTCCAGCGGTGTGCCGATGCTGACCGCGGGCGACGAGCGCGGCCGGACGCAGGGCGGCAACAACAACGCCTACGGCCAGGACAACGAGACGTCGTGGATCGACTGGCGATCCGACGACGCGTGGCTCGACGTCTACGAGATCACCAAGACCGCGCTGCGGCTGCGCCGCGAGCACCCGGCGCTGCGCCAGCGACACTGGTTCGAGGGCCGACCCACCATCAAGGGCGGCATCAAGGACCTGGTCTGGGTGCACCCCAGCGGCCGCGAGATGTCGACCAGCGACTGGAACGACGACTCGGGCCGCATCGTCGGGATGTTCCTCAACGGGGCGCCGCTGCGCTACCCCGGCCCGCGCGGCGAGCAGGTGCGCGACAAGTCCTTCATGATCTGGCTCAACGCCGGCCCCGACGACGCCAAGCTCACCCTCCCCGACAACCAGTGGGTGCACCACGGCGAGGTCGTGCTGTCGACCAACGCCGAGCTCGCCATCGGCACGCCCATCCTGGCCGGCAGCTCGCTGGAGCTGCAGGCGCAGTCGGTGCTGGTGCTGCGCCAGACCTAGGCCGGCTCGGCCACCCACTGGGCGGGGTCGCCGGCGTCGAGGTCGGTGATCCCGAGGGTCTCGAGGGCGCCGAGCACCACGAGCCGCCGGACGGCCGCGAAGGTCAGCACGTGGGCGATCATCCCGCCGTAGGTGAAGACCCTCGGCGGCTCGCAGGTGACGTCGACGAACGTGTCGTCGAGGCGGCCCTCCTCGACCGTCGTACGCGCCTGGGCGAGGAACGCGGGCCCCTCCTCCGCCAGCTCGCGGCGCAGGGTGGTCACCGACTGGCCGCGCTCCTGGTCCCAGTCGTACGACCGCTGCGTGGCCGCGGCGCTCCACTGCGCGAGCTGGCCGACGAGGCGGCCGCACACCGACCGGATCGTCATGTCGTCGTCGATGGTGCCGATCGGCATCTCGATCGGGGCATCGAGCTGCTCGTCGGTCAGGCGGGCGGCCCGGTCGAGGATCTCGCACCTGCGCAGTCTGCACCGAATCGCCGCGCCGGCTCGCGGGCTGGGACACTGGTCCCATGGCCAGCAGCGTTCCGTCCCGTCGTCAGGAGAAGGGCCGCGGCCACCTCCTCGACATGAATGCGCCGCGGCAGGTCATCAAGGACCCCGAGAAGGACGCCCGCGACCTCGCCCGCGTCCAGCGCTGGGTGATGTCGGTGCTCGCCGTGACCACGATCATCCACCTCGTCGTCGGCCTTGTGGTCGCCGCCGTGATGATCGACGACGTGCCCGACACCTCGAAGATCGGGCTCACCGTCATCGCCGGGATCTTCGGCGCCATCGCCGTCGCGACCGGCCTCGCCATCCACGGCAAGCGGATCCTTTCGCCCTGGCTCCTGCTCGGCGTCGTACCCACCGCGATCGGCCTGTGGCTGGCCTTCGCCTGACGGTGTCGTAGACGCGCGGACCCGCCCGCCCGGTCAAGCCGACGAACGGACCGAACGCGCAGACAACACCGAGGTCCACGATCGTCGGGACGGACCGAGCGGACGTTCGGTCCGTTGATGGGCACGGCTCAGAGCCCGAGCACCTGGACCGTCACGAGGTACGCCGCGCGTACGCCCTCCGGGTCGTGAAGCCCCGCGGCGGACGGGGCCGCAGCACACGCGCGTACGGCCTCCGTCGGGTCCGGCGCAACGAGCGCCGTGGCGAGGGTGGCGACGGCCACTCCCAGGTCGTGCTCGTCGAGGTGGTCGAGGGCCAGGCTGTTGTGCAGCATCGCCGCCGCCTCGCCCATCAGCTCGCGGGCGAGGTCACCGTCCACCTCCGGCCGCACAGCAGCAGCCGCATCGGCGGCGGCGAGGAACGGCTGGAGGATGGCGGGCGGCACGGTCATGACCATGGGCCCGATCCTCGCGAGCCCCTCCTCGCGTGGCAACGGCATATCCCGCGAGCAGGGGTTGTCAGGCGTCCACTGGAGAAGCTCAGGCCGGCTCGGCCACCAGCCCGAGCTCGGCGACCGAGGCAAGGGCCGCGTTGCGCGGGACGACGCGGACGGTGTAGCCGAAGGGGCCGGACGTCGTGAGCGGGACGGTGGCGTCGAAGCGGTGGCGGTTGCCGTCGTAGGACTCCCCCACCGACATCGGCGTGGTCGAGGTGGCGGTGAGCACGTCGTCGGACCCGATCCGGCCGTGCACGACCTGCACCTCGACGTCGTCGGCGGAGAGGGAGCCGAGGGCCACCCACGCACGGACGGCGAGCGTGGCGCCGACCTCGGCCTGGTCGCCGACGCCCTCGGAGTCGATGTGCTCGACCCGGACGCCCGGCCACGCCGCGCGCACCGACTGCTTCCAGCCGGACAGCTCGTGGGCACCGGCGTAGTCGGAGTTGAGCGAGCGCGTCGTCTGCGCGGCGGGGGCGTACAGCTCGCGCACGTAGTCACGGACCTGGCGGGTGGCGAGCACCTTGGGGCCGAGCGACTTCAGCGTGTGCCGCACCATCTCCAGCCAGCGCGGCGGGACGCCCTCGTCGTTCGTCTCGTAGAAGCGCGGCACGACGTCGGTCTCGAGCAGGTCGTAGAGCGCGTTGGCCTCGAGGTCGTCACGACGGTCGGCGTCGACGATGCCGTCGGCGGACGGGATCGCCCAGCCGTTGGTGCCGTCGTACCACTCGTCCCACCAGCCGTCGAGGATCGAGAGGTTGAGGCCACCGTTGAGCGCAGCCTTCATGCCCGACGTGCCGCACGCCTCGTACGGGCGCAGCGGGTTGTTGAGCCACACGTCGCAGCCGGGGTAGAGCGGCTGCGCCATGGCGATGTCGTAATTGGGCAGGAACGCGATCCGGTGCCGCACCGCCGGGTCGTCGGCGAAGCGCACCATCTCCTGGATCAGCCGCTTGCCCGTCTCGTCGGCCGGGTGCGCCTTGCCGGCGATGACCAACTGGATCGGGCGCTCGGGGTCGAGCAGCAGCGCCTTGAGGCGGTCAGGGTCGCGCAACATCAGCGTGAGGCGCTTGTACGTCGGCACGCGACGCGCGAAGCCGATGGTCAGGATGTCGGGGTCGAGCGCGGTGTCGATCCAGGTGGTCTCGGTGGGAGCGAAGCCCCGCTTGGCCGCCGACTTCTTCATCCGGTCGCGCGCGTCCTCGATGAAGCGGGTGCGCAGGGTGCGCTTGAGGTCCCAGATCTCCCGGTCGCCGAACTGGTCGACGAGCGGCCAGAGGGCGTCGGTGTCGTCGCCGTCGATGTCGGCGCCGCGGCTGGCCGCGAGCTCGATGACCTCGCGGGCGATCCAGGACGGGCCGTGCACGCCGTTGGTGATCGACGTGATCGGCACCTCGGCCTCGTCGAACGCCGGCCACAGGCCGTTGAACATCCCGCGCGACACGTGACCGTGCAGCTCGGAGACGCCGTTGGCGCGCTGGGCCAGGCGGAAGCCCATCACCGCCATGTTGAAGACACCGGCGTCGCCGCTGTCGTAGTCCTCGGCGCCGAGCGCGAGGATCCGGTCGACCGGCACGCCGGGCGTGGGCGAGTTGCCGCCGAAGTACTGCGAGACCAGCTCGCGCGGGAAGCGGTCGATGCCGGCCGGGACCGGCGTGTGGGTCGTGAAGACGGTGCCGGCGCGGGTGACCTCGAGCGCGGTGTCGAAGTCGACGTGGGGACCGTCGTCGCCGACCGTGAGCTCGCGGATCCGCTCGATGCCGAGGAAGCCCGCATGGCCCTCGTTGGCGTGGAACACCTCCGGAGCGGGGGCGCCGGTGATGCGCGACCACACCCGCAGGGCGCGTACGCCGCCGACGCCGAGCAGGAGCTCCTGGCGCAGCCGGTGCTCGGAGTTGCCGCCGTACAGCCGGTCGGTGACGTCGCGGTAGTGGGCGCTGTTCTCCTCGATGTCGGTGTCGAGGAGCAGCAGGGGGACCCGGCCGACCTGCGCGACGAGGATCCGGGCCACCAGGTCCGGTCCGTCGGGAAGCGCGATCGACACCGTGGCGCGGCTGCCGTCGGACTCGCGGAGCTGGGTCAGGGGGAGCTCGTCGGGGTCCAGGACGGGGTAGCTCTCCTGCTGCCAGCCGTCGCGGTCGAGCGCCTGTTTGAAGTAGCCGTGGCGGTAGAACAGGCCGACCCCGACCAGTGGGATGCCCAGGTCGGAGGACGCCTTCAGGTGGTCGCCGGCGAGGATGCCGAGGCCGCCGGAGTACTGGGGCAGCACGGCGGCGATGCCGAACTCTGAGGAGAAGTAGGCGATGGCACGCGGCGCGTCGGCGCCGGCCTTGCGGGCGTACCAGCGGTCATCGGACAGGTAGCGCTGCAGGTCGTCGTGCGCCGCGTCGAGGCGGGCCCGGAAGTCGGCGTCGTCGACCAGCTCGTCGAGCCGCTCCCGGCCGATCGCTCCGAGGAACCGGACCGGGTCGCCGGCCACGTCGCGCCACAGCGTCGGGTCGATGGACGCGAAGACGTCCTGCGTCGGTGGGTGCCACGACCAGCGGAGGTTGCCCGCCAGCACGGACAGGGTGCCGAGGGGCTCGGGCAGGACAGGACGGACGGTGAATCGTCGGAACGCTCGCACGATCGAGCACGCTAGGGCATTTCTTGGAACGATCCAAGCGCGTGTCGCGAACTGGTCAGTAACCTGCGCGCACCTCCGGCAGTTGTCGCAGCATGACCTCTCGCCGCCGTCTCGGCCGCACATCCCTCGCGGTCGCATCGCTCCTCGCGATCTCCACCCTCGCCACGATCGCCTCGCCGGCCACCGCCGAGCCAGAGACGATCACCCCCGGCAAGACGCCGCCGGACATCCGTACGTTCGGTGACCCGGTCGCCGGGCCGAGCGACACCGACGAGCGCGGCACCGCGGTGCCGACCACCGTCCAGCGCCAGGCCGTCGCAGCGCTGGGAGACGTCACCGCCCGCTGGAACACCCTCGGCACTCCCGCCTCGATCCTCCCTGCCAGCGGCAGCCTCGGGGCCGCGACCGGCGCCCCCGACGTGGCCGCCCGCGGCTGGCTGCGCGACCACGCCGCCCTCTTCGGCATGTCCGCCCCCGCTGTCGACGGGCTCGAGCTCGTCAGCTCGCAGAAGCTCGCCCAGTCCGACGCCCGGGCCGTGCTGTTCCGCCAGGACTTCGGCGGGGTCGCCCCCGCCCTCGGCGGCCTGGTCACCGTCGGCGTCGCGGACGGCAAGGTCGCGTACGTCTCCTCGTCCCTGGCGCGTACGACGAGCGCGATGCCCGCCGCGTCCCTCACGCCCCTCCAGGGCTGGCTGAAGGCGGCCGGCGACCTGTCGGTCCTGGCCGACGTCGAGGTCGCGGACATCACGAAGACCGTGAGCGGAGGCTGGACCCGGCTGACCGTCCCCGGCTTCGCCCAAAAGCAGCAGGTGCGCCTACGGGCCCTGCCGATGGCCGACGGCACCGTACGACCGGTCCTCGAGGCCAACGTGGTCAACGTCGCCGGCGCGGCCTCGCTCGCGTTCACCAGCCTCGTCGACGCGGTCACGGGTGACGTGCTCGCCCGCCACAACAAGTCCGAGAACTTCGTCTACAACGACGTCTTCCAGGGCACCGTGACCCCCACCGTGTGCGGCAAGCACTCGTTCGAGCTCACCGACGACCTCACGAAGACGATCAGCGCCGTCGCCGTGGGCGCGCCGGTCGACGACTTCGTCGTCCGGATCGTCAAGGGCAGCACCGTCCTGGCCTCCGGTGACACCGCCACCAACCCCGAGGCCGTGACCTACTCGGCCGCCTCGATCCCCTCGGGCACCTACTCGGTGGAGGTCTGCGCCTTCGACGCCGCCTCGATCGTCGTCGGGCAGTACGCCGTCGCGGTCTCCACCGGCGACACCGCGGCCCCCGGCACCGGCGACCTGACCGGCAACCCGAAGTGGCGCTACTTCACCGCCAACCCGAACAGTGACGGCACCAACTCGGTCGTCGGGTGCTGGCGGCCCACCGCCCCGGACTGCACGACGCCTCCGGGCGAGCTGCGCAACGTGGCCGCCTTCGGCCCGTGGGACACCATCGGCCCGCTGTCGACCTTCACGACCGTCGGCAACAACGCCAACACGCACGAGGCCTGGCTCAGCCCGCTGACCCCCGGCGGCCTCGCCCAGGCGCCGCTGTCCCCGACCCGCGAGTACACCGAGGGCTTCGAGGACCGCTGGAACAACAGCCGGTGCGACGTCGCCGAGCTCGTCCCGGGCGGCAACGACATCAACGCCTCGGTCGGCAACCTCTTCGTCGCGCACAACCGGATGCACGACTACTCCTACTACCTCGGCTTCACCGAGGAGAACTACAACCTCCAGCTCGACAACGGCAGCCGTGGCGGCGTCGGCGGCGACCAGGAGGTCGGCAACGCCCAGGCCGGCGCGATCTCCGGCGGCAGCCCGAGCTTCCTCGGCCGCGACAACGCCAACCAGGTCACGCTGCAGGACGGCACGCCCGGCATCACGAACCAGTACCTCTTCGAGCCCATCGCGGGCGCCTTCTACGCGCCGTGCACCGACGGCGGCCTCGACATGGGCATCGTCGGCCACGAGTACACCCACGCCATCAGCAACCGCATGGTCGCCGGTCCCGACGAGGGGCTGACGTCCGAGCAGGGTGGCGCGATGGGTGAGTCGTGGGGCGACCTGGTCGCCGGCGAGTACCAGTTCGCGCACGGCTACAGCAACGGCGGCAACGTCTGGGCCGTGGGCGCCTACGCCACCGGCAACACGGAGACCGCGATCCGCGACTACTCGATCGACCAGAACCCGCTGAACTACTCCGACTACGGCTTCGACACCACCGGCACCGAGGTGCACGCCGATGGCGAGATCTGGAACGGCACGATGTGGGAGGTCCGCCAGGCCCTCGTCGAGAAGTACGACGCCCAGTTCCCGTACGCCGACAAGGCCCTGCAGCTCGCCTGTGCCGACGCGACGGCCGCGGCCACGCCGCGCGCGGCCGACGCCTGCCCGGGAAACCGCCGGTGGGTCCAGCTGATGTTCGACGCCTTCCTGCTCCAGCAGGGCGCCACGTCGATGCTCGACGCCCGCGACGCCATGATCGCCGCCGACCAGATGCGCTTCGGCGGGGCGAACACGAGCACCATGTGGGCCGCCTTTGCCCGCCGCGGGATGGGTGTCGACGCCACGGTGGCCGACGCCGACGACGACGAGCCGACGCCGAGCTTCGCCACGCCGACGGGCTCGAGCCCGACGATCACGTTCGCCACAACCGGCAAGGCGAAGATCTACGTCGGTGACTACGAGGCCCGGGTGACCCCGGTCGCCGACACCGACCCGACGACCGCGCTGGGTGCCGGCGCGGCCTTCACCCCCGGCACGTACGACATGGTGGCGGTGTCCCCGGACCGCGGCTTCACCCGCTGGACCATGACGGTCCTGCCCGGTGGCGGCGACCGCACCGAGACACTGGGCGACGTGGTCAACCTGGCCTCGGCGGCGGCCGGCGCGACGGTCCTGGGCTCCACCGAGGGCTCGCTCAACCCCGAGGCGCTGATCGACGGCACCGAGGCGACCAACTGGGGCGGCGTGACCGAGGCCCAGGTCGACGAGTCGAACCCGTCGGTCTCGGTCGACCTCGCTGGCGCGGTGAGCACCGTGAAGCGGGTCCAGGTGAGCGCCTACCTCACCCCGGCCCCGGCCTCGCCGACCGACCTCCCGCTCGCGCAGGAGGACCCGGACTCGGGCTCGCGATTCACCGCACTGCGCCAGTTCGCCCTCGAGGCGTGCACCGCGGGCTGCGAGTCGGGCGATGCCACGTGGACGCGGTTCTACACCTCGCCCGCGGACGCCTTCCCGAGCATGCTGCCCCGCCCGGTCGCGCCGACGCTGAACATGCGGGCGTTCGACGTGCCCGACACTCAGGCCGCCGCCGTACGCCTGGTCACGCTGGAGAACCAGTGCACCGGCCAGGCGGCGTACGCCGGCCAGCAGACGGCCAGCGCGACCGTGCTGACCGACTGCAAGGAAGGCTCCGACCGAGGCACGATCGTCCACGCCTCCGAGCTCCAGGTGTTCGGTGAGGACGCGACGCTGCCGACGCAGCCCGCCCCTCCGGGCACCGGCGGTTCAGGCACCGGCACGGGCACCGGCACCGGAACGGGCACGACCACCGGGGCCGCGGCGACGCGCATCCGGATGATCGTGAAGCGGGCCTTCCAGACCCCGCAGAAGCCGGCGCCGGTCCTCTTCCTGACCATCCGCTCCGCGGTGGAGAAGGAGGCCGGGAAGTTCATCGTGCGGATCAACAAGAAAAAGTTCAAGGTGGTCACCACCGCTGGTGGCACGGCCCGCATCAAGGTGAAGAAGTCGGTCCTGCGCAAGCGGAGCAACACCGTGCGCGTCCGGTTCGTGCCGGCCGACACCACTGCGCTGGCAGGGTCGAAGACCAGGCTGCGCCGCATCACCGTCGCCGAGAGCCGCTGATCCCGCACCGCGCCCGGGCCGTCCCAAGGGGTGGCCCGGGCCGCGGTCGGCTTGCGCCCGGCCTACGGGTTCGCAAGTGTGGGGTCATGGTTGGACGCATACCCGTGATGGATGTTTCACCTGTCGTCGACCTCGGTCGCCAATCGGCGAAGGCCACTGTCGGTGAGCCCATGCCCGTGCGCGCCGCAGTGTTCCGCGAGGGCCACGACCAGCTCGCCGCCGAGGTGGTCGCGATCGACCCGTCGGGCCGCCGGCGGACCCCGGTGCGCATGCGTCTGGAGGGCGACCAGCCCAACCGCTACGTGGCCCACGTGACGCCCGACGTCGAGGGCGAGTGGACCTTCGAGATCCACTCCTGGTCCGACCCGATCGCGACGTGGCAGCACGACGGCGGCATCAAGATCCCCGCCGGCGTCGACGTCGAGCTGATGTTCACCGAGGCGCGGCTCCTGCTCGAGCGGGTCGCCGCCACCACGGGTGACGACGCGCTCGACGCGCGCGGCGCGACCCTCGTCGCCGGGGCGATCGCAGCGGCGTCGGACACCGAGCGTCCCGCCGGCGCGCGCCTCGCCGCCCTGCAGGACCCCGAGCTCGACGCCGTGCTGCTGGCCCACCCCCTGCGCGAGCTCGTCACGATCACCGGTCCCTTCCGCTTCCGCGCCGACCGGGTCCGCGCCCTCTTCGGCAGCTGGTACGAGTTCTTCCCGCGCTCCGAGGGAGCGACGCGCGACGAGAAGACCGGCAAGGTCATCTCCGGAAGCTTCATCACCGCCATCGAGCGCCTCGACCGGGTCGCTGAGATGGGCTTCGACGTCGTCTACCTGCCGCCCATCCACCCGATCGGCGAGCTCAACCGCAAGGGCCCCAACAACACCCTCACCCCCGGCCCCGACGACCCCGGCTCACCGTGGGCGATCGGCAGCAAGGACGGCGGCCACGACGCCATCCACCCCGAGCTCGGCACGTTCGACGACTTCGACGCGTTCGTCGAGCGGGCCCGGGAGCTCGACCTCGAGGTCGCGCTCGACCTGGCCCTCCAGGCCGCGCCCGACCACCCGTGGGTGACCACCCACCCCCAGTTCTTCACCACGCGCGCCGACGGCACGATTGCGTACGCCGAGAACCCGCCGAAGAAGTACCAGGACATCTACCCGGTCAACTTCGACAACGACCCCTCCGGCATCTGCCGCGAGGTGCTCCGGATCGTTCGGCTGTGGATCTCCCACGGCGTGAAGATCTTCCGCGTCGACAACCCCCACACCAAACCCCTCGCGTTCTGGGAGTGGCTGCTGGCGGAGGTACGTCGTACGGACCCCGACGTGCTGTTCCTGTCCGAGGCCTTCACCAAGCCGGCGATGATGCACGGCCTGGGCTCGGTGGGCTACCACCAGAGCTACACCTACTTCACCTGGCGCACCGGCAAGCGCGAGATCGAGGACTACCTCGTCGAGGTGTCGAGCGAGTCCGACCACCTGATGCGGCCGAACTTCTTCGTCAACACCCCCGACATCCTCCACGCCTACCTGCAGTACGGCGGCCCGGCGGCGTTCAAGGTCCGCGCGGCCCTCGCCGCCACCGGCTCGCCCAGCTGGGGCGTGTACGCCGGCTACGAGCTGTTCGAGCACGTCGCGGTGAAGCCCGGCTCGGAGGAGTACCTCGACACCGAGAAGTTCCAGATCCGGATCCGTGACTGGAAGAAGCACGACACCGAGGGCACGACGCTCGCGCCGTACCTCACCCGGCTCAACGAGATCCGTCGCCAGCACCCGGCCCTCCAGCTGCTGCGCAACATCTCGATCCACCACGCCGAGGACGACCACGTGCTGGTCTTCAGCAAGCGCCACGTCCTGCCCGACGGCCAGAGCGACACCGTCATCGTCGTGATCAACCTGGACCCCCACGGCACCCGGGAGACGATGATCCACCTCGACATGCCCGCGCTCGGCCTCGAGTGGCACGACTCCTTCGGCGCGCACGACGAGATCACCGGCGCCGACTGGAGCTGGCACCGGCACAACTACGTCCGCCTCGACCCCGGCCACGAGCCTGCCCACATCATCAGTGTCAGGAGCACGCGTTGACCGACCCGTCCACCCCCGCTCATCCCACATCGGCACAGATGCCGGCGGACGCCGGCGCGGCGACCGCCGTGCTCAATGCCGAACCCGACTGGTTCCGCACTGCCGTCTTCTACGAGGTGCTGGTCCGCTCGTTCCGCGACTCCAACGGGGACGGCACCGGCGACTTCAAGGGCCTCATCGAGAAGCTCGACTACCTCGAGTGGCTCGGCGTCGACTGCCTGTGGGTGCCGCCGTTCTTCACCTCGCCGCTGCGTGACGGCGGCTACGACGTCGCCGACTACAACAACATCCTCCCCGAGTGCGGCACCGTCGAGGACTTCCACGAGTTCCTCGACGCCTGCCACCAGCGCGGGATCCGGGTGATCATCGACTTCGTCATGAACCACACGAGTGACGCGCACCCGTGGTTCCAGGCCAGTCGCAGCGACCCCGAGGGTCCGTACGGCGACTTCTACGTCTGGTCCGACACCGACGAGCTCTACCAGGACGCGCGGGTGATCTTCGTCGACACCGAGCCGTCCAACTGGACCTACGACCAGGAGCGCGGCCAGTACTTCTGGCACCGGTTCTTCCACCACCAGCCCGACCTCAACTTCGACAACCCCCAGGTCCACGACGCGATGCTGGAGGCGATGGCCTTCTGGCTCGACATGGGCCTCGACGGGTTCCGCCTCGACGCGGTGCCCTACCTCTACGAGCGCCCGGGCACCAACGGCGAGAACCTCCCCGAGACGCACGAGTTCCTCAAGAAGTGCCGCCGCTTCGTCGATGAGAACTACCCCGGCCGCGTGCTCCTCTGCGAGGCCAACCAGTGGCCCGCCGACGTCGTCGAGTACTTCGGTCCCGAGCAGACCGAGGACGGTCGCTGGATCGGCACCGAGTGCCACATGGCGTTCCACTTCCCGGTGATGCCGCGCATCTTCATGGCCGTACGCCGCGAGTCGCGCTTCCCGATCTCGGAGATCCTCGAGCAGACGCCGGCGATCCCCGACGGCTGCCAGTGGGGCATCTTCCTGCGCAACCACGACGAGCTCACCCTCGAGATGGTGACCGACGAGGACCGCGACTACATGTGGTCGGAGTACGCCCACGACCCACGCATGAAGGCCAACATCGGGATCCGGCGACGACTGGCCCCGCTCCTCGACAACGACGTCAACCGGATGGAGCTCTTCACCGCGCTCCTGCTCTCGCTGCCCGGCTCCCCCGTCCTCTACTACGGCGACGAGATCGGGATGGGCGACAACATCTGGCTCGGAGACCGCGACGGCGTGCGTACGCCGATGCAGTGGACGCCCGACCGCAACGCGGGGTTCTCCTCCGCCACGCCGGGCAAGCTTCACCTGCCGGCGGTGCAGGACCCGATCTACGGCTACCAGTCCGTCAACGTCGAGGCGCAGCTGGAGAACAGCTCCTCGCTGCTGCACTGGACCCGACGGCTCGTGCACGCCCGGCGCCGCCACCCGGCCTTCGGGCTCGGCGGGTTCACCGACCTCGGCGGCTCCAACCCGAGCGTGCTGTCCTACATCCGCGAGCACGACCTGACGGGTGACCAGGAGGGCGAGCGCGACGTGATCCTCTGCGTCAACAACCTCTCCCGCTTCCCCCAGCCGGTCGAGCTCGACCTCCGCCAGTGGGAGGGCATGGTCCCCGTCGAGCTGCTCGGCGGCGTGCCGTTCCCGGCCATCGGCGAGCTCCCCTACCTGCTGACGCTCGGCGGCTACGGCTTCCTCTGGCTGCGGCTCACCGAGAGCAGCGTCTCGGGGGTGGCCGGATGACCATCCCCCACGACCAGCTCCGCGGCTTGATCGACCACGCCCGGTGGTTCGGCGGCAAGGGTCGCGAGTGGACCCTGGCGGGCGTACGACGCGTGGGCGAGCTGCCCGACGCACCCGACGGCCTCCACGTGGCCATCGACCTCGCCGAGATCGCGTACGACGACGGGACGACCGACTACTACCAGCTCCCGCTCGCCCTCTACGCCGAGCCGCAGGACCGCCTCTCGCACGCCTTCGTCGGCGAGTGGGACGACGAGGACCACGGCCACGCATTCGTCTACGACGCGCTCCACGACCGAGAGTCGATGGGCCTGTGGTTGCGCGCGTTCGCCGTCGCCGAAGGCGCGAACAGTCCCGGGCTGCTGGCCTTCCACCGCCTGCCGGGGCACGAGTTCGACCTCGGAGCGCACTCCACGCTCTTCTCCGGCGAGCAGTCCAACTCCTCGGTCGCCTTCGGCGAGGACTCGCTGATGAAGGTGTTCCGCAAGGTCACCCCCGGGGTCAACCCGGACATCGCGATCCACCAGGTGCTGACCGAGGCGGGCTCCTCGCACGTCGCGGCACTGTACGGCTGGCTGGACCTCGTCGATGACGAGGTCGGAGGCACCTACTCCACCATCCAGCTCGCGATGCTCCAGCAGTTCCTGCGCACCGCCAGCGACGGCTGGGACCTGGCCCTGGCCAGCGTGCGCAACCTGTTCGCCGAGGCCGACCTGCACGCCGACGAGGTCGGCGGCGACTTCGCCGGCGAGGCCGCCCGCCTCGGCGTGGCGCTCGCCGAGGTGCACGCCGACCTGGCGGAGCACTTCCCGGTCGAACGGCGCGACGGGGCGGCCCTCGACGCCCTGGCCGGGGCGATGGAGGGCCGGCTCGACGCCGCCCTCGACGTGGTGCCCGACCTGGCGCCGTACGCCGGCGGGCTGCGCGAGACGTTCGGTCGGCTCCGCGAGCTCGACGGGATCGACGTCCAGCAGGTCCACGGTGACTTGCACCTCGGGCAGACCCTGCGCACCGTCAAGGGCTGGAAGATCGTCGACTTCGAGGGCGAGCCGGCCAAGCCTCTCGCCGAGCGTCTCCTGCCCGACTCGGCCTGGCGCGACGTGGCCGGGATGATCCGGTCGTTCGACTACGCCCCCCGCGTCGTGGCGATGACCGGTGGCGCCAGCCTCAACCAGCAGAGAGACATCGACGCCGAGTCCGACCAGCGCGCCTACCGGGCATCGGAGTGGGCAGCGCGCAACCGCGCCGCCTTCCTCGACGCGTACACGACACACCGGGGCCAGGACCTCGACAGCACGGCCAGCACCCTGCTGGAGGCCTACCTCGCCGACAAGGTCGTCTACGAAGCGGTCTACGAAGCACGCAACCGCCCGGGATGGCTGTCCATCCCCCTTGCAGCGTTGGGAGACACGTCATGACCGACACGCACGCACCCGGTGAGCTCGACCTGCACCTGATCGGCGAGGGCCGCCACGAGGAGCTGTGGACCGTCCTCGGCGCCCAGGTGACTGAGACGGGCACGTCATTCCGGGTCTGGGCGCCCAACGCGCTCGAGCTCCAGGTGGCCGGCGAGTGGGCCGGCTGGGACGGCTCACGTCACCCGATGACCAGGCTCGACGGCTCGGGCGTCTGGCACGTGCACGTCGACGGCGCCGGCGTCGGCGCGCAGTACAAGTACCGCCTGCGCGGCGCCGACGGCCAGTGGGGCGACCGGGCCGACCCGCTCGCCCAGTACGCCGAGAAGCCGCCGAGCTCGGCCTCGGTGGTCTGGAAGTCGCAGCACCAGTGGGGCGACGACGCGTGGCTCGAGAAGCGGCGTACGAGCCAGCCGGTCGACGAGGCGATGTCGACCTACGAGGTGCACCTGGCGTCGTGGCGCAAGCACTACTCGGGCGAGCTCTACTCGTGGGACGAGCTTGCCGACGCGCTGGTCCCCTACGTGTCCGACCTCGGCTTCACGCACGTCGAGTTCATGCCCGTCATGCAGCACCCGTTCGGCGGGTCGTGGGGCTACCACGTCACCTCCTACTTCGCCCCCGACGCCCGCTTCGGCGACCCCGACGGCCTCAAGCGGCTCATCGACCGGCTGCACCAGGCCGGCGTCGGCGTGATCCTCGACTGGGTTCCCGGCCACTTCGCCACCGACGAGTGGGCGCTGGCGCGCTTCGACGGCACCCCGCTGTACGAGGACCCCAACCCGCAGCGCGGGTGGCACAAGGAGTGGGGCTCCCACATCTTCAACTTCGGGCGCAACGAGGTCCGCAACTTCCTCTACGCCAACGCGGTCTACTGGCTCGAGGAGTACCACGCCGACGGCCTCCGGGTCGACGGCGTCGCGTCGATGCTCTACCTCGACTACGCCCGCGAGCACGGCGAGTGGTCGCCCAACATCCACGGCGGCCGCGAGAACCTCGAGGCCGTCCAGTTCCTCCAGGAGATGAACGCGACCGTCTACAAGCGCATCCCCGGCATCGTCACGATCGCCGAGGAGTCGACCGCGTGGCCCGGCGTCACCGGCCCCACCAGCGAGGGCGGGCTCGGCTTCGGCTTCAAGTGGAACATGGGCTGGATGCACGACTCGCTCAACTACGTCGCCAAGGACCCGCTCTACCGCAGCCACCACCACGGCCAGCTGACGTTCTCCCTGGTCTACGCGTTCGCGGAGAACTACGTCCTGCCGATCAGTCACGACGAGGTCGTCCACGGCAAGGGCTCGCTCCTGCGCAAGATGCCCGGCGACCGCTGGCAGCAGCTGGCGAACCTGCGCGCCTACCTCGCCTTCATGTGGGCGCACCCCGGCAAGCAGCTGCTCTTCATGGGCTGCGAGTTCGGCCAGGAGTCGGAGTGGGCCGAGAGCCGCGAGCTCGACTGGTGGCTGCTCGAGCATCCGGAGCACTCCGGCGTGCACGCGATGGTGCGGGACATGAACGCCGCGTACGCCGGGTCCGGTGCGATGTGGGGCCGCGACAACGACCCGTCGGGGTTCCAGTGGATCGACGCCAACGACGCGGGCCGCAACGTCTTCTCGTTCGTACGCCGCTCGCCGGGCGAGCCCGACGTCGTCTGTGTCGCCAACTTCGCCGGCACGCCCCACGAGGGCTACCGCCTCGGGCTGCCCTCGGCCGGCACGTGGTCGGAGGTGCTCAACACCGACGCCCAGGCCTATGCGGGCTCGGGCGTCGGCAACCTCGGGGCGATCACGGCCACCAGGGGCGACCACCACGGCCAGCCGGCGTACGCCGACATCGTGGTGCCGCCCCTGGCGACGGTGTGGTTCCGTGCAGAGGAGACGACCTCCTGAACCGGGACTGACCTACGTCAGGTGGATCATCTCCAGCATCCCCATGAGGGCGTGCGGCATGCCGTCCATCTTCGGGTCGGGGAAGAAGCACATGACGACGTACTGACCTGCCGGCAGGTCGTAGTCCACCGTCATGCTCCTGCCTGGGCTGAGCGAGGCCGACTCCATGCCTCCGGGCAGTCCCCAGGGCGGCTGTCCCTCGTCACCGCTCTGGAGGTACTCCAGCACGGTGTCGGTGGTGGTGCCCTCCGCGACCTGCTGCAGGACGAGGAAGTGCGGGACGCCCGTGTTGCCCTTGTTCTTGAACAGGAGCCTGCCCTGCGCCGGCAGGGTCGTCGAGCCGCCCCACGCGGGGCCGGTCGTGGCGAGGATCCTGCCGTCGGTGCGAGGCGTCGACGACGCGCGCTTCTCCCCACGGACGATGATCGGGTCACCCAGCACGACGCCGCGCCTGCCGATCGAGAACGGCGTGTACGAGCCCGCCCTGGGCAGCACGACGGTGCCCGACCCGCCGCCCTCGAAGCCGCCGAGGATCTGCGTGTTGGCCAGGGCGTGCTTGAGCGCCTTGATGTCGTTCTTCGCGCCGAAGAGGCCGATGTCGGCGTTGAAGTCCTCGCCGTCGTAGCCGCGCTTGAACATCGCGATCTCCACGACGCCCTTGCCTTCGACGCTGAGCTTCACCCGGCCCGGTCGCAGGTGGTCGGCACCGGTGACCTCGATGGTCTTCCCGGTGAGGGTGGCGGTGAGGTGGGGCGTCGCTGCGCGTGACGTCGTGGGTGCGGGCGAGGCAGTCGCTCCGATCGGTGCGAGCAGGAGAGGCGTGCACGCGAGTGCGGTTGCACTCATCACGGCCACCCCTCTGCGCAGTCTGTTCACCATCTGCATGAGTGGACCAAACCTTTCTGGTGTGCTGGACGTTCCCCCGGCAACAGACCAGTAATGGCACGATCCGAGGACCCCGTCATCGGTAGTTCTGTCCATGTCCAGACCACCGCAGAAAAGGCGTGCCTTCCCCTCCGTGGAGGAGGAACATCGACGGGATGTGGGGACGGGTCCGGGTCGGTGCCGTCGCGGTGCTGCTCGCGACCACGGCCCTGGTGGCGTACGACGTCGGCGGTGCGTCCGAGACACCGCAGGCCTTCGCCGAACCGGTGCGCAACGCCACCGTCGTGATCGAGGAGGGCGGTGCCCGCAAGGGCTACTCCACCCCCGCGGTGACTGTGACCGGGGGTGGCACCGTCACGGTGGTCAACCTCGACTCGATGGACCACACCGTGACATCGGTGGCCAAGGGCGCCGACGGCCTGCCCGTGTTCGATGTACGCATCGCCGCCGGGACGACCGCGACGGTCCCGGACGTCGAGTCGCTCGCCGACGGCGACTGGGCGTTCTACTGCAAGTTCCACCCGAGCATGCGGGGCGTCCTGACCGTCGCCGGGGCCGGCGGCGGGGTCGAGCCCGAGCGGCCGAGCTTCGACCAGCCGCTGGTGGTGCCCGCGACGAAGCGCGGCGCCGAGATCCGACTGGTGATGAGGCGCAGCCGCGTACGCACCCTGCCGCACGGGCGGCGTACGTCGATGTGGACCTACGACGGCACCTACCCCGGCCCGACGATCCGGCGCCGCGGCGGCCGTGGCACCCGGGTCACCGTCGTCAACCGGCTGCCGAAGGGTGCCGGCTCCATGTCGACCCACCTGCACGGCGACCACCACGCGTCGAAGGACGACGGGCAGCCCACCAGCCGGCTGATCCGCCGCGGCTCCAGCCGCACGTACGACTACCCGCTCACCTACGACGGGCGTGCCGAGCCGGGGTCGTTCTTCTGGTACCACGACCACCGGATGGACCGGACCGCGCGCAACAACTGGCGCGGCCTCCAGGGGATGTTCATCGTCACCGATCCCCCGACGCCGGGGCTGCGGCTCCCCAGTGGGGCGCGCGACATCCCGCTGATGATCTCGGAGCGGTCGTTCACGCCGAGCAACCAGCTCACCGACCCGTTCGCCGACGGCCCCTCGATGGTCGGCCACCACGGCGAGATGGCGTGGATCGGCCCGAACGCACCGCCGGACGACGCCACGGTCGGCGACACCGTCCTGGTCAATGGTCGCGCGGCCCCGTACCTCGGCGTGACCGCGACCCGCTACCGGCTGCGGCTGCTCAACTCCTCGCCGTTCTCCAGCTACAACCTGACCCTCTCCGACGGGCGACCCCTCCTCCAGATCGGCACCGGCAGCGGCCTGCTCCCCCGCGCCGTCGTCCGATCGTCGGTGCTCCTCGGTCCGGCCCAGCGCGCGGACGTCATCGTCGACTTCAGCGGCGCCACCGGCCGGCGCCTGGTGCTCGAGTCGGTGCCCGCGGCCATCGGGAGCACCGGCGCCGATGCCCGCGAGACGGCCGTGATGGAGTTCCGCGTGGGCGCCAGCGCCCCCGACCCCTCCCGCCTCCCCTCGCGCCTGCCGTCCCCCGAGCTCGTCTCCCCCGTTCCTGCGACGGTCTCGAAGACGTGGACCTTCGGCCTCAGCGAGGGCCACCACAGCAGCTCCTGGACGATCAACGGCCAGGCCTTCGACCCCACCCGCACCGACCACCGCGCGGGGCTCGGCACCGTCGAGCGCTGGCGCTTCCGCAACACCAGCGACCTCACCCACTACGTCCACATCCACGCCGAGCAGTGGCGCACCCTCCTGCGCGACGGCAAGGCACCGCCGCCGTGGGAACAGGGCCTCGAGGACACCTGGCGCCTCGAGCCCGGCGAGGAGGTCGAGGTGTCCGCCCGCTTCACCGACTACACCGGCGCCTTCATGATCCACTGCCACATGCTCGACCACGAGGACCACGGGATGATGGCCCGCTTCGACGTGGTCCCCTGACCCGATCAACGTAGGCAGTTCGCCCTCCCACCAGCCAGTGCTGAGCATGGAACGGGCGGAGCTCCACGCCAACTGCCTACGTTGGTGCTCGGGCGGCGACGGCCGTGACCCGCCCCTCGTTAGGGTGGCGGAGTGCCCAGCCCGATCTCCGTGACCTCCGGCGACGGGGTGGCCCGACTCCAGTGGGCGGGCGAGGTCAGCACCGACGAGCTCCGACGCGAGGTCGCCGAGGCGCTCACCGGGCACTCCCGGGTCGAGGCGCTGGTCGCGAGCGGCGACACGACCGGGCAGCGGGCTGCGACGTGGGCCGGCATGCACCGCGAGGGCGTACGCCGGGGGCTGGGGCCGGGCGGTGAGCAGGAGGACCGGATCGTCTACGCGCGGCTCGTCACGGATGCTCCCGTCAACGAGCCCGGCGGATTCCGGTCGCTGCTCAACTCCTTCCTCCCCCGCAAGCGGGCGATCTCGCAGATGCTGGTGCGCGACCTGGAGGGGCGCGTGCTGCTGTGCCAGCTGACGTACAAGCGCGACTGGGACCTGCCCGGTGGCGTCGTCGAGGTCGGCGAGTCGCCGCGCCTCGCGGTGCAGCGCGAGGTCGAGGAGGAGCTCGGTCTCCAGATCGAGCCGGGCGGCCTCCTGCTCACCGACTGGCTGCCCCCGTGGGGTGGCTGGGACGACGCCGTGTGCCTGGTCTTCGACGGCGGCACCAAGGACGCGTCGGTGCTCGACCAGGTGGTCAAGCAGGAGCGCGAGATCCGAGACGCCCGGTTCTGCACGCTCGAGGAGGTCGACGAGCTCGCGGCCGACTTCACCGCCAGGCGCGTACGAGCGGCGGTCGAGGGTCGCCAGCCGTATACGGAGTCCGGCCGCTGAGGCAGGATGCCTCCATGGCGTGGGTCTACGAATTCTCAGAAGGCAACAAGGACCAGAAGGACCTCCTCGGCGGCAAGGGTGCGAACCTCGCCGAGATGACGACGCTGGGACTCCCGGTGCCACCCGGCTTCACGATCTCGACCGAGACGTGCCGGGCCTACCTGGCGCTCCAGGAGTCGGGCGAGGGCGGCATGCCCGAGGGCCTCGACGAGGAGGTCACCGAACACCTGGAGGCCCTCGAGGCCGCGATGGACAAGAAGCTCGGTGATGCGACCGACCCACTGCTCGTCTCGGTGCGCTCCGGCGCGAAGTTCTCGATGCCCGGGATGATGGAGACCGTCCTCAACGTCGGGCTCAACGACACGTCCGTCGGCGGCCTGGCCGCCCGCAGCGAGGACGAGCGGTTCGCCCTGGACTCCTACCGCCGCCTGCTCCAGATGTTCGGCGGCACCGTCCTGCACGTCGACTCCGAACTGTTCTCCGAGGCCCTCGACGAGGCGAAGAAGGCGAAGGGCACCGAGTCCGACCTCGACCTCGACGCCGACGACCTGCGCGGCATCGTCGAGGCGTTCAAGGGCATCATCAAGGAACAGACCGGCCGCGACTTCCCGCAGGACCCGCGCGAGCAGATGGACCTCGCGATCCGCGCGGTCTTCGACTCGTGGAACACCGACCGTGCGCGGCTCTACCGCCGCCAGGAGCGGATCCCCGAGGACCTCGGCACAGCCGTCAACGTGCAGGCCATGGTCTTCGGCAACTTCGGCATGGACTCCGGCTCCGGCGTCGCGTTCACCCGTGACCCCGCGAGCGGCGCCCAGGGTGAGTACGGCGACTACCTCCAGAACGCGCAGGGCGAGGACGTCGTCGCCGGCATCCGCAACACCGTCAGCCTCGCCGACATGGCCGACATCGACCAGAAGTCGCACGACGAGCTGATGGCGATCATGACCCGCCTCGAGCGGCACTACCGCGACATGTGCGACATCGAGTTCACGGTGGAGCGCGGCAAGCTCTGGATGCTCCAGACCCGCGTCGGCAAGCGCACCCCCGAGGCGGCGTTCCGGATCGCGATCCACATGGTCAACGAGGGCCTGATCCAGATGGACGAGGCGGTGCTGCGGGTCACGGGCGACCAGCTCGCCCAGCTGATGTTCCCCCGCTTCGACGAGAAGGCCGAGCGCACCCTGCTCGCCAAGGGCATGAACGCCTCCCCCGGCGCGGCCGTCGGCAAGGTCGTCTTCGACTCCGACACCGCTGTCGAGTGGGCCGAGCGCGGCGAGGACGTGATCCTGGTCCGCAAGGAGACCAACCCCGACGACCTGCGCGGCATGGTCGCGGCCCGCGGCATCCTCACCAGCCGCGGCGGCAAGACGTCGCACGCCGCCGTCGTCGCCCGCGGCATGGGGCGTACGTGCGTGTGCGGCGCCGAGTCCCTCGACGTCGACACCAAGGCCCGGACGTTCCGCGTACGCGACGGCGAGACCATCGGCGAGGGGGACGTCATCTCGATCGACGGCACCACGGGCGAGGTGTTCGCAGGCGCCGTACCGGTCACGGACTCCGTCGTCGTACGCCACTTCGAGGGCGAGAAGCTGGACGACGACCTCGCCCACGCCGTGGCGCGGATCATGGCCCACGCCGACGGCGCGCGCCGGTTGCGCGTGCGCACCAACGCCGACACGCCGGAGGACGCCGCGCGCGCCCGCCGCTTCGGCGCCCAGGGCATCGGGCTGTGCCGCACCGAGCACATGTTCCTCGGCGAGCGGCGCGAGCTGGTCGAGAAGCTCATCGTCGCCGAGGACGAGGCCGGCACGGAGGCCGCCCTCGCCGCGCTGCTCCCGCTGCAGCGCCAGGACTTCACCGAGATCCTCGAGGCGATGGACGGGCTCCCGGTCACGATCCGCCTGCTCGACCCGCCGCTGCACGAGTTCCTGCCCGACCTCACCGATCTCAGCGTGAAGGTCGCCGTGGCCGAGGAGCGCGGGGAGGTCGACGCGCACGACGCCGCCCTGCTCACCCACGTACGCCGCCTGCACGAGTCCAACCCGATGCTCGGCCTGCGCGGCGTTCGCCTCGGCATCCAGATCCCCGGCCTGTTCCGCATGCAGGCCCGCGCGATCGCCGAGGCCGCCGCCGACCGCACCGACGCGCACGGCACGCCGCGCGCGGAGATCATGGTCCCGCTGGTCGCGAGCGTGCGCGAGCTGGAGATCGTCCGGGCCGTGCTCGAGAAGGAGATCGCCGAGGTGCAGGAGTCGCGCGGAGTCACGCTCGACATCTCGATCGGCACGATGATCGAGCTGCCACGCGCCGCGTTCCTCGCCGACCGGATCGCGATGGAGGCCGACTTCTTCTCGTTCGGCACCAACGACCTGACCCAGATGGGATGGGGCTTCTCCCGCGACGACGTCGAGGCGGCGTTCTTCTCCCGCTACTTCGAGCACGCGATCTTCGACGTGTCCCCCTTCGAGACCCTCGACCAGCTCGGGGTCGGCGGGATGGTCGAGATGGGCACGATCAAGGGTCGCCAGACCAAGCCCGACCTCAAGGTCGGCGTGTGTGGTGAGCACGGCGGCGACCCGCGCTCGGTGCACTTCTTCGACCGGATCGGCCTCGACTACGTCTCGTGCTCCCCGTTCCGGGTGCCCGTCGCCCGGCTCGAGGCCGGACGCTCCGTTCTAGAAAAGCGCTGACGCCAGGTTGCGGCGGCCCGCCAGCACGCGCGGGTCGTCGTTGCCGACGGCGGCGAAGAGGCCGAGCAGGTGGTCGCGCGCCTTCGTACGGTCGGCGTCGGCCGTCCGGGCCACCAAGTTCACCAGCCGGGTGAAGGCGTCCTCGACGTGGCCGCCGAGCATGTCGAGGTCGGCGACCATCGTCTGCGCGTCGACGTCGTCGGGCTGCTCGGCCGCCGCGGCGCGGGCCGCCGCGAGGTCGACGCCCTGGGTGCGCTGCATGACCTTGGCCATCGCCAGGCCGCCGGCCGCCTCCGCGTCCGCCGGGTTGGCGTCGAGGAGCTTCTGGTACTCCGCGACGGCACCGTCGATGTCGCCGGCGACGAGTGCATCCTGGGCGGGCGCGTAGCGCGGGTCGACCGTCTCCTCCTCGCCCTCGGCGGCCGGGGCGGCGCTCGAGCGCGGCTGGTGCCGCCCGGCGATGCCCTGGGCGGTGAGCTGCTGGCCGACCTGCGTCAGCGCGGTGCGCAGCTCCTCGATGGGCAGCGCATCCTGCAGCAGCGGCATCGGCCGCCCGTCGACGACGGCCACGACCAGCGGGATCGACGGGATCTGCATGGCCTGCGCGATCTGCGGCACGGCGTCGACGTCGACCAGGCCGAGCAGGTAGCGGCCCTCGTGCTCCTCGACGACCGTGACGAGGTCGTCGGCGAGCTGGCCGCTCTCGGGCATCCGGGTGCGGGAGTAGAACGCCAGCAGCACCGGCGCGGTCATCGACTGCTCGAGCAGGGCCTGGAAGCCCGGCTCGTCGACCTGCACGCTGTACGACGACCCCGCGGCGCTCGGTGTACCCGCGGGTGCTGATGCGGCCGCCCGGGGCGGCGCGGGCTGTCCGAGGCCGGAGAGGTCGATGGCACCGGGGCGGCTGAACGGTTGCTGCGTCATGGGGTCAATCCTAGGGAGACCGCCCTCGCGGGAGCGCCCGGGTCGGTAGCCTCCGCGGTATGACTTCTCGGAGCACCCGGCTCTACGTGCGCCACCGGCGTAACCTCGGGCTCCTGGCGCGCTTCGGGGTCGTCGGCGGATCGGGTGTCGCGGTCAACCTGCTGACCCTCGTCCTGCTGCGCCGGCTCGGCCCGCACTTCGACGAGGCCGTCGTCGGGCTCGGCGGCTCGGACTTCAACCTCCGCTGGTACCACGTCTACTCGACGATCGCGTTCCTCGTGGCCAACCTCTCCAACTTCCAGCTCAACCGCACGTGGACCTTCCAGAGCAGCCGGCACTCCCGGTGGTGGCACGAGTACTGGCCGTTCCTGGTGGTCGGCTTCGGGGGCCAGGTCGTGGGCCTGGCCCTGCTCACCCTCCTGCTGCACCCGCACTCCCCCGTCGGCCTGCCGACCGGCATCTTCGACGACTCGAGCGGCCTGCGCAGCCGCCTCTACTGGTCGCAGCTGATCGTCATCACGCTCGTGATGCCGGTGTCGTTCGTCTTCAACAAGCTGTGGACCTTCGCGGCCGTGCGGACCGGCCGTCCCGACCTCGCAGACCCGCTTTTCGAGGGGGAAGTGGTGGTTGTGGAGGAAGTGGTCCGAGACCACTCCTGAGGTTCCTTGCCGACTGTGACCTCACCCCACAGGCGTGGTAGACACACCCGGAGTCGAGGGGAGGCCGGAGCCATGACATCGGGGTCATACGACTTCGCCGGCTACCAGGTGCTGGTGGTCGGCGGCGCGCGCGGCGAGGGTCACACCATCGCGACGTCCTTCGCCGAAGCAGGGGCGTCGGTGACGGTCACCGGCACGATGATGCTGCGCGCGCTCTACGACACCGACCTCTCGCCCTTCGAGTACGAGTCGGTCAACCTGGCCCGCCAGGACTCGATCGACCACCTCGCGGCGATGGTCGACCACCTCGACGTGCTCGTCCTCGCCGCGTCCTGCAACCTCCCGTACGCATTGCCGCCCGACGAGCGCACGTTCATCGCCCAGGCGGCTCGCTCCGGCCTCCTCGGCCCGACGTTCCTCACCACCCGCCTGCGCCTCAAGCTCAGCCAGAGCCCCGCGCCCGGAGGCGGCTGCGTCGTCAACACCGGGGCCGTACGCAGCTGGCTCGAGCTCTCCTCCACGGCCGACGAGGCCCAGGCACAGGTCATCGAGTCCACCGCCCGCGCCGGCGAGAAGTGGGCGGGACTCGGGGTCCGGGTGAACTCCGTGCTGCAGACCACGCGCCCGGTGCTGCCCCGCCCGTACGCCCCGCGCGCCGGCACGCGCATGGCGGGCGGCGACACCCTCGTACGCTCGCAGGAGGCGCGCACCGGTGAAGCGGTCGCCCAGGCCGCGCTGTTCCTCGCCGCGAGCGCCCGGATCACCGGTCAGACCCTGCGCCTCAGCTGACGTCGTCAGGCTCCGTCGACCAGCTCGTCCGCCGCTGCATAGGGATCGGCCTCCCCGTCCGCCACCCGGGCGGCCAGCCGGTCCAGGTCCGCCCCGCCGCCGGCCGCGGCCCACCGCTCGCTCATCGTGGCGAGCGCGATCGCCTCGACCTCGCTCCGCGCCCGCGCCGTACGACGCCGGACCATCTCGCCCGACTCGGCGAGCCAAGCGGCGTGACGATCGATCTCCGCCAGCAGTGCGTCGATCCCCTCCCCCGTGCTGGCCACGGTCTGCAGGACGGGCGGGCGCCAGGCGCCCTCGGGCCGTTCGGCCATGGTCAGCATCGTGCGCAGCTCGCGCCGGGTGCGGTCCGCACCCTCCCGGTCGGCCTTGTTGACGGCGTACACGTCACCGATCTCGAGGATGCCGGCCTTGGCGGCCTGGATGCCGTCGCCCATGCCGGGGGCAAGCAGCACGAGCGTGGTGTCGGCCAGGCCGGCCACCTCCACCTCGCTCTGCCCGACGCCGACGGTCTCGACGACGACGACGTCGCAACCCGCGGCCTCCAGGACGCGTACGGCCTGGGGGGTGGAGCGGGCCAGTCCCCCGAGGTGCCCGCGGGCGCCCATCGAGCGGATGTAGACCTCCGGGTCGAGGGCGTGGTCGCCCATCCGCACCCGGTCGCCGAGCAGGGCCCCGCCCGAGAACGGGGACGACGGGTCGACGGCCAGCACCCCGACCCGGCGGTCGTCCGCGCGCATGGCCGCGACCAGGGCGTTGGTCGAGGTCGACTTGCCGACGCCGGGCGCCCCGGTGATGCCCACCACGTGGGCGCGACCGGTGTGCTCGCGCAGGGCCGACATCACCTCGCGCAGGGCGGGCGAGTCGGCCTCGACGAGGGTGATCAGGCGGGCGACCGCGGCGGCCTCGCCCTGCCGCGCCCGGGCGACGAGGTCAGGTACCGCCGGGGCGCTCCGCCGGGTCACGCCTCCCTCAAGACGCGGGGACGCGGATGATCAGGGCGTCGCCCTGGCCACCGCCACCGCAGAGCGCGGCGGCACCGACGCCGCCGCCCCGGCGCTGGAGCTCCAGCGCGAGGTGCAGCACGATGCGGGCGCCGGACATGCCGACCGGGTGGCCGAGCGCGATGGCGCCGCCGTTGACGTTGACCCTGTCCTGGTCGACGCCGAGCTGCCGCGCCGACTCGATGCCGACAGCGGCGAACGCCTCGTTGAGCTCGAAGAGGTCGATGTCGGAGACCGCGATGCCCTCCTTCTCGGCCGCCTTCGCGATCGCGTTGGCGGGCTGGAGTTGCAGCGAGGAGTCGGGGCCGGCGACCTGGCCGGAGGCGCCGATCTCGGCGAGCCAGGTCAGCCCGAGCTCCTCGGCCTTCGCCTTGCTCATCACGACCACGGCGCAGGCGCCGTCGGAGATCTGGGACGCGGACCCGGCGGTGATGCTGCCGTCCTTGGCCACCGGGCGCAGGCCCGAGAGCGACTCCACCGTGGTGTCGCCGCGGATGCCCTCGTCCTCGGCGACGGTGATGTCGCCCTTGCGGCTGGAGATGGTGACCGGGACGACCTCGTCGTCGAAGACGCCGTTCTTCCAGGCCACGGCCGCGCGCTGGTGCGACTGCGCCGCGAACGCGTCCTGCTCCTCACGGGTCAGGTTCGCGCCGGCCGCGTTGCACCCGTCGGTCAGGCTGATCATCGCCTGGTGGGTGAACTGGTCGTAGAGCGCGTCGTAGGCCATCGAGTCGACGAGCGTGGTGTCGCCGTACTTGAAGCCCTCGCGGCTCTTCGGGAGCAGGTGGGGAGCCTGGGTCATCGACTCCATGCCGCCGGCGACGACGATCTCGTGCTCGCCGGCGCGGATGAGCTGGTCGGCCATCGCGATCGCGTTGATCCCGGACAGGCACACCTTGTTGATGGTGATCGACGGGACGCTCATCGGGATGCCGCCCTTGACGGCAGCCTGGCGGGCGGTGATCTGGCCGGTCCCGGCCTGGATCACCTGGCCCATGATCACGTAGTCGACCTGCTCGCCGCTCACGCCCGCCTTGTCGAGGGCGCCCTTGATCGCGACGCCGCCGAGGTCGGCCGCCGACTGGTCCTTGAGGCCGCCGAGCAGGCGGCCGATCGGGGTGCGTGCTCCGGCGACGATGACTGAACCGGTCATGGGCTTTTCCTCCAGGCGATGCGGGTGAGGGGTACGTCTGGCGACGATACCCACCCCTGCGCCCGGCGCGGCAGGGGCTGTGACGCGCTCGGCGTGAGGCACACGTCACACCCCCTCGCGCCCCGCGCCGCCTTCGGCCACCATGTGGCCATGAGCGCTCCCGAGCAGTCCCTGCCGCAGGACGTCCAGCACCTCTTCACGGCGATCGACCACGTCGGCATCGCGGTGCCCGACCTCGACGAGGCGATCGCGTTCTACCGCGACACCTACGGCATGCAGGTCCTCCACGAGGAGGTCAACGAGGAGCAGGGCGTACGCGAGGCGATGGTGGGAGTCGGCGACACCGGCTCCTGCATCCAGCTGCTCGCGCCGCTGACCCCCGAGTCGACGATCGCGAAGTTCCTCGACCGCAGCGGCCCCGGCCTGCAGCAGCTCGCGTTCCGCGTCGACGACGTGGAGCACGTCGCCGACGTGCTGCGCGGGCGCGGCCTGCGCCTGCTGTACGACGCCCCGCGCCGCGGCACGTCCGACAGCCGGGTCAACTTCATCCACCCCAAGGACGCGGGCGGGGTGCTCGTCGAGCTCGTCGAGCCCGCTCGCTAGCGACGTACCTCACACCTCGGCCCACCCGAGGTTACCGACCGGTATCTTGACCCGACCGACCTTCGCGCCTCAGGAGACACCCGTGCAGAACATCCTCGACGCCATCCAGTCCGGCTCCGCGACCGCGGAGGACTTCGCCTCACTGGCGCTCCCCGAGTCCTACCGCGCCGCCTTCGTGAAGAAGGAGGAGGTGGACATGTTCGAGGGCCTCACCGCCAAGGAGAAGGACCCGCGCAAGTCCCTCCACGTGGACGAGGTGCCGCTGCCCGAGCTCGGTCCCGGCGAGGCCTTCGTAGCCGTGATGGCCTCCGCCATCAACTACAACACCGTGTGGACCTCGATCTTCGAGCCGGTGTCGACCTTCGGCTTCCTCGAGCGCTACGGCCGCAACAGCGAGCTCACCAAGCGCCACGACCTGCCGTACCACGTGGTCGGCTCCGACCTGTCCGGCGTCGTCCTCAAGACGGGCCCCGGCGTCACCAAGTGGAAGCCCGGTGACCGTGTTGTGGCGCACTGCCTCTCGGTCGAGCTCGAGGGCCCCGACGGCCACAACGACACGATGCTCGACACCGAGCAGCGGATCTGGGGCTTCGAGACCAACTTCGGCGGTCTGGCCGACGTGGCGATGGTCAAGGCCAACCAGCTGATGCCCAAGCCCGAGCACCTGACCTGGGAGGAGGCCGCCTCCCCCGGCCTCGTGAACTGCACGGCGTACCGCCAGCTGGTCTCCAAGAACGGCGGCGACATGAAGCAGGGCGACAACGTCCTGGTCTGGGGCGCCTCGGGCGGACTCGGCGGCTTCGCGACGCAGTACGCCCTCAACGGCGGCGCCACCCCCGTGTGCGTGGTCTCCAACGAGGAGAAGGCCGCCATCGCCCGGAGCATGGGCGCGGAGCTGATCATCAACCGCTCCGAGGAGGGCTACAAGTTCTGGAACGACGAGAACACCCAGCAGGACCCGAAGGAGTGGAAGCGCTTCGGCGCCAGGATCCGTGAGCTCACCGGTGGCGAGGACATCGACATCGTCTTCGAGCACCCGGGTCGCGAGACGTTCGGCGCGTCGGTCTTCGTGACCCGCAAGGGCGGCACGATCACCACGTGCGCCTCGACCTCGGGCTACATGCACGAGTACGACAACCGCTACCTGTGGATGAACCTCAAGCGGATCATCTCCAGCCACTTCGCCAACTACCGCGAGTCGTGGGAGGCCAATCGCCTCATCGCGAAGGGCAAGATCCACCCGACGCTGTCGCGCACGTACACCCTCGAGGAGGTCGGACAGGCCTCGCTCGACGTCCACCACAACACCCACCAGGGCAAGGTCGGCGTCCTGTGCCTGTCGCCGGAGGAGGGCCTCGGCGTCCTCGACCACGAGCTCCGCGCCCAGCACGAGACCGCGATCAACCGGTTCCGCGGGGTCTGATCGCGACCTGAGACCTTTCCCTCACCCTGCGGGGCGGATCCCCTGCGAGCCGGGGTGTCCTCATCCCCGGGCATCGGACAGACTGGCACCGAAGCAGTCCGTACGACGACGTGAGAGTGGGTGTCGCAGCATGAGCTCCGACCAGGGCCTGTCCATCTTCGACGAGCCGGAGTCCGACGGTGACGACCCGGCAGGCGCGGGCGAGGAGACCCAAGTCCTCCCCGTGACGCCGAAGGACGAGCCCGCGCGGGGAGAGGCGGCGCCCGAGAAGGCGCCCGCCGCGGCCAAGCCGGCGGAGCCGACGATGCCCGTGAAGGCCGCGGAGCCCGCGAAGCCCGCCCCCGTGGTGCCCCCGCGCGCTGCCTCGCCCGACCTGGAGACGACCCGACGGTCCCCCGTGGTCCCGGCCGCTGGCGCTGCCCCGCTGCCCCAGGTGAGGCGCGGCGGCTACGACAGGACCGCGGTCGACCAGCGCGTCGGCCAGCTGCAGACCGAGAAGTCTGGCCTGGCAACGAGCCTGGCCAGCAGCGAGCAGCGGGTCATCGACCTCGAGGGCGAGATCGCCCGGCTGCGCACCGAGCTCGAGGAGAACAGCAACCCGACGTACGCCGGCCTCGGTGGCCGCGCCACCTCGATGCTCAAGCTCGCCGAGGACGAGTCGACCGACGTGCGCAACGCCGCGCGGCGCGACGCCAGCGAGATCCGTTCGCAGGCCGAGCGAGACGCCCAGGGCATCCGGGCCGACGCCGCCCGCGAGGCCGACGACATGCGCATGGTCCAGCTCAAGGAGCTGGACGAGATGCGCGCCCGACTGACCGCGGACGCCGAGACCGAGCGCAGCCTGGCCAAGGCGGAGGCGGAGGACCTTCTTGCCGCCGCGCGTCGCGAGTCCGACCAGGTCCGGCTGGCCGCCCAGCAGGAGACCAACGAGATGCGCGTGACCGCCACCCGCGAGTCCGAGCAGGCCCGCGCCGCCGCCGACCGGGAGGTCCAGGAGGCGCGGCGCACGCTGTCGGTCGAGAAGGAGCGGCTCACCCGCGAGGCCGCCGAGCACCACAGCAACGCCACCGCCGAGACCCAGCGCCTCGTCACCGAGGCCGAGGAGCGCTCCACGGCCGCCGAGCAGCGCGCCCGGGAGGCCACGGCCCAGGCCAACGCCCACCGCCAGCAGGCACAGGCCGAGGCCGAGGGCCTGCTGTCACGGGCGCGCCGCGAGGCCGAACAGGTCGTCTCCTCGGCCCGCAGCCAGGCGGACTCGATCGGCACCAGCCGTGTCGCCGAAGCCGAACGCGAGCTCGCCAACATCCAGGCCGAGGTGGACCGGATGGCCAAGCGCCGCGACGCGATCACCGCGCAGCTCGGTGCCCTCCGTGACGTCGTCGCCGGCTTCAAAGAGGACGAGTCCTGAGCTGGCGCGACCGGCTCCGGGAGGCGACCTCCCGCGACGCCGCGTCCGACATCCCGCTCGACACCACCCTCGCCGAGGCACCCGAGGTGCTCGAGACGGTGGTGGAGCAGGTGAGTGAGGACGCCGACCGCGCCGAGGCCGCCGCCGAGTCCGCCGAGGAGTCGGCGAAAACGGCCGCCGAGATCGCCGAGAAGATCGACGACGCGACCGACCTCGTGATCGACGACGCTGCGCCTGCGCCGTACGTCGAGGCCGAGCCGGGCCCTGCCCCGCTGCTGCTGCGCCACTCCCCCTTCAAGATCGGGTTCTTCGGCGCGCTGGGCGCGGTCGTCGCGATCTTCCTCAGCCAGCAGCTGCTCAGCATCTCCTCGGTCATCATCCTGCTGGTGATGTCGATGTTCCTGGCGATCGGGCTCAACCCGGTCGTCGAGTTCTTCATGCGCCGAGGGGTCCGTCGCGGGCTCTCCGTCCTGCTCGTGCTCGTCGTCGTGATCGGCGTGCTCGCCCTGTTCGTGGTCGCCATCGCGCCCGTGATCAGCGAGCAGATCGCCCAGATCACCAAGAACGCGCCCGGGTGGCTCGACGACCTGCAGGCCAACAAGCAGGTCCAGAAGCTCGACGACCAGTACGACGTCATCGCCAAGGCGCGCGAGTACATCCAGAACGGCGACTTCGGGCAGAAGGTGTTCGGCGGCGCGCTCGGCGTGGGCCTCCGGGTGCTCTCCGCACTGGCCAACAGCCTCATCGTGCTCGTGCTGATGATCTACTTCCTGGCCTCGCTCCCCAGCATCAAGCACGCGGGCTACTCCCTCGCGCCGGCCTCGAAGCGGCCCCGTGTCAGCGAGCTCGGCGACCAGATCATCCGGTCGACGGGCGCCTACGTCGCCGGCGCCTTCTTCGTCGCCCTGTGCGCGGGGATCAGCACGCTGATCTTCTCGTTCATCGTCGGCCTGGGCGACTACGCCTTCGCGCTCGCCTTCGTGGTCGGGCTGTTCTCGCTGATCCCCGTGGTCGGCGCGTTCGTCTCCGGGGCGCTGATGACGCTGCTCGCCCTCACGGTGTCACCGACCATCGCGCTCATCGCGCTCGTCTACTACGTCGCCTACCAACAGGTGGAGTCCTACTTCATCTACCCGCGGATCATGAAGAAGTCCGTGGACATCCCCGGTTCGGTGACCGTGGTCGCCGCGCTGGTGGGTGGCTCGCTGATGGGCGTCATCGGCGCACTGCTGGCCGTCCCCGTCGCGGCCGCGCTGCTGCTGCTGCACCGTGAGGTGTTCCTCAAGCGGCAGGACGCTCGCTGAGCTCCGTCTGGGACTCCGGCAGCGGCTCGACGACGAGCGGAGCCCGGCCCTCGCCCAGCTTGACCACGACGACGCCGGCCAGCACCAGCAGGCCGCCGGCCAGCTGGACGGGGCGGGGCAGCTCGCCCAGCAGGAGCCACGCCCAGATCACGGCGGCGAGGACCTCGCCGAGCGCGACGAAGGACGCCAATCGGCTGCCGAGCCGCCGCCCGGCCGCGATGCCGGTGACGTAGGAGAAGGCCGCGGTGACCAGGCCCAGCGCCACGACGGGGATCCACCATGCGACGGCCCGCCCGTCGTACACCGCGTCGTCCGTCGAGGCGTGGAACGGCAGCAGACCCGAGGCGCCCGCCACCAGCAGCACGAGACCGCCCACGAGCAGTCCGCCGGCTGCCAACGTGATGCCGGGGAGCCCGTTGTCCTCGTCGGCAGAGATCACGAAGTAGGTCGCGGCGCCGACCATCGCGCCCAGGGCCCACAGGGCCCCGACGGCGCTCAGCTCGGCGCCGGAGATGACGTCGAGCACCAGCACCAGCCCGGCGGCGGCGATGCCCGCGCCCAGGAGGGTCAGGGCCGAGGGACGGTGGCCGTGGCGCAGCCAGAGCCACACGACCACGGCGACCGGTGCGGTGTACTCCAGCAGCAGGGCGACGCTCACCTGCATGTAGGTGACGGCGTAGAAGTAGCAGAGCTGCGCGCCTGCGACGGCCGCGACGCCGTACACCGCGATGAGGCCGGCGTTGACGCGAAGCAGGTGCCACCGCCCCCGGAGGGCCAGGGCTCCCGGGACGACCAGCACGGCAGCGGCGATCGCGATGCGCAGCGCCACGGTCGCACCCGCGCTCCAGCCGGTGTCGAGCAGCCCGCGCGCGAGCACGCCGGACAGGCCGAACGACGTCGCCGAGGCGACCGCCAGTGCCAGCCCGGTGGTGGTCCGGGAGCGTGCCATGTCATGCGTCAAAGCCGTCACGGTCATGACACTATGGCGGCCTGATGTAATGTGTCAACATGCTTTTCACGGATGACACGGACGCCTCGCTCCAGGCCGCGGTCGCCCTCGTCAACTCCACCGACGAGCCCGGCGAGCCACTCGGCTCGGTCGACGACCTGTCCGCCTTCCTCGCCTCGTGGCCCTACACCGGTCGGCTCGACGCCACGCAGGGCGAGCTCGACGCCGTACGCCGGCTCCGGCCCGCGCTCAAGGCCCTGCTGCTCGCCGAGCGCGACGAGGCCGCCGAGATCGTCAACAGCATGCTCGCGAAGGCGAAGGCCCTCCCCCAGCTCCAGCGGCACGACCACTGGGACTGGCACGTCCATGCCGTCGACCCCGACCGCCCGCTCGAGGAGCGCGTCGTGGTCGAGACCGCGATGGCGATGATCGACGTCATCCGGGCCGACGAGATGTCGCGGCTCGACCGGTGCGCGTCCGACGACTGCGACGACGTCGTGCTCGATCTCTCGCGCAACCGATCGCGTCGCTACTGCTCCACCACCTGCGGCAACCGCGAGGCCGTCGCGGCCTACCGCGCGCGCCAGAAGGCCTGAACCGCGGCTAGCGAGACGCGTCGGGCAGGAACCGGCGCAGCACCTCGAGGAAGACCGCCGGCTGCTCGGAGTGCACCCAGTGCCCGGCACCCTTGACCAGCACCCTGCGGTTGCGCGGAAAGCGTCGGTCCATCTCGGGCGCGTGCGCGTCGTCGATGTAGTCGGAGTCGGCACCGCCGACCCACAGCACCGGACCGTCGTACGACGCCGCGCCGAGCGCGTCGCCCGGCCAGCCGGTGAGCCCGTCCATCGACGCGCCGAGCAGGTCGAGGTTCACCTGCCAGTGCCAGCCGTCCTCGGTGCGGCGGAGGTTCTGCAGGAGGAAGCTGCGAACAACCGGGTTGGGCACCGGATCGCGCAACGCCTCGTCGGCCTGGTCGCGGCGCTCGAGCGTGGAGAGGTCGAGACCGCGCATCGTCTCGATGTAGCCGACGAACTCGCGGCCGCTCGGGTAGGCCACCGGCGCCACGTCGACGACGACCAGCCGCTCGACGAGGTCGGGGTGCCGCAGGGCCAGGCACATCGCGATCTTGCCGCCCATGGAGTGCCCGACCAGTGCCACCGGAGTCTCCGGCGACCGCTCCCGCAGATCGACGGCGACGAGGTCGGCCAGCTCGACGTAGTCGAACGTCTCCGTCCACGGCGAGCGGCCGTGGTTGGGCATGTCGAGCAGGAGCACGCGGTGGTCGGAGCTGAGCGCCTTGGCGACCTGCGTCCAGTTCTTGCCCTGCCCGAACAGGCCGTGGCAGAAGGCGACGGTCGACCCGGGTGCGTCCTCACCGAGGACGGTCGTGTGCAGGCTCACGTGACCATCGTGTCAGGCGGGCGAACGTGCCCTGGAAGGGGTCGGGTCAGAAGTCGAAGCCGTCGAAGAGGCCGCCGATGCCGTCGCCGATGCCGCCGAACATGTCACCGAGCCCCTCGCCGAGGGCGCCGATGCCGTCGCCGATGCCGTCGAAGCCACCGCCGAACAGCATGCCCATGAACATCCAGTCCATCGGGCCGAAGCCGCCGAAGTAGCCCTGGGCGTACGGCTGGTAGGCCCGGCCGCCCTGCCAGTAGGGCACCCGGCGCGAGCCGACCATCACCTTGCGGATGTCGGGCTCGGCGCCGGCGCGCACGCGCTCGGCGTCGAGCGCGCACGCGGGGACGTCGCGGGACGCGCCACCGGGCGGCACCCACGGGACGTCGACGACCGACAGGCCGTGGCGGGGGTCGAAGAAGCACGGGGGACGGCGCTGCGGCAGCGGCTGGCCGGCCACCCGGGCGCGTACGCACGCCATGGCGTAGCGGCCGTCCTCGAGGATCTCGGTCACGTGCCGCACGTCGTCAGGACGAGTCAGGGCGGCCGCGGCCGCCTTGGCGGACTCGTACGAGTCGAGAGCGCGCTGGTAGTCGGCGTTGGCGCCGGGGTCGAGCTCCTCGCCGGCGAGGTCGATGTCGAGGTCCTGGAGCTCGACGCCGAGGGCCGTGACGTCCTCCTCGGCGAGCCGCTTCACCGGTGCGACCTCGGCCTCGGCGCGGGCCAGCTCACGTCGCTTGCCCGTCTTGCCGGCCGCCACCGCGACGCCGGTCAGCCCGCCCAGGACGAGCAGCACGAGGACGAGTTCCATGGGCACAGCGTACGCAGCGGCGGCAAGGTCCTGACGGCGGTCGGAGCGCGCTCCGGGAAGCGGTCGGAGCGCGCTCCCGCGCACGCAGGAGCAGGTCGCACATCGACCCCCATCGATGCGCGACCTGCTCTGAGAGGCGGCCAGCGGCCGTCGAGACCATCCCCTGTGCGGTCCCGACGTCCTCGGCGTGCGCCAAGCCTCCCGCGCGGGGCCGGTGACCGGCATCCGTAGTCCTACCTAACTCCGGGCGCCGGGACGATAGATTCGGCCCGTGCTGTCTCCGTGCCTGGGCCGTGACGACGTCCAGCGCGCGCTGGGCGCCGCGCTCGCCGAGTCGCGCTGGGTGACCGTCGTGGGCCCGCCCGGTAGCGGCAAGACGCTGATCGTCCGCCACGTCGCAGCCGACACCGAGACCTGGTGGGTCGACGCGCGCACCCTGCGCAGCCTCGACGACGTGCTCGTCGCCGCCCTGCAGTGCCTCGACGCCGAGACCGCTCCCGGCGACTCCCTCGTGGGTGCACTGGGGCGCGCCGTCGACGGCCGCGCGTGCCTGCTGGTGCTCGACGGCCTCGACCTCGACGCCACCGATGCCGGACCGATGCTGCAGGCGGTGCTCGAGAGCACGAGCGATGCCCGGGTCGTGGTGACCGCGCTGACCACGGCCGGCCAGCCGCACGAGTCCGTCGTACGCGTCGGCCCGCTCCCGGTGCCGTCCCACCGCTCGCCCCTCGAGGGGCCGGCCGTGGAGCTGTTCCTGCGCCGGGTCCGGTCCGCGGGCGGCCAGCCGGTCGACCTCGACGCGCAGGCCCACGAGGTACGCCGGCTGCTGCGAGCCACGGGCGGCCTCCCGCTCCTCATCGAGCAGGTCGCCGTGCAGTCGGCGCTGGTCGGGCTGAGCAACGCGATGTCGAGTGCCAGCCTCGACGAGGCGGTCGACTCCGCGCACGACCTGCTCGACGACGACAGCGCCACCGCGCTGCGCCGGATCGGGCTGCTGGGGTTCCCCGTCGGGCTGGGCGTGCTCGCACGGGTGCTGGACGAGTCCTCGGCCCGCGCCGCCGACCTGGCCGGCAACCTCGTCCGCCGCAGCCTGCTCGAGGTCGACCCCCGAGGACGCTTCGACATGCTCTCGCCCATCCGGGGCCGGGCGCGCGCCATCGCGCGGCCGCACGACGTGGCGGCGGTGGAGTCGGGGCTCATCGGCTGGGCGGACGACAACGCACCGGCCCACGACAACTACGGCGCCGCCGACGCCGACTGGCTCAAGGACCTGCCGGCGATGCGCCACGCGGTGCTCACCGCCTGCGAGAAACCGGAGACCCGCGCCGAGGGCTACTCGGTGGCCAACCGGATCTTCTCCTCGCTCTACACCTCGATGCGCGCGCGTGACGCCGTCGAGATCCTCGAGGCCGCCCTGTCGAGCGGCGACGGGCCACCGGCGATCGGTGCCCAGATCGCCCGGCGGGCCGGGATCGCCGCCTCCGAGATGCGCGGGACCTACGAGGGACTCTGGCTGCTGGACCGGGCCGACGAGCACGCCTCGTCGGCACCGAGCCCCGAGGAGCAGCTGGCCAAGACCGCGTCCATCCGGGCCGAGATGCACCTCGACGCCGGCGAGATGGAGCTCGCCGAGCGCGAGGCCCGCCGCGCGCTCGACCTTGATCCCGAGGGTTCCATCCGGCGCCAGGCCACCCGGACCCTTGCCGACGTCTACACGTCCCAGGGTCGCTTCGCGGAGGCGGCGCAGGCGGCCGGTGACGCCCTCCCGGCGCGGATGAGTCGCGACGAGCGGTGGATCGACCTCTCCGCCCGTACGCTCCTGGCCCGGATCGCGCTGGAGCAGGGACGCGTCGCCGAGGCGGTCGCCGGCACCCGGGCCGTGGTGCTCGAGGCCCGCGAGCTCGCCGAGGACCGGGTCGGCCTGCTGGCCGAGACCCTCCTGCGGGGGCTCGACCCGACGTGGGAGCCGCTCGAGGTCGACCGCCAGAGCCTGCCGTGGGCAGTACGCCTCCCGGTGCTCACCCAGGACGGGCGCGACCTGCTGGTGCGCGGCGAGCTGCGACAGGCGGCCGGCCTCGCCGCCGACGTGGTCGCGCTCGCGGACTCCGCGCGGCTGGGTCGCGACAGCGTCGAGGCCCGGCTGCTGCTCGGCCGCGCGCTCGTCGGGCTCGGTGATCTCGACCAGGCCACCACGACCTACCTCACCGCCCTCGACCACTGCCGCACGATGCGGCTCCCCCTGCGCGCCGCCGACGTGCTCGACGGACTCGCCGGGGTCGCGCGCGCCCGGCAGCTCCCGGAGACGCGGTCGCTGGCGGCAGCCGCGGCCGCACTGCGCACCCCGCGGATGGCGGTGCGGTGGGGCTACGCAGCCGACTACGACGTGGTGCCGGCGAGCCGGGCTCCCGAGGCGTGGATCCACGGCGAGGACCTGTCCGCCGACGCCGTCACCCTCATCAGCGCCGTCTTCAACCGCCCCACCTCCGAGCCTCCGTCCGTGCTCGACCAGCTGACGGCGGCCGAGCGGTTGGTCGCCGAGCGCGTGGCTCAGGGCCTCACCAGCCGCGCGATCGCCGAGGAGCTCTTCGTCTCCCCGCGCACGGTCGACGCCCACCTGACCCACATCTACCGCAAGCTCGACATCAACACCCGCGCCCGGCTCGCGGGGCTGGTCACCGAGCAGACCCACGGACGCGCCCACGCCTGAGGCCGTCGTCGCACGCGCTGTCGGTGGGGCGCGGCAGGATGTCGGGCATGAGCCGAACGATCCAGGTCACCTTCGACGCCCACGACCCCGAGACGCTCTCGCGCTTCTGGGCGGCAGCCATGGGCTACGTCAACCCGCCGCCGCCCGGCCGCGAGGTCGAACCCGGGCAGGACGTGTTCGACGTCTGGCACGACTTCCTGCGTGAGGTCGGGGTCCCTGAGTCGGAGTGGAACTCCGCGTCGGCGGCGCAGGACCCCGACGGTGACGGACCGCGGCTGTTCTTCCAGCGCGTGCCGGAGGGCAAGACCGCGAAGAACCGGGTGCACCTCGACCTCCGCGCCGCGCCGGGCCTCGAGGGCGAGGAGCGGATGGCGGCCCTGGAGGCGGAGTCCGAGCGCCTGGTCGTCCTCGGCGCGACACGGGTGGAGCGGCACGAGCCCGCCCCGCCGATGACCGGTGGTCACCTGGTGATGAGCGACCCCGAGGGCAACGAGTTCTGCCTGGACTGACTAGCGCGCGCTGTAGTCCCGGAAGCCGCGCCCGGCCTTGCGACCGAGGTAGCCGGCCGTGACCAGGTGCTCCAGCAGCGGTGCCGGGGAGAACCCGGGCTCGCGGAACTCGAGGTAGAGCTCCTTCTGGATGGCCAGCGACACGTCGTTGCCGACGACGTCGAGCAGCTCGAAGGGACCCATCGGCAGCGCGCAGCCCAGCTTCATGGCCATGTCGATGTCGTCGGCGGTGGCGTAGTGCGCCTCGAGCATCTTCACGGCGTCGTTGAGGTAGGGGAAGAGCAGGGCGTTGACGATGAACCCGGCACGGTCACCGCACCTCACGGCGACCTTGCCGACCTTTTCGCACAGCGCGAGCACGGTCTCGGTCACGGCCTCGTCGGTGGCGACCGTGGAGACCACCTCGACGAGCTTCATGATCGCGGCCGGGTTGAAGAAGTGCATGCCGATGACGTGCTGGGGACGCTTGGTCACCTTGGCCATCGAGATGATCGGCAGCGAGGACGTCGTCGTGGCGAGGATGGCGCCGGGCTTGCAGATCTCGTCGAGGTTCTCGAAGAGCGTGGTCTTGATCGCGAGGTCCTCCGCGATCGCCTCGACGACGAGGTCGACGTCGCGGAGGTCGTCGAGCGAGGTGGTGCCGCGTACGCGACCCAGCACCTCGGCCTTCTGCTCCTCCGTGGCCCGGCCGCGCTGGATCTGCTTGTCGAAGTTCCGGGTGATCGCGGCGACGACACCGGCGATCTTGTCCTGGCCGCGACCGGTGAAGAGGACGTCGTAGCCGGCCTTCGCGAAGACCTCCACGATGCCCGCGGCCATCGTCCCGGTGCCCACGACCCCGACGAGCCGGATGTCGTGGTGGAGCTGCGGCAGGTCGTCGGTGCTCGGCGTCTGGGCGTCGTCGACGACGATCGGGGAGTCGGGCGCCTCGTAGGTGTAGAACCCGCGGCCCGACTTGCGACCCAGCAGGCCGGCGGTGACGTACTGCTTGAGGATCGGCGCCGGCGCGTGCAGCCGGTCGCGGCCCTGCTTGTACATCGTGTCGAGGATCTCGTACGCCGTGTCGAGGCCGATGAGGTCGAGCAGCGCGAGCGGACCCATCGGGTAGCCGCAGCCGAAGCGCATGGCGGCGTCGATGTCCTCGCGCGAGGCGTACTTGCCCTCGTACATCGAGACCGCGTGGTTGAGGTAGCCGAAGAGCAGCGTGTTGGCGATGAAGCCGGCCTTGTCGCCGCACACGACCGGGTTCTTGCCCAGGCCGCGCAGCACGCCCTGGACGTCCTCCAGGACGCTCGGCTCGGTGACCACGGTGCGGATGATCTCGACGAGGTTCTGCACGGGTGCGGGGTTGAAGAAGTGGACCCCGATGACGCGGCCGGGCTTGGAGTTGGCCGTCGAGATCTCGGTGACGCTCAGCGAGGAGGTGTTGGTCGCGAGCACGGCGTCATCGCGGACGATGCCGTCGAGCAGCCGGAAGATCGACTTCTTGACCTCGAGCGACTCCACCACGGCCTCGACCACGAGGTCGGCCACGGCCAGGGCCTTCATGTCGGTGGTGAGGGTGATCCGGCCGAGCAGCTCGGCCTGCTGCTCCGCGGTCATCTTCTCGCGCTTCACCGCGCGCCCCGTGGAGTGCTCGAGGTGCTGGTGGCCGCGCTCGACGGCTCCGTCGTTGAGCTCGACGCCGATCACGGTGTAGCCGTTGCGGGCGAAGACCTCGGCGATGCCGGCGCCCATGGTGCCGAGGCCGATCACGCCGACCGTGCTGAACTCGCGGGCAGTCTCGTCAGTCATGGACGCATGCTCCCACGCGGGTGCTGCCCTGCGGGTGTGGGAACCGTCACGTCGTGGGGCGTACGACGACCACCTCGTCGCCCGGTCGGACCGGGCCCGGCCGCACCACCTTGGCGCACAGCCCGCGCAACCGCCGCGGCTTGCCCTCGTCGCCGTTGACGAAGGCCATCGCGTCCTTGCCGTAGCGGGCGATGAACTTCGCGCAGCCGTTGTGCGGCTGGTCGGTCACGACGACCACGGCACCCTCGGGACCGCCGATGTGGAGCTCGCTCCACGCGGGGAGGTTGGCGTGGGACAGGTCGAGGTCGAGGAACATCTGGTCACCGGCGAGCACCTCGCGGTCCGGGTCCTGCGCGACGAACTCCACGAGTCGGTGGCTCATCAGGTTGAGCTGCATGTCGGGGTGCGCCGCACCGTCGGGCATCCGCCGGCTGCCGCGCGAGCGCCACGTGTCGCCGACGAGGCCATCGGCGACGTCGAGGTGGCCGACCTCCAGCACCTCGCGCTCCCCCACGGCGGGCCGGCGTACGACGGTGCGGAGGACGCCGACGTCGCGCGGGGCATCGTCCAGCGTCGGGAGGAACGCGGTGAGCTCCGCGGTCGAGCGGTGGGCGCGGAGCGGTCGCCGCATCCAGGCGCGCGGGCCGTGCCGGGACAGGCCGAGCCGCTCCTCGTCCTCCGAGATCGCGAGCTGGGCGGCGGTCATCGGCTCGTCGGCAGCGACCTCGACGAAGCCGTGGCGGGCGTAGAACGGCCCGTTCCACGGCAGGTCGGCGTACGTCGTGAGGGTGAGCGAGCCGTGGCCCTTGAGCGCGGCCCGCTCGGCCGCCGCCTCGAGCAGCGCGCTGCCGACGCCGCGGCGCCCGTGGTCGGGGTGAACCGAGATCTGGGCGAGGTGGGCGTGGGACTCCAGGTCGACCACGTGGGCGAAGCCGATCGCGGGGTCGCCGGCGACGAGGAGGAATCCCGGCTCCGACATCCGCTGCTGGCCGCTGGGGGCCGGGGACGCGAGGGCATCACCGGTCAGGTCACCCAGCACCTTCTCGAACATACCGATCCCCGAGTCCTCGATCGCGGCGATCAGCGGCAGGTCGCGCGCCCGCGCGGGGCGTACTGCGTGGTCCGTCACGGGGCCACTGTAGATTCGCCCGTCGTGAGGATCGTCGTGGCGCGCTGCCAGGTGGACTATGCCGGGCGGCTGACCGCCCACCTGCCCCTTGCGACCCGGGTCCTGATGCTCAAGTCGGACGGCTCGGTCCTCATCCACTCCGACGGCGGCTCCTACAAGCCGCTCAACTGGATGTCGCCGCCGTGCACGGTCCGCGAGGGCGTCGACGAGGACGGCCGCCCCGAGTGGGTGGTGACCGCCGGCAAGACCGACGACACCCTGCGCATCCTCATCGACGAGGTCCTCCACGACACCTCGCACGACCTCGGCGTCGACCCCGGCCTGCAGAAGGACGGCGTCGAGAAGCACCTCCAGGAGCTGCTCGCCGAGCACCCGGCCACACTGTCCGACGGCCTGACCCTCGTCCGTCGGGAGTTCATGACCGCCATCGGCCCGGTCGACCTGATGTGCCGCGACGCCGACGGCCTGTCGGTCGCCGTCGAGATCAAGCGCCGCGGCGAGATCGACGGCGTCGAGCAGCTCACCCGCTACCTCGAGCTCCTCAACCGCGACCCGATGCTGACCATCAAGGGGCCGGTCCGCGGCATCTACGCCGCCCAGGAGATCAAGCCCCAGGCGCGCGTGCTCGCCACTGACCGCGGCATTGCCTGCGCCCTCGTCGACTACGACGCGCTCCGCGGGATGGACGACGGAGCCGAGCACCGGTTGTTCTAGTCAGCCCCGCGCGCGCCGCATGACCTCGACCAGGAGGTTGGCGTAGCCGCGGGCGTCGTCGATGGCGCGGTGGGTGTGCTCGACCTCGCCGAACCACTCGCTGGGCAGGTCGTGGACCGAGAACGTCGCCCAGTCACCGCCGGTGACGCCGCAGGCGAGGCTCTTGAGACAGAGGCCCGGACCGTGGAAGAGACGGTCGGTCTCGTCGGGACCTTGCGTGAGGCCATACGCCGTGAACCGGCGCAGGTAGTGGTCGACGTAGGTCCCGTCGAAACCGAGCGGGGACGCGACGAACTCGCGCTCCTCCCCCAGCCCCTGGACCCACGTGACGAAGTCGGACATCACCTCGGGGACCGGGCGGGCGCCGACGGTCGACGCGGCGAGAACCTCCGGCGGCTGGGAGAGCCACCAGTCCCACGTGGCCGGGTTCGGCTGCGCGCCGGGCAGCCGCTCGAGCACGGCCTCGAACTCCCCCACGTGCGCGCCGGATGCCGTCACGGCGACGGAGGCGAAGGCGAGCATCGAGTGCGGGCCGGGGACGAAGCCGTCGACCTCGATGTCGGTCACGACGTAGACGCGCTCGCTCATGTCGTTACCCTCGCACGGTGACCTCGCCCGTTCCCGAGCGCATCTTCCACATCGCCACCGCAGCCGACTGGCGACGTACGCTCGGCACCGGGACCTACACCACCTCGACCGCGGGCCGCACCCTCGCCGAGGAGGGCTTCATCCACGCCAGTCGTCGTGACCAGGTGCAGGGCGTCTTCGACCGCTACTACCGATCGGCGGGTGAGCACCTGCTGCTCCTGACGATAGACCCGACGCGGCTCACCGACGCCGAGGTGCGGGTGGAGGCCGTCGGGGACGACACCTACCCGCACGTCTACGGACCGATCAACCGCAGTGCCGTCGTCGACGCCAGCCCGCTCGACCGACGCGGTCGCCCCGAGACCGTCACGTCGCTGTGGGTCAAGGGCATGGCCCTGCGGATGGGCATCGCGGTGGCCGTCATGCTGCTGGTCGCGGTCGTGGTGACCGTCGTCCTGTGAGCCGCCTCAGGCCGCCTTCGTCCCCGACTTCTTGCCGGTCTTGACCCCGACCTTCACGAGCTTGCGCTTCTTGACCGTGTAGCCGGGAGGGAGGGTGCCCTCCTTGAGCATCCGCAGCGGGCAGCGCCCGCACTTGGGGGTGTCGACGCAGCACTTCTTCTTGGGCAGCTTGGCGACGGTGCCTGCCTTCTTGACTGCCTTCTTGGCTGGCTTCTTCGAACCCACGGTCGGCAGCGTACCCGAGACTTAGGCAAGCCTCACCTTTGGTCTCACAGTGTCGTCCCGGCCCACGAGCGGGCCACCCAGCCGTCGTCGTCCCCCTCGAGCGCCACGACACCGCAGTTCGGCATCGGGAGGTCCCGGCTGTGGCTGAGCGCGAGGTTGCGCGCGAGCGCGGACAGGGCCATGCACATCACTCCGCCATGGCTGACCACCAGCACCGACTCCCCGCGGTGGGCGTCCGCGATCTCCTCGAGGACCGCGCCGTAGCGCTCGACCACCTCCTCGCCGCTCTCCGCGCCGGGAATCCGCGCGGCGAGGTCGCCCGCGAGCCACGACGCGAACGTCGCGGCGAAGGGGTCGGGCACGCCGTCGGTGCCGGCCGCGTCGCCGACGCCGAACTCCCGCAGTCCCTTGCGGACCACGACATCGACGCCGAGCGCGCCCGCCACGATCTCGCCGGTCTGTACGGCGCGCGCCATGTCGCTCGTCCACACGCGGGCGATCCGTTCGTTCGCCATCGCCTCGGCCAGCAACCTGGCCTGCTCGCGTCCGAGCGTGGTGAGCCAGCCGCCCGCGTCGCTCAGCAGCTCGCTCTCGTAGACGGCCTCGCCGTGCCGGGCGACGAACACCCGCGCGGCGCACTGGAGATCAGTCACGCGCCAAGTCCACCACGTCGTCTGCGCAGCCCCACGACACGGTGACCCCGCACCCGCCGTGGCCGTAGCAGTGGATCACTCCCCCGTCGCGCTCCAGGCGGACGGTCGGCCGGCCCGGGCGCAGCCCGACCTTGTGGCGCAGGATCCGGGCTCCGACCAGCCGTGGTTCGATCTCCGCGGCCGACGCCAGGATCGCCTCGGCGGTGGCGGCATCAGGCGTACGACTCCAGTCGCCGGCGTCAGCGGTGCCGCCGAGCACGACGTCGCGACTGCGCGGCACGACGTACGCCGGCGTCTCGGCGTCGATCCACCAGTGGTCGATCCCGACCTGCTCGACGAGGACGACCTGGCCGCGCACCGGCGCGACGGTCCGGTCGCCACCGAGCAGCCGCGCACCGATGCCGCTGGCGTTCACGACGAGCGCATCACCTGTGGGCAGCGCGGACAGGTTCATCCGGGTGATCGAGCCGCCCAGCTCCTCGACGCGGGCGGCCAGCCAGCGGAGGTAGACCGGCATCTCGATGACAGGCGTGCGCATCGTCAGGCCCGACGCGTAGCCCGGCGGGAGGCTGGTCTCGCGATCGGGACCGGCGCCCGGCGGCAGGGCTTCGCGCCACCAGAGGTCCCCGCCGTCGTGCCGGAAGAGCTCGGTGCCGGTGCGCATGACCACGCCCGTGGCCTCGTCGTCGCACAGCGCGGCGAATGCGTCGTACGCCGCCCGCGCCCAGCGCACGACGTGCTCCTGCGGCTGGGAGTACGGCGACCACACGGCCGCGGCGACCGACGAGGTCGTCTCCAGGGACAGGTCGCGGGCGACCACGTCGACCCGGTGGCCGGCCTCGAGCAGCCGGACCGCGCAGGACAGCCCCACCACCCCGGCCCCGACCACGATCACGCGTCGCATGGGCCGAGTCTGCCAGCCGGGGGGCGGGTGGGTCAGTCGAGCCCGTTGGCCCTGCGGATCACGTCGACGATGCCACCCATGATCTCGGTGAGGCCGTAGTCCTTCGGCGTGTAGACCGCTGCGACCCCGAGCTCGCGCAGCCGGCGGCCGTCGGAGTCGGGGATGATCCCGCCGACGATGACGGGGATCTCGGACAGTCCCGCCCGCTCCAGGCCGTCGAGCACGTCGGGGACGAGCTCCATGTGCGACCCGGACAGGATCGACAGGCCGATGCAGTTCACGTCCTCGGCGACGGCCGCGGCGACGATCTGGTCGGGCGTCAGCCGGATGCCCTGGTAGATCACCTCGAAGCCGGCGTCCCGGGCGCGTACGGCGACCTGCTCGGCCCCGTTGGAGTGCCCGTCGAGACCGGGCTTGCCGACCAGCAGCCGCAGCCGTCCGCCCAGCTCCTCGCCGGTGGCCCTCACCCGCTCGCGCACGGCCGTGAGCTCGACACCGGCCTCGGCAACGGCGGCCCCACCGACCCCGGTCGGTCCGCGGTACTCGCCGAAGACGCCGCGCAGGGTGGCGGCCCACTCCCCCGTCGTCGCACCGGCGCGGGCCGCGACGAGGGTCGGGACCATCAGGTTGTCCTCGCCCTTGGCTGCCTCGGCGAGGGCCGCGAGCGCCTGCTCGACCTCGGTCTCGTCGCGCTCGGCCTTCCACGCCTCGACGCTCGCGCGGGCGGTCTGCTCGGCCTCGGGGTCGGCGGCCATGATCGCGCCGTCGACATCGGCGGTGAGCGGCGACGGCTCGGTGGACTCGTACTTGTTGACGCCGACGATGACCTCCTCGCCCGACTCGATCCGGGCCCGCCTCCTGGCGTGGGAGGAGACCAGCTCGGACTTCATGTAGTCGACGGCGGCGATCGCGCCACCCAGCTCCTGCACCCGGTCGATCTCGGCCTTGGCGCCCACCACGAGCTCGGCCACCTTCGCCGCGATCACGTGCGAGCCGTCGAAAATGTCGTCGTACTCGAGCAGGTCGGACTCGAAGGCCAGCACCTGCTGCAGCCGCAGCGACCACTGCTGGTCCCAGGGGCGCGGCAGGCCGAGCGCCTCGTTCCAGGCGGGCAGCTGCAACGCGCGGGCGCGGGCGTTCTTGGAGAGGGTCACGCCGAGCATCTCGAGCACGATGCGCTGCACGTTGTTCTCCGGCTGGGCCTCGGTGAGGCCGAGCGAGTTGACCTGTACGCCGTAGCGGAACCGGCGCATCTTCTCGTCGGTGACGCCGTAGCGCTCGCGCGTGATCTCGTCCCACAGCTGCACGAAGGCCCGCATCTTGCAGGTCTCCTCGACGAACCGGACGCCCGCGTTGACGAAGAACGAGATCCGCCCGACGACCTTCTCGAAGTCGTCGTCGGAGACCTGCCCGGCGCCCTTCACCTCGTCGAGGACGGCGATGGCGGTGCTCAGCGCGTACGCGAGCTCCTGCACGGGCGTCGCGCCGGCCTCCTGCAGGTGGTAGCTGCAGATGTTGATCGGGTTCCACTGCGGGATCTGGTGGACCGTGTAGGCGATCATGTCGGCGATCAGCCGCATCGACGCCTCGGGCGGGAAGGCGTACGTCCCGCGCGAGAGGTACTCCTTGATGATGTCGTTCTGGGTGGTGCCGGCCAGCTGGGCGGCGACGTCCTCCGGCGCGAGATCAGGGTTCTGCTCCTCGGCGACGACCTGGTACATCGCGAGCATCCACATCGCGACCGCGTTGATCGTCATCGAGGTGTTCATCTCGGTGAGCGGGATGTCGGCGAAGAGCTTGCGCATCTCGCCGAGGTGCGGGACGGGCACGCCCACCTTGCCGACCTCGCCGCGGCTCAGCGGGCTGTCGGGGTCGTAGCCGGTCTGGGTGGGCAGGTCGAAGGCGACGCTCAGGCCGGTCTGCCCCTTCGCGAGGTTGTTCCGGTAGAGCGCGTTGGACGCCTCGGCCGTGGAGTGGCCCGCGTAGGTGCGCATCACCCAGGGGCGATCCTTGTCCTTGTGGCGTCCCGCAGCTTGGGTCATGGCGACAGGGTAGGGCGCCGGTTACCGGTCAGTCACCGCCTCCGACGTGTGACAACAACCTCAGCGGGTCAGGCGGTCGCCGCGACCCGCTCGACCTCGATGGCATGGGCCAGGTGGGTGAGGTGCGCCATCCGGCGTACAGCGGGGCCGGGGTTGCGGACCGTGAGGTGGTGCCCGGTGAGCCAGGCGTGCCGGGTGGCGACCGCTAGGAGGCGCAGGGCGGTGGCGTCGATCGTGGCGACGTCGGTCATGTCGAGGACGACGTCGTCGTCGTAGGAGTCGAGGCGTTCGTAGATCGCCGCGCGCACCTGCCACGTGCTGCGTACGTCGAAGTCGCCGTGCAGGACCAGCGTCGGTCCGTCCGAGATGATGTCCATCGGGTGCTCCTCCCGACGTCCCCCGACGCCGCTTGCGTGACCTGTGTCACTCCTATGACGTCGTTGTACCCCCTCAGGTTGCATCCATGCCTGATCTCGTCGGCGAGTCGACGCCGATAGGCGCCCACTAGGATTTGCCGCATGGTCAACCTGACGCGCATCTACACCCGCACCGGCGACGCCGGGCGCACCCGGCTCGGCGACATGAGCGAGACCTCGAAGACCGACCTGCGGCTCGAGGCGTACGCCTGCGTCGACGAGGGCAACGCGCAGATCGGGGTCGCCCTGGCGCACGTCGACCTGGCCGACGATGTCGTCTCCGTGCTCACCCACGTGCAGAACGACCTGTTCGACGTGGGCGCCGACTTCTGCACCCCGGTGGTCGCGGACCCGGAGTACCCACCGCTGCGGATCGAGCAGGACTACGTCGACCGGCTCGAGGCGTGGTGCGACCACTACAACGAGGAGCTGCCCGCGCTGCGGTCCTTCATCCTCAACGGCGGCACCCTGGGCGCCGCCCACCTGCACGTCGCGCGCACCGTCGTACGCCGTGCTGAGCGCGCCGGCTGGGCCGCCTGGGCCGAGCACGAGGACACGATGAACCCGCTCGCCATCACCTACCTCAACCGGCTCTCGGACCTGCTCTTCATCCTGGCCCGCTACGCGAACCGCGAGAACGGCGACGTGTTGTGGGTGCCGGGCGGCGAGCGGGGCTAGGGGTTGCCCCAGCCACGCGAGGTAGCCCGTGGCCAGGCCGATGAGCGTCATCCCGGCCACTCCCGTGGGGGCGAAGATGTGGCCGACGTGCACGAGCAGCGCTCCGGGGGCCAGCGCGAGCCCGGGGATCGCGACCATGCCCAGTCGACGCACCGCATCGGCCGCGACGACCACGGCGCAGACGATCAACGCCAGGGACCCCACGTCCCCGATCCTCCCGCCGATGGCGAAGAGGTGGCGCACCTCGTCGGGCCGTGCGGCCCCCTCCCCCAACCGCCAGGTGACGTAGCCGGCGCCGATGCCGCTGATCACGTCCAGTGCCGAGTACGCCGTCGCGTAGACGTACGCCGTCAGCGCCACCAGCCCGGCCACGACATCGCGCCGGCCGCCGACGAGCGCCACGAGCGCGAGCGCGACGAGTGGAAAGACGAACAGCCCGGCGACGTGCAGCAGCGTCCACCGCGGTGCCGAGTCGTGGCTCAGCGAGTGGGGGTGGAACAGGCCCGCGACAGCGAGCGTGAGCCCGGGAAGTGCGAACAGGACGGCGCGGCGCAGCGGGGACACAGGTCGACGCTACTCGTTGACATGTGACCATTTAGTCACCTATGGTCGACGCATGGACGAGGTGTTCAAGGCACTGGCAGACCCGACCCGTCGGGCGCTGCTGGACGCGCTCTTCGCAGACGACGGCCAGACCCTGACTGCGCTGGAGGGGCGTCTGGAGATGACCCGCTTCGGTGTGATGAAGCACCTGAAGGTGCTCGAGGAGGCCGGCGTCGTGACCACGCGCAAGCAGGGCCGCGAGAAGCTGCACTTCCTCAACCCCGTCCCGATCCGGCTCGTCCACGACCGGTGGGTGAGCAAGTACGCCGAGCCCTGGGCAGCCACGCTCAGCGGCCTCAAGCGCTATCTGGAGGATGAGGACATGACCGCAGTGAAGACAGTCTCGTGGGAGCAGGGCACCGCGCCCGTCGCCGAGGGGACGGCGGTGTTCGAGGTCTACATCAAGACCACGCCCGAGCGCCTGTGGGAGGCCATCACCGATCCCGCGCAGCGCGCGATCTACAGCTTCGGCGTGCAGACGTCGAGCGACTGGACCCCGGGCTCCGACTACACCGCCGGCATCCCCGGTGCGATCGACATCTCGTCCGGCACCAACCTCGAGGTCGATCCGCCGCGCCTGCTCGTGCAGAGCTTCGATGCCCTCTGGAGCGACGAGGTCAAGGCGCACGGCACCACCCGCGTCACCTGGCAGATCGTGCCGGTGGGCAGCTCGTGCCGACTCACGGTCATCCACGACGGGTTGCCCGACCGGGCCAACCCAGAGCTCTACGGCGGCTGGCCGATGATCCTGTCCGGGCTCAAGACATTGCTGGAGACCGGCGAGAGCCTCGACACCCCCGGTTCGCTGCTCTACTCCTAGGATCCCTGGGCGCCGGACGCGCGAGTTGTCTCGCGGGCCGCGGGCACGACCAGCGCGGCCGGCATGAGCAGCACGGCGACGACCAGCAGCGCCTTGAGCGTGCCGACCTCGTCGCCGACGAAGCCGAGGAACGGCGGTCCGGCGAGGAACGCCGCGTAGCCGATCGTCGAGACCACGCTCACCCGCGACGCGGCCCGGACCGGGTCGTCGGCCGCGGCGCTCATGCCCACGGGGAAGCCCAGGGAGGCGCCGACGCCCCAGAGCAGGATGCCGGTGACGACCAGCGCGGGGGCCTCGGCGAAGACGATGAGCAGCACGCCGGCACCGGCGAGCACCATGGTCCCCCACAGGACGGTCACCCGGCCGAAGCGGTCGATGAGGCCGGTGCCGGCGAAGCGGCCGGCGGTCATGGCCAGGACGAAGACCGCGAAGCCGGCGACCCCCACCGCGTGGGAGACGTCGTGGCCGTCGACGAGCGCGACGGCGAGCCAGTCGTTGGCCGTGCCCTCGGTCATCGCGAGCGCCAGCACCATCACGCCGATGAGCAGCGTCCGCGGCTCCAGCCAGGCCCGGGCGGCAGAGATCCGCTGCTCCTCGTGGGTCTCGACGACGGGCAGGAACGCCGGGGACGTACGCCACACCAGCACCAGCGCGAGCAGCACCACCGCCCCGAGGTGGGCGGCGGCCGGCACGGACAGCTCGACCAGCAGGGCACCGGCAAGCGCGCCGACGACCGTACCGCCGCTGAATCCGGCGTGGAACCGCGGCATGATCGTGCGACCCAGTCCCCGCTCGACCTCGGCTCCCTCGACGTTCATCGCAACGTCCCACACCCCGATGCCGAGGCCGTAGACGACGAGCCCGGCGACCGTCAGCGGGAGCACGTGGCCCAGGCCGAACGCGGCGGCCAGCATGCCCGCGGTGGCGGCGGTCGCCCCCAGACGTACGACGCGCACCGTGCCGAGGGCGTTGATCACGGCACCGGTCGTCGGCAGTGCGACGACCGAGCCGACGGCGATGGCGAGCAGGACCAGGCCGAGCTGGCCGTTGGTCAGGTCGAAGCTCGAGCGCACCTCGGGGATGCGCGAGACCCAGCTGGCGAAGACGAGCCCGTTGAGGAAGAAGGTCAGCCCGACGGCGTTGCGGGCAGAGGTCAGCTCCGGCACGCGCGTCAACGCCTGTTCCAGTCCGTGCCGGGCGGGCCCGACTCCAGCCAGGACTGGAACCCGGTCAGCGAGGCCTCGCTCATCGCGATCTCGAGGGGCTCACCGCCGTAGTGGCACGACACCACGACGTGTCCGTCGTAGAGCGACACCTCCTCGGTCCCGGCAGGGGCCCGGCGACCGGCGTAGTCGAGGAGCTCGCGCGCCCAGACCCGCTTGGGTCGCGGCGACAGCGAGAAGATCCGGAACCACTCCAGGGACTGGCCGGAGTAGCGCCCGATGCCGAGCAGCCAGCCGCGGCCTGGGCTGTCGGAGCGCACGCGATAGCTCAGCTCGAAGGTGCCGCCGTGGCGGGCCAGGAAGCGCCGCCGGAAGATGAGCGAGATGCCGTAGAGCAGCGCAAGGAGCAGGAAGAGCCCGACGATGTCGAGTGCCCATTCCCAGGCCGGCATGCACCCTCCCAACGACCCCACGAACAGATGAGCGCACGAACCCGGAGGTTCGTGCGCTCACCCTAGCGGTCTGCTGGAGACGTCAGTCAGGACGCCCGCTCCGCGGCACGGATGCGTGCCTCGGCCCGGCGTACGGCTTCCTCGGCAGCGTCGTCGTTCTCGCCCGAGGTCTTGGCCCGCTCGAGGTCCTGGCGTGCCTTCTCCAGGTCGATCTCGTGCGACATCTCGGCCCGCTCGGACAGGATCGAGACGCGGTTGTCGGCGACCGACAGGAAGCCGGCATCGACGGCAGCGATCCAGGTCTCACCATCCACCGTCTGCACGTCCACGACGCCCTCGATGATCGAGGAGAGCAGCGGTGCGTGGTTGGGCAGGATGCCGACGTCGCCCTCGGTGGTGCGGGCGATGACCATGGTGGCCTGGCCCGACCAGACGAGCCGGTCGGCAGCGACCAGCTCGACCTGGAGGACCTTGTCGGTGGACTCTGCCATCAGAGGCTCTTCTGGATCTCGGCCCACTTCTGCTCGACGTCGTCCAGACCGCCGCACATGAAGAAGGCCTGCTCGGCCACGTGGTCGTACTCGCCGTCGGCGATCTTGTTGAACGCCTCGATGGTGTCGGCCACCGGCACGGTCGAACCCTCGATGCCGGTGAACTGCTTGGCGACGTAGGTGTTCTGCGACAGGAAGCGCTGGATGCGGCGCGCCCGCGACACGATGACCCGGTCCTCCTCGGAGAGCTCGTCGACACCGAGGATCGCGATGATGTCCTGGAGCTCCTTGTTGCGCTGCAGGATCTGCTTGACCCGCACCGCGCAGCGGTAGTGGTCCTCGCCGATGTACTGCGGGTCGAGGATGCGCGACGTCGACGTCAGCGGGTCCACGGCCGGGTAGATGCCGAGCGAGGCGATCTCGCGCGACAGCTCGGTCGTGGCGTCCAGGTGCGCGAACGTCGTGGCCGGGGCCGGGTCGGTGTAGTCGTCGGCGGGGACGTAGATCGCCTGGAGCGACGTGATCGAGTGACCACGCGTCGAGGTGATGCGCTCCTGCAGCTGACCCATCTCGTCGGCCAGGTTGGGCTGGTAGCCCACGGCGGACGGCATGCGGCCGAGCAGCGTGGAGACCTCGGAGCCGGCCTGGGTGAAGCGGAAGATGTTGTCGATGAAGAGCAGCACGTCCTGCTTCTGCACGTCGCGGAAGTACTCCGCCATCGTCAGGGCCGACAGGGCGACGCGCAGGCGCGTGCCCGGCGGCTCGTCCATCTGGCCGAACACGAGGGCGGTCTGGCCGAGGACGCCGGCCTCCTCCATCTCGACGATGAGGTCGTTGCCCTCACGGGTGCGCTCGCCGACACCGGCGAACACCGACACACCACCGTGGTCCTTGGCGACGCGCGCGATCATCTCCTGGATGAGCACGGTCTTGCCCACGCCGGCACCGCCGAACAGGCCGATCTTGCCGCCCTGGACGTAGGGGGTGAGCAGGTCGATGACCTTGATGCCGGTCTCGAACATCTGGGTCTTCGACTCCAGCTGGTCGAACGCGGGCGCCTTGCGGTGGATGCCCCAGCGCTCGGTGGGCTCGAAGGTCTCGCCCTCCTCGAGGTTGAGCACGTCGCCGGTGGTGTTGAACACCTTGCCGAGCGTGATGTCACCGACGGGGACGGTGATCGACGCACCGGTGTCGGTGACCTGGCTGCCGCGGACCAGGCCGTCGGTCGGCTTCATGGAGATGGCGCGGACCATGCCGTCACCGATGTGCTGGGCGACCTCGAGGATGATCGACTTGGTCTCGCCGCTCAGCTCGAACTCGCACGTCAGCGCGTTGTAGATCGGGGGCATCGAGTCGGACGGGAACTCGATGTCCACGACCGGGCCGATGACGCGGGCGATGCGGCCCACTCCGCCTGCAGACTTCGTCTCTGCGGACTCGTTGATGGTGGCAGTCATATCTCATTCACTCCCGGCTTGTGCGTCGGCCAGCGCGTTGACGCCACCGACGATCTCGCTGATTTCCTGTGTGATGCCAGCCTGGCGAGCCTGGTTGGCGATGCGCTTGTACTTCTTGATGAGCTCGTCGGCGTTGTCCGTCGCGGCCTTCATCGCCTTCTGGCGCGCAGCCAGCTCCGAGGCGGCAGCCTGGAGGAGGGCGAAGAAGATCCGGCTCTGGACGTAGCGCGGCAGCAACGAGTCGAGCACGTCGCTGGGCGAGGGCTCGAACTCGTAGAGCGGCAGCAGGTCGCCCTCCTCGGGCGGCTCGGTGCCCTCGACGACCTCCAGCGGAAGGAGGCGTACGGCGGTGGGCTCCTGGAGGAGCATCGACCGGAAGCGCGTGTAGACCACGTGCACCTCGTCGACCGCTGCCACCTCGTCGTCACCCTCCTCGGCGAGGAAGGTCGCGATGAGCGTGGCGCCGATCTCCGCCGCGACGTCGTAGGTCGGCTGGTCGGAGAAGCCCGTCCATGCCTGCACCACGCGACGCTGGCGGAACTTGAAGTACGCCTCGCCCTTGCGACCCGACGTGTAGAGGTCGACGTCCTTGCCCTCGCCCTTGAGCTTCTCGACGAGACGCTCGGCCTCCTTGAGCACGCTCGAGGAGTAGGCGCCGGCCAGACCGCGGTCGGAGGTGACGATCAGGACCGCCGCCTTCCTGGGGTTCTCCGGCTCGACGGTGAGGGCGTGGTCGACGTTGGAGAACGTCGCCACGGCCGACACCGCGCGGGTGAGCTCGCGGGCGTACGGCGCTGCGGCCTGGGCCCGCTGCTGCGCCTTGATGATGCGGGACGCGGCGATGAGCTCCATGGCACGCGTGATCTTCTTCATCGACTCCGTCGACTTGATCCGCGCGCGGTACTCGCGTACCGAGAGAGCCATGCCTCAGCCCCGCTTCTGCTTGACGATCTGCTCCTGCTCGACGTCCTCGTCCTCGAGGGCGACGTGCTCTTCCTTGCCGGCCTTGATGCTCTGGCCGTCGGAGGTCTCGAACTGATCGAGGAAGGAGTCGTAGGCAAGCGCGAGCTGGTCCTCGGTGGAGTCCTCGAACTTCGAGGTCTCCCGGATGCCCGCGAGGATGCCCTCGTGGCTGCGTCGGAGGTAGTCGAGGAACTCGTTCTCGAAGCGGAGCACGTCGTCGGTGGGCACCTTGTCCAGGCGACCCGACGTGCCGGTCCACAGCGAGACGGTCATCTCCTCGACCGGATACGGCGAGTACTGCGGCTGCTTGAGCAGCGCCATCAGGCGCTGGCCGCGGTCCAGCTGCTGGCGCGACGCCGCGTCGAGGTCGGAGGCGAACATCGCGAACGCCTCCATCGCGCGGAACTGCGCCAGGTCGACCTTGAGCGAGCCGGTGACGGTCTTCATGGCCTTCGTCATCGCCGAGCCACCCACGCGCGAGACCGAGACACCCACGTCGATGGCGGGGCGCTGGTTGGCCGCGAACAGGTCGGACTGCAGGAAGATCTGGCCGTCCGTGATCGAGATGACGTTGGTCGGGATGAACGCCGAGACGTCGTTGGCCTTGGTCTCGATGATCGGCAGGCCCGTCATCGAGCCCTTGCCCATCTCGTCGGAGAGCTTGGCGCAACGCTCGAGGAGCCGGCTGTGCAGGTAGAACACGTCACCGGGGTAGGCCTCGCGGCCCGGCGGGCGACGCAGCAGCAGCGACACGGCGCGGTAGGCCTCGGCCTGCTTGGTGAGGTCGTCGAACACGATGAGGACGTGCTTGCCGTCGTACATCCAGTGCTGGCCGATGGCCGAGCCGGTGTAGGGGGCGAGGTACTTGAAGCCCGCGGAGTCGGACGCCGGGGAGGCCACGATGGTCGTGTACTCGAGAGCGCCGGCCTCCTCGAGGGCACCGCGCACGGCGGCGATGGTCGAGCCCTTCTGGCCGATCGCGACGTAGATGCAGCGGACCTGCTTGTCCGGGTCGCCGGACTCCCAGTTGGCCTTCTGGTTGATGATCGTGTCGATCGCGATCGTGGTCTTGCCGGTCGAGCGGTCGCCGATGATGAGCTGGCGCTGGCCGCGGCCGATGGGCGTCAGGGCGTCGATCGCCTTGATGCCGGTGGCGAGCGGCTCGTGGACCGACTTGCGCACCATCACGCCGGGCGCCTGGATCTCGAGCGCGCGGCGACCCTCGAGCGGGGTGATCTCGCCGAGGCCGTCGATCGCGGTGCCGAGCGGGTCGACCACGCGGCCGAGGTAGCCGTCGCCGACGGGGACCGAGAGGATCTCGCCCGTACGACGGACGACCTGGCCCTCCTCGATCTTGTCGAAGTCACCCAGGACCACGACGCCGACCTCGCGGGTGTCGAGGTTCAGCGCGATGCCGAGCGTGCCGTCCTCGAACTCGAGCAGCTCGTTGGCCATGACCGAGGGCAGGCCGCTGACGCGGGCGATGCCGTCGGCAGCCTCCGCGACCGTGCCGACCTCTTCCTTGGCCGCCGAGTCGGGCTTGTAGTCCGACACGAAGCGCTGAAGCGCGTCCCGGATCTCGTCCGGACGGATGGACAGCTCCGTCATTTCATTCACCTGTTCTCTGGGTCTGCTGCTGCTCGAAAAGTTCTGGGATGTTCAGTGGTGGCGTCAGCCGGCGAGCCGGCGACCGGCGTCGTCGAGGCGGCTGGAGACCGTCCCGTCGATGACGTCGTCACCGATCTCGACGCGGATGCCGCCGAGGACGTCGGGGTCGACGATCACGTTGAGGTGCACGTCTCGACCGTAGGTGCGCGCCAGCGCACCGGCCAGCCGCTGCCGATCGTCGTCGGCGAGGGGACGGGCGACGCGAACGGTCGCCACTCCCTCACCGCGGACCTCGGCCGCGATCTTCTGGTACGCGCCGAGGGCCACCGCCACCGTGCGGTGGCTGCCGGACAGCGACTGCTGCACGAGCGCCACCGTGGCGGGAAGCACCTTGTCGCCCAGCAGGCCCTCGACCAGGTCTGCCTTGTCGGAGCGGCTCCGTGCCGGGTCGGAGAGCGCGTCGCGCAGCTCCGGGTTGGCCTGCACGAGCCGGCCCACCGCGAAGACCTCGTCCTCGAGGCGACCGGCGTCACCGCCGGTGGAGCGCACCGTGGCCACGACGCCGAGCTGCTCGAGGGCGTCGCTCAGGTCGCGACCCGAGGTCCACCGCTGCGTCACTGCCGTCGCGATGACCTCGAGGGCCTCCGGGGAGACCTTGTCGGCCAGCACTCCGCGGAGCAGGTCGGCCTTGGCCTCGCCGCGCAGCGACACGTCGGTGGCGACGCGGCGCAGGCCCGGCTCGGAGCGGAGCAGGTCCGCGGTCCCGAACAGGTCCTGGCCCACCCGGCCCAGGTCGCCGGTGCCCGGAAGCACTGCGGCGGCCGCGGCGTAGGCGTCTGCGGACGCACCTCGCATCATCAGTTGACGCTCCCCGACGTGGTGCTGTTGGAGGCCTCCAGGTCGGCGAGGAAGCGCTCGACGACGCGGCTCTGACGGGCCTCGTCCTCCAGGCTCTCCCCGACGATGCGACCGGCCAGGCCGGTTGCCAGGGCGCCGACCTCGGCACGGAGCGAGGTGACCGCCTGCTGGCGCTCGGCCTCGATCTGGGCCTTGCCGTGCTCGACGATGCGGGCGGACTCGGCCTGGGCCGTCTCCCGCATCTCCGCCACGATCTGGGCTCCCTGCTCACGCGCCTCCTCGCGGATGCGCGCGGCCTCGTGCCGGGCGTCGCCGAGCTGCTTCTCGAGTTCGGCGAGCTTGGCGTCGGCCTCGGCCTGCTTGGTCTCGGCCGCGGCGATGCCACCCTCGATCGCCTGCGTGCGCTCGGCGAAGGTCTGCTCGAAGCGAGGAGCCACGAACTTCCAGATGAGGAACAGCAGGATGCCGAAGGTGACGAGCGACAGGGCGAACTCGACGGGCACGAAGCCGAGCGGGTTCTCCGGGGCGTGACCGCCCTCGGTGGGCTCGGTTCCTTCCGCGAGGAAGATCAGATTCTGCATGAAGGAGTCCTAGGTCTGGAGGGCCAGCGTCAGTTGAGGACGAACGCGAGGGCGATACCGATGATCGCGAGCGCCTCGGCGAGCGCGAAGCCCAGGATGGCGATCGACTGCAGGCGGCCCTGGGCCTCCGGCTGACGGGCGACACCGGAGATGTAGGCCGCGAAGATCAGGCCGATACCGATACCGGGGCCGATGGCCGCCAGGCCGTAGCCGATCATGTTGAGCGAGCCGTTGAGTTCACCGTTCACGGTGAGTTCCTTTCGTTCGGTACTACTTCAGGTGTTGGTGGTGCAGACAAGGGGTCGAGCAGGTCGTACGGGTGGATCAGTGCTCGTCGGCGAGTGCACCGGAGATGTACATCGCGTTGAGCAGGGTGAAGACGTAGGCCTGGAGGAACTGCACCAGGAGCTCGAGGAACGAGATCGCGATCGCCAGCACCCAGGCCAGCGGACCGGCGACGTAGCCGACGCCGCCGTACTCGAGCAGGAAGAGGCCGCCGGTCGAGAACAGGATCAGCAGCAGGTGGCCGGCGAACATGTTGGCGAAGAGTCGCAGCGCCAGCGTGGCGGGGCGGACGAGGATGTTGGAGAAGAACTCCAGCGGCACCAGCAGCGGGTACATCGCCGGGCTCACGCCGGACGGCACGCTCTGCAGCTTGAGGTAGCCCAGCAGGCCGTGCTTGTGGATGCCCACCCCGTTGTAGATGACCCAGCTCAGACCGGCGAGCGCGTAGGCCATCGAGGCCCGCGAGAAGGTCGGGAACTGGATCGCCGGGATCGAGGCGAAGGCGTTGTTGACCAGCAGGAAGAAGAAGATCGTCACCAGGTAGGGGACGAACCGGGCGAAGTCCTTGCTGCCGATGATGTCGCGGCCGATCGAGTTGCGGACCATGCCGTAGGCGGCCTCGCCGGCGAACTGGAGGCGACCGGGCACCAGGGTGGCGCGGCGGGCGGCGGCGTAGAAGAACACGAAGACGACGAGCGCACCGAGCAGCAGCTGGACCATGGGCTTGGTGACCGCGAGACCACCGAGGTGGAACAGCGGGACCTCACTGAAGTCGAAGCTGTTGGGGCCGGGGGCGAGGAACTCGCCGCCGCCGGACTCAGCCATCGTGATGCCGAACATCGAGTCAGTCTCCTACTGGCTTGTCTTGACTTGCGCTTGCCTTGTTGAACCGGGCCCACGTCATGTAGATCCCGAACCCCGCACCGATGAGGATGCCGATCGCCACGAGGAAGGTCGTTCCGAGCCAGCGATCGAGAGCCCAGCCCGCCAGCCCGTAGAAAGCAACACCGGAGACGACGTAGCCGAAGGCGTGCCAGGGGTCGCCCTTGGGGGTGTCGTCGGGTGAGGCCGTCGGGGGAAGCTGTCGAGCCATCGCGCCCCGCACACTAGCAGCGGAATCGGTCATCGCTCACCCCCGGGGTGATCGACCGTCTCGACGGCGACGGACGTGTCGTAGACCGGGATCCGCTGACGGGTGGCGGCGACCATCTGACCCACGACCCAGGTCAGCGTGACCGCGATGACGGCCGCGGCGAACCAGCCGCGGGACAGCGTCCCGGCGCTCAGGTCGGCACCGTCGATGGCCGCGACGACGAGCGCCAGGACCAGGAGCTGGAGCACGTACGTCATCAACGCCACGAGCAGCGAGGCACCCGGCAGGAGCCGGGCCACGAAGCCGACCACGGCGACGCCGAGGGCGAACACGGCCAGCGTCAGCACTCCCCCGACCGCGACGCCGACGACGCCGGGACGACCGCTCACCAGGGTGGCGACGACGATCAGGAGGACCACCATCACCGCACCCGAGACCACGGCACCGAGGAGCGGCGACAACCCGTTGCGGGGGCCTGTCTTCGACTCGGTCGTCATGGCGGCGGCCTGTCTCTCAGAGGTCTGGGTGACTGCTCGTGAAAACTATCACAAAGTCCTCGGAGGCCTCCACTCAGGTGCCGGGATACCCCTGGACCGACCGGTCGACGGGCTCGTCCACGGGTTCGAGGAGCGGTTCGTCGGCCTCGTCGGTGCGTCCCTCGATCGCGGCGTTCTCGCGGAGCCCGGTGTCCCCCAGCCCGGTCTTGCGCGGCCGCTGGACGCGCGGCAGCACGAAGGTCAGCGCGATGGTGAGCGCGAGCATCGAGCCCAGGCTCCACCAGACCCACGCGTCGTCGAACAGGCTCACGATCACGGCGCCGGCCGCGATGGTGAACGCCCAGAGCCACATGATGATGACGGCGCGGCGCTGGGAGTGGCCGATCTCGAGGAGCCGGTGGTGGAGGTGCTGCTTGTCGGCACTCATCGGTGAGCGACCCGCGCGTGTTCGTCGTACGACCGCCAGCACGAGGTCGACGATCGGCACCATCAGCAGCGAGATGGGCAGCAGCACCGGCAGAACGGTGACGAAGAAGCTGTTGCCCGCCGAGGTCGGCATCCCGAAGAACTGGCCGGTGAGCGTGAGCGCGCTCGCGGAGAGCACCAGGCCGATCAGCATCGACCCGGAGTCGCCCATGAAGAGACGAGCGGGATGGAAGTTGTGCGGGAGGAACCCGGTGCACGCGCCGGCCAGGGCCACGCTCAGCAGGGCGCCGGTGGTGGCCAGGGTCAGCTTGTTGTCGGCCGACAGCTGGTAGCAGTAGACGAAGAAGGCAGCGGCCCCGATGCCGACCACGCCCGCCGCGAGCCCGTCGAGGCCGTCGACGAAGTTGACCGCGTTCATCGTGCCGATGACCAGCACCAGGGTCAGGATCGCGCCCTGGGCGTCGCCGAGGGAGTAGTAGGTGCCGTCGGTGCCGGGGAAGTAGTAGAACCGCACGCCCTGGGAGACCAGCAGGCCGGCGGCCAGCACCTGGCCGCCGAGCTTGGTGAGGGCGTCGAGCTCGAAGATGTCGTCGATCACCCCGACGGCGCACACGAGCGCTCCGGCGAGGAGCACCACGCCGGCGTCGTCGAAGACGAACTCGTCGCTGCCGGAGAGGAAGGGCAGCTGCTGGGCGACGAGGTACGCCGCGATGAGGCCGCCGAGCATCGCCAGCCCACCGAGGTACGGGATCGGCTCGGCGTGGACGTCGCGGTCGCGCACCGCCGCCACGGCTCCGGTGCGCAGGGCGATCTCGCGGGCGACGACCGTGAGGAGGTAGGTCACCGACAGGGCGACCAGGAAGACGAGGAGGTACTCCCGCACCGTCAGCCCTCGTCCGTCAGCACGACGCCATGCTCCTCGATCGCCGCGTTGAGGCGGTCGAGCGAGAGGGCGCCGAGCCGCAGGACACGTCCCTCGGGGACGGTGACGTCGATGATCGTGGAGGCCTCGCCGCCCGGCGAGGTGCCGGCGTCGACGATGACCGCCACGACGTCGCCGAGCATCTCCTCGGCCGCGTCGGCGTCGGTGGCGGCCGGGCGACCGGTGAGGTTGGCCGAGGACACGGCGAGCGGGCCGGTGCGCTCGAGCACGGCCAGCGCCACCTCGTCGTCGGGCATCCGGACCGCGACGGTGCCGCGTGTCTCCCCCAGGTCCCACACGAGCGAGGCCTGCTGGTGGCAGACGAGGGTCAGCGGACCCGGCCAGAACTCCTCGACGAGGGTGCGGGCCCACGTGGGGACGCCCTCGGTGAGCGCGTCGAGCGTGGTGGCGGACGAGATCAGCACCGGCGGCGGCATGGCGCGGCCGCGGCCCTTGGCCTCCAGCAGGCCGCGGACGGCGTCGGCGGAGAAGGCGTCGGCGGCGATCCCGTAGACGGTGTCGGTCGGGATGACGACCAGGTCGCCGCGTCGTACGGCGCCGGCGGCAGCGGTCACCGCTGCCTCGCGCTCGTCCTCGGTCGAGGTCGTAAACCTGTCCACGTCGCTCATCGTGCCAGTCGTGCGGTCACGTAGCGTGCCCGACCCGCGAGGTCGCGGTGGTCGGCCACGTCGCGCCACCGCCCGGTGGCCGCGAAGACCTCGGGCGCGGACTCCCCCTGCACGTCCGCGTGCTCGGCGCCGACCACTCCCCCGGGGCGCAGCAGCAGGGCGGCGCGCTGCTCGAGCACGCGGATGGCGTCGAGGCCGTCCTGGCCGGAGAAGAGGGCGAGGTGCGGGTCGTGGTCGCGGGCCTCTGCGGCCACGGACTCCCAGGCCTCGAGCGGGATGTAGGGCGGGTTGCACACGACGACGTCGACGGTGCCGACCAGGTCGTCGAAGGCGGTGGCCAGGTCGCCGTGGCGCAGGTCCACGCCGGTGCCGGCGAGGTTGCGCTCCGCCCAGGCGAGGGCGCCCTCGTCGAGCTCGACGGCGTGGACGTCGGCGCCGGGGACCTCGTCGGCGATCGCCCGGGCGATCGCGCCCGAGCCGGTGCAGAGGTCGACGACGACGGCCGGGCGGCCCAGCGCGAGGGCGGCGTCGATGGCCCAGCCGGCCAGCAGCTCGGTCTCGGGACGGGGCACGAAGACCCCGGGACCGACGGCCAGCTCGACGTGGCGGAAGGCGGCGCTGCCGGTCAGGTGCTGGAGCGGCTCACGCGCGGCGCGGCGCGCCACGAGGGCGGCGTACGTCTCGTGCTGCGCGGGCTCGAGGTCATCGACGAGCGGCAGCCGGCCCAGCCCGACGTCGAGGACGTGTGCGAGCAGGAGGTCGGCGTCGCGCTCGGGCGAGGCGACGCCGGCGTCGCGGAGGCGGGCGGCTGCCTCGCGGCGTGCCGCGCTGGACCGCACTCAGGACTCCAGTGCCGCGAGGCGGGCCGCCATGTCGGTCTCGACGCACGAGTCGAGCACCGGCTGGAGGTCGCCGTCGAGCACCTGGTCGAGGTTGTAGGACTTGTAGCCCGTCCGGTGGTCGGAGATCCGGTTCTCGGGGAAGTTGTAGGTGCGGATCCGCTCGGAGCGGTCGACCGTGCGCACCTGCGAGCGCCGGGCGTCGCTCGCCTCGGCGTCGGCGGCGTCCTGCGCGGCCTGGAGCAGCCGCGAGCGCAGGATCCGCATCGCCGACTCCTTGTTCTGCAGCTGACTCTTCTCGTTCTGGCAGCTCGCCACGATCCCGGTCGGCACGTGGGTGATCCTCACCGCCGAGTCGGTGGTGTTGACGCTCTGCCCGCCGGGCCCGCTGGAGCGGTAGACGTCGATGCGCAGGTCGTTGTCGTCGATGGTCACGTCGACCGGCTCGGCCTCGGGCGAGACGAGGACCCCGGCCGCGGAGGTGTGCACGCGGCCCTGCGACTCGGTGACGGGCACCCGCTGGACGCGGTGCACGCCACCCTCGAACTTCAGGAGGGCGTACGGCGCCTGGCCGGGCTCGACGGTGCCCCGCGCCTTGACGGCCGCCGTCACGGACTTGTAGCCGCCCAGGTCGGACTCGGTCGCGTCGAGGATCTCCACGGTCCACCCGCGGGTCTCGGCGAAGCGGGCGTACATCCGGAGCAGGTCGCCGGCGAACAGGGCCGACTCCTCGCCGCCCTCGCCCGACTTGATCTCCAGGAGCGCGTCCTTGCCGTCCGCGGCGTCGCGCGGCACCAGGAGCCGGCGGAGCCGCTCGCTGGCCACCTCGCGGCGTACGGCGAGCTCGTCGGCCTCCTGCGCGAAGGCAGCGTCCTCCGACGCGAGCTCACGGGCCGCCTCGATGTCGTCGCCGAGCTGGAGCCAGTCCTGCCAGGTCGTGACGACGGCGGTCAGCTCGGCGTAGCGCTGGTTGAGCTCCTTGGCCAGGCGCTGGTCGGCGTGCGTCTCGGGGAGCGCCAGTCGCTGCTCGATCTCGGCGTGCTCCTGGCGCATGCCTTCGACGGCCTCGAACATCCGACTCCCTCTCGATTCCCCCAGCGGTTGGACAGACGACAAGGCGCCGGCCACCCGCACGGAGCGGGCGACCGGCGCCTGACGTGGACTACTTGCTCTCGGCCTTCTCGGCCGGGGCCTTCTTGGCGTAGCGCGCCTCGAAGCGGGCGACGCGGCCACCGGTGTCGAGGATCTTCTGCTTGCCGGTGTAGAACGGGTGGCACTGCGAGCAGACGTCGGCGTGGATCGAGCCGGAGGTCGCGGTGCTACGGGTGGTGAACGACGCACCGCACGTGCAGGTGACGGCGGTCTCGACGTAGTCGGGGTGAGTGTCCTTCTTCATGGTGTCCTCTCAGGTGTTCCGGGTCGTCCGCGTGGATCGCAACTGACGTGAACCGGAACCGACGCACAAGTGTGCCACCGCTCTCAACGCCGGCGCCAATCCGGCCATTCCCCCCGACGCCGACCCGGCTCAGCGGGAGCCGAACACCTTGGCGACCGCCTGCGGGCTGTCGGCCGCGGCGAGCCGCTTGCGCAGGTCACCGACGACCGCTCCCTCGGCGGGCGCGAGCAGCTTCTCCTCGTTGCGGGTGCCCGACGACGCCACGTCGACCGCGGGCACGATGCCCTTGGCCGCGCGCTCGGCGCTGAGCACCAGCTCGAGGTTGGCGGTGCCGGCGAGCTCCTCGAGGAAGAACTCGTCAGTGGCCGAGCCGGTGCCGACCGAGACCGTCGCCAGGATGGTGAGCGACCCGGCGTCCTCGATCTTGCGAGCGGCGCCGAAGAACTCCTTGGTCGGGTGCACCGCGGAGGCGTCCACGAGCCCACCCAGGACCCGGCCGTTGGCAGGCGCGGCGAGGTTGTACGCGCGGCCGAGGCGGGTCAGCGAGTCGAGCAGCACGACGACGTCGTGGCCCAGCTCCACCAGCCGCTTGGCGCGCTCGATGGCGAGCTCCGCGACCAGGGTGTGGTCGGCCGGCTGCCGGTCGAAGGTCGAGGCGACGACCTCGCCCTTGACCGAGCGCTGGAAGTCGGTGACCTCCTCGGGGCGGGTGTCGACCAGCACCACCATCACGTGGCACTCGGGGTTGTTGGTGGTCACCGACTGGGCGATCGACCGCAGGAGCGTCGTGGTGCCCGTACGCGGCGGCGTCAGCACGAGCCCGCGCTGGCCCTTGCCGACGGGAGCGGCGATGTCGACGACCCGGCCGATCAGGTTGGCCTCGTCGGTCGCCAGGCGCAGCCGCTGGTGCGGGTGGACCGGCACCGAGTCCGCGAAGTCGGGGCGCTCCTTGGCGCCCTCGGCCTCCGTGCCGTTGATGCTGTCGATGCGGACCATCGGGTTGAACTTCTCCCGACGCTCGCCCTCGCGCGGCTGCCGGACCTGCCCGACGACCGCGTCACCGCGACGCAGGTGGTACTTCCGGACCATCGACAGCGAGAGGTACACGTCCTCGGGCCCCGGCAGGTAGCCCGAGGTCCGGACGAACGCACAGTTGTCCAGGACGTCGAGGATGCCGGCGGCCGGCACCAGCACGTCGTCCTCGAGGATCGTGGTGTCAGGCTCGTTTCGGGCGCCCGTGGTGCGCACCGCCGTGCGGTCGCGACCGCGACGGCGGCGGTTGCGGCGGCTGCCACCCTCGCCGTCCTCGTCGTCGTCGAGCTGGTCCTGCTGCCGCTGCTCCTGCTGGCGCTGGTCCTGCTGCTTCTGCTCCTGCTGGCGCTGGTCCTGCTGCTTCTGGTTCGGCTGGTTCTGCTGGTTCTGGGGGTTCTTCGCCTGGCCCTGCTTCTGGCCCTGCTTCTGGTCGTTCTGCTTGCCCTGGTCCTGCTGATTCTGCTCGGGCTGCTTCTGGTCCTGCTTCTGCTCGACCTGCTTCTCGACGTGCTTCTCGACCTGGGCCTCGGCCTGCTCGGCCTGGCGCTGCTTGCGGGTGCGGGTCCGCACGGTCGTCTGGGGAGCGGGCTCGTCGGCCTGCGGCTCGACGCGCGGCGCCTCGGCCCGCGGGGCTTCGGCCCGCGGGGCTTCGGCCTTCGGGGCTTCTGCCTTCGGGGCTTCGGCCTTGGGCGTCCCGGCGGACTTGATCGCCTCGACGAGCTCGGCCTTCTTCATCGAGCCGGCGCCGGCGATGCCGATGCCCGTGGCCATCGACTTCAGGTCCGCCAGCAGCATCGAGTTGAGGCCGCCAGCCTTCTTGGCAGGCTTCTTCGCCGCAGCGGTCTCGACAGAGGGGGTTTCGGTCACGTGGGTCCTTCGCACGTTGCGTCGCCGACGCGGCCGGAGGAGCCCGCGAGGCGGATGGTGGTCGCCCGTGCACGCGGCCAGATGGACCGGGACGGGCGGGTACGCCGAACGGCGCGCCGTCAGGTTAGCAGGACGGCGCCGTCCGGCTCGATCGCCAGGTCGTGGCACGCCCAGCCGTCGGGACAGCGGCCGATGAGGTCGGACGTGTCGGCCGTGCCGAAGGCCAGGACGGTGGGGCCGGCACCCGAGACCACGGCCGGCACGCCGTCGGCGCGCAGGCGGCGTACGAGGGCGAGCGTGTCGGGCATGGCGGGCTCGCGCTGCTCCTGGTGCAGCCAGTCGCGCGTGGCGGCGAGCAGGTGCTCGGGCTGGCCGGTGAGCGCGGCGACGAGCAGAGCGGCACGACCGGAGTTGGCGGCCGCGTCGGCGTGCGGCACGACCTCGGGGAGCAGGCCGCGGGCGACCTTGGTCTCGACGCCGGTCGGCGGCACGAACACGACCGCGGTGATCCGCGGGTCGACACCGGCGCGCACGGCGTACCAGCGGTCGTCCTCGCGCCCGGAGATCACGAACCCGCCGAAGAACGCAGGCGCCACGTTGTCGGGGTGGCCCTCGAGGTCTGCGGCGAGGTCGAAGAGCGCGTCGTCGGAGGCCAGCAGCTGGCCGCCGGCGACGAGACCGCGGGCGAGCACGACGCCGGCGACGATCGCGGCGGACGACGAGCCGAGGCCGCGGGCGTGCGGGATCAGGTTGCGGCACGACAGGCGGAGCCCGGGCGGCTGCTCCCCCATCAGGTCGAAGGCGGCCCGCATGGCGCGTACGACGAGGTGTGTCTCGTCGCGGGGCACGCCACCCCCAGCCGTGTCGGCGCCGGCTCCTTCGACCTCGACCACGAGACCCTCGGGCAGCACCTCCGCCTCGAGCTCGTCGCGCAGCGACAGCGCGAGGCCGAGCGAGTCGAAGCCGGGACCGAGGTTGGCCGAGGTCGCCGGGACGGTGACGCGGACCGGCCCCTCGACGAAGGTCGTCATGCTCAGGCGAGACCGGCGGCCGCGGCGGCGGCGTGGACATCGGCATCGACGACCGTGTCGACGAAGCCGGCGTGGCTCTCGAGGGCGGTCGCAGTGTCCTTGAGCCCGTGGCCGGTCACCGTGACCACGACGGTCTTGTCGCGATAGCTGTCGCCAGCGGCGAGCTCGGCCAGCATCCCGGCGATGCCGGCCGCGGACGCGGGCTCGACGAAGACGCCGTCGCGCCGGGCCAGCTCGGCCTGAGCGGCGAGGATCTGCGCGTCGCTGACCGCGGCGAAGCGGCCCTCGGACTCCTTGGCCGCCATCTCGGCGAGGTGCCACGACGCCGGGTTGCCGACGCGGATCGCGGTCGCCTTGGTCTCGGGGTCGGGGAACGGCTCGCCGGTCACCAGTGGTGCCGCGCCCTCGGCCTGGAAGCCGCGCATCACCGGCAGGTGCGTGGCGCGGCCGAGCTCGGCGTACTGCTGGTAGCCGAGCCAGTACGCCGAGATGTTGCCGGCGTTGCCGACCGGGAGGAGGTGGTAGTCGGGAGCGTCACCGAGGAAGTCGACGATCTCGAAGGACGCGGTCTTCTGGCCCTGGAGCCGGACCGGGTTGACCGAGTTGACCAGCGCGACGGAGTAGTCGCGGGCCAGGCCGCGGGCGATGTCGAGGCAGTGGTCGAAGTTGCCTCGGACCATGATGATCTGGGCACCGTGGACGACGGCCTGGGCCATCTTGCCGGCGGCGATCTTGCCCTCCGGGATGAGGACCAGCGGCTTGAGCCCGGCCTTGGCGGCGTAGGCCGCCATCGAGGCCGACGTGTTGCCGGTCGACGCGCAGACGACCGCTTCGGCGCCCTCGTGCTTCGCGACCGAGATGGCCGCCGTCATGCCGCGGTCCTTGAAGGAGCCGGTGGGGTTGTTGGCCTCGACCTTGAGCCACACCTCGGCACCGGTGAGTCCGGAGAGCCACTCGGAGTGGACCAGCGGCGTGCCGCCCTCGCGCAGCGTCACCGCCTCCAGCCCTTCGGGCAGGTCGAGCAGGTCGCGGTACTCCTCGATGACGCCCAACCACTGACCGTGCGTCATTCGTCCCCGCCCTCCACACGCATCACCGAGGTGACCTCACGGACGATGTCCATGCTCCGGAGCTGCTCCACGGTCGCGCTCAGCGCCGCGTCGGGCGCCGCGTGCGAGACGACGACGAGCTGGGCGTCGGCGCCGCGGCCCTCCTGCCGCACGGTCTGGATCGACACGTCGTGGTCGGCGAAGGCGTTGGCGACCGCCGCCAGCACACCGGCGCGGTCGTCGACGTCGATGGCGACGTGGTAGCGGGTGCGGGTCTCCCCCATCGGCTGCACCGCCCGGTCGGCGTACGCCGACTCGCCCGCGCCGCGGGTGCCGGCGAGCCGGTTGCGGCCCACGGTCACCAGGTCGCCCAGGACGGCACTGGCCGTGGGGGCGCCACCGGCGCCGGGGCCGTAGAACATCAGCTGGCCGGCGGCCTCCGACTCGACGAAGACCGCGTTGTAGGCCTCGCGCACGCTGGCCAGCGGGTGGGAGCGCGGGATCATCGCGGGATGCACGCGTACGGCGACCTGGTCCTGGCCGTCGGGGCCCGGGCGCAGCTCGCAGATCGCCAGCAGCTTGACCACCGCACCCATGTCGCGGGCGCTGGCGACGTCGGCGGCGGTGACCTCGGAGATGCCCTCGCGGTAGACGTCGGAGGCGGTCACGCGGGAGTGGAAGGCCAGGCTGGCGAGGATCGCGGCCTTGGCCGCGGCGTCGAAGCCCTCGACGTCGGCGGTCGGGTCGGCCTCGGCGTAGCCGAGCTCCTGGGCCTCCTCGAGCGCCTCGGAGAAGCCGCTGCCGACGGTGTCCATCTTGTCGAGGATGAAGTTGGTGGTGCCGTTGACGATGCCGAGCACCCGGGTGACCTTGTCGCCGGCCAGCGACTCGCGCAGCGGGCGGACGATCGGGATCGCACCGGCGACGGCCGCCTCGTAGTAGAGGTCGCGCTCCGCCTTGGCGGCCGCCTCGAAGAGCGTCGGCCCGTCCTCTGCCAGCAGCGCCTTGTTGGCCGTCACGACGCTCGCGCCGTTGTCGAGCGCCGAGAGGATCAGTGACCGCGCAGGCTCGATGCCACCGATCACCTCGACCACGACGTCGACGTCGGCCCGGGCCACCAGCCCGGCCACGTCGGTGGTCAGCAGGCCGTCGGGCAGGTCGATGTCGCGGGGCGCGTCGAGGCGGCGTACGCCGACTCCCACCAGCTCGACCCGGGCGCCGACCCGCGCGGCGAGGTCGTCGCTCTGCTCGGTCAGCAGGCGGACCACCTGGGACCCGACCGCCCCGCAGCCGAGCACGGCCACCTTGAGAGTTCGCTCGCTCATGAAGAAACACCCACATCGGTCGCCAACAGGTCGGCCTCAGTCTCTCGTCGCAGCACGGTGAAAGTCTTCCCGTCCCGAACTCCGATCACCGGAGGACGCAGCGCGTGGTTGTAGTTGGAGGCCATGGATCTGCAGTAGGCGCCCGTGCCGGGCACCGCGACGAGGTCGCCGGGACGTACGTCGCCGGGCAGGAACTCGTCCTTGACGACGATGTCGCCGGCCTCGCAGTGCTTGCCGACGACGCGGGCGAGCGCGGCCGGTGCCCCGGACGAGCGGGAGGCCAGGGTCGCGGAGTAGTCGGCGTCGTAGAGGGCGGTGCGGATGTTGTCGCTCATCCCGCCGTCGACCGAGACGTAGGAGCGGCGGGCGCCACCGTCGAGGGAGACCTCCTTGACCGTGCCGACCTCGTAGACGGTGCACATCGACGGTCCGACGATCGCGCGGCCCGGCTCGATGGACAGTCGCGGCTGCGCAATGCCGAGCGCGCGGCACTCGTGCTCGACGATCTCGGACATCCCCTGCGCCAGCTGCTCGGGCTCGGACGGGTCGTCCTGGGTCGTGTACGCGATGCCGAAGCCGCCGCCGAGGTCCATCTCGGGCATCTCCACGCCCAGCTCGGCACCGACGCGGGCGTGCAGCGCGAGCACTCGGCGGGCCGCGACCTCGAAGCCGGACGTGTCGAAGATCTGGCTGCCGATGTGGGAGTGCAGCCCGAGCAGCCGCAGCCCCGGTGAGCCGAGCACGCGGCGCACGGCCTCGAGCGCGTCGCCGCCCGCGATCGAGAAGCCGAACTTCTGGTCCTCGTGGGCGGTGGCGATGTACTCGTGGGTGTGCGCCTCGACGCCGGCGGTGACGCGGACGAGCACGCCCGTAGTTCCACCGAGCTCGGTGGTGACGGCCGCGAGCCGCTCGATCTCGGCGAAGGAGTCGACGATGACGCGACCGACGCCGAGCTCCACCGCCCGCTCGAGCTCGCCGAGCGTCTTGTTGTTGCCGTGGAAGCCGATCCGGTCCATCGGGAAGCCGGCGCGCTCGGCGACCGCGAGCTCGCCGCCTGAGCAGACGTCGAGCGAGAGCCCGTCCTCGGCCAGCCAGCGCGCGACGGTCGTGCAGAGGAACGCCTTGCCGGCGTAGAACACGTCGTAGCCGGCGAAGGCGTCGCGGAAGGCGCGGGCGCGGGCACGGAAGTCGTCCTCGTCGAGGACGTAAGCCGGGGAGCCGTGCTCGCGGACCAGCTCGGGCAGCGGCACTCCCCCGACGCTCAGCACGCCGTCGGTCTTGGCGGCCGTACGCGACCACAGGTGCTCGACGAGCGCGTTGGGGTCGGCCGGCTCACGGAGCCAGTGCGGACCCCGCAGGGCCCCGTCGGCGTGCGCCCAGCCGGAGGGGTGGGCGGTCGGCACGCCCGATCACATCCTCTCGGGAGCGGAGACGCCGAGGAGGCGCAGTCCGTTGGCGAGGACCGTCCGTACGGCGTGCACCAGGACGAGGCGCGCCTCGTTGGTCGGGGTGACAGGCTCGTCGCCGACCGGCAGCATCCGGCACTCCTTGGTGTCGTACCACCGGTTGAAGACGGCGGCCGTGTCCTCGAGGTAGCGCGCGATCCGGTGCGGGGCGCGGAGCTCGGCGGCAGCGGTGACGACCCGCGGGAACTCCGCGAGCGCGCGGAGCAGCGTGCCGTCCAGCTCGTGGGCGAGCAGCGACGGGTCGAATCCGTCACCGGGCAGCGCCATCCCGAGGTCGGCGGCGTTCTCGATCATCCGGCAGGTGCGCGCGTGGGCGTACTGCACGTAGTAGACGGGGTTGTCGTTGTGAGCCCTCGCCCACAGGTCGAGGTCGAGGTCGATGTTGGTGTCGTTGGTGTAGCGCGCGAGGGCGTAGCGGCTCGCGTCGACGCCGATCGCGTCCACCAGGTCGTTGATCGTGACCGTGGTGCCGGCCCGCTTCGACATCCGCAGCGGCTTGCCCTCCCGCAGCAGGTTGACCATCTGGCCGATGAGGATCTCCAGGTCCTTGCCCGGCTCGTCGCCGAACGCGGCACACATGGCGTTCATCCGTCCGACGTAGCCGTGGTGGTCGGCGCCGAGCATGATGAAGCAGCGGTCGAAGCCGCGCTCCTTCTTGTCGAGGTAGTAGGCCAGGTCGCCCGAGATGTAGGCAGGGGTGCCGTTGGAGCGGACGATCACGCGGTCCTTGTCGTCGCCGTACTTCTCGGTGCGCAGCCAGAGCGCGCCGTCCTCGGTGTAGGTGTTGCCCATCTCCGTCAACCGCTCGATCGCGCGCTCGACGGCGCCCGACTCGTGCAGGTTGTTCTCGTGGAAGTAGACGTCGAAGTCGACCCCGAAGTCGTGGAGCGACTGCTTGATCTCGGCGAACATCAGCTCGACGCCCTCGGCCCGGAAGACCTCCTGCGCCTCGTCCTCGGGCAGGTCGAGGACCTCGGGCCGCTTGGCGACCACGTCCTTCGCGATCTCCTCGATGTAGGCGCCGCCGTAGCCGTCCTCGGGCACCGGACGACCCTTGGACCAGGCGAGCAGCGAGGAGCTGAACCGGTCGAGCTGGGCGCCGTGGTCGTTGAAGTAGTACTCCCGCGTCACCTCGGCCCCCGAGAAGGTGAAGACCCGTCCCAGCGCGTCGCCCACCGCCGCCCACCGCACGGCACCGATGTGGAGCGGACCGGTCGGGTTGGCCGAGACGAACTCGAGGTCGATCTTCTCGCCCGCGAAGGCGTCGGAGGAGCCGTACGCCTCACCGGCGGCGACGACGTCGGCCGCGACCTGTCCCTGGGCGTCGGCGGCAACCGTGATGTTGAGGAAGCCGGGGCCGGCGACCTCGACCTCGCTGATGGCGTCGGACTCGCGCAGCTGGGCGGCGACGAGGTCGGCGAAGGCGCGCGGGTTCGTCCCCTGCCCCCCGATCTGCACGAGCTTCGAGAGCTGGAGCGCGACGTTGGTGGCGTAGTCGCCGTGACCCTTCTGCCGCGGTCGCTCCACCGTGACCTGGGTCGGCACGCCGTCGGGCAGCGTGATCGCACCATCGGCCACGAGGGCCGCCAGCGCGTCGACGATGGTCTCGGAGAGCTGCTCAGGATTCACCCACCAAGCCTATCGGCGGGGCACCCGTCGGGCCGAACCGGTTTCACGTCTGGACCACTAGGGTTCTGCGCTGTGACGACGCACCCGACCTACGACCAGCTGATCGACCTCCCCGCCTACGTCGAGCAACCCGTGCCGATGCCCTTCGAGGACATCAACGGCCACCTCAACGTCCGGCACTACATCGGGATCGCCAGCGAGGGCCTCGACGAGTCGCTCGTCGAGGTCGGCATCCCGCAGATGTGGCCCCTCACCCACGGCCAGGCGTGCTTCACCGCCGAGCACCACGTGACCTACCTCCACGAGCTCCGCACCGGCGACACGATGTCGGCCCGGGTGCGCCTGCTCGGCCGCTCCGAGCGCGCCGGCCACGCCCTGGTGTACCTGCTCGACCACACCCACCAGCAGGTGGCGTGCGTCGTGGAGGAGATCTTCCTGCACATCGACCTCGAGAGCCGGCGTACGGCGCCGTGGCCGGCCGACATCGCCGCCGCCCTCGACGCCCGGGTCGCCGAGCACGAGGCACTCGGGTTCGCGGCCGGGACCTCTGGATCGCTCGCCCTGCGCTGAGGCTCCGCGGTCCGGGGCGGGCGGTTTCCTGACCGCCGCAGGCGACCGGTAGTCTTCAGCGCGCACCGGCCCAGGCCGGTGCCGGCCTCCGTAGCTCAGGGGATAGAGCACTGGTTTCCGGTACCAGGTGCCGCAGGTTCGAATCCTGCCGGAGGCGCACATCCGACCGGCTGCTCAGCAGCCCTTCAGGGCCGCGTCGCTCCGGGCCTCGCGCCCCAGGCGCCGGGCCTGGGCGACGTCGGGGAACACCACGCTCGCGGCGCCGACGAAGCCGATGCGGCCGCGGATCACGCACGTGGTGATCTTGCGCGGGTCGACCTGGGCGACGGCCTGGGCGAGCTCGAAGAGGTCGGCGGGTGAGGCGTTGGTGGCCATGTGCTCCATCACGGTCAGCACGCCGCGCTCGATGAATCCCGGGCGCGAGGCCTGCGAGCGGATCCGCGCGTGGATCCCGCGCAGCGTGCGCTGCTGGTTGGCCGACCGATCGAAGTCGCCACCCGCCAGGCCCTTGCGGATGCGGGAGAAGGCCATCGCGTTGTAGCCGTCGAGGTGGATCCGCCCTTGCTTGAACCCCTCCTTCTTGAGGTACGGGTCGTAGAACCGGCGCGGGTTGGTCACCGTGATGCCGCCGATGTCGTCGACCATGTCCTCGAAGAAGGGGAACCGCGTGACCATCACGTAGTCGGGCTCGATGCCGGTGAGGTTGCGCATCGCGCCTGCCATGCCGCGGGGTCCGGCGAAGTAGAGCGCGGAGTTGATCTTCTCGCGGCCGTGGCCGGGGATGCTGACCCACGAGTCGCGCGGCACGCCGATGGCGGTGGCCGACCCAGTGCGGGTGTTGATGCCCACCAGCTGGAGCGCGTCACCGCGCGAGCGGGTCATCAGCTGGCCCGGGCGCGCGTCGGAGCCGACCGCCAGGATCCACACGACGTCCTCGCCGCCGACGGCGACGCCCTGTGCGTGGCGGATCTTGACCAGGCTGACGTCGGTGGGCTGCACCGACGACTGGGGTACGACGACGGCGGTGGTGGCCAGCACTGCGGCCAGGACGATCGCCTTCGCGGCCCGGCGCGTGCGGCGTACGACGGCTGTCACGGGGTGTCCCATCACTTCGATCCCTTCGCGACGTCGTAGCCGAAGATGCGCCAGGCACCTCGCTTGTGGACGAGGAACAGGCGGCCGCGGACGGTCGTGGTGCCGGCCTTGTCGCCGCTGCTCTCGAAGCGCAGCACGAAGGCGGCCGTCACGGTTCGGGCCTGCTTGCCCGTGGCCAGGATGTCGAGCGACACCGACTTGTGCCGGGCCGTCACGGAGTCGACGTGCGGGCCGCGGGTCTGGTTGGTCAGGAGCGCCTTGTCGGCCTTTGCCCGCTGCTCGGCACCGGCGGTGAAGCCGGGGAACGCCGACGGGAAGCTGCTGCGGGGATAGGTGCCACCGAGGAAGGCGGCGTCCCACCAGCGGTCGACGACCTGGCCGACCTGCCGGCGTACGGCCTTGCGGCGCGCGTCGGGCAGCCGACCGTGGACCCGCTGGATCTTCGTGGTCGTGGGCATCGCGTGCGAGGCGAGGCTCGCCTGGGCGTCGTTGCGACTGAGCCGCTCCGGCGAGGCGGAGGGCTCGGACGCCGACTGGCAACCGGTCGCGGAGAGGGGGACGAGCAGGACGAGCACGAGTCCGGCGCAGCGGCGGGCCCACGACGTGGGACCCGACGAACGGCTTGGCATGACGACTCCAGGCAGGTGAGACAGGGTGTTTTCGGGGGCGACATCGCGTCAAAGACGACAATGACTAGTGGTGTGGTCGACACCATGCCTCACACGCCCTCCCCGCCCCTGCATTTGCGTGCGTGTGCGACTAGCCTTGTGAACGCCCTAGACAGGCACAGTTGTCCAACCCATGCGCGAGTGATTCTGGAAGAGGCGAAAGAAGCGTGGCGCAGTCCCCGAACGGGCAGTCCGGCAACCCCACCTCGGTTGCTCCGTCATCTGACCTGGGAGCCAACGAGTGGCTCGTGGAGGAGATGAAGGAGCAGTACGACAAGGACCCGGCCAGCGTCGGTCCTGAGTGGGCGACGTACTTCGGCAACGGGACGCAGGCGCCCGCGAAGGCCGCCCCGCAGAAGGCCGCCCCGCAGAAGGAACCTGCGAAGGCCGCCGCGCCGGCCGAGAAGCCGGCCGAGAAGCCCGCCGAGAAGCCCGCCGAGCAGGCCGCCCCCAGGTCGACCGCGAAGTCGACGCCGCGCCCGGCGGCCGCCGCCGAGGAGCCGGCCAAGGGCACCAGCACGCCCGTCGCCAAGGACCCCAAGCCGACCGCGCCGTCCCAGACCAGCGACTCCCCCACCTACACCGTCCTGCGCGGCGCGCCGGCGCGCACCGCCGCCAACATGGACGCCTCGCTGACCGTGCCGACCGCGACGTCCGTGCGCTCGGTGCCGGTGAAGCTGCTCTGGGACAACCGCACCGTCATCAACAACCACCTCGCCCGCGCCCGCGGCGGCAAGGTCTCGTTCACCCACCTCATCGGCTACGCCCTCGTCCGGGCGCTGCGGTCGATGCCGGAGATGAACGTCGGCTTCGAGGTCGTGGACGGCAAGCCCAACCTCATCACGCCGGCGCACATCAACCTCGGCCTCGCGATCGACATGAAGAAGCCCGACGGCACCCGCCAGCTGCTCGTGCCGAGCATCAAGGGCGCCGAGACGATGGACTTCGCCGCCTTCTGGACGGCGTACGAGGACGTGGTCCGCAAGGCCCGCGACAACAAGCTCGCCGTCGTGGACTTCCAGGGCACCACGATTTCGCTGACCAACCCCGGCGGCATCGGCACCGTCCACTCGGTGCCGCGGCTGATGTCCGGGCAGGGCGCGATCATCGGCGTCGGCGCGATGGAGTACCCGCCGGAGTGGCAGGGAGCCAGCGACGAGGCGATCAACCGCAACGCCATCAGCAAGGCGATGACGCTCACCTCGACGTACGACCACCGGGTCATCCAGGGCGCGCAGTCGGGTGAGTTTCTCAAGCGCGTGCACGGCCTGCTGCTCGGCGAGAACGAGTTCTACGACGAGATCTTCCGCTCGCTGCGCATCCCGTACGAGCCGATCCGCTGGTCGCGCGACGTCGTCGCGAGCCACGACGACGACATCGTCAAGCAGGCGCGCATCCTCGAGCTGATCCACGCCTACCGGGTCCGCGGCCACCTGATGGCCGACACCGACCCCCTCGAGTACCGCCAGCGCAGCCACCCCGACCTCGAGGTGGAGTCGCACGGCCTCACGCTGTGGGACCTCGACCGCGAGTTCGCGACCGGGTCGTTCGGCGGCGAGGGCCGGCGCTTCATGAAGCTGCGCAACATCCTCGGCATCCTGCGCGACTCCTACTGCCGCACCACCGGCATCGAGTACATGCACATCATGGATCCCGAGCAGCGCAAGTGGATCCAGGAGCGGGTCGAGCAGCCGCACGTGAAGCCGCCCCGCGAGGAGCAGCTCCGCATCCTGCTCAAGCTCAACCAGGCCGAGGCCTTCGAGACGTTCCTCCAGACGAAGTTCGTCGGGCAGAAGCGCTTCAGCCTCGAGGGCGGCGAGACCACGATCCCGCTGGTCGACGAGATCTGCGAGGCGGCCGCCGAGGCGGGCCTCGACGAGGTCACCATCGGCATGGCCCACCGCGGCCGGCTCAACATGCTGGCCAACATCGTCGGCAAGAAGTACAGCCAGATCTTCCGCGAGTTCGAGGGCAACATCGACCCGCGCACCGTGCAGGGCTCCGGCGACGTGAAGTACCACCTCGGCGCCGAGGGCGAGTTCGTGGCTGGGTCCGGCGCCAAGATCAAGGTCTCCGTGGCGGCCAACCCCTCGCACCTCGAGGCGGTCAACCCGGTGCTCGAGGGCATCGCGCGCGCCAAGCAGGACATCCTCAACAGGGGCGCCGACTACCCCGTGCTGCCGCTGCTCGTCCACGGCGACGCGGCCTTCGCGGGCCAGGGCGTGGTGGCCGAGACGCTCAACCTGTCCCAGCTCCGCGGCTACCGCACCGGCGGCACCGTGCACGTGGTGATCAACAACCAGGTCGGCTTCACCACCTCGCCCGGCTCGTCGCGCTCCTCGCTCTACGCCACCGACGTGGCACGGATGGTGCAGGCGCCGATCTTCCACGTCAACGGCGACGACCCCGAGGCCTGCATCCGCGTGGCCCGGCTCGCCTTCGACTACCGCCAGGCGTTCAACAAGGACGTCGTCATCGACCTCGTCTGCTACCGCCGCCGCGGGCACAACGAGGGCGACGACCCGTCGTACACGCAGCCGCTGATGTACGACCTCATCGAGCAGAAGCGGTCGGTGCGCAAGCTCTACACCGAGTCGCTCATCGGTCGCGGCGACATCACGATCGAGGAGGCCGAGCAGGTCCTCAAGGACTACCAGCTGCAGCTGGAGCGGGTGTTCACGGAGGTCCGCGAGGCCAGCTCCGAGGCCCCGACCGAGTGGACCACCGTCCCGGACTACCCGGACAAGCCGGCCGGCGACTTCTCCACCGCGGTGACGCCGGAGGTCCTCAAGCGGATCGCCGACAGCTACGTCACTCCCCCGGAGAACTTCACCGTCCACCCGAAGGTCATGCCGCAGCTGCAGCGTCGGTCCGCCGCGATCACCGAGGGCCCGATCGACTGGGGCACCGGGGAGATCCTCGCGTTCGGCTCGCTGCTGATGGACGGTCGCCCGGTGCGCCTGGCCGGTCAGGACTCGCGACGCGGGACGTTCGTGTCGCGCTTCGCCACGATCATCGACCGGGTCAACGCCGACGAGTGGACGCCCCTGACCAACCTCACCGAGGACCAGGCCAAGTTCCACGTCTACGACTCGCTCCTCTCGGAGTACGCCGCCCTCGGGTTCGAGTACGGCTACTCCGTCGCGCGCCCCGAGGCGCTGGTGCTGTGGGAGGCTCAGTTCGGCGACTTCGTCAACGGCGCCCAGATCGTCATCGACGAGTTCATCTCCGCGGGCGAGACCAAGTGGCGCCAGCAGTCCGGCGTCGTCCTGCTGCTCCCCCACGGCTACGAGGGGCAGGGCCCCGACCACAGCTCGGCCCGCATCGAGCGGTTCCTGACGATGTCGGCCGAGGACGCGATGGTCGTCGCGCAGCCCTCCACCCCGGCGTCGTACTTCCACCTGCTGCGCCGCCACTCGCTCGGCGAGGAGCACCGTCCCCTCATCGTCTTCACCCCGAAGTCGATGCTCAAGCGGAAGGAGGCCGCCTCGCAGCCGGCCGACTTCGTCGGGGACACGACGTTCCGCCCGTTCATCGGCGACGCCGACGCCGACGCCTCGCAGGTCGAGACGCTCATCCTGTGCTCGGGTCGGGTGACCTGGGACCTGATGGTCGATCGCGCCAAGCGCGAGAACTCCTCGACGTTCGCGATCGGCCGGATCGAGCGGCTCTACCCCAACCCCGTCGACGAGATCAAGGCCGAGATCGCCAAGTACCCGAACCTGAAGGCGATCCGCTGGGTGCAGGACGAGCCGCGCAACATGGGCCCATGGCCGCACTTCCAGCTCAACGTGTGGCCCCAGCTCGATCTCACGGTCGAGCCGGTCACCCGGATCGCGTCCGCCGCCCCGTCGGTCGGCACGGTGAAGCGCCACATCGAGGAGCAGAAGGCGCTCCTCGACGCGGCGTTCGAGTCGCCGCGCGGTCGCGGCAACGACTACTGAGCGAGACCCGGCATGTACTTTACCGATCGCGGCATCGAGGAGCTCGAGCAGCGCCGGGGTGACGAGGAGGTCACCCTGGCCTGGCTCGCCGAGCAGCTCCAGGCGTTCGTCGACGCCCACCCGGACTTCGAGATCCCGATTGAGCGGCTGGCCGTGTGGCTGGCCCGCCTCGACGATCCGGAGGACTAGGCCGCGAGCGGCTGCTGCGCCACTGGCTCGGGCGCCTCGGACGTACGCCGGTCCGGGAGCGCGAGGCGGCAGATCTTCCTCGCCACGCTCATCAGCTGCTTGCGCAGCGGTCCGGTCGTGTAGTCGATGCCGTAGCGCTCGCAGATCTCCCGCACCTCGGGCGCGATCTGCGGGTAGCGCCGGGCCGGGAGGTCCGGGAAGAGGTGGTGCTCGATCTGGTGGCTCAGGTTGCCCGACAGCACGTGGAGGAGCGGCCCGCCGGAGATGTTGGCCGAGCCGAGCACCTGGCGGTAGTACCAGTGGCCGCGGGTCTCCTTGCCGTCCGGACCGTCCGCGCACTCCTCCTCGCTGAACGTCTCGGCGCCGGCCGGGAAGTGGCCGCAGAAGATGATGTTGAACGCCCAGATGTTGCGGACGAGGTTGGCGGTCGCGTTGCCCGCGAGGGTCAGCGGGAAGAACGGTCCGGTCAGCGCCGGGAACAGGACGTAGTCCTTCAGCGCCTGGCGCCGCACCTTGCGCATGATGCCGGCGTGGAGGGCCTTGTTCTCCTCGAGCTTGCGGGTGCCCTTGACGATGTTCTCGACCTCGAGGTCATGCATCGCGACGCCCCACTCGAAGAAGAGCATCAGCAGCACGGCGTACACCGGGTTGCCGAGGTAGTAGGGGTGCCACTTCTGGTCCTCGTCCATCCGCAGGATGCCGTAGCCGATGTCGCGGTCCTTGCCGAGGATGTTGGTGAACGTGTGGTGGATGTAGTTGTGGGAGTACTTCCACTGCTCGCCGGGGCAGACGTTGTCCCAGTCGTAGATGCGCGAGTTGAGGTGCGGGTCGCCCATCCAGTCGTACTGCCCGTGCATCACGTTGTGGCCGATCTCCATGTTCTCGATGATCTTGGAGAGCGAGAGGGCGGCGACCGCGAGCGGCCAGGCCGGCGGGAGGTAGAACAGCGCGCGGCCGAGGACCTCGAGCTGCTGCTGGCGCTTCACGACGCCGCGGATGTAGTTCGCGTCGTCCTCGCCGAGGTCGGCGACGATCCGCTGGCGCAGGGCGTCCATCTCGCGGCCGAAGGCCTCGAGCTGGTCGGGGGTCAGTCTCTGGTTCATGGTGTGACCTTTCAGAGGTCGACGACGCAGTCGCCGACGGGAGCGGAGACACAGATCTGGATGTCCTCGTCGGGGAGCGAGGACTCGGAGCCGGTGAGCACGTTGCGTACGGTGCCCTCGGCCTTGCGGGTGGTGCAGGAGAAGCAGATGCCCATCCGGCAGCCGAAGACGGGGCTCAGGCCCGCCTCCTCGGCCTGCTCGAGGATCGAGGCACCCGTGTTGGTGACCTGGCGGTCGGTCTTGTCGAAGGTGAGGTCGCCCTCGGCCGCGCCGCTGGAGGTCGTCGAGGGCTTGAACAGCTCGAGCCGCAGCCGCGGGTTGTCGGCGTACGCCTCCCGCACCAGGTCGATCATCCCAGCGGGACCGCAGGCCCAGGTGTCGGTGTCGCGGTAGCCGGGGACGAGCCGGCGCAGCTCCAGCTCGTGGAAGACGGCGTCGCCGTGGCGCAGGTGGACCGCGACGTCGTTGTCGTCCGCGGCGATCCGGGCGAGCTCGTCGGCGAAGATCTGGTCGGCCTGCGAGCGGGCGTAGTGCAGGAACGTGACGGGCCGACCGGCACGGCCGTCGTACCCGTCGCGCAGCAGCGTGCGCACCATCGACATCGCCGGCGTGATGCCCGACCCGCCGGTGATGAACAGCAGCGGGTCGATGCCCGGCGTGGCCGGGCTGACCGGAAGCGTGAAGACGCCCTGGGCCTGCGTCAGGTGGAGCAGCTGGCCCGGCTCGGCGTCGACGAGGTACTTGCTGACCTGTCCCTCTGCGTGCGCGCGGATCGTCAGGGTGAACTCCTCCCCCGCGCCCGAGGCGGCCGAGGAGATCGAGAAGCAGCGGGTCATCCGGCGCGCGGAGCCGGGCAGGTCGAGTCCGACCTGGACGTACTGGCCGGCGCGGTGGCCCCGCCACGTGGCGGTGGGCTGCACGGTCAGGGTGGCGACCGGGGCGCCCGCGGTCTCGGTCTCGCGGGTCACGGCGACGACCCGGCCGCGCACCTCGTGCGCCGCCCACATCGGGTTGACCCGCGACAGGTAGTGGTCGACACCGTGCGGCGACGTCAGCGCCGCCACGGTGCGTGAGCGAGCGATCCTCGTCATGGCGATCATCTCGGCCTCCTTGTTCAGTGAACGTGTGTTCACTCAATAGTGACGGAGGGGACGGCACAGGTCAACGGGTCGACACGTGATCCGCCGCACTACGATCACGCCATGGCCGAGGACGAGGGCACCACCGAGTCGCGCGCCGAGCGCAAGGAGCGCACCCGGCGCGCCATCCTCGACGCTGCCCTGGCGCTGGCCGCCGACTCCAACCTCGCGGCGATCTCGCTGCGCCAGGTCGCCAAGCAGGTCGGGGTGGTGCCGACGGCGTTCTACCGGCACTTCGGGTCCCTGGAGCTGCTCGGGCTCGCGCTGGTCGACGAGAGCTTCCGCTCGCTCCGGCTGATGCTGCTCGACGTGTGGCGCCACGCCCCGGAGTACCGCGACTTCATCGACGGCTCGCTGCCGATCGTGGCCGACCACGTGCGCGACAACCGCTCCCACTACGCCTTCATCGCGCGCGAGCGGGTCGCCGGACCGCCGCGGGTCCGCGAGGCGATCAACCACGAGATCGCGCTGATCACCCGCGAGCTCTCGACCGACATCGCCCGCAGCGGGGCCGCCGAGCAGTACTCCAGCACCGACATCGGCCTGCTGGCCGACCTGATCGTGTCGTTCGTGGTCACCATGGCCGAGCGCCTCGTCGAGGACCCCGACTCCGAGGCGCGCACCCTCGACCAGGCCCGCACCCAGCTGCGGATGCTGCTGGTCGGCGCGCTCAACTGGCGTTCGCGCGAGCCGGCTGACGGAGGCCGTTGATGGGCCTCGCCGCCGACCTCGACTACACCCACCACTCGGCCAATCCCCTGCACCGGCTGGTCCGCTGGGGCGCCGGCACCCGTCCTGGCGGCTGGCTCTTCGCCCACTCCCTGCGCCACCTCGACGACGTCGTCGGTCGGCTCACCCGCGGACGGCACAGCGCCCCGAGCCTGCTCGCCGGGCTGGCGGTCCTCGACGTGACGACCACCGGTCGCAAGTCCGGCCAGCGTCGTACGAGCCACCTCATCGCGACGCCGTACGCCGGCACGCTGGCGCTGCTCGGCACCAACTTCAGCCAGCCGTCCACCCCGGCGTGGGTGCTCAACCTCGAGGCCGACCCGCAGGCGACGGTGACCTACCGCGGCGTCTTCCGCGAGGTGGTCGCGCGGGCCGCGACGGCGGGCGAGACCGACGAGGTCTTCGCCCTCGCCGGGGAGTTCTACCCCGGCTACCTCAGCTACCGCGAGCGGGTCGGGACGAGCCGGCGGATCCGGGCGTTCGTGCTGGAGCCGACGGTCTGATCAGGTCCCGGGCCGCGGCACGACCGGTCGTACGGTCACGTCGGGGATCGTGGCGTCGGCCGGCAGGTCGATCACGTGGAGGAGCGTGTCGACCACCGTCTCGGGACTGATCCAGCGCGAGGAGTCGTACGTGCGGCCCTCCTGCTCGTGCACCTTCTCCTGCATCGGCGTTGCGGTGCGGCTGGGGTAGACCGTGCTCACCCGCACCCCGTGGTCGACCTCCTCGGCCCTGAGCGAGTCGGCGAGGGCGCGCAGTCCGAACTTCGAGGCGGCGTACGCCGACCACTCCGCGCTGGCGGCGAGACCGGCCGAGGAGTTCACGAAGACGACCGTGCCCCTCCCCTCGCGGACGTGCGGCAGCAGCTCCCGCGTCAGCACCGCCGGGGCCGTGAGGTTGACCGCGATCTGCTCCTCCCAGTCGGCGAGCCGCAGCCGGTCGACCCGGCCCAGCTCGACGATCCCGGCCACGTGGACCAGCGAGTCGACCGGTCCGTCGACCTGGCGACCGATCCCGTTGAGGGTGCCGGGGTCGGCGAGGTCGGCGACCAGGACCTGCGCCCCGGCGAACGTAAGCGTCAGCTCGGTCGCCCGCGCCTCGCTGCGCGCCACCAGCACCAGCTCGTCGCCGCGACCGGCCAGTCGGTGGGCCAGTGCCAGACCGATGCCGGACCCGGCGCCGGTGAGGACGTGCTTCACCTCGTGCTCCCCCTCACAGCGTGAAGGCGATCTTGCCGAAGACGTCGCCCTCCGCCATGGCTGCGAACCCGTCGCGCGCGTCCTGCATCGGGATGGCCCGGTCGATCACGGGGCGCGCGCCCGTCGCGTCGAGGAGCTGGACCAGCTGGTCGAGCTCGCCGCGAGTGCCCATCGTCGAGCCGATGATCGAGAGCTGCTTGAAGAAGACGTGGGTGAGTCCGGCGTCGTCGACGTCCGGACCCGACGTCGTGCCGCTGATGACGATGCGGCCGCCCGGACGCAGCGAGCGGATCGAGTGGGTCCAGGTGGCCTTGCCGACGGTCTCCATGACCGCGTCGACCTTGACCGGCAGGCGGGCACCCGACTCGAACACCTCGTGGGCGCCGAGCTCGCGAGCCCTCTCACGCTTGGCCTCGTCGCGGCTGGTGGCCAGCACCCGGAGCCCGGCCGCGCGGCCCAGCGTGATGAGCGCGGTCGCGACGCCGCCGCCCGCACCCTGCACGAGCACCGTCTCGCCGGGCTTGCAGGCGCCCTGCACGAAGAGCATCCGGTAGGCCGTCAGCCACGCGGTGGGCAGGCACGCCGCCTCCTCGAAGGAGAGGGAGGCGGGCTTGGGCACGAGGTTGCGGCGCGGGACGATCACCTGCTCGGCAAAGGTGCCCTGGTGACGCTCGGAGAGCAGCGACCGGCCGGGGTCGTCCGCCTCGTCGCCGGTCCAGCGCGGGTCGCCGATCACGCCGTGGACGACGACCTCGTTGCCCTCCTCGTCGACACCCGAGGCGTCGCAGCCGAGGATCATCGGCAGCGCCTCCTGGCGCAGCCCGACGCCGCGCAGCGACCAGAGGTCGTGGTGGTTGAGGCTGGCGGCCTTCACGGTCACTGTGGCCCACCCGTCCGGGGCCTCGGGGGCCGGCCGCTCCCCCACCACCAGGCCGCTCATCGGGTCGTCGAAGGAGAAGGACTCTGCATAGACGGCGAACATGTTTCGACCCTAGCGAAGCGGCTTCTAGGGTGGCCGGGTGGACATCGACGTACGACCGTCAGAGGACGCCGAGAAGTACCTGGCCACCGACCAGCTCGTCTGGTTCGGCGAGGTCACCGACGCCGACATCGAGCACCTGCGGCTCGGGCTGCCCGAGGACCAGCGGTTCGCGGTCGACCTGCCCGACGGGCCGCAGGACCTGCACTCCGGCGTCTACGGCGTACGCCCCATGGAGATGTCGCTGCCCGGCGGGTCGGTGGTCCCGATCGCCGGCCTCACCTGGGTCGGCGTACACCCCGACTCGCGCCGTCGCGGCGTGCTGGTCGCGATGATGACCGACCACCTCGCGCGCACCCACGACGACGGCATCGCGATCTCCGCCCTCCATGCGAGCGAGGCAGCGATCTACGGGCGCTACGGCTACGGCATCGCGGCGCTGACCCACCAGGTCGACCTCGGCAGGGGAACGACGTTCACCGCACCGCACCTCGAGGACGAGGTCGCCGGCATCACCACCCAGCTCGTGACGATGTCCGACCCCGGCGTGGCCGAGCGGATGCGCGCCTGCCAGCTCGCGCACGCCGGCGACTTCCCCGGCACGATCGTTGGCTCCTCCGACTTCTTCTCGCTCATGTCGCTCGAGCCGCCGGAGCAGCTCCGCGACAAGGAGCGTCGTCGCATCATCTTCGCGCGGCGCAACGGGGAGGACGTCGGCTTCACCGGCCTGCGCCGCGAGGACAAGTGGGAGAACGCCCGCCCGTCCGGCACCGTCGTGGTCGGCACCTTCACCGGCGGGCCTGCGGCCCGGCTGGCGCTCGCCCGCCGCGTCGTCGACCTCGACCTGATGGGCACGACCAAGCTGGAGAACATCGGGCTCGACGACCCGATCCTCGGTTGGGTCGGCGGTCCACGAGGCACCGGCGACATCAAGACCTGGGACAGCACCTGGGTCCGGCTCGTCGATCTCGGAGCCGCCTGGCCGCTCCGGGCCTACGAGGCCGACTGCGACGTGGTCGTGGAGGTCGAGGACCGCTACGCCCCGTGGAACGCAGGTCGCTGGCGGCTGACGGCCTCCGCCGGTTCCGGGTCCGCGGAGCGCACCGACGCCGCCGCCGACCTGACGCTCGACGTCAACGTCCTCGGTGCCGGCTTCCTCGGCCACGGCATCGGCGGGCTGCTCCGCGCGGGCCTGGTGAGCGAGCACCGACCGGGCGCGTACGCCGAGCTGGCACGGGCCCTGCGCACCCTCGTCGCGCCGGAGCCCTCCATCGGCTTCTGACGGGCTGGGTCAGAGCCGCACGTGGAGCGTGGCGGACCAGGACGCCGCCTCCGGATCGTCGACGTCGATGACGACGAACAGCGTCGTCGCCCTGTCGTCGTGGTCCAGCACCATCAGCCCCTCGACCTTCAGGACGGCACCGTCGAGAGTGGGAAGCGGGACGACCTCGACCACGCGATCTCCACGGATGCGCGCGAGTGCCGTCGCCGTCACCGGCCCGTCGTCGCGGGGGTTGGGGCTGTCCTCTGCGGCAGCGCAGGCGAGGATGTCGCCGTCGGGCAGTGCGACGACATCGGTCACCGCCAGGCCCACCCCGGCCACGGACCCGAGGTCGTAGTGCACGGGACGGGTGACCCGGAGGTCCGCTGCCTCGCCGCCGCGGGCTGCCGCCACGGCCGCCTCGACGTCGAGGTCGATGCTGGCCGAGGGCAGGCCGGCCGCGGGGAGGCCGCGGTGGAACCACCGCAGGCTGCCCCCCACGACGCAGGCACCCTCCAGGTTGAGCTGGTCGGGATCGATGCCGAGGGCGGCCGCGACGCTCGCGTAGACCTCGGCCATGTCGGCGACTACGACCTCCGCCTTGCCGCCGTCCAGCCGGAGGAGGCACCACCGCATCCGTCGCGGCGACGAGCCGGAGCCCATCACCAGCACCGCCGGGGCACCGTCGACGGACACTCGACACGCTGTCTCGAGGTCGGGCTTGAGGTGCTTGGTCCCCGACTCCTCGTCGAAGAGCTCGTGACCGTCGACCGGCGGCAGGAGTCGTACGCGGGTCGCCGCCGTCCCCGGGCGGAACCAGGCCGCATGGGTCGTGTCGTCCGACACCACGAGGTGGCCGTCGCCGAACGGGACGACCGCGGACGCTGCTCGCACGGGACTGCCGTCAGCGAACCGGAGCCGTTGCGCCCCGAGCACCTCGACATCCATGACGCGATGCTGCCAGAGGCGCATACTCGAGACATGGACAGGGCACGGGCCGCGCTCGCTGCGGGGATTCTCATCGTCCTCGCCGCGTTCGCGTACGGCACGGAGGTCAGCTCCTCGACGACCGTCGACGGCGTACGCGCCGACTGTGGGTCGGCCATCTCCGCCTCCTGGCTGGTGTCCGGCACGGGGGACGAGGCCTTCGACGTCGTCGGCAGCGAGACCCGGGCCGACGAGCGGCGGCACGCCGCCTGCGGCGCGGTGGTCCAGCGAGCCCGTACGGGTGTGCTGGCCACCATGGCCGCCGGCGCCCTGCTCGCCCTCGTCGGCTGGAGCTCCTACCAGCAGCCGCGTGAACGTCCGCGCTCCCCACGTCCCCAGGTCGCCTCCGACCGTTGACGGCAGGTCCGCCGCTGGTCAGGCTGACCCGCATGACCTGGACCAACTGGGTGGGCAACCAGTCCTTCGCGCCCGTCTCCTCCGCCTCCCCGCGCGACGAGGAGGAGGTCGTCGCGCTGGTGCGGCAGGCGGCCGAGCGCGGCCAGGGCGTACGCGTCGCGGGCGCCGGGCACTCGTTCACCCCGGTCGTCCAGACCGACGGGCTGCTGCTGGATCTCTCCGCCATGCGCGGCGTCGTCGCCACCGATCCCGCGGCCCGACGCGCGACCGCACTCCCCGGCACGCTGATCCGCGACTTCTACGAGCCGCTGTGGGACGTCGGCCTCGCGCTGCGCAACCAGGGCGACATCGACACCCAGCAGATCGCAGGCGCGGTCGCCACCGGCACCCACGGGTCCGGCACCCGCTACACGTCCCTGTCCGGCGTTGTACGCGGCGTACGCCTCGTGACCGCGACGGGCGACGTACGCGAGGTCGGCGAGGACGACCTGGACCTGCTGCACGCGGCGCAGGTGTCCGTCGGCATGCTCGGCGTGGTGACGCAGCTCGAGCTCGAGGTGACCGAGGCCTACCGGCTGCGCGAGCAGGTCGGCCTCCGGTCGTGGGACGACGTTATGGAGCACTGGGGCCAGCTCGTCGCGGAGCACCGCCACTTCGGGATGTTCTGGCTGCCGACCGAGGAGTCGGGCGCGCTCTACAACCTCGACGGCCACGGCGAGCGACTGGCGGACCAGTGCTACGTCAAGGTCTACGACGAGGTCGGCCCCGAGGCGCCGGACGACGACACCGTCGGTCGCCGGGTCGACCGGTGCTACCGCATCTTCCCGATGGTCTACGACCCCAACTTCCACGAGCTCGAGTACTTCGTTGCGCTCGACCGGGCACCGGAGGCCCTCGCCGCCATGCGCGAGCTGATGCAGCGCAGCCTGCCGGACTCCGTCTACCCGCTCGAGGTGCGCACGGTCGGTCCCGACGAGGCGTTCCTCTCCCCGCAGTACGGCACGCCGACCGTCGTCATCTCGGTGTCGGGCACGCCGGGCACCGACTACTGGGCCTACCTCCGCTCGGTCGACGCCCTCCTCGCCGACTACGACGCCCGCGTCCACTGGGGCAAGCTCCACTTCATGACCCCCGAGCGCCTCCACGCGCTCTACCCCCGCGCCGCCGACTTCATCGCCCTGAGGCGCGAGCTCGACCCGGACGGCATGTTCCTCAACGACCACCTGCGCCCGCTGTTCGCGTAGCCGCCTGCCCGGAGCCGGTCAGCGGCGGGCGACCCCGTCGGCGCGAGCGGCGGCGGCGACGGCCGTACGCACCGCACCCGGCACGCGGGGGTCGAAGGGGGACGGGATGACGAGGTCCTCGCGGAGGTCATCTCCGACCAACGACGCAAGCGCAGTCGCGGCGGCGACCTTCATGCCCTCGGTGATCGCTGAGGCGTGGACGTCGAAGGCGCCACGGAAGATGCCGGGGAAGGCCAGCACGTTGTTGATCTGGTTGGGGTAGTCGGAGCGCCCGGTGGCGACCACGCGGGCGTACTTGTGGGCGAGGTCGGGGTGCACCTCGGGCGTCGGGTTGGCGAGGCCGAAGATGATCGCCTCGGGCGCCATCGAGGCCACGACCTCCTCGGGGACCTGTCCGCCGGAGACGCCGATGTAGACGTCGGCGCCGGCCATCACGTCGGCCAGGGTGCCCCGGCGGCCGAACACGTCGGCCGTGTCGCGGGCGAGCGCGGCCTTCACGGAGGTCAGGTCGTTGCGCGACGAGTTGAGCACGCCCTGCCGGTCGAGCACGGCGATGTCGCGCACGCCCGCCTCCAGCAGGATGCGGGCCACGGCGACGCCCGCCGCACCGGCGCCCTGCACCACGACGCGTACGGTCGCGGCGTCGCGGCCGGTCAGGCGCAGCGCGTTGGTCAGCGCGGCGAGCGCGACGACGGCGGTGCCGTGCTGGTCGTCGTGGAAGACGGGGATGTCGAGGAGCGACTTGAGCCGCGCCTCGATCTCGAAGCAGCGCGGCGCCGAGATGTCCTCGAGGTTGATCCCGCCGAAGCTCGGCGCCAGCCGCACGACGGTCTCGATGATCTCCTCGACGTCGGTGGTGTCGAGGCAGATCGGCACGGCGTCCACGCCGCCGAACTGCTTGAAGAGGACGGCCTTGCCCTCCATCACCGGCATCGCCGCGGCGGGGCCGATGTCTCCCAGGCCGAGGACGGCGGTGCCGTCGGTGACGATCGCGACGGTGTTGGGCACCCACGTGTAGTGCTGGGTCATCGACGGGTCGGCGGCGATCGCCTCGCAGACCCGCGCGACACCGGGCGTGTACGCCAGCGACAGCTCGTCGGGACCGGTGAGGGCCACCGTCGAGACGGTCTCCATCTTGCCGCCGACATGCAGGTCGAAGACGGGGTCACCAGCGAAGGGGTGCGGCCGATCGTTGCCCTGGTCCATGGCCGCGATACTCGCACAGCTCAGGTGCGCGACAGCCTGCGTCCCAGACGTGGCGAAGGCCACACCCGCAGTCGTACGACGCCCAGCACGTGGTCGTCGGGGACCGGTCCGCGGTGCCGCGAGTCGACACCCTCGTCGGGGTTGTCGCTCACCAGCCACCACCCGTCCCCGCCAGTGCGCGTACGCCGTCGCTCCCCCGCCCGCTTGACCGCCAGCGTGCCGTCGGCGAAGCGGGTCACGACGAGGTCCCCGGGACTGACGCGGGCACCGTGCCGGACCAGCAGGAGGTCGCCCGCACGGAGGGTAGGAAGCATCGAGCGACCCCGCACGCGGGCGGTCCCGAAGGGCGCTCCGGAGGCACCACCCCATCGGGCGAGACCCCGGTTTCGACCCCTCTGCACGCGGAGTAGTGTCGCAGCCAGATGCCCTACCCGATTGATGTGTCCCCAGATCGAGAGGAACCAGATGCTTCGCCACCTGCTTGCCCCGACCGTCGAGGTCTCCGCCCACTGCGACCTGCCCTGCGGTGTCTACGACCCCGCCCAGGCACGCATCGAGGCCGAGTCGATCAAGGCGATCATCGCCAAGGTCGCCGACAACGACGACCCGGACTTCCGGACGCGGGCCGTCCTCATCAAGGAGCAGCGCTCCGAGCTGGTCAAGCACCACCTCTGGGTGCTCTGGACCGACTACTTCAAGCCCCCGCACTTCGAGAAGTACCCCCAGCTCCACATCCTCGTCAACGAGGCCACCAAGCTCGCCGGTGCCTCGGGCACCAAGGGTGAGCTCGACGCCGGCAAGGCCGACGAGCTGCTCGCCAAGATCGACGAGATCGCCGAGATCTTCTGGGAGACGAAGAAGGCTTGATCAGACGCGGCGGAGCCGCGACTGCTCAAGCCTTCTTCTGAGCAGCTTGCTGCTTCGTCCCCAGCACTCGGACCCGGCTGCCCTCGCGGCAGCCGGGTCCGCTGCTTTCCTCACCACGACTGGAGCGCCATGACCACCTGCATCACCACCCCCTTCGACGCCACCAGCACGGCCGCGGAGGTGGTCGCCGGCCTCGACCTGACCGGGCGGCGCGCCCTGGTGACGGGCGGGGCGGCCGGCATCGGGCTGGAGACCGCCCGCGCGCTGGCGGGAGCCGGCGCCCAGGTGACCCTGGCGGTCCGTGACGTCGGAGCCGGTCGTACGGCCGCGCGCGACATCGCGACGAGCACGGGCAACGACGCAGTGGCCCTCGGCCACCTCGACCTCGCCGACCTGGGGTCAGTGGAAGCGCTGGTCGCCGCATGGGACGAGCCGCTCCACATCCTGGTGAACAACGCGGGGATCATGGCCAGCCCGGAGGCGTACACCCCACAGGGCTGGGAGCTGCAGTTCGCCACCAACCACCTCGGCCACTTCGCGCTGGCGCTCGGCCTGCACGAGGCCCTCGCCGCAGCCGAGGACGCCCGCGTCGTGTCGGTCAGCTCGAGCGGCCACGGCAATGCGCCGGTGGACTTCGACGACCTCTTCTTCGACCGCCGCCCGTACGACGCCGGGACCGCCTACGGCCAGTCCAAGACCGCCAACGTGCTCTTCGCCGTCGAGGCCCACCGCCGCTGGTCAGGGGACGGCATCACCACCAACGCGCTCATGCCCGGAGGCGTGTGGACCGGCCTCCAGCAGCACTGGGACCCGAAGACCCTGGCCGCCACCAAGGCGCAGGTCCCCGCGACCGATGCCTCCGGAATGGGGGTCAAGACGCCCCAGCAGGGTGCCGCGACGTCCGTGCTCCTTGCGACCTGGCCCGGAGTGCAGGGGGTGGGCGGCGGCTACTTCGAGGACTGCCACGAGGCAGAGGTCGTCGACCAGATTCCCGACGGCCTGCACGGCGTCTGCGCCTACGCCCTCGACCCCCTGGCGGCGGAACGCCTCTGGGACGTGTCGGCCTCGCTGGTGGCGAACGCGCACTAGGGTGTGGCCCAGCACATCAGCCTCGAGGACGGGACGCGGACGCAGATGTCAGACACACACGGGGACGATCGCGCCGACGTCGAGCTCCGACTACCGGCCGAGGGCGCCTACGCGACGGTGGTACGGACGACGGCAGCCGGGCTGGCCGCGCGCCTCGACTTCACCATCGACGACATCGAGGACCTGCGCATCGCGATCGGCGAGGCCACCGCGCTGGCCATCCCCGAGGCCGACCCCGGCACCGACATGGTGGCCTGCTTCTTCTTCGGCCGCGGCTCGATGACGGTCACGCTCGAGACCGAGGCGATGGACGATCCCCCGCTCGACACCGAGAGCTTCGCCTGGCAGGTGCTGGACACGATGGCGCAGGACGCGTCGGCCGGTCCGGAGGGCGGGCGCTTCACGGTCCGATTCACCGTGACGTCCCATGTCGCCGAGGGGTCGGGTGCCGAGCGCTGACATGAGCGCACACACGGGGGAAGGGGTGGCGGGGGCCGCCGAGCACCGCACGATCGACGAGGTCGCGACGAGCGGGCTCGACCTGCTGCGCGCCCGCAGCGCCGAGCTGTTCTCGGTGCTGCGCGACGACGACGCGAGCGACGCCACCCGCTCGGTGGCCCGCGACGACCTGGTGCACCTGCACCTCTCGCTGGTCGAGCACTGCGCGCGCCGCTTCCGCAACCGCGGCGAGCCGTTCGTGGACCTGGTGCAGGTCGGCACGATCGGGCTGATTAAGGCCGTCGACCGCTTCGAGACCGACCGCGGCGTCGAGTTCTCGACCTATGCCACCCCGACGGTCATCGGGGAGATCAAGCGGCACTTCCGCGACAAGGGCTGGGCGATCCGGGTGCCCCGGCGCCTGCAGGAGCTCCGGATGCAGATCGGCGGCGCGACCGGCGAGCTCACCCAGAAGCTGGGCCGCTCCCCCACTCCGCGCGAGCTCGCCGAGGTCATCGGCTGTACCGTCGAGGAGATCATGGAGGGCATCGAGTCCTCCCACGCCTACGCCACGCTCTCGCTCGACGCCTCGGACGACTCCGACGACGGGCCCCCGGCGATGCTCGCCACGCTCGGCATCGAGGACGCCAACATCGAGCACGTCGAGATCCGCGAGTCGATCAAGCCGCTGCTCGAAGGCCTCGGCGAGCGCGAGAAGCGGATTCTGCTGCTGCGGTTCTTCAAGAACATGACCCAGTCGCAGATCGCCGAGGAGATCGGCGTCTCGCAGATGCACGTGTCCCGGCTGCTGACCCGCACGCTCGCCCAGCTGCGTACGTCGCTCGAGGCCGACTAGTCTTCCAGCAACTCGGTGCTGGCGGGGTGCACCAGGCCTGCGATGACGACCAGCGCCACCACGGCCAGCCCGAGCGACAGCACCTTGGTCGCACCGTCCCAGAGGTTCCACGCGAGCCCCAGCACGATGAGCTGGGCCATCACGACCGGGCCGCGCGCCCAGCGGCTGGCGCGCCACAGCGACCAGGCGCACCACGCGAGTGCGACACCGGCGCCGACGAAGAAGGCGGCCGTCGTGACGCCCATTGTCAGCCGGACGGAGTTCAGGCTGGCGACCTCCAGCAGGCCCAGGCCGACCATCATCACGGCCTCGACCGCGGTCAGCGAGGCCGCCACGACGAGGGGCGGCGGGGACGTAACAGGCACTCGCCCACCCTAGTTGTGACCGACACGACGACGGTGGGGGGTTGTGTGAACGTTCAAAGGTTGCGAGTCTTGTCGCTGCCCGCCCCACGGAACGTACTGAGGCGCGCCCGGGCCACGCTGATCGTCCGACAACAGCACCTTGCCTGTGACAGAAAGAGGGAATTCCCCACTCATGGATTGGCGCAGCCGCTCCGCATGCCTCGACGAGGACCCTGAGCTGTTCTTCCCAATCGGCAACACCGGGCCGGCCATCCTCCAGATCGAGGAGGCCAAGCAGGTGTGCCGACGATGCGAGGTGCGCGAACAGTGCCTGGCCTGGGCCCTGGAGGCCGGTCAGGACCACGGAGTGTGGGGTGGCCTCAGCGAGGACGAGCGTCGCGCGCTGAAGCGCCGCAACGCCCGCGCCCGCATCCGCACCGCCTGACCGACCCGACCTAGTCGACGGGCAGGTCCGCCTGCACCCGGGTGCCCCGGCTCCCGGGACCGATCTCGAGCACGCCCCCGAGCTCGGACTCGACGAGCGTGCGCACGATGGACAACCCGAGCTGGGTCGACCCGTCGAGGTCGAAGTCGTCGGGCAGCCCACGGCCGTCGTCCTCGACGACCACGTGCAGCCGCCCGACGATCCGTCGCGCGGTCACCACGACGCGTCCGGCGGAGCGGTCTGTCAGGCCGGCGTAGCCGTGCTCGACGGCGTTCTGCAGGAGCTCGGTCAGCACCATCGCCAACGGCGTCGCGGCCTCCGACGACAGCTTGCCGAACGAGCCCTCGCGGACGACCCGCACGGGCACCTCGACCCCGCTGACGTCGACGACCATGGCACCGAGCCGGTCGGCGATGTCGTCGAAGTCGACGGTCTCCTCGAGCGCGTGGCTCAGCGTCTCGTGGACGATCGCGATCGAGCCCACCCGGCGTACGGCCTCCTCCAGCGCGGCCTTGGCGTCCTCGGCCTGCGTACGCCGTGCCTGCAGGCGCAGCAGCGCGGCGACGGTCTGGAGGTTGTTCTTCACCCGGTGGTGGATCTCGCGGATCGTGACGTCCTTGGTGACCAGCTCGCGGTCGCGGCTGCGGAGGTCGGTCACGTCGCGCACCAGGAGCAGCGCCCCGCTGCGGTCGCCCTGCGGGCGGAGCGGGATGCTGCGCACGATCAGCGTCACCTCGTCGGTGCCGACCTCGGTCGCCCGGCCGTCGCGGCCGCCCAGCACCGCGCTCAGCGTCTCCTCGTCGGGCCGCTTGCGCACCGGCACCAGGTCGCGGGTGAGGTCGGTCAGCACCAGCCCGGCGAGGTCGCCCTGCAGGCCGAGCCGCCGGTAGGCCGAGAGACCGTTGGGGCTGGCGTAGACGACCTTGCCCGCGGGGTCGAGCCGGACGAACCCGTCACCCACCCGCGGTGAGTCGGCGTGGTCGCTGCGCTGTCCCGGCAGCGGGAAGTGTCCCGACGCGATCATCTGGGTCAGCTCGGCCGCGGTCTGGAGATAGCTCAGCTCGAGCCGGCTGGGAGTGCGTACGCCGAGCAGGTTGGTGTTGCGGGCGATGTGGGCGATCACCCGGCCGGCCCGGCGTACGGGGATGACCTCGACCCGCACCGGCACGTCGTCGCGCCACTCGGGGTCGCCCTCGCGCACCAGCCGTCCGGTCGCGAACGACTCGTCGAGCATCCGACGACGCCCGGTCGGGATGAAGGTGCCCAGCACGTCGTCGACCAGCGCGGTCGGCCCGGTGGTCGGGCGCATCTGGCCGCCGGCCCAGTAGCCCCTGCCCTCCCGGTCGGGCAGCCAGAGCACCAGGTCGGCGAACGAGAGGTCCGCGAGGATCTGCCAGTCCGCCATCAGCAGCTGGAGCCACGCGACGTCGTCCTCGCCCAGCTCGGTGTGGGCTCGCACGAGCTCGTGGAGGGAGGGCACCGGACCACCCTAGGCCGCGGTCGGGCCGTCCCACTCGCAGCCGCAGGAACCGCGGACCACCAGCCGGGTGGGCAGCACCTGCGGGCGCACGTCGTGGGTGCGCCCCTCGATGCGCTCGTGGAGCCGGATCGCCGCCCAGTGGCCGAGCGAGCGCATCGGCTGGAGCACCGTGGTCAGCCCCGGGTTCGCGTAGCGCGCGGTCATCAGGTCGTCGAAGCCGACGACGGCCAGGTCCTCGGGGACCCTGACCCCCTGCCGGGACAGCACCGACATCATCGCGACGGCGAGCTCGTCGTTGGCGCACACCAGGGCGTCCGCGGGCTCGGCGAGGTCCCGGACCGCGGCGACGGCCTCCGGGCCGCTGCCCTCCTCGAGCGCCACCAGCACCGGCGGCCGCGCCTCGTACGCGGTCGAGCGGGCGAGCGCGGCCCGGAAGCCGGCGTAGCGCTCGGTCACGTCGTGGGAGTCGGCCGGGTCGCCGACGAAGACGAACCGCTGCCGGCCGTGGCGCAGCAGGTGGTCGGTGAGCTCCTGGGCCGCGCGCACGTTCTCGACCAGCACCGTGTCGCACCCGTGCACCGGGTTGCGGGCCACCAGCACGGTCGGCGTCCCGCGGCAGGTGTGGCGTACGAACGCGTCGGAGACCGTGTCGTTGGCCAGCACCAGGCCGTCGACGCGGCCGAGCAGTCGGCGTACGGCCTCCTCGAGGTCGGCCGTCGGAGAGGCCAGCTGGATCACCACCGACTGGCCGTAGCGCGCCGCGGCGGCCTCGAAGCCGGTGAGGAGCTCGGAGTAGTAGGGGCCGTTGAGCCCGGGGAGCACCAGCCCGTGCGTCTGGTGGCGGGGCACGTCGACCTTGCGAGCCGCCCGCAGCGGGATGTACTCCAGCTCCTGGACCGCCTGGAGCACCTTGCGGCGCGTGGTCGGCGACGTCGGCGCCGTGCCGCGCAGCACGCGCGACACGGTGGCGATCGAGACTCCGGCACGGTCGGCCACGGTGTAGATGGTGACCGGACGGTCGGCCGGCTCTGTGCTCACTCCCCCAGCCTAGGGTCCGGAGTCAGAACGGGTTGGGCACCGCATCGAGGAGCGTGCGGGTGTAGGGGTCCTGCGGGTCGCGGATGACCTGCAGCACCGGCCCCTGCTCGACGACGCGTCCCTCGTTGAGCACGATCACCTCGTCGGCGAGCATCCGCGCGCTGAGCAGGTCGTGGGTGATGTAGAGGATGCCCACGTCGTGGTCCTGGACGAGGTCGTTGAGCAGCTCGAGGATCTCGGCGCGGATGGAGACGTCGAGGCTCGAGATCGGCTCGTCGGCCACGATCACCTCCGGCAGCACCGCGAGCGCTCGGGCGATCACGACGCGTTGCCGCTGGCCGCCGGAGAGCTCGTACGCGTAGCGGTTGATGAAGCGGTCGGCCGGGGTGAGGGCGACCGTCTCGAGCAACTCCTCGACGCGCTTGCGGCGGGCGTCACCCTTGAGGCCGTGGTAGTTCACCAGCGGCCGCTCGAGGATCTGGCCGAGCCGCTTGGTCGGGTTGAGCGCGGAGTAGGGGTCCTGGAACACCATCTGCACATGGCTGCGATAGCTGCGGAGCGCGCGGCCGCGGAACGACGCGACCTCCTGGTCGCCGTCGGGGCCGTGGAAGACGATGCGCCCCTCGGTCGGGCTGTCGATACCGGTGATCATCCGCGCCAGCGTCGACTTGCCGCTGCCGCTCTGGCCGACCAGCGCGGTGACCGCGCCCTTGCGGAGCACGAAGCTCGTGTCGGCGACCGCGACGGTGCGGTCGACCTTCAGCCCGCGCCGCTTCTCGAACACCTTCGTCACGTTGTCGACGGTGAGCACGATGTCGCGCTCCCGGGCGTGGGCCGACTCGTCGGCGGTCTTGACGAACTCCGGGCCGACGAAGCGCCGGTTGCGCTCGGGCAGCTCGATGCCGTCCGCGCCAACGAGCCGGTGCAGCGCCGCGACGTGGCAGGCCACCTCGCCCGACTCGATCGGGAGCAGCTCGGGGTACTCGGTCAGGCAACGGTCGATCTTCTCGGGGCAGCGCGGCGCGAAGCTGCAGCCCTCGGAGACGAGGCTGAGGTCCGGCGGGCGCCCCGGGATGTAGGTGATCCGTACGGTCTCGGCGCGCGGGTCGCCGTACGAGCCAAGCAGCCCCTTCGTGTACGGGTGCAGCGGCTCGCGGAGCAGCTCGGCGGCCGTCTGGTCCTCGACGATCCGCCCGGAGTACATCACCAGGATCCGGTCCGAGAGGTCGAGCACCGTGCCGATGTCGTGGCTGATGAAGAGGACCGCGAAGCCCTTCTCCTCCTGCAGCTTGCGGACGTTCTGCAGGATCGAGTGCTGCACGACGACGTCGAGGCCGGTGGTGGGCTCGTCGAGGAGCACGAGCTTGGGGTCGAGGGCGAGCGCCAGCGCGAGGTTGACGCGCTGCTTCATGCCCCCCGAGAGCTCATGCGGGAACGCCGTGATGAACCGGTGGTCGATGAAGACCATGTCGAAGAGCTCGCGGACCCGCGCGGACACGTCCTCGCCGCGCAGGTCGGAGTGCTGCTCGATCGCGTCGCGGAACTGCGGCTCGATCCGGACGACGGGGTTGAGCGAGTTCATGCTGCTCTGGAACACGGTGGACAGGTCGCGCCAGCGGATCGCGCGCAGCTCGTCCTGGTCGAGGTGGGTGATGTCCGTGCCGTCGAACATGATCGTGCCGTTGCTGATCCGACCGGGCTTCTCCAGCAGCCGCAGCAGCGCGGTGGCCAGGGTCGTCTTGCCCGAGCCCGACTCCCCGATGAGGCCGACGAACTCTCCGGGCGCGATGGTGAAGTTGACGTCCTGGACCGCCGTCAGCGACCGGCTCGCCTTCGGCTCGTAGCGGACCTCGAGGTTGCGGACCTCGAGGAGGGGTGTGCCCTCGTTCGGCCTGGCCATGTCAGTCCTCCCGCAGGTGGGGGTTGCTCAGCAGGTCCACGCCGAAGTTGATGAAGGACATGGCCGTGATGAGGATGGCCAGCGCCAGGCCGGGCGCGAAGATCCAGGTGAGCAGGCCCTGCTGGATCGCCCCCTGGGCGTCGGCCTGGTAGAGCATGGTGCCCCACGAGACGGAGCGCGTGTCACCGAGCCCGAGGACCGCGAGGCCAGCCTCGGCACCGACCGCGCCGGTGGCGGCACCGACGAATCCGGCCACGACCAGCGAGCTCATGTTGGGCATGATCTCGGAGAAGATGATCCGCGCCGATCCCTCTCCGGAGAACTTGGCCGACGTGACGAAGTCGCGGTTGCGGAGCGTGATGATCTGCGCCCGCTTGCCACGCGCGGCGCCTGCCCAGGACGTGAGGGCGATGATGCCGACGATGAGCCACACGCCGCGAGTGTCGGAGTAGGCGACCAGCGTGATGATGAGCGGGAGCGCGGGGATCACCAGGGCGACGTTGGTGACGAAGCTCAGCACGTCGTCGACGATCGTGCCCTCGGTGTAGCCGGACACCAGTCCGACGACGAGCGCGATCGCGGTCGCGAGCGCGCCGCCGAACAGCCCGACGAGCAGCGAGATGCGGCTGCCGAAGATGAGCTGGGAGGCGATGTCACGACCGTTGGTGTTGGTGCCGAGCCAGTGCTCGCCCGAGGGCGGCAGGAGTGGGGTGAAGCTGCCGTCGAGCGGGTCGTGGGGAGCGATGAGCGGAGCGAAGACCGCCATCAGGACGTAGAGCCCGAGGATGACCAGCCCGACGCGGGCCTTCTTGCTCGACCAGACCACCTGCCACCAGCTGTCGGGGGTCGTCGAGCTCCCGACCTGCTCGACGGCCTGGCCCTGGTCGGGCTCGCCCTCCGCCATGAAGTCGTTCGGGGTGGTGCTCATCCCTCTGCCCTCCGTGCCCTCGGGTCCAGCACGCCGTAGAGCAGGTCGGCGATCAGGTTCGCGATCAGGACGCCGGTGGTGGTGAGGAGCATCAGCGTCTGCAGCAGGGGGTAGTCCTTGTTGCTCACGGCCTCACCCATCAGCCGGCCCAGGCCGGGGTAGTCGAACACGGTCTCCACCAGGATCGTCCCGCCGAGGACGCTGCCGAGCGCCAGCGCGAAGCCGGTGACGCTCGGCAGCAGCGCGTTGCGGGCGGCGTACCTCAGTGCGACGGTGCGATCGGGAAGACCCTTGGCCTTGGCCAGCCGGATGTAGTCCTCGCCGAGGTTCATGATCATCGTGTTGCGCATGCCGAGGATCCAGCCGATGGGCGTCACGATCAGGAGCGCGACCGCCGGCAGCGTCGAGTGCGAGAGCACCTCCTCGATGAAGAACATGTTCAGGCCGGGGGTCGAGGCGGAGTAGCCGCCAGAGGTGGGGAACCAGCCCAGCGTGTAGCCGAACACGTAGAGCAGCACCAGGGCGATCCAGAACGGCTGCAGAGTGCCGAGGAACGTCGAGCCGAGGGTGATCGTCGTGTCCAGCTTGGAGTTGCGCCGCCAGGCTGCGTACGCCCCGAGCACGATGCCGACCACGAACGAGATGATCTGCGTGACGACCACCAGGCCGACGGTCCACCAGATCGCCTGGCCGATGACCTCGGCCACCGAGAACGGGTAGTAGGTGTAGGACACCCCGAAGTCCCCACGGAGCAGGTCGGCGAGGTAGGCCCAGTACTGCGTCCACAGCGACCCGTCGGGCGCCCCGAGCATCGAGCGCATCGCCTCGACCTGGGCCGTGTCGAGCTGGCTGTCCTTCCCCTGCAGCCGACGCACCATCAGCTCGGCAGGGTCACCCGGCTGGAGCCGGGGGATCATGAAGTTGAGCGTGACGACGGCCCACAGGGTGCCGAGGAAGAACCCCAGCTTGCGGAGGAAGTATCTCACCGACGTGTCGACTCAGCTCGGCGGCGTCAGGTGCGTCATCACCAGGAGCCGGTCGTCCGCGCCGCTGGCGTAGGCGTCGTCCTCGGTCGGCCAGCCCTCGGCGTTCTCGGTGCGGTAGATCGTCCGCGAGGGGGCGTAAATCAGTGCAGTGACCGGGTACTCGGTCATCATCACGTCGACCAGCTCTCCCAGGAACGGCTTCTGCTCCTCGCGGTCCGTCGCACCCGAGAGTCCGTCGATCGCGTCGTCGGTCGCCGGGTCGGAGTAGCGACCGACGTTGGGGAGGATGTCCTGCTCGGTCGGGAACTGCTTGCTGCTCAGCTTGGAACCGAGGTTGCGGGCCAGCTCGCACCCGCCGTGCAGGTACTCCAGGACGACGTCGAAGTCGCCCGTCTTCTTCTGCTCGTCGACCGACTCGGGAGCCGACGCGGTGACCTTGGTGTCCACACCGAGGTCGTTGAGGTTGTCGGTGACGACCTCGGCGATGGCCTCGTAGTCGATGAAGCCCGCCTGCACGGAGAAGTTGATGGACAGCGGGCTGCCATCGGGCAGGGTGCGATTGCCGCCTGCCCCTTCCTCGTAGCCGGCCGCGTCGAGCATCTCGCGAGCCTTGTCGGGGTCGTAGGGCAGGACGGTGTCGGCGCTGGCGAACTCCTCGGGGAGCAGGTCCTCCATCGCGGGGAGCTTGAGGCCTGTCTGGCTGGCCGGCGCCATGATCCCGTAGATGCCCTTCTGCGACATCGCCTCCTTGTCCATGCCGAAGGAGATCGCCTCGCGGAACTTCGGGTCGCTCCACGGCTCCTCGGTCAGGTTGCCGGTCAGCACGGTCTCGCCGGCGGGGGCGTAGAAGTAGTGGTTGTTCTCCGGGTCCTTCTCGACCAGGGTCTTCTCCGGGTTGGGGATGTCGCCGTAGTAGGCGTCGATCTCGCCGTTCTCGAGCTTGAGGGCAGCCTGCGAGGAGTCGAAGATGCCCTCCTGGACGATCTTCTCCACCTTGATCTTGTCGGCCTGCCAGTAGTCGTCACGACGGGCCAGGGTGAGCCGGCGGCCGTTGTAGCTCTCGACCTCGAACGGTCCCGTCCCGACCGGCTCCTTGTCGACGTACGTCGTCGGGTCGTCGACCTCGGAGTAGATGTGCTCCGGAAGGATCTTGGTGGAGATGACGCCGTCGTACTTGGCGGCGGCGTTGCCCTCGAAGGTGATGACCACTTGGTTGCCGTCGGCCTCGACCGAGCTGGCCGGTGCGCCGAACGTGTCGTTCCAGAGTCCGGCCTTGTCCATGCCGGGGAACTCCTTCTGGAGATTCATCGTGAAGGCGACGTCGTCCGCGGTGAAGTCCTCGCCGTCGCTCCACTTCACGCCCTCGCGGATGTCGAGCGTCAGCTTGTCGCCCCCGTCCCACGTGGCGCCGGTGGCGAGCCACGGGGTCTCCTCGCAGGTGAGGTTGTTGCGCACGATCAACGGCTCGTAGAGCCACACGGCCGTCAGCGGCGTCGGCGAGTAGGGGTTGTAGTTGCCGAGCCCTCCGACCGTCGCGTCGACCTCGGCGGGGAAGGTCAGCTGGGCGATCATCCCGTCCGCGCCGCCCCCCGATTCCTTGTCCTTGGCGCTTCCCGCGCAACCGGCGGTGGCGAGGGCGAGCGCGAGCCCGCCGACGAGCAGTGAGGGGGTCTTCGACATGCGCATGGAGCTGGCCTCCCGAGGCGTGGGTAGGTGCCCAACGTGACCGGCGCCACATCGCCTGTCAACCGCCCCGAGGGATGTAAGTAGTTACATGCAGAGCTTCACGCGTGGGGCTCCAGTTACATCTATTTACAAGGGCTCTCGGGCCTGACGTGGCCCACTGGGACTGGTAGGAACGAGCACCATGCGGACAGACCAGAGGCCTGCCTCGCGGGCCCGACTTCGACTCGGGAGCCCCACAGGTTCACTCGTCGAGGCCAACGCCCACGGTGCCCTGACCCGGTTCGAGGCCCACGGCCTCAGCCTCCTGCTCAACCCCGCGACGAGCATCGAGGCGGGGCCCGCCAACGTGCACCTGAGGGTCCACGACCACGGGTCGGTGCGGCGTACGCCACTGCTCGGACAGGCCTCGCCCAGCCGCCTGTCCGTGGTCGACGACGCCCTGCGCGCCACCGGCCGGTGGGAGGGTCTCGACTACACGCTCTCCCTGGTGCTGGGCCGCGAGGACGCGACGTGGGCGTGGCACCTGGAGGTCGTCAACACCACCGACGCACCCGTGCGGATCGACGCCGTCCTGACCCTGGACCCCGCGCTCGCCCCCGCCGGCGCGGTGGCCAACAACCAGTACTACGTCAGCCAGTACCTCGACCTGACCCCGATCGACACCGCCGATCACGGGGTCGCCCTGGCCGTGCGGCAGAACATGCCCGGCGAGCGGGTGCCGTGGGTCGTCGTCGGCTCGCTCGGACATGGTGTCCGCTGGGCCACCGACGTGCTCCAGCTGGTGGAGCGGACCGCGGACGGCCCCGTCTGGTCGGGACTTGACCTGCCCGACCTGCCCTCGACCCGGCTGCAGCACGAGCACGCCCTCACCGCGGTGCAGGACGAGGCCGTGGTGCTCGCACCCGGCGCGACGCACCGCACCGGTTTCTTCGGCCTGGTCCTGCCGGACCACCCGGCCGCCACCGGTCCGGACGACGTACGCCACGTCGAGACGGCGGTCCGCGCAGCCGCCCTCTGCGCCGCGGGCGCCGCAGGCGCGGTCGAGGACCACGACGATGCTGTGCCCGAGGGCCCCGCATCGCTGCTCGCCTCCTCCCCCGTCCTGTCCTGCGTCCCGCTGACCGCGGACGACCTGCAGGTCCTCGACCTCGCCGCCGACGAGGGCTCGACCGAGCACGACGCCGACGGGACGCCCACGACCTGGCGCACCCCGCGCGGCGAGATCGTCACCACTGCCCGCGAGCTCGAGGTGCTCCGTCCCCACGGCCAGATCCTGCGCACGGGCGACACCCTCACCCCCGATCCCGGCAGCGTGACGACGACCGTCTGGATGAGCGGCACGTTCCACTCGCAGGTCACCGTCGGCCACGTCGGGCGCGATCCCCTGCTGACCGGCCGGCGCAGCTACGTCGGCCTGTTCCGCGGCCAGGGCCTGCGCGTGCTGGTGCGCGATGCCGACGACGCGGGCTGGCAGCTGCTCGACCTCCCGAGCGCGTGGTGCAACGGCCTGGACGCCTGCGTCTGGTGGTACGCCACTCCCGACGGCAGGCTGATCGAGGTCGAGTCGCGCGCACCGGCGGAGCGCCACGAGCTCACCCTGACCGTCCGGGTCCTGCGCGGCCCCGCCACGCGGCTGCTCGTCACCCTCGACACCGGCTCCGACGAGGCACCGGGCCTCGACCTCGGCTGGACCGGCGAGGCCGACGTCGTGCGCGACGAGGACTGGCTGGTCCTCGACGTCGAGCCGACGAAGGACTGGCGGCTCACCCTCCCCGCCTCCGACGCGCAGCCGGGCACCGGCGACGCGGACTTCTGGGCCCGCCTCACCGGCTCGCTGGACCTCGCCCTCGACGGTGACGGTCCCGAGTCGGCCGAGGTCGCGGCCGTCGCGGACGCCCTTCCGTGGTTCACCCACAACGCCCTGGTCCACTACCTCGCGCCCCGCGGGCTCGAGCAGTACTCCGGCGGTGGCTGGGGCACCCGCGACGTCTGCCAGGGACCGGTCGGCCTGCTCACCGCGCTGGACCGGCACGACGAGGTCCGCGACGTGCTGGTGCGGGTGATGGGCGCGCAGAACGCCCGCGGCGACTGGCCGCAGGCGTTCGAGTTCATGCCGCCCACGGCCGAGCACGGCCAGCAGGACTCCCATGGCGACGTCGTCTACTGGCCGCTCCTCGCGGTCGGTGAGCACCTGCTCACGGTCGGCAACGCAGCGATCCTCGCTGCCGAGGTCGCCTTCGTGGGCGACAACGGGGCGACCGCGCCCGCACCGGTCGAGGAGCACCTGACGCGCGCGGTGGACCGGATCGAGGCGCTCGCCGTCCCCGGGACGCCGCTGCCCGCGTACGGCAACGGCGACTGGAACGACTCGCTCCAGCCCGCGGACCCCGACCTCGCCCGACGCCTGGCCTCCACGTGGACGGCAGTCCTCCAGGTGCAGGCGCTCGACGCGCTGGCCCAGGGCCTCGAGGCCGTGGCCGCCGCGCCCGCCCTCGCCGACAGGGCCGCGTCCCTGGCCGCCTGCACCCGCGAGGCGATCGGCCGCGACATGGTCATCGACGACCTGATGCCCGGCTACCTGCTCTACGACGACGCAGGAGTCCAGGCCGAGCCGCTCGTCCACCCCCGCGACACCCGCACCGGGCTGACGTACGGGATCCTGCCGTGGGTCCACGCCGTCGCCGCCGACGTGCTCGACCCGGAGGCCGCGGCCCACCACCTGGCCACGATCGAGCGGCACCTGCTCGGGCCCGACGGAGCGCGGCTCTTCGACTGCCCGGTGACCTACCGCGGCGGCCCGATGACGACGTTCCAGCGCGCCGAGGCGAGCACGTTCTGGGGGCGCGAGATCGGTCTCATGTACGTCCACGCGCACCTCCGGTACGCCGAGGCGCTCGCGCGGGTCGGTGACGGTGCTGGACTGTTGAGTGCCCTCGCCCTCGCCAGCCCGTGGGGCCTGACGTCCCGCGTGCCGCAGGCCCGTCCGCGGCAGCGCAGCTGCTACTACTCCTCCTCCGACGGCGTCTTCGCCGACCGCCTCGACGCCTCGCGGCGCTACCCCGACCTGATGGCCGGGCAGGTGCCCCTCGAGGGCGGCTGGCGGATCTACTCCTCGGGCCCGGGCCTCGCCCTCCGCCTGGTGGTCGAGCGGCTGCTCGGCCTCCGGCGTCGCGGCGAGCGGTTCGAGGTCGACCCGGTGTTGCCGCCCGGCAGCGACGGGCTCCGGGCCACCGTCCGGCTCGCCGGCCGGCTCGCCCACGTGACGTACACCGTCGGCCCCGAGGGGGTCGGCGTACGCCGCGTCGTCGGCGCCCACGGCGAGCTCGCCCTCGAGCAGCTCGCCAACCCCCACCGCCGCGCGGGTGCGTCCGTCCGGACCGGCGACCTGCAGGCAGCCCTCGACGCCTCCCCCGACCTGCTTCTGGAGACCTACTGATGGATCGCCCCTGGCTCGACCCCGCCCTCGACGTCGAGGCGCGGATCGACGCGCTGATGGCTGTGATGACCCTCGACGACAAGGTGGGCCAGACCCACCAGGTCGCCAACATCAACCCCTACGAGGACGTCGAGGCACTGCGCGGCGGCCGGATCGGCTCGAGCCTGTACGCCTCCGGGGCGACCGCCGGCAACGAGCGCGACGAGGGCGTGCTGGCCGGCGTGATCGACGAGATCCAGGTGCTGGCCGGAGAGAGCCGACTCGGCATCCCCGTGCTCTTCGGGCGCGACGTGATCCACGGTCACCGCACGGTGGCCCCGATCCCGCTGGGACTGGCGGCGTCCTTCGACCCTGAGCTGGTCCGGCTCGCCGCGGAGAACGCCGCTGCCGAGGCGGTGGTCGACGGCATCGCCTGGACCTTCGCGCCGATGCTCGACCTGTCCGAGGAACCGCGCTGGGGACGGGTGGCCGAGTCGTTCGGCGAGTCGCCGGTCCTGGCGTCCCGGCTCGCGGCCGCCGCGACCCAGGGCTTCCAGGGCGACGACCCGTCCCGGCCCGACCGGATCGCCGCGTGCGCCAAGCACTTCGTCGGCTACGGGTTGTCTGCGGGGGGCCGCGACTACGACACGGTCTCGGTGGGCGAGAACACCCTGCGCAACCTGCACCTGCGGCCCTTCCGGGCCGCGGTGGAGGCCGGCGTGCTCAGCGTGATGGCCGCGTTCAACGACGTCGACGGCATGCCGATGCACGCGCACCGCCACCTGCTGCGCGACGTGCTCAAGGGCGAGTGGGGCTTCGACGGCGTGGTCGTCGGCGACTGGAACGGCATCGGGCAGATCGTCTTCGCGGGCGTCGCCGCCGACGACCGCGAGGCCGCCCGGCTGGCGATCGAGGCCGGCGTCGACCTCGACATGGTCAGTGGCGCGTACCTCGCGCACCTCGCCGACCTGGTCCGTGACGGCGAGGTCGACGAGGCGCTGGTCGACGATGCCTGCCGCCGCGTGCTGCGGATGAAGCTCCGGCTGGGCCTCTTCGACGGTGCCGCGGCACCGGGCACCCGGCCGGTGGGCAACGAGCCGACGCCGGAGAGCCGAGCGCTCGCCCGGCGCGCTGCCGTCGGCGCCCACGTGCTGGTGCGCAACGAGGGGGCGCTCCCCCTCGGCGACGAGGGGTCCGTGCTCCTCACCGGCTCGTTCGCCCACGAGGGCGACGTGCTGCTCGGGACCTGGGTCCTCGACGGCCGCGCCGAGGACGTCGTGACACCGGCCGCCGCCCTCACCGAGCGCCTCGGCGACCGGCTCACCGTCGACGACGGCCGCTTCCCCGACCGCACCCTCCAGCTCGCCCGACTCGCCGACGTCACCGTCGCGCTGGTCGGCGAGCACCCGAACCGCTCCGGCGAGGCCAACTCCGTCTCGGACCTCCGCCTGCCGCCGGGACAGCTCGACCTGCTCCGCACCCTGGCCGGGCTCCGCAAGCCCCTGGTCGTGGTCGTCTACACCGGCCGGCCGCTCGACCTCGGCGAGGTGCTCGACCTGGCCGACTCGGTCATCGTGGCGTGGCACCCCGGCGTGGAGGCCGGCAGTGCGCTCACCGACGTGCTGACGGGCGACACCGGACCCCACGGCCGGCTGCCGATGACCTTCCCGCTGTCGACGGGCCACATCCCGACGAGCACCCACCAACGTCCGACCGGCCGGCTGATCCGCGCCGACGTCGACCACCGCGAGGGTCGCTACGCCGATGCGCTCACCTATCCCCGACTGCCGTTCGGGTTCGGCCTGACCTACTCCGAGGTGGCGTACGCCGCCCCGCAGGTGGCCGACGCAGAGATCGGGCTCGAGTCGGCGACGACGCTCACCGTCGCGGTCACCAACACCGGCGACCGACCGTGCCGCGAGGTCGTCCAGGCCTACTTCCGCGACCCCGTCGCGCAGGTCACCCGGCCCCTGGTCGAGCTCATCGACTGGTCGGTCGTCGACCTGGCGCCGGGCGAGACGAAGGAGGTGACGTTCGAGGTGTCCGCGACCGCGTTCGCGTACTTCGGCGCCGACCTGAGCGAGCGCGTCGACGAGGGCGAGATCCTGCTGATGACCGGGCCGGACGCCGCGCGGCTCCAGGACGTGTCGCTGCGGATCACCGGTGCCGAGGTGCGCCCGTGATCGCGCTCGAGCACAAGCAGCTCGTCATCGACGGCGAGCCCCGACTGGTGATGGCCGGGGAGGTGCACTACTTCCGGGTCGCCCGCGAGGAGTGGGATCAGCGGCTGGACCTCGTCGTCGAGGCCGGCTGCACGGCCGTCGCGTCGTACATCCCCTGGATCTGGCACGAGCTCCCGGACGGCACCATCGACGTCACCGGTGCCACCCGGCCCGAGCGGGACGTCGCCGCGTTCATCGACGCGTGCGCCGAGCGGGGCCTGTGGTTCATCGCCCGGCCCGGCCCGTTCGTGATGGCCGAGCTCAAGAACGAGGGCATCCCCTACCGCGTGTACGACGAGCACCCCGAGGTCGTCCCGATCGGCTGGGACTGGAAGCCGGCGCCGTCGCGCACCGTCGACTACCTCGCGCCGGCCTTCATCGACGAGACCGCGCGCTGGTTCGACGCGATCATGCCGGTGCTGGCGCCGCGGCTGCAGCCGCGGGGCGGCAACATCATCGGGGTCCAGCTCGACAACGAGGTCGGGATGCTGGCCTGGGTGACCAACAGCCCGGACCTGACCGACGGACTCATCGACGACCTCGGCCACTGGGTGGACGACGAGCACCCCGCCCGCGACCGCTACCCGGAAGCACCGGGGTCGCCCGGCTGGGCCGACCAGGTCCGCTCGCCGTCGGAGGAGGTCGCCGGACGCCTCCGCGTCGACCTCGCGGAGTACATGCGCGACCGGTTCGCGGCGTACGTCACCACGCTCCGCGACCTCTGCGAGGCGCGGGACGTGCGCGAGGTCCCGTTCCTGGTCAACATCCACGGGACGGAGAGCGGCAGCGGAGGGCCCTTCCCGATCGGGATCAGCCAGCTCGTCCGCACGTACGCCGGCGTCCCGGGCATGGTGTCGGGGTCCGACCACTACCTCGGCGCGGCGACCTCGGACACCCTCACCGACCTCTACGTCATGAATGCCTTCATGGACGCCGTGCACGACGCCGACCAGCCGCTGACCTCGCTGGAGTTCGAGGCCGGCACCGGCGACTACAGCGGTGGTATCGAGAGCCAGCACGACCCGTCGACGGTCGACCTCAAGACCCGCCTCTGCGTCGCCCAGGGCAACCGGCTGATCAACTACTACCTCCTGGCCGGCGGCATCAACCCGCCGCTGGAGGAGGTCGTGGGTGACGGCAACGACCGACTCAGCTTCACCGGCGAGCGGCACGGCACCGCCGCACCGATCGGTCCCGAGGGCCAGCGCGGCTTCACGTTCGACGCCACGGCCCGTACGGCCCGCGCGATGACGGCGCAGCAGGACTGGTTGTCGCGGATGGACGAGGAGCACGACGGGGTGCAGCTCGGGCTGGTGCTCGACGCGTACGCGACCGAGTACCACCACCCCGAGTCGGCCCTGATGAGCGAGGTCGTCGACGACCTGACGGGCCACCGCGGCGCCGGCCAGCGACGGTTCGTCGCCCGGTCGCTGCTGCTGGGCGGCTTCCGCTTCGGCGCCGTGCGCCTGGAGGAGCGCGACCCCGAGCCGGGAGGCGTGCTCGCCCTCGCGTCCGGGCGCCACCTGTCCGCCACCGTGCAGCAACGCGTGCTCGACCACGTACACGCCGGCGGCGGCCTGCTCTACCTCGGCCCGCTGCCCGAGCGCGACCTGGCGAACAAACCCTGCACGGTGCTCGCCGACGGGCTCGGCCTCGCGGCCGGGGACTTCGTGCACGACAGCTCCGACTTCTTCCCGTCGGTCGTGCGCCACGGCTGGGCCGCACCCGGACCGGAGGTCAGGGTCGGGTGGCGCCAGCGCCTCGACGCTCCCGAAGGGGCCGAGATCGTCCTCACCGACGTCGACGGCGCGGTCTGCGGCGTGTCGGTGGCTGCCGGAGCCGGTCAGGCCGTGGTGCTGGCCGCCGGGCTGCCGTCCGACCCGGTCCTCGTCGAGCGGGCGCTCGCCCACCTCGGGCAGCGTGCGGGGGTTCGGGTCGACGCACCGTGGCCCGGCGTCCTCGCCACGACCACGGCCAGCGCCGACGGCCAGCGGGCGCTGCACCTCATCAACCACTCGGGCGTCGACATGCGCGTGAACGTCGCGGTCGACGGAGCTGACCTGCCCTCCGACGGCGCGCTGTCGCTGCCGGCCCGGAGCGGGCACGTGCTGCCGCTCGGGATCGACGTGGCTGGCCACCGGATCCTGTGGGCCAGCGCCGAGATCACGGGGCACTCCGCCACGCACGTGGACCTCGCTCCCGGCCTCGACCAGGACGGTCGGACCACGGTCCTGCTGGCCCCCGGCACGGCGGTGCTCGACGACGCGTCGTACGCCGTGGACGACGGTCCCGACGGCGCGGTGCGCGTCATCGGAGGCCCCGGACCGATCTCCGTCAGATTCGGTTAGCCGGTCGCCCGGACGGCTGGCAGGATGGGCGGCATGTCGACGGGCTACTGGGACCAGGTGCAGGCCGCCGACTTCGAGGTCCCCGGGGACCGTCCGCTCGACGACCTCACGGCCGAGCTCACTACGATGCTCGGGTCGACCAGCCCGGAGGTCCGCGACGGCACGGCGTTCCCCGCCCTTGCGACCTGGATCGACCGCGGCGTCTACGACGACCTGCTCGCCGGGCTCGGTGACGGGATGGTCGCCGGGCTCGCGGTCGGGCTGGGCGAGACGGACACCGACACCGTCTTCCGCCGCAGCTTCAGCGCCCTGATCGTCGGGGCGTGCATCGAGCGCGACAACGAGCAGCACCTCCTGCCGATCGACAAGATCCTCGACTGGGGCGACCGCATCGCCGTCTGGTTCCTCACCGAGAAGGACAGCCGCGGCTGGGTGCCCGACAAGGGCTGGGCCCACGCGATCGCGCACGGCGCCGACGCCATCGGCGCGCTCGGTGAGTCGCCGCACCTCGGCGCGGCCGAGCACGAGGCCCTCCTCGACGTGCTCGCGGAGCGGCTGCTCCAGCAGCCGGTCGACGTGCCACTGGCGGCAGGCGAGCCCGACCGCATCGCCGCCGCGGCCATGCAGATCCTGCGCCGCGGGACCCTGGGCACGGACCTGCTCGAGCCGTGGGTGCACCGGCTCGGTGCCGCCGCCAACGCGTTCAAGGGTCCGGTCGACCACGACCCGTACGCCCCGACGGCGGCTCCGCAGGCGTTCCTGCGCGCCCTCTTCCTCCACCTCTCGCTCTCCCCCGAGCCACCGGCCGTCCGCTCCGACCTGCTGCTCGTCGTGATCGACGCCCTCCGGATGACGAACGCTCCCTACCTGCGAGTAGCCACCCGATAACCTCTGCTGCATGACCGAGATCTCCGGGCACAGCGGCGAGCTGGCCGTCCACGTCGCGCGCGCCCACGGCGTCGAGACGATGTTCACCCTGTCGGGCGCACACGTGTTCCCGATGTACGACGGCGCGGTGAAGACGCAGCAGGAGGGCCAGGGCCCGCCTATCCGGCTGCTCGACGTACGCCACGAGCAGACCGCGGCGTTCGCCGCGGAGGCCACCGGCAAGCTCACCCGAGTCCCCGGTCTCGCCGTCCTCACCGCCGGTCCGGGCGTCACCAACGGCATCAGCGCCATCGCGCAGGCCCAGTTCGCGGGCTCGCCGATGGTCGTCGTCGGCGGCCGGGCACCGCAGAACCGTTGGGGCACGGGCTCGCTGCAGGAGCTCGACCAGCCGCCGATCATCGCGCCGGTCGCCAAGTCCGCGAAGACGCTGATGACCGCCGCCGACGTGGCCCCCGGGATGGACGAGGCCTTCACCCTCGCCCGCTCCAGCCACCGCGGCCCGGTCTTCGTCGACGTGCCGATGGACGAGTTCTTCAACTCCTCTACCGGCACCCTCGGCTCAGGCGAGGGCACCCGCATCGAGCCCGACACCGACGCCGTCGAGCGCATCGCGCGGCTCCTCGCGCGGGCACAGCGGCCGGTGCTGATCCTCGGCACCGACGTCTGGGCCGACCACGCCGAGGCCGCCGCACTGCGCTTCGTCGAGGACCTGGGCATCCCGACCCTGACCAACGGGATGGGCCGCGGCGTCATCCCCGGCGGTCACCGCTCGCTGGTCACCAAGGCCCGCGGCGCGGCCCTGTCCGGCGCCGACCTGGTCGTGGTCGTCGGCACGCCGCTGGACTTCCGGCTCGGCTACGGCGCCTTCGGCGGTCCGGACAAGAACCCCGACGGTGCCTTCGCGAAGGTCGTGCACATCGCCGACTCGGCAGCCCAGATCTCCACGCACGCGGAGCTCGCCGACGCGGTCGCCGGCGACCTCACGACCGTCCTCGACGGCCTCCAGGCCGCGATCGAGCGCGGCGACAAGCCCGACTGGCGCGCGTGGGCCGACCGGCTCGCCGACCAGGTGAAGGTCGCCGCCGCCCGCGACGCCGAGCTGCTGACCGCCGAGGCCGACCCGATCCACCCGGCCCGGATCTACGGCGAGCTCGTCCCCCGGCTGGCCGACGACTCGGTCGTGATCGGCGATGGTGGCGACTTCGTCTCGTTCGCCGGCAAGTACGTCGAGCCGCAGCGCCCCGGCGGCTGGCTCGACCCCGGCCCGTACGGCTGCCTGGGCGCTGGTCTCGGTGCCGCCATCGCCGCCCGGATCGCTCGCCCCGACGCGCAGGTCACGCTGCTGCTCGGTGACGGCGCGGCCGGCTTCTCGCTGATGGACGTCGACACCCTCGTGCGCCACGACCTGCCGGTCGTCATGGTGATGGGCAACAACTCCGCCTGGGGGCTGGAGAAGGGCCCGATGCAGATGCTCTACGGCTACGACGTCATCGCCGACCTCGGCCAGCGCACGCCGTACGACGACGTGGTCAAGGCGCTCGGTGGCGCGGGCGAGACGGTCACCGACCCGAAGCAGATCGGCCCGGCCCTCGACCGCGCGTACGCGTCGGGCGTGCCCTACCTCGTCAACGTGATCACCGACGTCGAGGCGGCCTACCCGCGCAGCACCTTCGGCATCTGAGCCATGGACCTGCGTCGCATCCGGCCGCACGAACTGAATGCCGCGGGCGACGTGTGCGTCGCGGCGTACGAGCCGTTCCTCACGAGCGCGGAGGACTTCTACCGCGAGCGGCTGCGCGACGTCGCGACCCGCGATGCGCAGGCCGAGGTGTGGGTGGCCGTCGACGACGAGCGGGTGCTCGGTCTCGTGACCTACTGCCCGCCGGGGTCGCCGTGGCGGGAGATCGGCCGGGACGACGAGGGCGAGTTCCGGATGCTCGCGGTCGATCCGGCCGCCCAGGGCTCCGGTGCCGGCACCGCGCTGGCCCGCATGTGCGAGGAGCGAGCGCGTGAGCACGGCGCCACCGGCATGGCGTTGTCGTCCCTCGCCGAGATGACCGGAGCCCACCGGATCTACGCCCGGCTCGGCTACGACCGCGCGCCGGTGCGGGACTGGTCACCCACGCCCGAGGTGCACCTGCTCGCCTTCAGCAAGGCCCTCTAGCAGCTGCCCACCGTCGACTGGACCTCGACGTCGTAGAAGCACACGGTCCCGGTGGGGAAGGCCGCCATCTCGGTGCGCGACACCATCACCCACTTCCACGCCTGCCAGCTCGCGTCCTCCTGCAGGACGACCGTGACCAGTGCGCCGTTGCGGGTCAGCCACGTGCGGGTCGGGCCCTCGTCGACGAGGGTGATCTCACCGACCGGCTCGAGTGCCCGCATCCGGTTGCCGTCCTGGACCAGCACCTGGATGTACGACGGGTCGGAGCCCGACGTCAGGACCAGCGACGCTCCGTCGAAGAAGAGGTCCGTGGGCGCCTGGACGTTGACCTGCGGGTCGCCGACCTCGAGACCGTGGTTGACCGTACGGCCGTCGTCGCCCTCGACCACCAGGCTCGGGTCGGCGACGGCCTCCAGCCGCGCGGAGAACCCGTAGCCGTCGGCGTACTCGGCCTGCTCCCCCACGCCGATTGTTTCGTTCGCCACGGGTGTGACGACCGGCAGGTCGTCGACCTGACCAGGGGCGCAGACCACGAACGACTCGAGTCCTTGCGCGCGACAACCGGCCTCGACGGGCCGCAGCACGCCGTCCTCGCCGAGCACCCACTCCCACGCGTCCATGACGTAGGTCTCGGGCCGCATCGTCGTCATGGTGTCGCTGGCGAACTCGTTGACCGAGCGGGCCGAGAAGAGCTTGCCTTCCTCGATCCAGTAGTCGTGGGGCCGGACCATGTCGTAGAACTCGGCGGCGGTGCCGGGCACGGGCACCTCTCCACGGAGGAGCAGGTCGGCGGACTCGACCGGTGCCTGCACGAGCAGCCCGTCGCGCAGGTCGAACACGATCGGGTGGTTGCCCTGCACCGGACCGGAGAAGAGCTCGTCGCGGTAGAGCACCAGCTCCTGGTCGCCGTCGCCGTCCGCGTCGATGGGAGGCAGCGCGACCGTCCCGATGGTGGTGCCGAGCTCGGCGATCCCGTACGCCTCCTCACCGGTGCTGCTCAGGGTCGTCTGCATCCGGGTGCGGCCGTCGAACGTGTCGGTCGGCTCGCCGAGGAAGACGACCTTCTCCTTGGCGCCGTCGCCGTCGAGATCGAGGCGGGCCGGCGTGGAGAGGTCGTTGGTCTTCCAGTCCCGCCCGACGTCGGCGGGCAGCTCGATCGTAGGGGCGTCGGGGTCCGGCTCCGGCGCGAGCCGGTCGGACCGCTCGCGACCGCCCACCCCTTGCAGGACCACTCCGAGGATGAGCAGGACCACCGCAGCGGTCGCGAGCAGCACCCACGGCGACTGCCAGCGCGGCCGCAGCGGAACGACCGTGGCCAGCGGGGCCAGGTCCTCGGGACGTACGAGCTCGGCGCGGGCGGCCAGGGCGGCGCGCAGCCGGTCCTCGGTGATGGTCATCGCTCCTCCTCCATGGCCTTCTCCAGGGCGACCAGCGCGCGGCTGGCCGTCGACTTCACGGTGCCCTGGCTGATCCCCAGCGTCCGGGCGATGTCCGCCTCGCTCAGGTCGGACCAGTAGCGCAGCACCAGCACCTCGCGCTGCCGTGGCGCGAGGCGGTGGAGCGCCGCGATCACCTCGCGGTGCTCCTCGGCCAGCACCGCGGTGTCCTCGGGCGAGGGCGGCGACAGGTCGTGGGGTGGCGAGTACCCCCGCGCCGTACGTCGTCGGCGCAGCGCCGAGCGCGCGGTGTTGACCACTGCGACCCGGAGGTAGGCCAACGCCTTCGACGGGTCCTTGACCGCGTCGGGACGCCGGGCGAGCGCGGCGAACGCGTCCTGCACCACGTCCTCCGCCGACGCGACGTCGTCGACCAGCAGGACCGCGAGGCGTACGAGCGGCAGCCGGTGGGCGGCGTAGAGCTCGGTGATGTCCACTGCCGGCTCCGCAGTCACCATGCCGATCGCCCTCGTCCCGGCCGCCCTCGTGCTCATGTCTGGTAGACGTGTGTCAGTCCCTCAGGTTGCCCCATCGACGCAGAATTTCCCCGGAAGGCCCGCACATGCCGCACCTCGAGCCCGCCACGCTCGCGTACACCGTCACCGACGACGACACCGCCGCGGCCGTCGGCAGCGGCTCGCTGCCGGTCCTCGGGACGCCGCGCCTCCTCGCCTGGCTCGAGGCCGCCACCTGCGCCAGCCTCGAGCCGACCCTCGCCGAGGGCTCCACCAGCGTGGGCACCCGCATGCAGGTCGAGCACCTCGCCGCCAGCCCCGTCGGCGCCGAGGTCGAGGTCAGCGCGTCGAGTGCGTACGTCGACGGCCGGCTCCACCGCTTCACGGTGAGCGCCCGCGACACCACCACCGGCAAGGTGCTCGCCGCCGGCGAGATCACCCGCGTCGTGGTCGACGCGGAACGGTTCCTCTCCCGGCTCGGCTGAGCTCGATGCTGCCGTGACGAGTGACGCATGCGCTCGGAGAGCCGTCCGGCCGGGGCTGGGTGTGCTGCGGACGGAGAGTTAGGGCATTGCCCCACTCCGCCCAGAATGACGCGGGGCAAGAAGCCGATCACCGCAACCGGCATCACTTCCTGGTCTGATCCGCCAGCCAGAAGAGGTGCGGAGAATGGGGGCCACGGCACTTAGTGCGGGCGTTCGGCCTGATCCCAACGGTGCTATGGCACCGCCATCCACGCGTGGGTTGCTTATTGCGCTGAGCGTTGGACCGGATGAGCACTCGGGTGCCCACCAGATGTGCGCCGGCGACAAGGCGCGCAGGCCAAGCAGCGGGGTGCTTATTGCGCTGGGCCCACGACCTTCGAGACGGATCGGAGCTCGGCCCCGATCAACGATCGCTTCGCTGCTCGATGGGATCGGGATCAGTCTCGACTCGATCCAATCCCAGAAGCTTCCCCAGTTCGGTCAGCAGGTCGCCGGTCAGCACGGACGGGTTTGCCTCCAACGCTTCGATGATGCCCTTGACCTGTTGCGGCGGGAGTTCAGCGAGCGTCCGTTGCAGCTCACCAAGAGCTTCTCCGTCAACAATGTTGGCGTTGGAAACGAGCTTGATCTGCTCTTCGCTGAAGGCCCGCGCCGCGAGGGCAGCAAGATAGCGGGCCTGCGCCTCCGCGCTGCTCATGTCTGTTCGGTAGACCTCTTCGGCGACAGCCAACTCCTGCCCCGAGTCCACCACCATCGCCTCAAGCACGATGGGGTGTTTGGCGGCTTCCTTGACGGCCTTGCGTGCAGCCTTCTTGGACTTGCGCTCAGCCTTTCTCGCTCTGCGAGCCTCAATGGCCGGGCGAGCCTTCTCGTGCCATAACCGCTTGGCATGGGGTGTAGCCACTGCGACTAGCAGGATCACTACCTTCGCAACCAGCTCGGCGTTCTCTTCCCGCTCACGCTCGCGCCGACGCTCGTATTCCTCGTCGTACACGGAGACCGGCTCGTAGGCGAAGACGGGTTCAAGCTCCGAGTCGTCCTGCCTCTCATCAGGGATGAATCGTGCGCTCCCCTTGAGGTTGCCCTCGCTGTCGAAGAGGTTCTGATGAAGCCCGCCCTCCTTCTTCTTGCCAGGAGTTAGGTCGTCATCGTCGTACTCGTACCGGCCCTTGATGCTAGCCACGGGGCACCTCGGGCATGAGGTCGCACGGTGGGTGCCGCGCGGCAGTCTGGGGGTCGCCGGTCATGGATCGACTCTACTTGCGACCTCCGGAATACCGACGGCCGAAGCGTGCAGAGCCGGGCCCAGGACGGCTGGTGCGTCGGCTCAACAGTCGCGTGGCGGGTTGACGGGTTCACCCACCCTCAGCCGCTTGCCTCGCTCCTACTGTCACGGGTTCGAATCACTAAGAGAATGATGGCGGAGGCGCCTGCGACGGAGGCTAAGCGATAGCCGTAGCGTCCGAGTCCGTTGCCTTGCACATGCGCTCAAAGTGCTCAGGGTCGGCAAACCTCAAGAACTCCATGCACCTGCGGATCTGCCCGTGAATGGCGCGGGAATCCAGCACATCCACGCTCTCGCTTCCTTCGCCATGGGAATAGCGATTGCAGAAGTCATAGACGTCTCGATACGGGTTGGAGGAAAGGTCTCCACCCATGAGGTCCTCAAGCCGCTGGTCAAAGGTGCCGAGGTGCGGAGCCTTGTAGCTGGCGAACACCTCGAGGACACGACGCGCCGCATTGGGGAGCAGGAACAGCCGGTCGTGATCAGTGCCGTCGACCACGCCGTCCATCACCTTGGCGAAGAGGTAGGCGTACTCGCTGGTGTGCTTCACCAGGGTTGGCGGAAGGGGTGCGACCTGCGTCCTTCGCACGTCATCCTTCGTCGCTGCGTACATCTCCAAGAAGGCCACCTTGGGGAAGCGGATCTCATCCGCATCCCCCTTCTTGATCTTGTTGCGAGAGGTTCCCCATGCGCTCCCCTGCGACTTAAGAAAGAGCCGCAAAAGGCCGAAGTCGTGTGTGAGCACGATGAACTGGCCGAAGCCCTTCAGCGTGTCCACCAGCCACTGGTGCGTGGCGAAGAGCGCTTCGCGGTCCAAGGAACTGGACGGGTCATCAATGACCACGATCCGTCCCGACTTGTCCCCACTGATGGTCTCGTCCTCCAACTTCCGAAGGAAGTAGAGGAGTGACAGGGTGGTGCGCTCGCCATCGCTCAGGTGCGTAGCCGGCGCCTTCCCCCGACGACAGGCATAGGACCTGCCGTCCTCGGTTACGGCGACACTGAGGTGGTCCTTTCCGTAGACGCGGGCTAGGTCCTTGGTGAGAGTCTCTGCCATCTTGCTGTTGGAGAACTGCTTCTGGCGAAGGTCGGTGAGCGTCCGTTCTGCTAGGTCGGCACCGTCCTTTGCAGCCCTGCTCTCGGCCTGCGCGCTCTTGGCACTCGCCTCATGCTGACGGAAGGCCTCTGCCCGCGACCCGATGATGTGGTCGAGCACGGTCTCGTAACGTGCCTCGACCACTGTGTTGTGGTCGTCCACCTGTGCGTTGTGCTCGGTGATCGCCTTCTGAAGAGGGGCGGCCGACAGCTCATCGGCGAGGAGCGACCATTCCGGGGCGGCAGGTGTTGTGGCTGGGTCTTCGACCTTCTCCTTGAGAACCTGCCCGAGTTCATCAAGCACCGCGATTCGCAACGCCGCGCCTTCCTTCACGCCCTCAAGGTTCGCGGTGTAGCCATCTCGGAGTTCGCCCGCAAGCGTCTCCGGTGCTGGCACCGCATCAAGCCAGCTACTCAGGGCCGCCTTCCGGCTCTGCACCTGCTGCAGCAGCGACTGCGCGCGCTGGCGGATGTCGAACCAGCTCTTGTCGAAGTGCTTGGCAAGCTGCTCCCGGCGCTCGGCCGTTACGGCGTTCCCGCAGAAGAGGCAGTCATCTAGCCCCTCGTGTAGGCGAAGACCCTGCTCGGCCCACCGCTGCCTTTCCTGATCTGCGGCGAGGGATGCGAGCGCCACGCTTGTGGGCGTCTCCGCAAGCAGGACGTCGACTCCGCTCAGCACCGTCGTCAGTCCACCCGGCGCATCCACCAGTGCGGATACGTGCTTAGGTGCGGGCTCGCTCAGACGCTTGAGCGCCTCGACACTCTTGTTCTCGTCAGGGAACTCGCCCTTGTAGCTGCGGAGAAGCCCTTCAACGGTTGGCATCGAGTACTTGTTCTTCGTAAAGCGCTGGTAGTGGAAGCTCTTCAGTTGATCTGCGATGCCGTCCTGAGCCGCGCTAGCCAACTTCTTGGCCTTGGCCGTTGAGTCCTGACTCTTCTTTCCTGCCTCGGTGGCCTCAAGGCGGAAGGCGTCGATCTTCTTGCCGAGTTCGACCTCCTGCTCCTTAGCTTCGATGGCCTCCTCGCCAAGGGTGACGATGGGTGAGGCGGTGTCGCCATCGAGGAACTGCGAGAGGTTACGGCGCACCCATTCCTTGGTGAAGACCGCCATGGCGGGCGAAGGTCCGCCGCTGCCCACGGGCACCGTGTGACTCACCCCCAGTTCGTCCTCCCAGACGACCTCCGTGGTTGCGTCGTCCGAGGCGATCTCAAGGAGAAGCGATGCAAAGGAAGACTTACCGCTGCCGTTGTGGCCGTAGACGACAGAGCGCCCACCCAAGGGCAGTGCCGGGGGCCAGAAACCCTTACTCAGAGAGCGGTAGGAGGTCGTCGGGTCAAGTCGGCGCAGCATGGGGGAACCCTATGCGCGGAGACCGGTACATCCACGCGCGTTATCCAGTGGGTCTGCTACGCGAACTGTTGTCAGCCTGACCTAGCCCATTCCGCCGCAATCCGCTGTCGTCGACTACGGTCTGCCGCTGAGATAGCGCAGAGCCGCGGCGAACTCACTCAACCCCAGTCGCTTGTGACCGCCCTGAAGCGACAAGCCGGTGAAGCCCAGCGCGGAAAGTGGAACTCCCGTGGCCACGGGAACCTGGAGACGGCCAGACACGGGAGTCACCCAGGGCCAGCGATCTGCGCTCGCTTGAGGCACGCCCTGCGCGAGCAAGAACGGGACATCGTGGCGAGTGGAACCGGCCACTTGGACGACAGCGTTGCACCTTCCAGCCGCCTTGGCGTAGATGAGCAGAAGATCGCCCACAGCGAACGACGGCTTGCCCTTCTTCGAACTGTTAACAAAACTGTCGCTCCGCCACGGATCGTCCGCTGTCACAGCATCCCGATACAACGCTTTGACCCAGAGTGCGACGCCCCCTGCTTCAGCCAACAGAGCATTGGCGGCTTCTACCTCTGCGGTGATCGGGTTACCCGCGCCGTTCGAAGGAGCGGGCACGGGTACCGACGCCGGGAGCTTGGCGGCTGCCTCCTCTGTGGCGGCGAGCATCTGTTCAGTGACGGGATCACTCTTGGCCCACCACGAAGCGAATTGATCTGCGGCCGCGCCGAGCGTAGTTCGAGGAAGTAGGAAGCCGAGCTCAAGGTTCGCTCGTTGACCGCTTCCGAGCCCCGCATGTGTCAGATTGGCCGACCCGACAAGCCCGAACACCGGGTCACATAGAAAGAGTTTGGCGTGGAGGTTGGAGGCTGTCCGCAGCTCGACAGACGCATCCCGAAGCGCCCGCAGCCCTTGAATGCTCAGCGACCCGTGGGCTACCGCGGCGGCGTCAAGGGACGTCAGAATCGACCAGTTTGCCGAACCATCTTTGGCGATGCCGGCGAGTTCGTGCGCGACTCCCGCAGAGATGTAGGGGCTAGCCAGCCGGACCTGCTGCCTCGCCTCCGTCGCCGCTTGCATCAACACAAGCCCTGCCGAAGGTACTAAGCCAGTCATGCCGCTGTCCGTCATTAGGAGAACCTATGACAGCTTTTCACTGCGGATGATGATTCGCCATGCGGGCGGACTCACGAGCGTCCTTCCGCCGCGTTGGCCCGCATTGTTTGTGACGCTCAGGCTTCGACGTACCAGAACTGCGAGTTGTTTCCGCCCGGGGACGTTGTAGTCACGCGGTGGCCCCGACGGTTCATCTCATGCAGTGCGTCGTAGATCGAGATGTAGACGACGTTAGGGATGCGCTCAACGACCTGCCACAGCCGCAGTCCGTTCTCGCCGCGGACCCAACCACCGCTGTCTAGAAGTCGTTCAACCTCCGCGATCGCCTCGTCCAGCGACAGTCGCTTGACCTCTGGATAGGACGAGGGCGCCATCAAGGGGCCCTCAACATTCGGGTGGCTGATCAGGAGCCACTCGCGTTGAAGGTCGTTGCTAACGCGGTTCCAAACTTGCCGTGGCGCGTCGTCTTCTCCGAACTCCGCCTGGATGCGGCGAAGCCACCCCTCCCAAGGTTCGCGCACTCCCGCCTCGTGTGACGACAACACGAACTCGCGGACAGCAGCGTCGAGCCCGTTGGGGCCGCCGCGCTTTGAAGGCAACTTAATCTCGACGTGGGCGACTTGGCCGTGCTGCCCGCAATAGCAGGGGTCGGCGTCGCAAAGGTGGCAGTAGGTATCGCTCATCGTGGGTCGAAGGTATCCGCCAGGGCCGTCCCGGGTCTGCTGCACAACCACGTACCTGCCCCACTTCGCCGCCTGCGCCGCGACAGTTGGCGTAACTCAGCCACAACCGCGATGGATCCAACAGTGTGCCTGTTGAACTCGTCGACCTGCTCGGCTGGCTCCAGTACTCCACGATGGTTTGGCCCCGGACCCCTGCATCTCGTAGCCGTCGAGATATGCCTCCACGACCTCGAATCGGGTCACCTAGCCAACGCCACTCGCCTCCTGTCCTTCCCATACCAGCGACGAATGTCTCCGGCTGTGGTTAGCCTCGATGCGGCGACGCCAGACGGGCTAGCCAGGGGGAACTGAAACATGCGTGGGATCACGACCATCGACAATCAGCCGGGGAGCGACACCATCACCCTCTGGGTGACCTCGGCGAAGGATACGCAGGCTCGGCACGTCAACGCCGTAGAAGTAGATGCGGCGAAGGACCTAGAGGACGCCATGGATGCGGTCTCCTCGCTAACCCGCTGCTGCGGGGTGCTTGTCACGAACGGGACCACACTCGACGGGCTACCAGTAGCGGGGAAGCCGCTCACCGAGTCTGACCTCACCGACCTCGTGGCCTATACCGAGGCGCATCAGCACGCCATCTCTGAGGCTGTCAGGGATCACAAGCGCCGAACGCGGTCGGCCTCAGTCGCGATGCCGGTGTTCCCTGTCAGCCCCATCCCTGCAGACTTCGCTCCAGTGGACGACACCCCGACCAGCAGGGCCTTTGCTACGGCGAACTACCTCGCCCTAGCGTGGACGGCGTGGCTCAAAACCGACGAGGAGCGGCGCCGGCGCACGACCCGCCCGAAGACGGGTGAGACGCCGTGGATCATGCCGGAGTCAATGAATTCCCCTTTGATCGCCACTTTCCCTGAGTCGTTTGCGGCACGGGTCCACGAGCAGGCGTTGGTCTGACGATGCTCGACTTCACCGCGCTCGACTTCGAGACTGCCAATGCCTACCGGGGCTCACCCTGTGCGGTCGGATTGGTCCGAGTGCGGGACGGCGAAGCCGTCGATGAGCGACGCTGGCTCATTCGTCCCCCCGAGCAGGTGAACTACTTCGACGCCTTCAACACCGCGCTGCACGGCATCGACGCCAGCATGGTTCGGCACGCTCCCCGATGGAACGACATCCTCCCCGCCATCGTGGACTACATCGGGGACGACGTGGTGGTGGCACACAACGCAGGCTTTGACATCGGCGTGATCCGCTACGCCTGCGCGGTGGACAACATCGAGTGGCCCGAGATGCGCTTCTTGTGTTCGATGGTCATGGCGCGGCGCGCACTCAGTTTGCCGTCGTATCGACTGCCGTACGTGGTGGAGTCGCTTGGATCGCAGATGGGCGACCATCACGATCCGTTGGCCGACGCGCACGGTGTTGTGTCGGTGGTCAATGGCCTAGCAGACGCGGCGGGAGTCACCGAGCTCGCTGACCTAGTAGCCGCCCATCACTTGGGCATTGGGCACATGAGCAGCGGTATTTACGCCGGCAGCGTCGCTCTCGGCAGCGGCGGGAGGAACTTCACGCCCATCGAGGTCAACACGGACGCAGACCCGAGCGGCTACCTCTACGGCCGGGTCGTCGTGTTCACCGGCACGTTGATGTCCATGACCCGTGATGTTGCTCGACAGGAGTGCGCTCGCGTCGGTGCCACGCCCGAACAGAACACAACGAAGCGGACCCACGTGCTGGTGGTCGGCGACATCAATCCCGCCGTTCTACGGCCGGGCTCAAACGTCACTGGCAAGGCGCGCAAGGCGTTTGACCTACAGGACGGAGGCCAACCCATCGAGGTCATGACTGAGGACGACTTCGCGCGGTGCATCCAAGGCAAGCCGATTACTGACTTCGCGAACGTTGCCGACCTGTTCCCCGTGCCCACCCCAGGGACGGGTACACCACCGAAGCGAGGTCGCCTCCGGTCGGTCCCGCTTGCTGAACGGCCAGCACCTACACCGCCGAAGCCCCCCAAGTCGCCGAAGCCTCTGCGTCGAGTACCTGTTCCCACTGACCAACTCTGTTCAATCGATACCTGCACCAACGGTGCCGCTTTCAAGACGTATAAGAACCCGACCTACTGCTACACCCACATCGACGTGATCCTGGGCAGAGGGGGCTTGGAGCCGCTGGAGTCCTTCACGCATCCGAAGGACTGGCTGCTCACCCGGTGCCTACGGTGCGGCAACGTCGCGCACTACCGATTCGTCTACGTGCAGGACAACAACGTCGCGAACGTCGAGACCTGCCGGGCCTGCTACTGGCGCGAGTGGGGGGCTGAGCAGCGTGCGGCGCTCGGACCATATGGCGACAACAAGCCGGTGACCTACGAGCGGGCAGAAGCCACCGCCGAGGAGCATGGCTATATCTACCTCGGGCCGCTCACCAACCCGTCCATGGCTTACGACCCTCACCGGGTCGAGTGCTCTCGATGCGGGAAGATCAGCGCAGAGCGCCTCGGAGACATTTCTTTTGGGTGCACCTGTCAGCCGCGCCTGTAGAGCCCGGGTCCGCTGCACGAACGGGTGTCAGTCCCATCTAGCCCATTCCGCCGCCATTGGGTCGCGCAACCCGAAGTCAGGTTTGCCCGCCACGACGTGAGTCGATCCCAGCGCCGAGACGGATATCAACAGGCACCTATGCCTCTTGCGGCTCGAACACCTGTTCGATACCCTGAGGCATGACTATCGCCGCTCTCCCCCAGCAGCCGCCACAGGCGGCCGATGAGGCGTCGGCGAGCGACCTGCTGAACTCCGCTACCGAGGCGCTGCGCGCGCGCCGGCTCGCGGAGGTTGCGGAGCTGGAGCTCGCAGTTCGGTGGGCGGTCACCAACGGGCACGCGCGAGACGACCGCGACCCGATGCTCACTCCCGGCGGCGACGGCACGCCTGCCATGCGCGAGCACGCGATCCCCGAGCTGGCGATGGCTCGGGAGACTCACCCCACCACCACGCGCGCGCTCCTCGCAGACGGGCTCGACCTCGTCCACCGACTCCCGCGCACCTGGGCGGTCGTCGAGGCCGGCCGCTGCGAGCCGTGGGTGGCACGCAAGGTCGCCGTGCTCTCCCGTGCCCTGCTGTCCGAACAGGTCGTACGCGTCGACCGAGCCGTGGCCAGGGCCATCGCCGGCCACGCACCCTCGACCGTTCTCGAGATCGCGCGAGCCAAGGTCATCGAGGCCGATCCCGAGACCCACCGCGCCGAACGCGAGCGTTCCCGGCACGAGCGCTACGTACGCCTGTCCCGCACCGACGAGTACGGCTACCGCCACATCATCGCCCGCATCACCGCCGGTGACGCTGCCTGGATCGACGCCATGGTCGACCGGGTCGCCGACATCCTCACCACCACCATGGGTCACGACCACAACCACGACGAGCTCCGCTCCCTCGCCATGGGCTGGCTCGCGCGCCCCCTTGATCTCCTCAAGCTCCTCGTCGAGCACACCGACACCGAGGGCAGCGCGGACGCCGACACGGACCAGCCGGCACAGCCCCGCCAGCCCGTGTGGGCACCCGACCACATGGCCGACACCGTCAACCGGCTCTGTTCTCTCCCCGCGCGCAAGCTGGCGAAGCTCCGCGGCCGCGGACGCTTGTTCGTCCACCTCACCGACGACGCACTCCGCACCGGCACCGGCGTCGCCCGGGTTGAGGGCGTCGGCCCCATCGACGTGTCCCAGCTCCACGAAGTGCTCGGCCACGCCGACGTCACCGTCACCCCGGTCCTCGACCTGCGGATGCGCCGCCGCGTCGACGCCTACGAGCACCCCGAGGTGGTCAAGGACCACGTGTGGGTGCAGACCGGCGGCGACTGCTTCCCCTTCACGCCCCGCAGCGCGACCCGCGACGGCGTCGACTACGACCACGCGATCCCCTACGACGACACCGGTCCACCCGGCCAGACCGGCCCGCACAACTCCGGGCCACTACGCCGCAGCCACCACCGCACCAAGACCCACGGTGGCCTCACCACCCGAGTCGTCGGCCCCGGGCGGCACCTGTGGCGCACCCCGCACGGCCAGGCCTTCCTCGTCGACCACACCGGCACGGCGAGACTCACCGATCAGCAAGCGATCGCCATGACCGAGGCGATCGAGGACGGCGTCGAGCTCTACTTCCACTGACCTCGGACATGCAAAAGTCCCCGCCGTGGCGGGGACTCTCACGATGACGTGTCGAAGAAGACGCGTCAGGCGTTGGGGCGCTTGCCGTGGTTCGCGCCCTTCTTCTTGCGAGCGCGGCGCTTGCGTCCGGTCTTGCCCATCTGGTCCTCCTGAAGTCGGTGCTCGGGTCAGTCTCTCAAAAGAGGCCGACAGGAGCGAATCGGCTCAGGACCCGCCCTCGGTGATCTGGATCCGCACCTCGCGCAGCCGGAGGCGTACGCGGTCGCGGAGCGACTCCGGCGCGGCCTCGCCACAGGACCTGGCGACGAGCTGCTTGACCGCCTTCTGGAGGTCGTGGCGCTCGAGGCAGGGCCCGCACTCGCGCAGGTGCATCTCGACGACGGCGCAGGACGCCTGGTCGAGCTCGTTGTCGATGAAGTAGACGATGCGCTCGATGTAGTCGACGCAGTCGTCCTTGCCGTGCTCGTGCGTGCTCACGACTCGCTCCCGTCAGTGCCGGGGACGGTGGCGGCCGGCAGCAGGTCGTTGGCCCGGACGTAGTCGGCGAGCATGTCGCGCAGCTGGCGACGACCACGGTGCAGACGTGACATCACGGTGCCGATCGGCGTGTCCATGATCTCGGCGATCTCCTTGTAGGGGAATCCCTCGACATCGGCGAGGTAGACCGCGAGCCGGAACTCCTCGGGCAGGCGCTGCAGCGCGTCCTTCACCTCGGAGTCGGGCAGGTGCTCCAGCGCCTCCATCTCCGCCGACCGGAGGCCGGTAGAGGAGTGCGACTCCGCGCGGGCGAGCTGCCAGTCCTCGACGTCCTCGGACATCGACTGCTGCGGCTGGCGCTGCTTCTTGCGGTAGGAGTTGATGTAGGTGTTGGTCAGGATCCGGTAGAGCCAGGCCTTGAGGTTCGTGCCGGGCTTGAACTGGTGGAAGGCGCTGTACGCCTTCGCGAACGTCTCCTGCACCAGGTCCTCGGCGTCGGCGGGGTTGCGGGTCATCCGCATCGCCGCGCCGTAGAGCTGGTCGAGGAACGGCAGCGCGTCGCGCTCGAAGCGCGCGGTCCTGTCGTCGGGGGTCTCGTCCTCCACGACGATGTCGGCGTCGTCCAGCGTGGACATCTCGTCCTTCAGCGATTCAGTCATCGCCTCCCACAGTACCGCCGTGGAGGAGGGCGAGGGACGGTCGAGGGTGAGTGCTTGCACACCACCTCCAACACCTCACCCCCTGCGGGGATTCCCGACGACTTCGCGGACCAGCCACTCGAGGGTCGACTCGACCACGATCCCCATCGCCTCCGCCTGGCTGACCTCGCCCCGGGCCGGCACCTTGAGGCCGTGGTCGGCGCCCGGGATGACGACCAGGTCGAGGCGGTCGAGGTCGCCGGGGAACTCCTCGGGACGGCCCATCGGGTCGCGCTCGCCCTGCACGACGAGGGTCGGCAGGCCGGACGTGCGCAGCTCCGGGAGCCGGGTGGGCTCGGTCTTCCCGGGCTGGTGGAGCGGGAACGACAGGGCAAGGCAGCCAGACGCACCGAGCGCCTTCGCCGTACGCGCCGCCGAGCGGGCACCGGCGGAGCGGCCGCCCACGACTAGGGGCGTACGCACGCGCATCGCGTCGGCGGCGCGGGTCAGGCCGACGTCGAGGGTCGCCGGAGCGGTCGCGACCTTGCGGCCGGCCACCCGCCACGGTTGCTCGAAGAGCACCACCGACACGCCCTGCGCCGGCAGCGCGTCGGCGAGGGCCCACAGGTCACGTGCCTCGACCCCGCCGCCGGCGCCGTGGCTGAGCAGCAACGTGGCGATCGGACTGGTGGCCCGGCGGGTGTGCAGGCGGCCCTCGCCGTGGGGCGTGTCGACCATCCGGACCGAGGCCTTCTTCATGAGGTGGCCTCCAGGGGGACGACGAGCTCGGGGCCGTTGTTGCGGACGTTGCTGACCAGCGTCGGGACGGCGTACGCCTCGAGCCGGCCGGGCGCGGCCGGGACCAGCAGGGACGTGTCGCCGGGCGTGGTCGGGTCGAGCCACTCGTGCCAGCGGTCGCGCTCGACCATGAGCGGCATCCGGTCGTGGATGTGGCCGAGGGAGTCCTCGGCCTCGGTGGTGAGGACGGTGCAGGTCCAGCGGAACCGGTCAGGGTCGTCCTCGGCCTTGGTCGGGTCGCGCCAGATCTCGTAGAGGCCCGCCATCGCCAGGACACCGCCGTCCCGGGGCCGGATGAAGAACGGCTGCTTCACGGGCTTGCCCTTGGCGTTGGTGAGCGAGGTCGGGTACCACTCGAAGTAGCCGTCGGCGGGCAGCAGGGCACGGCGGGTGGCGAACGCCTTGCGGTAGGCCGGCTTCTCGGCGACGGTCTCCATCCGGGCGTTGATCATCCGGTTGCCGATGGACGGGTCCTTGGCCCACGACGGCACCAGGCCCCAGGTCAGCACCCGCAGCTGGCGCTGCGGCGGCTCCTCACTCTCGCGCGACGGCGGCCGCTCGACGATCGCGTAGACCTCCTTGGTCGGCGCGACGTTGTAGTCGGCCGCCAGCGGCGCGGCCACCCGGCTCTCGACGACCTCGAACTCCTCGATGAGGTCGTCAGGCTGACGGGACGAGGCATAGCGGCCGCACATGTCACGGACCCTAGCGGGGACCGGGGACGTTCAGCCCCGGGCGAGCTCGTCGAGGAGCGCTCCGGCGAGGTGGTCGGTGCCGGGCAGGCCCTCGATCCAGAGCCGTACGGGCGTGCCCTCGGGAGATCCCTCGAGCAGGGTGCCCAGCACCCGCACCCGGCGGCCGAGGCGCTCGTCGCGCCGGCACAGGATGCCGACCCGGTGCATCCCGAGGCGGGCGACGGTCTCGTCGCCGGCGAAGGCCGTACGGGCCAGCTCGCCGGCCCGGGCCACGCGCATGGCGCGGGTGAAGTGGTCGCCGGGCTCGTCCGACGGGTCGTCGCCGAGCGGCAGCGCGCACACGACCAGGGCGTGGCCGGGGACGTCGTCGGCCAGCCGGTAGAGCTCGGAGATCCGGCTGCGGAGGTGGGCCTGGCTCGCGAGCCCCGTGAGCGGGTCGTCGCAGGAGAGCTGGTGCAGGTAGCCGAGGGTGATCTCGCTCCAGGCAGTGACCAGCGCGCTCACGGCGTCGTACGACGGGTCGCCCGCCGAGGCGTGCTGCCAGGTGTCGCGCAGCCCCTCGAGCGTCTCCTCCATCGAGGCTCCGTCGCGGGCGAGGTCCTCGCCCGCGACGGCGCACGCACGGAGCACGTCCGATCCCGAGGTGAGCGCCTCCCCCAAGGCCTCGAACCGGTGCGGCAACCCCGACCGCACGGAAGACCCTGGCCCGCTCACCCCAGGACCGGAAGCCGGGAGACGTCGCCCACGTGTGGCGAATATCTTCACGGCAACCCCCTCTGTGTGTCCTGCTCACCGATGTGACGGCCGTCATCGGCGCCCATGACGCGGACCAGACCGGGGTTTTCGCGATTTTGCCCAATGGCACCCACGCATCGCGTGGAGGACTACAGTTTGTGCCACTTGGCAAAGGCCAAGGAAAGTTTCCGGGAAGCATCCGTTGACATGAGCGTCGCGACCAGCATCGAGGCACCGGGGGACGCCGAGCTGATCTCGGCGGTCCGCGGCGGGGACGTCGACGCCTACGGCGACCTGTTCGAGCGCCACGTCGAGGCCGCGCGGCGCCTCGCCCGGCAGCTCGTGCCGGCCGGCGACGCAGACGACCTGGTGTCCGAGGCCTTCGTCAAGGTGCTCGGCGTGCTCCAGCGCGGCGGCGGGCCCGACGTGGCCTTCCGCGCCTATCTGCTGACCTCCGTCCGGCGCCTGCAGGTCGACCGCATCCGGGCGACCGCGAGGCTGCACACCACAGACGACATGGAGGCGTTCGACCCCGGCGTGCCGTTCGTCGACACCGCCGTCGAGGGCTTCGAGAGCGCGGCCGCCGCCCGGGCGTTCGCCTCGCTGCCCGAGCGCTGGCAGCTGGTGCTCTGGCACACGGAGGTCGAGGGCGACAAGCCCGCCGACATCGCGCCGATCCTCGGGATGAGCGCCAACTCGGTCTCCGCCCTCGCCTACCGCGCCCGTGAGGGCCTGCGCGAGGCGTTCCTGACCCAGCACGCCGTCGAGCTCGAGGCCGACACGTGTCGCTGGACGCACGGCCAGCTCGGCGCGTACGTCCGCTCGTCCATCTCCCGCCGCGACGGCGCGAAGGTCGAGGAGCACCTCAACGAGTGCCGTGCGTGCATGGCCGTCTACATCGAGCTCACCGAGGTCAACTCCAACCTCGGTGCACTCCTTGCCCCCCTCCTCCTCGGCACGGCGGCGACGGCGTACCTCGGGGCTGCGGCAGCCGGCGGCTCCGTGCCCGTCGGGATCGCCTTCCTGTTCGGCCGGGCACGCGACCTCGTGACCGGGAACGCCGCCACCGCGGCGGTGGCCGGTGTCGCCGCCAGCACCGCGATCGTGGCGGGCGGCATCGCCCTCGGGACGCGCGGGCCCGACGCCGCGCCCGACGCGTCGGCGACCCGCGACCAGACGGCATCGGCCACGATCAGCGCCTCGGGCACCGCGTCGCCGACCGCAGCGGCCACCGACCGGTCGACCCGCGAGCGGACCACCCCGGCGGCCGTCGTGCTGACCCCCGGCGACGAGGTCGACTTCCTGACCGATCCCACGACGGACCCGACCACCGACCCCACGACCGGTGACCCGACGTCCGACCCGACGTCCGACCCCACCTCCAGCCCCACCTCCGACCCCACCTCCGACCCGACGTCCGACCCGACCTCGAGCCCGACGTCCAGCCCGACCTCCAGTCCCACCTCGAGCCCGACGTCGCGGCCCACGGACGGCCCGACGTCGAACCCCACGTCGAACCCGACCACCACCCCCACCTCTAACCCCACCTCGAACCCCACGGCCACCGCGACGCCGACCACACCCAGCACCCCGACTCCCCCGCCACCCGCCCTGCCCGACCCGTCGCTCAGCGGCAGCGTCGGCGGCGCGCGGCCGACGTACGACGTGGTGCTGCGGATCGCGGGCCTGCCGTCGGGCGCCAGCGCCGTCCTCGTGGTCGAGTCGGCGGACGGCAACGTGGTGCGGACGACCGACGGGCGCTGCACCTTCGCGAAGGCGCGGGCCACCTGCCAGATCTCCGCGGCAGACCTCTCCCCCGTCAGCCTCGAGGTCGTGGCGCCACAGGGGGCGACTGTGGTCGCGAGCCTCAGCACCGCCTCGCAGGACGCCGACCCCGGCAACAACACCTGGCGCGCCGACCTGGGGTGAGCCGCACCCCTGCGGACGGGGCACCGTCCCCGCGCATCGTGTAGACAAGGACGCATGACGATCACCCGGTTGCTCGCCCGTCCGATGCTGGCCACGATCTTCGTCGTGGGTGGGGTCAACGCCCTGCGCGCGACCGAGGCGCACGCCGCGAAGGCGAAGAAGGTCACCGACCGGATCGTGCCGCTCGCCCAGCGGGCCGCGCCCGGAGCGCCCATCCCCACTGACGCCGCCACGCTCGTACGGATCAACGCCGGCGCGCAGATCGTTGCCGCCGCCGCCCTCGCCACCGGTCGCGCACCGCGGCTCAGCGCGACGGTGCTCGCCGCGTCGCTGGTGCCCACCACGCTGGCCGGACACCGGTTCTGGGAGGAGTCGGACCCGCAGGCCAAGTCGATGCAGCGCCTCCAGTTCGCCAAGAACACCTCGATCCTCGGCGGCCTCCTCCTCGCCGGCGTCGACACCGAGGGCAAGCCCGGCCTGGCCTGGCGCGCGCGCCGCGCCGCCAAGGACGTACGACGCGAGGCTCGCCAGGTCGCCAAGGACGCCCGCCGCGAGGCGAGGCTGGCCCGCGCCCAGCTGACCTGACCTCGATAGGGTGCGCGGGTGAGTGAGCACTGGCCTGCGCCGCGCCCTGACGGGCCCGTCGAGCGGGTCGTCTCCCTGCCCGGCAGCAAGTCGCTGACCAACCGCGCCCTGCTCCTCGCCGCGATCGCCGACGGCCCCAGCGTCGTACGCCGTCCGCTGCGCTCGCGCGACACCCTGCTGATGGCCTCTGCGCTCGGCGCCCTCGGCACCGGCATCGACGACGTCGACGGCGACTGGGCCGTCACCCCGGGCCCGTGGGACCGCGACGCCGACGTCGACTGCGGCCTCGCCGGGACGGTGATGCGGTTCGTGCCGCCGGTGGCCGGGCTCGCGCGCGGCACGGTCGGTTTCGACGGCGACCCCCACATGCGGCAACGCCCGGTGGGTCCGATGCTCGCGGCGCTCGGCGTCCTGGGCGTACGGATCGACGACGGCGGTCGCGGCGCCCTCCCGTTCTCGGTGGCCGGTGCGGGCAGCGTCGCCGGGGGGACGGTCACCATCGACGCGAGCGCGTCGTCGCAGTTCGTCTCCGCCCTGCTCCTCGCCGGGGCGCGCTACGACCACGGGGTCGACGTACGACACGTCGGCAAGCCGGTGCCGTCGCTCCCCCACATCGAGATGACCGTCCAGATGCTGCGCCGCCACGGCGTCGAGGTCGACGACGGCGACGCCAACCGATGGGCGGTCGCGCCCGGTCCGGTGAAGGCGGTCGACCACGACATCGAGCCCGACCTGTCCAACGCGGCACCGTTCCTCGCCCTCGCCGCGGCGACCGGTGGACGGGTCACGGTCAGGGACTGGCCGGCGGCGACCACGCAGCCCGGCGACCAGCTCCGCGAGATCCTGGCGCTGATGGGCTGCGAGGTCGACCTGGGCGACGACGGCCTCACGGTCACCGGACCCACGCGACTCACCGGGGTCGACCTCGACCTCCACGACGTCGGCGAGCTGACCCCTGCCATCGCCGCGCTGTGCGCGCTGGCCGACTCCCCCTCGCACCTGCGCGGGGTCGCCCACATCCGCGGGCACGAGACCGACCGGATCACCGCCCTCGCGACCGAGCTCGGCAGGCTGGGCGGCGACGTCACCGAGCGCGACGACGGCCTCTCGATCAGCCCCGCCCCCCTGCACGGCGGCGTCTTCCACACGTACGCCGACCACCGGATGGCGCACGCCGGCGTGATCCTCGGGCTCGCCGTCGACGGCGTCCTGGTCGAGGACGTCGCCACGACCGCCAAGACGTTCCCCGACTTCGCCGGGGCCTGGACCCTCGCGGTGCACGGGGCCTCGCAGTGACCACGGGGCGGTACTCCGAGCACGACCACGAGCACTACGAGCGGCCCCGACGCCGCACCCGCCCGCGCACCAAGGACCGCCCGTCGTACGACGACGCCGTCCTTGCACTTGTGGTGACCGTCGACCGCGGCCGCTTCACCCTGTTGTACGAAGGCCGGCGGGTGATGGCGATGAAGTCGCGCCCGCTCGGCCGCAAGGGGGTCGTCGTCGGCGACCACGTGCGGGTGGTCGGCGACATGAGCGGCGTCGACGGCTCCCTGGCCCGCATCGTCGAGGTCGTCCCCCGCACCACGACGCTGCGTCGCACCGCCGACGACGACGACCCCGTCGAGCGCGTCATCGTCTCCAATGCCGACCAGCTCGTCGTGGTGACCGCGCTGGCCGACCCCGAGCCGCGCCCGCGCCTGATCGACCGCGCGCTCGTGGCGGCGTACGACGCCGGGATGGCGCCGCTGCTCTGCCTCACCAAGGCCGACCTGGCCGATCCCGAGGTGCTGCTGTCGACCTATCGGTCCCTCGGCGTGCCGTGGGTGGTCACGCAGCTCAGGGGCGAGGGTGCCGGCGACCTGTCCGACCTGCTCGACAAGCTCCGCGGGCGTACGAGCGTCTTCGTGGGCCACAGCGGGGTCGGCAAGTCGACCCTCGTCAACGCGCTCATCCCCGACGCGCACCGCGAGGTCGGCATCGTCAACGCCGTCACGGGCCGCGGGCGCCACACGTCCACCAGTGCCTACCTGCTCGAGCTGCCGGGCGGCGACGGCTGGATCATCGACACCCCCGGCATCCGCTCCTTCGGGCTCGCGCACGTCGATCCCGACCAGCTCATCGGGGCGTTCCCCGACCTCGACGAGATGACCGAGGACTGCCCGCGCGGGTGCAGCCACGGCACGGGCGAGCCCGAGTGCGGGCTCGACGAGGCCGTCGCCGCCGGCCAGGCCGACCCCGACCGGGTCGAGTCGTTCCGCCGGCTGCTCGCCGCCAGGTCCGTGGACGACTACTGACCAGCGGCGTGGCCGGCGGGAGCAACCGACCTCAATCTGTGCTGTCGAGAATCAGCTGAGTGGCTTCCCGCGGTGCGTCCCATTGTGGGAAGTGACCGCATCGCTCGAACCAGTGCAGCACCGCGTCGGGGAACAGCTCCGTGGCGCGTGCGGCCTGTCTCGGCACGGTCACCAGATCACGGCGTCCCCACCCGATCGTGACCCGGCCGGGCACTGTGCCAGCCGGCGCGCCCTCTTGCTTGGGCCCCTTGGTCAGGGCGTCCAGCGCCGCGCCGGTCGACGGGGAGTCGGCCAGCCCGCGCACGTCCGGCAACACGGTCTCGCCCGAGAGCGCCCAAGGTCGCGCCGACAACTGCGCCAGCAGCAGAGTCCTGCCCACCGGGTTGCCGAGCAGTGCTGGCAGCACTCCTCGCAGCGCCCGGACCAGAGCGATCGACGGACGCAGCGTGGCGCCGAAGACGGCCAGCTCGCGGTCGCTCCAGAAGCCGCCCGGGTCCAACGCCACGGTGTCGCCGCCGACTCCGCGCCGCGCAAGCTCGAGCACCATCCGGCCGCCCATCGACTGGCCCACGGTGGAGACCCCGTCCAGCCCCTGTTCGCGGATGAAGTCCGCAACGGAGTCGGTCAGGGTGGCGATCGAGACCTCGCCGGTCAACGCCGGCGTCTCACCGAACCCCGGTAGGTCGACAGCGATGACCTCACGGCGCTCGGCCAGGTCGTCGATCACGGGGGCCCAGGATCGCCACCCTGCGCCCAGACCGTGCACGAGCAACAGTGGACTGCCGCTTCCGCGTCGGACATGGTTCAACACGGGCTCACGCCAACCCGAGCTGGGTCAGGATTCCGAGCTCGTCGGAACTGCCCCAGCGCTCAGTCATCTTGCCGTCTGTGAACCGGCTGATCTGCATGCCTCTGACCTTGATCGACTTGCCTGTGGCGTCGTGGCCCTGGAAGGCGCCCTGGTGGGTGCCGCTGAGCGTGTAGGCGAACGCCACCTTGTCGTCGTCGGCGACCATCGTGTCCACGTCGAGGTGCATGTCGGGGAACGCGGTGCGCATCTCGTTGAAGAACGCCTTGTATCCCTCCGGACCAGGCTGCTGCCCGGGTGCCGGGTCGTGGTCGACGCTGTCCGCGGCGACCAGCTGGTCGAAGGCCTCGACATTGCCGGTGTTGACCGCTTCGCCGAAGGCTTCCTGTGCGGCGATGTTGCTCTTCTTGTCGAACATCTCGGTCCTTTCGTCGGCGGGCTGGTACAGGCGTCCGTACCCCGCTGACGACGCCACATGTGCCGTCTGCAGCTCCTGTCCTGCGCGAGGACGTCGCGACCTACCCCCACACGGCGCGGGCGCCGGAGTCGCCGGCGAGGAACAGGCACACCCCCAGGGCAACCGCACCGTCCGTCAGCAGTGCCATCACCGGGATCCCCAGCCGGGTCTCCCGCGCTCCCCTGCCCGACGCCAGCGCCGAGACGCCGCCCAGTGCCCACGCCGCCAGCAGGGAGACGAGGGCATAGCCGAGCGCCACGTTGCGCAGCAGCTCGCCGCGCTCCTCGTGCTCCTCGACCAGCGGCTCGAGCTCGGGACGCGACTCGAGCAGCGCCTCACCGGACTGCGTGGCCAGGACCGCCGCCGCCGCGGTGACCACTGCGAGGACGACCAGGGGCCAGCGCAGGAGCCAGCGCCACCGCGGGACGAAGGCGTACGCGAGTCCCGTGAGGGCGGCCAGAGGACCGAGGACGACCACCGCGTGGACGATGAGCGGGTGCAGCGGCACACCGTTGAGTTCCATGCGTGCAGGGTAGGACCGGTTGCTGGGAATAGCCTGTGAACCATGCCCATCACCGGCTCCACTGACTACACCGACGACCTGCGCCTGGCGCACGTCCTTGCCGACGACGCGGACTCGACGACGCAGTCGCGCTTCAAGGCGCTCGACCTGCACGTCATGAGCAAGCCGGACCTCACTCCGGTGACCGACGCCGACTCGGCTGTCGAGGACGGCATCCGCCGCACACTCTCGCGGGTCCGCTCGCGCGACGCGGTCATCGGCGAGGAGCAGGGCACCACCGGCCACAGCCAGAGGCGCTGGATCGTCGACCCGATCGACGGCACCAAGAACTTCGTCCGCGGCGTCCCGGTCTGGGCCACCCTCATCGCCCTCGCGGTCGACGACGAGATCGTCCTCGGCGTCGTCTCCGCGCCGCAGCTCCAGCGTCGGTGGTGGGCCTTGGTCGGCAACGGCGCCTGGACCGGCCGCTCGCTCCTCAAGGCGACGAAGTGCGAGGTCTCCGACGTACGCCGCCTCGAGGACGCGTCGCTCAGCTACTCCAACCTCTCGGGCTGGGACGAGCGCGACCGGCTCGACGACTTCGTGTCCCTGTCGCGGCGCTGCTGGCGCACCCGTGCGTACGGCGACTTCTGGTCCTACATGCTGCTGGCCGAGGGCGCCGTCGACATCGCCGCCGAGCCGGAGCTGGCGCTCTACGACATGGCAGCGCTCGACGTCATCGTGCGCGAGGCCGGTGGCCGCTTCACCTCGCTGGACGGCACCGACGGTCCGTGGGGCGGCAACGCCCTCGCCACCAACGGCCACCTCCACGACGCCGCGCTGTCCTTCCTCGGCGCGATGGACGACGACGACGCCGACCCCGACGTGCCGCGCCGCGGCCCCGGCTCGGTGAGCAGCCTGCGCGAGCGCCAGGCCCCTCCGGTCCTCGATTGAGCGCTACGGTGACCCATCAGTAGTCCCAGGAAACTGGACGAGCGAGAGGTCGAGACCGTGAAGATCAACGACGTCATCAACGCCAAGCCCAGCCACCAGGTGGTGACCATCGGCCCCGACGCGACCGTGCGCGAGCTGATCGCGCTGCTCGCGGAGCACAACGTCGGAGCGCTCGTGGTGAGCGACGACGGCGAGCGGGTCTCGGGCATCGTCAGCGAGCGCGACGTCGTACGCCGCCTGAACTCCGACGCCGCCGTGCTCGAGAGCCAGGTCCGGGAGATCATGACCGCCGACGTGCGGACGTGCTCCGGCACCGACGGCCTCACCGACCTCATGCAGACCATGACCGAGCACCGCATCCGGCACGTCCCGGTGGTCGCCGACGGAAAGCTGACCGGCATCATCTCCATCGGTGACGTGGTCAAGAACCGCATCGGCGAGCTCGAGTTCGAGCGCGACCAGCTCGACAACTACGTGCACCAGACCTGACAACGCAACTGAACGGAGACACCTGTGAGCGAGAAGCCCGACGTCGACCCCCACATGGGCGAGGCGCCCACCGACCTGGAGGTCACCGACCTTGTCGAGGGTGACGGTGCCGAGGCCACGTCCGGCTCGACCGTGTCGGTCCACTACGTGGGTGTCGCCCACTCCTCGGGCGAGGAGTTCGACGCGTCCTACAACCGTGGCACCCCGCTGCAGTTCCGCCTCGGCATCGGCCAGGTCATCTCCGGCTGGGACACCGGCGTGCAGGGCATGAAGGTCGGCGGCCGCCGTCGCCTCGTCATCCCGCCGCACCTCGGCTACGGCGACCGCGGTGCCGGTGGGGCGATCAAGCCCGGCGAGACGCTGATCTTCGTGGTGGACCTGCTCGAGGTCCGCTAGCCGCCCGACGCCCAGCCCTGGGCGTCGTGGACCAGGATCGCGACCTGCACCCGGTTCTCGACGCCCAGCTTGGCGAAGATCCGTCCGACGTGCGTCTTCACCGTCGGCACGCCCATGAAGAGCTCGGCGGCGATCTCGGCGTTGCTCAGGCCGCGGGCCACCCCGTCGGCGACGTCGCGCTCCCGCTCGGTGAGCGCGGAGAGGGCGTCCGTGGCAGAGCGCGTGCGCTCCTGCGCCGCCGTGGTCGCACCGTCGCGGGTGACGGCCGCGATCAGCTGGGCGGTGACGCTCGGCGACAACATCGGCTGCCCCGCGGCGACCGTCCGGATGGCCTCGACCAACCGGGCGGGCTTGGTGTCCTTCAGCAGGAACCCCGCCGCCCCGATCCGCAGGGCACGCAGCACCATGTCGTCGGTGTCGAAGGTCGTCAGCACGATGATCCTGAGGTGCGGATGCGTGCGCAGCAGCTCCTCGGTCGCGCTCAACCCGTCGCGCACGGGCATCCGGATGTCCATCAGCACGACGTCGGCGCCCGACGCCGGTACCACGCGCAGGGCCTCCTCGCCGTCACCCGCCTCGGCGACGACGGTGATCCCCGAGTCACCGCCCAGCATCATCCGGAGCGCGGCGCGCACCATCGGGTCGTCGTCGACGACCACGAGCGAGATCGCGGTGCTCACGGCATCCACGGGATCCACGCACGCACCGCGTAGCCACCGGTCGGGTCGACCCCGTGGCTGATCCGGCCACCGGCCAGCTCGGCCCGTTCGGCGAGGCCGATCAGTCCGAGGCCTGACGCCGGCAGGGCAGGTCCGGGCACGGCGCCCACCGGCGCGGCGTTGCGCACGGCGATCACCAGACCGTCGTCAGGCGTGCCGGCGATGTCGACGGTGACGGCTGTCCCGGTCGCGTGCTTGCGTACGTTCGTGAGCGCCTCCTGCACGATCCGGTAGGCCGTACGTCCGGTGGCGGCGGGCATCTCGTCGTCCACGCGGTTCGCAAGGCGTACGCGCATCCCGCCGGCGGCCTCGTCCGCCACCAGGGCGGCGACGTCGTCGATCCCCGGCTGCGGCCGCTCCGGCGTGCCGTCCGTCGGGAGCGTGGGGTCACGCAGCACCCCGAGCACCGCACGCAGGTCGGACAGCGCCCGGTGCGCGTTGTCCTCGATCGACCTCGCCGCCGAGGCGCGCTCGTCGTCCGAGAGGTCGGTGCGATAGCTCAGCGTGCCGGCGTTCATCGCGACGAGCGAGATCCGGTGCGCGAGCACGTCGTGCATCTCGCGCGCGATGCGGGTGCGCTCGGCCGCCCGTGCCTGGGCGACGCGGGCGAGCTGCTCGCGCTCGGCGGTGAGGGCGCGATCCCGGTAGGAGTCGAGGAGCTGGCGCTGCGAGCTCATCGCGTAGCCGGTCGCAACGAGGATCCCGGCGACCAGCAGGCCGAAGGCGATCGAGGCCCACAGCGGGAGGGGGTCCTCGGTGGCGCCGATGCGCTCCTGCACCACCCCGCCGGCAACGGTGAGCGGCACCACGACCGAGAGCAGCCGCCAGCGACGGTGCGCGGCGAGCGAGCCGACGACCCACGACGACGGGCCGACGCTCGACGTCGAGACGAAGGAGAAGAGCCCCAGCACGATGCCGATGAGGGTGGGCTGACGGTGACGCCACCGGATCAGGACGAAGGAGGCGACGCCGAGGGCCAGGTCTCCGACGAGCAGCCACGTCATCAGGCGATCGCTCACGCCCACGTCGACGGCAGTGAAGACCGTGACGCCCCAGGCGACCGCGCTGATCAGCAGCGCCAGCGCGTAGCGCCACATCGTCGCCATCATGGGCCGAGCCTAGGGCGACCGGAGTCGTGGCCGCGTCCGACCCAGGTGTCGACCTGGCGCGTACGGCGATACCTGGGGTGGAGGTCGTCGAGCCCTGCGCCCGATGTCCCGGACCCGTTGCTCACGGAGGCTAGAGCCATGATCACAGTCGAGAACCTCACCAAGCGCTACGGCGGCTTCACCGCCGTCGACGACATCTCCTTCCAGGTCCGCCCGGGCAGCGTCGTCGGGTTCCTGGGGCCCAACGGAGCCGGCAAGTCCACCGCGATGCGGATGATGACCGGCCTCACGCCCGTCACCGCGGGCCGCTCCACCATCCTCGGGCAGCCCTTCCGCGATCTGCACAACCCGGGCCGCCAGGTGGGCGTGATGCTCGACGCGTCGGCGCAGCACCCGGGTCGTACGGGCCGCGAGGTGCTGCGCGTCGCGGCAGTCTCCGTCGGCGTCTCGAAGGCGCGGGTCGAGGAGGTGCTCGCAGTCGTCGGCCTCACCGACGACGAGGCGGGCCGCCGGGTCCGCAACTACTCGCTCGGCATGCGCCAGCGGCTGGGCATCGCCGCGGCGCTGCTCGGCGAGCCGCAGGTGCTGATCCTCGACGAGCCGGCCAACGGCCTCGACCCGCAGGGCATCCACTGGATGCGCGGGCTGCTGCGGCGCTTCGCCGACGGCGGCGGCACCGTGCTGCTCTCGAGCCACCTGCTGCACGAGGTCCAGATCGTCGCCGACGACCTGGTGATGATCGGTCGCGGCCGCATCGTGGCGATGGGCTCCAAGGACGAGCTGCTCAGCCGAGGCGGCACCACCGTCCACTCCACTGACGACACGCGACTGGTCGCGCTGCTCGAGCAGGCCGACGTCCCGGTCACGCGCACCGGCTCCGGGCTGGTCGTCGACGCCGAGCCCGCCGTCGTCGGCAGGATCGCCGCCGCGGAGCGGATCGTGCTCCTCGAGCTGCGCACCGGCGGCTCCGAAGGCCTCGAAGAGATGTTCCTCGGCCTCACGGCCGCCACGTCCCGCGAAGGAGAAGCAGCATGAGCACCACCACGACGTACGCCGGCACCCCCGCCGTCGGCGGGAGCCCCACCGCACCCACTCCCCAGCCCCTGGCCGGACGGCCGGGCGTCCCCTTCGGGCGCACGCTCCAGGCTGAGCTCCGCAAGATGGTCGACACCCGCGCCGGGCGCTGGATGGTCATCGTGATGGCGGCGGCGACCGTGGTCGTCCTCGCAGCGTTCATCATCTGGGGACCGGCCGAGGAAGCGACGTTCGCGAGCCTGGTGCAGCTCTCGACCGTGCCCCTCGCGATGCTGCTCCCGATCCTGGGCATCATGGCCACGACCGCCGAGTGGTCGCAGCGCACCGGGCTGGTCACGTTCACCCTCGAGCCGCGTCGTGGCCGGGTGGTCCTGGCCAAGGCGCTCGCCGCCCTGCTGCTCGCCCTGGCGCTCCTCGTCGTCGCGTTCGCGGCCGCTGCTGCAGCGACCCCCTTCGGCACCGGCGAGTGGGACCTGTCGGCTGCGGCCGCCGGCGGTGTCGTGCTGGCGCTGATGATCTTCGTCCTGCAGGGCGTCGCGTTCGGGCTGCTGTTCCTCAACACCCCCGTCGCGATCGTCACGGTGCTGGTGCTGCCGACCGTCTGGTCGATCGCCACCTCGATCATCGGCGCGCTCGAGGACGCCGGGACATGGCTCAACCTCGACTCAGTGACCGCTCCGCTGTTCACGGGCGAGATGGCGGGCAAGGACTGGGCCCACCTCGCCACCTCCGGTGCCGTGTGGGTGCTGCTGCCGCTCGCGGTCGGCACCTACCGGGTGCTGCACCGCGAGGTGAAGTAGCGCCTCACCAGGGGACGTCGATCTCGACCTCTCCGGTGGCGACCCTGGCCACCTGCCCGCCCATCGTGACCACGTCACCCGGGGCGAGCTGGCGGCCTCGGCGCGTCTCGACCTCACCGTTGACCGACACCGCACCGTCGGCGATGACGGGCTTGGCCTCGGCGCCGGACTCGACCAGGTTGGCCAGCTTCATGAACTGGCCCAGCCGGATCGACTCGTCGCGGATCGGCACGTCGACGGGTTCGGATGTCATGTGTCCAGTCAACCACTGCGGCTAGGGTCGGCGACCGTGCGGACTCGACGCTGGATCCTGAAGCTCGCAGCCGGCCTGCTGGGCCTGGCCGCGCTGACGACGTCCACTGCATCCGGCCAGAGTGCGGCTGCCGGGAAGTCGGGCTGCGCGATCCGCGGCGGCATCGAGGCCTGCTTCACCTCGCCGCCGACGGTGACGGCCGACCCCACGGTGCTCGGCCGCGCCAGCACGCTCTTCGACGCAGCTGGCCCCGGGGACACGATCCGGGTCGCCATGTTCCGCTGGGACATCAAGCCGCCCACCGACGCGCTCATCGCCGCCCAGCGGCGCGGCGCGGTCGTCTACCTCGTCGGCGACGACGACCTGCGGCTGAACCGCCACGGCCGTCGGCTGATCGAGACGATCGAGCAGCAGGACCCCGACCGCACCAACGTCACCATCTGCGACGGCGCCTGCCTGCCGTGGCGGGCACCGGGTCCGTACCCCGACAGCCAGGACGTGCAGCACCTCAAGTTCTACCTGACCGAGATCGGCGGGGTGCAGTCCTTCATCACCTCCTCGGCCAACCTCGAGGACCGGCAGTACCGCCAGTACAACTCCTTCCTCAAGATCGACGACCCAGGCCTGTACGCCTTCGGGCTCGACTACTTCGCCCGGCTCGAGGCGCAGAGCGTGAAGGCCGGCGGCACCCGGTGGGACGACCGGCGCAAGACCTGGTCCAACGGCACGATCACGGCGTCGGTCTACCCCAACCGCAGCGACCTGCTCCTGACCACGCTGCGCGACCTGTCGTGCCCGCGCGGGTCGCGGGTGTCGGCCATGTTCGCGGTCATCCAGCGCGACGACGTACGCCGCCAGCTGGCGCGACTGTCCGACGCGGGGTGCCGCGTGCGGATCGTCACCTCGCGCGACACCGTGGAGAACTGGCTCGAGTCCCCGCAGCCCACCGGCGACATCCCTGACGCACTCGTCCGCACCGTGCTGACCCACGACAAGATGCTGGTCGCGCACGCCGGGTTCCGCGGCAAGGTCAGCGACGTGGTCGTGACCGGGACGTCCAACACGACGTGTGGCGGCCTGCTCTACAACGACGAGGTGATGGTGCGGGTCGTCGGCAACCGGTGGCTGCACGACCAGTACCTCGCGCACTTCGACGACGCGTACGCCCACGCGCGCCAGGGCACGACGCGGGTCATGCCCGTGATGAAGCCCTGCCTGGCCTGAGGACGGGCCTCAGCCGACCGCGAGGCTCACGGCGTGGATGACGATGCCCACCAGGCCGCCGACGATGGTGCCGTTGATCCGGATGAACTGCAGGTCGCGGCCCACGTGCAGCTCGATGCGGCGCGCGGCCTCCTTGCCGTCCCAGCGCTCGATGGTGTGCGTGATGACCGTCGTCAGCTCGGCGCCGTAGCGCTCGATCATGAACACGGTCAGGTCGGCGGCGGTGCGGTCGAGCCGCTCGCGCAGCGCCGCGTCCTCGCGCAGCCGCCCGGAGAAGAGGTTGAGCTCCGACAGCAGCCGCTGGCGGACCGCGCCCTCGCGGTCGCGGATCGAGACGAGCAGTGCCGAGCGCATCGCCTTCCACAGCGAGATGGCCGTGGTGACGACCTGGGGGTGGTCGAGCAGCCGCACCTTGAAGGCCTCCGCGCGGGCCTGCGTCTCGGCGTCGTTGAGCAGGTCGTGGGCGAGCTGGCCGAGCATCGAGTCGAGGGCGTCGCGGGCGCGGTGGTGCGGGTCGTCTCGGATGTCCTCGACCCAGGCGACCGCCTCCGTGTGGATCCGCGTGGTCACCGCGTCGTTGAGCTTGGGCGGCGCCCACCACGGCGCCCGCTCCCCCAGCACCCGCGCGAACGTGTCGGGGTTGTCCACCAGCCACCGGTGCATCTCCTCGACCACCAGGTCGACGACGCCGTGGTGCAGGTCGTCGCGGAGCACCTCCATCAGCGTGGTGCCGAGCAGCGGCGAGATCGGCTCCTCGCGGAACCGCGGCACGAAGGCCTGGGTCACCAGGTCGGCGATGTGGTCGTCGCGCACCTTGCCGAGCGCGATGGCCGCCACGTCGGAGACCTCGTCGACGACGCGGCGGGCGTTGGCGGGATCGCTGAGCCAGTCGCCCACGCGCGCCGAGATCGTCGCGGCGGCGACCCGCTCGCGGATGATGTCCTCCTGCAGGAAGTTCTCCCCGACGAACTCCTCGAGCCCCTTGCCCAGCTCGTCCTTGCGGCGCGGGATCAGCGCGGTGTGCGGGATCGGCAGGCCCATCGGGTGCTTGAAGAGCGCGGTCACCGCGAACCAGTCGGCGATCGCACCGACCATCGACGCCTCGGCGCCTGCGTTGACAAACCCCCAGAAGCCGTCCCGGCCCAGCGTGGCGACGTACACGCAGGCGGCGAGGAGCAGCAGGCCGACGGCGACCGTACGCATCTGGCGGAGGCCGCGGCGACGTGCCTCGTCAGCGTCCGGATCGGGCGTGATGAGGGAGATCGGGGGCGAAGTAGCGGCCATGTCTCCCATCCTCCCCGACCATGCCAGAATGCCGCGCATGCCTCGCACCGTGATCACCTTCGGGACGTTCGACGTCTTCCACGTCGGGCACCTGCGCGTGCTGGAGCGCGCTGCGGCGTTGGGTGACCGGCTCGTCGTCGGTGTCTCCGCCGATGCGCTCAACGAGCGCAAGAAGGGCCGCGCCCCGATCTTCAGCCAGCGCGAGCGGCTGGCCATCGTCGGCGCCCTCAAGGTCGTCGACGCGGTCTTCGTCGAGGAGAGCCTCGAGCAGAAGCGCGACTACGTCATCGAGCACGGCGCCGACGTCCTGGTCATGGGCGACGACTGGGCCGGCCGTTTCGACGAGCTCGGCGACGTGTGCGAGGTCGTCTACCTCGAGCGCACCCCCGCCATCTCCACCACGGCGATCATCGAGCACATCGCCGACCTCTGAGCCGTCCTCTGGCTGTCACCCGGCTGGGTTAGGGTCGCCTCCGAGATGACAACCACGAGGGGAACCATGCGCCGAATCGTCACCACAGCCCTGGCCGTGGCACTGATGGGCGGTGCGGTTCTCTCCGCGCCCGCCGTCGCCGCCGACGCCGACCGACCGACCGTCCCGGGACTCGAGGTCGCCCCCGATCCCGCGCTCCCCGCCTTCGGCGAGCCGACCGCCCAGGACTCGCTCTCCACGGCCCGTCGCGTGCTGTCCGGTCAAGCGCTGCGGCGCGACCCGTCGGCCACGCTGGCCCTGCGCGACCTGTGGCTGCGCAAGTCCGAGCTGCGCGGCAACGACCGCAAGATCGCCAACGCCCTGCTCGCCCGCCCGACCGACGGCGCCGGTGACGACCAGGGCTTCGGCTACACCGAGCCCGAGGCTGCGCCGATCTGCAACACGCGCCTCTGCCTCCACTACGTCGCCGCCGGCACCGACGCACCGCCGTCGCCCGAGTGGCCCGCGCAGAACCTGGCGGTCATGGACTCCGTGTGGAGCACCATCGTCGACCAGCTCGGCTACCGCGCACCGCTGACCGACGGCACCCGCGGCGGCAGCCCGCTCTTCGACGTCTACCTAAAGGACCTCGGCGGCGACATCTACGGCTTCTGCGCCGGCGAGAAGCGGGTCAAGAAGCGCACCGGCTCCGGCTACTGCGTCCTCGACAACGACTTCGCCGCGGCCCAGTTCCCCACCGGCACGCCGACCGACAACCTCGTCGTCACAGCCGCCCACGAGTTCTTCCACGCCGTCCAGTACGCCTACGACTACGCCGAGGACCCGTGGATGATGGAGGCGACCGCCACCTGGATGGAGGAGCGCATCGCCACCCAGGTCAACGACAACCGGCAGTACTTCCCGTGGAGCCAGATCTACGCTGCCAACGTCCCGCTCGACGCGTTCAGCCGCAACGCCGGCTACCAGTACGGCAACTGGGTCTTCTGGGAGCACCTGTCGAGCAACTACGGCATCGACATCGTCAAGAAGGCCTGGGAGCAGGCCGGCTCGCTCAAGCAGGACGGCGGCAAGTACAGCATCACTGCCCTGCAGAAGGTGCTGAAGCGCAAGGGCGGCCTGGCCAAGGTCTACGCGAAGTACGCCGCCGGCAACCTCACCCCCGCCGTCAACTTCCCCGAGGGCGCCGAGTACGCGTTCCCCAAGGTCGACGGCGGCAAGCAGCTCAGCAAGGGCAAGCGGTCCAAGCGCTTCGCGACCAAGGTCAACCACCTGGCCTCGGCGTCGTACGTCTACGCACCGGGAAAGGGCCTGTCGGGCAAGAAGTGGAAGCTATCGCTCGCGGTCACCGGGCCGGTCAAGCGCACCACCCCGTCCGCCGTCGTCGTCGTGCACCTGCTCGACGGCAAGCGCCAGGTCAAGATGGTCCGGCTCAACCGTGGCGGCGACGGCCGGATCAAGGTGAGCTTCGACAACCGCAAGGTCGGCGCCGTCTCGGTGACCCTGGTCAACGGATCGACGCGCTACACCTGCGGCAAGCGCACGGTCCTGGCCTGCCAGGGTCGTCCGCTCGACGACAAGGCGCGCTTCGCGGTGTCGGGTCGCGTCACGAAGTAGCCGTCAGGCCGTGATGGCCAGGAGGGCGTGGAGCGCGGCGACGCACTCCGCCACCAGCTCCGACACCGGGACCGGGCGTTCGCCGGTCGGCACTGCCGACCAGGTGAGCGCCCGGTCCTCCGTGTAGGCCCACCACGCGCGTACGACGTCGCGCTGGCGCTCCGGCACGTCGAGGGCCTGGACGACCCGCTCGGTGCTGCCGTCGCGCACCGAGTCCATCACCTCGCTGACGCGCGGGTCCGCGACCCCGTGGCCGTGCACGAGCGCGAGGTAGAAGTCGCGGCGGCGCTCGATCTGCTCCACCATCAGCCGCGTCACCATCTCGACCTGCTCCTCGCCCGGGAGGTCCTCGTCGGGCGCGGTCGTACGGAGCATCCGGCGCCCGGCGGCGGCGATGCAGGCGAGGTAGAAGTCGGTCTTGGTCGGGAAGTAGTGGAAGAGCAGGCCCCGCGAGATGCCCGCCTCGGCCGCGATGTCGTCGAGCGAGAGGTCCTGGATCGGCTTCTCGACGATCTTGGCGAGCCCGATGCCCACGAGCTGGCGGCGCCGGTCTTCCGCAGTCAGGCGGCGGCGTACGGGCGCTGCGGCACCTTTTGCTGAACCGTGGGACACACTGTTGAGCATTGCTCAACAGTGTGCGAGGGTCAAGAGCATGGACTTCTCCCTCTCTCCCCGCGCCGCCGACCTCCGCGACCGGGTGCGCGCCTTCGTGTCCACCGAGGTCGAGCCCATCGAGGCCGAGGCGCACGCCCGCATCACCCGGCTGCGCGAGTCGGGCGGCGACAACTGGACGCCCGACCCGGTGATCGGCGAGCTGCAGGCCAAGGCCCGCGCGCAAGGCCTGTGGAACCTCTTCCTCCCGGCCGAGCACGCCGGTCACTACGCCGCGGACTTCGGCACCGACGGCGGCGAGGGACTCTCCAACGTCGACTACGCCGCGGTGGCCGAGGAGATGGGCCGCTCCTTCATGGCTCCGCTCGTCTTCAACTCCAACGCCCCCGACACCGGCAACATGGAGGTGCTGCTCAAGTACGGCACCGACGCCCAGAAGGAGCAGTGGCTCGAGCCGCTGCTGCGCGCGGAGATCCGCAGCGCCTTCTGCATGACCGAGCCGGACGTCGCGTCCTCGGACGCGACCAACATGGCCGCGACCGCAGAGGTCGACGGCGACGAGATCGTCATCAACGGCCGCAAGTGGTGGTCCACCGGCGTGGGCAACCCCGAATGCAAGATCTTCGTCTTCATGGGCCTCTCCGACCCCGAGGCCGACCGGCACTCGCGCCACACGATGGTGCTGGTCCCCCGCGACGCTCCTGGAGTGACCGTGGAGCGGATGCTCACCACGATGGGCTACTACGACGAGCCGCTGGGCCACGGCGAGGTGTCGTTCGACAACGTCCGCGTGCCGGCCGCCAACGTCCTGCTCGGCCCCGGCCGGGCCTTCGAGATCGCCCAGGGTCGCCTCGGCCCGGGCCGCGTCCACCACTGCATGCGCGCCATCGGCCTCGCCGAGCGGGCCCTCGAGCTGGCGTGCACCCGCGCGCTCTCGCGTACGGCGTTCGGCAAGCCGATCGCCAGCCTCGGCGGCAACCGCGAGCGCATCGCCGACGCACGGATCGCGATCAACCGCTCGCGCCTGCTGGTGATGCACGCGGCGTGGCTGCTCGACCAGGGCATGAGCCGCGAGGCGTACTCCGCCGTCAGCGAGATCAAGGTCGAGGTGCCCAACATGGCACTCGACGTGATCGACATGGCGATCCAGCTGCACGGCGGCGCCGGCGTCTCCGACGACTTCCCGCTCGCCTCCGCCTGGGTGGGCGCGCGGACGCTGCGGCTGGCCGACGGCCCCGACGAGGTGCACCGCAACGTCATCGCCAAGATCGAGCTCGGGAAGCACGCTTCATGAGCCGGGTGCTCGTGACCGGCGCGGCGTCCGGCCTCGGCGCCGCCCTGGTCACGGCCTTCCGCGCCCGGGGTGACGAGGTGCTGGCCACCGACCGGGTCGCCGCCGAGGGCATCGACCTGGTCCTCGACATCACCTCGGACGACGACTGGGCAGGCGCGCTCGAGGCCGTACGCGAGCGGTGGGGCGGCCTCGACGTCCTGGTCAACAACGCCGGCGTCGCCGGCGGGGGCCGGGTCGACCGCTGCACGCTCGAGGAGTGGCAGTGGATCACCGACATCAACCTCTTCGGCCTGGTGCGCGGCACCCGGACGTTCGTGCCGCTGCTCAAGGAGCAGGGCTCCGGCCACCTGGTCAACGTCGCCTCGCTCGCCGGGCTCGTGCACCCGGGCGGGATGGGCTCGTACAACGCGGTGAAGGCCGCGGTGGTGGCGTTCACCGAGACGTGCGGCCACGAGCTGGCGTCGTACGGCATCCGCGCGAGCGTGGTGTGCCCGTCCTACTTCCGCACCAACCTGATGGACTCGATGCAGGGCAGCGACGAGCTCGTCGGCCAGGTCGTCGGCGGCCTGGTCGAGCGCTCGCGGATCACCGCCGACGACATCGCGGCCGCGGTGCTCGCCGGGATCGACGCCGGTGACGACGTGATCGTGCCGGACGAGCCCGCTCGCCAGGCCTACTTCCTCAAGTGGGCCGACCGGCCGGCCTACGACGTGGTGATGCGCGACCAGGCGGCCAAGCTCCAGGCGGCCGGATCGTGACCGCCGTACCCGGCGCGCGGGAGGTCCGCGAGGAGGACGCCTTCGATGTGGCGCGGGTAGCCGACTGGCTCCGCGCCCACGCCGGCACGCCGGAGGGCCTCGACGGCGAGCCCGCGATCCGTCAGTTCACCGGCGGCGCGTCCAACCTCACCTACCTGCTGCGCTATCCGTCGGGCCGCGACCTCATCGTCCGGCGTGCCCCGCAGGGCACCAAGGCCAAGGGCGCGCACGACATGCACCGTGAGTACGTCATCCAGTCGGCGCTGGCACCGGTCTTCGACTACGTCGCCCCGATGGTCGCCTTCTGCGACGACGCCGACGTGGTGGGCGGCGACTTCTACGCGATGGACCGGATCGCCGGCGTGATCCCGCGCAGCGAGTGGCCGGCCGACGTGCCACTCTCCCCCGAGCAGGCCCGCGCGCTCTGCCTCGACGCGGTCGACGTGCTCGCCGAGCTGCACGGCATCGACCCCGAGGCCGCTGGCCTCGCCGACCTCGGCAAGGGCACGGGCTACGTGCGGCGCCAGGTCGAGGGCTGGTCGACCCGCTACCGCAACGCCCGCACCGAGGACGTGCCCGACCTCGAGACGGTGATGGCGTGGCTCGACGTGAACCAGCCCGACGACGTCGCGAACTGCGTGATCCACAACGACTTCAAGCTCGACAACCTCGTCCTCGATGCCGACGACGTCACCCGTGTGGTGGGCGTGCTCGACTGGGAGATGGCGACCCTCGGCGACCCGCTCATGGACCTCGCCGGCTCGATGGCCTACTGGGTGCAGGCCGACGACACCGAGGAGTTCCAGATGATGCGCCGGGTGCCGACGCACCTGCCGGGGATGCTCACCCGCGACGAGTTCGTGGCGGCGTACGCCGAGCGCACCGGCCGCTCCGTGACGCCCGAGCAGTGGCGGTTCTACGAGGTCTTCGGGCTGTTCCGGATGGCGGCGATCGCCCAGCAGATCTACTACCGCTACTTCCACGGTCAGACGAATAACGAGATGTACGCCCTGTTCGGTCCGGCCGTGCAGATCATCGGGCGCCGGCTCGACGGGCTCATCGCATGAGCTCGATCCTCCTGGTGCGGCACGGCCAGGCGTCGTTCGGCGCGGCCGACTACGACAACCTCTCCCCCACTGGCCACGAGCAGTCCCGCGTGCTGGGCGCTGCCCTGGCCGCGCGCGGCATCGCGCCGGACCGCGTCGTCGTCGGCCAGATGCGTCGCCACGTCCAGACCGCTGCCGGCGTCCTCGAGGCGGCGCGTTGGGCTGGCGAGCCGGTGGTCGACGCCGGCTGGAACGAGTTCGACCACGACCAGGTGCTCGGCGTGCACGACGAGCCGACGACAGTGGAGGGCGAGTCGGAGAAGGCGGCCTTCCAGCGCTGGTTCGAGGAGGCGACGCGACGCTGGACGTCCGGCGAGCACGACGAGGCGTACGACGAGTCCTTCGCCGCCTTCACCGCGCGGGTGGATGCCGCAATGGCCCGCCTCACGGACTCCCTACCGGCTCGCGGGACTGCTGTCGTGCTCACGAGCGGCGGATCGATCGCGTGGACGGTCGCCTGCCTGCTCGCCGACGACACCGCAGCCCGCACCGACCTCTGGCTCCGGCTCAACCCGGTCTCGATCAACACCGGCACCTCGACGATCGTGCGCGGCGGCCGCGGCACCACCCTCGTCTCGTTCAACGCCCACGACCACCTCTCCCCCGACCTCGTCACCTACCGCTAGGACTCACCGATGCCCTCGATCCTCATCACCGGCGCGAGCAGCGGCCTCGGCGCCGAGATGGCCCGCCAGTTCGCGGCACTCGGCTACGACCTGGCGCTGTGCGCCCGGCGTACGGACCGGCTCGACGAGGTCGCCTCCGACATCACGCGGACGCATCCGGGCGTCCGGGTCTCGGTCAAGGCGCTCGACGTCAACGACCACGACGCGGTCTTCCGGGTCTTCGAGGAGTTCCGCGAGGAGCTCGGCGGGCTCGACAAGGTCGTCGTCAACGCCGGCCTCGGCAAGGGCCAGCCGCTCGGCACCGGACGCTTCGACGCCAACAAGGAGACCGCCGAGACCAACTTCATCGGCGCCCTCGCCCAGACCGAGGCCGCGGCCGGGATCTTCCGCGCCCAGAACGCCGGCCACCTCGTCATGGTCTCCAGCTTCTCCGCGCTGCGCGGGATGCCGAGGAACATCACGACGTACGCCGCCACCAAGGCCGCGGTCGCCCACCTCGCCGAGGGCTTCCGCGCCGACGTGCACGGCACCCCGATCAAGGTCACCGTGCTCTATCCGGGCTACATCGTCTCCGAGATGTCGGGCACGTCCGCCAAGACGCCGCTGGTGGCCTCGACCGAGAAGGGCGTACGCGCCATGGTCGACGCCATCGAGAAGGAGAAGAAGTCGGCCCGGGTGCCCGCGTGGCCCTGGGGGCCGCTCGGCTTCGTGGTCAAGCGAGTGCCGGTCGGTGTGCTGCGCCGGATGAGCTGATCCTTGACAAGTGACTAGGTGCGAGGGATCAGGATTGCCATCACTGCGTCCTGCAGCCAGTCGCGGATACCGAACCCGCCGCCGCTTGCGTGCTCGAAGAGTTGCTTTCGCGCATCCTCGCGCGACTCGAACTGTTGCCCGGCGGCTCGGGAGACGATTCCGATACTTTCTAATGCTTCCGCGCGCCGCATCTTCCAGTCGCGCGCCCCATGGAGCTCGGTGATCTCGGGATCCAACAGATCTCGAAGCTCATCGCTCGCTAGGAACTGATCGAGGGCGTCGATGGGGAACGCAACGCGGCCCATCGACCCGATCTGGCCCGGCTGACGAATCCACCCCGGGATGTGCACGTTCTCGGACACCACCGAGCCCGTGGCCAAGTCCGTGACAGTCACTCCGGCGGCTGCGTACCGATCCCAGCCTTGGACTGAGCCGGGTACGCGCGTCAGCCGCATGTGTTCAGAGCGGGTAACTGTCGCGCCTATCGCGAGATGAGTCAGAAGCCACCGCACAGCATCCTGGTGTGGGTTGAGAAGGACTAGATCGGTCAGGTACTTGCGCGTGTACACGTGCTCGTGTTCTAACCGTTCGCCCGCGTTGCCCGCGGCTCCGTCACTGACGTACCTCGTTCGCCCCTTTCCGGGCAGCGTTCCCTGGGTGACGAGGGACAGCACGTACGTCCGCAAGACCTCTCGACGCACCGATGGCCGCACGTCAAGCGCAGGACTTGCAGCGGCAAACGCCGCCAGAGCCACTGCTGCGTCCAGAACGTCGTCGGCCTGGGGCGCTCTTGCCCACGTCATGTTGGCCTCCGGTACTCGGGAATGTGGCGCGACGTTCGAACCATCGCACCTCATCACGACATCGGTGGACAAGTGGGAGGAATGGGCGTGGTCGGCATTCCTACGTCCTCATCACGAAGCTCACCTTGTTGTCAGCATGGACCGTCATCGCGTAGCGCGAGTCATGGGCCAGGCGGTGGTGGCGCGGACACAGCAACCGGCCGTTGGCCAGGTCGGTGAGCCCACCCTTCGACCAGGGGTCGTCGTGGTGGGCGTGGCAGCCGGAGGCAGAGGTCTCGCACCCGCGTGCAGTGCAGCCTCGGTCGCGGAGGCCGAGGGCGATGCGCTGGGCCTTGCTGAAGAGGCGGGCCAGGCGACCCAGGTCGAGCGGCCGCGACTTCATGCCGAGCACCACGGGGACGATCCCAGCCTCGCACGCCAACCGGCGCGCCTGACCGGCGGACATCCGCGTGCCGTCATCGAGAAGCGCCGTGGCCTTTTCGGCCAGCAGCTGCTCGAGGGTCATCGTCACCACGACGGTCGCGTTGACCCCAGCGGTCTGCGGAGTGGCGTCGGTCGGGTAGCGCTCGACGTACTCGACGAACGCCTCGCCCATGCGACGGCGCAGCGGCTTCCAGTCGCCGGACTCGTCGCGCATCTCGGCCTCGGTGTGCCGTGCCGGGCTGGCGAGCGCCAGCAGGTGTCGCTTCAACATCGCGCCGACGTGCGAGGGGATGGTGAACCGGCCGTGGCAGCGACCCTCGCCGTCTTCGCGCAGGCTGAGCTCGACGGCAGCCATGGCGCGGGCCTCTTCCTTCTGCAGCGCGTCGGCCTCGTGGCACTCCCCCACCTCGGGCGCCACGACGTCGAGGATCCGTTTCCCGATCTGCTTGAGGTCGCGGGCATCGTGCTCGGTCGCAAGCTTGAGCAGTGCCGCCTCCGCCCGAGCACGTACGTCCGCGTCGACCGAGCGGGGCAGGGCGTCGACCGCCTCGACGATGACCCGCGCCTGCTCGACGCGCAGTCCACCCGCGGCCAGCTCGCGCGCCACCGACGCGTGCTGGCCGGACTCGAGCGCCGTGCCGAGCCTGGTGAGCCGGGCCGCCTCCGCGTGCGTCCGCCGGCTGCGGCCGGCTGGTCAGCCGGCCCGAGGCAGCGGTGGTCGCGTCGAGCAGCCGTACGACGTCCGCGTCGGTCAGCGCTCCCCACGAGACCTCGTGGAGGTATGACAGCACCCGCTCGAGGCGCAGCAGCAGCGCGGTCACCTGTGGCGACGCGTCGGCGTCGACGCCGGGCGCACGCCACGGAGAATCGCTCTCGGCTGGGATGGCACTCACGGGACTGGACCTCTCCGCGCCATGGAGGCGCGTCAACAACAGGAGGGGCCGTGTCTGTGAGGTGAGTTCAGCCGATGTGCGGCTATCCGTGGGGCCCGAGCTCGCTCGCTCGAATCTGTCTCCGACGCTACAAGTCGCCACCGACAGCGCCCGGCCGCGAGCCTCAGACGAAAGGCAGGAGTGCCTCGATCGAGTCCGTCGGGGTCTTCAGGGCGATGCCGGTGCCGATGGCGCCGAGCTTCCAGCCCGAGCCGTCACGGGACAGCTTCGCCATGACGAGCCCGGTCTCGCGAACCCCGAGGGTGATGGTGAAGCGGGCCAGCTCGGTGTCGTTGTCGTCGACGAGCCGGCAGTAGGCGTTGCGGATGTACTCGAGCGAGTGCCCCTGATAGCTGCTGACCAGGAACAGGATCGACTCGACCTTGGCGTAGACCCGGCTGAGGTCCACCGTGATCACCTCGTCGTCCCCGTCGCCCTTCCCGGTGGTGTTGTCGCCCAGGTGGACCACCGATCCGTCCCGGGTCGCGAGGTTGTTGAAGAACGCGAGGTCGAAGAGCTGGCCGCCGGCGAACTGCACGGCCGAGGCGTCGAGGTCGATGGGCGCTGCGCCGCTTCCGATGAAGCCGGCAGTCGGGGCGTGGTCCCAGCCGACCGCCATCTGCACCTTGGTCAGCGGCGTCCCGTCCACGGCGGTGAGGGTGATCTCCTGACCCGGGGTCAGCTCAATCATGGGTCGCTCCTCCGGTCGGCGATGCTCCCGAACGTACAGGGACCATCCCGTCAGCCGTACGAGCGCGCACCAGTCGTACGCCGGTCGCGAGCAGCCATACGAGCCAGGCGAAGTAGCCCGGCAGCCCCACGAACAGGAGCGGCGAGCCGTCCGCGATCGCGAGGTTGGCCGTCCCGGCGGCGATCAGCAGGCCTGCCCCGGCCACGCCGAGCAGACGCTGCCACGGCGGCGTCAGCAGGCTCGCGTGCGTCGCCAGCGCAGCGCCGATGAAGGTGGTGCCGAGCGCCGGCAACGCCAGCGCGAACGCTGCTGCATGCAGCTGCCAGGCGAGCTCGAGCTCCGGAGTGGGCACGACGAGCTCGCCGGCGGACAGCACGACACCGTTCCACAGGACGGCGTACAGCGCGAAGATCGCCGAGAGTGCCGCGCCTGCGGCCACCGCCAGGCGCGACCGGTCCGCGCCCGCACCCCCGCGGCGCTCGACGAGCCCGTGGAGGCCGGTCACGAACCCGAGCAGCAGCGGCAGGTTCAGCGCCTCCAGGCCGACGGCGATCGCGACCGCGCCCCGGTTCTCCGCGTGGAAGGCGAGGACCTCCGTGATCGGGTCCCCGTACGCCGGTGCTTCCGTCCACACCACCACCGCGTTCTGGATCACCAGCGACGCAGCCAACGCGATCGCCGTCGCTCCCACGACTCGTTCTCGGTGCGCTCGGGTCGGGGTCTGCAGTGATGTCATGGCTCCACGATCGAGCACTGCAGAGACGGGCGGATCGGCCTCTCGGCCGTGTTGCTCGGCCGAAAGGACGATCCGCCCCGCTCACTACGGCTTCGGCAGCACGAACGGCACCGGGTCGCCGGCCGCGATGGTGATCGTGTCGCCGCGGTGGCGGGTGACCTCACCGTCGGCGTACGTCTCGCCGGTGAAGTCCTCGATCACCCGCGTCGCCTGGCCGGCGCGGAGCGTGGCGAGCGGCGCGTCCGTCTCGTCGAGCCAGCCGATGAGCTGCTCGCCGAGCTGGTGGACGAGCCCCGGCTTCCGCGACGCGAGGTCGATCGTCTCGCCGATGTCCTGGGACAGGTCGTACAGCTCGAACGAACCGTCGGTGTACTCGTAGTAGAGCTTCCACTTGCCGTCGCGGACCATCGAGGCCGGACCCTGCACGCCGACGTAGCCCGGCAGGTGGTGGAAGTGCTCACGGTTGATCTTCGTGCCGTTGCTGAAGGCCGGCTTCAGGTCGATGCCGTCGAGCGGCACACCAGCCGGGAGCGTCGCCTGCGCGTAGGACGCGAGCGTCGTGTAGAGGTCGGTGCTGTTGATGATGGTCTCGTTGGGGCGACCACCACCGCGGACGAGCGCCGGGTTCTTGCTCCACACGATCCACGGCACGCGCACCCCGCCCTCGTACATCTGGCCCTTGTCCTCGCGGAGCGGCCCGTTGTACGCACCCGAGTTGATCGGGTCCTCCTCGCCACCGTTGTCGGAGGTGAAGATCACGAGCGTGTTGTCCGCGAGCGGCTTGCCACCGTTGCGCGGGTCCGGGGTCTCCTCGAGGTAGTCGATGATCCGGGCCACGGACTGGTCGACACCCTCGGTCAGCGCGCCGTACGACGGCTTGGCCGGCGCCTGGCCGGGCGTCTTGGCCTGGTACTTCGCCAGCAGGTCGGACCGCGCCTGGGCGTTGTTGACCGGAAAGTGCGGCGCGAACTCGCTCACCCACGCGAGGAACGGCTCGTCCTTGCTCCGGTCCATGAAGTCGAGCGCCGCGTCGGTCTGGGCGTCGGTCACGTGCTTGTCGGTGCCGACGAGGGCGTTGAGCTGCGCCTCGGTGACCCCGACGCTGTACGGCGCGATGTTCGCGTCGACGTAGTCCTGGGTGTAGTCGCCGGCGAACTGGTCCAGCGACGGGGAGACCGAGTCGTTGAACTGGTTGTTCGTCGCGAAGTAGTAGGTCGCGTGCGAGTTCTGGCTGCCGCCCCAGTTCTCGTCGAACCCGTGGCTCGCGACGATCTCGTCGGCCGAGCCCGCGACGTGGAACTTGCCGCTGTAGCCCGTGGTGTAGCCGGCGCCCTGCAGGGTCTCGCCCAGCGTCGTGTAGCCCACCGGGACGGCCGTCTTGCCGTCCTCGGCCAGCCGACCCTGGGTGACGCCGCGCAGCGGGGCGCTCGCCGGACCGGTGACGGCACCGACGGCGTAGACGTTGTTGGTCGGGCGGGTGGCGTACTGACCGGTGTGGAGCGCGGTCCGCGTCGGGCTGCACTGCACGGAGGCGTACGCCTCGGTGAAGACCTGGCCCTCCTCGGCGAGCTGGTCGATGCGCGGCGTCTCGTTGTAGTCGTTGCCGAAGCCGCCGTTGGTGAGACCGGTGCTCAGGTCGGCCCAGCCGAGGTCATCGGCCATGATGAAGACGAGGTTGGGACGGGGTGCGTCCATGGGCGCCGGGGCGGCACTCGCGGTGCTGGACGCGGACGTGCTGAGGGCGGGCGCGATGCTGGCCAGCGTGAGGACAGCCGGCGCAGCGATCGCCAGGAACAGGTTCCGAGATGGCATCGGGGGGTCTTCCTTCTCCAGAGTGGATGGACCACGAACTATCTACAGTTCGTGGGTTGACTTACTCTAGTCAGGTAGTTTGGAGACATGACGACCGACCACCACGCGGGCTCCTGCTGCGCTCCCGCGGTCGACCGGGCCGATGGGGCCGACGTGGCGACTCTGCCTCGCGGCGAGCGGAGCATGCGCGGCCAGGTGCGCATCCCCGCAGGCACGTTCTGGATGGGAGACAGCCACGGCGACGGGTACGTCGCCGACGGCGAGCGACCGGTCCACCAGGTGCGGTTGTCGTCCTATCTCATCGACGCGAAGGCCGTGACCAACGCGCAGTTCGCCGCCTTCGTGAAGGCGACGGCGTACGTCACCGACGCGGAGCGCGACGGCGTCTCCGCCGTCTTCCACCTCGCCGTCGACGCCGCTCCGGCCGACATCCTCCAGCGCGCTGCCGGCGTGCCGTGGTGGCTGGCGGTCCGCGGCGCCGACTGGCGGCACCCGGCCGGCCCGCGCTCGGGCATCGGTGACCTGCAGAACCACCCCGTCGTCCACGTCTCGTGGCTCGACGCCCAGGCGTACTGCCGCTGGGCCGGCAAGCGGCTGCCGACAGAGGCGGAGTGGGAGCACGCCGCCCGCGGCGGCCTCGACCGGGCCCGCTACCCCTGGGGCGACGCGCTCGGCACCGGTGGGCGGTGGCGCTGCAACATCTGGCAGGGCGAGTTCCCGCAGCGCAACACCCTCGACGACGGCTACCTCACGACGGCGCCGGTGACGGCGTTCCAGGCCAACGGGTACGGCCTCCTCAACGCCGTCGGCAACGTCTGGGAGTGGTGCCACGACGCCTTCCGCGAGACCGAGTACGCCGAGCGTGCGGGCGCGGAGCCCGTCGTAGACCCGGTCGCCGCGGAGTCGGCGGACGTGGACGACCGGCAGGTCCCTCGGGTCATGCGCGGAGGGTCCTACCTCTGCCACGACAGCTACTGCAACCGCTATCGGGTCGCCGCGCGCTCCTCGAACACGGCCGAGTCGTCCTCGGGCAACATCGGCTTCCGCTGCGCCAACGACGCGGCGTGACAGGTGTCAGCCGCGGTCAGCCACCGCTGCCGTTGCACGCCTGTCCGGGCGAGGGTAGGAACGCCTTGGCGCCCGCCTTCACGAACATGCCGTAGCTCTGGATGCCGTGGTAGCGGTCGACCCCGCCGGGGCTCTGGTTGCCGCGTACGGCCAGCAGGTCGTCGTCGAAGCCCTCGGGGTTGCCCTCGAGGGAGTCCAACGTGTCCAGGCCGGAGAACACGCACTCTAGTCCCGCCGCTACGGCGGACACACTGATCCAACGCTTCATGACGTGATCTCCCTCGGTTCGACAACCGGCAGAGTGTCCACCGATACGGACGAGCCGGTACGAACATCGTCGACCGGCCGACGACGTGCCGCTACCTGCCGATCTCACTGGTTCGACTCACATTCGACTCGAGGTCGATGTCCCGGCGACCCCTAGACGTCCGTCCCGGGAGACTCGGGCTCGGTGCCGACGGGCGAGCACTGGCCGAGCGTGATCGCCTTGTACTTCGCGAACTGACGCGAGGAACGGGCGGCCTCGGGGTAGCGCTCCGCATCGAGCTCGGCGTAGTAGCGCACGGCCTCGACGAGATCGCCCGCCAGCGCCGAGCCGTCGTCCTGGTCCTCGGCCAACGGGACGGCGGCCACGAAGTGCTCGACCGTCCCGGCGTAGTCACCGTCGTTGAAGGCCGCGATCCCGGTCCGTACCTCCTCGCACGCCTCGCTGTCGACGACGGGGACGTCCGTGTCGGGCGTCGCGGCGCTCGACTGGTCGTCCGTCTCCGGCGGGTCGGTGCTGTCGCCGCTGCCGCCGCTGGAGCAACCGCCCGTGAGCGCGACGACCACGGCGGTCGCGGTCGCCACCACGAAGGACCTCATCTACCCGAGACCTCAGCCCTCGAAGGGCTCCGGCTCGGGCTCGCGCGTGACGTGCATCGCGGCCTCCTCGGCCGAGGCGCCGGCGCCGTCGATCCCCACGTCGTGGGCCAGCTCCTGCTTGTCGACGTCCTCGCCGAGGCCCTCGTCGGGCGCCACGAGCCTCCCGGTGCGCTCGTCAGCCTCGTCGAGGCCGAGCTGCTCGTCCAGGGCGTTCTCGTCCTCGTGGTCCGACTCCTCGACCTCGGCGTACGGGTCGATGTCGGGCTCCTCCTCGGCGAGCTTCTCGTCGAGGGACTCTCCCTGGAGGCGCTCGGCCTCGGTCGGGTAGTCGTCGTAGCCCTTCGGCGGGCGGTCCGGCGGCGAGTAGCCGCGGTCGAGCACGTCGTCGACGTCGCCGTCGTCGAGGGTGTCACCCGGCTGCAGCTGGTCCTCGTCGTCGACGGACTGGTCGCCGTAGTTCTCGCGGTCTTCGCTCATGCCATCAGTCGTACGCGGTCGAGTGCCCGCGGACAACCCCCGAAAGGCGAACTATGGTCGTGGCGTGCTCGTGCAGATGTCCGGGATCCCCGGGACCGGGAAGTCGACGCTGGCAGCGCGACTCGGCGAGAGGCTCGGGTACGTCGTGCTCGACACCGACGTGGTCAAGAGCGCACTGCTGCGGAGCGGCATACCGCTCGAGCAGTCCGGGCGGGCGACTTACGCCGCAACCCTCGACGTGGCCGCTCACCTCCTCGCCCAGGGCCAATCGGTCATCCTGGACTCGCCGTGCCGGTATCCCGAGCTGCTCGACGCCGGGCAGCAGAGGCCGCCCTCGATGCCGGAGTGCCCTACCGGCTCATCGAGCTCTGGGTCGACGATGTCGCACTGGTGCTTCCCCGCCAGGATGCTCGGACGCCTCGGCTCTCCCAGGTCGCATCCGCCTCGCGGCCACCCGAGGGGAGGGAGTGGGAGACGGGCACGAACCTGACCCATGCGATCGAGTTCCTGTCGCGGCCGGCTGACTCAGCTTCGCCAAAGTAGGCAGTTCGAGAACCTGCGCTCACCCGTCACGCTGAGCGGGCAAGCCAACCGTACGAACTGCCTGCTGTAGTGCTGCTCAGCCGAGCTCGCGCTCCAGGGCGTCGGTCAGCAGCGTGACCAGGGCCTCGGTCTGGATGTTGGCCGACGACGAGACCTCCTCGTCGGAGCCGTCGAGGGCGCGCGCGGCCAGGCCGGCCTTGGAGTCGATGAGCTCCGCGATCCGGGTGTCGATCGTCTGGGCGGCGATGATCCGCCACGCCGTGACCGGGTCGCTCTGGCCGATGCGGTGCACACGGTCGATCGCCTGCGTCTGCTCGGCGTCGGTCCAGGACAGCTCGGCGAGCACGACGTTGGACGCGACCTGGAGGTTCACGCCGACGCCGGCCGCGGCGAGGGAGCAGACCACGACCGCGACGTCGGGGTCGTTGACGAAGGAGGTGATCGCCTTCTCGCGGGCCTTGGGCGTCTGGTCGCCGCGGATCGAGACGTGCTTGAGGCCACGCTTGGTGAAGGTGTCCTCGGCGATGTCCATGACGTCGACGTGGCGGGCGAAGAAGACCACCTTGCCGACGTTGCGCGCCAGCTGGGCGGCGTAGTCGGCGGACAGGCCGGCCTTGGCGCGGCCGATGCGGCGGAACATCGAGAAGACGTTCTCCCCCGACGTGCCGGTGTCCATCTCCTCGCGCTCCCACGTCGCGACGCGGCGTACGAGATCGTGGTCGATCCCGTCGACGACGGAGCCCGTACGACGGGTCTCGAGCGCCGCCTTGTAGCGCTGGACGAGCCGACGCGCGAGCTCCCTCTCCGCCGAGCGGATCGAGCGGGCGTCCTCGTCGTCGAGCTCGACGGGGATGTCGGCGATCCGGCGAGCCGGGATGTCGGCGGCGACGTCGACCTTGCGACGCCGCACGATGCCCATGTCGATCACGGCCTTGCGCGCGGCGGGGTAGAACGAGTGATCGGCCGGCGTCAGGTCGGACTCCTCCAGCGACTCCATCAGGCGGGTCGTCGGCATGGTGTCGTCGATCCAGCCGAGGAACTGCCAGATCGCGCGGAAGTCCTCGATGTCGTTGATCAGCGGCGTGCCGGTCAGCGCCATCAGCAGCGGTCGGGCGGTGCGCGCGCGCAGCCGCTCGGAGAGCTCGAGCACGTGGCGCGAGCGCTGCGATGTCTTGTTCTTGATGAAGTGGGCCTCGTCGACGACCATGCTCTTGAAACCGAAGCTGCCGAGCCAGCCGACGTGCCGGTCGAGGATCTCGTAGTTGACGATGATGACGTCGGCGAAGGCGTCGACCTGGCCACCGTCGCCGTGGATGACGGTCGCGCGGCGGCGCGGGGTCCAGCGCTCGGTCTCGCGGGCCCAGTTGGTCTTGACGACGTTGGGGCACACGACGAGCAGCGGGAAGGCGTCGGCGGCCTGCGCGGCGAGCAGCGCCTGGGCGGTCTTGCCGAGGCCGGGCTCGTCGGCCAGCAGGAAGGTGCGGTGGCCCTCGGCGGCCGAGGCGATCATCGCCGCCTGGTGCGGCATCAGCTCGAGGCTCCCGGGGGCGTCCAGCGACGTGGGCTCGGGCAGCTCCATGCACGACGAGGCGCCGCCGAGCTCGAACGAGCGGAACAGGGGGCCGAGGAGCTCCCACGTCGACAGCCGGCCGTGCACGCGGCGGCGCTCGCGGCCGATCTCGAAGTCGGGGACCAGGAACGGGTTGGCCAGCTGGTGCTGCGCCACGGACTGCGGGATCACGCGCCGCTCGCCGACGCCGGGGCCGGACTCGTCCTCGGGCTTGGGCTCCTCGACCACAGGCTCGACGCCAGCCTTGCGCAGCATCTCCACGCGCAGGTCACGGGCGCTCTCCGTAACGACGGATTCCTCGGACAGCAGGGCGAAGAGGGACGGGTCGCGGGTCGCGGTCTTGGCGAGGATCGTCGCGATGCCGTCGAGGCGCTTGAGCTCGTCGGCCTTCTGCGGGTCGGTCAGCTCGGTCGAGGCGCGTACGTCGCCGCGGTGCTCGCGCACGAGCAGGGCGACGACCTGGAAGCGCACCCGCTGGCCGGGCGCGAGCGGGCCGCGCTGCACGGCGGACTCGAGCTCGCGGACGGCTCGCGCCAGGACGGGGACGATGCCCTCGTTGTCCTTGTGGCGGGCGTGCGCAGGGGTGCGGCGAGTGCCGCGTTGACGCTGGCGCTGGGCCAAGGTGTCCTCCCGGGACGGAGTACGCGTCGTGGAGCAGGCGAGCCGGGCTGCCTCGGCCTGCACGCCACGGCGTGGAGGTGTGGAACGACGCGTCGTGGTCGTGGCCGGTGGATCAAGGGTGATCAGTGCGGCACGGCGTCGGGACGCTGCATCCACTGTAACCCCCGAGTGGCGGCCACCGGTAAACAACCCGCAGGTTCAGCGCGGCGGGCGGTGGTCGACGATGCGGCGCATCTTGCCGACGGACCGCTCGATGGAGGCCACGTCGACGACCTCGACCCCGACGCTCACGCCGATCCGGTCCTTGATCCGCTGGGTCAGCTCGGCCTGGGCCGCGGCCGCCTCCTCGGGCGACGTACGGTCGCGGCGCTCGACGTGGACCGTCAGGGTGTCGAGGTTGCCGCTGCGGTCGAGGTGGCACTGGAAGTGCGGCGACAGCGCGGGCAGGCCGAGGACGATCTCCTCGATCTGGGTCGGGAAGAGGTTCACCCCGCGCAGGATGATCATGTCGTCGGTGCGGCCGGTGATCTTCTCCATCCGGCGCATGCTTCGGGCGGTCCCCGGCAGCAGCCGGGAGAGGTCGCGGGTGCGGTAGCGGATGACCGGCATCGCCTGCTTGGTCAGCGTCGTGAAGACGAGCTCGCCCTCCTCGCCGTCGGGCAGTACCTCGCCGGTCACGGGGTCGATGACCTCGGGGTAGAAGTGGTCCTCCCAGACGTGCAGGCCGTCCTTGGTCTCCACGCACTCGCTCGCGACGCCGGGCCCGATCACCTCGGACAGGCCATAGATGTCGACCGCGTGCATGTCCATCCGCTCCTCGACCTCGCGGCGCATGTCGTTGGTCCACGGCTCGGCGCCGAAGATGCCGACCTTGAGCGACGTCGAGCGCGGGTCGACGCCCTGCGCCTCGAGCTCGTCGATGATCGAGAGCATGTAGGACGGCGTCACCATGATGATGTCAGGCTCGAAGTCGAGGATCAGCTGCACCTGCCGCTGCGTCATCCCGCCCGAGACCGGCACGACCGTGCAGCCCAGGCGCTCGGCGCCCGCGTGCGCACCCAGGCCGCCGGTGAACAGGCCGTACCCGTAGGCGTTGTGCAGGATCATCCCGCGCCGCCCGCCCGCAGCCCGGATCGAGCGGGCGACCACGTCGGCCCACATGTCGAGGTCGTCGCGGGTGTAGCCGACGACGGTCGGCTTGCCGGTCGTACCGCTCGACGCGTGGAGGCGTACGACGTCCTCGCGGGGCACCGCGAACATCCCGAACGGGTAGTTGTCGCGCAGCGTCGCCTTGGTCGTGAACGGCAGCCGCGCGAGGTCGGCCAGCGAGGCGATGTCGTCGGGGTGGACCGAAGCCTCGTCGAACGCCTGCCGGTAGTGGTCGACGTGGTCGTAGGCGTGGCGCACCGACCACTGCAGCCGCGCGAGCTGCAGCGCACGCAGCTCCTCGACGGGAGCAGTCTCGACCGGGTCCAGGTCGCCGGGCCGGGGGCTGAGGTCGTGCACGGTGTGTCCTTTGATCGGTGGCCGGGTGGTCGGTCGTGAGAACGTTCATCCATGTCAGAGCGCGTACGTCGCGGCCGGCCGGGCCACGACCAGCAGTCCGTCCTCCGGGTCGCGATCGAGCTCTTCAACCGACAAGGCTACGACGCCACGAGCATGGGCGACCTGGCCCGCGAGCTCGGCCTGACCAAGTCGGCGATCTACCACCACGTGCCGAGCAAGGAGCACCTCCTCGAGCGGGCGCTGGACGAGGCCCTGGACGAGCTCACTGCCGCGCTGGACGCCGTACGTGCCGACGCCTCGGCCACCCCCGAGCAGCGGCTGCGCTCCGCCGTCCGGAGCAGCGTGGTGGTCCTCGCCGGGCACCTGCCGGCAGTGACCCTGCTGCTGCGGGTCCGCGGCAACACCCCCGCCGAGAAGACGGCCCTCGCGCGTCGCCGCGAGATCGACCACCGGCTGGCCGAGATGGTCCGCGAGGCCGCCGACGCCGGCGCCATCCGCGACGACGTCGACCCCCTGCTGACCAGCCGGCTGCTCTTCGGGATGGTGAACTCGATGACCGAGTGGCTGCGGCCCGAGACCGATGTCGAGCAGCTGGCGGACACCGTGACTACCCTTGCTTTCGACGGACTGATGCGGCACGACTGAACGACTCGGGGGACGACGGGGTGAGACGCAGCCATGCCCTGCTCACCGGGCTGCTGACGGCGGTGACGATGGCACTGACCGGCCTGTCCGTCGTCGCGGCCCCGCCCGCGGTCGCCGCCGACACGTTCCAGGGCAACGTGGAGGAGATCGTGTCGCCGCGCCGGGCCAGGTCCGCGTCGCCGGCTGGATGTTCGACGACGACGTGCCGACCACTTCGATCAGCTATCACGTCTACGTCGGGGGCGGCCCCGGGGACCCGAACGCCATCGGCTTCAACATGGGGCTGGCCGCCGTCCAGCGCGACGACGTGGCCCGCAACTACCCGCACGCCGGTCCCTTCCACGGCTTCGGCGGCACGGTCGAGGTCCCGCTGCGAGGCAGCCAGCCGGTCTACGTGTTCGCCATCAACGGCGGTGGCCCGACCGACGTCAACCAGCTCATGGGTGCCGGGACGGTCAACATCTCGAACCCGTTGCCCGAGACCACGATCACCTCTGGACCACCCGCGCAGGGCACCAGCCCCACCGTGAGGTTCGGATTCACCGCCAACGAGGCGAGCACCTTCCTGTGCCGCATCGACCAGGCGGCGTGGTCGGCCTGCTCGAGCCCGTACGTCACGACTGTCTCCACCTACGGACCCCACTCGTTCCAGGTCTACGCCACAGACACCGAGGGGGCGGCCGACCCGAGCCCGGCGTCGTACGCCTTCACCGTCGCCGCGCCACCGCCTCCGCCAGCGCCCCCGCCGGTCGTCGACCCCACTCCCCCACCGCCGCCACCACCCACGCCGACCATCACCCTCGAGCTGAGGGCGGTGAAGAAGAAGTCGCGACTGCGGGTCGACATCGGACCGGACCTCGATCCGTCGAACTACCGCTTCACTGTCCAGCGCCGCGCCGACGGCAGGTGGCGGACCGTGAAGCGGACGCAGACCCTCGGCGCGCAGGACGTCTCGATCATCAACCTGCCGAGCGGGCGCTACCGCGTCGTGGTGCCGCGCCAGCACGACCTGGCCGGCACGCGCGCCGAGGCGCGGCTGCGCCGCTAGGCGTCGAAGTCGACGGTGACCGCGTCGCTGACGGGGTACGTCTGGCAGGTCAGCACGAACTGCTGCTCGACCTCGGCGGGCTCGAGGGCGTAGTTGCGCACCATCTCGACCTCGCCGTCGACGACCTTCGCCCGGCAGGTGCCGCAGACGCCGCCCTTGCACGCGAACGGCAGGTCGCTGCGCACGGCCTGCGCGGAGTCGAGCACCGTCGTGTCGCGCGCCATCGGCGTGGTCGTCGTACGTCCGTCGAGCACGACGGTGACCTCGCTCGTGACGCCCTCGACCACCCGGTCGGCGTGCCGCAGCGTCGGCGGCGGCTCGTCGACGAAGAACAGCTCGAAGTGGACCTTCTCCTGCGCGACGCCGAGCTCCTCGAGCACCGTACGGGCATCCTGGATGAGTCCCAGCGGACCGCACAGCCACACGTGGTCGATCGCGGCGAGCGGCACCTTGATCGGCAGCAGCCGGCGGAGCCGATCGGCGTCGAGCCGGCCGGAGAACAGCTCGACGTCACGCGGCTCGCGGGAGAGCACGTGGACCAGGTCGAAGCGCGGCCCGTGCAGGTTCTTGAGGTCGCCGAGCTCCTCGGCGAACATCACCGACGTCGTCTCGCGGTTGCCGTAGAGCATCGTGACGGTGCTGGCGGGGTTGGCGAGCACCGAGGCGGCGATCGACAGCATCGGCGTGATCCCGGAGCCCGCGGCGATGCAGAGGTGCCGGCCGGGGCTGCCCGGGTCGGCGCGGAAGCTGCCGGAGGGCTCGGCCACCTCGACGGTCTCCCCTGGCTCGACCTGGTGGATCAGCCACGAGGAGAACATCCCGTCGGGGATCTCGCGTACGCCGATGCGTGGGGCGGCGCCGGCGGGTGCGCAGATCGAGTACGTGCGGCGGTGCTCCACGCCGTCGACGACCCGGCGCAGGGTCAGCGACTCCCCCGGCTCGAAGTCGAAGAGCTCGCGCAGGTCGTCGGGCACGTCGAAGGTGACGGCGGCCGAGTCGTCGGTCAGCGGCTCGACGTCGCGCACGGTGAGCCGGTGGAAGGCCTGACCTTGACGGGGTGCCACGGCCTCAGATCTCCTTGACGTGGTCGAAGGGCTCGAGGCAGTCGCAGCAGCGGTACTGCGCCTTGCAGGCCGTCGAGCCGAACTCCGAGACCAGCTCGGTCGCGGGCGAGCCGCACTGCGGGCAGCGCACCTGCCGAGCGGTGGGGCTGAGGGTCAGCGGGATCGGGCCCGTGGTCGACGGCGCGGGGCCGGGCGGCGAGATGCCGGCGGCGGCCAGTGCGGCACGGCCCGTCGGCGTGATCCAGTCGGTCGTCCAGGGCGGGTCGAGGCTGACGCGCACCTCGACGCGGTCGAACCCGGCGCCGCTCAGCTCGCGTACGAGGTCGTCGCGCATCGCCGCCATCGCAGGGCAGCCGGAGTACGTCGGGGTGATGTCGACGACCACGTGGGAGCTGCCGACCACCTCGACGTCGCGCAGCACGCCCAGGTCGGCGAGCGACAGCATCGGCAGCTCGGGGTCGGTGACCCGCTCGGCGATCCTCCTCGCGCGATTCACCACTGCCCCCGCAGGTGCGCGCGGGCCACGGACTGCATCTCGGCGAGCATCCGGCTCAGCGGCTCACCGTGCATGCCGTCGCGGCCGGTCTTGCCGAGCACGCCCGAGCGGCGCGGTGCCTGCGACGGCTCGACGTCCGCCGCGGTGAAGACCTGGTCGAGGACCGCCTCGGCCGCCTCACGCACCGACGCCGGGTCGACCCCGACGCCCGCCTCGGCAGCGGCCGCCTCGACCGGGTGGGTGTCGAACAACTCGGGCCACAGCGGCCAGAGGCTGTCGAGCGCAGTGATCAGCCGGGTGCGGGACTCGTCGGTCCCACGTGCCAGCGTGACGAACCACCGCGCGGCGTAGTCGCGGTGGTAGGCCAGCTCCTTGACGCCCTTGGCGGCGACGGCGGACAGCACGTGGTCCCGGCTCTCGCGGAGCTTCTCGAAGGTGGCGAGGCGCCAGACCGAGAAGAGCAGCACGCGCACGGTGGCCTCGGCGAAGTCGCCGTTGACGACCTCGGCGAAGCGGACGTTGCGGAACTCGTGGGCCTCGCGGAAGAAGGCCAGCGCGTCCTCGGGCGGCGCGGGCGAGCCCTCGGGGAGTGGGGGGACGGCGGACTCGTCGGCCTTGGCGGCCCGCGCGAGCAGCAGCCGCGCCTGGCCGAGCAGGTCGAGCGCGATGTTGGACAGCGCGATGTCGTCCTCGAGGTCGGGCGCGTTGCTCGTCCATTCCGCGATGCGGTGCGACATGACGAGCGAGTCGTCGCCCAGCATCAGGGCGTACGTCGACAGGGTGACCGCGTCGACGCCCTCGGGGATGGTCGTGTCGACTCCCGCGAGCGGGTCCTCGCCAAATCCAATTGACTCAGTGGCGGTGCCGAAGGCCCAGTGGGCGTCGTTGACGAGCAGGCCGCTGTAGGCGCTGTCGTGCTCGTCCTCGGGAGAGGTGTGGATGTGGTCAGCCATCACATGTGAGGAACGTTGTCGGGGATGTCGTAGAACGTCGGGTGGCGGTAGACCTTGTCGCCGCTCGGCGCGAACATCGGGTCCTTCTCGTCGGGGCTCGACGCGGTGATCGCGTCGGCGCGCACCACCCAGATGCTCACGCCCTCGTTGCGGCGGGTGTAGACGTCGCGGGCGTGCAGCAACGCCATCCGGTCGTCGGCCGCGTGCAGCGAACCGACGTGCACGTGGTTGAGCCCGCGCTTGCCGCGCACGAACACCTCGTAGAGCGGCCACTCGGGCTCGACGGTGCTCACGACGCGGCCTGCTTCGCGGCGTACGCCGTCGCGGCCTCGCGCACCCAGGCGCCGTCCTCGTGGGCGCGGCGCCGGTGGGCCATCCGCTGGGCGTTGCAGGGACCGTTGCCCTTCACGCCCTCCATGAACTCCTCCCAATCGGGCTGGCCGAAGTCGTGGTGGCCGCGCTCCTCGTTCCAGATCAGCTCGGGGTCGGGCAGGGTCACGCCCAGGGCCTCGGCCTGAGGCACGGACATGTCGACGAACTTCTGGCGCAGCTCGTCGTTGGTGTTGCGCTTGATGCCCCACGCCATCGACTGAGCGGTGTTGGGCGAGTCGGCGTCGGGCGGGCCGAACATCATCAGCGCCGGCCACCAGAACCGGTTCACCGACTCCTGCACCATCGCGCGCTGCTCGTCGGTGCCGCGCATCATCGTGGCAAGGAGCTCGTAGCCCTGGCGCTGGTGGAAGGACTCCTCCTTGCACACCCGGATCATCGCGCGGCCGTACGGCCCGTAGGACGTGCGGCACAGCGGCACCTGGTTGCAGATCGCGGCGCCGTCGACCAGCCAGCCGATCGTGCCGACGTCGGCGTACGACAGCGTCGGGTAGTTGAAGATCGAGGAGTACTTCTGGCGCCCCGAGATCAGCATCTCGGTCAGCTCGAGGCGGGAGACGCCGAGCGTCTCGGCCGCTGAGTAGAGGTAGAGGCCATGCCCGGCCTCGTCCTGCACCTTGGCGAGCAGGATCGCCTTGCGGCGCAGGCTGGGCGCGCGGCTGATCCAGTTGCCCTCGGGCTGCATGCCGATGATCTCGCTGTGGGCGTGCTGCGCGATCTGCCGCACGAGGGTCTTGCGATAGCCCTCGGGCATCCAGTCGCGCGGCTCGATGCGGTCGTTGCGCGCGATCGTCGCCTCGAAGTGGCGCTCGAGCACGTCGTCGGGAGCATGGTCCGTGAGCGTCATCTGGCCTCACTCGTTCGGTGGAGTGACATTTACTGACCGATCGGTCTGGTATTAGTGTGTCACCAGCCACTCTGGCACGCAAACACCTGCCTGAACATCCAAGGGAGACACCCGTGAGCCGTCTGCTCGAGAGCTACGCCGCCGGCCGCTGGTACGCCGCCTCCGCCGAGGGCGACCCCCTGCTCGACGCTGCCACGGGCGAGGAGGTCGCCCGCATCTCCAGCGCCGGTCTCGACCTCGGCGCGATGGCCCACCACGCGCGTACGGTCGGCGGTCCCGCGATCCGCGAGCTGACCTTCCACGAGCGTGCGCTGCTGCTCAAGGAGCTCGCGACGCACCTGACCGGGCTCAAGGACGAGTTCTACGAGCTCTCGCTGGCCACCGGGGCCACCCGCCGCGACTCGATGATCGACATCGACGGCGGCTTCGGCACGGTCTTCAGCTACTCGTCGAAGAGCCGACGTGAGCTGCCGAACGACATCGTGGTCTGCGACGGCGACCTCGAGCAGCTCGGCCGTACGGGCGCCTTCATGGGCCAGCACGTCTACACCTCGCGGCCCGGGGTCGCGGTGCAGATCAATGCCTTCAACTTCCCCGTCTGGGGCATGCTCGAGAAGCTCGCGCCGGCCTTCGTCGCGGGCCTGCCCTCGCTGGTCAAGCCGGCCAGCCAGACGGCGTACCTCACCGAGCTCGTCGTCCGCCGGATCATCGAGTCGCAGATCCTCCCCGAGGGCTCGCTCCAGCTCCTGTCCGGCTCGGCCGGCGACCTGCTCGACCACCTCGGCGTGCAGGACTCGGTGGCCTTCACCGGCTCCGCCCACACCGCCGGCATCCTGCGCCAGCACCCGTCGGTCCTTCACGGAGGCGTCACGCTCCAGGTCGAGGCCGACTCGCTCAACTGCTCCGTGCTCGGGCCCGACGTCACCTCGTCCGACCCCGAGTGGGACCTGTTCGTCAAGGGCGTCGTCACCGAGATGACCGCCAAGGCCGGCCAGAAGTGCACCGCCATCCGCCGGGTGATCGTGCCCGCGGCCGTCGCCGACGAGATGACCGAGTCGATCTCCGCCAGGCTCGCGACGATCACCGTCGGCAACCCCGCCGACGAGTCGGTCCGGATGGGCCCGCTCGCCTCGCTCGGCCAGCGCGAGGAGGTCCGCAAGGCCGTCGAGGCGCTGCGCTCCTCGGCCGACGTCGTGCATGGCGACCCGGCAGCCATGAGCGGCTTCGTCGGCGACGCGGACCGAGGCGCCTTCATGTCACCCGTGCTGCTCCGGGCCCGCGCCGGCGCCGTGGAGCCGCACGACGTGGAGCCCTTCGGCCCGGTGTCGACCGTGATGTCGTACGACTCCCTCGACGAGGCGGTCACCCTGGCCGCGCGCGGCAAGGGCTCGCTCGTCGGCTCGGTCGTCACCCACGACCCCGCCGTCGCCCGCACGCTCGTGCTCGGCCTCGCGCCCTGGCACGGCCGCATCCTGGTGCTCGACCGCGACGACGCCCCGGAGTCGACCGGCCACGGCTCTCCCCTGCCGATGCTGGTCCACGGTGGCCCCGGCCGCGCCGGCGGCGGCGAGGAGCTCGGCGGCGTACGCGCCGTGCTGCACCACATGCAGCGCTCGGCGATCCAGGCCTCCCCCGACATGCTCACCGCCATCACCGGCCGGTGGACGCGCGGGTCGCAGCGCACCATCACGCCGGAGCACCCCTTCCGCCACTCGCTCGCGACGTTGCAGGTCGGCGACACGATCGCGTCGGAGCCGCGGGTCATCTCGCTCGACGACATCGACCACTTCGCCGACTTCACCGGCGACACCTTCTATGCCCACACCGACCCCGAGGCGGCCGCCCAGAACCCGCTCTTCGGCGGCATCGTGGCCCACGGCTACCTCATCGTCTCGATGGCGGCCGGCCTGTTCGTCGACCCGGCGCCGGGTCCGGTGCTCGCCAACTTCGGCGTCGACAACCTGCGCTTCCTCACCCCCGTCAAGGCCGGCGACTCGATCCAGGTGATGCTGACCGTCAAGCAGATCACCCCGCGCTCGTCGGCCGACTACGGCGAGGTCCGCTGGGACGCGCTCGTCGTCAACGGCGACGGCGAGCCGGTCGCGACGTACGACGTGCTGACGCTGGTGGCCAAGGACGCCTGAGCCGCGCGGCGGCGCACGACTTGCCCGCCGGCGGTGGGTGAAGGGGATATCGACGCGTTGCTTTCCGCCTCACACACCGCCCGCGGTGAGCCCCTTACGCAACGGGCAACGGCGCTACGGTGACTCCGTGACTCCCGCTGCCCAACGCGTCGTCGGCGTCGTCGTCCTGCTGGTCACCGGCGTGATGAGCTTGCCGGTGGCCGCATTCCTGCTCGACGGCCGCACCACGGAGAACTGGATCATCCCGGTCCAGCTGCTCGCGATGGCGGCGACCGGTGCCGCCCTCACCGTGGCCCTGCCCGCGCTGGCGCGCGAGGGCGCCTCGACGGGCCGGCGGGTCCGGACGGGGATCTGGTGGGGCCTGCTCGCGTCGCTCGGCGGCGTGGTGCTGGCGTTCTTCCTGCTCAGCGGCTTCAGCGGCGCCTGAGCGCTCAGCCGCGGTAGGCGACCTCGCTCGTCCACTCACCCGCGTCGCGGGTGACCGCGTCGAAGATCGCGTCGGCGACGCGGTCGGGCGTGAACGCACCCTCCCGCGCGAGGGTGCCGCGGACGGTGACCGAGACCGCGCGGATGCCGTCGGCGGCCAGCGTCTTGTCGAGGCTGTGCACGAGGTTGCGAACACCGGCCTTCTGCACGCCGAGCGAGGCCGCGCCCTCCCACGGGTCGTCGGCCGCCATGCTGCCGGTGACGCTGATGCGACCGCCCGACGACATGTACGGCCGGGCCGCCTGCGCCACGGTCAGCAGCGCGCCCACCCCAAGCGCGACGTCCTCGAGCAGCTCGACGACTGTGAGGTTCAGGGGGTCCTTCTCGCGGAAGGCACTCGGGTTGAAGTGCAGCACGTCGATGCGACCGGTGTGCTCACCGAAGCGGCGTACGGCGTCCCGTGCGGCCTGCTCGTCGGTGACGTCGACGACGGCATGACCGACGGTCGCGCCCCGCGCCTCGAGGTCGGGGACGAGGTCGCCGATGACCGCCTGGTCCGCCCCGAGCAGCGCGACGTCGTACCCCTCGTCGGCGAAGCGACGGGCCACCGACCCGCTCACGCCCGGTCCGGCGCCCACCACCACGATCACTGGCTTGCTCATGCGGACTGTTCTACCGCAGCGTCACTGCTGGTGCGGGTGCTCGCCCGTCGGGTCGTCGGGGATCGCGTTCGGGCCCTGCGTGCCCTCCTCGACCTCACCGGACTCCTGATCCGGCTGGCCCGCGACGGAGTCACCGGCGCTGATCAGCTCGGGCTCGTCGCCCTCGGGTGCGAGCTCGGAGACCTGGCCCTCGTTCGTGTCGTTGTCCATGCCTCCACACAACCACCGGGCACCTGAACAGCTCACCTGCCCGGGTGGGCCGTCAGCGCCAGCCGAGGTCGGGGGCGACCTGCGTCAGGATCGTCTCCAGCAGGTGCGCGTTGTAGTCCACGCCGAGCTGGTTGGGCACCGTGAGCAGCAGCGTGTCCGCGGCCGCGACGGCCTCGTCGTCGGCGAGCTCCTTGACCAGGATGTCGGGCTCGGCGGCGTACGTCTTGCCGAAGACCGCGCGCAGGTTGGCCTCGATCTGGCCGAACTGGTCCTGGCTGGTGCCCTCGCGCCCGAAGTACATCCGGTCGAGGTCGGTGGTGATCGGCATGATCGACCGGCTCACCGACACCCGCGGCTCGCCCTTGTGGCCTGCGGCCTTCCACGCCTCGCGGAACACCTCGATCTGCTTGCGCTGCTGGACGTGGAACGGCTCGCCGGTCTCGTCGGCCTTGAGCGTCGACGACATCAGGTGCATGCCCTGCTCGGCCGTCCAGCGCGCGGTGGCGTCGGACGACGCACCCCACCAGATGCGCTGGCGCAGACCCGGCGCGTACGGCTCGACGCGCAGCAGGCCGGGCGGGTTGGGGAACATCGGGCGCGGGTTGGGCTGGGCGAAGCCCTCGCCCTCGAGCACCTGGAGGAAGACCTCGGTGTGGCGGCGGGCCATGTCGGCCTGGTCCTCGCCCTCGGCGGGTGCGTAGCCGAAGTAGCGCCAGCCCTCGATCACCTGCTCCGGTGATCCGCGACTGATGCCGAGCTGGAGTCGCCCGCCCGAGATGAGGTCGGCGGAACCGGCGTCCTCGGCCATGTAGAGCGGGTTCTCGTAGCGCATGTCGATCACGCCCGTGCCGATCTCGATCCGGCTCGTACGCGCGCCGACCGCGGCGAGCAGCGGGAACGGCGAGGCGAGCTGCCGGGCGAAGTGGTGCACGCGGAAGTAGGCGCCGTCGGCGCCGAGCTCCTCCGCCGCGACCGCGAGGTCGATCGACTGGAGCAGCGTGTCGGAGGCGCTCCGGACCGCGGACTGCGGCGAGTCCGTCCAGTGGCCGAAGTTCAGGAAACCGATCTTCTTCATGACTGGTTCAACGCTCAACCACTCTGGATGTTCCCGGCTCGCTCACTGGAACCCGTCCCCCGCCGTCGGCGTCCGGCCCGGAGCCGCGAGTGAGAGCACGGCGCGGACGATCTCCGGGCGCTCCTCGAGGTGGTCCTCGAGCCGCTGGAGCTCCTCCGCGGCGTGGGTCTCCGTGTCGTCGCCGACCAGGTCCACCGAGCCGACAAGGAAGATCTTGCCCGGCCCGACGTACTCCAGGTGGAGGGTGCTGACGGTCTCCACCTCGGGCCGCTCGCGCAGCCAGCCGAGGACGGTCTCGTGGATGCGCGGGTCCGCGATCTGGCCGACCAGGAAGTCCATGTTGCGCCGCAGCAGGTAGATCGCGACGAAGCCGAGCAGCAGGCCGACCAGGATCGAGCCGATCGCGTCCCACACCGGCTGGTGGGTGACCTGGTGCAGCGCGAGGCCGGTCACCGCGATGACGATGCCGACGAGCGCTGCCGCGTCCTCGAAGAAGACCGCGCGCAGCGTCGGGTTCGACGTCTTGTCGAGGAACGTCACGCGGCTCACGTCGGCCTTGCGCGCGCCGCGGCGTACCTCCCGGCGGGCCTGGAAGAACGACACGCTCTCCAGCACGAAGGCCGCGCCGAGGACGAGGTAGGCCCACAGGTAGTCGGCCTCCGCCTCCTCCGCCGTCAGCGACTGGATGCCGTGCCACACCGACACCCCGGCGCCCACGCCGAAGAGCCCGAAGGCGGCGATCATCGACCAGACGTACGCCTCCCGTCCGAAGCCGAGCGGGTGGGTGGCGTCGGCGGGCTTCTCCGCGCGGCGCTCGGCGATCAGCAGGAAGACCTCGTTGCCTGCATCGGCCCACGAGTGCGCCGCCTCGGCGACCATCGACGCCGAACCGGTGAGCACCGCGACGATGCTCTTGAGGACCGCGAGGGTCGTGTTGGCGGCGAGCGCGATGACGACGGTGAGCACCGGCCCAGCCTCCCACTTGACGCGCAGGCCGTTGCGATGTGCAATATATTGCATGCCGGTCCCCACCTCCGTCGCCCCCGTACGCACGACGCTGCTGCGTGACACGGTCCACGGCCGGCTGCGCGACGCGATCGTCGACGGCACGCTGGCGCCGGGCGAGGTCGTCCGCGACACCGAGCTCGCCACGTGGCTCGGCGTGAGTCGTACGCCCGTCCGCGAGGCGTTGCTCCGACTCGGCGAGACCGGGCTGGTGCGCGCCGCCCCCGGACGCTCGACCGTCGTCGCCGAGATCGACCTCGCGGAGGTGCGCGAGGCCCACGCCGTGGTGGCGACGATGCACCGGCTCGCGGTGGCCGAGACGGTCGGCCGGCTCACGCCCGCGGACCTGGGGAGCATGCGCCACGCCAACGCCCGCTTCGCCGCAGCGATCGACGCGCACGACACCGACGCCGCGCTGACCGCGGACGACGAGTTCCACGCCGTCGCCGTCGAGGCCAGCGGCAACCGTGCGCTCGCCACGGTGCTCGACCAGTTCGGCCCGGTCGTACGTCGGCTGGAGCGGCTGCGCTTCGCCTCCGCCGCCGCCACCGACTCGGTCAACCTGCACGACCGCCTGGTCGCCGCCTGCGAGGCCGGCGACGCCGAGGCCGCCGCCGACGTCACCTTCCGCACGTGGCACACCCTCGCCGACCTGATCCCCCCACCCGACACAGACCAGTCCGACCAGCAGGAGACCCCGTGATCCTCGAGCAGTTCCCCCGCCACCCCCTGACCTTCGGCCCCTCGCCGGTCCACCACCTGAAGCGGCTCAGCGACCACCTCGCGGCGAAGGGCGGCGGCGCGCAGGTGTGGGCCAAGCGCGAGGACGTCAGCAGCGGCCTGGCCTACGGCGGCAACAAGATCCGCAAGCTGGAGTACATCGTCCCCGACGTGTTCGCGAGCGGCGCAGACACGCTGGTCTCCATCGGCGGCTACCAGTCCAACCACACCCGCCAGGTCGCCGCGGTCGCCGCACACCTGGGGCTCAAGTGCCGCCTCGTGCAGGAGAAGTGGGTGCCGTGGGACGACCCGACCAACACTCAGGTCGGCAACATCCTGCTGAGCCGGATGATGGGCGCCGACTCGCGCCTCGACCCGCACGGCTTCGACATCGGCATCCGCGACTCGTGGACGGACGCGATCCGAGAGGTCGAGGAGTCCGGCGGCACGCCGTACGCCATCCCGGCCGGCGCGAGCGAGCACCGCCTCGGCGGGCTCGGGTTCGCCAACTGGGCCTTCGAGGTCGCCGAGCAGGAGAAGTCGCTGGGCATCACCTTCGACACGATCGTGGTCTGCACCGTCACCGGCTCCACCCACGCCGGGATGATCGCCGGCTTCGCGGCACTCGAGGACCTCACCGGCGTACGCCGCCGGGTCATCGGCATCGACGCGAGCGCGACCCTGGAGAAGACGCGCGACCAGGTCGCCCGGATCGCCCGCAGCACGGCGGACCTGATCGAGCTCGGCCGCGACCTGCGCGACGACGAGATCACCGTGCTCGACGGGTGGGCCGGCGAGCTCTACGGCGTGCCGGTCGACTCGACGATGGAGGCGATGGCGCTCGGCGCCCAGCTCGAGGCGATGATCACCGACCCCGTGTACGAGGGGAAGTCGCTCGCCGGGCTGGTCGACCTCGTCGCGTCGCGCGACATCCCGGCCGACTCGCACGTGCTCTACGCCCACCTCGGCGGCCAGCCGGCGATCAACGCCTACCACTCCCTCTGGCCCGCTCAGGGCTGACCGCTAGCGTCGCCCGGGTGTACGACGACGCGCTCGCCTGGGCCGGCTCCGTCCTCGGGAGCCGCGTGGTGTCGGCCGACCCGCTCGACGGCGGGATGACCTCGACGATGCTAGCGCTCCGCGACGAGGCCGGCACCGTGTCGGTGCTCCGGCTGATGACCAACGAGCCGTGGCGCTCCCACGGCGCCGAGCTGTCCACGCGCGAGCGCGAGGCCCAGCTGGTCCTCGTGAACACACCTGTCCCGGCGCCGGTCAGCCTCGGACTCGACGCCGAGGGAGCGGCCACCGGTGTCGCGGCGCACCTGATGTCCCGGCTGCCGGGCTCACCGCTTGTCGAGGTGACCGACGCACACCTCGACGCGATGGCGGACCTGCTGGCGACGATCCACGCCGTCCGGCCCGCCGAACCGTTCCGGACCTTCCAGTCGTGGGCGTGGGAGGCGAAGTGGGTGGTCCCGGCGCGGAGCCGGCACCCCGACTCGTGGCGGCGGGCCTTCGAGGTGCTCGCGTCCCCTGCACCGGCGTACGAGCCGACCTTCCTGCACCGCGACTTCGGCCACCGCAACCTGCTCTGGGCCGACGGCGCGATCACGGGCGTCGTCGACTGGGTCGAGACCTCGACCGGTCCGGCCTGGCTCGACGCCGCCCACGCCGCGTCGAACCTCGCCGTGATGTTCGACGCCGAGCCGGCTCGCGCGTTCGTGGAGAAGTGGGCCGCCACGTCGGGGACCGCGCCCGTACGCCACTGGCTGGTGATGGACGCGGTCGGCTACCTGCCGCCGCCCGGCAGGCCACCGATGTTCGGCGATCCCGCCCAGCAGCAGCGCCTGGACGAGTGGCTCGGCCTGGTGGTCGACGGACTCAGCTGAGCGCGAAGTCCACGGCCGCGCGGGCGTGCAGCGCGGTCGTGGCGAAGACCGGCACGTCGACGTCGTCCGGGCCGATGAGCAGCTCGATCTCCGTACAGCCGAGCACCACTCCCCCGGCGCCCTGCTCGACCAGCCGCCGCACCACGTCGCCGTACGCCGCGCGCGACTCGTCGCGGACCACGCCGAGCACCAGCTCGTCGTAGATGACGTCGTGGACGAGCGTGCGGTCGCCACCCTCCGGGACCAGGACGTCGATGCCGTGCGAGCGGAGCCGGTCGGCGTAGAACGGCTGCTCCATGGTGAACCGGGTGCCCAGCAGGGCCACCCGGTCGAGGCCGGCGGCGCGGACCGCGGAGGCGGTCACGTCGGCGAGGTGGAGCAGCGGGATGTCGACGGCGGCCTCGATCGCGTCGGCCACCTTGTGCATCGTGTTCGTGCAGAGCACCACGCACTCGGCGCCTGCCGCCTCGAGTCCCTGCGCCTCGCGGGCGAGCATGTCGCCCGCGGCCGCCCAGTCGCCCGCGACCTGCATCGCCTCGACCTCGGCGAAGTCGACCGACGCCATCACCAGCCGCGCCGAGTGGAAGCCGCCGAGCCGGTCGCGTACGTCCTCGTTGATCAGGCGGTAGTAGAGCTCCGTGCTCTCCCAGCTCATCCCGCCCAGCAGGCCGATGCGACGCATGACTGTCATTGAACACGTCTAGCGTGGGGCCATGGCCACGACGCCCCTCGCCCGGACCGACGGGCTGACCGTCCACCCGGCGACGCACGCGCGCTTCGACGACGTCCGCACGATGGTCGGACCGAAGAATCCGACCTCCAACGTCTGCTGGTGCCTGAGCCACCGCATCCCCGCCAAGGAGAACACGTCGCTCGCCGGGCAGGAGCGCGCCGACCACGTCGAGGCGCTGACCCGCAAGCGCACCAAGCCGGGGGTCCTCGCGTACGACGGCGACGAGGTCGTCGGCTGGGCGGCGGTCGCGCCGCGGGCCGACCTGCCGTTCGCCCGCTCGACCAAGATCCCGCACGTCGACGACCAGGCAGCGTGGTCGGTGTGGTGCATCCGGGTCCGCCCCGGCCACCGCGGTCGCGGCATCTCCCACGTCCTGCTCGAGGGCGCGGTCGCGTACGCCGTCCAGCAGGGCGCCCCGGTCATCGAGGGCTACCCGGTCGACAACCAGGGCCAGAAGGTCGACCTGACGATGGCGTACGTCGGCACGCGCGCCGTGTTCGAGAAGGCCGGGTTTGAGCTCGCCAGCACGACCGAGGCGACGTCGGCGGGATTCCCGCGGGTCATCATGCGCCGGGGATGAACCACTCGGCCTCGCGCTTGAAAGGGCCTGACGGCCCGACCTGACGCACCCGCGAACCATCCGCGTCCATGACGTAGAAGGCGTTGGCGGGGTGGGTGTAGAAGTCCGCGACGGGATTGAGCGCGAAGAGGATCCGCGTGCCGTCGGGAGACCAGGTCGGGTGCGAGGCGAAGAGCTCAGGGTGGTCGAACACCTTGACCAGGTGGCTCCCGTCCGGATGCACGGTCCACAGCGCGCCCCGCTGCGACGTACGTCCGTCCTGGAACAGCACCAGCCGCCCGTCCGGCGAGAATCGCACGGAGCCCAGCCCGACCACCACCGATGCCGGGACGAGCGGCCTGGCGCCACCGGCGCCGTCGAGGCGCATGATCATGAGGGTTCCCTGACTGGTGTTGCCCGTCGCGCCGGCCTCCTCCCGCAGGAAGACCAAGGAGGTGCCGTCCGGTGACACGTCGCCCGGGATGTCGTTGGTGCGGCGGAGCTCGCGGGTGAGCCTGACCCGGTGTCCGCCGTCGACGCTGTCGACGAGGTACATGCCCGAGACCGACTCGGTGCTGTCGTCCCACCCCTGGACGACGACCCGCTGTCCGTCCGGTGTCCACGCGCCCGGACCGAGGTTCAGCGTGCCCGGTGGGAGCGGGAGCGCCCGAGGACGACCACCGGACAGGGGGAAGATGCCGACGGTGATCCGGTCGTCCTTGGTCACGGACGCGCCGAGGATCGAGCGGTGGTCGGGTGACAGCCTGATGCAGCAGGTCACCCCCGAGGCAGCCAGCTCGACCTCGTGGCTGCCGTCGAGTCGGCTGACGAACGGCGTGTCGTCGGAGAAGGCGCCGCCGGCCTTGGTGAAGACGATGAGGCCGGCTGGGCGCACGGCACTCGTCGGGATGGTCGGCGCGGTCGCCGTCGCGCCCGGGGTGGACGACGGGTTCGTGGGGGTGCTGGTTGCGGTGGTGGGCTCGGCAGTCGGCGACGGTGTCTCGCTGCAGCCCGCGACCGGTGCGCTCAGCCCGAGTGCGGCAATGGTGCCGATGACGGCGCGTCGTACGCAGCTGGCGTGGACTGTCATGGCCGACTCCCTCAACCGAGATCGGCGATCGTCCACACGGCCATCATCAGGATCATCGCGGCAGCGACCACCACGGCAACGACGGCTCGGGTCCGACCGGTGCGCGAGCGGTTCAGCTGGGCCGCGCCCAGCGCCACGGCGAGCAGCGCCGGCGGAAGACCCCACGCGAAGCCGCCGCCGGGCAACCAGTCCCAGGTCACGATCGAACCGGGGACCGAGAGGACGGCCAGGACAAGGGCCGGGATCGACAGGTCCCGGGGCGGGGCGAGATCGACCGGGCGACGGGTGGCTGTGTGGTCCATGGGGTGCTCCTTCATCGAGTGTTCGGGTCGCTCTCGACGCTAGGCAGCACAGGACGCCCGGTCATCCGGGCAGGCACCCGCATCGGGACCGTCCTGGCACGGAGTCAGGCCGGACCGGGCACCCCGAGGTGGGCGAGGACGGCGAGCACCCGGCGGTGACCGCCCACGTCCTCGTTGAGCCCGAGCTTGAGGAAGACGTGCCCGGTGTGGGTCTCGATCGTCCGCTCGTTGAGCACCAGCCGTTCGGCGATGCTCTGGTTGGACAGCCCCTCGGCCATGAGTGCGAGCACCTCCCGCTCACGGGCGGACAACGCCTCGAGGACGGATCGGGAGCGGTCCGCGGCGAACAGCGTGGCCACGACCTGGGGGTCCAGCGCGGACCCGCCCGACGCCACCCGCTCTGCTGCGTCCATGAAGTCGGCGACCTCGAGCACCCGGTCCTTCAGCAGGTAGCCGAAACCATGCTGGCTCGCCAGCCCGACGACCCCGGCGGCCTCGATGTGCTGGGAGAGGAGCAGGACGGCGACCTCCGGGTGGTGCTCACGGATCCACCCCGCGGCGCGGAGGCCCTCGTCACTGAAGCTGGGCGGCATCCGAACGTCGACGACTGCCAGGTCCGGTGCGTGCTCCGCGACCGCGTCCCGCAACGTGTCGCCGTCAGCCACGGCCGCGACGACGTCATGACCGGCGTCGTCGAACAGTCGGGCGAGTCCCGCGCGTAGCAGGGCCTGATCCTCGGCCAGGACTACGCGCACGGGATCTCGACCTCCAGCCGTGTGCCCCGACCGGGTCCGCTGTCGATCGCCAGCCGCCCACCGACGCTGGCCAGCCGGTCCGCCAGGCCCACCAGCCCCGACCCGCCACCCGGAGTCGCCCCGCCGCGTCCGTCGTCGACCACCGCGACCCGCAGGACGCCGTCGGCGTGTGCGGCGATCAGCCGCACCCGGCTCGCACCCGAGTGCTTGACCGCGTTCGCCAGGCCCTCGCTCGCGACGAAGTACGCCGCCGCCTCGATCTCCGGCGCGAAGCGCTGGTCTGTCGCGTCGACCGCGGTGGGCAGGCGGGCGCTCGCTGCCAACCCGGAGAAGGCGGATGCCAGCCCTGCATCGAGAGCGTTGGGGCGCACCCCGTTGGCCAGGTCGCGCAGCTCCTGGATCGCCTCCGACAGGCCCGACACGGCGCCGTCGAGCGCGATACTGACCCTTTTGTCAGAGAGCGTCTGCTGGAGGTGTCGCAGGTCGAGCCCGACCGACACCAGCCGCTGCTGGGCGCCGTCGTGGAGATCGCGCTCGAGCCGTCGGCGCTCAGCCTGGGTTGCGGACAGGATCCGCAGTCGGGAGTCCTGCACCTCGGCGAGCTGGCGCCGTACCTCGACGCGGAGGCGGGCGACCTCGATCGCCAGGCCGGCGCGGACCAGAACGGCGTCCATCGTGCCGGGCGCGCTCCCGGTGTCCGGGTCGTGGATGAGGGTGGCGACCAGCAGGTCGCCGCGACGGATCGGCGTGCGGCCGACCGGGTGGTCCGGCAGCTGCGGGACGAGGCGGCCGGCGCTGTCGGCATGCACCCCGGGATCGGGTAGCCAGAAGTACAGCCGCAGCGTGGGGTCACGCAGACCGCGTGCCAGCACGCCCGCGACGACCTCCGGCTCGACGCGCCCGGAGCGGACGTCGTCCAGGAAGGCGTCGACAGCCTCCATGGCGTCGTACCGCGCACGGTTGAACCTGTGGTCGACCCGCCGTTGGGTGCGGTCGCGGAGCGGACGGAAGGCGAGGGCCACGCCCAGGGTCGCTACGGCCGTCGTGATCGTCGAGCCGTCGCCCAGTACGACCCCGCCGAGCACGATCACACCGACGAACGCACCGCCCAGCAGGGCAGTGAGCACACCGTAGAGCACGGCCACGGAGATCAGCCGGTCGATGTCGTAGAGCCGGTAGCGAAGCACGGCGATCGAGATGCTCAGCGGGACCACGACCAGCATCAGCACGAAGGGGACGACCGTCACCGCCGTAGGTCCGTCAGTCCCCGGGTCGAGGATGCCGCACGCGATCGACACGGGCACCGAGGCCCCGGACAGCGCGATCCACTTCAGCTGGTGGCGCTCGACGCCCCGGGAGGCGCGGAACCGCATCACCAGACAGGCGAAGCCCGCCACGAAGGTGAGGAGCATCCCGAGCAGGCCGACGAGCTGGAGGGCCGAGCCTACTCCGTCGGGAAGCACGGCCAGGGGTGGCACGACGTCGTACGGCCGGTCGAGAGGCGAGCGGCTGAGCACTCCGCTCGCGAGTGTCACGACGAAGGACGCCGTGCCCAGTGCAGCCGGGACCCGCCAGCGCCGCGACAGGAGCCTCCCGTCCGGGAAGACCCAGGCGAGGGCAACGAGCGGCGCGAACGTCGCCGACCATCCGTGCGTCTGCCACACGGCGGCGAGCCGCACCGGCGTCGACAGGGCGGCCCCGGACAGGGACAGCTGGGCGGCCGACTCGACGAAACCGGTGAGCGCCAGCACGACGCCGTTCAGGAGGAGCAGCCAGCCGATGACGTGCCCCGGCCGCCGACGGAGGACCAGGAGACCCAGGCCGGCGCTCGAGAGCATGGCCACCAGGAACAGGGCGTCCAGCGGAAGGTCAAGCACCGGTGCACCGGCCTCGACACGCACGAAGGGCGTGGCAACGAGCGCGATGGCCGCGACGGCGACCGCCACCCAGCTCCAGGCCCTCGACTCGATCATGGCGATCCGATCATCCGCCCAGCCTTCGGGGACGGCAACCGTGCCAGCACGGAGCCTCGCCCGTGAGCAGCGCGCCGACTCGCGTCCGGGCCACTCCGGTTGCTACCTTAGTGGAGTAATTCACTGCACAAAGAGGGACGGAGCCGCGGGATGTTGACGAACGAGGGTGACTGTCGGGTCGTCGTGGTCGGGGCGGGTGCCGGAGGCACGTTGGTGGCCACGCACCTGGTCACCGCGCTCTCCTCCCGGTTCCGCGTCGAGCTGGTCGACCCGGCGCCGACGACGGGCCGCGGCCAGGCGTACTCGACGACCGATGACCGCCACCTCCTCAACGTGCCGGCCTCGGGCATGAGCGCGTTCCCGCGCGACCCCGAGCACTTCCTGCGCTGGCTGCGCAACAACCACGACCCGAAGTTCCAGCCCCACGACTTCGCTCCGCGATCCGTGTTCGGCCGCTACCTCGAGAGCCTGCTCACCACGGCGACAGAGTTCCCCGGCAACGCCCGGCTCGTACGCCGTCGCGCCGAGGTCGTCGACGTCTCCGAGGCAGGCGGCGGATTCGTCGTCGAGCTCTCCGACGGCGACCGCATCGAGGCGCGCGCCGTCGTGCTGGCAACCAGCAGCCGACCCGGCACCGGCTGGGCGCCGCCCGAGCTGGCGAGCGACCCCCGGCTCGTCGCCGACCCGTGGACGCAGGGGATCCCCGAGGTCGGCGACGTGCTCATGCTCGGCTCGGGCCTGACCATGGTGGACCTCGCGATCAGCTCGGACCGCCCCGATCGCACCGTCCACGTCGTCTCGCGCACCGACGCCGTGCCGAAGCCGCACGTCCTGCCCACGACTCCCCCGGTCCCGCCGCCGCCCGGCATCACCCGCACCCAGGGCCTCGACGCCCTGCGGTCCACGCTCGCCGCACACGTCGAGACCACCGTCGAGGGCACCGGCGACTGGCGCGCGGCGATCGACGGCCTCCGGCCCGTCACGGCCCAGCTCTGGCGCGGGCTCTCAGAAGCCGACAAGTGCCGCTTCATCGCCGAGGACGCCCGCGGCTGGGACGTGCACCGGCACCGGATGGCGCCTGCCACCGCGCGTCGCTTCGACGCGATCGCGGCCGACGGCCGGCTCAAGCGTCACCGCGGCACCATCGCTGCCGTACGCGCCGGTGACCACGCACTCCACGTCACGCTCGACGACGGCACCGACCTCCGCGTCGCCGCGGTCGTGAACTGCACCGGACCCGTCGGCTCCATCGCCGCCGACCCGCTGCTGACCCGCCTCGCCCAGACCGGCCTCGTCCGCCCCGGACCTGCCGGCCTCGGCATCGACACCGCCGACGACGGCCGGATCCTCGGCACCCTGTCCGACGACCTGCCGTTCCTCGCGGTCGGCTCCCTGCGCCGGGGCAACCTGTGGGAGTCCACGGCGATGCCGGAGATCCGCGAGCAGGCGTACGACGTCGCCCGCGTCGTCAGCCGCTCGATGCACGGCGAGTCCCGCCGTCGGCCGGTCGACCCGTACGGCCTCACCCTCTCCACCACCAGCAGCGCCGCCGAGCGCTACAACGACGCCTTCGGCCGCCTGCTGCGCCTGCAGGACGGCGTCGAGGACGGGCTCGCCGCGGCCGTCGCCGAGGACGAGGGCTTCGTCCAGGCCCACGCCGCGCTCGCGCTCCTCGGCCACGAGTGGGGCACCAACGACCACTGGCACGCCTCGCTCCGCGCCGCCCACCGCGCTGCCTCCGAGCGCCACCTCGACGACCGCGAGAGCTCGTTCCTCGACGCGGTCACGACGCGCCTGCGCACCGACGAGGCCACCGGCTCGGCGGCCCTGCTGCGCCACGTGCGGCTCTTCCCGCGCGACGCCCTCGCCGTCAGCGTCGCCGTCCCGACGGTCGCCTTCGGTGGCCTCACGAGCGGCAGCCAGACCGCTGAGCTCGTCGAGTCGCTCGGCAGGTCCTACGGCGACGACTGGTGGTACGCCGGCCAGCTCGCGTTCGTCCGCCAGGACCAGGAGCGCTGGGCCGAGGCCGAGGAGCTGTCGTCGTACGCCCTGTCGGTCGAGCCGGCCTCGGGCCACGCGGTCCACGCCCGGGCGCACGTCTTCTACGAGACCGGCGACCACACGGCCGGGCTGGCGTGGCTCGACGAGTGGATCCGCACCCGCGGCCCGGAGGCCAACCACCGTTCGCACTTCTCCTGGCACGCCGCGCTCCACGAGCTGATGCAGGACGACATCGAGGCCGTACGTCGGCGCTACGCCCGCGAGCTCGACCCGTCCGTGGTCAGCGGCAGCCGGGTCGTGGTTGACAGCGGCGCGCTGCTCTGGCGCGGCCGGGTCACCGGGGCCTGGACCGAGAACCTCCCTGTCGCCGAGGTACGCGCGCAGGCGCCCGTCGAGTGGCTCACCGCGCCGCCGACACCGTTCGCCGCCATGCACAGCGCCGTCCTGCTCGCCGCCGACGGCGACGCCACCGCCCTCACCCGGCTGGCCGAGGAGTCGGCACGCCACGAGGACCGGGTCTTCCGCGACGTGGTTGCTCCCCTGTGCACCGGCCTCGTCTCGGTCGTCGACGAGCGCTGGAACGCCGCCTCCGCGACGCTGACCACCGTCGTCGCCACGATGGCGCCGCTGGGCGGCAGCAAGGCGCAGCGCGAGGTCGTCGAGGACACGTTGGTGCACGCGCTGGCGATGGCCGGTCGCACCACCGAGGCCGCTGCCGTGCTCGACGAGCGGCTCTCCCGCCGTTCGTCCGCCCTGGACGCCCGTCGCCGGGCGGCCGTCGCCGCTCCCGCCCACGCGGACTCGACGGGTTGGTGACCCGGCCGTGCTCCAGGACGCGCTGAGCACGGTCGCCGTGACGACGATGTTCGCCCTCGCGATGGTCGACCTCCACGTCGAGCTGGTCGCCGGTGCGGCGGCGTGGCTCGCGGCCTGGTGGCTCCTGCGGGAGACCTCGGCCTAGGCCTTCCTGACCACACCCACCGCAGCGAGCACGACGCCCACCACGATCATCAGGGCCGCGACCAGCCCCAGCATCGAGCCGATGACGCGTACCCCGTCGCTGCTCGCGGCGTTGAGTGCCATGGAGGCGAAGAAGATCAGGACCGCGACGCCGACGAGCGTGACTCCCCTGCGGGTCAGTGCGTTCATCTGCGGAACCTAGCAGCGCGCCTACTGGTTCTCGGCGAGGTCCGCTCGGATGCGCCGCTGCTCGTCGGCCGCCACATCGTCGGCGATCAGCACGCCGAAGGAGCCGTCGTCGTAGCGAAGGCCGAGGACCTGAGCAGGTGAGTAGCCCTCGAAGGTCCACGTCTGCACCTCGACGGGGTCGTCCGGGAACACCAGGCCCTCAGGGTCCTCCCCCGCGTCGTCACACTCGGCTCGGTCGGCGCTCGCGTGGCGGGTCGCATCCCGGCTGGTCACCCCGTTCCACGTGTAGACCACACCCTCCAGGCGGACCTGGTCCGGGCAGTCGGCCGAGGACTCCGAGCCGGCCTGCGAGCAGGCGGTCGCCGCGACGACGACCAGGCAGAGCGGGAGGGTCCTCACGCAATCAGTATGCGGGGGGTCGGCGTCGCGTGGACGACACCGGTCGTGACCTGGCAGATCCGTCAGCGACGGTCAGCCAGCAGCACGGCTACAGCAGCTTCATGGGTTGATCCGCCGTGTCGCTGCGTCTCGACGGCGCCGGCGACCACCTCGGCCACGCGCTCCTCCAGCGGCGCGATGTAGTGATCGAGGGAGTCATGACGTCGCTGGTCGTGTGAGGGATGGACCGAGTTCTGAGCCGCCAGAGCACGTACGCGCGTGCTGCTCTCCATGACGCCGAGCCAGCGGACGGCTGCCAGCCCGGAGTGCCACGGGCGCGCTCAGAGTGGCGTACTCGACGCGCCGCCACACCAGCACCACGTGGGAGTTCATCCGCTCACGCCGATGAGCGGATGTAGGCGTAACGCCGGGTGGTCGGCGCACCTTCGCATTGCCGACTGTGAGCAGCGTGCGCACCATCTCCTCGACGGAAGCCGCGTTTCACGACCTTCAGGGCCTTCCCTGGTGTCTGGCTGACTTTGTGTCCGTCGGCTGGGCCGACTCGTCCCGGGGGGCCTAGTCTCCGTCAGCGGGTCGTGACAACTTTGTGGGCCGATGCCTAGTCATAGTGGTTCGTCAACGATCAAAGGAAATCATGAGGACCATCACTCTGACCGCCGTCGCGCTTCTAGGCGCGGCGCTGCTCGCGCCAGTGGGCACGGCCGCCGCAGCGGGCGAGACATGTCAGGGGCAGGCGGCGACCATCGTCGGGACGCCAGGGGGCCAGATCACCGGAACGGAGGGCGCGGACGTCATCGTCACGAACGACGCGATCCGTGTCGACGCGCTCGGCGGCGATGACCTCGTGTGCGCGACCGGCGAGGGCGGCTACTACCACTCCGTCACCGCCATCCTCGGCGCGGGGGCCGACACGTTCATCCCCTCCGAGCGCAGCGGATCATCCACGGTCTACGCGGGCACCGTCGACGGCACCGACACCGAGGCCGACGTCATCCGCTCCACCCGTGGACCCGTCATCTCCGGCATGGCAGGCCAGCCGAACGCCGACATCATCGACCTCGCCTACGGCGAAGTCAGTTGGAGCGGCATCCAAACCGCCCCGGGTGCAGTGACGGTGGGCACGGGCAGCCTCTTGGGCGTTCGATCCGCCAACGGCGACGTCACCATGGACGCCAGCGGCACGGTGACGGGGGTCGACACGGCGCTCACCTGGACGGGCCAGTTCACCCGGTTCGTTTTCACTACGTCGGCCGAGTACGGACGGTTCACGTTCCGCGGAACCGACGGCACCGAGCGCGTCAAGGTCGACGCGCCGACGAGGTATGACCGCGACATCGCGCTCGGCGGCGGCTACGACCTCTACGAGTCGAACAGCCTGGGAGGAAAGGCGACGCGGATCAAGGGCGGCGACGGCGGGTACAGCCAACTGCTGCTCGACCTCAATAGCTACGACCGGGTGCGCGCCGACCTGAGCGGTTCCCGGGTGACGGCCACCAAGGCGGGCGTGGAGGAATCGGTCCGCTTCCGCGGCTTCGATGGCCTCTCCGTGGCCGCGAAGCGCGCCGACGTCATCGGCACCGACCGCGTGGACCACATCATCGTCGCCGCGTGCCGGACGACAATCAAGGGAATGAAGGGCCGGGACGTGCTCTACGCTGAGGTCAAGTTCAGAAGCACTCGCTTTGGTTCTTGGATTAGGCCTCAGTGCTCCAACTACGGGGCCACGATCGACGGCGGCCCTGGCAGCGACCTCATCGAAGGGAGCCCCGGCGATGACCGCCTTATCGGCGGCCCTGGCAACGACGGCATCACCGGGCAGTACGGCGATGACCGCCTCATCGGCGGCCCGGGCAGTGACGGCGTGGACGGTAAGAAAGGGCGCGACGTCTGTCAGGGCGAGCGGGTACGGAACTGCGAGAAGCGCATCTGACCGCGCGCCAAGCGCATCTTGTATACCCCGCAGTGGGTTAGGTAGCAGTCGGGCCGTCCCCTTCCCGGGGCGGCCCGGCGTCGCGTCCGCGTCTGACCGCGCGGAGCAAGCAGCGACCTCGATGAAAGACGAGGTCGGCTTCTACAAAGCGTCCGCTTATGCCGCGATGAGCTCACGGATCTGGCACCCCTCTGTGCAAGGAGCGCTCGGGACGAGGGTCTTCCGGCCGGCTGATGGTCGGCGTAGCGTCTGCTTCGCGGGTCCGGGAAGTGGCTGATCCGAAGTGTCGATGAGTGGGTGCGAGTCGGCCGCGCTGGATTGAAGAGTCGCCCCGCAGTGCCCTCCCGGATCCGCTCCACCCTGTTGCTGGGCGTCGGCGACGAGCTGGCGGTAGACGACGTCGGACAGGCGCCGTTTCAGGCACCTCAGTGCTTCCATCGGTGTCTTCCCTGCAGCGAGCTTGCGCCGGTAGTAGTCGCGACCTTCGGTGTCGTGACGGATCTGCACGATCGCCGCGACGTGCAGCACGTGGTTCATCCGCCGATTGCCCGCACGTGAGAGCCGGTGACGGGTCTGCTCCCCGGACGAGGCGTCTAGGGGTGCAGTCCCGGTCCAGGACGCGAACCGGTTCCGGTCAACGAACCGGGCCACGTCACCGACGTCGGCCAGGACCCGTGCCGCGCCGGCGGGTCCGACGCCGTAGATGTCCATCAGGGTCGAGCCGCGCTCGAGCACCGCGGCCTTCAGCTCGGCCTTGATCTTCTTCAGCTTGGCGTCGACCGCGACCAGGTCGGCGATCTCCTCGACCGCCATCCGGCGCCGGGTCTTCCCGGCGATGTCACGCGGCCGCACGGTGGCAAGCATCGCCTTCGCTTGCGTGGCGGACAGGTCGCGTTTGCGCTGGCCAGGCAGCAGCTCACTGAGCAGGCGCTGCAACCGGTTAACGGTCTGGACCCGCTGGTGGGCGAGCTCATCACGGCGGTCGGTGAGCATCCGCAGCGCTTCGAGCTCCCCGTCCTCGACCAGCACCCGCAACCCGTCGGTGCGGACCGCGACGACCGCGATCGAGTGGGCGTCCAAGGCGTCGGTCTTGCGGTTGTGACCGGTGTCCAACAACCGCACCCGGGCTGCCAACTTCGCCGGAACATCAACGACCTGCTCGCCAGCAGCGACGAGCCGTTGGGCCAGCGGACGACCGGCGCCGTTGGCACCCTCAACCGCCCAAACACGGTCCGGCCACTGCTTCACATAACGCTTCATCGCGGCATAGCCGGCGTTCGTGGTGTCGAACCGTCCGCGGCCGAGGAGCTGCTCGTGGGTGTCGACGACCTCAATCGTCACCGACATCTTGTGGGGATCAACCCCGATGATCACGCCCTTCTTCTTGCTGCTCATCTGCTCCACCTCGATGCGTCTGGGAACCGACAGGTCGACGAGGTGGGCATTGCTACTACGAGCTGGGCAGACCCCTCTGGAGCCACGCCTCGTCACGGTGGTCGACGGGTCGCAGTCCAGATGAGAGCCACACCCACGATCGAGTGGGCAGCCGATGAAAGAGCGTCCCGCCGATCACCTGGATCAAAGTCTGGCCAGACCCCGATCCTGCGGGAAGTCTCTTAGTAGGCGAGAGGTGGACGCGACATGCCGCCCGAGCGGTCACGCCAGTGGCAAGGTGCTGTTCGTGGACGACACGGCAGCGAAGACAAACCTGTACACCTACTTGAAGCACGAGCGCCAAGCAGTACTTGCCAAGTTGGAGGGGGTCTCCGAGTACGACTCACGCCGCCCGCTCACCGTCACCGGGACCAATCTGCTGGGCCTCGTCAAGCACCTGGCAACCTGGGAGGCGAGGTACCTCGGCGAGGTGTTCCACCGGCCCTTTCCAGAAGCGCTCCCTCGCTGGGATGACGAGACGGACCGTCTCGCCGACATGTGGGCGAGAGAGGACGAGTCCCGCCAAGCAGTCGTCGACCGCTACCAGCGGGTCTGGGCCCACAGCGACGTCACGGTGGATTCGCTCGCCCTGGAGGACACAGGCCGTGTGCCTTGGTGGGGAAACGCCGACGTTCCTCTCTTCAACGTGCTGGTCCACCTGCTCGCCGAGACCAGCCGGCACGCTGGGCACGCCGACATCCTGCGTGAACAGCTTGACGGCGCCGTCGGGACCGACGCCGAGGCCATGGCCGAGCAACAGCACGACGCAGCCTTCTGGACGGAGCAGCGCACGAAGATCGAGGCGGCCGCCAGGTCCGCGCGCTGATCTTTCATCGCCCGGCCCCGGTCCACTGATCTCCCACGCCGAGTTCCGTGTCTCCACAGGTCCTTCAACTCCTTGTTGTTCGAACACTTGTTCGATAAAATGAAGCATGACCATCGCCACCCTCCCCCAGCAGCCGCCACAGGCGGCCGGTGAGGCATCGGAGAGCGAGCTCCTGAACTGCGCTACCGAGGCACTGCGCACACGCCGCCTGGCGGAGGTGGCCGAGCTCCGGCTGGCGATCCAGTGGGCGATCGTCCACGGACACGCGCGCGGCGATCGCGATCCCATGGTCACTCCGGGCGGCGACGGCACGCCTGCCGTGCGCGAACACGCGATCCCCGAGCTCGCGATGGCCCGCGAGACCCACCCCGCGACCACACGGGCGCTCCTCGCAGACGGGCTCGACCTCGTCCACCGTTTCCCCCGCACCTGGGCGGTCGTCGAGGCCGGCCGCTGCGAGCCGTGGGTGGCACGCAAGGTCGCCGTGCTCTCCCGTGCCCTGCTGTCCGAACAGGTCGTACGCGTCGACCGAGCCGTGGCCAGGGCCATCGCCGGCCACGCACCCTCGACCGTTCTCGAGATCGCGCGAGCCAAGGTCATCGAGGCCGATCCCGAGACCCACCGCGCCGAACGCGAGCGTTCCCGGCACGAGCGCTACGTACGCCTGTCCCGCACCGACGAGTACGGCTACCGCCACATCATCGCCCGCATCACCGCCGGTGACGCTGCCTGGATCGACGCCATGGTCGACCGGGTCGCCGACATCCTCACCACCACCATGGGTCACGACCACAACCACGACGAGCTCCGCTCCCTCGCCATGGGCTGGCTCGCGCGCCCCCTCGATCTCCTCAAGCTCCTCGTCGAGCACACCCAGCCCGCCGACGACAAGGCCACCGGCGAACCTGGCGAACCTGGCGAACCCGAGCAGCCGGCCTGGGCACCCGACCACATGGCCGAGACCATCGACAAGCTGTGCGCGCTCTCCGCCCGCCAGCTCGCCCGGCTCCGGGGCCGCGGACGCCTGTTCGTCCACATCACCGACGAGGCACTGCGCACCCGCACCGGCATCGCGCGGGTCGAGGGCGTCGGACCGATCGACATCACCCAGCTGACCGAGGTCCTCGGCCACGCCGACGTCACCGTCACCCCTGTCCTCGACCTGCGCCTGCGGCGCCGCAGCGACGCCTACGAGCACCCCGAGCTCGTCAAGGACCACGTCTGGAACCAGACCGGCGGCGACTGCTTCCCCTTCACGCCACGCAGCGCAACCCGCGACGGCGTCGACTACGACCACGCGATCCCCTACGACGACACCGGCCCACCCGGCCAGACCGGCCCGCACAACTCCGGGCCACTACGCCGCAGCCACCACCGCACCAAGACCCACAGCGGCCTCACCACCCGAGTCGTCGGCCCCGGCCGGCACCTGTGGCGCACCCCGCACGGCCAGGCCTTCCTCGTCGACCACACCGGCACCACCCGGCTGACCGCAGACCAGGCCGCGGCCATGACCGAAGCGATCGGGGACGGCGTCGAGCTCTACTTCTCCACACCGTTGGGCTACGCGCCGGCCTGACCGTTCTCAGCGCACGACACCCTCGAGCACCAGCGACTGCTTGGCCTGCCCGTCCTCGGTCTGCTCCTCGCTCGCCAGGGTGGCATCCACCTCGAGCTCCAGCACCGGGGTCGGGGCGCACGCGGCCCGCGTGATCGTGAGGGTGCCTGTGCTGGGCGCCGAGCTGACCACCTCGTTGCCGTCCGGTGCCCCCTCCGTGTCGGCCATGAAGACGGTCAGCGGAGGCAGGTTCTTCGAGCCGCCGCCGTCGCCGAGCGGGAGGGTGAACGTGCGCGGTTGCTCGCCCGCGTCCACGGCAGCCTCGATGAGGACGAACGGCTCGCTCAACAGCTCTCCCTCGACACGTATCGGACTCGAGAGGTACACCCGGCTCCCGTCACCGACTCGGGCCTGTTCGCCCACCGGGGCAGGCGGGTCACAGCTGATCGTCAGACCCTGGAACTCGTACGTCGACCCGTCCGGTCGCGTCATGACCAACGCGCTCGGCGGCGGATCGACAGCCACCAGACCCCCGCGCCCGTCGTCCGAGCTGCCCATCGACACCGCGGCGTAGCCACCGGCCACCGCCACGACGGCCGCCGCGGCCACACCGGCGCCCATCAGTCGACCCCGACGACGTGTCGTCATCCGCTTCTCGATGCGGTCCAGCGCGTCGTGGGGTGCATGCAGGGCCGTGTCGAGACGCTCGTAGCCGTCCCTGATCTGTTCCTCGGTCATCGCGTCATCCTTCGTGTGTGGCCAGCAGTCCCTGGCCGCGCGCATGCTCACGCAGGCGCTCGGTGCCTCGGGACAGCTGGCTCTTGACGGTTCCTTCTGAGCAGCCCATGTGCTCGGCGATGCCGCGGACATCCAGGTCCTCGACGTGCCGCAGGGCCAGCGCCGTGCGTTGGCGCGGCGAGAGGGTGGCGAGCGCTGTCACGAGCCACGCCTCCATCCCGTCGAGCTCCTCGGCGGGTGCGGCCACCTCTGGTCCCGCTGTGGAGCGCGGCAGCTCGCGCCGCAGCCGCCGGACACGATCGATGTTGAGCCGCACCATCACCGTCCGGGCGTACGCCGCCGGTGCGTCGTACGCCGTCCGCCCCCATCGCTCGCCCATCCGCGCCAACGTCTCCTGGGTGAGGTCCCAGGCGTCGTGCGGGTTGGCCGTCAGCGCGTACGCGAAACCCAGCAGCGGCCGCGTCTGCGCCGCGACGAAGTCTGCGAACTCAGCCCTCGCACCGTCCTTCACCACGTCCCCCTGTTCATGCTCGCCCACCGTTCGCCGACGCACCTTTGACGAGGAGCACGCCACAAACGTTGAGGGCAGCACCCGCTGGATTCACCTATCCTCGACCCATGCACCGGATCTTCACGACGAGCGTGGCCTCGGTCTACCCGCACTACGTGACCAAGGTGGAGAGGAAGGGGCGCACCCGCGCCGAGCTCGACGAGGTCATCGAGTGGTTGACCGGGTTCGACGAGGACGCTCTCCAGAAGCACCTGGTGCAGGAGACGACATTCCACGACTTCTTCGAGGACGCGACGCTCAACCCGTACGTCGACCAGATCACCGGCTCGGTGTGCGGCGTGAAGGTGCAGGAGGTCGAGGACCCGCTCATGCGCCAGATCCGCTACCTCGACAAGCTCGTCGACGAGCTCGCCAAGGGTCGCCCCATGGAGAAGGTCCTGCGCGGCTGACCACGTTCGGTCAGGAGACGTCGAGCTCCACGGTCTTCACCGGGTTGTCGAACTCCGTCGTACGCAGGGACACCTGGACCTCCCAGGTCCCCGCGGTCGGCAGCACCACGTCGCCGGCGTACACACCCGGGCCGAGGTTGCTGAGCACCACGTCGCCGAGGTCGACGTCCCCCGTCGACAGGCGGAGGCGGAGGCGCGGAGCCTCGTAGCCCTCGGCCGGCTCCCCCGCCGCATCGGTCATCTCGAGGGTGATCGTGGCCGGGCCGACGGCGGGAGGATCGAGGGTCACCACGGCCGAGATGTCGACGAGCTCGACCGTACGGGAGGCCGTCCCGGCGCCCACCGAAGCCGCTGTGACCTCGACCCGGACCTCGGGACTGCGGTCGACGAGGAACCCCGTGACCACCAGGACGGCGACCAGCACGCCGGCCTCCGCGAGCGTCGTACGCACCAGCACTGCGGCTGCTGACGTGCGGTCTTGGCGACGGATGGTCTGGCGGAGCCGGGGCAGCAGGGAGAAACGGTTCCAGGTGGCGATTGCGATCGCTACCACGACGAGCAGCACCTTGACCAGGAGCAGCGTGCCGTAACCCGTGTCCAGGAGGGCGGCCCACGACCCGGCGATCCGCCAGGCGCTGACGGTGCCGGTGACGACGAGCGCCGCGAGCACCGCGGACGCCCACGTCGAGAAGCGGTTGAGGGTGAGCGCGCCGGAGTCGTCGCGGGAGGCGAGGTCACCCAGGACCAGGCCGATCGCCACCAGCCCGCCCAGCCACACCGCCCCGGCCAGGAGGTGGAGCACGTCGACGCCGATGACCAGCGCCTCGGGACGTGCCGCCCGGGTGTGCCCGGTGAACGCCGGCGCTGCAAGGGCGATCGCGCACCCGGCGAGGACGAGGACCGAGCGCGACCTGTCCGGGGCCGACAAAGGGAGGCAGGACGCCCCGAGCAGCAGGCCGACCACGACAAGAGCGGGTACGACGTACTCGGTCGGCGCGAGCGCGGACCAGGTCGAGCCGTCGCCGAGCGCCGAGGCCGGCAGGCCGAGCTGGTAGAGCGCGACCAGCGGGACCGCGGCCATCCAGCCGAGGGCGGCGAGCACGGTCGCCACCCGGACGGTGGTGCGGAGCCGGCGCCGGGACGGATCGACGTCGCGGCCGGCCGGGAGGAAGAGCACGGCGAATGCGGCGACCCCCGCCGCGACGAGCAGGCCGACGTAGCCGAGCCAGCGCACCACGCCCAGCAGGCGGGGCGCATCGGTGTCCGCGACCGCGTCCGCGGTCGGCACGTCCACCGCCTCGCTGGGCGCACCCACGGAGAAGCGGAGCGAGCCGCCGATCGGGTGCCCGTCCGCCGACACGAGGCGCCAGACGACCATGAGGGTCCCCTCGCCGACCTCCTCCTCGAGCGCCACGAGCAGCTGCGCGTCGCGCACGGTCGCGGACGACGCGACCTCCTCGCCGGTCGCGTCGAAGACCTTGATGCCGGCCGGGACGCCGATGACCGACTCGTTGAAGGTGAAGGTCACCTGCTCCGGCGCGACCTCGAGGACCGAGCCCTCTGCCGGGTCGGTCGCGATGAGCGTGGCGTGGGCCGAGGCGGGCGAGGCCGAGCCGACCAGGAGCAGGCACGCCAGCGTGACCAGCAGCATCCAGCCGGCCGCGCGGCGGACCCCAGCGGCGTACGTCATGCGCGTCGACGGCGCACGAGCAGCACCCCGCCACTGCCCAGGCAGCCGGCGGCCAGCACGCCGGCCGCGCCGACCGTCATCAAGCGGTCGGAGGCGGCACCCGTCACCACGATCACCGGCGCCGGTCTCTCGAGCCCGTCGCGGGCGGCCGCGTCGGCGCCGATCTCGATCCACGCCGCCTCGCCGTCCCCGCAGCGCTGCACACCGGGGAAGACGAGCGTGGTCCCGACCTCGACGGGAAGCAGGACGGAGAACTCGACCGTGTCCTCACGGCCGTCGGGCAGTGGGGCGTCGGTGCGATAGGTGATCGTCCCGTCGACCTCCTCGGCGACCCACCGGTCAGTGCTCGTGACGGTGACCTCGGTGACCTGCGCGGGCATCCGGACGGCCAGCTCGGTCGTGGCCGAGCCCGCGCAGCCGTGGGGGACCTCCACCCGCACGACGGCGGTGTCGCCCGCGGTGGTGGAGGACGGCGTGAGGGTCACGTGGGCCAGCGCGGGTGCGGCGCCGAGGGCGACCAGGACGCCAGCGGCGAGGCCGGACAGGACCGTACGCACGGCCGTGCGCGTGCGGTCCATGGGCGCTCCCGACAGGTCCGACGAGGTCTGGGGTGACCGTGCTCACATAACCAGCCTGTGGAACTGTTGTCAAGGATGTGAACTGAGCGTACGGTGATTCGAGACACTGAACCCAGGTCTTCGGTGTGAACTCCCAGCCCGCGACACGAAGGAACCCCCATGCCCAACATCACCGTCGAGCTGCTGCGCGGCCGCACGATCGAGCAGCGCCGGGACTTCGCGAAGGCCGTGGCCGACAGCGCCGTCGAGATCCTCGGCGCGCGCCGCCAGGACGTCCGCATGGTCTTCACCGAGATCACCGCCGACATCGTCGCCAACGGTGGGGTCCTCGCCAGCGAGGACGACAGCCGCGCGGGCGTCGTCGCCGCGCTCGCCGACGACTGATCGGCTCGCTCCCCCGCACCACGTACGCCGAGGCCGGCAGCTCCGCCAAGGAGCTGCCGGCCTCGTGCCGTGTCGGGCCCCCGGCTATCGGACCCGGACGGTGACGCGCGCCGTGGCCTGCTGCACCAGGTCGCTGCCGAGGTAGGACGCCGTCAGGGTGAGCTGGCCACCCTTGGGCGCCTTGGCCAGGGTGAACACGGCCTTCCCGCCGGAGACGACCGCCGTCATGGTCGCCCCTCCGTCGATCTCGATCCTGACCTGCCCCTCGACCGGGACGGCGTACGGCGCGGTGAGGGCCACCGTGACGGTCGCCTTGCCTCCGCTGGCCTTCGCGGCCGTGACCTCCATGGTGGGCACGACCTTGTCGACCTGTACGCGGACCGTCGAGGTCGCCGGCGCGTGGCCGGCATCGCCGAGGTAGCGCAGGGTCAGGTCGTGGACTCCCGGGAGGAGCGACCGCGCCGGGAGCACGAGCGTTCCGCGACCGGCGGCCACGGTGGCGACCGCGAGGAGCTGGGTGCCCTTGCGCAGCTCGACCTGACCACCCGCGGTGTCGGGCGAGACGACGACCGAGACGGTCCCGGCCGTGCCGTAGCCGATGGGCACTGCCACGCCGGCGACCGCCGTGACGGTCGGCGACTTGACCGTGATGGTGACCCGCGCCGGCGCCGACGTGTCCGCGCCGTCGTCCGCCCGGTAGGTGAAGACGTCCTTGCCGTTGAAGCCGGCGTCCGACACGTAGGTGAAGGAGCCGTCCGCTGCCACGGTGACCTCTCCGTTGGCGGGCTGGACGACGGCCGCCGTGGTGAGGACGTTGCCGTCCGCATCGGTGTCGTTGGCCAGGACTCCGGGCGCCGGGATGACGAGCGGCTCCCCGCCGACGGCGTCGTACGCGTCGTCGCCAGCGACCGGCGCGGTGTTGACCGGCTGCTGACCCTCCTCGACCGTGAGGGTCACCGTCGTCGCGGCGGAGGACGCTGTCCCGTCGCTGGCCTGGTAGGTGAAGGTGTCCGTGCCGAAGAAGCCGGCAGCGGGCGTGTAGGTGAACCCACCGTTCGCGGCCAGGGTGACCGTCCCGTGGGCGGGCTGGGTGACCCCGGTGGCCGTCAACGCGTCGCCGTCGGCGTCCGTGTCGTTGGCCAGGACTCCCGGTGCGGGGACGACGAGCGGCTCGTCCTCCGCCGTCCCGTACGCGTCCGACGCCCCCACCGGTGCGGCGTTGGTGTCGCCCTCGAAGAGTTCGAGGACGTCCGCGGCGGACAGCTCGTAGCCGTAGATCCGGAAGTCGTCGACCTGCTCGGTGGGACGCGGGTCGTTCCAGCTCGTGTTGCCGATGAAGTTGGCGCCGGTGCCGCCCAGTCCGACGTCACCGATGTCCACCGGAATGTTGTCCCGGGTGCCGCCGTTCATCAGCGCGCCGTTGAAGTAGATCTTGCCCGTGGTGCCGCCGCCGGTGGGCGAGGGACCGAGGGTGACCACGACGTGGGTCCACTGGTTGAGCGGCAGGTCGGTGGTGCCGGGGAGCTGGATGCGGAACTGCTCGCCGTTGTCGGCGCGCAGGGTCGCCGCGAAGCCGCGGACGCCGTTCTCGGTGCGCGACTGCAGGAGGAAGAACTCCTGCGTGCTCTTGCCGATCTGGACGTGGGTCGTCCAGTTGGGCAGGTTGGTCGGTCGGAGCCAGGTCGAGACGGTGAACTGCTCGTCCATGCCTTCCGTGATGTCGTTCGGCAGGGTGACGTGGCCGGCGCCGGGCAGGGTGACCCCGGCTCCGTACTTCGCCGTCGCGGTCCAGCCCGCGGTGCCCTGGAGCGTCGCGTTGCCGATCGAGGGGTCGGTGCCGGAGTTGGCCGCCGTGGTCCCCGTGCCCTCGTCGAAGGTGTAGTGGACCGGTACGCCCTCACCGACCGGTGGCCGGTCGACCGTGTGACTGACGGTCTTCGCGGAGCTGCGCCAGCCGTCGTCGGCGAGGAAGCGCACCTCTACCTGGTGCACCCGCGGCGACAGGGTGACCGCCGGGAACGAGACCGCTCCCCCGGTGACGTCGACCTGACCGCCCTCGCGGGCGCCGTCGATCCACAGCTCGGCGACACCGGTCGGCGTCGGGCCCGAGGCAGCGGCGACCGTCGCGGAGACCGCGATCGGCTCTGCGTACGGCGACGGCGAGGCCGGCGTGATGCTGACGTCGACCGTGGTCGGCAGGGCCGAGCCCTCGTCGTACATCGCGGCGATGTCGGCGTCGGTGAGCGTCGAGGTGTAGACGCGGACGTCGTCGACGAGTCCGTTGTACGACGGGTCGGGGAAGCCGTTGCGACCCAGCCAGTTGTTCGCGGTGGGGCCGACGTCGGCCATGGTGATCGTCAGGTCGGTGCGCTGGGCGATCTTCGCGCCGTTGAGGTAGAGCGTGCCCGTGGAGCCGGTGCGCGTGAACGCGACGTGGTTCCACTGGTTCGCGACGATGTCCCTCGTGGGGGTGGCGTACACGCGCTCCTGGAGGGAGCTGCCCTTCTTCTTGAAGGTCGCGGCCAGTCCGGTGCCGCCGGGGGCGGCGTCGGTCTGCATCTGGATCTGGAAGAAGCTGCCCGCGCCCTCCAGACCGTCACCGATGTGGAACAGCCCGATCCAGTTCGCCTTGGCGTCGGGTCGCACCCAGAACGCAGTGGTGAAGTCCGTCTCGCCCTGGAGCAGGTTGTCCGGGAGGTCGACGGCGTTGGCGTTGCTGCCGCCCTGGAGGTCGACGGCGCCACCGTGGATGCCGGCGGTGCTCCAGCCGGTCGTGCCGGTCAGCGTCGCCGCGCCGACGGAACCGTCGGTGCCGGTGTTGGCGGCCGACGTGCCGGAGCCCTCCTCGAACTCGTAGCGGACCGGGATGTCGGAGGCACCGGCGTCGGTGCCGACGACGACGAGGTCGTCGATCACGACACCAGCAGCTGCGCTGCTCGCCGAGACGGTCAGGTCGAGCTGGCGTGAGGTTGCGGTGAAGGTGCCCACGTAGGTCCCGAACTTCGTCGTGGACGACAGGTCGGTGCCGGCGGACAGGTTCGCAGAGAGGCCGGCGACGGAGATGTTGGCCCTGCCAGGAGCGGTGCCGGCGGACCGGCTGTCGCGGGCGTAGCGCGCCGAGAGGCGGTACTCGCGCCCCACGTCGAGGCCCTGCAACGTGCGGGTCATGCTGCCGTTCGTGCCGACGGCGAGGTGGTAGCCGGTGAGGCCGAGGCCGCCCTGGCTGCCGTCAGCGGCACGGATGAGCTGCACCTGGCGGGTGACCTCCCAGGGCGAGAGCCGGCCGTTGCCGGGCGCCACGTCCACGCTGTTCGGGTAGGTGCCCGACTGCCACGAGGTGGGGAGCCGCGGGTACTCGAACTGGTCGACCACCTTCGGGGCCGGCGAGTCCATCTCGACGGTCGGGTCGATCTGGACGATGTCGGCGACCGAGGGCGTGCCGTCCTCGTCGAAGACGAAGACCATGTACGCACCGGGCGGGGCGTACGTCGCGTCGACGGGGCTCTCGATGGTGAGCGAGCTCCCGTTCTTGGTGAACGCCAGGTCCTGGAAGTTCTGGTCGTTGTTGAACCCGTGGGTCACCGAGCCGTTGCGGACCAGGGTGACCCGGGAGACGGAGCTGGCGGTCGTCTGCGCGGTGAACGTGCCGCCGTAGCCGATCTCCTTCGGCACGGCCGTGACGTCGGGCCGGGTCGCGAGCTCGTCGCCGTCGTAGAGGTACGAGGGCGAGTAGAACTCCACGTCGGTGTAGTTGCGCGGGCCGGGGGCACCGCCGCCGCCCACCATGATCCGGCCGTCGGGCAGGAGCAGGGCCACGGAGTGGTAGAGGCGGGCGTGCTCGTAGGGCACCTTCACCTCGGTCCACTGGCCGGAGTCGGGGTTCCAGATCTCGGCGTTGGTGACGTATCCACCGTTGCCGTTGTTCTCGCGCGAGCCGCCCGTGACGATCACGTTGCCGTCGGGCATCACGGTCGAGGTGGCCCAGTGGCGGGCGTACTTCATCGGCTGGGTCGCGGTGACCACGGGCTGGGCGGTGCCGCCCGTGATGTCGACCGTGAAGCCGGCCTTGGCGCCGGCGGGACCGCCGCCGTTGGCCCACCAGCCGCCGCCGACCTGGAGGATCTTGCCAGGGCGGTACATCGTGGCCGTCGAGGTGGCGCCGACCGGGTTGCCGTTGGCGCCCTGGTTGGCGATGCCCGCGGGCAGGGTGCCGCGCAGGGTCACCGCACCGTCACCGGACGGGTCGAGCTCGTACATCTGGGTGCCGGTGATGTTGAAGACCTTGCCGTTGCCCGGCGCGACGAACGCGCGGGGGTACCACCAGCGGTTCTCGTCGGGCAGGCCGTTGCCGCCGTCGCCGTACGCCGCGGCGCTGGTGGCGCCGGTGAGGAGCTTCCACGAGCTGTCGTTCTCGGGGTCGTAGAGCTCCGGGGTGAGGACGCCGGGACCGCCGGGGCCGCCCTTGAGCGAGCCGCCCTGCACGACGACCGAGCCGTCGGGCAACGTCGTGCCGGTGGGGTACCAGCGCGGGTAGTTCATCGGGGCCTCGTTGCGCAGGCCGGAGTTGGTGGAGTAGCTCGTGACGCCGATGGCCGCGTCGTTGGGGGCGTTGCCGCCGAGGCCGTCGTCCCCGCCGACCGTGAAGGTCGAGCGGCGGTGCGGCATCTGCACCTGCATGGAGCAGAAGAGGTCGGTGTACGTCGCGTTGGGGACGACCCCGGCGATGACGTTGCCGATGGAGCGGATCACGCTCGGGTCCCAGACGTCGATCTGCATCTGGCCGCCCTGGGTCACGCAGCCGTTGCCGCCCCAGTCGTAGGGGTTGGCGTCGGTGCAGCCCGAGGACACCGAGCCGAAGGACTGGACCTTGCCGTCGGTGGTGAGCGCGGCGTTGATCGGGACCAGCGGCCACGGGGTCACGTCGCCCCACGAGCCCTGCTCGTCCTTGGCCGGCGGCGAGCAGTCGGCCGGGAGCAGCGCCGCCGAGTAGGCGAGGCCGTTGCGCAGCTGGGCGCGGACGAAGTTGTCGGCGTCGTTGTCGTTGGCGTTGCCACCGTCGTCGGCGGCCGTGTAGGCCGAGGCGTGGTGGCCCAGCGAGGAGTACCAGGACCGGCCCGCGTCGATGGTCTGGCACCACGTGACGGGGTGCGTCGTGCCCTCCTCGCCCACCTCGGTGCCGGCGGGGAACGAGGACTCGTCCACCGTCACCAGAGTGCGTACGTTCTCGCTCGGGTTGACGTCCCACTCGTACCACTCGTCGGTGTACGAGAGCTGGGCCGGCAGCCCTGCGGCCAGGGGGTGCGTGGTGTCGCTGACGCTGACGGTGCCGCGCTGCCCGCCCGCAGGCTCGGGGTGGCCGGTGGCGGCCGCGCCGACGAGGCGCCGGTAGAAGGGGTTCACGTCGTGCTCGGTCTGGTCGGGCGACCACGAGGTGTAGTGGATGCCGACGAAGCCGCCGCCGCCGCGGATGTAGGCCTCGAGCGCGGCGCGCTGCTCGGTGGTGAAGAGCACGCCCGCGGTGTGGGCGAAGACGAGGACGTCCTTGGTGGCCAGGTTCTCCGGGGTGAAGGCGGCCGCGCTGGCCGTCTCCTGGATGTCGGCTACGGCCTGGGCCGGGTTGCCGCTGTTGTTGTCGAGGCCGTACTCGGCCGCGAGGGAGTTGGACATCTCCCGCACCGCGGCGCGGGTGTTGGCCACCGAGCCGTGGACCCCGTCGCCGCTGGAGAACAGCAGGACCCGGAGCACGTCGTCGTCGGCCGCGGCGGCGGCCGCGGGAGCTGCGACACCTGCCGCCAGCGGGAGCACGACCACCCCGGCGAACAGGACGGCCAGGCCTCGGCGGACAGATCGGCGGAGCACGTTCATCTTCGTTCCCTTGGCTCGACTGGAGAGGAGCTCGGCGGGCGGCGGGTGCGGTCAGCGCTCACGAGATAGGACGACGTTATGACCCACGTCACATCAGAGTCAAGAACTCTGTCCAGAATCGTGAACAATTTATCCTGGCTGTTCACGTACATGAAAACAGACCTGGGCGGCCGATCCCCCGCACGGGGTCGACCACCCAGGCCTGGCCAGGGGTGAGGTGCTCAGCGGCGCACGCGCGCGCTTCCTCCGCCGGCCAGTGCGCGGACTTCCTCGCGCGTGGCCATCGAGGTGTCGCCCGGGGTGGTCATGGCGAGCGCGCCGTGGGCCGCCCCGAGCTCGAGGCACTGCTGCAGCGGCTCGCCCTCGAGCAGGCCGCAGACGAGCCCGGAGGCGAAGCCGTCGCCGCCGCCGACCCGGTCGAAGATCCCGAGGTGGTCGCGGGGCGTGGAGGCGAGGACGCCGGTCTCCGGCGACCACGCGATGGCCTGCCAGTCGTTGTCGCTGGCGTTGTGGACGGTGCGCAGGGTCGTCGCGATCACCTTGAACCACGGCATCTTCTCCGCGACCGTGCCGACCATCGCCTCGAAGCTGTCCATCGGCAGCGCGCTGAGGTTCTCGTCGACGTGGGCGACCTCGAAGCCGAGGGCGGCGGTGAAGTCCTCCTCGTTCCCGATCATCACGTCGACGTGAGCGGCGAGCCGGGTGTTGACGTCACGGGCGAAGTCGGGGCCGCCGATCCCCGCCCACAGGCTGGGCCGGTAGTTGAGGTCGAAGGAGACGACAGTGCCGTGTTTCCGCGCGGCTGCCATGGCCTCCTCGGCAACCGCGGCGGCGTTCTCGGACAGCGCGGCGTAGATGCCGCCGGTGTGCAGCCAACGCACCCCTCGGCGACCGAACAGGTCGTCCCAGTCCACCGTCCCCGGCGCCATCTGGGCGATGGCGGTGTGGGCGCGGTCGGAGACGCCGACGGCACCGCGGACGCCGTACCCGCGCTCGGTGAAGTTGAGGCCGTTGCGCACGCCGCGACCGATGCCGTCGTACGGCTCCCAGCGGATGAGCGAGGTGTCGACGCCGCCCTGCATGATGAGGTTCTCGACCAGGTGGCCGATCTCGTTGTCGGCGAGGGCGGTCACGACGCCGGCGCGCAGGCCGAAGACCTTGCGCATGCCGCGGGCGACGTTGTACTCGCCGCCGCCCTCCCACGCCTCGAACCGCCGGGCGGTGCGAATGCGCCCCTCCCCCGGGTCGAGCCGCAGCATCACCTCGCCGAGCGCGACGATGTCGAGCTCGCACTCGTCGGCGGGTCGGGTCTCGATCATGCGGGTGCTCCTAGCCCGTAGAGGGTGGTCGACGCGGCACAGCGGGCCGCGACCTCGTCCCAGCGCCCGTCGCGGAGCAGGTCGCCGGCGACCATCCAGCTGCCGCCGACGGCGGCGACGGACGGGTGCGCGAGGTAGGCCGGGGCGCTGTCGGCGGTGATCCCGCCGGTGGGCATGAAGCGCACCTGCGGGAAGGCCGCGGCCAGCGCCTTGATCGTCGGCAGGCCGCCGTTGGCCTCCGCCGGGAAGAACTTGACGGTGTCCAGGCCGAGGTCGAGCGCCCGCATGATCTCGCTGGGGGTGCTGATCCCCGGGATCACCGGCACGCCGACCTCCTGGCAGCGACGTACGACGTCCGCGCTGAGGCCCGGCGACACGATGAACCGCGCCCCCGCCTCGATCGCCTCGTCGACCTGCCGGGGCGTCAGCACGGTCCCGGCGCCGACCACGAGGTCGTCGTTGTCCGCGAGCCGGCGCAGCACGGCCGCGGCCTCCGGCGTACGGAACGTCGCCTCGGCGACCGGGAGCCCACCGGCGACGAGGGCGGCGCCCAGGGCGTCGGCGCGGGCTGGGTCGTCCAGGACGACCACCGGCACGATCCGGTGGCCACCCAGGACGTCTGTGGCGCTTGCGTTCACCGGAGCTCGGCGATGACGGTCTTGAGCTCGGTGTAGTCGTCGAGGCCGAACGAGCCCAGCTCGCGGCCCCAGCCCGACTGCTTGTAGCCGCCGCGCGGCAGGACCACGTCGTCGGCGTGCCAGGTGTTGAGCCACACCGTGCCCGCGCGCAGCTTGCTGCCGACCCGGTGGGCGGTGCCGAGGTCGCGCGACCACACGCCGGCCGCGAGGCCGTACACGGTGTTGTTGGCGGCAGCGACGACCTCGTCCTCGGTGTCGAACGGAATCGCGGTGATGACCGGGCCGAAGATCTCGTCGGTCTGGATGGCCATCTGCTCCGTGACGTCGGTGATGAGCGTCGGCGAGAAGAAGTAGCCCTTCTCGGCGGCCGAGTCGGGGCTGCCGGCGGCCAGCGTGGCGCCGTCCGAGACCGCACCGCGGACGTAGCCGATGACCTTCTCGTGCTGCTCCTGCGACACGAGCGGGCCCATGGTCGTGGCCGGGTCGAACGCGTCGCCGACCGTGATCGCCATCGCGGCCGCGGCGACGCCCTCGATGACCTGGTCGAAGACGTCGCGCTGGACGTAGAGGCGCGAGCCGTTGACGCAGCACTGGCCCTCGTTGAAGTAGCCGGCGAGCGCAGCGCCCGCGATCGCCGCCTCGAGGTCGGCGTCGTTGAAGATGATGTTGGGCGCCTTGCCGCCGAGCTCGAGCGAGACCTTCTTGAGGTTCTTCGAGGCACCGGCGGCGATCTTCTTGCCGACCTCGGTCGAGCCGGTGAAGGCGACCTTGTCGACGTCGCGGTGGTCGACGAGCGCGGCACCGGCGTCACCGAAGCCGGGAAGCACGTTGACGACGCCGGCGGGGACGCCGGCCTCGAGCAGCAGCTCGCCGAGGCGGAGCGCGGTGAGCGGCGTCTGCTCGGCCGGCTTGAGGATGACCGTGTTGCCGGCGGTGATCGCCGGGACGATCTTGAAGGCCGCCATCGTGAGCGGGAAGTTCCACGGCACGATGCCGGCGACGACGCCGATGGCCTCGCGGCGGGTGTACGCGTGGAACTCGCGACCGGGGACCGACATCGGGATGGAGGTGCCCTCCATCTTGGTCGCCCAGCCGGCGAAGTAGCGGAACAGCTCCGCCGCGACACCGACGTCGCCCCGGGCCGACGCCAGGCTCTTGCCGTTGTCGAGCGACTCGAGCTGCGCGAACTCCTCGGCCTGCTCATCGATCAGGTCGCCGATGCGCCACAGCAGGTGCGAGCGCTCGCGCGGGGTGAACTTCGACCACGGCGAGCCGGCCTCGAAGGCGTTGCGGGCGGCCACGACGGCACGGTCGGCGTCGACGGCGGAGGCCTGGGCGACCTGGACGAGTACCTCCTCGGTGGCCGGGTTGACGGTGTCGAAGGTCTGGCCGTCCTTCGCGTCGACCCACTCGCCGTCGATGAGGAGCTGCTTGGGCGAGGACAGGAACGACGAGACGGCGGGCAGGAGCTGGGAGTCCAGTTGGGATTCGGCGGACATGAGAAGCCTTCCGGGTACGGGTGACAGTTCTGCGGTTCGGGTCAGGGGGGCGGGACGGGCTGCTACTTGATGATCAGCACCTTGGATCGGTCGAGGGTCAGCGCGACGGCGGCGACGATGATCGCGCCGTACAGGATCTGCTCCCAGGCCGAGGACACGCCGACGATCGGCAGGCCGACCCGGAGCAGGGTCACGACGAGGGCACCGGCGAGGCTGCGCCAGAGCGAGCCGTGGCCGCCGGTGATGGCGGTGCCGCCGACCACGATGGCCGCGACCGCCGGCAGGAGCAGGTTGTCGGCCATCGTCGGGCTGCCGCTGAAGTTGCGCGACACCAGCATGACCGCCGCGAGACCGGCGCACGCGCCCGAGATCGTGAAGGCCGCGACCTTCACCAGGTCGACAGGGGTGCCGGCGAGCCGGGCCGCCGACTCGGAGTAGCCGGTGGCGCGGACGAAGCTCTCCAGCGGCGTCAGCTTGAGGACCAGCGAGATCGCCGCGACCACGATGACGGCGACGACGAACGACATCGGCACGATCCCGCCGACGTAGAGGGTCAGCCACTTCGTGGCGTCGCGGTCGACGATGCGGATCGGACCGGCGTCGGAGATCACGAGCGCGACAGCGGCGAAGATGCTCATGCCACCGAGCGTCATGATGAACGACGGGATCCGCAGCACCACGTGGCCGATGCCCTGCACCATGCCGATCAGGCCGGCCGCGCCGATGACGACCAGGGTGGTGAGGCCACCCAGGTCGGGCAGCCACATCGCGAAGAGGACCGTCGACAGCGAGCAGAGCGCAGCGATCGACAGGTCGATGCCGCCGCACAGCACCACCAGGGTGGCGCCCGCGGCGAGCACGGCCAGCGGGGCCGACGTACGCACCGCCGCGGTGAGGCTGCGCTGGGTGAGGAAGTCCGGGTCGGCGAACGTCAACGCGGCGAGCAGCGCGACGAGCGCGATGACCGGCATGAACGACGTGAGCCGCTGGCCGACGGTCGGACCACCGCTGACGGGCGCCTGGTCGGCGGCCGGCGTAGCGAGGACAGGGGTCGTCATGTCAGACCATCTCCTTGACCAGGTCGAGCGGGGTCGGCTTGCCGCCTGCAGGACACGCGACCTCCCGGGTCGCCCGGCCGTCGCTCATCACGATGATCCGGTCGGACATGCCGATGGCCTCCTCGAGGCTGTCGGCGAGCAGGACGGCGGCGACGCCGCTGTTCGCGAGCTCGCGCATCAGGCTGTAGACCTCCGAGCGGGCACCGATGTCGAGGCCGCGGGTGGGGTGGTCGAGCAGCAGCAGCCGGATGTCGCCGGCGACCAGCCACCGGGCCAGCACGACCTTCTGCTGGTTGCCGCCGGAGAGCCGCTGGATCGCGGTGCCGCGGTGCGGGGTGCGGATCGAGAGCCGCTCGATCCACTTGTCGACCAGCGTGGCCTGCTTCTGCGGCACCACCAGCGGTCCGGAGCAGCGGGACTTCTGCTTGGTGAGGGTCATGTTGTCGGCGACCGACATCGGCCCGACCATGCCCTCGATCTTGCGCTCGGCGGGGACGTAGCCGATCCCGGCGGCGCACGCGGCGCGGGTCCCGGAGAGGTCGAGCTTGTCGCCGTCGAGGGTGACCTCGCCGGCCAGGGTCGGTTCGGCGCCGAACAGGGCGCGGCACACGTCCTCGCGACCAGATCCGTGCACGCCGACGATGCCGACGATCTCACCGGCGTGGACGTCGAGGTCGACGTCACGGAACGTCGCGCCGGACAGGCCGCGTACGACGAGCCGCGGGCGGGCCGGCTCGTCGGACCGCTCGGCCAGGTTGCCGTGGTAGTGGTCGTCGGACCCGGTGGACCCGATCATCATGCGGTGCAGCTCGGCAGGGGCTGCGCCCGCGGTGGGCACCTCGCCCACCGACTGCCCCCCGCGGAGCACGCTCACGCGGTCGCAGACGTCCAGGACCTCGTCGAGGCGGTGCGAGACGAAGACGACCGAGGCGAACTCCCGCAGCCGGCGGACCTGGGTGAAGAGGGTCTCGATCTCCTTCGACTCCAGCACCGAGGTGGGCTCGTCGAGGATGATGACCGGCGGGTGGGACGTGCGCTCCTCGATGCGGAGCACCTTGGCGATCTCGACCATCTGGCGCTCGGCGAAGGTCAGCGTGTCCGTCCGGGCGAGCGGGTCGATGTGCGACCCGATCTTGTCGAGCTGGGCCTGGGCGAGCTTGCGCATCGTGTCCCAGCGGTAGATCCCGCGGCGTACGCCCGGGCCCTCACTGCCGAGGACGATGTTCTCCGCAGCGGTGAGGTTGGGGACGAGCGACTGCTCCTGGAAGACCATGCCGATGCCGTGGTCGGCGGCCTCGACGACGCTGCGCAGCCGGACCTTCTCGCCGCGCACCCAGATCTCGCCGGCGTCCGGGCGGACGAGCCCGACGAGCGCCTTGAGCAGGGTGGACTTGCCGGCACCGTTCTCGCCGGCGAGGCCGAGCACCTCGTGCTGGCGGACGACCAGGTCGACGCCGTCGAGCGCCTTGACGCCCGGGTAGTGCTTGACCAGTCCCCTGACCTCGAGGGCATTGACCTCGAGGGCGTTGACCTGCGTCTGGGCGGTCACTTCGTCACCTGGTTCCTACGACGTTGGGGAAGGACGGCGGCAGCGACGGCCGCGACGACGATGAGGCCCTGGACGCCGCCCTGCCAGTAGGGACTGACGCCGACCTGGACGAGCCCGTTGGTGAGGACCGTGACGAGCAGGACGCCGACCGCCGAGTGGAGGATGCCGCCGCGGCCGCCGGTGAGCAGGGTGCCGCCGACGACGGCGGCCGTGATGGCCGCGAAGTCGTAGCCCTTGCCGGCCTGGACCAGGCCCGCGCTGAGCTGGCTGGTCACCATGACGCCCGCCAGGCCGTAGAAGGTCCCGGCCAGCGTGAAGACGGCGACCTTGTAGGGCGCGACCTTCACCCCGGACAGGGCCAGCACCTCCTCGGCACCGCCGATTGCGAAGGCGTACCGGCCGAGCCGGGAGTAGCGCTGGATGAGCCAGCCCACGAGGACGCAGGCGACGGCGATCCAGGTGAGGTAGGCCAGTCCGAGGAACCGTTGCACCGCCCAGCTGTCGAGCATGTCGTCACGGATGTTGGGCTGGACGCCGGCGAACATCAAGGTGGCGAGGCCGAGCCCCACCGCCGAGACGCCGAGCGTGGTCATGAAGGACGGGACCTTCAGCGAGACGAGGGCCAGGCCGCTCAGGCAGCCGAGCGCGGAGCCCAGCAGGAGGGCAACCAGGACACCGAGAAGTCCGTACGCGTTGTCGTTGCGGTTGTTGGCGACCAGGAGGGACACCGCGATCGCGGAGGCCCCCATGACGCCCGGGGCGGAGAGGTCGATCGAGCCCATCATCAGCACGAAGCTGATGCCGCAGGTCACGACGGCGAGGACTGCCGCCGCGTCCATGATGTTCTGCACGTTGCCGAGGGTCCGGAAGTCGTCGCTGAGCAGCGAGAAGACCGCGAAGATGACGACCAGTGCGATCGGCGGACCGGCGTCTCCGAGCGACACCCCCCGCCGAGGCCGGGGGCGCGGTGCGACCACGACCTCGGTGTCGGCGTCGGCGGGGGATGTCATGGTCACGAGATCGCGCCCTGCGACCGGCTGAAGACGTTGTCGCACTCGAAGTCGGCCTCGTCGGTCTGCGGCGAGGAGAAGTCGGCGACGTTGTCGCTGGTGATCAGGAACTGCTCGGCGAACCAGGCACGGTCCTCGTCGGTGATGTCCTCGGCGGCAAGCTCACCGGTGGCCACGCAGAAGCCGATGGCCAGGCCGATGCCGCCCTGCCAGGGGCCGTCGGAGGAGACGGTCGCGGTCATCGTGCCGTCCTCGATGGCGGTCAGTGCGTCCGGGACGGCGTCGATGCCGACGACGGCCACGTCCGTGCGGCCGGCCTGCTCGAGCGCCTCGAGGGCGCCGAGGGCCATGTCGTCGTTGGCGGCCCAGATGCCCTTGAGGTCGTCGCCGTGCTTGGTGAGCAGCGTCTTGGTCACCTCGAGTGCCTCCGCACGGGAGAAGTTGGCCGTCTGGTCGTCGAGCAGCTCGACGTCGGGGTTCGCGGCCAGCGACTCCTCCAGGCCCGCGAAGCGGTCCTTGGCGGCGCCCGTGTCCAGGATGCCCTGCAGGGCAACGATGCCACCCGAGCCACCAATGGCCTCGGCCAGAGCGTCACCGATCTGCTTGCCGGACTCGACACCGTTGTAGGTGATGTGACTCAGCCACTGGTCGTAGTCGGCGACGTTGAGGTCGGCCGGCTTGTTCCACTGCGTGACGAGGTAGGCACCGGCCTCCTCGGCACCCTCGACGATCGGCGGGGTGTCGGAGTCGCCGTTGGGCAGGATGTTCATGACGAGGCACTCGGTGTCGCCGGCGAGGAGCTGGCTGATCTGCTCCTGCTGGCGCGTCGAGTCACCGTCGTACGTCAGGCGGTCCTGGGTCAGGCCGACCTGCTCGGCGAACGCGTCGCCGCCGTCGAGCCACGCGGCCTCGTAGGGGTTGGACTCGTTGCGCACCTGACCCACCAGGGTGACGTCCTCGGGTGCACAGGCGCCGGCCTCGGCGCCGCCACCGCCGCCGCCCCCGCTTGCCTCTTCACTGCAGCCGGCGAGCGTGGCTGCAGCCAGGGTCAGGCCGATCACGACAGCGGTCGGTCGAGAGGTGAACTTCATGGTCGATCCTCATTCTCTTTCGGTGCCGGTTGTCCGGCGGAGGGACTGACTGGGTCAGGTACTGCCCCGAGTGGGTGGTGCGGGTGTGCGGTCAGCGGGCCATCCAGCCACCGTCGACGACCAGCACGTGGCCGTTGACGTAGTCGGATGCGGAGGAGCTCAGGAAGACGGCCGCCCCGGCGATGTCGTCGGCGGAGCCCCAGCGACCTGCCGGGATCCGCTCGAGGATCGAGCGGGACCGGTCGGGGTCCTCGCGGAGGGCGGTCGTGTTGTCGGTGGAGATGTAGCCGGGTGCGATCGCGTTGACCTGCACGCCGTGCGGGCCCCACTCGTTGGCGAGGGCCTTGGTGACGCCGGCGACGGCGTGCTTGCTGGCGGCGTACGACGCCACCCGGATGCCGCCTTGGAAGGACAGCAGGCTGGCGATGCTCACGATCTTGCCGCTCCCGCGCGCGACCATGGGCCGGCCGAGTGCCTGGGACAGCAGGAAGACACCGTTGAGGTTGACGTCGAGGACCCGCTGCCAGTCCTCGCGGGCGAGGTCGACGGTGTCCTGACGGTCGATGGTGCCGGCGTTGTTGATCGCGATGTCGACCTGCCGTGATGCGGCGAGCTCGGCGCCGACGCTCTCGACGGCGGCCAGGTCACTCAGGTCGAGGTCGACCACGTCGACCTTGCCGCCGAGCCCGACGAGCGCCTCACGGGTGTCGTCGTTGCTGCCCGGACGTCCGACCAGGACCACCTCGGCACCGGCACGCGACAGACCGAGCGCGATCGCGCGCCCAATGCCGCGGCTCGCGCCGGTCACCACTGCGCACCTACCGTGCAGGTCGAAGGGTGAGGAGGCGGAGGTCTCGGTCACAGGTCCTCCACCGCGACGGGCGCGAGGTCGGTGTAGCAGTTGTTCTCGCCGGCCATCGCCCAGATGAAGGCGTACGACCCGGTGCCGGCGCCGGCGTGGATGGACCACGGCGGCGAGATGACGGCCTCCCGGTTCTTCAGGACCAGGTGGCGGGTGTGGCCCGGCTGCCCCATGAAGTGGAAGACGCGGTCGTCGTCGGCGAGGTCGACGTAGCAGTAGATCTCGGTCCGGCGGGCGTGCAGGTGCGGCGGGAAGGTGTTCCACACCGAGCCGTCCGCGATCACGGTGACGCCGAACTGGAGCACGGAGGTCTCGACGTCCTGGCCCCACACGTAGCGGAAGAGGCTGCGCTCGTTGGCGGCGTCGGCCGAGCCGAGCGCGACCGGCTCGACGTCCTGGTGGCTGAGCAGCGCGTGGGGGTACGTCGCGTGCGCCGGCGCGGAGACGAAGTAGAACGCGGCCTCGGTCCCGACGAAGGCGACCTCGCTCCCCCGGCCGACGTACAGGCCGTCGAGGTGCTCGAGCTCGAACTTCTCGTCGTCCACCAGCACGTGGCCGGCGCCGCCGACGTTGATGATGCCGAGCTCGCGGCGCTGGAGGTGCGACTCCTCGCCGAGCACGTCGGTGAAGGCCGGGAGGTCGAGCTGGCCGGTGCCGGGCAGGGCGCCGCCGATGACCATGCGGTCCTCGTGGGTGTAGGTGGCGCGCACCTCACCGGGGACGAACAGGTCCTGGACCAGGAAGATGTCGCGCAGGTCGGCCGTGGTGGCAGTCTCCGCACTGGTGGGAGACGTCGAGTATCGGACCTGCATCACGGGGAACACTCCTCGGTGTTATGAACTGCGTTCGTCTATGTGAACTGAGTTCGACTTTATACGTGACGCCCATCACTGGTCAAGGGTCTGAACCCGTGTCCATGTATGCGAACTGCGGTACAGTGCTCCGCATGAGCCAGGCCACGCAGCTGCAGAAGGAGACCGCCGCGTCCAGCGCGGCCGGTCCGGTCAAGTCGGCGGCGCGCGCGCTCGATCTGCTCGACGAGATCGCCGCCAACGGGCCCGGCACGCAGCTGCAGCTCTCGACACGGCTGAGCATCCCCAAGAGCAGCCTCCACGCGCTGCTGCGCACGATGGTCGACCGCGGCTGGCTCCAGACCGACCCGACCGGCAGCGTCTACCAGCTCGGCATCCACTCCCTCGTCGTCAGCTCGGCCTACCTCGACGGCGACCCGGTGCTGGCCCGAGCCGCGTCCGTGCTCGACGAGGTCGCCGCCGCCACCGGGGAGACCGTCCACCTCGGCCGGCTCGAGGGCGCCGACGTCATCTACACGGCCAAGCGTGAGTCGATCCACCCCCTCCGCATGCACTCCGCGGTCGGGCGCCGGCTCCCGGCGTACGCCACCTCGCTGGGCCGCGCCCTCCTCGCCGAGCTCCCGCTCGACCAGCGCAGCGGCATGGTCCCCGAGCACATCAGCGCGATCACGCCCAACACGACAACCGACAAGGACGCCGTGCTGGACATCATCGACCGCGCGGTGGTCCAGGGCTACGCCACCGAGAGCGAGGAGTCCTGCATGGGCGTGCGCTGCTTCGGTGTCGCCCTGCCCTTCGGGCACCACGCCGTCGACGCGCTGAGCGTCGCCGTGCCGATCAGCCGCCTCGACAACGGGCGCGAGGACCTCATCATCGAGACGCTGCTGAGCGTCAAGGCGCGGCTCGCGGCCGTCCACGGCAACAGCCTGGTGCGCTGAGCCCTCCCCTCACGCCACCAGCCGTTCCACCACGGCTCGCAGGGGCGGCCAGCTGTCGCGCCCACGGCGGATGACGGCGTACGCACGGAGCTGGACGGCACCGTCCCCCAGGCGCAGGACGCTCACCCCGCGCCGGGACGTACGCCCGCGCGGGAGCAGGCCCACGCCGCGGCCGGCGTGGATCAGGTCGTCGAGCAGCTCGAGCGAGTCGATCCGGTGCACGACCCGCGGCGCGAACCCGGCTCGTGCGGCCAGGGCGCGGAGGGCGCGCTCGTCGGCGGTGTGCCGCGAGTTCACGATCCAGTCGCGGTCGGCCAGGTCTGCCATCGCGAGGCCGCGGTCACGCGTCGGCACCCCGACTCCCCACTCGCGTGACCACAGCGGCCGGACGTCGTGGTCGTCGCGCCACTCGGCGGGCGCCAGGTCGTAGTCGTAGACGAGGGCCAGGTCGACCTCGTCGCGGGCAAGGAGGTCGAAGGCCTCGAGCGGCTCGTACTCGAGGATGCGTACGTCGATCCCGGGATGGGTCGCCCGGAGGTCGTCGACCACCGGCAGGAGCGAGGCGCGGATCGCCGAGGCGAAGCCGGCGACGCGAAGGACGCCCGCCGGTTCGGCTCCCGGGTCGAGGTCGAGGCGCGCGGAGTCGACCGCGGCCAGGATCGTCACGGCGTGCTCGGCGAGCCGGCGCCCCGCCGGAGTCAGCCGTACGCGCCGGCCGTCCGGCTCCACCAGCGGCGCGCCGACCTCGCGGGCGAGCGCCGCGATCCCCTGCGAGACGCTCGACGTCGTGGTGGTCAGGGCATCGGCGACCTCGTGCATCGAACCGAGGCGGGAGAGCTCGAGGAGCATGCGGAGCCGGCGGACGTCCATCCCGTGATTGTGCTGTCCGGATGAACGAACTGTCCAGCAAACTCACGTGGACGTGAACGGTTGTCGTCAACTTCACTGGACACATGTCCCGCTCCCCCGCCCGTACCGGCGCCTCGATGGCCGTCGCCTCCATGCTCTGCGTCCAGCTCGGCCTCGCCGCCTCCGTCGGCCTCATCGACGACATCGGCGCCTCCGGTGCCGCCTGGCTGCGTCTCTTCTGGGCCGGGATCCTGCTGCTGGTCATCGTCCGGCCGCGCGTGCGCGACTACAGCCGCGAGGCCCTCGTGGCCGGGACCGCGCTCGGCGTCGTGACTGCCGGGGTGACGGTGCTGTTCATGGGCGCCGTCGCACGCCTCCCCCTCGGCACCGCCAGCGCCCTGGAGTTCCTCGGCCCGCTGGCGATCGCCGTGGTCCGCAGCCGGGGTGCCGGGCGCGCCTGGGCACTGCTCGCGGCCGTCGGCGTCGTCTTCCTGACCCAGCCGTGGACCGGCGACGCCGACCCGGTCGGTGTCGCCCTCGCACTCGGCGCGGCGGTGTGCTGGGCGGCGTACATCCTGCTCACGCAGCGGGTCGGTGACGCGGTCACGGGGCTGGGAGGGTTGGCCATCTCGATGCCGGTCGCCGGGCTGGTGGCCACGCTCGTCGCCGGACCCGGCGTCGTGGACCACCTGACCCCGGAGCTGCTCGTCTACGGCCTCGGGCTCGCGATCCTGCTGCCGGTCGTCCCGTTCACGCTCGAGTTGCTGGCGCTCCGCCGGCTGACGACCGGCGCCTTCGGCACGCTGATGGCCCTCGAGCCGGCCTTCGCCCTGATCATCGGGTTCCTCGCCCTCAGCCAGGTGCCCAACGGGCTGGCCGTCGCCGGCATCGGTCTCGTGGTCGCGGCCGGCATCGGTGCCGAGCGCAGCGGGTCACGGGACAGCGGGGATGAGCGGCTCGAAGACGGGACGCCGGTCGACGTCGTCCTTGGTCGGCCGGACGAACTCGAAGCTGGCAGTCGTCACCAGTAGCCACTCCGCGGGCGGGGCGTCCAGCCCCAGCACCGGGTCGGCCACGTCGGCGTACGACGCCAACAGCCGCTCGGCGCAGTCGACGTGGCACGCCGGGACGTGGAAGGCCATCCGGTCGAGCTCGCGCGGCGTCCCGACGAAGGCGAGCGGTCGACCGAGGGTCGCGCCGCACACCCCGCAGGTCCGGCTCAGTGCGCACTGCGTCACCCGGCGTACGTCCAGGGTCCGGACGGATGCTCCGGCCTCGGTCCCGGCCGCGAAGGGCACCGGCACGCCGATGACCGGATCGGTGGGCAGCTCGTCGAACGAGCGGGGTGCGGCGTCCATCATGCGCTCCGGCCGCGCGACCAGCCGCCCAGCTCGGGGCGTCGTGACGGGCGCTCCGCGTCCGACTTCCGCCTGCGGTCTCGCACGGGGCTCGGTGGCTCGGGCTGGTCGCTGCTCGTCCAGCTGTTCGGGACCGACAGCTTCATGATGGTCCGCAGCGCCTGGCCGTACTGCCGGTGCAGCGGTCCGATCGTGTACGGGATGTCGTACTTCTCGCAGAGGGCGCGCACCTTGACCGCGATCTCGGGGTACCGGTTGCTCGGGAGGTCGGGGAAGAGGTGGTGCTCGATCTGGTAGCCGAGGCTGCCGCTGAGCACGTGCAGCGTCCGGCCGCCCTCGAAGTTGGCCGAGCCGAGCATCTGGCGCAGGTACCACTCGGCGCGCGTCTCGTCCTCGAGCTCCTCCTCGGTGAAGTGCAGCGCCCCGTCAGGGAAGTGCCCGCAGAAGATGATGACGTAGGACCACAGGTTGCGCGCGACGTTCGCCGTCGCGTTGGCCTTCATCGTCGAGCGCCACTGCCGACCCGACAGCGCGGGATAGACCACGTAGTCCTTGAGGATCTGGTTGCGGCCCTTGGTGACGATCTGCCGCAGCTGGCGCTTCATCTCCTTCGGGTCCTTCTCGCCCTTGCGAATCCGCTCGAGGTCGAGGTCGTGAAGCGCGACGCCCCACTGGAAGAGGCTCGCGAGCAGCGCGTTGTAGACCGGCTGCCCGAGGTTGGCCGGGTGCCACTTCTGCTCGCGCGCCATCCGCAGGATGCCGTAGCCGATGTCGTTGTCGTGGCCGAGCACGTTGGTGAACTGGTGGTGGACGTAGTTGTGCGAGTGCTTCCACTGCTCGGCCGGCTGGGCGGTGTCCCACTCCCAGTTGCTCGAGTGGATCTCCGGGTCGTTCATCCAGTCCCACTGGCCGTGCATGACGTTGTGCCCGATCTCCATGTTCTCCAGGATCTTGGCGATCCCGAGCATGGCGGCGCCGGCGACGAGGGCGGGGCGACCGGCCTTCGTGTGCGCGCTCGCGAGCATCGCGACCCGACCGCCGGCGGCGAGGCCGCGTTGGAAGCGGATCAGCTTGTTGATGTACGCCGCGTCTTCGGCGTTGCGCGACTCCTCGATCTCGGCGCGGATGGCGTCGAGCTCGCGGCCGAGCTGCTCCACGTCCTCCTCGCTGAGGTGGGTGTACTCCGTGACGTCGGAGATGGCCATGGCGGGGTCCTTCCTTAGATGTCGAGCGTGCAGTCGCCGACTGCGGCGGTGACGCAGGTCTGCACCTGCTCGTTGGGCTGGGCGTACTCGTCGCCGTTGCGGAGGTCGCGGACCGTGCCCGAGACCAGGGTGACCGTGCAGGTGTGGCAGATCCCCATGCGGCAGCCGTACGGCATCCCGACGCCGGCCTGCTCACCGGCCTCGAGGACCGTCGTCGCCCCGTCCACCTCGACCTTCTTGCCCGAGTTGCGGAACGTCAGCGTGCCGCCCTCTCCCCCGTCGCCGCCGAGCTCGAGGGAGAACCGCTCGACGTGCAGCCGGTCCTCCAGCCCCGCGCGGTCGTAGTGCTCCACGATCGCGTCGAGCATCGGCGCCGGGCCGCAGGCCCAGGTCTCCCGCTCGCGCCAGTCGGGACAGATCGCATCGAGGTCGGCGAGATCCAGCATGCCGTCGGTGTCGGTGTGCTGCTGGTGCAGCCGCAGCCCTGCGTGCTGCTCCTCGAGCCGCAGCAGCTCGTCGCGGAAGATCATCCGCTCCGGCGTCGGCGAGGAGTAGTGCAGCACCACGTCGGGCCCGCCCTCACCGAAGGCGCCCCGCCGGTCGAGCGTACGCAGCATCGACATCACCGGCGTGATGCCGCTCCCGCCGACGAGGAACAGCATCCGGGCCGGAGGCGGATCGGGCAGCGTGAAGTCGCCCTCGGGCGACGCGAGCCGGACGATCGTCCCGGGCTCGAGGCCGTTGACGAGGTGGGACGACAGCTTGCCCTCGGGCATCGCCCGAACCGTGATCGCAAGGGTGCGACCGCGTTGCTTCGTCGGCGAGCTGACCGAGTAGGACCGCCACTGGAACTTGCCGTCCACCGGGATGCCGATCCCGATGTACTGGCCGGGCCGGTGGTCCCAGCGCCAGCCCCAGCCCGGCCTGATCACCAGGGTGGCGGCATCGTCGGTCTCCGGGACGACCTTCTCCACCCGGCCCCTGAGCTCGCGCGAGGTCCACAGCGGGTTGAGCAGCCGCAGGTAGTCGTCCGGGTGCAGGGGCGTCGTGAGCTTCGACCCCGCTCGGCGGACCCGACCCCACGGGACGGTGCTGATGGTCATCGGATCAGTGAACACTCGTTTACTGAATACGTCAATCACCCCCCGGGGCGTGATCGGCGCGGAAGTGGGACATCTGCACCATGCGGTCTGCGCGACACCCTGCCGACAGTGGGGCATGACACACGCACCCCACGTCCCGCCACTGTCGCGAGCCGCCCGGCTCGCCGCCGCGACCAGCCTGGCGCTCGGATCGGCGCTCGTCGCCCTTCCCCAGTACGTCGAGCACCTGCGCGCCGGCGACCTCGAGCGGGAGGAGCAGATCGCCTGGGGACTGGCCCACCAGGCGTTCTACCGCAGTGAGTGGGCGGCGGGGATGGTCGGCAGCTTCCTGCTGCTGCTCGGCTTCCTCGGGTTGTGGCAGCGCACCCGCTGGACCTCTCCGCGTCTCACCGCGGTGGGCGCGGTCGTGCTCACCTGGGGCATGAGCGGGCAGATCTTCAGCGACGTCGCGACGTACACCGCACAGGTGGTGATCGCGGACGTCCTGGGCGCCTCCAGAGCGGAGCGCGTGATCGCCGAGGGCTACCTCCACGACCCCGGGATGGTCGCCGTCGTCCTCGTCCCGGTGATCGGCGGCATGCTCGTCGGAACCCTGCTGCTGGCGACGGCCTGCTGGCGCACGGACCTGCCGAAACCCCCCGTCGTGGCGCTCGCGCTCTGGCCACTCTGGGACTTCTTCGGGCCGGGGCCGGTGGGACCGTTCACGGCGGACCTGTTGCTCCTGCTCAGCGGGGTGTGGCTGGGCGTGGCCCTGGCCCGACAGGCCGACCAGTGGCACGGCAGGGGCTGCTGACGCCGCCCCCGCCCGGCCATACTGCAGACGTGACGGGACTGCTGGCGTGGGTGGTCGCAGCCGGGTCCGCCCTGCTGGGGGCCACGGCGATCTTCATCGGCCCGCACGACCCCCTGCCGTGGGACTCCGGGCTCTATCCTCTGGTCTTCGGCGTGCCGGGAGCACTCGTCGCGTCGCACCTGCCGCGCAGCCCCGTGGGCTGGCTGATGCTGGTCGTCGGCACGGGGTTCGCCGTCAACACCGCGGGAGTGCAGTACGTCGCAGAGGGCGGTGCGCCCGGTGCCGAGTGGTGGGCCTGGTGGGTCGGTCGCGGCGGAGGCGCACTGCTGGTGCCCGCGTCGCTGCTCCTGGTCCTCCTGCTCCCGAACGGCCGGCTCCCGAGCCGCCGGTGGCGTGGACCGGTGGCGGCGGTCGTCGGCTTCCAGGTGGTGCTCCTCGTGGCGGCATCGCTGACGCGCGGATCGGCGGCCCTCGACGACACGGTGCGCGGGGCCGCCGGCCTGACCACGCCCGTCGGGCTGCTCCCGGAATCGTGGAACACGTTCATCGAGGCGGCCATCGCACCCGCGCTCGTCCTCCCGTTCCTCCTCGGGATCCCGGCAGCGTTCGCGCGGATCCGCGCCGCCGACTCCGACGAGCGTCCGCGCGTCACCGGCGTCCTGGGCGGGGTCGTGCTGTTCGTCCTCCTCGTCACCCTCCCGGACCTCGCCTGGCCCGCGGCCGCGGCCTGGTTCCACCTCGCCGGCGCCGCCATCCTGTCTGCGGCCGTCCTGGTCGCGGCGCTGCGCGGGCACTTCGAGCAGGTCGAGGTGGTGGTGTCCCAGGCGTTCGTCTACGGCACGCTGACCGTGGCGGTCACCGGGGCGTACGTCGCCCTGGTCGCGCTCGCGCCCGGCCTCGACGAGCGGCTCGCGGGAGTGGGCACGGCCGTCGTCGCCCTCGCGCTCCTGCCGGCTCGCCGGGTCCTGCAGGACCGGTTGCGCCGGTTCGTCTACGGCGACGCGGCCGACCGACCCGGGACGGTGCCCGCCGAGGCCGCTGCCGCTTCGCACGACCACCGTCCGTCGGCGTCATCCCCGGTCCTGTCCCGCCGCGAGAACGAGGTCATGCGGCACGTCGAGCAGGGCATGACGAACAACCAGATCGCTGCCGAGCTCTTCATCTCGCCGGTGACCGTCCGCAACCACGTCAGCTCGATCCTCATCAAGCTCGACGCGACGAACCGTACGCAGGCCGTCGCGAGGTTCCAGGCGTCGGTCCGCGAGTCAGGATCGGGTCAGTCGTTCTCCCAGTAGGGACCCTTCGCGTAGTTCTCGGGCCCGATCGTGGTGACCGGTCGGCGCACCGTCACCCAGCGCCCGTCGCGCTTGACCCGGAAATTCGCGTAGTTGGTGGTGTAGGCGTCGCGCGAGTTGCGCTTGTTGTTCCACTGGTAGTCGAAGTTCTTCACGTACTTCCTGGCCACCCGCGAGCCCCGCACGGTGAACCAGATCTCGTCGTTGGCCGTGCTGAGGCTGGCCCAGTTCGAGGACCCGGTGAGCACCATCTCCGTTCCCTGGACGCCGTTGTAGGTGCCCTGGATGACGAAGTACTTCTGGTGGCTGTAGAAGTCGAGGATCAGGTCGTCCTCGCCGTCCATGTTGAGGTCGAAGTTGTCCTCGGTGTTGTAGTCGAGCCCGGTCGAGCGCAGCGGGATCCGGCCGCGCGGAGTGGGCGCGGCGATGACGCCCTTGGTGTGGTAGCCGATCAGCCCGAACATCACGCGTACGTCGCACCCCTGGGCGTACTTCTTGCGGATGGCGGCGGCGAGGTAGTTGCCGCGGTCGCCGCGCATCGTGTGCATCGACAGGGCGAGGCGGGTGCGGACCATGCCGCCGGCGCCGTCCGGGGTGAGGCACTGGACCTTGCCCAGCATGTCGAGCACGAGGTCGTTCTTGGGGCCGGACACCCGCGGGAAGGCCCACACCGTGTGCTTGTCGACGGAGTCGTCGCAGACGGGGCCGGTCGGCACTCCGCAGAACAGGAGCGGGTCCTGGCGGGTGTTGTAGTCGTTCCTCATGTCGTTGAAGAGGTCGACGAACTGCCGGAAGATCTCGTGCTCGCCCGACATGAAGTAAAGGTCGTTCCACTGGTGGATGTCGGCGTTGCGCGTCATGTTGGCCGAGCCGACGGCAACGACGTCCGTGGACTTCCCGGCCTGGCTGAACAGGTACAGCTTGGTGTGCAGGTTGTTGAACTCGTTGGCGGCGCCGCGGCAGCTCTTCTTGCACTTGTAGATGAAGCTCTTCGCCGTGCGGTCCGTGCCGATCTCGTTGCGGATCATCTTCATGGCCGCGGTGTCCTGGTGGTCGTTGAGCAGCATCTGGACCTTGACGCCGCGGCGGGCGGCAGCGACGATCGCGGCCGCAACGTTGCGCCGGTCGAACGAGTAGACCGCGATCCTGATGTACGACCCCTTCGGCGCGTGCTTGATCGTCTGGACGACCTTGTTCTCGATCCGGAAGTGGCCCTTGGCCAGGTGCGGGTCGTTGAAGAAGGGTCCGCTGGGGGCCTCCCACTTGGCCTTGGCCTGGGCCGCGGCTGCCGGGGCGGGTTGTGCCGCCGTGGCCGTCATCGACCCACCCCATGCGGCGCCGAGCACCAGGCAGAGGGAGAGCAGCAGGGTCGGGAACCGGGACACGTACGCACCTTTCGAGAGCAAGCCTGCAGATCGGCTGCGGCTACCCATTGTTTCTACAACGTGGCGAGAGCGCACCTGCCCAGCCCACGCCGTGGGCTCGGAGTTGTCGCCACGAGAGCGAGGGTGGATCTCGCGGAGCCGGGTCCACCAGGGGGCCGACGGCTCGAGCATTCGCGCAGGCCTTCGCCGACATCGCGACGCTCGCGCTGATGCAGTCGTCCGAGGCCGACGACCCCGCGGCCGTCACAGATCCGAGAGGACCGAGAGCACAGTCGGGGGGACCTTGTCGTAGGGGCGGAACAGCCGGACCACCGTCTCGCACGTCTTGTCGAAGTCCTCGGTGTTGGCCTGCGCCGTGTAAGCCGCGGCCCATGCGGCGACCTTCTCGGTCCGCCCGCTGCCCAGCCCGTCGAGCCACGTTCCGACCGTGCTCTGGCCAGCCTCGAAAGCGGCCCGCACGTCGGCCTCGACCGTGCTGGCGCGCGACCACTCCAGACGCCGGTTCGAGAACTTCACCCCGGCCGCTTTCGTGGCACCGAACGCCTCGTACACCACGCGGGCCGCGGCGCCGTCACGCTCGGCGACGTCGAGTGCGCGCTGCAGGCCCTCCCGCTTGGCCTCGTCGACGAGGTAGGCGCACCCGGCGATGACGACGACGGTGCCGACGATCGTGCCCACCGCGACGATCCCCGGCGCACCGGCGCTGATCCCGAGGCGTACGAGCAGCCGCGGCGACGGACCGATGTCGATCCGCACCTGGAGCTCCAGCTCGAGCTCGAAGGTGAAGCCCTCGAGCTCGATCGGGTCCACCTTCACCTTGCCGAGGGTGACCGACACCGTGAAGAACTGCGGCTTGGTCTGGAACCCGCTCTCGACCGGGAACCCGAAGACCTGGCCGGCGATCGTGGCCTTGGCGGACGGCGGCTTGCCGTCGCCTCCGGGGTCGAAGCCGAGCTTGCCCTTGAGGTGCCCGACGAGCTCCGCCTCGAACTTCGCCGACAGCTTGCCCCCCTTGAGGACGATGCCCTCGGCGTTCTTCGCCTCGCCCCGGCTCACCTTCACCTTGAGCTTGCCGATCGCGGTCAACGTCGCGTGGATCTTGCCGTCGTCGATGTCGTCGATCGTGATCTCGACCGGCACCTCGAAGAACCCGGCGACGCCACCGCCCGTCGGAGGGTCGCCACCGGTCGGCGTGGGCTGCCACGGCTCCACCGGCAACCGGGGCTCCGGCTCTATCGACGGTGTGTAGAAGGCAACCTCGACGCGGCGATTGCGCGCCAGGGCCTGTCCGCTCGTGCCCGGGTCGGCCGGTTGCCGATCACCGGACGTCGTCGCGGTGACCTTCACGAACCCGAGTTCGCGCAAGTGGGCTGCGACCTTGTCGGCGCGTTGACGGGCGATGGCGTCGTTGCCCTCACCGGTGACGCTGGCGTGGCCGACGATCTCGACACTCGCGGCGCTCCTCGCGGGCGAGAGGAACATGTTCTGCAGGAAGAAGCGCACGGCCGCCGCGTGCGCGGGCGCCAGGTCGGTGCCGGCGACGGGGTAGTTCCACAGGATGAGCCGATCGGCGGTGCGGGTGACCTGGGGATCGGGGTGCTCACGCCACCACGCCCGTTCGTCGGCAAGACTCGGCGCAGTCGTCGTGGGCACTCAGCTCGTCCCTCCGGAGTGGTCGACGAGCTCGACGGCGACCGGGAACGGTTCGGGGTTCGTGGGACCGCTGAGGTCCTCGGCGGCGATCTTCGCCAGCCGCCGCTGGATCTCCGCCTCCGTCAGCTGGTTGGCGAGCTCGAGTCGGTCGAGCTCGAGATCCTCGCGCCGGATGATGCTGTCCTCGCAGGCGCAGCACTCACCGGGGACCGCTTCGGCGTAGAGCGCGGCCGTGGGGAGGATGTGCTCGTCGACGTCGAGGGGCGACATCTTCACGAGCGCGGCGATGCTCTGGTCGAAGAACGTCGCCAGCGACGAGCCAGCCGGGATCCGCAGCGGCACCGCGAGGTAGTCGTCCACCGAGCCCACCGGGGAACCCTCGGTCAGCCCGGCCATGGCCAGGGCGAGCAGCTGCGGGTCGGCCGAGCCGGCGCGCTCGTTCCACACCGCGAAGCGGTAGTGGTCGATGTTGCGGGGGTCGTTGAGGTGCGCGATCAACGCGTCGAGCCGCTCCTGGTGGTCGGCCGTCGTTCGCAGCGGGAAGGCGTCGAGGACACGGAGGGCACGCTCCTCGGCGGCGATCCGGTCGAGCTCGGCGCGCGCCTCGTCCACCTGACGGAGCTCAGCCTGGCGGGCCTGCCACGCGGCGTACGTCGTGCGCACGTTCCCCATGGCGCCGAGCAGACCGGCGTCGTTGTAGGTGCCGTTGCCAAGGGCGCCCACGACCACCCCGGTCGTGATCGACGTCGCGATGGGCTCGGTGAGCACCAGGAACACCACGGCCCACACCTCCCACCACACATCGTTGGCCAGCTGGGAGGGCACGGTGGTCAGCGCGTCGATGGTCTCCGTCGACAGTCCGTTGATGATGCCCGCCGCCGCGTCGGCGACGGCCGGAGTGGGCGCGGAGAGACCGAGTCCGCCGAGCCCGGGCACGAGCCCGGGGGCCTTGCTCGCGAGAGCCTTGCCGAAGATGTAGCGGTGGAACGCGTCCTCGACGGTGGTCGGGATGCTCGTCGGGTCGGTCATCGCGGACTGGATGACACTGCCCAGCGTGACGGGGGTGCGCAGGGTGCCCACCGCGACGCCCAGGGCTTGCAGGGCAGCGGCCAGGGCGTCCCACTCCGGGGCACGGGAGGGTGCGCTGCTCGATCCGCAGTCGCAGCCCTGGCAGAGGATGGCGCAGGCCCGCTCGCGGGCGTCCAGGAAGCGCGCCGCCTCGAACCCGGGAAGCAGGGTCGAGTCCATCAGGGCCAGAGTGAGGGTGCGCTCGTGCGAGCGGATGAAGGCGCGGTCGAAGGTCCGGATCTGGGCCAGCGACGCCGACTCGAGCAGCACCACCAGCCGGATGGCGTCGGCACGCAGGGCTGTCTCGACCTGGTAGTCCGCAAGGATCTCGAAGTACGCGGTCGTCAGCGTGTGGCAGCTGTTCGGATTCCGGATGGTGCGGGTGACCCGTGTCTCCGACCCGGACTCGCGGGTCTCGACCACCTTGAGCACGCGGCTCGACCGCACCGTGGTGGCGGCGCGTGACGTGGCCTCGCGCACGGCCTGACGGGCGTTCTTCTCGCCCTCGTTCAGGCCGGTGCTGGCGTTGGCACCTGCCGAGAAGTCGGCGTTGATGACCTCCAGCTTCATGCCGACCTTGGCGTCGGTCGTCACCTCGAAGCCCGACTGACGGGTGACCTCGCGGCTGATGTCAGAGGTGTCGCGGCGGGTGCCGGACGACTCGTTGGCCTGCTCGAGCTCGAAGCTCGTCGTCGAGTCGCTCGTGCGGGTGACGCGGTCCCACGTGAAGATCTCGATGGTCTGCTCCTCGCCCGGACCGAGGGTGATCGAGCTGACCATCCGGCCGCGGTTGTAACCGAGCAGCTTCCAGTCCTGGCGGAACGGGAGGTAGAAGGCCAGCCGGGCGCCAGCGGCGGCCGCCCCCGCGTTCACCGGGTTCCCATGGGTCGAGGCCCCGCCGAGCGCGTCCTTGCGAGCCGTCGTCCCCGCAGTGTCGTCCGCCGTGGCCGCCTGGATCTTCTCGCCGATGCGGCGGGCCTGGTTCCACTCGGTCTTGGCCTTCGACAGGGGTGCACCCATCAGAAGCTCGGGTGCAGCAGCGTGCACCTCGTCCGCGGTGAAGCCCGTGCTGCGCATGGCCTGCATCGAGCTCGACAGGGTGACCGGCCGCTGCAGGTCGTTGAGCTGAGCGTTGACGATGAAGAACTTGTCGAACTCGATGGATTCGACGACGTCGTTCGGCGGGAGCGAGATGGCGCACTCGTCGATGAAGCTGCCGGGAGTGCTGGCGCATCCGCAGTCGTCGTCGGGGTGCTCGTGGTCATCGTGCGGTTCGTCGGGAGGACGGCTGGAATCCGTACCGCGACCGCGTGTTGCACTGTGTGTCCTGGACGTCGAAGGCATCCCGTAGCCCCAATTCAAGTCCGAGGCTCGCTGCTCGGGCCCGAACAGTTCATTACGGCCCTCGCGGAGCTGGCTTGTCAATAGCCCGATTTGCCCGTCGTACCAGGACTCAAATGCTTTCAGGCTCGGAGATCAGTGATCTCCGAGCCTGAAACTGTGTAGCGTAGGCAGGATTTGAACCTGCGACCTCTGGAAGAGATCGAGCGCTACGGAACGACTCGGATGATCTTGGACCTCCTCGGGTTTACGCGGAGAGACCTCAAGGTGCACCTCGGATTGTACCGGTCTGACGTGGGTCCGGTCGGGGTGTACGTGTCTAGTTTATGGCGGCGCATCGATTCCCGTGTTGGTGGTGTCCCGTCGCATTGACCGCCCTGGCCGTCACCTGGACCCTCCACACCCGCGGCGATGGCCTCGTCACCCCCGTCGACACACTTTCAGTGCGACGCGAGCCCCTTGCGCACAAGGTAAAGCATAGGCACGTGACGGCTGGGGTACACGCTCCACAAGTCACCCGGTTCAGACCCGCGTGCTCGGTGGCCAGGCCCCGGTGCTCAAGCAGCCGGGCACCTGGGCCGGCCTACAAGACGTCCCGCTTGCTCTCTGCCCTGTTGGCCACGATCTGCGCGGCCAGGATGCGCAGCTTGATGTTGCCGTCGTTCGACATCCGGGTCATGACACTGAAGGCCTTTACGGGGTCCAGGTCGTAGCGCTCCATCAGGATGCCGGTCGCCTGCCCGATGACCGTCCGGCTCACCAGACCTTGCGACATGACGTCCCACTTCTGCGCAGCAGACACTGCGATCGAGATCTGCGCGGCGATGGACATGCCCTCGGCGAGAGCCAGATCGTCGAACGCGTCGGCGCTACGTGAGTAGAGGTTCAGGGCAACGAGATGGTCGGCGTTGGTGAAGAGCGCGAAAGACATGATGCTGCGCGCCTCCGTTTCCTTGACGACACGCGGTCCCCACGACGGCCAACGCTCGTCGTGCTCCAGGTCCCCGCTGCGCATGACCGCGCGCTCCCACAGGACTCCCAGGCAGGGGCCCTCCTCGAGCTCGTACTGGAGTTGATCAGCGATCCTCACCATGGTGTCGGTCGCCGCGACCGTTTCGATCTGACGTCTCTTCAACACCATCGACAGGCCGACGGCATCGCACCCTTCGATCGATGCGAGCGTGACCTCGACGGCGCTCTGCAGCGTCGCCTCGATGTCTTCGTGCGACTCCTGGAGATGTCGCGCGGCCTCTCCGATCCGCTCAGAGAGCTTCTCGTCCATGTCCGCAGCATCGCACGTCCGAGACGTGGGGGCTATGTAGGTCCACCCCCAGGGGGCCCATGACAGCGCGCACCCGAAAGGACGTGTCCCCAACCGTTTCCTCGGGCCACGATCGCTTCCGCATCGGGTCGGCCCCACGCGCCGACCGGACCTATCCAGCGCAGCGACCCATCCCCCATTTCAAGCCACAGGCCCTTCCGCGGCACCGCTGGCGCGAGTCCATCCTTAAGCGGCACCCGCGGCACGGTGCTCGACCCGTGCGTGGACGGCTCACACAGCGTTGGCGAGCACCGGCGGTCGACCGCCCGAGAGGCATCGCTCGATGATGGCGGCGGCGTCGGTGATGCGCTCACCGAGGTAGCTGCCCGGAACGCCCTTGCGGCTCATGGGCGCCAGGAACGCGTTGCCGGCGTAGAAGGTCGGGCAACCGGTTGCGGCCAGCGCGCGGATCGACTCGATCGCCGAGCGTCGCTGAGTCGATAGATGGGAGACGACCACCACTGCAGGCGCCGACGTTGCAGCAACGGCCGCGACCAGGATTCGCTGGGAGGTCCCTGCACCAAGGATCCGACAGCCGGTCCCGCGGGTGACGAGGAGCGCTGCCAAGGACTCCACTCCCACGGTGTGCATGTCCCCCGGTCCGGTCGCAAGGATGACCCAGCGGTCAGATGTCGACGGTGGCGCGAGCGTGGTCGTCCTCGCAAGCCATCCACGCATGACCTCGGTGGTGAAGTGCTCCTGCCCGATGTCGCAGCGCCCGGACTCCCACCACGAACCGATCAGCCGCATCGACGGCAGCACGACGTTGTCGAGCGTTGCGGCCAGGCCGAGAGAGGCCACGGACTCCTCCAGGATCCTTCGAATGGCATCGGGATCATGGTCGTCGGATCCGACCATGATCGCGTCGATCATGGGCCGGGCGGGGTTCTGCTCGTCGAGAAGTGTTCGCACCCGCCGCGCGGCCTCCGAGGGTGGGCGTCCGGTCGCGATCTCGTCGCGCATCAGGCCCAGCTCGGTGAGCGCTTCGACGGTGTAGCGCCGATGGCCACCCGGGCTGCGCAACGTCCGAGGCAATCCGTAGCGAAGTTCCCATGACCGCAACGTCGGCGCGGGAACCCCCAGCAGGCTGCTGGCTTCATGCATGCGCAAACCGACCGCGGCGCCGGTGGTCCTCGCGCCGTTGGGTACAAGGGTTGCACTCTCGCAACCAGTCATCTGACCCTCCTCGTCATCAATGCAAACCTCGAGCTGTCCCATCACCCCGCGGCTCGGACAAGCCCCGTGCCGTGTCTGTGCCTGGCGCCGAGAGCAGTCGTAGCTCAGTCGAGGAAGGTGTCCCGAGACCTCACGAAGGCCGCTGCCCCCGCCAGCACGCGGGCGATCCTCGGCGCTGCGGCCGATGTCGACTGCCCGCGGACGACCTCGGCGGCGAGGTCCAGGTTCCTAGCCAACCGCGGAAGGGGAAACGCGCGAGCCTCGAGTACTCGGGCGAGCCAGACCACCTCCGACTCCATGACGAGTGATCCGTCAACGTCATCGACGGCCCATGACAGCAGGTAGAGGTTGTCGTGGATGCACCACGCCTCCCCCGCTTGGCCGTACCGGTCCTGCTCGTCGGGGAACTCGAGACGGTAGCGACGACAGATGTCCTGCGCGAGTGGCAACAGGGCGATCGACTCGCCACTGCTCATGGTGACTGTTTCCGGCGCCGGCTCTCCCCCGGGGGGCTCCGACCGGTCGGAAAGGGCACCGGTTGCATCATGTGCTGTGGTCACATCGGCCTGCCGCGAGCATTTCGGGCGTACGCCGGTCCACGGTGGGCCTGCCGGCGAAACGTAGCACCCCATCGCAGTTCCGGTGGACTCTTCGCAGTCCAGTTGCCCAGGGGCAGTCTGTACAGCCAAGCCGGCGTGAGCCTTCAGGCTAGATGCGGCAGCGCGCGGGAGCGGGCAATCTCCTCAGCGATGTCGATGAGCTTCACGTTGGTCTGGGACGACACCCGCCGCAGGTAGTCGAACGCGCGGTCCGCGTCGAGGTCGAGACGCTCCATCAAGATCCCCTCCGCGCGCCCGATGACGATGCGGCTGACCAGTGCCAGGCCGAGATGGTCGATCTCACGCGCCGTGGTCATGACGACTGCCAGGTGGGCGGCAATGGTGTGGCCAACGGCGACGTCGTCGGTGTCGAAGTGCTGACCGTGTCGGGCATAGAGACTCAGCGCCCCGTAGGTGTGGACGGGCACCGACATCATCGACCCCACGCCAAGCTCCCTGTGCACTCTCGCGGCCCATGTGGGCCACCGCCGCTCTCGAGCCAGGTCAGCGCTGACCAAGGTGTCCTGGTCCTGCGCGACGTCGAGGCACGGCCCTTCACCCATCTCGAGTTGCAGCTCGTCGGCCCGCTGGCCCACATCGTCGCTGCTCAGCCGCGTGAACAAGCCACGCTTCGCGTTGATGGTGATGCCAGCGTGGTCGCAGCGCGTCACCAACTTGACGGTGGAGTCCACCGCCAGCTGCAGGCGTACGGTCTCGTCCGGCGCAGCGCTCAGTGCCTGCACAAGCTGGGCGAACTCGGCCAGACGATGTCTCTCGTCAAGCACGCCGCTCGCGTCGCTCGCGTCGACGCCGTCTGCTGATGAGCGACCGTTCGTAGCATCAGGCGGGGCCGAGAGTCGTTGGATCGAGGGTGCCGCGAGGTGGCTCATGCTGTGACGATCTGGTACTGCTCGCCGCCCGACGCCCGCGTCCCCGTGTTCGTGTCTGCAGCTTGCTCCAGCACCCAGGCGACCACGCCCTGCTTGCTAGGCACGAAGAGGACGGATCGGCGCCAGATGCGCCTGTAGGCGTCGATCACGTCCTCGTCGGCACCAGCGAAGGACGAGGGGTCGCCACGCAAGGTTGCCACCACCAGGAAGTAGGTCAGGTCGAAGAGCTCAGCGAGCGCAGCCTCGTCTCCTCGACCGCATCGAAGGACGAGTTCGGTGACGAAGCCCTGGCACTGATCGGCAGCCGGGGTCTTGGGCGCCAACCTGAAAATTGACATTCCGCCTGTTCCTGATGCATTGGATGCTGAGACTTAGCAACAGACTGCTCCTCACTCGTCCCTGTCGATAGGGCGAAAACTATGCATTGAATCGGCGACACGGAGTACCAGCGACGGCTTCGTAGGCCAGGTCGGTGAACCAGCGAGTCGCTCACGCGGCCCGCTGTGAAGGCCGTGACAGCGTGCGTGATGTCGACAGTTGAGTACACGCAGGCTGCCGTGCGGCCCGTCACGCTGACTGTTGGTGGGCGTCTAGTCCGGCATCCTGGGCCGGTGACTGCGCTACTGGCTCAGGTGCCGGGCAACTGAGCTTCACCGTCACACGCGTGGCCGTCGCATCGCTGAACGGCAACCGCAGGGTCTAGCACTAGGACCTGCCTCCGGCCCGCCTCGTTGAGGCGGGCCGGTTCTGCATCGGGGGTGCCTGCTCAGTTGTGCCGCTTGCGCGACCTGCCGCTGACGGTTGCGAATCCGCTCGGACGCCCCTTTGGCAGCCGCTGGCGTTGTATGCCCGACAGCACCCAGGACTACCATTCGCGCTCCGCCCGACAATGAAGAACACCCGCAGGCCCGAAGGATACGTAGTTCGGCGGCCGCCTAGAAGACGATGTGCCTGCGATGAGTTTGTTTCGTGCCCAGATCTGTCCGTGCTCTCTACCCACACCTTCACCTTGAGGTGATCGCGCCGGGTATGGCTCTGCGGACTGTGTCGAGCGCTCGCGCCAGCACCGGGCGCTCGTCCTTGTCGCCACCGTCGGCCCACAAAGGGTCCTGCGGAAGCGGACCCATCGGGTCGACACCTTCGGGCGGGCCGCTCGACTCAGCCAGCGAGCGGGAGAATGCCTCCCCCAGGGCGACCAACCGGTGGCCATCGGGCAGCAGAGCCGACCGGAAGTCGTCGTCGGCCGCCACCATGTCGTGCCGCAGGCTCTCGACCAGCGCCTCGACCGTCGGTCGCGGAACATCAGTGAGGCCGGCGACCAGCTTGCCCACCAGGGCGGTCGGCAGGAGTGGAACCTCTACCTGGGGGCGCTTCATCCCCGCGTGCGTGGTGAAGGCGTCGAGAAGCGCCCCGTAGCGCAGCCGGTCCGGGCCTCCGACGTCGAAGTGCCGTGATGGGCCGTCGTAGTCGAGCGCTCCCACCAACGCCGCGAGCGCGTCCACGACCGCGATGGGCTGGACCATCGAGTCCATCCAGGTCGGGACCGTGTGGACCGGCATGCGCTCGCTGACCTGCCGGATGATCTCGAACGAGGTCGATCCACTCCCGATCAGGACCGCGGCTCGGAGCACCACCACGCAGGCGGAGGTGTCAGTGAGGATGCGTTCGACGTCGCGACGCGAGCGGATGTGGTCGGAGAGTTCTTCGTCTGGGACGTCGGGCACCACGCCCGAGAGGTAGACGACTCGCTGGACGTCGTGCTTGGTGACAGCGTCGGCGAAGTTGCTGGCCGCCTGCTGGTCGGTGTCTTCGAAGTCGGCGCCGCCCATGCCGTGGATCAGGTAGTAGACCGTATCGACGCCCTTGCACGCAGCCGCCACGTCATCGGGGTCGAGAGCGTCCATGACGACGGTCTCGGTGCGGTCCGACCACCAGGGCTGCGAGCGGTCGGGGCTGCTGGTGGTCGTCCGCACCTGCAGTCCGCGATCGAGGAGCAGCGGCACCAGCCGGCTGCCGACGTAGCCGGTGGAACCGGTCACCAAGACGGTCATGTGTCCTCGATCGTGTCGTCGTGCAGCGGGTCCGTGGCAAGCGGCTACGACCACGGTATGAAGCACAGCAAAACGGAGACGCCGCCAGGTGCCCCGACCGCAGACAGCAGCGTCGACAGCCGGCATTACGTCGTCTGGGTCCAATCTACGACCACGCGGCCGGAGCGCTCAGCAGTGACGAGTTGCCGCCACCCTCACAATGGCGGAATGGGGCATCGCCCGACCGACCCGGATCACGTGCACACATGCAGATCCGCGCTTCCTGATCGTCGACATTCGCGCAGTTGTCCCTGCTTGCTCTGAACCTTGACCGTTGACGCCTCGCCTTGGGCCACCTCGACCCGGGGCTAGTGCGCCGCAGCGACGGACCCATGGAGGGGGAAGTCGAACACCACCTGTTGCTGGATCGGGGGCGGAGGTCACTGGCCACGGGGTGACAGCACCGTTGACTTCGTGGGACGTGTTGAATGCAATGTCCTCGATCGTCGAGATCCGGACCGGGCGTCATCAAAGGCTGAGACCGGAATCACGTGGTGCGGGCGCGTGTGCCCCGAGCCATTGGGCACGGGGAAATATGACCAACGACAAAGCATCGCAAGCCCGTGAGGGAATGCTCGACAACGTCGCAGGGAAGGCCAAGGAGTTTGCGGGCGCCGTGACTGGCAAGGACGACTTGGTGGAGGAAGGACAGCTCCAGCAGGCCGAGGCCAGCAAGCGCAAGGAGGCTCTCGCCGACGAAGCCGTCGCCGACGCCAAGCAGAAAGAGGCTTTGCAGGAGATCCGCGACACCAACGCCGAGGCGGCGCGGCGCAAGAACGCAGCCCACGCGCAGGCACAGCGCGAGGAGTCCGCCATCGAGCGCCAGCGCGCCACCGAGGCGGCCGCAGCCGCCCGTGACGCCGAGCGGGCGAAGCAGGCGGGCCTCAAGGAGGCCGAGGACGAGGCAGACGCCCTCGCCGAGTCCCGCCTGAGTGAAGCCGCCGATCTCGCTGAGGATGCCACCGACACCGAAGAGAAGGCCGCCGCCGAGAAGAACCGTCTCGAGCATGAGGCCGCCGCCGCCGACGAGCAGGCCGCGCACCTGCGCGCCCAGACCGACAAGTGAGGAACACGATGATCAACACCCTGATCGCTTTGCCCTACGAACTGGCCCGCCTCCCCCTGACGGTGGTCGACAAGACCCTCGCCAGGCGGATGGACGAGACCTCCGCCCCCCGCGTCACCTTCGACCGGGCCATCGGCTCTGCCGACAAGCTCGCCGGTGCGCTCCTGAGCAACCACAACCTCGCTGAGCGTGGCGCGGAGCGCCTCGAGCGCTCCGACAAGCTCGTGACGGCCGTCCGCCTCGAGCAGCAGGCCGAGGCCCGTCGGACCGAGGCCGCCCAGACGCTTCGATCCGGTCGCGACGAGGCCGCCCGCAAGCGCCAGCAGGCCAAGGACGTGGCGGCCTCCGGGCTCGTCGAGGCCGACGCCGCCGAGGCGCGCGCCAAGCAGGAGGCGAAGACCAGGGCCACCCGCAGCGCTGCTGCCAAGAAGGCCGCCGCCAACAAGCGGGCTGCCGCCAAGACCGCCACGGCCAAGCAGCGCAAGGCCAACGCCACCCGTGCTGTCGAGGCCAAGAAGACCGCCGCCCAGCGTTCGTCGAAGGACGAGCTCAAGGACGCGCGTGAGACAAAGCAGTCGGCGACCGAGGCCCGCGCCGACGCCAAGCGCCTCAGCAACCTGGCCGACGCCAAGAAGCAGGAGCGCAAGCAGGACTGAGTCCTGCCTGCTCGAACCTCGCCCCCGCTCGCCGACGACCTCGGCGGGCGGGGGCAGGGTCGTTTGTGCGCCGCGAGACGAACGAGCCGATGACCCCACTCGAGCGCCGCGGCGCTGGCGTGCCCTTGCCCGAGTGGCTGAGATGGTCGGCCGTACGCCCAGAGTGGTCGCCACGCCCGACCGCGATGTCGTCGACAGCCCAGTCGGCGGGGTCAGCTCAGTGCGGCCGCCAGGCCGGTCATGAGCGCAGGCCGGGTCGCGAGGTTCCTATTCGGGATCGCGGACCTGAGTGCGCGCTGGGGGGGACGTGGTGACCAGCATCGGGGCGATCAACGGTCTCAGACATCGCAGCCAGCCAAGTCACCATCCACACCCTCTGAGGTTCAGGTCGGCCGGCGTCTGCCGCGTCCTTCCGCCGCCTTTGGGCGTCAAGCCTCGCGTGGTCATCGCTCGTCCTCCGGCGGGCTGGGTGCGAGCAACTCAAGGATCTCGGCCGTCACGGGGTTCACCGCCTCGCCCGGTTCGATGTAGTGCTCCTTGGTGATCTTGGACGACGTGTGGCCGAGCATCTCGGCCGCCAGGTCCGCTCCCCCGGCACGATCGAGAACTGTCGCGACGGTGCGTCGGAACGAGTGGGGAGTCACGCCCTCGATACCGGTCTCGTCCAGCACCGCGCGCAGGCGGCGCCGGATGTTGTTCGCCGTGAGTGGCGTGCCGTTGCGGCTGAAGAAGATCAAGTGGTCGGGCGCTTCTGATGGGATGGCCACGAGTCGTGCGCGCAAGACCTTGGCGGTGAACGACGGCACGGAGACGGTCCTGGTCGACTTCATCGTCTTCGGGTGGGGCTGGCGATGCGTGGGCTTTCCTGTGGGCGACACGATCGTGCCGCAGAGGCGAACCGTCGCGTCCACGTCACACTTGCGGATGGCGAGAACTTCGCCGTGCTGAGGTGCCGAGCATGACTTCGATGATCTGCTCGAGCTGCCCGTCCGGCGGTGGGCCGGGCAGGCCGGACCGGCGGCGCCAGCCGCGGACTGCTCGACGGATCTCCTCTACTTGCTGCAGGGTCAGAGACATCGCCTGGGCGGGTGGCTTGCGGAGGCGAGCGGCGTCGCGGACCCGGTTCTCGCGCACGGCGTCGTAGCGCACGGCGAGCCCGAAGGCGAGGCTCAGGACGGTGCGTGCCTGCTTCGCCATGCTGTAGCTCTTGGTCTTGGCGAGCGTCTTGATGAACCTGGTCGACCTTGCGAACGCTGACCTCGCGCAGCGCGTAGTGCTCAAAGGCCGGCAGGACAAGCTGGCGCATGTTGCGCTCGTAGAGGGCTCGGGTGCTGGGAGCGAGCGCGTCCTCGAGGTCCAAGTCGGCGAGCCACACGTCGACGAGATGCCGGAATGAGCTGGCGGACGTGAGGTCGCCCTGTCCGACCTTCTGCTCGGTTCGCTCGGCGAGCATCTCCTTGAGCTTCCGCTCGGCGGCCTTCGGCGTGTCCGCTGTCGCTTGGACGCGACGCAGCTGACCGTCGTAGTCACGGAGGCGGGTCAGCGCTCGGGCTCGTCCATCGAGGGTCCTGTCGAGGTGGATCTCACCGAAGGTGCCGACCGGGGGTGCGAGGTCTAGCCACGATCGCTCACCCACCGCTGGGTCCGCGCCCCGGCTCGGTCTCGCGCTGCCTGAGCAGCCAGGTCAGGACGTCGGAGGTGGCGAAGCGAACGCGACCGCCGACCTTGATCGCGCACGGCCCCTTGCCGTCTGTGCGCCAGTCGCGAATCGTCGTGACCGGCACGTCGAGGTATTCGGCGAGCCCCTCGATGCTCAGCAGCGGCTCTAGGTCGCTCAGCGTGCTCCGGGTGGTCTCCATGGACCTGAGGTGCGCCCGCGGGCCCGGATGCTCCCACGGGGCTCCGTGACATCCCGTGTCGATGACCGCTGATGCGCCTCGGAGTGGTCTCGACGCGGGGTTCTTGCGGGTTTGTGACAGTCGGATCAAATCTCAAATGCTTTTCAGGCTCGGAGATCCGTGATCTCCGAGCCTGAAACTTTGTAGTGCTCGCTGAGGTCAAACTGAACACCCTAGGCACGCTCGTTGCCGCTTCCGTTCGCAACTCCTCAGACGAGGAGTCTGGTCGTAAGGGTCCACGACGACGAATAACAAAACGTGAACGGAAGCGGGTCATCGAGGTGTACGCCACGGGTATGAGTACACGGGCAGTCGGAGCCCAGCTTGGGATGTCGAAGACTGTCGTCCTCCGGATCCTGCACCAGGCTGATGTGCAAGTGCGACCACGCGGACATGAACCGTCCAATAGCGACTGGCCGGTAGTGGAGCATGAAAAAAGGCTCAGGTTTCGGTGAGCGAATGCATCCGCACTCGAACTCACCGAAACCCTCGCCTAGACGCCCTCTACTAGTACTTCCGACTACTCGAATCCTTCCAAGGTGGCCCCAACGGGCCAGTTACCCACCCTTCGGGCAACTTTGTGTGGTTGGCGATTGGAGATCCGACTCGACCCCATGCTCCACCGAAGCCATACCAAGGTTCTGTTTGAGCGTTGACCAGCTGTTCCCATGTCTTCCAAGATGCCCCGCCCTTGGCAGTCACATCTCCTTGTCCTCCATTGCTGAACTCTCCACACGACTGCCTGAAGTGCTTCGTCTCTGGGTACGAAGCGTGTGCACCATTCGCTGAATAAACGACTGGATGGGTCCCCGATAGGTACCCGCGCTTAATCATTTGCTCGTCAGTGTAATCCTCTGCGTCGCAGGTGTGTTGGAAATACCAGACTTCGTCCATTCGATTCTGAGAATCCAAACGCACTGTGATCCTCTCCCACTCTCCTTCGTGATTATCGTACTCAGGGGTGTTGAAAGGCTCGTTATACCCGTACATGAAGAAGTACGTAATGTACTTGTTTGGCACATAGATGTACGACAAGGGCGCCTTTACTTCGCCAGCCTTATTAGGCTTGTTCCCGTCGTGATACTTATCGTTCAGATCTAAGAAGAACCCTTCATTCCTAGCAAGCCCATCGGGACGGTTCTCTGACTTGTCAGTTGGACGTGTCAACTGATTTGAGTTGAAGCTCTTTCCTTTAGCTTCGCAGCCGAAAAACTCTCTACTCGCCTGTTTGAACGAGTATGGGTTCTGGGTGCTGAACCCTAGCTTTTTGGCATCGATGTTTCGCTCGACGATTGTCTCATCATGGCACCCTCTATCATGCGCCCACTTAAGTGCCGAATTATCAACAAACTCTTGCACACCCATTGGAAAGAACTTCTCTTTCGGGTGCAAATAAACAATTGGTGCGTATGCCTTAACGGGGTCAAACGCTGGTGCGCTCTTCGTCGGCTCAGGATCAAGCGAATCGATTAAGCCATCCCCGTCAGTATCAGGACTAGTCGGACTGGTACCAAGTCCAGCCTCAGTCTGGTTAGTCAGACCGTCTCCATCAATGTCAGTATCACAGGCATCACCAATGCCATCCCTATCCAGGTCTGCCTGCGAAGCGTTGGCAACTGTTGGACAATTGTCGTTAGTGTCGAGGACGTTGTCGCCTTCGACGTCAAAGTCACAAGCATCACCGAAAATGTCTTGATCTGCGTTCGCTTGGTTGGAGTTGGATACTGAAGGACAATTGTCGTTCTGATCCGGTATACCGTCCCCATCTCTGTCTGTTGGAGGTGGCGTAGACCCCAGCGGCTCGCGACTCAAGTCGTACTGGATTGAGTAGGAGTAGTCCTTGTAGGTGTAGGGCGGGTTGGCTGTTGGGTACAAGCCGGTCGTCCAGACCATGGCTCCCACCAGATGTGCGGGGCTCGAATCCGTGTCCATGAGCGGATCACTGATCCAAGTCGTATGAGCCGTGTAAGGCGACATGGTGTCGTTCCCTTGGAGACCAGTGAATGCCGCAGCTCCAGCGCAGCTCGGAAAGTGCTTCACCGCGTTGAACATGACATAAGCAGGCAAAACGAATGTCTGCAGACCATCGTCCGAGTCATCAAAATAGAGGGTAGCGCCGCTACCCTGAAATCCTGCGCCATTATTCGATGCGTCTATCGCGCTTTCTGAAGTCCCTGCATACGACCAGTTGGACTCCATGTTGTATGGTGCGCCGTGACAGTCTGAGTAATTGTTTTCGTAAAAATTAATGTCTACGTCAGCCCGATATGGATTGGGTCCGTTAGGCTGGAAATCACTTCCTAAATAGGCGACGTTCGTGTAGGTTCCGGATCCAGAACGAATGAAACCGTAGGTGTCACTGACCGTGATGTGCTCGGAAGACGTGATCGAGAAGGAGCCGTGCCAAGGTCCCCATTCAGTTGCTGCGGCATTCGATGGAAAAGATAGTTGAAGTGCAGCCATGCCCGAAATCACGAACAGCACACTCACGACCTGTGCCAGCAGACGCCGGCGACTGGGTCGCTTGAAGCTCGAAAGAAGGTCCATGATCGTGCCTCACATCTGAGTAGTTGGATTGTAAAGGAGCCAGTGTTTGGGGTCGATTCCGCAGACGCGGCATGGCTCCATGTCTTTTAGACAAAACTGCTTATAATTTTAACAGCTTTTACCATTTAATTGAATGTTTAACAAGCGCAGGCTGTGAGTGTTGATCCGCGGGCACTGCGCTTAAGGACGGCTTCAATGGGCAACAGAAATCGTGAGCGCCGCCCCAGTCTCGCCGCTACACCCTTGCTCCAGAACGAAAGTTCTGAATCTCATCAGCTTCTGGGTGCAACCCACGATTGAACCGCACCGTCAGGGGTGGCAGGTCAAGGCATCGTCAAGAAAAGACGAAAGAGCGACCCATGTAGGGTCGCTCTAACAGTAGTCAGTGTTCTTTTTAAGTAAACTTGGTAGCGGGGGCAGGATTTGAACCTGCGACCTCTGGAAGAGATCGAGCGCTACGGGACGTCTCGGATGATCGCGGATCTCCTCGGGTTTACGCGGAGAGACCTCACAGTCCACCTCGGATCGTACCGGTCTGACGTGGGTCCTGTCGGGGTGTAAGTGTCTAGTTTCTGACAGCGCATCGATTCCTGCGTCGTCGTCGGCGTGAAGGCCGCAGCCTCAAGTTCGCCGAACACGGCACCCGTAAGGACGTACCTCGAGTGTGGCCGATCCCGCCAATATGACGCTCAGAACGACAGGGGCCGATCACAGCATGGGGCCGCCGACCTTGGTCATCGTCACCCGGCGCAGCTGATAGACGGGGTGCCGGTTGTAGAAAGAGTGAGCCGTTCATGTCGACAACTCGGGCACGTCGACCGCATCGTATGGATCCGACCCGACGCCTAGGACTAACGGAAGACATGGAAGCCCGGCACGGTGTGAGGCAAACGGGAGAGAGTCCCCGTGCTGCTTCAGACGACACGGCCACTCCAGAGATCATGCTGTCCGCAGATCTTCGCAACGTGCGAACCGCGCGCCAACATCTTCGAGACGCCCTGGCCTTAGCCGGCCTCGACGACTTGACGGACCGGGCGGCATTGGCAGTCACCGAGGTTGTGACGAACGCATTCGTCCACACGGGCACCCCGGTGCAGTTGCGGATCACCACCGGGGCCGCAATGGTGCGCGTCGAGGTCGAGGACGGCGGGATGCAGCATCCGATACGACGCTCCTACGCAGACACAGCCGGAACGGGACGCGGACTCCAGCTCCTCGCAGAGTCGGTTGACCGATGGGGCACGACCGGAATACAGGGCGGAAAGTTCGTCTGGTTCGAGCTAGGAGACGTCGACCCCCTAATGACCGACCCCGCCGACACCGGGCGGATTGACGTTGGAACGCCGGTCGTACGAGTGACTCTGCGTCAGGTCCCCCTGCTCATGCACGTGGCGTGGCAAGAACACGCCGCCAGCCTGTTACGGGAGTACCTCCTGTTCGCGCTGTCAGACGACGAGGACGCCCTGGACAAGCACGCCCAGGCGAGCGCGGCGATGAGTCTGCTTCACGAGCAGCTGCCGGCTCCGACCCTCGGCAGTGAGCCGACCGCGTTGATGGCCGACGCCGTCGAACCGCACGTCACCGCGCAAGAGATTGTTGTCGACATCCCAGTGTCGGCGGTGCCGTACTTCGACGTCCTCAACATGTTGCTCAGGAGCGCCATCGTCCAAGCGAGGGCCGGGGCCTTGCTGAGTCCCCCTACCCAGCCTGAAATCGATGAGATGAGGCAGTGGCTGTGCACCGAGGTGGCCCGTCAAGGCGCGGGTGACAGGACAGCGACACCGTGGGTCGCGCGCACCGATGTCAGGTCAGCGGTCCTCGACCCCGCTGAGCCGCCCGGGCAGCATGCGCGGTACGCAGAATTCGCCGGTGCGGAAGGCGCTGTCCTGGTCAGCGACGAGGCCAGCGTCATCGTCGTCGTCTCCGCGGAGGCGCTCGGCCTCTTGGGCTACGGCACTGCGGATGAGCTCTTGGGGCGGCGGGTGCTGGTGGTGGTGCCGTCGCAGTTCCACCAGGCTCACATCGCCGGAACGACGATGAACGCAACCAACGGCCGCGACAACCTGCTCGCGATACCCATCCGTGTCCCGATGGTCCGCGCTGACGCATCCGAGGTCCTGGTCGACCTCGAGGTCCGACCGCACCTGCTCAATGATGGACGCCGGGTGTTTGTCGCGAGGTTCGCGATCGCGGATGCCCAGACAAGTGCACGCGAGTCAGCTGCACGCTGACGCCCGACCGCGGATTCCTACCGCGATTCGTGACCTGCGCCAAGGACGTCATCCGTCCTGCCCGGACCGTGCCAGCGCACCATGAGCAGGGTGGCGTCGTCGTCGAGCTGTCCATCGCGGTGAGCAAGGAGGGCATGGACGAGGCGCCTCATCGTCTCTGCGGCAGGAAGGTCGGCCGCCAGCGCCCGCGACATCGAGTCGATCAGGCGGTCTTGGCCGAAGTACTCACCCGACGGGGAGCGGGCATCGGTCACCCCGTCGGTGTGAAGCAGCAGCACGTCGCCCGGCTCCAGCTGCTCGCTGCCTACTGCCGCCGGCAGCGCGCCACCCAATTCCTGGTTGAGACCGAAGGGCAACAAGGGTTCGACAGTCAACGACCGCACCAGACGGCCCTCCCTCAGCAGGAGCGGCTCGTGATGGCCCGCGCTGATCCAGGTCAGCTGCCCAGTCACGTTGTCGAGCTCGCACACCAACCCTGTGGTGAAGGCCTCCGAACCAAAGACATGACCCACCGCAGCCTCGATGTGAGCGGCTGTCGCCGCCAAGGAACGGCCGCTCCGTCGCGCATTGCGGTAGGCAGCCACCACCAGGCTGATGAGCTGCGCGCTCACAATTCCATGACCCATGCCGTCGAAGACGCCGAAACGAGTGACCCCGGCATCCACGGCGTAGTCCAGTGAGTCGCCCGCGACCTCGTAAGCAGGTTCCAAACCACCGGCAACAGTCACCGACCTACCTACGAAGGTCAGCGGCGGCAACAACGACCACTGAACCTCAGCCGCTAGCGTCATCTCGCTCGTGCGCCGCGCACTCACGATGCTGTCGCCGTACAGCGTCTTGGTGACGACGAGCTCTGCAACGACCGCCGCGAAGCTCTCGAGCGCACGCAGCCGTGCGTCCTCTCGTAGCCACCAGCCATCGACCACGAGGCCCAGCACTCCCACGCGTTCGCTTCCGTCGAGCAGAGGCAGCCACATGGGCTCAGTCCCTGCATCGGCGCGCAGGACCGGACCACCGCGCAACGCCTCCGAGTGCTGGAAGGCCCGACCCGCCACGGTCGAGTCGATCCCCAGCACACGAGGTGATTCTTCGTGAATCACCGTCCCCGGCCGGAACGGCACGAGGTTGCGCTGCTGGAGGTCCGCTAGGTAGACGATGGGCTCGGTCGCTCCCAAGACGGCTACGGCTCGCGTCAGCACCTCAGGCAACTCGTCAGGACTTGCGTCACGCATCTCGTCGATCAACTGGCGCACCGCCCACCCGACCAGGTCAACCGAATGCCCATCGTCGGGCGCGCCCTCGCCCAAGAGGTCAGCGACGTTGTCTGCACTCATCGTGTCGTCATCTTAGGTTGATGCCCGCGGTGGCTCCCGCGGCAGATGTCGGGACTGTGGATTTAACGGTGTTTCCGGCCTGACGCGCTGACGAGTGTCAGCGGGGAAGGTGCCGTGATGACCACGA
>NZ_SDWV01000020.1 GCF_004137345.1 Nocardioides zhouii
CCTTCGCCGACCGCTGGCCGGCAGCAGAGACCTACTAATGGAAACCGCCGGAAACACCGTTACTGAAACAGTCCCGGTCAGACCGGTGATGCTGAATCAGCAGGACCGTGGGCCGCGATGGACGGCCCGACAAATCCAACGCCCGTCGGATTGTGGCGTCACCCGTCACGTCCACGTCGGCTTCGTTGCTTGTGTCTTTCATCGCGCAGTTGAACGTGACCTTAAGGCACTGCACAGCGCCGCGAATCGGCGCGGTGACAAAGGACCGCCCTCGCGGCCGTTGGTGCCGGTCTCGTTCCCATACGGTGACGGCGCTACGACACGGGGTCGTCGTCCGTCTCATGGTCGAGGGCCGCGAGCAGTGCGTCCTCCTGCGCTGCAGCTACTTGCACCAGAAGGGCATCATCGGGGGTGACGGGTCGCAGTGTCCGCTCCAAGTGCGCGGCCGGGGTCGGATCGACGGTCGGGTCGCGCTCGATGTAGTGGCCCTCTGTGATCGCCGTTGAGGAGTGCCCGAGGAAGGCTGCTGCCGCGTCGCTGCCCATCCCCCTGGCGATGACCGTGGCGCCTGTGCGTCGGTACCAGCGGAGGCTGATCCCAGAGTCACCGAGGTCGGCCCCGACCAGGAAGTCTCGGAAGGTGCGCCGGACGTTGTACGGGCTGAGCGGACCGCCCGTGCGGCTGGCGAAGATCGTCCTGGCCTCCTCGACTCCGATGGAGCGGCGTCGCAAGACACTTGCCGCGAACTCGGGTACCGGGATCCGCCGGATCGAGGCTTCGGACTTGGGGCGGTCTTGGCGGATCGCACCCTGGCCTTTGCGTTGGACAACGGTGCCTGTCACCGCTGCGACCATCCCGGCCGGGCGGTCGTCGAGATCGCACGGGCGCAGCGCGAGGACCTCTCCGGTGCGCATGGCTGTTCCCAGGAGCACCTCGATGATGTCGCGGACCTGCCCGTCGGGTTTCGGTCCTGGCAGGCCTGGCTCGCTTCTCCAGTTCGCGGCGGCCGTGCGGATTGCGGCGATCTGTTCGAGTGTGAGGGCCCTTGGCTGGCTCTTCGGGTGACGCAACGGCGTGGTCCCTGCGACGGGGTTACGGGTCACCGCGTCGTGCCTCAACGCGAATCCGAAGAGGAGGTTCAACAGGGTTCGAGACTGGCGCGCCCGCGAAGAGGAGATCGCAGCCTGCGACTTGAGGAACCATTCGACCCGGCCGGTGGTGATCTCGACGAGCGTGTAGGGCTCGAACGCCGGCAGGACGTGCAGACGCACCTGGTCGCGGTAGTTCTGCTTGGTTCCTTCAGCGAGCTGCTGGACGGCGAGGTCGGCCAGCCACACCTCGACCAGATCAGCGAAGGTGCTCTGCGCCAGGAGGGCCTTGGTGCCGCCGAAGGTGGGCCGATTCACGAGCCGCTCCCTGAGGACTCGTTGCGCCTGAGCCGAGGTCCGTGCGGTCACTCGGACGTGTCGCAGCCGTCCGTCCGCATCGCGGATCCGGGTCTCGGCTATCACCCGGTCACCTCGGCGGCGTACCGCGATCGACCCATAGGCGCCCAGGGGAGTACGGGGGCGCGCCATCAGTGCCCCCTCGGCTGGTGCCGTCGATCGTCCTCGCTCTCCAGGCGCGTCAGCCACGCCTCGATCTCACTGGTCCGGAAGCGCAGCTGACGCCCCACCCGGAAGCCGCGTGGCCCGCGTCCTTGGCTCCGCAGGTCGTAGATCGTCTGAGCACTCACCTGCAGCTGCACGCAGAGCTCGGACAGGGACAGCACGCCGTCGGCCAGCGACAGGGACGTCACGTGGGCGGAGCGGTCTCGGATCTTCTCGGTTGTCATGACCCTCAGGTGTCCGAGGGCTCCCGGGAGCCGACGAGAGCGCCCGAGATGGGGCGAGGCAAGCAGCCCTGTCGGGCCCAATGTGCGGAGTAAACGCGGAGTGGCCATCCCAATCTCCTTCATCAGGATGTCGGGATGGCCACTGACCTGCGGTTTTTGTGGAGGTGAGGGGACTCGAACCCCTGGCCTTCTCGATGCGAACGAGACGCGCTACCAGCTGCGCCACACCCCCACGCGCCTCACGGCGCGACGCCAAGATACACGAGCAGATCGGGCCCCACCGAATCGGCCTGCGGGAGCGTCAGGCGCCGCTGGCGCGGCGGGCCTCGTCGGCGTCGCGGGCCGACTTGGCGGACTTCTCGGCGGAGCGGGCGAGGGCGGAGTCCTCGTCGTTGCGGCCGCTCGACCACACGCCCGTGGAGTCGAGGTCGATGGTCGAGACCGTACGACGCTGGGCGGCGGGCTTGCTGACGTAGGTCGGGAGCGTGGTCGGGACCATGTCCCAGCCGCCGGGCACCGGAGCCTCGGCGCGGACCGCGGGGGCCTCGGCGGGCGTCTCGGCCGGCGCGGGTGCGCTCGGGGTGCGGGGCTGCGGCGGTGTCATGGGCATCTCGCCGGTCATGTCGAGGTCGTCGTCGTCCGCCTCGATGTGGGGCGGGTAGCCGATCTCGATCGCGGAGCGTACGTCGCGCTGGCGGCGCTCGGCGCGGACGGAGACGCGGCAGGCGACCAGCCACGCGACGAGCACGCCGACCGGAGCGGCCACCCACGGCGAGGAGATCACGGCGCCGGCGGCCAGGCCGATGACGACGGCGTTGGCGAGAGCGATGAGGGCGAGGACGTTGCGACGACGCTTGGCGGCGCGGCGGGCGGAGGCGCGCTCGGCCTGCGGCGACGTACGGACCGGAGCGGACGGGGCAGCCGGCACGGGCTCGACCGGCGCGTGGGCCTTGGTCTCCACCGGGGGCCGGAGTGCGGCGCGGATCGGCGCGACGACGAGCCGGGCGCTGCGGCGGTCGACGGGCTCGCGGCGAGCGAGCACCCGCATCGTGTGCGAGAACTTCTCGACCGACCGGCTGCGGACCACCTCGTCGTGGTGCTTCAGGGCCTTGGGGATCAGGTAGACGGCCCACGCCACGGCAAGGGCGACGAAGATGAGAGCGCTCAGGTCCACGCTGGCAGCGTAGGAGGGCGGAGCACGAGCGAGGCGGATGTCAAGTGGTGTGTCGCAGAACTACTGGTGTGACTGATGTGTTTCGAGGCGCGCGCTGACTCCTTCGGGGCACTCCTCCACCGTCACCGCGAAGATCCGGTGGTCGCGCCAAGCGCCGTCGATGTGGAGGAAGCGCGGCGCGTAGCCGACCTGCTCGAGACCGAGCTTCTCCACGACGCGCAGCGAGTTCGTGTTCTCCGGTCGGACGCAGATCTCGATGCGGTGCAGGCCCACGGGGCCGAAGCAGTGGTCGATCACCATCGCGACGGCCCGCGGCGCGACGCCGCGGCCGGCGACGTCCGCGGACAGCCAGTAGCCGATGGACGCCCACTGCGCCGACCCGCGCGCGACGTTGCTGACGGTCACCTGGCCGACGAAACGCCCGTCGACCTCGACGACGAACGGCAGGCACTGGCCGCGCCGCGCCTGCTGCAGCAGGGAGCGCACGACGTCCTTGTACGACGAGGGGCGCGGCGTCGCGCCGGGCGGGACGGTCGCGTCCCACGGGCGCAGCCAGTCCTGGTTGCGGGCGCGCACCGCCTGCCACTCGTCGGCGTCCGACCGGCGCAGCGACCGGACCACCACGCCGTAGGACTCCAGGCGGGCGGGCCAGCCGGGCGCCGACCCCGACAGCGCGTTCAGTGGTCGCTCCCGACGACCTGCTCGACCGCGTGGGCGAGGACGGGCTCGAGGACACCCAGGCCGTCCTTCACGCCGCCGCGCGAGCCGGGGAGGTTGATGACGAGGCAGTCGCCCGAGATGCCGGCGAGCCCGCGCGAGAGCATCGCGGTTGGCACGCCCTTCGCGACCCCGGCGGCGCGGATCGCCTCGGCGATGCCCGGCACCTCGCGGTCGAGCAGCGGCGCGGTTGCCTCGGGCGTACGGTCGGTCGGGGTCAGCCCGGTGCCGCCGGTGGTGAGGACGACCCGGGCACCCGCGGCGACGGCGGCGGCGATCGCCTCGTGGACCGGGTCGCCGTCGGGGACGACGGCAGGCGCGTCGCAGTCGAAGCCCTGGCCGCGCAGCCAGTCGGCGATCAGCGGTCCGGTCTCGTCGGCGTACACCCCCGACGCGGCGCGGTTGGACGCGACCACCACGGCCGCCCGGAGGCTCATCGGACCCACTGCCCTCACCTGGACCACTGGCCGGACCGGCCGCCGGACTTCGTCTCGACGCGGATGTCGGTGATGACCGCGGCCTTGTCGACGGCCTTGACCATGTCGACGACGGTGAGCGCGGCCACCGAGACGGCGGTCAGCGCCTCCATCTCGACGCCGGTGCGGTCGGTGGTGCGGACCGTCGCAGTGATGTCGACGGACTCGTCGGTGACGGCGAGGTCCACCGTGACCCCGGAGATCGACAGCGGGTGGCACAGCGGGATCAGCGCCGGCGTCTGCTTGGCGCCCATGATCCCGGCGATGCGGGCCACTGCTAGCGCGTCGCCCTTCGGCACGCCCTCGCCCCGGAGGAGGGCGATGACGGCGCGGCTGACCAGCACCCGGCCGGTGGCGGACGCCGTACGCGCGGTGACGGGCTTGTCGCCCACGTCGACCATCCGGGCGGCGCCGGTCTCGTCGACGTGCGTCAGCCGCTCGGGTGCCATCAGAACTCCTCGTCGAGCTTGCGGACCGCCACCATCTCGCCGGCGCTGATCGACGTGACGTCGGCGGGCACCTCGATCAGGCAGTTGGCGGTGGCCAGGTCGCCGATGAGGTGGGAGCCGTGGCCCCCGACCGGCGAGACGAAGCTGCCGCCGCGGTCGGTGTCGAAGACTCCCCGCACCAGCTGGACCTTGCCCTCGGGCGAGGAGATCCCGTGGGTGAGGCGGGCGCGCGAGGTGGGCCGGACGTAGGGCAGCTTGCCCATCATCCGGCGGATCGCGGGCAGCACGAACATCTCGAAGGAGACGTAGGAGGAGACGGGGTTGCCGGGCAGCGTGAAGACCGGGGTGGCGTCCTCGCCGATCGTGCCGAAGCCCTGCGGCTTGCCCGGCTGCATGCCGACGCCGCCGAACCACATCGTGCCGTGGTGCGACAGCGACTCCTTGACGACGTCGAAGTCGCCCTCGCTGACTCCCCCGCTGGTGACGACGAGGTCGGCGCGGACCAGCTGGTCGCTGAGTGCCTCGGTGAAGGCGTGCGACTCGTCGGGGACGATGCCGACGCGGTAGGCGATCGCGCCGGCCGCGCGGGCGGCCGCGGCGAGGAGGTAGGAGTTGCCGTCGTAGATCGAGTCGTGGCCCAGCGGCGTGCCGGGGTCGCGCAGCTCGGAGCCGGTGGAGATCACCACGACGCGAGGACGCGGGCGCGTACGCACGGTGGCGCGGCCGACGGCGGCGAGCATGCCGAGGTGGCGCGCGCCCAGGACGGTCCCCTCCTCGAGCAGCATGTCGCCCTCGGCGATGTCGTCGCCGGTCGGGCGGATGTGCTGGCCGGGGCGGGCGGGCCGGTCGATGCGCACCTGGGCGACGCCGCGGTCGGTCCACTCGTACGGTACGACCGTGGTCGCACCGGCGGGCACGGGCGCGCCGGTCATGATCTTGACGGCCGTGCCCGGCGAGAGCGCCAGGATCGACGACTGGCCGGCACCGATCTCGCCGACGACGGGCAGCGTGACCGGCGCGTCCTCGGTGGCGCCGGCGACGTCCTCGGCGACGACGGCGTAGCCGTCCATCGCGGAGTTGTCGAAGCTCGGCAGCGAGATCTGCGCCACGACGTCCTCGGCCAGCGCAAGGCCCAGGGCCTCCATCAACGGCTGCGGGAACGCGGGGAGCGGCGAGACGGTGGCGAGGATGCGCTCGACGTAGTCGGCCACCGGAAGGAGGCCGGGGAGCGGCTCAGCCATGCTTCTCCTGCTCATCGAGGACGGTGCCGCCCTCGACCCGCTGGGCGGCGGACGACGCGAGGGCCACGTCGCCCACGACGCGTACGCCGCGGCCGAAGGTCCAGTCGCCCTCGACGGTGAACGAGTCGGCGTCGCGCAGCGAGGGCGCGCCGTCGGGGAAGCGCTTGTCGAAGTCGCCGACCAGCTTGTAGAAGTCGCCGTCGAGCGAGACGTACGGGACGTCGTCGCCGGCCTGGTCGAGCACGAAGTCCTTGCCGAGGTCGTAGACGTCGGAGCGCAGCACCAGGAGGTCGTCGGTGGTCTTCACCGGGACGAAGCGGTCGCGACCGACCTCGATGGTGCGCGCACCCTCGAACACCTCGATCGCCGCGCCCATCGCGGTCTCCACCTGGATCACCTCGGGGGTCGACCGGTCGGCCGGGTCGAGGTGCTTGACGTTGCGGATCAGTGGAAGGCCGAGGATGCCGCCGCGCGCATTGAGCGTGTCGGTCATCGCCTCGATGTCGAACCACAGGTTGTTGGTCGAGCAGAACCGGTGGCGGTCGAGGTCGGTCAGCGCCTCCCGGTCGGCGTCGGGCGTCTGCGCCGACTCCCGGAGCACGATGCGGCCGTCGCTCTTGCGGCGGGCGAAGTGGCCACCCTTGCGGTCGGACGGCGTACGTCGCACGGCCTCGATCGCGAACGGGGCGCCGCTCTGCGCGAACCAGCCGGCGACGCGCGCGTCGGGCACGGCGCCGAGGTTGTCGGAGTTGGAGACGAATACGTAGCGGTAGCCGGCGTCCTGCAGCCGGGCGAGCAGGCCGGTGCCACGCAGCGCGGTGTAGATGTCGCCGTGCCCGGGCGGGCACCACTCGAGGTCGGGGGCCTTCGGGTACGCCGCGGGCATGAGGTCGGCAGCGAGGAGCTTGGGCTCCTTGTTCTGCAGGAACTCCAGCGGCAGGCCGTCGACCGGCAGGTCCTCGTAGCGGGCGAGTGCCGCCATCGTGTCGGACGAGGTGCGGAACGAGTTCATGAACAGCAGCGGCAGCGTGGCGTCGTACTGCTTGCGGAGGTGCAGGACCTGGCGGGCGATGATGTCGAGGAAGCTCAGCCCGCGGCGTACGCACAGCAGCGACTTGGCGCGATCCATCCCCATCGACGTGCCGAGGCCGCCGTTGAGCTTAATGACCGCCGTCTTGCCGATGGCCCGGGTCGCGACGTCGTCGGGCACGTCGACGTCGGCCAGCGCCTCCATGTCGAGGGGCTCGATCGTGTCCTCGGCGATCATGCCGGTCTCGCCGTGCTCGAGGAGCCGGTAGTAGTGCGCGAACGTGTCGATCGCGACCTCGTCGACGCCCGCCTGCCGCATCTTCTCGCGCGCGATCTCGAGGCCTCGGCCGTTGCCCTTGCTTGCCATGCTTCGATCGTAGGCTGCTGAGGTGGACACAGGACACTCGGCAGACAATGCGGTCGCCAAGGGCGCGGTGCGCGACCAGGTGCGGGCCGCCCGTCGGCGCCGCCCGCTGGCCGCCGCGGCCGACTTCGCGGGGTCCGTCTCCCGCGTCGCCCTCGGCTGGGCGCCGGTGCGCGACGCCGCCACTGTGGCGGCGTACGTCTCCGTCGGCAGCGAACCGGGGACCGGGCTCCTCCTCGACGCGCTGGTCGCCGCCGGCAAGCGGGTGATCGTGCCGGTGGTGCTGCCCGACCTCGACCTCGACTGGACGCTCTACTCCGGGCGTGACGACCTCGCCTCCGCAGTGCGCGGGCTGCTCGAGCCGACCGGACCGCGGCTCGGCGTCGACGCCGTCGGCGGTGCCGACGTGGTGCTCGTCCCCGGCCTCGCCGCGTCCCCCTCCGGCGAGCGGCTCGGCCAGGGCGGCGGCTGCTACGACCGCGCGCTCGCCCGGGTGCCGGCCGGGACCCCGGTCGCGGTCGTGCTCTACGACGACGAGGTCGGGGTTGCCGTACCGACCGACCCCCACGACCTGCCCGTCGGGTTTGCGCTGACGGGGAGCGGGGTGGTCGCCCTGTCGGAGTCACCGCTTCAGCGGTGACTCCCGCGCGACTGTGCTGTTGCAACGGCACAACCGCGCCGAACTCCGCCCAGCGCCGTGACGCAGGAGACCTACGGGACTCCTGAGACTGTCCCGGCGACCCCTCCGTACGCCCCCTCAGCCTCCCGGCAGCAGCACCAGCCGGTCGTCGGTCGCCGCCTCGACGGCGGAGACGGAGTACGCCCAGGGCAGGGTCTGGCCGGCGACGTAGAGCTCGGTCTGGTCGGAGTAGTGCGACGACGCGGGGTGGCCGGAGACGCCGGTGAGGTTGATCCAGCGCGAGTCGTCGAAGTCGGCGAGCGAGACCACCATCCGCATGGACGGCGCGGCGGTGACCTCGTAGCCGTCGACGGCGTTCCACGACGTGGCGTCGACGATCGACCCGCCGCCGCCGACCTGCCAGCCGTCACGGTTGAAGAGCCGCTCGATCGGCGCGATGCCGGACTCGCCGAGCGTCGCGTTGTGGAGGTTCATCCGGTGCAGGTGGCCCCAGGTCCAACGGCGCGGGTCGCGCGCCTGGCGCCGGGTGAGCTCGTCGCGGGCCTGGAGCATCGCCTCGCGCAGGATGTCGTCACGCGTCTCGACGACGCCCTCGGTGTCGACGTCGTCCCACCAGGGGCCGGCGGGCTCGGGCAGCATCGCGCCGACGACGCGGAACCACCGGTCGCCGCCGTCGGGCCACGAGCGCGTACGCAGGTCGTCGTGGAAGGTCAGCTCGAGCAGCTTGCGCCACACCACGTTGAAGTACGCCGCGGGCGCACTGTCGGCGGGCGAGGAGAGGTCCCAGCCGCGGAACAGGTCCTGCGCGTTGCGGTAGTAGCGCCCGGGCAGGTCCTCGATGTCGAGCAGGTAGGGCACGAGCATCCCGGCCATCGGGTTCGCCGAGTCGAGCTGCAGGCTCGCCATCTCCTGCACCGACAACTCGCCCTCGGCGGCGAGCAGCTCGCGGATGCGGGTTGAGCGGTACCCGTAGTCCCAGTCCTCGGTGAGCAGGTAGGGGTAGTCCGGGCCGATCACGGCCTGGTTGGCGGTGACGATGAAGCCCTCGGCGGGGTCGAGCACGCTGGGCAGGCCGTCGAACGGGATGTAGTCGCCGGTCCAGTCGTTGGCGCTGATCCAGCCCTCGACGGGCATCGTGCCGTCGTTGCCGGAGCGACGGATCGGGATCCGGCCGGGCGACTGGTAGCCGATGTGGCCCTCGCGGTCGGCGTACACCAGGTTCTGAGCCGGGACCGCGAAGTCGGCGGCGGCCGCGCGGAACTCGTCCCAGTTCGACGCGCGATTGAGCTCGAGGATCGCGTCGGCAGTGGGCGCCGGGTCGAGGGCGGTCCACGCCAGCGCGACGGCGTACCCGCTGCCACGCTCGCCGGGCTCGTCGGTCGGCGCATTGGCACCGACCGTCGCGAACTCCGACGACACGTCGCTGATCAGCGGTCCGTGCACCGTCTCGCGCACCCGGAGCGAGACGTCGTCCTCGCCGCGGACCTCGATCGTCTCGGTGCGGACCTGCATCGGCACGCTCTCGCCGTCGCGGACGTAGCGGTCGTCGCCCTCGGTCTGCTCGAGGAAGAGGTCGGTGACGTCCGGGCCGAGGTTGGTGAAACCCCAGGCGACGTCGGCGTTGTGGCCGATGATCACGCCCGGGACGCCGGAGAAGGTGAAGCCCGAGGTGTCGAGGGTGCACTCCGCGGAGATCTCGCGGCAGTGCAGCCCCATCTGCATCCAGATGCCGGGCTGGCTGATGCCGAGGTGCGGGTCGTTGGCCAGCAGCGGCATCCCGGTGGCGCTGTGCTCGCCGTCGACGACCCACGAGTTGCTGCCGACACCGCGCCCGGACCCGACGAGGTCGGGCATCGCCGCGACCGTGTCCTGCACGCGATCGAGGGCGGCGACGACCTCCGGCGGGTACGCCGGGCGGGTCGGGTTGCGGGTGCCGTTGGCGGTGGCGTTCTGCTCGAAGACGCCGTCCACGACGCCGCCGCCGGAGACGATCGGCGGGTGCTGGTCGAAGGGGTACGCCGGCCAGAGCGCGGCGATCTCGTCGGGGGTGTGGTCGACGGACAGCTGCACCCGGTCGACCTCGGCGTCCATGTTGCCGCGCAGGTCCCACGCCATCGCCTTGAGCCAGGCCAGCGAGTCGACCGGCTCCCACTCCTCGGGCGTGTAGTCGAGCCCGCTGAGCCCGAGCACGGCGTACTCCGCGGCCATCTCCGAGGGCTTGCGCTCGGCGAGGTAGGCGTTGACCCCCTCGGCGTACGCCGTCAGCGCGTCGCGCGTGGCCGGCTGGAGCAGCGCCCACTCCTGCTCGGCGACGCCGCGCCAGTCCATCGTGCGGATGAACTTGTCGGTCTCGAGGGTGTCCTCGCCGAAGATCTCCGAGAGCCGGCCGGCGGTCACGTGGCGCCGGAAGTCCATCTCGAAGAACCGCTCCTGCGCGTGGACGTAGCCCTGCGCGCGGAACAGGTCGGCGTCGGTGTCGGCGTAGAGCTGCGGGATGTCGTAGTCGTCGCGCAGCACGTCGACCGACGCGGTCAGCCCCGGCACCGTCACCTCACCGCTGGTCTGCGGCAGCGGTCGGCGTACGACGCCCACGACGGCGGCCGCCAGCACCACCAGCACGAGTACCACGCCCACCGCGGTCCAGGCCGTCCAGCGCACCGCGCGCGGCAACCGGCGGAACGCCTGCCACCGGCTCGTACGCGGGGTGTCGGCGGAGTCGGCTCCGGCGTCGGGGGCAGTATCAGGGGAAGGGGTGGGGGGCTGGTCGCTCATCGCGTGCTCCATTGTGCCGTACCATTGGCAGTCGAACGGCCTGAGTGCCAGCGCGTCGCGCAGGCCCGGCCGAACAGCCCCATCACTGCACCACCCAGTCGTCCCCCGCTGTCTTCCGAGGATCCCACGATGCCCACCTACCAGTACGCCTGCACGGAGTGCGGTCACGAGTTCGAGCAGTTCCAGAGCTTCAGCGAGGACACGCTGACCACCTGCCCCGTGTGCGAGGGCAAGCTGCGCAAGCTCTTCAACGCGGTGGGCGTGGTCTTCAAGGGCTCGGGCTTCTACCGGACCGACAGCCGCAAGGACTCCTCGTCGTCCGTCCCCCCGTCGACCCCCTCCTCGGCGCCGGCCGCGGCCTCCACGTCGGGCTCGTCGTCGTCGTCGGACTCCTCGAGCTCATCCTCGTCGTCCTCGTCGTCCCCGAAGACCTCTTCCTCCTCCTCCTCCTCCTCCTCCGACTGACCGTCTCGGTCGTCGCGTAGCCCGCGTATCGAGACCCCCTGTGGAGAGCCCCGGCACGACCGGGCCTCCGCGGCCTAGCGTCGGGGGATGTTCCCGGGACTCCCGCCGGCGCGGCGCCGGCTTCGCGCCGTACGCCAGCAGCTGCGCCGCCGCCGCCGGGTGATCGCGGCGCTCCTCACCGCCTGCGCGGTTCTCGCCGCGCTGCGTACGGTCGCTCCCCCGCCGCCGGAGACTGTCGACGTGCTGGTCGCGGCCCGCGACCTGCCGTCGGGAGCCGTCCTGGATGACGACGACCTGGTGCGTCGCGCGTTCCCGGCCGACCTCGCGCCACCCGATCTTGCGGAGGCCGCAGCGGGCCGGGTGCTGGCGGGCCCGATGGGCCGCGGCGAGGTGCTCACGGACGTACGCCTGGTCGGTCCGTCGCTCGCCGACGCGCGGCCGGGAGAGACGGTGATGCCCGTACGCCTGCCCGACGCGGGGATGGCGGCGCTCCTCCGAGCCGGCGACCGGGTCGACCTGGTGGCCACCGATCCCGGCACCGGCGAGACGCGCGTCGTGGCGAGCGACGTCACCGTCCTCGCGACGCCGACCGAGGTTCCCGACGGCCCCGCTGGCGGCGCTCTCGTCGTGGTCGCCGCGTCAGCGGACGAGGCGACCGCGGTCGCCAGCGCGGCGCTGGCACAGTTCCTGACGGTGGCCTGGAACCGCTAGCGTGCTGTGCATTCACTCATTCCGCCGGCCCTCTCGGGGGCCTCACCAGGGGAGGCACACCATGGGTGGCTTCAAGGCATTCATCCTCAAGGGCAACCTGATCGAGATCGCCACCGGACTGATCATGGCGCTGGCTTTCGCCTCGGTCGTGAGCACCTTCACCGCGTGGCTGCTCGGGCTGCTGCCCGACACGAACTCGCAGATCTTCTCCACGGCGCCGGAGAGCTTCGGCGCCTTCCTCAACGCCGTGATCTCGTTCCTGATCATGGCCGCCGTCGTCTATTTCTTCGTCGTCACGCCCTACACGAAGGCCAAGGAGCGCTTCTTCCCGTCGGAGGAGCCCGGCACCCCGGCCGACGTCGCCCTCCTCGAGGAGATCCGCGACCTCCTCGCCACGCGCGGCGGCACCGCGGTCTGACCCGACCTCACGTCGAACGGCCCGTCCCGGAAGGGGCGGGCCGTTTCGCCATCCCCCGGCGCACCCGCCCGCCCGCTCGCCCGGGTAGCGCGATCAGCCGTGGTGCGGCGGCACCTCGTTGCGATACCAGTCGTCGCCCTTGCCGGCGCGGTCCTCGCGGGCGTCGGTGTCGTCGCTGGTCTGCTCCGGTACGTCGTCGCCGAAGGCCGCGGCCAGGCGACGGCGACGCTGCCACTCCGGCTCCTGCTCGACAGGAACGTCCGGAGTCGTCATGCGCAGACCCCGAAGATCTGCTCCTCCTCGGGCTCCGTCGTCTCGGGAGCCGTCGGCGTGGAGGGAGTCTCGGAGGCGGTCTCGGACGGCGTCTCGCTCGGGGTCTCGCTCGGGGTCTCCGAGGGCGAGGGCGACTCGCTCTCGCCGGCGGTCGGCGACTCCGACGTCCCGGGTGGACCCTCGGCGCTGACGGACGTGCCGCCGATGAGCTTGGGCGGGAGCACCTTGTCGAGGGCGAGCAGCTTCCAGATCTCGGTGGCCTGCTCGGTCCAGAAGACCTTGCCGCTGAACTCGGGGTCGTCGACCGGGAAGTAGTCGGTCGGCAGCGTCACGAACTTGACCTTGTCGAGGCCGATGTTCTGCAGCTGGAGCGCCACCCGCGCGATCTTGGTGACGTCGTCGAACTCGTCGTCGGTCTGCAGCGCGTTGGTCGCAGCGTTGAGGAACCGGACCACCTTGTCCGGTCGGGTGAGCGTGCCGGCCGACTTCACCTGGCGTACGAGCGCGCCGATGAACTCCTGCTGCCGCCGGATCCGGGAGATGTCGTTCTGCTGGATCTTCTCCCCGACGTAGCGGGCCCGCACGTAGTCGAGAGCCTGGTCGCCGGTGAGGTTCGACGGGTTGCCCTTCGGGACGAAGATGCCGTGCGCCCTGTCGACGATGTCCTCCGGCACGCAGACGTCCACGCCGTCGACGGCGTCGACCATCTTGCCGAAGCTGCCGAAGTCGACGACCACGAAGTGCTCGACGCGGATGCCGGTGTTCTCCTCGAGCTGGCGAAGGGTGCAGGTCGGGCCGTTGAGGTCGTAGGCGATGTTCCACATCACCTCCGTCGCGGGCGGCGAGTCGCACCCGCTCTCCGGCCGGTCGACGATGGAGTCGCGCGGGATCGAGACGGCGTACGCCCGGCTTCGGTCGGCAGACAGGTGGATGAGGATGGTGGTGTCGGAGCCGCCGCCGCCCTCCTGGTCGATGTCGCAGCCCTCGCAGTCGCGCGAGTCCGAGCCCATCACGAGGATGTCGAGCGGCTCGCCGTTGCCCGTGTAGACCTCCTCCGGACGCTCTTCCTCACCACCGAGGTTCTCGAGCGAGATCCCCTCGATGTTGCCGTTGAGGTGGCGGACGAGGTAGACGACGCCCAGCGCGGTGACCATCGCGAGCACGACGGCACTGATCAGGATGACGCGACCGACCGTGTGCTTGCGCGTGACCTTGCCCTTGCGCCTGGGCGCGCCGTCGGGAGGCTCCGGACGCAACTCATCCGACACGGGGCTCACCTTCGACAGGGGTGTACTGGCTGACGGGGACTGAACCTACTTCACGACTGCAAGATTTCACCTTCCACCGCAGGCGCGATTTCGACCGACGTACGCCCGCGGGCGCGGGCCGGCGTACGCCGTCGTGGTCCTCACCACGGGTCCCATCCACAGGTGCGGACCCAGTCAGCGGGAGCCGTTCGGGGTGGTCGCGGTGCCCCATGTCGGCGCATTCGTCGCAACCGAACTGTCCTGCCCCTCGTCTACCGTGCGCGACGACATCACAGGTGGAGAGGGGGATTGCCCGTGCGGCACGGCGGCGTAGTTGCTTTGTGCGGGGTCCTGCTGGGGGCCACCGGTTGTTCTGACGGAGTCACAGCGGAGACCAGCCCTGCTCCTGCGCCCGACCGGCCCCTGACCACCGCGACGTCTACACCCGCGCCGCCAGAAGCCCTGGGGCCCGTACCTGACGCCCTTCGACTGAGGCTTCCCTCCGTCAACGCCACGCCGACCAAGGGCAGCCTCGACATCGACCTCATGAGCGCCGTCTCTGCACCGACAGTTGACGACGCACCCGTCGGTCGCGGCATGCTGCTCGCACAGCTGAACCTGTTCTCGACCGACGACAACGCCGAGGCGATCCGCGTGGGCCATCCCTATCTCATGACGCAGACGGGCAAGTGGCGGCAGTTCGACCTGCAGCGGTACGGGTTCGGTGCCCGTGCGTACGGCGAGCTGTCGATGGCTCTCTCACGAGACGGTCGGAGGGTGGCACTGGCGGACCCGTCCGGACTCGTGACTGTCGACCTTCGGGACAACACCTTCCGACGGTTCGATGTGCCCGGGGACCTGCCCGTGGACGTGGATCACGCCGTTGCCCTGGAGTGGTCCGAAGATGCGGCGACGCTGTTCTTCAAGGACCGGAACGGCAGGGGAGCCTGCGGACCGAAGGGCTGCGCCCTTGACGTGACGACCGGGGGCCTCTCGAAGGTCCCCTACAACAAGTTCTACGCCACTCCGGGCGTCGTCGGCGAGACGTTCGAAGTGCAGGGCGCGAACTCGTCGCACCCTGCGCGAGTCATCACCCACCAAGTAGGCATCGCACCTTCGGTCGTCAACCTGGACTTCCGACTCTTCCCTACGACGGGCGGTGGCCCCGCTGCCGCCAGCCACCTGGCGTTTCCGCAGTGCTCTCGCAATCGACGGGCGCGGGACACAAGCGGTGTCGTTGTCGTGGACCCATCGACGGGCGAAGTCGTCGCGATGCTCGCGAACGAGCGATCGGGCGAGTGCCACCTCGGGGCGCAGGTGTGGCTGACGAACCGCCACCTGCTGGTCGATGACTGGCGTAGCGGAGGCTTGTGGTTGTGGGACGTGCACAGTGAACGCGTCGTCCGGGTCGCGACGTCACACACGACCGGCGTCAACATGAAAGTCGCCCGCGAGGTCATGGCGCAGCGGTTGCAGGCGAACCTGCAATAGCCCCGCGCGGCGACGGAATCGGACACGCTCAGGGGTCGCATTCGTCACGTCAACCCGCTCCTGCCAAAATGACCAGCGTCAGTGGACGTTCTCAACACGAATGTGCACATGGCCCGCCCCAGTAGGACGTGCATAAAACCTATAGCTGTAGGCGTGACCTGGGATGGTCCTCTCATCACGTGGTGCCCCAGCAGGACCTGAGTCAAGATCCGGAAGGACTTGAGTGGCCAACCGTGACCAGTTCTGGCCGGTTCTGGCCGCTCTGACGGTTGCTAGCAATGTCCGGCCACCCAAGCCTTCCTCGCTCAGGTCCCGCTGGCCTCAACCGTCCCCAAGCACTCGCGGAGCAATTGTGACAACCATTCGTGCGTAGTGCTGGATTGATGCTCGGCATCTATGGGCTCGGCGTCGCCGGCTTGAGCAATCGGGACTGGGTGCAGCGAGACCGGGTTGGTGTCGACGCCGTCGATCGCAGCGCAGAGGAGAGTGCCCGACTAGCGGGTCAATCCGTGCTCGTGAGCGAAGACTACGATCTGCACCCGGTCGCGCAGCGACAGCTTGCGCAAGATACCTCCCACGTGGGTCTTGATTGTTGACTCGCTTGCGAAGATCTCGGCTGCGACCTCGGTGTTGGACAAGCCTTTGGCCACCGCAGCGAAGACCTGCCGCTCCTTGTCAGTGAGCGAGCCGTAGGCCACTGGGACCGGCCGCGGTGCCTTGAACTGGGTGTCGAGCAGCACCGACAGGTCCTGCGGTGCCAGCACGGCGTTGCCGGAGTGGACGGTGCGGATCGCGTCGCGGAGCATCAGGGGGGTGGTGTCCTTGAGCAGGAATCCGCTCGCGCCGTGTCGGATGGCGGTTGCGGCGCGGTCGTCGAGGTTGAACGTTGTCAGCACCACGACTCGCAACGGTTTAGTGCGTCGGGCGGTGCGGTCGCGTTGGTAGAGCTGCCGTGTTGTCTCGACGCCGTCCATCTCGGGCATCCGGATGTCCATGAGCACGACGTCGGGCTCGACCTCCTCGACGAGGCGCAGCGCCTCCAGGCCATCACCTGCCTGTCCGACGACACGCATGCCGTCCTGGGCGTCGACGATGACCGCGACGCCGGCACGGAAGAGCTCTTGGTCGTCGACGAGCAGGACACGGATGTCGTCGGTCACCTCAGCACCGTACGCAGCGGGATCCACGCGGTCGCAGTGAAGGTGGGTCCTGAGTTCCCCTCGTGGCGCTGGACGTCGAGGCGACCTCCGACCGATGCCAGCCTGCGCCGCATGCCGTCGATGCCCTGACCCCCGTTTACCCCGCCTACTGCAGCGGTTGCCTCGGCGTCGTTCTCGGTCTCGTCTTCGGTGGCGTCGACCGCGTTGGACACTTCCATGCGCAGCTCGCGATGCCACTGCTTCTCCACGCTGATGGGCGCGGCGCGGCGTCCGTGCCGGATAGCGTTGGTCAGCATCTCCTGAAGCACCCGATAGACCACGAAGTCGAGTTCGGGAGGTAGGGGGCGAGGAGTCCCTGCCTCGACGAGGTCCACGTCGTGGCCGCTCAAACGGACATTCTCCAGGAGCTCGTCCATCCCACTCGGGCGAGGCACCGGCTCCTGCTTCGGAGTCAGCACCTCGCGTACGTCCTGCAGTGAGCTGCGCGCGGAGGAGGCGATCGTCCTCATCGTCTTTTGGAGGCCCTCCGGGTCGTCGTCCGGGATGAACTGTGCAGCCTCTGCCTGAGCGAGGATGACGGCGAGTGAGTGCCCGACCACGTCGTGGACGTCGTGGGCCAACCGCGTCTGCTCCTCCCGCAGGCGGGCGATCTCTCGGGCTTGGGTGGCCTCGCGGTGGGCGGTAGCGGCGGCCTGCTCCGCGGCGACCTGAGAGACCCTCGACTCCCTGGCTCGGGCGTCGTAGCGCAGCACGAGTCCGAGCAGCCACGGTCCGGCCAGCAGCAGGGCGGTGAGCAGCACGGCGACGGCCCGCCAGGTGCCGACCATGCTGGCGGCGAGATCGAGGAGGTGACCGTTCGTGGGGAGATCGATGAGGAAGGACTTGTCGACGACCAGCGCGAGGTAGGCCACCAGCCCGGCAGCAGGCATCGACAGTCCGCTGAGCCACACGGTGGCGGTACTGCCCCATCGCGCGGCGCCGAAGGCGACGAACGCGACGGCGACCTGGACCAACATCGTCGGTGTGCCGGCCAGGAGCTGCACGGCGTAGACGGCCCACACGACCGTCAGCGCCACCCCGGGTGCTCGACGGCCAAGCGCAACCGCAGTGGCGGTGCCGATGATTACCGTCAGCACGCTCACCGAGGCGCCGTCGTACGGGAGGCCGAGAGCCGTCTCGACCAAGCCCACCGCCAGGACGGCGACTCCCCGGGCGACGTCGGGCGCCCACGCGCGCCATCCGCGGGTCATGGCGTTGCTGGTTCTGGGGCTCGCTGGTGCTGGAGGGGATGTTCCACGAGGTGCCAGCTCGCTGCGGCCGCGACCACCGTGAGCACCATGGCTGCTGGACCGGCGACCTCGCCCCACGACGGACGCAGCCAGAGGGTGAGTGGATAATTCCAGAGGTAGGCGCCGTAGGAGACCGTGCCGAGCCACGCCAGCGCCCGGAGCGGCCTCGTCGACACGGTGTTCCAGGTGCGCCAGGAGATGAGCAGCACCGCCGTCAGGGCCGCGATGGCGGGACCTCCTGCCAGGTAGGTGAGCGCATGTCCCCGCAATGGAACCACGCTCAGCACACCCAGTGCAGCCAGAACGGGAAGCGCCATCAGGGACGGCACGCGCATGCGGTGCTGCAGGATCCGCGTGGCGGCTCCGACAACGAAACAGAGCGCCCACGAGGTCGGCAGCGCATAGGCAAGATCCGGTGCCTCTCGCAGCCAGACCACGGTCGCCACGCACCCGGCGGTGCAGGCCGCTGTGGCAAGCACCAGGGTCGCACCAACTTTTTGCCGCGCGACGGCGAGCGCCAGCACAGCCGGCCAGAACAGATAGAACTGCTCCTCGGTGGCAAGGGTCCAGAGGTGGAAGGTCGCGTCGCTGGCATGGCCGAAAGGCAGGTTTCCTGTCCAGGTGAGCGCCACCAGCACGGTCTTCCCGAGTTGGGCGCGGTCGTCCAGTGGGTCGACCGCGAGGGTGACAACCACGATGCCGGCGACCAGCGCCACCAGCGCCGGCACGAGGCGGTGCGCACGGCGGACGTAGAACCCTCGGAGGTCCACCGTCCCTGTCCGCTCGATCTCGCCCACCAGCAGGCCGGTGATGAGGTAGCCGCTGAGGGCGAAGAACATGACCACCCCGACGACGCCTGCCCCGGGGAAGAAGGTGGGAGAGGCGTGCTTCAGCATCACCAGTGCGATGGCGATGCCCCGCAGGACGTCGAGCCCGGCGACACGCCCCGTCGGTGTGCTCATCCGTCGAGCACGTCGCGGACCAGGATGTCGAGCAGGTCACCGTAGGACATGCCGGCAGCGGCGAACATCCGGGGCACCTGGGACTGTTCGGTGAACCCCGGCATCGTGTTGACCTCGTTCAGCACCGGGCCGTCGGCGGTCAGGAAGAAGTCGATCCGAGCCACGCCTGCGCACCCGAGTGCGTCGTACATGGCGATGGCCGAGCCGGACAGCGCGGCGGTCTCACCGTCGGTGAGGTGGGCGGGTACGTCGAAGGTGGTGCCGGCGACGTACTTGGCGTCGAAGTCGAACACGCCCTCGACCGTGATCTCGAGCAGCGGCGCGACCATTCGCTCTCCGCCCGGCCGACCGAGCACGGCGACGTCGATCTCACGACCTGTCACCACTTCTTCCACCAGCATCCGGTCGTCGAGCGCCAGTGCCGAGCTGAGGGCGGGCTCGAGGTCGTCAGGCCCGGAGACCAGTGAGACCCCGTGGCTCGACCCGGCAGCGACCGGTTTGACGACGACTGGTCGCGTCCACACATAAGACCTGGCCGTGGTTGCCGTCAGCAGGACCCCCGGGGCGGTGACGATGCCGACGGCCTGCGCCACGAGCTTCGTCGTCCACTTGTCCATGGCGACCGCTCCTGCCCGGACACCGGATCCGACGTACGGCACCAGGGCGAGCTCGCAGAGCGCGGCCAGGGTGCCGTCCTCACCGCGCGGGCCGTGCACCGCCGGGACAGCCACGTCGCACGTGCCGAGCACGCGGATCGCGTCAGCCAGCTCGATCCCTCGCCCCGCACCGTCGCGCCACGTCCCGTCGGTCGCGATGGTCAGCGAGACGACCTCGTACCCCTTGACCAGCAGGGCACGCACCATCCCGGCCGCAGACGCTAAGGAGACCTCGTGCTCGCAGTTCTGGCCTCCGCCGATCACGGCCACCCGGACCGTCATCACAACGCCTGCCGGACATGGCGATGCGTCGCAGCCCCGCTGGTGGTGCGGCGCACGCGTGCCCCGAGGCCGGTGACGATCTCGTGCTCGAGGGTGTCGGCCCACCCAGCCCACTCCCGCACGGTCGGCTCCCCGGCGTGCCCGGGACCCAGGACGACAGCGTCGTCACCGATGGCGACCACGACGTCGCCCAGGTCGACGACGACCATGTCCATGGAGATGCGTCCGACCAGAGGACGACGCTGGCCGCCGACCTGCACCTCAGCCTGCCCGGAGGCGATACGCGGGAGCCCGTCGGCGTACCCGACCGGCAGGAGCCCGAGACGTGTCGGTGCGGGAGTCGTCCACGCGTGGCCGTAGCCGACGCGGGCACCGGCCGGCACGGTGCGGACGCTCACGAGTGGGGCGGTCAGGCTGAGCGCAGGCTCCAGGTCGACCGTTCGGGACGGGTCGATGCCGACCAGTCCCGCGCCGATCCTGCTCATCGTGTGGTGGGCGTCGGAGTCAGTGAGGGTGGCGGCCGTGGCCGCGAGGTGCCGGTGCTGCGGGCGCAACCCTGCGGACCGCGCGGACCGGACACCCCACATGAAGAGCTGGCGCGCCTGTCTGTTGCACCCGTCCACCGGGACATCGGCACAGCCCAGGTGCCCCATCACTCCGACGACCCTCAGCCGTCCGTGTCGCTCCGCGCGCCTCGCGGCCCGGCAGAGCTGCCCCCACTCGCTCGGTGATGCCCCGTCCCTGGCCATACCGGTGTCGAGGTGGAGATGGACCCGTGCCCCGGTCGCCGCGTTCACGATCGCATCGAGGTGCGCCAGGGAGGGTACGGCCACCTCGACGTCGTGACGCACCGCCGAGGCCCAGTCCGCATCCACGGCGTTCAACCAGCTCAGCACCGGCGCCCTCAGGCCGCCGGCCCGCAACGCTGTCGCCTCGCTGAGGCTCGTCACGCCCAGGCGGGTCGCGCCGTTGGCGAGAGCCGTGCGCGCGACGTCGATGGCCCCGTGGCCGAAGCCATCCGCCTTGACGACGGCCATGACCTCGCCCTGCGCGCGGGCGACGAACACGCGCGTGTTCGCTGCTACGGCGTGCAGGTCGATGTTCAGTCGCGGGCCTGCGACGAAGTCGGTGGCTGCGATTGTCATGGCGGTCATGCCGCGTCGCTCTGCACGTCGACGGGTCCGTAGAGCGCTGCCGGCGCACCGGTCGTCAGGGCCCAATAGCGGTCGCCATAGGACCAGTGCCACCACTCGGTCGGATAGTTGACGAGCCCCGCTCCGGTGAGTGCGGCGGACAGGAGGTCACGGCAGGCCCGCGCCGTGCTGCCGATGCCGTCGGCCGCGAAGTAGCACGCGCCGTTGGACTGTTCGGGGTTTGCGTCGATGGGGGTGCCGAGGTCGAGGGGCTTCCTGGTCGCGTCGACGAGGGTCACGTCCACCGCCGCTCCTGCGACGTGGGGTGCCACGTTGATTGGCGCAACGAACCGGCTGGTCAGCTGGTACAGCTCGCCCGCGGGGATGCCGGGATGGGCGGCGCGGAGCTCGGCGGAGTAGCCCGCGATGATCGCCTGTTGCGCGGCCGCTGGACGGTGCCCCTCCACGACCTCGAGACCCACCCCGGGCGGCAGCAGTCGCTGCGCCTCGACAAGTCGCGCCGCCAACCCGGCGCGCACCAGCGCGCCTGCTGATCCGAAGGATGCGTCGAGAGCGACCATGCGCTCGCCCGACTCGTGGAGGGGGATGGCGGAGACCCGTGGGTCCGACAGGAGGATCGTCATGCCACACCGTCAGGGGTTGGACGAACACGCCGCCTCCACCTGAAGTACCTGTGGGGTGTTCTGGCGGCTCGGCGATCCTCCTCAAGTACCGAAGTCTTGCCTCTGGGTGCCGGACTCCGGCCTTCCGCTGGTGGTGCACCCGCTGCACCGATAGACAGATCGCGTGCACACTAAAACCGACTCCACCGCCCCTGGCCCGACCACCACGCCCACAGCGCGTACCGTGGCCCTGATCGGGTCCGTTCTGGGTGTCGCCGCGGTCAGCCTCGTGCTCGGAGCGGTGACGTCATGGGCCCAGGGCCTGCTTCCCGACGCGTGGCACCCGCTGGCCAACTCGCCGTCGGGATGGGCGGCGTTGACGGCGCTGGCGGTCATGGCGCAGCGGCCGTCACTGAGGCGGGGCGCCCTGCTCGGCACTGTCAGCTTCGTCTGCCTGGTCCTGGGCTACACCTTTGCATCCGAATTGCGGGGCTTGGCCTACGACCCGACGCTGTGGGGCGCGATCGGCCTGGTCTCAGGACCGTTCGTCGGTGTCGCCGCCGCGGGTGCTGCCAGTACGCGCACCATGCCCGTCGCGCTTGGATCCGGGGTCCTCGCTGGGGTCCTGGTTGCCGATGGGATCTACGGCCTCACGGTCGTAGCCGACTCCACGAGCCCGGTCTATTGGACCACCGTCCTCGTACTGGGACTGCTGCTCGTTCTTGCGACCCCCTTGGTGCGGCTTCGCAGAGTCGCGCCTACCGCGGTCATGGTCGTCACGTTCCTGGCCGCGACCGCAGCCCTGAGCGGGGGTTACGCGTGGCTGAACGCTGCGCCCCCCGTCTAGGGAGCTGGACTTCTGGCAGGAGTCACGCTCGCCTCTGTCGAGCGTCGTGAGCGTGCCATTCAGCAGGGACGATGAGAGCACCAGCCGCCTGTACGCCAACCCCCTGTGCACCCGCCTCGTGTCGCCACCGATGACGGGTCTCGACCTCTGCGCTGACGTCCTGCACCAGTTCCTGCGCGCCCTGTAGTTGTCCCCGCCTCAACTTGACCGAGAACGGGGCAGTTCGATGATGCGCGGGCACCGACTCACCCACCACCGTGACACGCACGGCGCGTGAACGGCTCAGTCCGGGCGTCGAGGCCGCTGCGGCTGCGTGCCTCGTCAATGCAGTCGGAGGGGATGAACTCATCGCCCGCGCACTGCGGGCTCTGGTGCATGTCCTAGTGAGCGGGATGGGCTAGTTGCCGAACGCGTCTTCGGCGGCACGAGCGCGACGGCCGGCATGCTCGGTCAGTACAGACATCACTAGACTTCCGCGGTGCGTGCGAGTTTTCCGCAGGGATCTACGCACGTCCCGCCCCAGTAGCTCAGTGGATAGAGCAGCCGCCTCCTAAGCGAAAGGTCGCAAGTTCGACTCTTGCCTGGGGCACCACGCACGATCAGATCACCCACCGGATCGGTCGCTGCACGACGAACTGACTGCGGCGCCGCCCCGATCAGCGTGCACCTGCGCTCACTGAAGACTGAGTGATGAGCCGCCGGCTTCGAAGAGCGATTCACAGCCACGCATGTGGCACCGCCACAGAGTCTGCGCTGCTCCCCCATCCGTCACCACGAGCAGGTCGCCTCCACGCCACGCGATCGAGCCGAGCGCACCATCGAGCGGAGTCCGTCGGAGCTGCCCTGTGGTGGTGTCGTAGAAGCTCAGTCCCGGCTTCATGCCGCTCGCGAGCTCATCCGCCGTCGGCGCATACGCGTACGTCGTGCCGTCGGCCGACAGGGCACCCACCACTCCCCCGAGGAACCCGGAGCGACGAGTGCCGTCCGTGTCGAAGAACTGCACCGTGCTTCCACTCACCACGGCCACGGTGTCGCCCGCGACCTGCACGCTGGTCACCTCGACCCGAGCGCCGTCGCTGCCCAGCCGGACAGGATGAGCACCCGCGGCGTCGAGGAACCGAAGTCCGGATCCGTCCTCCAGCACCAACCCCTTCTCACCGGCCCCGATCAGGAGCCCGTCCGCCAGCAGGTCAGTGTCAGGCGCCTGCGTGCCGTGGCAGGACCGGCAGTTCGTCCAGAAGACGACCAGGTGATCGCCGACAGCGCCCAGGGTCCCGTCCTCCCTCTGGAAGGTCGCGCCTGAGGCGTCCACAAACGCAGTCCGCACCGAGCTGATCGAGACGTCGTCGAGACCGATCAGCTGATCGCCGTCCAGTACCACGGCCCGGTCGCGATAGACGCCCAGCAACGCGCCGGCCACTCCTGTGTCGATGGTGCTCCCGTTCGACGTGACGGTGGTCAGCTGCCCGTCGAGGACGACTGGGACGCCGATGGGGGCCGGTGGCGAGGCCACCGACGAATCGGTCGACGCCCCGTCCCTCGGCGAGGTCACCGCCACAGTGGCGACGGCGACAGCGCTGACCACGGCCACACCTGCTGCGGCCCGTACCAGTCGGCGTCGTCCGCGGAGCCGGGCGGCTCGCCGGTGCAGCTCCGGGTGATCCGGTGCCGGCACGACGATCGTCCCGTGGATCTCGGTCAGGAGGTCGTGGATGTGCGTCATGAGCGGTGCTCCATTTCTGGCATGGCGGCGCGCAGCCGCTTGAGGGCGTGATGGGTCTGGCTCTTGACGGATCCGACCGACACTCCGAGCAGGGCGGCCGTGTCGTGCTCCGACAGGTCCTCGAGGTAGCGGAGGACCAGCGTTGCCCGCATCCGGGGAGGCAGTCGCTGGATCTCCTCCCAGAGCACCAGCTTCTGGGCGCTGAGCTCCATCTCACCCGGCTGCCCGACGTCCGTCACGAGGTCTGTGGAGCGTTCGCGGCCGCGACGTCGCCACTGCCGGGAGGCAGCACGGATCAGCCCGCGTCGGACGTACGCCTCTGCCAGTCCCTTGTCCCTGATCGACGGCCACCGCACGCACGTGCGTGCCAGGACGTCCTGGAGGAGATCCTCGGCCTGGTGGTGCTGTCCCATGAGGAGGTACGCCGTCCGATACAGCGCACTCCAACGAGCAGACATGAATTCGGCAAACTCAGCGTCTTGTTCCATCACTCACCTAGAGACCCCCCGCGTGCCGGAGGTTGAGAGACACGCGCGAGTTTTCTCGACGGCCGCTCAGCCGGGGGTCTGGACGTCCCGCTCGAGCAGGCTCAGCAGGGCTCGCGCGGCCGCGTCGGCGGCGCTGACGTCGACGTGCTCCTGCTCGCCGTCCGACTCCGTGATGCGTACGACGTGTCCGCCGGATCGCGCTGTGAGGCTGACGAAGTGCGCTCCGAGGAGGTCGAGGACCTGGTCGAGTCGCGGCAGCCACACGGCTTCGCGCTCCTCGACGCTGTCGAGCGCCCACTCGGTCGTGCCGTTGAAGGCGAGGACGCGACTGCCCGCGTGGTCGCGGACCTCGACGACCATGTCGCTGACGAGGAAGGTGATGTCGTCGAGCTCGCGGTCGGGGACCCAGAACTCGTCGCCGTTGCCGGGTGTCCAGGCCACGCCCGCGTCGTGCAGGCGGAGGGCCAGGTCGAAGGCGATCACGTGGCCAGTGTGCCCCGACACCCGTGACGTCGGCTCGTGGCAGGCTCGTCCGCGTGATCATCGGACTCGTCGGCGACCTCGAGGGTGATCGCGACTGGGCGGTCGAGGTCCTCCGTGCGCTGGGTCGGGAGGTCGACGTCGCCGTCCAGCTGGGCGACCTGCGGTTCGGGATGGGAGCCGACCCCGACGGCTACCTCGCGGCCATCGAAGCGGTGTGCGCCGAGGTCGGACTGCGGTTGCTCTGCATCACCGGCAACCACGAGCACTGGGCGCGCCTCAAGGCGTTGTGGGCCGACCCGGCGCACCAGGACATCGATGGCACGCCGCTGCCCCTCGAGGTCAGCGACCACGTCTCACTGCTGCCGCGCGGCCACCGCTGGGAGCTGGACGGGCGGTCGCTCGTGGCCCTCGGTGGCGCTCCATCGGTGAACCGGCTGCTGCTGACCGAGGGCGTGAGCTGGTGGCCGGGCGAGGTGATCACCGACGAGCACGTCGACCTGACGCTCGCCGGTGGGCAGGCCGACGTGATGTTCCTCCACGACAGCCCGGCGCCCCCGCTGTGCACGCCTCCGGTGGCCGAGATCGTCCGCGGCAACCCGATGGACTGGCCAGAGGTGATCCTGGCCGAGGCCGACGCGGGCATGGCCCAGGTGACCCGCGCGGTGCTCGGCGTACGCCCGCGGCTTGTCGCACACGGCCACTTCCACGTCGCCGGCGAGGCGGTCGTACGCCTCCCGGGCGCGGACCACGACACGACGATCTGGTCGCTCGCGGCCAACGGCGACCCGGCCAACGTCCGGCTGCTCGACCTGGCGACCCTCAGCGACCCGGCATAGCCCGACCCGTCAGGCGACCGTCTCGAAGCGGATGCCCGCGGCCTGCAGCCGCGCGAGCAGCGCGTCGCCCATCGCCTGCGCCGGGGTGACCTGGCCGGAGGTGTCCGGGTTGTCGTCGAAGGCGAGGCACAGCGCCGCCTCCGACAGCATCTTCGCGGTCTCGGTGTAGCCCGGGTCGCCGCCGGAGACGCGCGTGCGGACCGTCGTCCCGCCGGCCGCGCCGACGAAGTCGACGGTGAACCACGACTGGTCGCGCTTGGCCTCGTCGGGTCCCGAGCCCTGCGGCACCTTGCTCTTGAGGAAGTCGCGCAGCGGCTTCACCTGCGCGGCGACGGTGAGGGCGCCGACCGCGGCCGCACCGCCCGCGGCGTAGCGCAGCGTCTTGGTGCCCGCCCAGTGCGAGTAGCGGAACTTCGGGCCGTACGCCGGCAGCGCGGCGCCGCTGCGCGCGACGATGATCGGGTCGATCGTCGGCAGCGGGAGCAGCCAGTAGCCCAGCACCGGGTCGCGGTGCGGCTTGCCGCCGACCGACCGCGACGAGCGACCGTCGGCGGGCTTGCCCTCGGCGCGACGGCGAGCGGCGTACGTCGTCCGCATGTCCCTGGCCCGCGAGAACTGGTTGAGCGCGGAGTGGAACGTGCCGCCGGAGAACGTGCCGGCGGACCGGACGACGCCGCGCAGGGTGATGGGCTGGTCGGACGGCAGCTGCTGGACGGTGAAGTACACGCCGAGGTCGTGCGGGATCGAGTCGAAGCCGCAGGCGTGCACCAGCCGGGCGCCCGTGCGGACGGCGGTCTGGTGGTGCGCGAGGTAGGTCTGGTCGACGAACTCGGGCTCGCCGGTGAGGTCGAGGTAGTCGGTGCCGGCCTCGGCGCAGGCCGCCACCAGCGGGCCGCCGTGCTCGAGGTAGGGGCCGATCGTCGTCACGACGACGCGCGCGCGGCGGACCACGTCGGCGAGGGCCGCAGGGTCGGTCGCGTCGGCGACCAGCACCTCGACCTCGGCGCCCGCGTCATCGGCCAGCCGGCGGCGTACGTCCTCGAGCTTGTCGGCGTTGCGACCGGCGATCGCCCAGCGCAGAACGGCCGGAGCGTGCGCCGCGAGGTAGTCAGCAGTGAGGCCACCGGTGAAGCCCGTGGCTCCGAACAGGACGAGGTCGAAGTCACGCGAGTCGCTCATCGCGCCATCGTCCCACGCGGAACCGGGCCCCCCGTCCGGCCGTCCCACCGCCATGAGCCTTCGCAGGATGACCACCACTGTCGCGGCCGCGACCACCCTCGCCGCGGCAGTGGGCGTGGGCTACGCACTGGGGAACGACCCGGGTTCGCGCAACGTGCCGCCGACGGCGCCGCCCATCGCCCTCGCCAACGCCGACCTCACCGTCGCCGGCAGCTGCGACGACCTGCTCGACTCCTACGTCGAGCGCGCGCTCGAGCAGGTCGGCCCCTACGGCTGGGGCGGCGGCGGGATCGTCATGTTCGGTTCGCAGTCCGACGCGGAGTCCCCCAGCGCCTCGGCCGCCGGCAGCGAGCGGTCCGCCGTCACGACCTCGCGCTCGACCAGCAACGAGTCGGGCACCAACGTCCAGGAGCTCGGCGTCGACGAGTCCGACGTGGTCAAGGTCGCCGGCTCGCTGCTGCTCCGGATGCGCGACGGCGAGCTGCTGGCCTACGACGTCTCCGGCGACGAGCCCTCGCTCCTGTCGTCCACCCGCATCGACGACGCCCGCGGCAACGGCCTGGTCGGCGACCCGGGCGGCGAGCTGCTGTTCGTCGGCGGCCGCGCCGTCGTGCTCGGCACGTCGGACGACGGCCTGTCGACCACGATCACGACGGTCGACCTCTCCGACCCGAGCTCGCCGAGCATCGTCGACGCCACCACGATCCGCGGGCGTGCGTCCGCCGTGCGCCTGCACGGCGACGTCGTACGCGTCGTGCTGCAGAACGGGCTGCCGGAGCTCGACTTCTCCTACCCCGACGGCACCCTCGGCCAGATCCGCTCACGGCTGCGCAACCGGTCGCTGGTGCGCGACACGACGCTGGCCGACTGGCTGCCGACCGTCGACGGCGACCCGTTGGTCGACTGCGAGGACGTCGCCGTCCCCGACGACGAGGAGATCGCGCTCGGCACCACCACGGTCGTCGCCTTCGACCCCGCGTCGCCGACGAGCCGCACCACGACGGCGGTCGCGACCGACTCGGACACGTCGTACTTCTCGACCGACCGCTTCTACCTCGCGGCCGGCGGACCGCAGTGGGGCATGTGGGACGACTGCCTGGACTGCAGGATGGGCGGCTTCGCCCCGACCGGCACGACGCCGATCTTCGCCTTCGCGCTCGACCGGGCCGAGACGACGTACGTCGCCTCCGGTGAGGTCGAGGGCACGATCGCCGACCGTTGGTCGATGGATGCCGTCGGCGGATCGCTGCGGGTCGCGGTCGGGCCGAGCAGCGAGACCGGCAACTTCAACTCGGTGCTGACATTGCGCGAGGACGGGTCCGACCTCGTCGAGGACGGCCGGGTCGACGACCTCGGCGTCGACGAGCAGATCAAGTCGGTGCGGTGGTTCGACGACCTCGCGATCGTCGTGACCTTCCGGCAGACCGACCCGCTCTACGCCATCGACCTGAGCAGCCCCTCCGACCCGCGGCTGCTGGGCGAGCTCAAGATCCCCGGCTTCTCGGAGTACCTCCACCCGCTCGGCGAGCACCGGCTCATCGGGATGGGCCAGGACGCCAGCCTCGACGGCATGACGCGCGGCGCACAGGCGGCGCTCTTCGACGTCACCGACCTCACGAGCCCGCGCCAGATCGACGTCGTCCGCTACGACCGGGACACCTTCGCCGGTGCGGGCGCCGACCCGCGGCAGTTCACCTGGCTGCCCGAGCAGCGCGTGGCGCTGACCGTCGTCTCGCAGGGCTGGAGCGGCACCACCGGCTGGGTCTCCGTGCTGTCGCTCGACGACGGCTCGATGACCAACCGGATGGTCGAGGTGGAGCACGGCAGCGACGTCGCGGACGTACGCCTCGTGCCGGTGGCGTCGGGCAAGGTGGCGCTGGTGACGGGCGAGGACGTCTCCTTCTTCAGGGTCTAGCCCTGGCTGGTCGACGTATTCTCGGGGAATGTGCCGCAACATCCGCCCGCTCAACAACTTCGAGCCGCCCGCGTCGAGTGACGAGGTGACGGCCGCTGCGCTGCAGTACGTCCGCAAGATCGCCGGGACGACCAAGCCGTCCCAGGCCAACGAGGACGCGTTCTACGCCGCGGTGAAGGAGATCGCCCACGTGACCGAGCACCTGCTCGAGGACCTGGTGACGACCGCTCCCCCGAAGAACCGCGAGGTCGAGGCGGACAAGGCTCGAGCCCGCGCGCGGGTCCGGTACGGCGCGTGACGCTGGCGTCGACCCGGGCGAGCGAGGCGACCGCGCTCGACCTGCTAGCGACCCGGCCGCTGGTCGTGCTGACCGGCGCGGGGCTCTCGACCGACTCCGGCATCCCGGACTACCGCGGCCCGGGCGCCCCGGCGCGGGCGCCGATGACCTACCAGGAGTTCGTCGCGACGCCCGAGGCGCAGCGGCACTACTGGGCGCGGAGCCACGTGGGGTGGCAGCGGATGGGGCGCGCCGAGCCCAACGACGGCCACCGCGCGCTCGCCGAGCTCGACCCCCTGCTGCTCATCACGCAGAACGTCGACGGGCTGCACGAGGCCGCCGGCTCGCGGCGCCTCGTCGCCCTCCACGGCCGGGTCGCCGACGTGGTCTGCCTGACCTGCCGCGCGACGTCGTCGCGCGCGGACCTGGAGCGGGTGCTCGACGAGCTCAACCCCGACTGGATCGAGCGGCACGCCTCGGCGCTCTCGAACCCCGACGGTGACGTCGACCTCGACGAGACCGACGACTTCGTCGTGCCGACCTGCGCGTGCGGCGGTCCGCTCAAGCCCCACGTGGTCTTCTTCGGCGAGAACGTGCCCGCTGACCGGGTGGCCCGCTGCTACGCCGCCGTCGAGGCGCTCGGCAGTGGTGGCGCGCTCCTCGTCGCGGGGTCGTCGCTGACGGTCATGAGCGGGCTGCGGTTCGTGAAGCGCGCGGCCCAGGGAGGCACGCCGATCGTCATCGTGAACCGTGGCGTGACCCGCGGCGACGACCTGGCGTCGTACAAGCTCGAGGTGGGGTGCAGCGAGTTCCTCGCAGAGCTCGCCGCGCGGGTCGCCTAGCGGCGGACGAAGATGTGCTCGGCCGCCTCGACCACCAGCTCGGCGGTCTCGCCGCCGGAGCCGATGAGGATGCCCTCGTCGGTGCGGGCGATGGTGACGGTCTTTCCGGGCAGGGCGCCGACGCGGCGGAGCAGGCCCATCAGCTCCTCGTCCTTCTGCATCTCCTCGGAGATCCGCTTGACGTGGACCAGCTGGTCCTCGGCGCCGGCGGCCGCCGAGAGCGGCTCGACGTCGGTCATGAAGTCCTCGCCGCTGACGTCGCCGAGCTCGTCGAGCCCCGGGATCGGGTTGCCGTAGGGCGACTCGGTGGGGTGGTCGAGGAGCTCGAGCAGGCGGCGCTCGACGGTCTCCGACATCACGTGCTCCCACCGGCAGGCCTCGGCGTGGACGAGCTCCCAGTCGAGGCCGATCACGTCGGTGAGGAGGCGCTCGGCGAGGCGGTGCTTGCGCATCACGCGGGTGGCCAGCAGCTGGCCCTCCTCCGTGAGCTCGAGGTGCCGGTCGCCCTCCACCGTCAGCAGCCCGTCGCGCTCCATCCGGGCGACCGTCTGCGACACCGTCGGCCCGGACTGGTGCAGCCGCTCGGCGATGCGGGCGCGCAGCGGGACGATGTCCTCCTCGACGAGCTCGTAGATCGTGCGGAGGTACATCTCGGTGGTGTCGATCAGGTCACTCACGCGGGCCATTGTGTCCCATCGGCGGCTGCCGCGCTCCGCCCACCCGTGGCACAGTGAGGCCGGTGACCGAACTCCTCGTGCCGCAGCGTTTCTGCGGCCCGCCCGACTCCGGCAACGGCGGCTGGACGGCCGGGGCACTGGCTGCCCTCGACCGCGCCGACGCCCCCGACGACCGTACGGACGGCTGGCCCACGATCGAGGTGTCGCTGCGCCAGCCGCCTCCGCTCGACACGCCCCTCCAGGTCAGCGAGGCGGGCGGCGTCCTGACCGCCTCGCTCGACGGGTCCGTGGTCGCCACCGCCCACCGGGTCGAGCGCGAGCTGGGCCTGGTCGACCCCGTCCCCCACGACGTCGCGACCGCGGCCGAGTCGTCGTACCCGGGTCACGAGTTCCACCCGTTTCCGACGTGCTTCGCCTGCGGTACGTCGCGCAGCGAGGGTGACGGCCTGCGGATCTTCCCCGGCCAGACCGGCGACGGGCCCGCCGGCGCGCTGGTCGCGGCCCCGTGGACGCCGCACCCCAGCCTGCACGAGGACTGGCACACGTACGTCGACGACGCGCCGCGCGCGTCGGTGGCCGCGACCTGGGCCGCGCTCGACTGCATCGGCGGCTGGGCGGGCGACCTCACCGAACGACTGATGGTGCTGGGCCGGATGACCGCGCGGGTCGACGACCTCCCGGTGATCGGTGAGCCACACGTCGTGGTCGGCGAGGGGCGTGGCCAGGACGGACGCAAGACCCTCACCGCCGCGACGCTGTACGACGCCGACGGCCGGGTGGTGGCGACTGCCGAGCACACCTGGATCGCCGTCGACGCCGAGCTCTTCGGCGGGCACTCCCCGACGCGATAGCCACCCGGCCTGCGTCCCGTTTTGACCGGCCCTCCCCCCTCGTTGAGAGGATGTGGACATGGCTGATTTGATCGATCCAAACGTCCACTGGTGGCGCAACGCCGTCGTGTACCAGATCTACGTCCGCAGCTTCGCCGACAGCGACGGCGACGGCATCGGTGACCTGCCGGGCATCACGTCGCGCCTGCCGCACCTCGCCGACCTGGGCGTCGACGCGCTCTGGATCACGCCGTTCTACACCTCGCCGCAGCACGACCACGGCTACGACGTCGCCGACTACCGCGACGTCGACCCGCTGTTCGGCCAGCTCTCGGATGCCGACGACCTGATCGCGCGGGCCCACGACCTCGACCTGCACGTCGTCGTCGACCTCGTGCCCAACCACACCTCCGACGAGCACGTGTGGTTCCAGGCCGCGCTGGCCGCCGGCCCGGGCAGCCCCGAGCGCGCCCGCTACCTCTTCCGCGACTCCCCCGACGGCCCGCCGAACAACTGGAAGTCCGTCTTCGGCGGCCCGGCGTGGACCCAGGTCGACGACGGCCAGTGGTACCTCCACCTCTTCGACTCCAGCCAGCCCGACCTCGACTGGCGCAACCCCGAGGTCCCGGCGATGTTCGAGGACGTGCTGCGCTTCTGGCTCGACCGCGGCGTCGACGGCTTCCGCGTCGACGTGGCCCACGGCCTCTTCAAGGAGGCGTCGCTGCGCGACCAGGTCGTCGAGGCCGGCGGCACGCCCGCGAGCAGCGCCCACGAGATGGTCGAGCGCACGATCTCCGACGAGCCGATGTGGGACCAGCCCGAGGTCCACGACGTCTACCGCTCGTGGAACACGATCCTCGACGAGGCCGGTGCCGACCGGATGGCCGTCGCGGAGGCCTGGACCCAGACGATCGAGTCGATGACTGCCTTCATCCGCCCCGACGAGCTCGACCAGACGTTCAACTTCGCCTGGCTGCTCGCCGAGTGGTCGGCCGAGGCGTTCGCTGACGTCATCACCGACACGCTGGCCGCGGTCGAGGGCGTCGGCGCGGCCCCGACCTGGGTGCTCAGCAACCACGACGTCGTACGCCACGTCACCCGCTACGGCGGCGGCGTGCAAGGCCTGGCCCGTGCCCGCGCCGCGACGCTGACGATGCTCGCGCTGCCCGGCTCGAGCTACCTCTACCAGGGCGAGGAGCTCGGCCTCGAGCAGGTCGACGTCGCCCCGGAGGACCGCCAGGACCCGTCGTACCTCCGCACCGGCGAGGTCGGCCGCGACGGTTGTCGGGTGCCGATCCCGTGGAGCGGCACCGAAGCGCCGTACGCCTTCGGGCCCGGCTCGACGCAGCCGTGGATCCCGCAGCCGGCCGACTGGGCGCCGCTCACGGTCGAGGCCCAGGCCGGCGACCCGGCGTCGACGCTGGAGTTCTACCGCGACGCACTGCGGGCTCGCCGCGAGTTCGCCTGGTCTGCCGGCGAGGAGGTCGAGCTGATCGACCTCGGCACCGACGTGCTCGCGTTCCGTCGCGGCCCGCTCACGGTCGTGCTCAACTGCGGCACCACCCCGGTCGAGCTGCCCGAGGGCGAGCTGCTGCTCGCCAGCGGCCCCGCCGACGGCGGCACGCTGCCCGTCGACACCGCTGCCTGGCTCCGCTGACACCTCGGTATCTAGGGACGTTCTGGTAGGCGATCCACATGATCGACCTACCAAATCGTCCCTAGGTACCAGGGGCAGGGCGGGTCAGTCGTCGGAGAGGGCGGTGTTGTACGCCGCCAGCTTGTCGGCGAACCCGGCCAGCTCGGCGTCGCTCCAGGCGGCGAGCCGCTCGTCGAAGCGGTCGCTGCGGTGCCGGCCCATCACCTCGAGGCGCTTGCGGCCCTCGTCGGTCGCGTCGAGCAGGATCGCGCGGCGGTCCTCAGGGTCGGGCTGGCGCTCGACCAGCCCGAGGTCGACGAGCGCCTGCACCTGACGGCTCACCCCGCCCTTGTCCATGCCGAACGCGTCGCTCAGGTCGGCCCCGCGCATCGGGCCGTTGGTGGCCAGGTGCGTGAGGATGACGTACGTCATCGGGTGCAGGTCGGGGTGCACGTCGCGGGCGCGCTCCCCCATCACCCGCTTGACGCGGCGGATCAGGCTGCCGACCTCGGACTCGATGCGACGCAGGTCGTCGTCGCGCGTGCTCACGGGGTCCCTGCGGCGTTGTTCGACGGAGGAGCGGAGCGGGGGAGACGAAGAACGTCGTGGGGTGTTCTCATGCCTGCGGGGTGACCTCTGCCATGAGCTCATCATCGCGCTTCACCGAGGTCCGCAGCGGGACCTCCTTGATGAAGAGCACGGCGATGAGCGCGGCCACGGCGAACGGCAGCGCGGCCAGGAAGATGTGACCGGTCGCGTCGCCGTACGCGCTCTCGAAGATCGCGCGGATCGGCTCGGGCAGGGTGGACAGGTCCGGAATGCCGCCGGTGCTGTGGCTGACGGCGTCGGCGTACGCCGGCTGCTCTGCGACGAGCTTGCCGAGTCCGACCTTCACAGCGTCGGCGACCTGATGGGCCAGGACGGCACCCAGGGCGGCGATGCCGACCGAGCCACCGAGCGAGCGGAAGAACGCGACGACCGAGGACCCGGCGCCCATGTCGGAGAGCGCGATGGTGTTCTGCACGGCGAGCACGAGGTTCTGCATGGTGGCGCCGAGGCCCAGGCCGAGGACGGCCATGAAGATGCCGGTGTGCCACAGCGGGGTGCTCGCGTCGATCGTGGCGAGCAGTGCGATGCCGACGATGACGGCGACCATGCCGCCGACGAGCCAGCGCTTCCACAGGCCGGTCGCGGTGATGATGCGGCCGCTGACGATGCTCGACACGAGCAGGCCGCCGACCATGCAGATCGACATCAGGCCGGCCTCGGTCGGGCTCATGTCCTTGGCGCGCTGGAAGTAGAGGCTCAGGTAGACCGTCGATCCGAACATCGCGACACCGATCAGCACCGACGCGACGGTGGCGAGGGTGAGGGTGCGGTCCTTGAAGAGGTGCAGCGGGATGACCGGGTCCTTGGCGACGTTGGCCTCGACGTGGATGGCCGCCGCGATGATCGCGATCGAGCCGGCGACGAGCAGGCCGCTGGTCCACGAGATCCAGTCGAAGTTCTGTCCGCCGAGGGAGACCCAGACCAGCAGGATCGAGACACCGCCGACCAGCAGGAACGCGCCGAGGTAGTCGATCGACACCTCGCGCTTGACGACGGGGAGGCGCAGGGTCTTCTGCAGCACGACGAAGGCGAGGGCCGCGACCGGCAGGCCGGCGAAGAAGCACCAGCGCCAGCCGACGGTGTCGACGAGCACGCCGCCGACGAGCGGGCCACTGACCGTGGCGAGGGCGAAGACCGCACCGATGTAGCCGCTGTAGCGGCCGCGCTCGCGCGGCGACACCATCGTGGCGATGACGACCTGGACGAGCGCGGTCAGGCCGCCGACGCCGAGGCCCTGGACGACGCGGGCGCCGATCAGCACCTCCATCGAAGGCGCGAACCCGGCGATCAGCGAGCCGATCGAGAAGATCACGAGGGCCGTCTGCACGAGCAGCTTCTTGTCGAAGAGGTCGGCGAACTTGCCCCAGATCGGCGTGGTCGCGGTCATCGCGAGCATCGTCGCGACGACCACCCAGGTGTAGCCGGTCTGGCTGCCCTGGAGGTCGTCGACGATCGTCGGCAGCGCGTTGCTGACGATCGTGCTCGAGAGCATCGCGACGAACATCGCGAGGAGGAGCCCGCTGAGTGCTTCGAGCACCTGGCGGTGGGTCATCTCGCCGGCCTGCTCGGCGGTGAGGGTGGGAGCCTGGGTCACTGCGTGCCTTCGATTCGTGGTTGCCGATCGCAATAGTTGCTGACCACAACCATATGCCGAGGGTGGTGGGGATGCCAGCCACGGCGTACGAGACCTGCACCACACCGGCGGCGGGGTAGTACACCGGGAAATGGCTGTCCGGAACGGCGTACGTTGACCATTTCCCGGTGGACTACCCGCCGGCGTACGACGCCGAGGTCCGAGGTTCCCTATCCAAACTGGAGCCTCACCCGCGAAGTTTCGGGGTGGAGGCTCCAGTTTCCCCGGGTACCCGGGGATCGCGACAGCAGGCGGAGGCCACCCAGGAAATGCAGCGACCCGCAGGCGTGCTGCCCCTGGTGAGAGGGCCCCGGTGGATGGACTCCGGGCGCCTGCGGGTCGGGTGGCTGCGGTGAATTCGCCGGCAGCTGTCGGCGATGCCGGGGGCTGCCTAGCGGGCAGCCACCTCACTCATCCGAAAAGAACTCATTCTTCGGATCACCTCCCTTCTGTGTACGACCACCGTACGTCGAGGGGCGGGGCCGCTCAATGGGTTAACGCCTCGGCCTCCTCGGCCGGCGACTCGAACTGCGAGCGGTAGAGACGGGCGTACGCGCCACCCTCCGCCAGCAGCTCCTCGTGCGAGCCCTGCTCGACGATCGAGCCGTCCTCCATGACGAGAATCAGGTCGGCGTCGCGGATGGTGGAGAGCCGGTGCGCGATCACGAACGACGTACGGTCCGAGCGCAGCGCCGCCATCGCCTGCTGCAGCAGCAGCTCGGTGCGGGTGTCGACCGAGGACGTGGCCTCGTCCAGGATCAGCAGCGCCGGGTCGGAGAGGAACGCCCTCGCGATTGTCACCAGCTGGCGCTCGCCGGCCGACAGGTTGGAGCCGTCCTCGTCGATGACGGTCTCGTAGCCGTCGGGCAGCGAGTGCACGAAGCGGTCGACGAACGTCGCCCGGGCGGCCTCGAGGATCTGCTCCTCCGTGGCGCCGGGCCGGCCGTACGCGATGTTGTCGCGGATCGTGCCGGCGAAGAGCCAGGTGTCCTGCAGCACCATTCCGATCCGGCCACGCAGCACGCCGCGCGGGATCGAGGCGATGTCGACGCCGTCGATGAGGATCCGCCCGGCCTGCGGGTCGTAGAACCGCATCACCAGGTTGACCATCGTGGTCTTGCCCGCACCGGTCGGACCGACGATCGCGACCGTGCTGCCGGGCTGCGCCACGAGCGACAGTCCGGAGATCAGCGGCCGCTCGGGGTCGTACGAGAACGACACGTCCTCGAAGCGGACCTCGCCGTGCGCGTCCTCGATCGCAGCGGACTGACCGCGCTCCTCCTCGAGCTCCTCGGGGGCGTCGAGCAGCTCGAAGACCCGCTCGGCCGACGCGACGCCGGACTGCAGCAGGTTGAGCATCGAGGCGACCTGCGTCAGCGGCTGCGTGAACTGCCGGGAGTACTGGATGAAGGCCTGCACGTCACCGAGCGACATCGTGCCGCTGGCGACCCGCAGCCCGCCGAGCACCGCGATGATGACGTAGTTGAGGTTCCCGACGAACATCATGATCGGCATGATCAGGCCGCTGACGAACTGGGCACCGTACGACGCCTCGTAGAGCTCGTCGTTCTGCTCGGCGAACACCCGCTCGGCCTCGCCCTGGCGCCCGAAGACCTTGACGATCGAGTGGCCGGAGAAGGTCTCCTCGATGTGGGCGTTGAGGGTGCCGGTGCGGCGCCACTGCTGGATGAACATGCCCTGCGAGCGCTTCATCACCGCGCCGGTGACGAACATCGAGATCGGCACCGAGACCAGCGCGACGAGCGCGAGCAGCGGCGAGATCCAGAACATCATCCCGAGTACCGCGAAGACCGTGAGCAGCGAGGTGAGCATCTGGCTCAGGGTCTGCTGGAGCGTCTGGCTGACGTTGTCGATGTCGTTGGTGACGCGGCTCAGCAGCTCGCCGCGCGGCTGCTTGTCGAAGTAGCCGAGCGGCAGCCGGTGGACCTTGTCCTCCACCTCCGAGCGCATCCGCAGGACCGTCCCCTGGACGACGTCGTTGAGGAGGTAGCCGCCGAGCCAGGCGAGCAGCGAGGCCGCGACGTAGACGGCGAGCACGATCATCAGCACGTCGGCGACGGAGGAGAAGTCGACGCCGTTCGTCAGGTCCATCGACGCGAGCATGTCGGCCTGCCGGTCCTCGCCCTGGGCGCGCAGCGCCTCGATCGCCTGCTCCTGGGTGGCGCCCGACGCGAGCACGTCCTTGCCGATCAGGCCGGCGAAGATCAGGTCGGTCGCACGGCCCAGGATCTTGGGGCCGACGGCCGTGAGGACCACGCTGACCACGGTCAGCACCAGGACGGCGTACGTCTTGGCGCGCTCGGGACGCAGCCGCGCGAGCAGCCGCTTGAGGGAGGGCCAGAAGGTGTCGGCCTTCTGGCCGATCATCCCGCCGCCCATCGGGCCGCGGCCGGGGCCGCCGGGTCCCTGCTGGACGCGCTCGGTCTCCTTCAGCGTGCCGGGCTCGGCCTTGGCGCCAGTGGTGGTGGTGTCGGTGCTCATGTTCACGCCACCTCTTCCGCGGTGAGCTGGGACTGGACGATCTCCTGGTAGGTCGAGCACGTCGCGAGCAGCTCGTCGTGGCTGCCGGTGCCGACGACGGCGCCGTCCTCCATGACGACGATGCGGTCGGCGTGGCGGATGGTCGCCACGCGTTGCGCGACGATCACCACCGTCGCGTCGCGGGTCACCGGTCTGAGCGCGGCGCGCAGCTTGGCGTCGGTGGTGAGGTCGAGCGCGGAGAACGAGTCGTCGAAGAGGTAGACGTCGGGGCGGCGGATGACCGCCCGCGCGATCGCCATCCGCTGGCGCTGCCCGCCGCTGAGGCTCGATCCGCCCTGGGCGATCTCGGCGTCCAGGCCGTCGGGCATCGCCTCGACGAAGTCCTTCGCCTGGGCGATCTCGAGGGCCGCCCACATCTCGTCCTCGGTGGCGTCGGGCTTGCCGTAGCGCAGGTTGTCGGCGACGGTCCCGCGGAAGAGGAACGCCTTCTGCGGCACCAGCCCGAGACGCGACCACAGGGCGTCGAGACCGATCTCGCGTACGTCGACACCGCCGACGCGTACGGCGCCGCCGGTCACGTCGAAGAGGCGGGGCACCAGGTTGACGAGCGTCGACTTGCCGGCGCCGGTCGACCCGACGATGGCGACCGTCTCGCCGGGCCGCGCGGTCAGGGTGACCTCGCGCAGCACCGGCTCGTCGGCACCGGGGTAGGCGAACGTGACGCGGTCGAGCTCGAGGCTGACCCGTCGGGGCAGGTCGGTGACGGGGTCGGCCGGCGGCACGACCGACGATTCGGTGTCGAGCACCTCGCTGATTCGGTCGGCACACACGGACGCGCGCGGCACCATCATCAGCATGAACATCGCCATCATCACCGACATCACGATCTGCATGAGGTAGGAGATGTACGCGGTGAGGGCGCCGACCTCCATGTGCCCGTTCTCGACGCGGTGCCCGCCGAACCACAGCACGCCGACCGTCGCCACGTTGGCGACGATCATCACCGTCGGGAACATCGCGGCCTGCCAGCGACCGGCGCGTACGGCCACGTCGGTCAGCTGCTGGTTGGCGCCCCGGAACCGCTCGACCTCGTGCTCCTCGCGGACGAAGGCCCGCACGACGCGTACGCCCGTGATCTGCTCGCGCAGCAGCCGGTTGACCTCGTCGATCCGCTCCTGCATCAGCCGGAAGCTCGGCACCATCTTGCGCACGATGAAGCCGATCGAGACGCCGAGCACCGGCACCACGGCGAGCACGAGCCAGGACAGCCCGACGTCCTCGCGGGCGGCCATGATGATGCCGCCGACCATCATGATCGGCGCCGCGACGAGCAGCGTGCCGGCCATGAGCACGAGTATCTGAACCTGCTGCACGTCGTTGGTCTCGCGGGTGATCAGCGATGGGGCGCCGAACTGCTGCACCTCGCGGGCGGAGAAGGTGCCGACGCGGTGGAAGATCGCGGCGCGCAGGTCGCGGCCGAACCCCATCGCGTTGCGCGCGGAGAACCACACCGCGATCACCGAGCAGATGATCTGCACGAGCGAGACGGCGAGCATCAGCCCGCCGTGGCGCACGATGTAGCCGGTGTCGCCGGTCACCACGCCCTTGTCGATGATGTCGGCGTTGAGGCTCGGCAGGTAGAGCGCGGCCATCGTGCCGACGAACTGCAGCGCGACCACGACGGCCAGCGGGGCGGAGTACGGCCGGAGGTAGGTGCGGACGAGACGGAGCAGCATTCAGGAGTCCTTGCTCTTCAGTACGCCGTCGAGCAGCGTGCCGACGATCTGGTCGGGCGTGAGGATGTGCCCGTCGCTGATGTGGGGGTGGGTCCCGGAGAACGTGAGCATCCGGAGCATGTGGACCAGCTGGACCGGCGTGCAGGTGAGCCGGTCGGCGTCAGCCTCGACCACGGCGACCATGATCTTCTCGGCCCGACGCCGACCGTCCTCCATGTGTCGGTGGGCCTTGGGCGGGCCGACCATTCCCATCGCGCTCATCAGCAGGAAGATCCCGCGGAAGCGGTCCTGCAGGTGGCGGCACAGGTCGGTCAGCCGCGCCCGCAGGTCCTGGTCGAGGTCGATCGACTCGAGGTCGGCGAAGAAGGGTTCCATGTCGAGCGCCTTGTCGACGGCCGCGGTGACGAGGTCGTCCTTGGAGTCGAAGACCCGGAAGATCGTGCCCTCCGCGACACCCGCCGCGTCGGCGATCTGCTTGGTGGTGACGGTGCGGCCGTGCTCGTGGAGCAGCGGGATGGTCGCGTCGACGAGTGCCTCCCGGCGGTCGTCGGGGGTCATCGGGCGGGCACGAGGGGTCACGTCGGCGAGTGTAAGTGAGTGAGCGCTCACTCACAAGCGACGATGTGGCAGTGGACCGCGCACCATGCAGGCAGTTCGCGCCGGTGCAGTCCCCAGCCACGCTCAGCCCGGCTGATCCCCGGCCGAACTGCCTTCATGGTGTCGGCTAGGGCGCGAGCCGCTCGATCGTCCAGCCGTCGCCCGCGCGGCGGTAGACCAGGCGGTCGTGGAGCCGACTGGGCCGCCCCTGCCAGAACTCGACGGCCTCGGGCACGACGCGGTAGCCACCCCACGTGGGCGGCACCGGCACGGACCCCGCGGACTCGTCGGTGCCGAAGCGCTCACCGGCGGCGGCGTACGCCTCCGCGAGGTCGTCGCGCGAGGCGACCTGCCGGGACTGGGCGGATGCCCACGCCCCGAGCTGCGCGCCCCGCGGTCGGGAGTGGAAGTAGGTGGACACCTCGGCGTCGCTCAGCACCGACGCGACGCCTTCGACGCGCACCTGCCGCTCGAGGGGGTGCCAGGGGAAGAGCAGCGCGCAGTGCGGGTTGGCGGCGAGCTCGTCGCCCTTGCGGGACGCGTGGTTGGTGAAGAAGACGAAGCCGTCCGGGCCGACGCCCTTGAGCAGCACCATCCGGCTCGACGGTCGGCCGTCCGGCGTCGCGGTCGCGAGCACCATCGCGTTGGGTTCGTGGACGCCTGCGTCGACTGCCTGTTGCAGCCACTGCTCGAACATCTCGACCGGGTCGTCGGCCAGGTCGGGGAGGTCGAGGCCACCCCGGCCGTACTCCTCGCGCAATCCGGAGAGGTCCATGGCGTCGAGGCTAGTCGCCGGGTGCACAATGAGCCGTCCCGTGCTGTTCCTCCCGGGACCCCGCATTCACAAGGAGTCCCCATGACCGAGATCCAGCACGGCCTCGAAGGTGTGGTCGCGTTCGAGACCCAGATCGCCGAGCCCGACAAGGAGGGCTCCGCGCTGCGCTACCGCGGCGTGGACATCGAGGACCTCGTCGGCCGCGTGCCCTTCGAGAACGTCTGGGGCCTCCTCGTCGACGGCTCCTACACCCCCGGCCTGCCGCCGGCCGAGCCGTACAACATCGCCATCCACACCGGCGACGTGCGCGCCGACGTGCAGGCCAGCGTCGCGATGCTCGCGCCGATGCTCGGCATGGGCCAGACCTACGACATCTCCGACGAGCAGGCCCGCCTCGACCTGTCCCGCGTCGCCGTCATGGTGCTGTCGTACGCCGCCCAGTCGGCGCGCGGCCTCGGCAAGCCGGTCGTCCCGCAGGCCGAGGTCGACCAGGGCAAGACCCTCGCCGAGAAGTTCCTGATCCGCTGGCACGGCGAGGCCGACCCGAAGCACGCGCACGCGATCGACGCCTACTGGTCGTCGGCCGCCGAGCACGGCATGAACGCCTCGACCTTCACCGCCCGCGTCATCACCTCGACCGGCGCCGACGTGGCCGCCGCGTTCTCCGGCGCCATCGGCGCGATGTCCGGCCCACTGCACGGCGGTGCGCCGTCGCGCGTGCTCGGGATGATCGAGGAGGTCGAGAAGCGCGACGGCGACGCGTCGTCGTACGTCAAGGAGCTGCTCGACAACGGCGAGCGCCTGATGGGCTTCGGCCACCGCGTCTACCGCGCCGAGGACCCGCGCGCCCGCGTGCTCCGTCGTACGGCCAAGGAGCTCGACGCCCCGCGCTACGAGGTCGCCGAGGCGCTCGAGAAGGCCGCGCTGGCCGAGCTCAAGGAGCGTCGTCCCGACCGCGTGCTCGAGACCAACGTCGAGTTCTGGGCGGCGATCGTCCTCGACTTCGCCGAGGTGCCGGCCCACATGTTCACGTCGATGTTCACCTGCGCCCGTACGGGCGGCTGGTCGGCCCACATCCTCGAGCAGAAGACGACCGGCCGACTGATCCGGCCCTCCGCCGTGTACGCCGGCCCGAGCACCCGCCCGGCCAGCGACGTCGAGGGCTGGAACGAGGCCTGGGGGAACTAGCGCTGGTCGATCGCGCAGGCAGGGGTCCCGCCCGGCAGCCGGGACCGGTTCGCGGCGATCCAGTGGTAGACGCGGCGGGCGAGCGGGTCGATCGGCCAGGTCCGCATGAGGCGCCCGACGACCCGCCACGGGAGCGGACCGGTGCCGAGGATCGCGGCGAAGGCCCGGTGCCCGTAGTCCACGCGCCCGTCCGGGTGGACGTACGGCATCTCGACCACCGCACGCTCTGCGTCGACGCCGAGGGCGGCCAGGTCGACCGCCTGGATCGTGGAGCTGTCGATGTCGACGCCGAGCCGCGGCACGAGGGCGGCGGTGCGCATGCAGAAGCCGCAGTCACCGTCGTTGAGCATCAGGCCGCGCTCCATGGGACGAGCCTACGTCGGCGGTGCGACCGTCGGCGGAGCGACCGTCAGCGCCGCCTGGGCGGCGTACCAGGACGTGAGGCCCTTCGCGCCCTGCCGGGTCAGTGAGAGGTGCATGTGGTCGCGGTGCCGCAGCGTCGGTGAGCAGGTGCGCCGGTTGCGGCAGCCCGAGCTGAGGTAGCGCTTGGCGACGAAGCCGTCATACGCCGCGTACATCTGGTCGTCCCAGATGACGTACATGATGCCCATCCGCCGGGCGAGCGCACTCGGCTGGCCGGTGTCGTCCGGGGCGAGGAGCTCGTCGAGCAGCGCGGCGCCCAGCGCCTGGTCGGTCTCGCTGGTCGCGTCGAGGACCCAGTCGAAGGCTCGCGACTCCTTGTGCTCGCTGGTGCTCGACCCTTCGCAGGGCCGGGTGATCGCGCCGTAGCCACCGCCGCGGGCGACGAGCCAGTCGGCGAGCATGAGCACGCCCGGCTTGGGGTGGCGGCGACAGGTGGTCTGCGGCTGGTAGCCGGCGTACGGCTCGAGCGGCATCAGGTACGGCGCGGAGCTGGTGACCGTGCCGCGAGGCGAGGTGCCGGTCTCGTCGGCCGACGCGGAGGTGGCGCCGACCAGCAGGGTCGGCAGCAGGGCAAGGGTCGCCACGACCCTTGCGACGACCCACGACGATCCGCGCACCACGCGACCGTAGGTCGGCCCGCGAGGGCTCGTCCGGGCAACGCGTGAAGATCAGCGGTGTAGTTCGACGGACTACTCGACCACCGGGTGCAGGCGGCAACCGAACGTCCGGCTGAGGTCGGAGCCGCAGTAATAGCCGAAGCCCGGGACCGGCTCGTAGCCGGACGACGTGTAGAGCGCGATCGCCTCCGGCTGTTCGAGGCCGGTCTCCAGCACCAGGCCCTCGACCCCGGCGGCCGCGGCGGTGGACTCGAGGTGGGCGAGCATTCGCCGGGCGATGCCGCGGCGCTGCTGCGCCGGCACGACGTACATCCGCTTGATCTCGGCCGTGACGTCGACGCCGAGTGCGACGACCGTGCTGCGCCGCCACGCCCCGGTGGTCACCGGCACGCCGTCGACGTAGCCGACGAAGAACTGTCCCTGCGGGTCGTCGAAGTCCGACGGGGTGATCGGCGACTCGTCGCGACCGCCGTAGCGGGCGACGTACTCCTCCTGCACGGCCTCGACGAGGAGCTGCGCGTCGGGGTGCGTGATCGGCACCCGCTGGATGCGCAGGTCCGTGTCCATCCTGAGTCCCCCGTCGTACGTGGCAAAGCGGCGGATGTCAGGATAGGGACTTCTCTGACAGCGTCGTCAGGACCCACCGTTCCCGTTCCACGTGAGGTTCCTCCATGACCGACGCCCTCAAGATCCCCGCCGAGCTCCTCCCGGCCGACGGCCGCTTCGGAGCTGGTCCGTCGAAGATCCAGACCAGCCACCTCGACGCCCTCGCCGCGACCGGTGACCGGCTGATGGGCACGTCCCACCGCCAGGCTCCGGTGAGGCAGACGGTCGGCCGCGTACGCGAGGGCCTGGCCGCCCTCTTCGACCTGCCGGACGGCTATGAGGTCGTCCTCGGCAACGGCGGCGCGACCGCGTTCTGGGACATCGCCTGCTTCGGCCTGATCCGGGAGAAGAGCCAGCACCTGACCTTCGGCGAGTTCTCCTCGAAGTTCGCCACGTCGGCGAAAAAGGCGCCGTGGCTCGCCGACCCGAGCGTGATCGCCAGCGATCCCGGTTCGCGCCCCGAGGCGGTCGCCGAGGACGGCGTCGACGCCTACGCCTGGGCGCACAACGAGACGTCCACCGCGGTGATGGCGCCCGTACGCCGCCCCGCGGGCGTGGCCGACGACGCGCTCGTGCTCGTCGACGCGACGTCCGGCGCCGGCGGCCTGCCGGTCGACCTCACCGAGGTCGACACCTACTACTTCGCCCCCCAGAAGTGCTTCGCCTCCGACGGCGGGCTCTGGATCGCGCTCATGTCGCCGCGCGCCCTCGCCCGCGCCGAGGAGATCGCGGGGAGCGACCGCTACATCCCGCCGTTCTTCGACCTGCCGACGGCGATCGACAACTCCTCGAAGAACCAGACCTACAACACCCCGTCGGTCGCGACGCTCTTCCTGATGGCCGAGCAGCTCGACTGGATGAACGCGCAGGGCGGCCTCACGGGCATGGTCGAGCGCACCACGGCCTCCTCGGACGCGCTCTACGGCTGGGCGGAGCGGACTGCGTACACGACCCCGTACGTCGCCGAGCCTGCTGACCGCTCACTGGTGATCGGCACGATCGACTTCGACGACTCGATCGACGCGGCGCAGATCGCGGCCGTGCTGCGAGCCAACGGCGTCGTGGACACCGAGCCCTATCGCAAGCTCGGCCGCAACCAGCTGCGCGTCGCGATGTATCCCGCGATCGACCCGGCGGACGTCGAGAAGCTCACCGGCGCGATCGACTACGTCGTCGGCAAGCTCTGACGCACGACCCCTGGGACGGGACGAGGGCCCCGGCCGATGTGGCCGGGACCCTCGCAACCTCGTGAGCTCTTCTGGATCAGCTGCCGAACTTGTAGGTCTGGCCGTTGACCTCGGCCCAGCGGAGCAGGCTGCTCCAGTTGGTGCCGTCACCGCAGCCGTTCAGGATGCTGATGTTGACGATCTTCTTGGCACCGTGAGCGGCCATGTAGGACGACCACGGGGCCTCACCGGCCGGGTTGCTGCCCGCGTCGTCGTTGAATCGAGCGGTGCCGCTGGTGACGACCCACTCGTGGAACTCGCCCTCGCCGATGTCGTAGTTGGTGGGGGTGTTGAACTGCGTGTTGGGCGAGAAGGTCAGCCGGTTGGCCTGACCGCCGGTCGTGCCCTCGAAGAACACGCGCATGCTGGGAGCGCCCACGCCGGCCGTGTCGGTGTTGGAGAAGTAGCGGGCGTAGTAGACGAGGTTGTCCAGGGACGACAGCGGCTGCCCGTTCATCCCGGAGAAGTCGACGCGGGCGTAGTCGACACCGGCGGTGCCGCAGGCGCCCGGATTCGCGAAGGGACCTGCCATGATGCCGTCGCCGGTCAACCTTGCGCCCGCCACGTCGGCCGCGCGCACCGTCCACGGGCCGTTGAGGTCGGAGACGTAGGTGACGCGGCTGTCGCCCTTGTCGCCCTTGGCGCCGGTGTCGCCCTTGGCGCCGGTGTCGCCCTTGGCGCCGGTGGCGCCGGCAGGGCCAGCCGGGCCCTGGACGCCGAGCTTGGCGGTGACCTCGGAGCTGAGGTCCTTGAGCTTGAGGGTGCGGTTCTTCACCTTGGTGGTGGTGACCGACCCGCGACCGAGGTCGCGCGCCTCGACGGAACGGTCCTTGATGTCCTTGCCGGTGATCATGGCGCCGGCGACGGCGCCCGATCCGGCGCTGACGGCGAGCACGGCCGCGGCCGCGAGGACGACGACTCCGCGCGAGCGCGTGGCGTTGAAGTTGGGCATGCTGATGGGTCCCCTTCGTTCCAGGGCGGGCCTGATGCCCACCGCTGATCGTCACGCCGACCCATCCCAGCCCTACAGCCACCCCACAGGTCGACGTGACGATGGCAACGTAACCCTGATCACACCCAATGTCAGGGGCAACCTGACGATTGATGCTCCCAGGTAAAGACTTGGCCTCACCCCTGCGGGTGTACGCCGCTTCAGTCACCCGGTGCGATCGGGGTCTGGGAGACTCCGACGGCCATGAGGCTCCTCGTCTTCATCCCCAACCTCGCCGACGGCGGTGCGCAGCGCCAGTGCGTACGCCTCGTCAACGAGCTCGCCACGCGCGAGGGTCTGGATGTCGTGCTGGTGCGACACCCCGGCGGGGTTCACGAGTCGCAGCTCGACCTCGCCGGCATCGTCGATCGGCCACTCCCCGCGGGCCGCTCGCACCGCGACCCGCGCGCGGTGGTCGACCTGCGGCGCATCATCAGGGAGACCCGACCGGACGTCGTGATGACGTGGCTGACCATGGGCGACATCGTCGGACGGCTGGCCCTCGCGGGGCTCGGCCTCCCCTGGGTCATCGCCGAACGGGACTCGGCGCACCCGCCCGGGTGGCGCAGCACCATACGCCGACCTCTCGGCCGTCGCGCGGACCTGATCCTGGCCATCTCCCGCGAAGGGGCTGACTACTGGCGGACGGCAGGGCGGCCCGCGTCGCGTCCCACCGTCGTCGTCGACAACATTGTCGTCGCACCCCCGCCGCGGGCTCCGGCGGCCCGGGACACCATCGCCTTCATCGGTCGGCTGGCGCACCAGAAGAACGTCCACGTCGTCGCCCGTGCGATGGCGCTGAGCGCAGCCGCGCACCCGGACCTCCGGCACGTCATCGTGGGCCAGGGCGCACTGGAGAGCGAGGTGAGAGCCATCGTGCGGGACCACGCGGTGGACCTCGCCGGGTACGTCGAGGACGTCCACGCGGTCCTCGAACGGTCGCTGGCCGTGATCCTGGTCAGCCACCACGAGGGCCTGCCCAACGTGGTGCTCGAGGCGGTGACCCATGGCGTACCTGTGGTGGCCTCCGACCTGCCCGAGCACCGCGCCCTGCTCGGGCCGGACTACCCCTACTTCGTCGCGGACCGCGACTCACCCGAGGCCGTGGCGCAGGTCGTACGCCGGGTGGTCGCCGCACCCGCACCAGGAGCGCTGGACCACGCCCGGGCACGGGTGGCGGCGATGACGCCGGCCGCGGTCGCTGACTCCTACCTCACTGCACTGGCGCCTCACACGCGATAGTGCGCGCGGTGCCACTCGACGAAGGCGGCGACGCCCTCTCCCACAGGGGTCTGCAGCTTGAGGCCGGTCAGCGCTGTCAGCAGCCCGACGTCGGCGTGGGTGTCCACCACGTCGCCCTGCTGACGCGGGAGCAGGACCTTCTCCGCCACCGTGCCCAGGGACGCCTCGACCGCCGAGACGAGCTCGGTGACGAGCACCGGCTGCGAGCCGGCGACGTTGACCGTCCGCCACGGCGCGACCGGGCTGAGCGAGTCGCTCGCCGGGTGCGCCTGCCCCGGCGCCGGCGTGAGGGGGATCAGCGCCAGCACCGCGTCGACGACGTCGGCGACGTAGGTGAAGTCGCGCATCAGCTGCCCGTCGCCGTAGAGCTCGATGGGCTCGCCCTCGAGGATCAACCGGACAAAGGTGAACAGGGCCATGTCCGGCCTGCCCCACGGTCCGTAGACCGTGAAGAGGCGCAGGCACGTGGTGGGGATGTCGAAGGCATGGGAGTAGGCGTGCGACATCGACTCCGCGCTGGACTTGGTCGCGGCGTAGAACGAGACGGGGAAGTCCGTGCGGTCGGTCTCCGCTGACGGCGGGAGCTCGTTCGCGCCGTACACCGAGGACGACGACGCGATCAGCAGGTGCGCGGGCGCCACGACCCGGCACGCCTCCAGCAGGTGGAGGGTGCCGATCATGTTGGCGCGGACGTACGCGCCGGGGTCGGCGAAGGACGTACGCGCCCCGGCCTCCGCGGCGAGGTGGAGGACGACGTCGGGAGCCGTCCGGGTCAACCAGTCCTGGAGATCGGCGGCCTCGCTCAGGTCGAGCTGCACGAACTCGAACTCGGGGTGCTCGAGCAGCAGGGCCAGCCGCTGCCGCGCCAGGTCCGGGTCGTGGCCGGTGAACGAGTCCATCCCCGACACCGCGTGCCCGTCCGCGAGCAGGGCTCGGGCCACGTGGAAGGCGATGAACCCGGCGGCTCCGGTGATGGCGATCTTCATGGCGTCACGTCCTGCCCGGTCCGGTTGCGCAGCCACCGGCGGGCGTCGGGCGTCAGGACGTACGCGTGGACGAGGGCCGTCGGCCCGGCCAGTGCGACCACCGACACCGCGATCTCGACGAGCGGGCCGGCGGGCGAGACGACCGCGCCGAGCGCCACGCAGGAGGCCAGGCCGACGACCACCGCGACGAGCCCGCGACCCGCTCCCGGCACGTGGGGCACCTGCTCCCGCGCGAGCCGGGGCGCCAGCAGGCTGGCGGGCAGCCGGGCGGCGATCAGGGCGACGTACATCGCGGTCGCGCTCTCGGTCTCGCGCAGCACCAGCCACGCGATGACGACGCTGACCAGGAGGGACGACCCCACCCACATCACCATCCGCGCGACCTGGAGGCTCACGTCGAGGATCTGCGCGTCGGTGCGCAGCAGCATCACCTGGGCCATCGCGACCACCATGAGGGCGTTGACCGGGTCGCCGAGGTAGTGCTCGGCGCCGACCCAGGCCGTCACGAAGGCCTCGTTGAGCAGCACGATGGCCCCGCCGGCCACGACGATGATCGCGGCGTTGAGGCTCTTCGCGAGCGAGACCAGGCCGGCCGCCTCGGCGTCGCCGCCCCTGGCGAGCAGCCCGCCCAGGCTCGGCATCATCGCGCCCGTCGTGAGCATGCCGGCGCCGACCGCGAAGACCGTGGCGTACGACGTGATGGCGAAGGACGCCGCGAGCGCGGGCCCCAGCACGGCGCCGAGCAGCAGCAGCTCCGCGGACACCAGCACCCGGTCCACGGTCGCCCAGGCGAGCAGCCAGCCACTGAACCGCGACAGGCGGCCGATCTCACCCGCATGCGGACGCGCGGCACCCCACCAGGCCACGCGACGGCCGGCGATCCACCACGTGGTCGCCCCGAGCACCACGCTGCCCACGACGGAGGTCACGGCCAGCGCGACGAGGCCGCCGGACAGCGACACGGCGACCACGGAGGCGACGGCCACGCCCACCGCCACTGCGGTCGAGGCGTACGCCGAGAGGTGCACGAGGTTGCTCCCCCGCAGGACCGCGTCGGGGATCCCGAGGACTCCGCCGACCACTGTGCCGACCGCGAGGACCGCCCCCACACCGAAGGTCAGGCTCGGGTCGGCGCCGTCGACCAGCCGGGGCAGCGCGAGACCGACGAGGAGGACGGCTGCGGCGAGCGAGACCGGCAGCCAGAGCAGCCACACCACCAGCGTCGCCCCGACGTCGCGTCGGAGCTCGTCGCCCTGCACCTCGCCGTCGCGGGACGCGACGACCCACTTCAGCGCCTGGGTGGAGCGTCCGTCGGCCAACGTCACGAAGGTGAGGGCCTGCTGCGCGGTCTTCCAGATGCCGAACGCCACCGAGCCGACGGCCCCGAGGACGATCGGGTTGACCACGAGGCCGAGCAAGGCCAGCACGAGGAAGTTCGTGTGCAGGGCGACCGCGTGGCGCCGCGCCGTGCCCGCCCACCCGGCGACGGTCGTCATGCGTCGATCAGTACCCGGGGCACCGGCACAACCTAGGGCACCCGTGGCCCGTTCCGAGGTGACAAGCGTCCCATCCCCAGGGGTGGTCTGGCCCAGTGGAACCGAGGTCGGGAAGACCTCAGGTCGCGAGCAGCTTGAGCACGGCCCGTTCGAGCGCGGCCTGCCGCGCGTCCGCGGTGTCGTACGTCGCGCGCACCTTGATGGTGCGTCCGCGCTCGTACGCCTCGACGACGCGCGGGTCGACGTACGCCGTCCGCGCGAGGGTCGGGGTGTTGCCGAGGAACTCCGCGACCTCCTTCATCGCACCCGAGACGGCCCGCTTGCGCGACGCCTTGGTCTCCCCCGCCTCGTCGGTCTCGGCGAGCACGGCCGCCGCGATCACGGACGCGTGCCACGTGCGGAAGTCCTTGGCGGTCGCCTCGATGCCGAAGCAGGTGCGGATGTAGTCGTTGACGTCGCTCGCACCGAGGTCGCGCCAGCGCTTGCCGTCCTTCCAGGCCAGCAGCTCGTCACCGCCCCCGCGGCGGCGGCGCATCACCTCGAGCGACTCGATCGCCGCCTTGTCGTCGATGTCGATGGTGTGCTCGACGCCCGACTTGCCGACGAAGTGGAACCGCAGCGCGCCCCCGTGCCGGGAGACGTGGTCCTTGCGCAGGGTCGTCAGGCCGAACGAGCCGTTGGTGTCGGTGTAGACGTCGTTGCCGATCCGGAAGTAGCCGAGGTCGAGCAGGCGAACGGCGACCCCGCACGAGCGCTCGAGCGACATCCCCTCGGCCCCGATGTCCGCCAGCACCCGCTCGCGCGCCTTCGACAGCGCCTTGCCGAAGAGGAGGATCCGGTCGAACTTCGCGGCGTCGCGGCTCGCGCGCCACTGCGGGTGGTAGAGGTACTGCTTGCGACCGGCGTCGTCGGTGCCGACGGCCTGCAGGTGCCCGTGGGCGTGGGGCGTGATCCACACGTCGGTCCACGCGGGCGGGATGACCAGGTCCTTGCAGCGCTGCACCTGCTCGGCGTCGAGCCGGTTGCCCTGCTCGTCGAGGTAGGCGAAGCCCTTGCCCGAGCGACGCCGCGACCAGCCCGGCTGGTCGGGGAAGGTGCGACGCAGTCGAGGCATGCGGCCGAACCTACTGGCCCGGCGCGGGCCTGCCGCCACCCCGAGGGAGGTCCTCTCCTGCCGGGAGCAGCGGACGGCCCGCTGTGCCGTGCACAGCGGGCCGTCCGTGGTGGTCGGACCTGGATCAGGAGGTCTTCTCGATGACGCCGAAGGGCTCGAAGTCGTACGTCGTGGCGCCGAGCTGCAGCGCGTCGATGGCGCCCGAGAACGCGTTGTCGCGGCCCTTGCCGACCTGGACGGTGTAGAGCGTCGCGTTGGGCAGCTTCGCCTTGACCTCGTCGAGGGTGCAGTACGTCGTCTGGTTGCAGCCGGTCGCGGTGCCGGCGGCGCCGCTCAGCCACCAGTCCTTGGTGTCGGCGGTGACCTTGGTCCACACGTTGGCGGGCAGGTTGTGCGGCACGTAGTTCAGGGTGCTGAAGGTCTGGGCACCGTTGCTGGGGTTGATCTCCATCGCGACACTGGCGAGGTTGTCGGGCGTGGGCGCCTGCGTGGTGCCACGGTTCTCACCCGTCGTGAACTCCCAGAAGCTGACCGACGCGATCGACGCGAGGGGCTTGCCGGCGAAGTCGACCTGGTTGCCGAAGGCAGCCTTGTCCGCGCCGGAGCCGGTGCGGATGCCGAGGCTGCCGACACCCATCGGCGGCTTGACGGTCGGTCCCACGAACGGACCGGAGCGGAGGTAGGAGTCGCCGTTGCCGATGACGTTGCGGTCGACGATGCTCCAGTTGGGGCCGGCGTACGTCGCGGTGCCGCTCTCGCCCTTCGGGCCCTGCGGGCCGGTCTCGCCCTTGGCGCCGGGAGTGCCGGCAGCGCCGGCGGGGCCGGCGGGACCCTGCGTGCCGAGCTTGGCGGTGACCTCGGAGCTCAGGTCCTTGAGCTTGAGGGTCCGGTTCTTGACCTTGGTGGTCGTGACCGCGCCGCGGTCGAGGTCCTCGGCCTCGATGGACCGGTTCTTGATGTCCTGGCCCGTGATCAGGGACCCGGCGACAGCACCGGATCCGGCGCCGACGGCGAGGACCGCCGCGGCAGCGAGGACGACGACACCGCGCGAGCGCGCGGTCGAGAAGTGAGACATGTGTTTCCTCTGGGATGCAGGCAGCGCGATGTGCTCGCGCTGCGCGAGTGATGGCGCCGACCGACCCTCGAACCCGAACGGGCTCCCCACGGTCTGGTGGCGTGCGCGCACCGTAACCCGGTCTAGTCCGCCTGTGGAGCGCGTTCGCAACGTTTCGTCAAGAAATCCCTGACCCACGCTCGAATCGAGCGGGATCCCTCACCCCTACGGAAGGGTGCGCCGGGCCAGCTCCGCCTGACTCGCCGTCAACCGGTGCTCCGGCACCCGGATCGGGTCGCTGCCGTCGACGGTGAACGTGTAGACGTACATGTCGGGCATCGGCCGCTCGGACCCACCGGTCGTGGCCGTGAGGGCAGCGTCGGCCACCAGTCCGCGGAGGTCGTCGTCGAGGTCGACCTCTGCCGTCTCCGTCCGGCCGATGAAGCCGCCGCTGCGCTCGACCCGCAGCCGCTGGGCACCTGCAGGCGCGGAGGATCTCGAGGGTGCCGACGTGCCTGCTGTCGGCTCGACCCCCACCTGGGCCCACGCCTCGCGTACGGCGTCGGCCTGCTGCCCGGCAGCCGCGACGGTCGCAGCGGCGAAGGTGGCAAAGTCCGCGTCCTCGGGGACGGCGTCGCCGACGAGCGCGTCGTACCAGACCCGGCCGGCGCCCTCGATCGCCGTGCCACCGATGGCGACGGCCGCGAGCTGGAACGCCTTGTTGGGGATCCCGGAGTTGAGGTGCACGCCGCCGTTGTCGTCGGTCGTCTCGATGTAGTCGTCCATGTGTCCGACCTGCGGGTCCGCGCCGAGCTCGGGGTCGTCGTACGCCGTTCCGGGCGCGGCCATGTCGCGCAGGGCCCGCGCCTTGATCGACGGCTTGAAGATGCCCTCACCGATCAGCCAGTCGCCGTCGGCGGCCTCTTGCCCGAGGAGCCGCTGCTTGAGGCAGGAGGCGAAGACGTCGGCGACCGACTCGTTGAGCGCGCCGGACTGGCCCTGGTAGACCAGGCCGGCGGTGTGCTCGACGACGGCGTGGGAGAACTCGTGGGCGAGCACGTCGACCGGCTTGGTGAAGCGCTCGAAGACCCGGCCGTCGCCGTCGCCGAAGACGAGCTGGGTGCCGTCCCAGAAGGCGTTGTTGTAGCGCGAGCCGTAGTGGACGGTCAGGCTGACGGGGGCTCCGGCGTCGTCGTGGGACTCGCGCGAGAGGACCTCGGCGAACATCGCCAGCGTCGCCTCGATGCCGGTGGCCGCCTCGTCGACCGCGACATCGCCGGACTCCGGATCGCCCGCGCTGCGTACGGGCGTGCCGGGCAGGGAGGTGGTCGAGTCGGCGTCGTGGACGGTCCAAGGAGACCCGCCGGACACCACGATCCTGCGGGCCGAGCGGGCCTCGACGCTCCGCCGGGTGCGCAGCGACTCGTCGAGGGCTGCCCGCTCCGGGCCGTCGACGCGTTCGGCCAGCCAGGGCGGGATGAAGGTGCACCGAGGGGCAGGAACTGTGAGGTGGATCTCCCGAGAGGTCATGGCACAGGTCTACCCCGCGACTCCGACAGCGGGAAGGGGTCGTAGGGGCGACCGGAGGGCGAGCCCGCGAAGTCTCGATCCGCGGCTCGGCGCACTAGACTCGGACGCGCTGCGGCCGTGCCGGCCGCGCCCCGGCGCCCCCGCGCCACCTCGTCTGCCCCGGAAGGCCCCTGCATGCCCACCCAGTCACGCTCCGACCTGCGCAACGTCGCGATCGTCGCGCACGTCGACCACGGCAAGACCACGCTGGTCGACGCCATGCTCCGCCAGGCCGGTGCCTTCACCGCGCACCAGGCCGAGAGCGTCGCCGACCGGGTGATGGACTCGGGCGACCTCGAGCGCGAGAAGGGCATCACGATCCTCGCGAAGAACACCGCGGTCCACTACGCCGGACCGGCCGGCGGCGGCCAGCCGATGGTCATCAACATCATCGACACCCCCGGCCACGCCGACTTCGGTGGCGAGGTCGAGCGCGGCCTGTCGATGGTGGACGGCATCGTGCTGCTCGTCGACGCCTCCGAGGGCCCGCTCCCCCAGACCCGGTTCGTGCTCCGCAAGGCGCTCAACGCCGACATGCCGGTGATCCTGGTCGTCAACAAGACCGACCGCAGCGACGCCCGCATCACCGAGGTGGTCGAGGAGACGTACGAGCTCTTCATGGACCTGCTCGACGAGAGCCACAGCCAGGACGCGCTGGACTTCCCCGTCGTGTACGCGTCGGGCCGTGCCGGCATCGCGAGCCTCGTGGCTCCCGAGGACGGCACGATGCCCGAGGGCAGCGACCTGGAGCCGCTCTTCAAGACGATCCTCGAGACCATCCCGGCCCCCGTCTACACCGAGGGCTCGCCGCTGCAGGCGCACGTGACCAACCTCGACGCCTCGCCGTTCCTCGGCCGGCTCGCGCTGGTGCGCGTCCACGAGGGCACCCTCAACAAGGGCCAGACCGTGGCGTGGATCCGTCGCGACGGCTCGGTCAAGAACGTCAAGATCACCGAGCTCCTCGTCACCGAGGGCCTCGAGCGCCAGCCCGGCAAGAGTGCAGGCCCCGGCGACATCGTCGCCGTCGCCGGCATCCCGGAGATCACCATCGGCGAGACCCTGGCCGACGCCGAGAACCCCATCGCGCTGCCGCTGATCCACGTGGACGAGCCCGCAATCTCGATGACGATCGGCACGAACACCTCGCCCCTCGTCGGCCGCACCAAGGGCGGCAAGGTGACCGCCCGCCTGGTCAAGGACCGCCTCGACCAGGAGCTCGTCGGCAACGTGTCGCTGCGCATCCTCCCGACCGAGCGCCCCGACGCCTGGGAGGTGCAGGGCCGCGGCGAGCTGGCGCTGGCCATCCTCGTGGAGCAGATGCGCCGCGAGGGCTTCGAGCTGACCGTCGGCAAGCCGCAGGTGGTCACCAAGGAGGTCAACGGCAAGACGCACGAGCCGTACGAGCGCCTCACCATCGACGCGCCGGAGGAGTACCTCGGCACGATCACCGAACTGCTCGCCTCCCGCAAGGGCCGCATGGAGTCGATGACCAACCACGGCACCGGCTGGGTCCGGATGGAGTTCCTCGTGCCCGCGCGTGGCCTCATCGGCTTCCGCACCGAGTTCCTCACCGACACCCGCGGCACCGGCATCGCGCACGGCATCTCCGAGGGCTACGAGCCCTGGGCCGGCGAGATCCGCTCCCGCACCAACGGCTCGCTCGTGGCCGACCGCAAGGGTGCTGCGACGGCGTACGCCATGACGAACCTGCAGGAGCGCGGGATCATGTTCGTCGAGCCGACCACCGAGGTCTACGAGGGCATGATCATCGGCGAGAACTCGCGCGCCGACGACATGGACGTCAACATCACCAAGGAGAAGCAGCAGACCAACATCCGGTCCGCCACCTCCGACAACTTCGAGAAGCTGATCCCGCCGCGCCACCTGTCGCTCGAGCAGTGCCTGGAGTTCTGCCGCGACGACGAGTGCGTCGAGGTCACCCCCGATGCCGTACGCATCCGCAAGGTCGTGCTCGACGCCAACGCGCGCGCCAAGACCGCCTCGCAGTCGCGCAAGGCCAGCAAGGGCTGACCTGCTCCACGACGACGAACAGCCCGGCTCCGCAGTGCGGAGCCGGGCTGTTGTGCCCGTGGAAGAGGCGCCTCAGCAGGGCTTGTAGTCAAACGTCATGTCGCTGACGAAGATGCGCTGGTTGGTGTCGGTGCCGGCGTCGTATGCGCTCTGCCGATTCCAGTAGGTGATCGCGAAGGTCGAGACGGGCCCGGCGAACTTCACTCGAAGGTTGCCGTTCGAGCCGGCGGTGTCGTCAACGGCCGCACTGGCGCTCACGGACTGGTACCACCGGTCCGGCGTCGTCTGGTTGCCGTTGCCGTTGGCGTTGTTCACGAAGAGCTCGACTCCGGGCGCCGTGAACTCAGGGGTGAAACCGCCGGAGATCACCAAGGCGTCGCGGAAGTCGTTCGAGGTTGAGTCGATGTCCGTGAGGGTGAAAACCAAGTTGCTCACTGGCTGACCGAACGTGAAGGTGTAGGTGCCCCTGTCGCCGTAGCCGTCGGGTTCCCCCTTGGTGTTCGTCGGAGCGGCGGACGTGGTGGCCTGCATGAATCCCAGTCCGGACATCGCGATCCCACCCACGACGGCCTGGACCACCATGGTCTGGCTCGTGTCATTGTTGAACTCGTTGCCAGCCTTCATGTTGCCGGCGTACGCCGCCTTGACGTCGAGACGCAGGGCCGGCAGGGGACCGGTCAGGTCCGGGTCGTACAGAGCGTAAGCCTCGGTCGCGCTCGTGCGTACGTAGGTGACGTTGGGGCCGTCCCAGTCGAGAACCTGGTTCGTCCGCCGGTTGCACGACGCGGCATAAGCCGGCGCGACCGCTGCCACTGACACCACAGGAACGGTCCAAGCGGCACCACGCACGATGGAGCGCCGCGTAGGCCGCGCGGTGGAAGTTGAAGTGCTCATCACGATTCTCCTGGTATCTCCCCCACAGGAGAATTGGTCAAGTCTTCGACGAGATTATCGACGTTCCAGATTCTCTATTGCCAAACGACATCCACAACCGGTTAAAAGAGACTGGCCCGAAGTGACTACTTCGCCACGGCCCGAGTCGTCGCGAATAACCCATCCCTCTTAGGCTCGCTGCCATGTCCCCCGGGCCCGACGCACCCCTCGCCAACCGCCTCGCGACCTGGCTCGAGCGGCTGGGCCTCGCCGACCAGCTCGCCGTCGCCGGCCTGCCGACGTACGAGCGTGAGGGCGACGGCGTGACGTGGCGCGATCCGACGTCCGGGGACCCGTTGAGCGACGACCGGCTTGCGGAGCTCGACCGGCTGCTGCGCGCGGTCGGCGACGACCCGTCCCACGCGGTGCCGGTCGGGCTCGTTCGGCTCCGACGGGAGAGCAGGGCCCGAGCCGCACTGCTCGACGGCGGCTGGCTGGACTACGCGGCGGTCGGGAGGATGCGCGGGGTGTCGGAGAATGCGGCCCGGTTCGCGCTGCACAAGGCAGCCGAGCGGCGTGCCGTGCTGCTGGTCCAGAACGACGGCGCCACGCTCGTGCCCTCCTTCCAGCTCGACCCCGACGGCCTCGTCCGCGACGAGCTTCTCACCGTGCTCGAGCCGTTGCTGGCTGCTGGGGTCGACCCATGGCGTGCCTGGATCTGGCTCACCTCGCCGGCCGCGCTGCTCGGCGGCGCTGTGCCCTCCGAGGCCGCTCGTGACCCCGAGGAGCTGCCACTCGTGCAGCGCGCCGCGGTCGCCCTCGCGGAGCGGTCACGTCCCGGCCAGAGCTGACACCGCGGGGCTGCGTCAGGCGGTCGCGCTCTCGCCGCGGAGCGTCGGGGCCAGGACAAGCAGCCCCAGCAGAGGCAGCACGGCGAGCACCAGCAGGGCCGACGGCATGCCGAGTGGCCCACTGATCCCTGCCACGACGGCCGACCCGATGCTGCCGCCGATCAGGAACAGCAGTGTCGAGACGCCCAGCGCCACGCCGCGCACCTCGGGGTCGACGGCGTCCCCGACGACGGCGCTCAGTGCGGGCTGGCCGAGACCGAAGGCGAACGTGACCAGGACGATGCCGACCACCAGGATCGGCGCGCTCGTGAGCCACGCGCCGAGCGTCGCGACCAGCAGGGCGACCGAGGCGACCACCCCGGCGACTGCGAGGGCACGACCGGGGCCGATGCGGATCAGGGTCGGCCCGGTGACCTGCGGGACCACGAGTGCCACGACGGCGCTCGGCACCATCGCCAGCCCGACCTGCCAGGCCTCCCAGCCGTCGGACAGCAGCACCGCGGGCAGCGCGATCAGCATGGCGAACCACGAGGCCGGCACGGCCGAGGCGGCGAACGCGCTGCGCACGACGGTCGCGTTGCGGATCACCTCGACCGGCAGGAACCCGTCAGGGCGTCGACGTACGGTCGCGCGCACCGCCGGCACACCGAGGACGAGCAGGGCGGCACCCACCACCGCGACGACCAGGCCACCGGACGGCGACTGCACCAGCAGCACCATCCCGGCGGCGGTGAGGGCGACCAGGACCGCGCCCACTACGTCGAGCCGGGCGCCGCTGCCCTCGGTCGACAGCGCCCGCCACAGGAACGGCACGACCAGGGCACCCAGGATCGGCAGCGCCATCACGGCTCGCCAGCCGAACGACGCCTCGACCACGCCTCCGACCAGCGGCCCTAGGCAGCTCACGGCCGCAGCGACGCCCGCGAGCCGCCCGAAGGCCAGCCCGCGCACGGCGCCGCTGTAGCGCGCCGAGAGGACGGCAACACCCAGGGTCGGCACGGCTGCCGCGCCGGCGCCCTGCAGCACGCGAGCGCCGAGGAGCACCTCGAAGGTCGGGGCCACGGCCGCCACGAGCGCTCCGACGGACATCAGCACCAGACCGGCGAGGAGCGGCGCGCGGACACCGACGAGGTCGGAGATCCGTCCGTAGAGCGCCGTGGTGACCGCGAGCATGAGGACGTAGAGGCTGATGATCCAGGCAGCGAGACCGGCGTCGACCCCGAGGTCCGGGCCGAGGAGCGGCAAGGTCACCGCGGCGCTGGACGAGCCCATTCCCGCGAGTCCGAAGAGGAGCCCCAGGAGCATCGAGATGCGGCGGGAGTCATCGGGGACGTCGGCGGCGGGTGTCTCGGCGCGCATGTCGGCTGGGGAGGTCATCGAACGAACACAACCCCGCATGCGGCCGTCACATTCCATCGCCTCCGTTCATGGCCCTGATGCTTTCGGGGGCCGCGGAGCGCGTTCGCCAAGCCACCAGCCCCAGGCCCACCAGGCCACTCAGGCCGATGAGGAACAGCACGTTCTGGACCAGGAATCCATGTAGACCGCTCACCGGCGCCCCCGGGATGCTCCAGATCAGGGCCCACTTGTAGAGCGCGACGATGATTGCCACGCCCAGGACGCCCAAGCCGATGCGGGCGAACCAACCCTGGGTGCGCGACCGGATCGCCCACAGCATCAGCACGGCACCCGTCAACGAGAACCACGTGGAATGGTGGCTCCAGGTGATGGGCGAGACAAGGCACGTGACCTGCCCGATCAGGCAGGCCGACCACACGCCACTGTCCAAGGCCCACACGCGCCGAACGGCGGCACCGGTGAGGACGACGGCTGCGATCGAGAAGGCGATCCACCACCACTGCTCTGCAGCTGGACCCAGATCAGATCTGGCCAACACCCCGGTCACCGACACGTTGGCGTTGGCCGCAGCATCTCCGACTCGCTGGGTGTCCCACAGGTACTTCGTGAAGTAGTTCCAGGTCTCTGACGGGAGCACCACTCCGGCGATCGCCGTCAGTGCCGCTGCCCATACGAGGGAACGGATGCCGGCACGCCGATCGAAGACCAGGAGGAACACGATGAAGAGTCCTGGCGTCACCTTCGTGGCTGCTGCGATGGCGATGAGGATGCCGGAGAAGGCCGTACGACGAAGTACGAGCACGTCCACCAGGCACAGAGTCGCAATGAACACGCTCACCTGGCCGAGGGACAGCGCCGAGAGGACGGCGTTGCCCGACCTCAGCGCCCCTGCGACGAGGACCGTTGCGACGAGCCACTGCCACCACACCGTCCTGCCTGCGCGAAGCCCGAGCGCTCGCCCCACGATGAACGACATGGCGGTGATGCACGTCGCAGTCACCAGTGTCATGACGTTGTGCGCGCCGACTGCGCTCAGAGCCCCCAGCGGCGCCAGGAGCAACAGCGCAACAGGGGGATAGGTGAAGGACGTACCTGCGAGGTTGCCCTCCAGGCCAAGGCCGTAGGGATCTCCACCTCGCCACCACTCCATGATGCTGGTGCGGTAGACGCTGTCATCGATGCCTACGGAGTCCAGACCCGTGTACTTGAAGCAGCTCGCGACGAGGGCGGAGCCGAACAGCACCATCACTCCGATGCGCCACGCACGCGAACCAGCACGTGGGGCGTTGCCCGAGGGCTGTGCGTTCACGCCGCCGCCCCGACTCGCACGCTCATGCTTCCCAGACACGTCGACACCGGCTGTCGGCGAGCTGCGAGGCCATGTGCCGACGATATAGGTCAGCGACGCAGAAGCTCGCACTGATCGGGAACGGGAGCGGCGACACGTCATGTCCATCGCGATGGCGGGGCGGGCCCTGGCAGGGCGGGGACGCGACTCGTCGGGCACCGTGACACCTAGACTGCCGCGGGTGAAGACACTCGCGGGCGTCGCGCTGGGCCTGACGCGCGAGAGTCGGCTTCCCGACCGCCGGCTCGTGGCTGGGATGGCTGCAGTCGGCCTGGTGTTCCTCCTGCTGCCGCGCCTCGAGGGCTGGACGCTTCTTCATGTGCACAAGGAGGACGGTGTCGTCTTCCTCGCCGATTTCCTCAACGAGGGCTGGTCATCCTTGATCAAGCCGTACACCGGGTACCAGCATCTGGTGCCGCGCACGATCGCTGGCGTGTGCGCGACCGGCCCCACCTCCTGGTTCGCCGGCTGCGTCGGGGTGAGTGCCTCGTTGGTGCGCGTCGCGCTGGCGGTCGTCGCACTTGCGGTGGTGGCGCCGTACGCGCGCTCGCCGCGATGGGCGATCGCCGCAGCGGCAGCGTTCATCTGGGCTCCAGTCGGCCAGCAGGAAGCCCTCGGAAACCTGACGAACCTGAGATGGTTCCTGGATGCCGGTGCGGTCGTACTTCTCCTCGGCACCTGGCGTCGCGGGAGCGCCATCGCCCTGATCTCCGTCGTGGCTGTGGGGGCGGCCATGACCGATCCCCTGTCCATCGTCATTGCGCCGCTTGCCGCCTGGCGCATCGTCGCCCTCCGAGGCCGAGAACGTCTGGTCCCGGGGGTCTTCCTGCTGGCGAGCGTTCTGCACTTCCTCGTCCTGCAGCGTGGGGCTCGCTCGTCCGACATGGGCACCTACTACGAGGAGCCAGCGCAATCGACGCTCCAGGTGCTCGTGCGTGGGTTGACGGTCCCGCTGCTCGGTCAGAACGGCTCGGAGGTGCTCCTCGGACTGTCGGCCGTCATCGCCGCCGCGGCTGGCGTGATCGCGGTCGCGGTGCTTCTTGTTCGCGTGCAACCGACTCCTGCGACCGCTCTGGCGATCGTCATGGCCGTGTGGGGAGGGGGTCTGCTGATCGTGACCCTGACCTTCACCGACATGGTGGCGATCGGCCTGGACCCCGCCTGGAAGCTCGGACAAGGGTCGCGATACTCCGTGCCACCCGGCGTTCTGGTCGCGATGGGGGTGATGCTCGTCCTTCCCTTCGTCCTCGACCGTGCTGCGGGCGTGTGGCGCGTGCTCGTCCTCGGCGTGCTGCTGGTCTTCCCTCTGGCCGTTCTGGCCGACTCGCCCGGAGATCCTGCGAACACCGCGGATCCTACGTGGTCCGAGGCCCTGGACGACGCCAGGGAGACGTGCTCGGGCCGCGCCACCGCCCGGGTCCAGATGACGCCGGCCGACGTGCCCATGGACTGGTCGGTAGAACTGCCCTGCGACTGGCTGACGAGGTAGCCGGTCTGCATGCTCCTTCAGCGGCGGCGCAACGCCAGAGGTGTCCCGAAGACCCAGGTCCACCCCAGCCGCTCCGCGGCTACGGCGATGGCCATCGGGACCACTACACCCAGCATCACCCCGACCACGAGATGAACGCCGAGGCTCTCAACGCCTAGCTGGAGCAGCACGATGCGCGCACCGGAAGCCACCACGATGTGCGCCAGGAAGATCTCCAACGAACGTCGCCCGACCGCACCGATGGCAGCGGACGCGCGAGTCCGGGCCAGCAGACCGGCCCACGCCAGGCAGGCGGCGGTCCCGACCACGCACGCGAGGACGCCCAGCACCACCCCGGACACCGTGCGGTCCTCGCCGCCGAGCGTGGGCGGCACGACCGTGAAGCCGAAGTCGAGGCTCAGCCAGACCGCTGCACCACCCAGCGCAACGACCCAGGCGACGGCGAGGGAGCGGAACATGCGCGCATGCGTGGTGGCGGTCATGACGCAGCCCGCGAGGAACGGCAGCAGCAGCGCCCAGCCACGCGTGAAGATCAGCGTCGGCTCGACACCCCACACGGCGAGTGCCAACACCAGGGAACCCCCGAGGGACACCAGGGCGCGGGTCCGGGACGCCCACGGCTTCACCACTACGGCGATCAGCGTCACGCTCATCAGCCACGGGAGGAACCAGAGCTGGCCCTCGGGCACCCAGAGGCGGAGCACCTCGCCCCAGCCCATCGTCCCGTTGGTGAGGGAGCCGGCCAGAGCCTTCGCCGTGCTCTGGATGGTGCTCCAGAGCAGGTAGAGCCAACCGAACAGCAACAGGCGCTGCGTGATGAAGCCCTTCGCGCCCGCCTTCGCGATGCCCCGTTGGACGAAGAGCCCGGAGAGGTAGGCCAGGGTCGAGAGCCGGAAGAGGTAGAGCCCGCGCGTCACGTCCTCCACCTGCTGGGAGTTGGCCATGTGCGCGGCACCAACGCCGATCACGACGTGCCCCAGGACGATCGCGATAATGGTGATCCCGCGCGCGACGTCGATCGACTGGTCCCGCTTGTGGGCGGTTGACGCAGCCGGCGCAGCGGCCGATCGCGCCGCGGCGGGCGCGACGTCTTGAGTCATCGACATCTCATCCTCACCACCGCCCGCAACGGCGTGTTCGACGGTGGGACCCGCTGTCCCCCCAGACAGTGCGCGCCGGTGCTTCCGACCCCTCATCGTATCGATTCTGCGCGCCGTGGAAGGCCGAACAGCCAGATCCAGCCCAGCCTCTCCGCGGCGACGGCAAGGCCGATCGGGACGAGGAGCCCCAGGGTGGTGCCGGCTACGACGTGCACCCAGGGATCGGTGACGTCGAGCCGTACCAGCCCGGCCCGCGTCCCCGCGGTGACGACGATGTGCGCGAGGAAGATCTCGAGCGAGCGCCGGCCGACCACCGAGAGCAGGCCGGCGACCGGCGTACGACCGAGGAGGGCCGCCCAGGCGAGGATCGCGACCGTTCCGGCCACAGAGCCGAGCAGACCCAGGGCGACCGTGTCGACGGTCCGCACCGCCCCACCGGTCGTCGGCGTGGTCGCATCGGTGGCGAGCCCGATCCAGAGCCAGACGGCGGTGCCGACCAGGGCAGCCCCCGCCACTTGGACCAGGTGCCGGGCCAGGGCGGTGTGCCGCGTGTGCGTGACGACGCACCCGACGAGGAAGGGCAGGAGCAGGGCCCAGCCGCGGGTGAACACGTACAAGGGTTCGAAGCCCCACACGGCGACGGCCAGCACCGCGGACGCGACCAGGAGGAGGCCACCCACCGCACGGTTGCGCCACGGCTGCGTGATCGCGGCGACGACGGTGACCGCGATCAACCAGGCGAGGAACCAGAGCTGCCCTTCGGGGACCCAGATTCGCAGGACGTCCTCCACGGTGATGACCGTGTTGGAGACGGACGACGCAGCAACCCGCGTGAACCCCTGGATCAGGGTCCAGAGCAGGTAGAGCCAGACGAGCAGGGTGGTGCGTCGGACCACCACCCGCCGCGGGCCGTCGCGCTCGACGGAGCGCCGGACAAAGAGGCCGGAGAGGTACGCGAACGTCGTGAGGTGGACGAGGTAGACGACCCGGTCGAGGGTCATCGCCGTCTCGAGCGGCATCAGCAGCGCTGAGGCGAGGCCCCGCTCCACGTGCCCGAGGACGATGGCAATGATCGCCAACGCGCGTGCAGCGTCGACACTGCGGTCGCGCACCTGCGCCGTCCCCCTGGTCTCCACGGGGAACCACTATGGCTCACGAACCGTACGATGAGGGCCATGACGTCGTCCCCCGTCGCAGCTCTCGTCGTCGTCCTGACGTTGGGCGCGGTGCTGCTCGTGAGCGGTGCAGCCAAGCTGCGTGACCGCCGGGCGACACAGGACGCATTCATCGCGCTCCGGGTGCCGGCGGTCGTTCCTGCAGGACCCAGCGCCGCGGCTCTGCCGTGGGTCGAGATCGCGCTCGCCGTCCTCCTCCTCGTGACGCCGGCGAGGTTCTCGTGGGCTCCGGCCGCGGTCGTGCTGCTCCTGATGCTCGCCTACACGGCCCTCATCGCCCGGGCCCTCACGTTCGACGAGCCCGTGACGTGCTCGTGCTTCGGCAGCATCGGCCGACACGAGGTCGGGCCGCAAACGCTGGGCCGCAACGTCCTGCTCTCGGCGCTCGCGGCCCTCGTCCTCTGGTACGCCGTCGATGGTGGGTCTGCTCCAGGCGCCATGGGCGAGCTCGGCGCAGCTGGGTGGTGGGCGCTCCTCGCCACGGCGTCAGCCGTCGCCGTCGCCCTGCTGGTGGCCGCCCCGCCCTCGGCTGTGTCCTCCGCCCGATCCTCGGCCTCCGAGGTCGAGGTGCTCGACTACGAGCGGCAGCCCATCCCGTACGGCGTCCTCACCCACCTGAACGGGAACTCGGCCACGTTGGCGGAGGCGGCCAGCACCCAGGCACGCGTCCTCTTCTTCCTCAACACGCACTGCGGGTCCTGCCTGCGGATCGCCGAGAAGGTCGATGGATGGGCCGATCGCCTCGACCCGGCGGTGGGAATCCTTGTCGTCTACACCGACGAGTCCGCCGCGGCTGGACAGGTCGGCCATCGTCCGGACCTGGCGACGTGGGAGCCGGAGCTGAACGCACAGCGCGTCCTCGGGTTGTCCGGCACTCCCGCGGCCGTGCTCCTGGGCGCGGACGGGTTGCTCGCAGGAGGACCGGTCACGGGGGAGGACAACATCCTCGAGCTCGTCGAGGCCGTGCTCGAAGAGGTCGAAGCTGCGGGAGCACCGGTCGAGCAGTAGTCCTGCCTCCTAGGATCGACGCGTGTCCGATCCCGCCGTCTCCGTCGTGATCCCCACCCGCGGTGGCGCGGGCAGGCTGCCTGTCCTGCTGGACGCCCTCGCGGCCCAGGTCGTCGACGAGCCGTGGGAGGTGGTCGTGGTCCTCGACGGCGACGTCGACGGCAGCGGCGCCGTGCTCGAGACGTACGCCGACCGGGTGCCGCTGCGGGTCGTCCGGCGGACCGGCGGTGACGGCGTCGCGGCTGCGCTGTCGACCGGGTACGACGAGGCGCGCGGTGAGATCGTCCTGCGCTGCGACGACGACCTGACGCCACCGCCCGGGCTGGTCGCGGGTCACCTGGCCCACCACCGCGGCCGGGCGGTCGGCGCGCGCCCGGTGGGCGTCATCTCGATGACGCGCGACGTCTTCCCCGACACGCCCTACGCAGCCGCCTACGGCCGACCGGCGAACGAGCGGCTGCTCGCCGAGGCGTACGCCCGACCCGCAGGTGAGCGCTGGCGCCACTGGGCTGCCTGCAACTCCGTGACCAAGGCCGCCTATACCGCGGTCGGGGGCTTCGACACGGCGATGCGGTACCGCGAGGACTCCGAGCTCGGCTTGCGGCTCGCCCGCTCGGGCGTGGAGATCGTCATCGATCCGGCGCTCGAGGTGGAGCACCGCGGGCCTGCCACCGACACGGCCACCCGGGCAGCGCGTGCCTTCACTTCGGGAGCGTCGACGCTCGCCTTCGACACACGCCACCCGGGCAGCCATCCGATCGGCAGCACTGCACGCGACCCGTGGAGTCGCGCCGTCGGATCCGCAGCTGCCCGGATCGACTCGCGCGCCGCGGCGGGCGCTCTTGGTCGCCGCGTGGACGCGGCCCTGCCCCGTCTTCCGGAGCGGCTGGGCGCAAAAGCAGTCGCATGGGCCGTCGAGGCGGCCGCGGCGGCCGGGCGCCGAGTCGGGGACGCGGACTGGGTCAGGGACGTGCCGGTGAGTGCACTCGACTCCGTGAGCGTGGTCGTCCCCCACTACGGCGACCCAGCGACCGCGCTCGCTCTCCTGGACCAGCTCGCCGCCCAGACCCATCCCGTGCAGGTCATCGTCGCCGACGACGCCTCACCCGACCCGTTCCCCGACCGACCGGGGGTCGACGTCGTGCGACGGACCGCCAACGGTGGCTTCGGGGCCAACGTGAACTCGGGCATCGCCGCGGCGACCGGTGATGCGGTGCTGGTGCTCAACAGCGACCTCAGCATCGAGCCCACGTTCGTCGCCGACATGGTCTCGGCGGCTCGCGCGCGTCCGCACGCGGTTCTGGCGCCGAGGATGGTCGACGAGCACGGCACCGAAGCATGGGTGGGCCGCGACTTCCCCAGGGTTCGGCACCAGTTCGCCGCATGGCTGACCCCGCTCGCCCGCTTCCGCGGGACGTCGGCCTGGCACCGGGCGGTCGGACACGACGTACACGCGCAGGTCTCAGAGCGCCCCGTCGACTGGGTCGTCGGGGCCGCCATGTGGATCCCGCTCGCGGAGTTCCGTGCCGTCGGGGGGTTCGACGAACGCTTCTTCATGAACTCCGAGGAGGTCGACCTCCAGCGGCGTCTCGGCGAGCGCGGCGTCTCGGCCATCGCCCTCCGATCCCCCACCGTCGTCCACGCAGGCGGCGGCTCGTCCCCCTCCGCCTCGCGGAGGAGGTGGCTCGTCGAGGGCCAGCTGCTGTACGCCGACAAGTGGGGGTCCCGTCGGGCTCTGCAGGTCGCCCTCACGGCCGCCACCGGAGCCAACCTGGCGGTCAACACCTTCCGCCGTGCGGCCGGACGCGACATTCGTCCGCTGGACGTCGCGCGCAGCGAGCTGTCCATGATCCGGGGAGACCGATGACTCGGGCGCTCGTCCTCTCCGAGCACGACCTCGATGCCTGGGGAGAGCGGTTCGCCCGTCACGAGGTCCCGTCGGCGCTGCCCTACGGCGCCGACGCCCTCACGGACCTGGGCTGGTCGCTCTCCGGGGCGCGGCGTGCGGTCGATCCCCGGTGGCGCCGGTGGCGCGACGTCGTCGAGCACCGCGCCGGCTTCCCGCTCGAACGGGCCATCCGCGGCGCCCGCGACGCCCGCCGCGCCGACGTGGTCCTCGCCCTGCTCGAGCAGCAGGGGGCCGCAGCCTCCGTGATGCGACGGGCCAAGCTGCCGCCGTACGGATCCACGCCACTGGTCGTCTGGTCGGTCTGGCTGGCCGACGAGCTGCGTTCGGCCGGCCCGGAGCAGAGACGGCGCCTGGTCAACAGGTACGCCGGCGCCGACCTGATCACGCACATGTCGGTCCACGAGACCGAGGTGTTCGAGGAGGCAGGCATCGTCCGCGATCGCACGCTGGCTGTGCGGTTCGGCGTCAACGACGACTTCTACACACCCGGCACCGGCGAGCGCGACATCGACCTGCTGGCGGTCGGGCAGGACCGTGGCCGCGACTACGCCACGCTCTTCGACGCCGTTCGCGGCACGGACCTCGTGCTCCACCTCGTGTGCAAGCCCGACAACGTCGCGGGGCTGGACGTCCCGGACAACGTCGAGATGAGGGGCGTCGTCCCGCTGACCGAGTACCGCTCCCTCCTGCGACGCGCGCGCGTCGTCGCCGTACCCACGCACGACCTCGCCTACCCGACTGGCCAGAGCGTGGCGCTTGAGGCGGCCGCCAGCGGCTCGTGCGTCGCTGTGACGGGGACGCGGGCGATGCGGGACTACTTCGAGGACGGCGTCACCGGTCGCCTCGTCGAGGTCGGCGACGTCGACGGCTGGCGCAATCTCCTCGTCGAGCTGCGGGAGGACGAGGCCCAGCGAGCCCGCCTCGGCACTGCTGCGCGGAACAGTGCGGAGACCCGGTTCAGCGCCCGGCTGATGTGGGCAGACATCGCCGCTGCGTGCCAGGAGCGCGGACTCACCTGACCCAGGTACTGCGGATCGTGGTGTCGAACCTCTCCCGGCCGTAGGTCTCCTGCGCCCAGTGCTGCACAAGATCGGACCGCTCCTGGGCGCCGGCAGGGTCGTCGAGGACAGCCAGCAGGGCGTCGGCCAATGCCCCCGGATCGTCGGCGAGCCCGGCGTAGAGGTCCTCGCCCTCGATGCCCTCGGCGCCCACTGTCGTCGTCACCACGGGAACGCCGTGACAGAGCGCCTCGACCGTCTTGAACTTCACGCCGGCGCCCTGGAGCACGGGCACCAGCGACACGGCGGCGGCGGCGTACTCCGCGTCCAGGTCGTCGACAAAACCCGCGAGCACGACGCCGCTGCCCGCGGGCAGCGCCGCAACTGTGTCCCGCAGCCTGTCGGAGGCCCCGCCCCCGATGAAGCGGATCACCGCCTCGGGGCGCGCAGCGTGCACGCGTGGCCACACGTGCTCGATGGTCCACAGCGCGGCCTTGTCGTTCTCGTCGCGCGCCAGGTAGGACACCACGACGACCACCGGTGCATCCGCGGGCTCGTGCGGTGGCTCGAGCCCCACGGACAATGGTGGGTGGACGACGGTGTGGGGCGGGTTGCCCAGCAGCTCAGCGTCCTTGCGGCTGAACACGAGCACCTCGTCGAGCCGCTCGACCATGTGGCTCTCCTGTGCACGCGACCGGGTGGCGACCCGTTGCCAGTACCGCCTCGTCGCAGGGGAGTCCTGCGGCTCACGCGAGAAGGACTGGCTCATCACGTCGTGGAACGTGCCGGTGATGCGCGCATCCGGGTTGAGCCGGCGCAACAACCTCACGAGCCGGATCGACTCCGAGTACTGCAGGTCGATCACGTCCGCCTCACGAACGGCGGCCCTGGCCCGCGGTGACCTCAGCAGACCCAAGACGAACGGCAGTGAGGGCAGGCCCGGGTCACGGCGTCGGCGCAGGCGCGCGTCGGCCCCCACGGTGAGGCGGTTGACGAGCTTGGCGACGGGGTTGCGGCCCGGCTCGTGCCCGAGCAGGAGCAGCCGGCCCGGCACGCCCTGCTTCTGAGCCGCCTCGTGGTTGAGGCGGTTGCCGACGGTCAGCATGGTGAGATCGGTCTCGGCATCGAGGAGGCGCTGCAGCGCGAGGAGGTAGCGGCCACCGGCGTGCGGCACACGCTCGTGACCGACGTACATGCTGATCAGCACCACGCGGAGTCGGGTCACGCGGTGCATCTTCCCAGACGTGCCGGCACCTAGACTCGCGAGCGTCGAAGACGAAGGAGTGCAGATGTTGCGGCTGATCCTGGCCCCCCACATGGACGACGAGGCCATGGGTTGTGGCGGCCTCATGGCCAAGCACCCCGATGAGTGCGTCGTCGTCGTGATGACGGACAGCGGTGAGACACGCACCCGCGAGCACGTCGAGGCGATGAAGATCCTGGGCGTCGCCGAGTCGCGCCGCCTCGGGTTCCCCGACGGGCAGACCCCGCAGCACATGACCGAGATGGTCGGTGCGATCGACGAGATCATGGCCGAGCTCAAGCCCGACGAGCTCTACCTCCCCTACCCGTCGCTCCACCAGGACCACATCGCGGTCTACGAAGCCGGCATGCGCTCGTGCCGGGTGTCGATGTCGCTCGACCACTGGTTCCCGCCGAGCGTCTACGTCTACGACATCGCGGTCTACGACGTGAACCTCTACCCCACGGACCTGCGGTGGAACGTCTTCGAGGCGCTGACCGAGGAGCAGATCACTGCCAAGGAGGCCGCCTGCCAGGCCTACCAGTCGGAGATCCCCACGGAGGTCCACCCGATCAACAGCGTGCGGCAGATCGCCGGAGCGCTCGGCCAGGTGCGGCTCGTGCCGTACGCCGAGCAGTTCGCGCTGGTGCGGACGGTGCGCAAGTGAAGGTCGCGATCCACCAGCCCGACCTCCTGCCCTGGCCGGGGTTCTGGTTCAAGATGGTCAACTGCGACCTCTTCGTCCTGGCCGTGCACGACCAGCTCCAGAAGCACTGGGTGCAGCGGCGCGTGATGATGCGCGAGACCTGGGTGACGCTGCCGCTGGAGACAAAGCCGCACCTGATCCCGATCAAGGAGACGATGGTCAAGCCGGGCTGGCAGGACCACCTCGAGGCCTCCATCACCGGTCGCTACCGCAACGCGCGGCACTGGAAGGACCGCAGCGGCGACGTGCTGGCGATGATCCATTCGGTCGACTCGCACAACCTCGCCGAGGTCAACCACCAGATGATCCTGTCGATGCGCGACTACCTCGGGATCACCACGGACGTGGTGGTGACCGACCCGCCGCAGGAGAAGGCCGCCGACCGCGTGCTCGAGCAGCTCCAGATGGTCGGCGCGACGTCCTATCTCTCCGGGACCGGCGCCAAGGACTACCTCGGCGACGAGGCCAGGGCGAGGTTCGCCGACCTCGGCATCGGACTGGAGTTCTCCGACCACCACAAGACCACGGGCGACTCCATCGTCACCGTCCTCATGGACCACGACGATCCGATGGAGATCGTGGCGAAGGCAGCGGCGGGGCACGCATGAAGCCTGCGCAGATGATGCGCCGCCAGACCCCCGCCAGCGCAACGAGAGCTGTCATCCGGAGGACTCGCAATGCGGGACGCTCGATGGCCGCAGATCGTCGGCTGAGGCGCATCACTCGCGACGTGTCACGGTCGCCCCGGTCGTCGGACACCGCAGTCGTCGTACACCTTCACTATCCCGAGGTGTGGCCAACCCTCGTCGAGCGACTGAGTCTTCTGCCGCAGGACTTGGACCTCTTCGTCACCGTCTCCGATCCGGCCTGGGGATCTCGTGACGGCATTCTCCGAGCTGCTCCCCACGCGCGGCTCTACCGGACTCCCAACATTGGCCGCGACGTGCTGCCGTTCATCCGCGTGGCCGCGGGACTGCGGAGCGCCGGCTACTCGGCCGTCCTCAAGCTGCACGGCAAGCGAAGTGTTCATGCCGATGACGGAGCCGAGTTCCTCGATGCGTGTCTCGAGGAACTCGTCCCCTCAGCCGAGGGCGCACGTCGATGCCGCGAGCTGGTCGTCGACGGCCGCGCGGCGATGGTGGGACCGGCCTCCCGCTACTACCCTCTCGCGATCCATGTGTGGCTCAACAGTCCGGATCTGCACTGGTTCTTGTCGCGTCGGAAACCGCAGGGGTCCGCCGCGCTCGACGAACCCTCACGGTTCGGATTCTTCGCGGGAACCATGTTCTGGGCCAACCTCGACCGGATCGCCGAGTGCCTCGACGTGCCGACACGAAAGTTCGAGGCCGAGCTGGGCCAGCTCGACGGAACCATGGCGCACGCCCTGGAGAGGTTGTTCGCGGTGGTGCCACAGCTCGACGGACATCAGGTCTGGGCGTCCGACGACGCTGGCTGCACGCCGCTTGCCAATGACGCCTACACCTGGCCGGCGTGGGCGCTTCGGCGTCCCGAGCTGGAGTAGCTCAGACCCCGATCTCCCCCGACGGGTCCCACGTGGCCCACGCTCCCGGTGCCCGGACCAGCACTCGGCTCGCTCGGCGACGCTGACCGTGGTCCTCGATCCGTGATTCCACCAGGTCCCGCCACCGATCCCCCCGAGCCGTTTCGCTCATGGCGGCCTGCTCACGCCAGTGCTGTCCCATCTCGGGGTTCTGCCCCACCGCCCGGTTCAGGGCTGCGACGCCTCCCTGCACCTTGGACGAGAACTGCGCCTGCGAGCGGTATTGGTAGTGCAGCAGCTTCAGGTCGGCCTGCCTGCTGGGAGGTACGCCGCGCAAGGAATGGTTCCCGTCACCGATCCATGTCCATGGCGCCGCCTTGAAGGCCACCTTCGGAAGCGGCCCAGGATCGCGTTCAACCTGGATGAGACCCATCGGCTCCCAGCGGGCATCCGCGTTCTCCGGGTAGGCCTCGTGCATGGCAGCCCATGCTCGCGGCGCATCTGAGCGCCTGAAGTAGTCAGCGAGGCTGAACTTCGGTGCGAACCAGTGCTCGTCGGCGTCGACGGGCACGATCCAGTCGGCACCGGCCTTCCACGCGCGCCGCGCCAGGTACGACATCTTCGCCGACTGGTAGTACCCGGGCTCGAGGTCGCGCGCGACGTGCACTCGATTATCTCGTTCGGCCAGGCTCCGCAGCAGGTCCAGGGTGGCGTCCGTGGAGAGATTGTCGGCAACGAGGATTCCCGCTGCTCCTTGGCTCAGCAGGTGGTTCACGGTGCTCTCGATGACGTCTGCCTCGTTCTTGACCATCATCACTGCCCAGAACGAGCCGGGCACCCGTGAAGCTCGCGGGAGGTCGATGTCCACGAAACCCTTGCGCGCCAGCCGTACCTCACGCGATCGGAGCGCGCGCAGCATCCTCACTCGTGCCCGGACCTCGTCTGTGAGGCGACCGGCCGCATTCGCCACCGACGCGCTCACCTCCATGCGTAGACGTAGAGCTGCTGCACGAAGTCACCCTCGCCGCGCATCTCCGCGTTGAAGCCATGACCTTCCAACCAGGCAAGGACCTCATCCTTGGACCGGCCCCACTCCGTACCGAGAAAGTCGTGGCACGAGATGGTGAAGTGCCGGATGTGGGGGGCCATGCGCTCCATCCCCCGGAGCGCGTCCTTCTCGGCGCCTTCGATGTTCATCTTGACCCAGTCGACGTATTCGATCCCGAGCGACTCGCACACGTCGTCAAAGGTCCGGCCCTCGACCTCGACCGAGCCCTCGGCCTCGAAGATGTTGCCGGCCACCCATCGCTCGGGGTCGTCGCTGATGGTGACACTTCCCGGCGTCGAGGTCAGGGCGATGTGCAGCGGCGTCACCTGCGGCCAGGCATTGCGGCGTACGAGCTCGTGGAGGCGGCCGAATGGCGTGGGCGCGGCCTCCACCGACACCACGCGACCTGACGCCCCGACCATCGAGGCGAGGTAGAGCGTCTCGCCACCGTCTCCAGCCCCGACGTCGAACACCACGTCACCCGCTCGAGGCCGATAGCGGCTGAACAAGAGGTCGTCCATGCCGTAGTAGGTACCGCGCGTGGCCCAGCCCTGCGCATCCTTCCAGCGCCCGCCGTCGGCGACGCGACCCTCGGGCCAGCGATAGTGCCAACGATTCTCCGACGCCACCCATCGGGTCGTCACGAGACGGCGGTGGCGAGTCGAGTCGAGCATCGTCTTGGCGATGCCGTACGCGTGTCGCGTGCCGTGCCGCAATGCACCAGACCAGACGGCAGCTCCGGTTCGACGAGCAGATCGGTTCGACTCAGTGATGTCCACGGTCCGGATGCTAATGGCTCGTCTCGCGCGCGGGGTCACCATCGAGGCCATCCAGCACCCAGTCCGGCTGCCACCCATCGGGCAGCTCGTCCACGAAGCTCCAGTCCTGGTCGTACTCAACGCATCGACCAGGGCCGTAGCGGCGCTGGAAAAAGGCGGGCGCCCACACCGTGTGTTGCGGCGCCCCGAGCAAGACTCGCGAGATCGCAGCCGCCCAGAGGGAGAATGTCCCGTTGGCGATCACCAGGCGTCGCGACGAGATCACGTCCCGCAGGTGGTCGATCGGCTGGGCCGACGGTGGGGGTTCAGTCACCTCGTCGGCATGAGACGTGAGCCAGCCGAGATGCGACCTGCACCAAGCCCGATCGTCGGAAACGACGTGGATGCGGCGCACCGGGCCGTCCTGCTCGATCGCGCGACGGACTGCCAGGCGCGCGTACGACTCGACGTCGAACGCGTAGTCAGGTCGATGCCACGGATTGCTGTAGAAGTCTCCACGGCGGAGGTTGAGGGTCAGCACGTCATCGCGGGCGAGCGCCCCGCTGTCTGCACCCTGCAGCGCAGGGCTGGTCAGGATCCAGTCGCGAACGAAGTCGGCACGTGACTCGTCCGTGAAACCCCGTGGATCCCCCGAGTGTTCTGTCTTGTAGGCGTAGAAGTGGCCCCTCGCATCCCAGAAGGACATCTCGGACCGCTCGATCAGATAGGGGTGGATCGCCGGGAAGAAGGGCAGCCAGTAGCGGCTGCGGTCCACGATCAGGACGCGATGAGGCACGGGCTCGCTACGGTGCGCGTGAGCCCACGTCCACAGGTAGAGTTGGTTGCCGAAGCCCATGAACTCCGGGGTCAGGTTGACCACCTGCTTGCCCACGCGCTGCCGCACCTGCGACAACACCGGTTGAACCATGCCCGAGGCCATCGCACGCGCCCCCGTCTGCACGCTCATGGCTGCGAGCCCTTCAGGGTGGCGTCAATGAACCTGCGGCCGTAGCGCCTGACTGCCATGCGGCTCCGATTCACCACGTCAGTCGCCGGTGCGTGCGCCTGGTAGTGCGACAGCCTGACCTGCGTGGAGAGGAGCGCAGCAGAGCCTGGCGCCGTGATCGCAGCGAAGGCCACGTCGAGCCTTGCTCGGACGAGCTCCGCACTGTGACGCGACCGCACCCACTCGCGGCCTCGGCCGGCTCGATCGTCAAACAGCTCCCTCGAGTTCTCGAACCAGTCCATCGCCTCGAGAGTCCGATCGCACATGTCGACCACGTCGGAGTCGGCGATCACGGACGCGTGCTGGGGAAGCATGTACTCCTTTGCGCCGTCTCCGGTGAACCCGACGACGTAACAACCGGACGCCATCGCCTCGGCGCCCGGGAGGCCCACACCCTCGCGTTCGGCGCCGAAGAGGAAGATCGCCGCTCGGCCCAGCTCCTCGGCCACCTGCTGCTGGGTCATGCCGTCGATGAGCACGATCTCCCAGTCGCGCAGGTGCCCCGATCGTCGTACGAGCTGGACTGCGCCGAGCAGGTCCTCGCGGCGCCGGCGCGGCATCAGTGCGATCCGCTTCTCCTTGGGCCTCGGGACGAACCAGTCCTCGATCTGCACGGGCACCGAGTGAAGCGGAAAGCCGGGGGTGCAGGCGCGCTGCAGGAAGACCTCGATGGCGTCGGAGATCGGCAGCGCCGCCGTGGCCTGGGGCCATCCCGGGTAGGCGCCGGGCTCGTCGACGAGGAAGTCGGAGTTGGCGAAGACGAAGTCCATCCCCTGGACCAGCATCACCACAGGGTGCCCCTCGGACAGGAAGCTCCACTTCGAACCACCCGACTCCGGCATCACCAGGACGTCGCCAGGAGCGAAGTCGACCTGATGACCCGTGTCCACCGGGGCGGTCGATCCCCACGAGTCGTAGGCGAACCCGGGCGTTCCGTGCCACACCCGGGCGTCGTGACCCAGAGCGCAGAGGTGCTCCACGTAGCGGTAGATTACCTTGATGCCCCCGCTGGGGGTCGGCAGGTCGGGCGCCATGAAACGGATCACATGCCCGATTCAAGCAGGGAACCCGCGTCCCACTGGATCAAAGGGCAGACTGTCCCCGTGCTGCGCCTGACAGGACTTCCCCTCCGTCGACTCGCCGGCCTTCTCGGGTTCCCGCCCGGGATGGGCGAGCTGATTGACAATCCGACCCGCAAACGGCTCGCCGTGTCCGTCGCGCTCTCGGCGGTCCTCGCGGCGCTCGACATGGTCGGGGTGCTAGCGATGCTGCCGATGATGCAGTACGTCACGGGGCAGTCACTGGACGCCGGTGCCGTCGGATGGGTCAGCGACTTCTTGGGCGACCCCAGCCCACAAGTCCTCGTGATGAGCCTCGCTTTGATCATTTTTGGGGCATTCATCGTGAAGGACGTGGCGTCCCTCTTCGTGCGGCGTTGGCAGCTCCGGTTCATGGCCTCGCAGAACGTCTCCATCTCGACGGCGATGCTCGAGGGGTACCTCACTGCCCCATATGCGTGGCACCTGCGACAGAACACTGGCGACAAGATCTGGACGATCGGGGCCGCGGTCGGCTCCGGATACGCTGGCGGTCTCGGATCGGCTCTTGGGGTTCTCACCGAGCTCCTCACCATCAGCTTCATCTTCGGATCGCTGCTCGTCATCTCGCCGATGACAACCATCGCTGCAGCGGCGTACTTCGGTCTGGCCGCCTTCGTGGTCCAGCGCGTGATTCGCCCGCGGATCCAGGCCGCCGGGGAGCGCAACCGGATCGCATCCCAGGCCGTGTCGAAGTCGTCCCTCCAATCGCTGAACGCGGTCAAGGAAATCAAGCTACGCAAGGCGCACGCGCCGTTCGTAGAGGACTTTCGAAGCAAGGGTGCCGAAGGAGCCGAAGCGGGCGTGCGTGCCGCCATCCTGTCCTTGCTCCCCTCCTACTTCCTCGAGATTGCCTTCGTCCTCGGCATCGGAGTTCTTGCGGCGACCGCAACCACTGGGGCCAGCGCTGAGGAAGGGCTGGTCGTGCTGGGGCTCTTCGTGGCGGCTGGAGCTCGTGTGCTTCCGAGCTCGGTCCGCTTGATCACCGGATTGTCCGGGATCCGGTTCGCGTACGGGCCGCTGAAACACCTCATCATCGAGCACAGAGCCATGCGTGAGAGCCAGCTGCTTGAGGGCGCCCAGATAGTGACCACTGACGTGCCTCGCGGCTCGGTGTCCATCAGCGGGCTGCGTTTCTACTATGCCGATCGCCCCAATGTGGACGTGCTCGACGGCGTGAACCTCGAAATCCCACAAGGAACCTCCTTGGCCGTCGTAGGGACGAGCGGTGCTGGCAAGAGCACGCTCATCGACGTGCTCCTCGGCCTTCAGCGGCCAGGTGGGGGCACGGTCACGGCAGGCGGAGTCTCCGTGTTCGACAACCTGCCGGCGTGGCAGAAACAACTTGCCGTGGTTCCGCAGGAGGTGTCGCTCCTGGATGTGAGCATTCGCGACAACATCATCTTCGACGAGCCGCTGGACGAGGCGCGGCTCTCCGATGTGATCCAGCGGGCCCAGCTGTCGGACCTGATAGCGGACCTGCCCGAGGGGCTTGACACCGACGCCGGGGAGCGCGGGATGCGTCTGTCGGGGGGGCAGCGTCAGCGCATCGGCATCGCCCGCGCCCTCTACCGCAACCCAGCCCTCCTCGTCCTCGACGAGGCAACCTCGGCCCTGGACAACCTGACAGAACGTCGAATCACGGAGACCATCACCGGTCTGCGAGGTCAGGTGTCAGTCGTCGTGGTCGCCCACCGGTTGTCGACTGTCAGGCAGTGCGACGCTCTCGCATTCATGGAGCAGGGCAAGGTCGTGGCCTACGGCACCTTCGAAAAGGTTCGAGCAACGAACGACCGATTCGCAGAACTGGTCTCGCTCGGGTCGCTGGTCATGGTCGACGAGTCTGCGTCGGGGGTCTGACACTTAGCGCGCGGGCGACCTCGCGACCATTAGTCCCGCCACGCATGCACATAGTCCCCATCCCACGTGTTCTCGCGACCATGCAGGCGCGTTCGGAAACCGTGATCGTGGAGCCAGGTCAGCACCTGCTCCCTGCTACGACCCCACTCGGTGCCCAGCCAGTCGTGGCACGCGATCGTCATGTGCCGCACGTGTGGCGCCATACGTTCCATCCCACGTATCGCGTCCTTCTCGGCGCCCTCAATGTTCATCTTGACCCAGTCCACCGTCGTGATCCCGTGGTCCTGGCACAGGTCGTCAAAGGTGGTCGCCGAAACGTCGACGCCGTCCGTCGCATCGGCATAGATGTTCGCTGCGATCCAGTTGTCTTCGTCGTCGGTGATCCTTACGGTGCCGACGCGGTCTGACAACGCGACCTGAACAGGGTGTACATGCTCCCACCCGTTGATCTCCACCATTTCCTGCAGGCGGCCGAACGGCCTTGGTGCGGCCTCGACGGCGAGGACCTTGCCGCGCTCGCCGACCATGGACGCGAGGAAGTACGTCTCGCCACCGTGGCCCGCGCCGACATCGATGACCGTATCGCCCGGCTTCGGTTGATACTCCGTCCAGAGCAGGTCTGGCATGTCGTAGTCGCCGTTGGTAGCCCACTCTTCGGGCGTGCTCCAACGTTTCCGATCGATGACGAGTCCGCCGGGCCATCGATGGATCCATGCCTGCCGGGTGGGTGACCAGCGCACGACGCTGAGATGTCTGTTGGCCGTTGTGTCCTTGAGCGATTTCGCCACGCCGATGATCGTGCGCGCGACGAGCTGGCTCACCCCTCCACGCTGATCGAGTCCGTCGACCATGTCCCATGCCCGCCCCATGCGCCCAGACCCTAGTCGCTCGATGGAGACGACGGGCCTCCGATCTCACCTAGGCTGGCCAGATGACTAAGGTCTCGATCGTCATCCCCTGCTACAACGGCGGCGGCCTGGTGCAGGAAGCAGTAACGTCCGCACTCGCCCAGACTCACCCGGCTGTCGAAGTACTCGTCGTTGACGATGGGTCGACCGATTCAACGACGCTCGAGACGCTCAAGCACATCGAGAAGGCCGGCCAGGCGCGCGTGATCCGGCAGGAGAACCAAGGGCTCTGCGCGGCGCGCAACCGCGGGATCGAGGAGTCGGCAGGCGCCTACATCCTCCCGTTGGATCACGACGACGAGATTTACCCTGACTACGCGGCGAAGGCCGTCGACGTCCTCGACTCCCGCGCCGAGGTGGGCATCGTCTACGGCCGGGCTGAGCGATTCGGAGCGACGACCGGCGATTGGTACTTGCCTGACTTCAGCATGGGCCGAATGCTGGCGACCAACCTCATCTATGCCACCGCGATGTTTCGCCGCGCTGATTGGGAGACGGTCGGCGGGTACTCGACCTACATGCAACACGGTTACGAGGACTATGACCTGTGGCTGAAGATCCTCGGTCTCGACCGTCAGGTGGTGCGACTGGACGAGGTCGTTTTCCGGTACCGAAGCACCGAGGGCTCGATGATCAGCTCGATGTCGTACGAGCGCCAGATCGAATCATTTGCGCAGGCTTTCGCTCACAATTCTTCGTTATACCAACGACACGCCAACGAGTTCTCCGAGCACCTGCTCGCCCAGCGAAACCTGTTGCATCACTTCAAGGGCCGCTACGGGCGCATCGAGAACGCGATATCTCGCCTGGGAGCAGTGCGACGTTCAGTGAGGCGTCGACTGGCTCAGAGACCCTGAACAGGCGTCTACTATGACCGACGGCTCAGGCCCTGAGCCGATCGCGCGCGGCCCGAAGTAGAGCAGGCTCGCGCTTCACGCCTGCACGGAGCAGCAGTCGGCGCACCGTGAGGCCGGGCGTCGATCGTCCGCGGGCCGTGAGTGCCAGAGCGCGCCCGACCAGGTCTGGAGCAACGCCCGCGCTCCACAGTCGAATGGCGAGGACCGGCATGACCTCTCGAAGATGTTCATCGCCTGCTGCGGAGTAGCCATAGTTCTTCAACAAGATGTGCAAGCTGGCCGCTTGGTAGCGGGCATCATCACGGTGGAAGTGGGTCGACCCGAGCGATGATGTGAGGCCGCGGAACTCGACCAAGGGTTCTCTCACGCAGAGAATCTCCCCGTAGCGGGACAAGCGGAGCCACAGGTCGTGATCCTCGTAGAACAGGGCGTCGTCGTAGCACCCGACTGCGCGAACGGCTTCGGTGTTGAGCAGCACTGAGACGGCCGGGATCCAGTTGAACTTGAGCAGGTCGTCAAACAGGTCTCGTCCCTCCAGGGCGCCGATCTGCGACCACTCTTGGATCTGGCTCCAGTCCTCGCCAGTCGAGGCTCCGTCTTCATCGATGACGTGCGCGTCGGAGTAGACCGCGGCTGCCGTCCCGCCACCTGCCACCCAGCGATCAACCTGGAGCTCCAGGCGGTGAGGAAGCATCCGATCGTCCGCTGAAACATAGGCGTAGAGCGAAGTGTCGACAGTGGCCAGCGCGTCATTGAGATTTCGACACAGACCCTGGTTTTCGGCACGCATCACTAGGTCGATGTCGGCGCCACCGTTCCTCGCAACCCACTCAGCGATGACCTCGGCGGACGAATCAGTGGAAGCGTCATCGACAACGATGACGCGAGAGGGCGCGTAGGTCTGAGCACGGATCGAGTCGAGCGTCTCGGTCACGAACGAAGCATGGTTGTAGCTGACGACGATCACCGTTACTTCGGGTCCAGAGGTTACGTGGTCCCCGGCCCGCGCCGTCACCGGTGGTCGTCCAGGTGCGGGAGCAAGGCGGCGTCCTGGGCGATGTGTCGCAGGTACTTCAGCTGCAGCGGGTGGAAGACGTCCGAGCCCAGCTCGATCCAGGCGATCGGATAGCCCTGGTTGTCGCCCCAAGTGCTGCCGGGCGTGATCGCGATCTCGTCCGCGTAGTAGTCGAGCCGTCGGTCGAGCTCACGCAACCACTCCGCCGTGAAGGGCGTGCCGGGACGCACGAAGTAGGTCGCGCACCCGATGAGCGAGGCGAAGTGACGCCGGATGTCGGGGCCGAGCCTTGCATCGCGCCCCCCGCAGCTGGACGAGCTCACCTCGGGATAGCCGATCAACCACAACTCGGGGGTGGAGTTGAGCCGCTCGAGCCCCGCTCGCCAGCAGTGGTCCGTCTGCTTGACGTCCGAGTAGCCCCCTCCGTGGTGGTGCATGAAATAGGCACGGAGATAGTCAGACCGATGGTTGAGCGACAGGTTCTCGTAGGCCGGGTGCAGGGGATGCCCCTCCACGACGAAGTCGGGAAGGTTGTCGGGGGTCACCACCACCACGTCGAGGTCCGGGTTGTGACTCCGGATCGAGCTGACCCCCAGCTCCCGCGCGGGTGTCAGGGGGTTCGACCCCGTCCAGAAGAGGTAGACGTGGCGTGGTGCCGTGAGCGTCGTCCGGGTCCCCTCCGGAGGGTCGCGGTGCAGGAAGTACATCCGGGGCATGTTCCCCCACCGGTCGCGGTGCTTCTCGGTGTCGAGCTCGTAGGGAAAGCGCCTGTCGTACGCCGTAAAGGCGACGTCCTTGGCCTTGATGTACTGGACGCGACCCTTCTTCTTCGCCACGAAGACTGCGTGCTTGACCCGGCGGGCATATCGAAGAGCGTCCACAGCCAGATCACAGCACATATTCGTGCGGGGGCAGGAGTCCCGCCGGTTCTCGGCCGTCTGGTGCCCCACGTGTCCTAGGCTTCACGGGTGACCTCGCCCCGCTGCTCCGTGGTCATCCCGACGTACAACGGTGCCCACGTCATCGGCGAACAGCTAGCAGCACTCTGCGAGCAGGACGGCGCGCCACCTTTCGAGGTGGTGGTCGCCGACAACGGGTCCACGGACGACCTCGCCGGGGTCGTCACGTCGTGGCAGGAACGTCTCGCAGGGCTTCGACGGGTGGACGCCTCCCGCGCCCAAGGGGTGTCGGTGGCACGCAACGTCGGCATCGACCACGCCACCAGCGACCTGATCCTCATCTGCGACGCGGACGACCGGGTCTCACCCGGCTGGGTCGCCGCGATGACGTCGGCCCTCGCCGACCATCCGCTTGTGAGCGGCCCCGTCGAGACCGCCCTGCTGTCGGGTCGCTCGGCCAGCTGGGTGCCCATCGAGCAACGCACGACGCAACTCTTCGAGACGTGGGAGGGCAGGTCGTACGGCATCGGCTGCAACCTAGGCCTGAGGCGCGAGGTATGGGAGCAGGTCGGTGGATTCGACGAGCACTATCCGGCCGGGGGCGAGGAGATCGACTTCGCTTGGCGCGCGGGCGACCTGGGCTACGAATTCGCCTACGTGGCAGGCGGCCTCATCCACTACCGCATCCGCACTGACCTGCGCGGGGTGTTGCGCCAGCAGTACAACTCCGGGCGCGGCACGGCCATGCTCTACGCCAGGTTCCGGCCGACCGAGGTGGTGCCCAAGTCCACCCTGCGCCGGATCCACCACGAGCTGCTGCTGCTCAAGCGCTTCCCATGGCGTGGTGGACGCAACCAGCGGCGGATGTGGCTGACTCTGATGGCCTTCGAGGCAGGCAAGTTGGTCGAGGCCCGTCGACAAGGCGTCTCAGCCCCGTAGTCGCCGCAGCTTGCGCACCGCGCGTTCGCGCAAGCCGTTCCTCAGCGGCAAGGCTGTCGTGCGCTCGGCCTCCCACCACAGACGCACGATGTCGTTCCCGGCAACCGATTGCACCTCGTGCTTCCAGCGAGATGCACCAACCCATTCCTGCACGGCGTCGAACCATGGCTGCGGATCGCCGAACGTGGCATAGAGCTTGACCGGTGTTACGGCGAACGGACGCAGTCCTTCTGCGGTGCTCCGCCAGACTGCCGCGGAGACTCCGGGGGTGTGCTCGGTCCGGTAGTCATCAAAGACCACCACGCCGTCTGGCTTCAACAGGGTTCGCGCCGCGTCGATGTCTTCCACGACATTGTCGTAGAGGTGACCGGCATCGACATGGACGAAACGGTGGGTGCCACGTCTGGCGTGGTCCACGACCGACGCCGAGAGACCGACCACGACGTCCGGAAGCTCTCCGTGGACTCGACGGTAGTTCTGCTCGAAGTCCTCTCGTGTCAACCCGAGATACTGGTCGGCGTTCTCGGCACGGTTGGCCTCCTCACCTGCTTCGGAGCCGAACAGGTCAATGACTGTGAAGCGCTCATCCGGTGCAAGGCTGCTCCCGATCAGGACCGCACTCTTGCCTAGGTAAGCCCCCAGCTCAGCGAGGTCGCCGCCTGCCTCGGCTGTGCGCTCCAGCAGCAGGCGGAACATGTCGACGTCGTACTCCTGAAACCAACCAGGAATCGCTTCGATCTGGGCATTGGAGACAGACTTGGGCACGGACGTCATGTTCGCACGCCGACTGCGCGCGATGCCCGAGTCCGGCGCCGCCTCGCCCTGCCCGCTCACTAGATTTCCACCCGTGACGATGACGCGGGCAGCCGCAGGGCCTATTGGCGAAGCGCCTCGCCAGCGCGCCGGTCCTGCAACAGCTCGGCCCGGGGTCATCGCGGTTCGCGGCCATCCGGCCAGTGTGGGGGCGCCCAGGCACGACGAAAGGCCGCTCACCCCTTCTGCGGGAAGACGGGCGCTCAGAGCTGGTCATGGGAGCGGATCCGGCGCCTGACGATTGCGTTGGCAATCGCGGCGAGGGTCAGCGAAGCGAGCACGAGCACGTAGGGCAGGAACAGGAAGACGTAGCGAGCTCGCGCCTCGAAGAGCAGCAGGAACGCACCGAGCATCAGCAGGGTGAGTCGTGCCATCGTCGGCGTCGCAGCCATGAGCGATGCTCGGCGGGTGAAGGCGGCGCCGGCGACGAGGAGCAGCACGATGAGCCAGGTTCCTTGCCAGACCGCGTACGTGACGTCGTACTGGGACCCGTAGAGACCGAACCACTGCTGGATCCTGGTACTGGCCGGGTCCGTGGCGAACCACGGTGCCGGCTGCTCGGGCAGCGTGCCTTCGCCCCAGGCGAAAAACGACCCGTCACCCCACGTCCAGGTGGCCTTGCGCTCGAGGAAGGTCAGGTAGCCGACCGGACCCATCTCTGCGACTCGGTCGGCGTACAGCTCGACGTTGCGTGCTGACCTGTCGTCGGCGTCCATGGCTCGCGTCTCGATGACGTCCGCGCCGGAGAACCCGCCGTAGTAGTCGTTGTGGACGCCGGGACCTTGCTGGGCGCCCATCTTGAGGAAGTGGGTGACGGTGAGCTGTTCCTGCGTCGCTTCGGGTGACGGGGGCAGGCCGAGCGCGTCAACAAAGCTCGACACGAGCAGGGTCGTGACGGCCGCACCGACGGCGGTGGCAGCTGCGCACGCCAGAACAAGGCGCCACGAGGTCCGTACCGCTGCGGCTCCAAGCAGGAGGGCTACGGCGGCGGCAGCGAGGAGCGGGAAGATGGCGGTGGGCTTGAGGGAGTAACCGGCGATGGCCGCGACCCCCATGGCCGCCCACAGTGAGGCGCGGGCGGCGGTCCCTCGCGTGTCGCGTTCAATGCTGAACAGCCACAGCACGACAGCCGCGAACGGCATCGTCAGGGTGTCGGAGTAGACCGACGTGACCCACGGCGACAGGCCGATGAAGACCGCGCAGAGCGCGAGGGTGAGGTACGCCGCGGCGGGACCGCCGATGCGTCGTGCTGCGAGGTAGGCCAGGCCGATGGCGCCAACCATGGCGAGCGAGTTCAGTGCGATCCCGGCTGGCCACACGTCGCCCAGGCCGGCCGCCAGCGCGAGGTCATCCCACCCGTGGAGGATCGCGATGATGAGCGCGTTGTTGGGGTAGAGGCCCAGGTAGACCTCGTGCTCCGTGGTGGTGGTTCCGCGGGCCATGGCCTCGGAGATCTCGGCGACCACCGAGGCATCCCATCCAGCCTGCATCCGGATCGCTGGCGCGATCGTGAGCTGGACGCACGCCATGACCGCCAGCGAGCCGAGTACAAGACCGCGTCGGACCCATGGCCGTGCCTCGAGCACGGATCTCGCTCGCGCCGCGCCCAGTGCCAGTGCGACCAGCACCGCGACCGCGGCCACTGCAGCTAACAGCACGGTCGACGGGTCGTAGTCGTACGGGCCGTAGAGGGGGGCCGTCGCAGTGCGTCCGACAACGATGAGCAGCACGATGCCGAGGATGAGAGCGACGCCGCGGTGCAGCGTGGGTCTGCTGATCACGGAGGTGCCCTTGTCGGCGTGAGGTTACTGGCCGGAGGAACGGTACCCCGTTGTCAGGCGAGCGAGGCCAGCCACGCCTTGACGGGTATGGCCATCTGCGGCGTGCCGAGGCCGGACGGGTGGACGCCGTCGCCACCCACCTGCCGTTGAATGCTGATACGAGATCGACGCGTCCTACTTGGCCCAGGGAGCGCTGCCGAGCCGACCTGCCTGTCCGCTCACTAGAGTTGCACCCGTGACGATGACGCGGCGGCTCACGGAAGTCAGACCGAGACTCCGTTGGCGCGTGGGCCGACTGATCACGGGGGTTGTCTATGCACCCGCCTTCGGCAGCATCGGCGAGGGCTCGGTCATTGTCCGACCTCGCAGGCTCCAAGGCGTCGAGCGCATCCACCTCGGCGCCGGGTGCTCGGTGTTCGAGGGTGCGTGGCTCGCCAGCGAACCCGGAGGTGGCGAGCTGCGGATCGGCAACAACACCTACCTCGGCCATGACGTGCACCTCCACGCGCTGGACCCGGTGACGATCGGGTCTGACTGCGTGCTCGCCGACGGGGTGTTCGTCGGATCCTCCGACCACGACAGGGACGACCGGCACCGCGTGCACGGCACCGGTGCGATCACCATCGGCGACCGCGTCTTCCTCGGCCAGCGGTCGGTCGTGCTGGGAGGAGTCACGATCGGCGACGGGGCGACTGTCGGTGCCCACGCGGTGGTCACCCGTGACGTCGCTCCCGGCCAGACCGTCGTCGGGATTCCGGCGCGCCCCACCGGGGCGTGATCTGTTGAGGGTCCTGCTGGTCAGTCCTGGCTTCCACGGCTACCACTCCGCGATCTCGGCCGCGCTCAGCGCGCGCGGACACGACGTGGCCACCCACGTGTACGACGACCACGGCGGGCTGATGGGGCGCGCTGCCTTCCAGGTGCGCCACCAGCTCCCCCACAAGCTCGGCGCGGGATCGCTGCGACGACTGGGACGGGAGGAGACCGAGCGAGCAGCCTCGGTCGTCGAGGACGCACGTCCGGAGGCGGTGCTCGTGGTCAAGGGCGACACGCTGGGCCCGCAGTTCTGGGAGTCGCTCGCCGGCCTGCCCCGAGTGACGTGGCTCTACGACGAGCTGCGGCGCACGCGCTACTCGGTCGACGTGCTCACGGGCATCGGCCCGATCGCCACCTACTCCGCACGCGATCACGAGGCGTTCGCATCGGCTGGACTCGACTCACGACACCTGCCGCTCGCCTACGACCACAGGCTGGTGCCGTCGCCGACGGGCGCGCGTACGCACCGCGTCAGCTTCGTCGGCGCCCGCTACCCCGTCCGCGCGCGTGCCCTCACCCACCTCCACGACCACGGAGTGCCGGTGGTGGCCTACGGGCGCGACTGGTCGAAGCACCCGGTCGACCGGCTGCGCACCTGGCGGATCGGCGCCCCCTCGATCCCGGCCGAGCGCGACGTGTCACGTGCCACGGCGTACGACGTCATGGCCTCGTCCGCCGCCACGCTGAACCTGCACGGCGACCAGGACGGGTTCACCATGCGTACGTTCGAGGCGTCAGGCGTCGGAGCGGTGCAGCTGGTGGACCGCACGGACATTGAGCCCCTGTACGAGCCGGGAGCGGAGGTGCTCACCTTCTCGAGCCAGGACGAGCTGCTCGAGCTGTGTCGCAGGGTCGCCCTCGAAGGGTCGGACGCCGACGGCATCCGGGTCGCGGCCCGACGACGGACCCTCGCCGAGCACACGTTCGACCACCGCGTCGCCGTGCTCGAGGGCGCGTGGGACACCCCGCGTCAGTCGACGTCGTAGGGCTCGAGCACGAGTCGGGGCCTTCCGGCGCGTCCCGTGCGCACCCACGTCAGATAACCGACCACGTGGGCCCATGCCGTGATGGCCGATCGCGCCACGTCCTTGATGGTCACCCCGCCGGACGCGGTCGAGCGGAGTGTGGCGAGGGGCCACCGCACGACGTCTACGAGGACGGCGCCCAAGGTGAGCGGGCGGCCGAAGTTCTGCGGGTGACGGTGCCAGATCAACGTCTCGGCGACGCCGGAGGCATAGACCTTGGCGAGCGTCCGGCGGAACCCGACGGTCTGCCGGAAGTAGAGCTCCATGCGTGGGGCGGACGCGATCTCGTGCCCGTGGGCGAGGACCCGAAGTGAGAACTCGGAGTCCTCGCAGCCATAGGGCGGGAGGCTCTCGTCGAAGCCGCCCACCGAGAAGAAGACCTCACGCCTGACTCCGAAGTTGCAGCTCTGGACACCGCGGCCGTGCAGTCCGCTCGGGTTGAGCACGTCGGACCCGGGGTCCTGAGGACTGGTCATCGCACGGATCCGCCCTCCGACGCACACGTGCTCCGCGAGCGCGAGGGTCGCCTCGCGCACCCAGCTCTCGCCCACCGCGTCGTCACAGTCGCAGAACGCGAGCAGGTCGGCGCGGGCCGCCGACGCTCCGACGTTGCGGGCGTGGCTCGCCCCGGGCGTGCCGGAGGCGTCGACGAGTCGTAGGGGCACGGGAAATGACCGCGCTCGCTCAGAGACGATCCCCTGCGTTCCGTCCGTCGACCCGTTGTCGGCGACCACGACCTCCCACGCCTCGGGCGCGTCGCGCTGGGCCGCGAGGGCGTCAAGCTGCTGGCCGATCCACGGTGCTCCGTTGAGCACGATCATCACCACGGAGACGGTGGGGCGGGACTCGGGCACGAGTTCGGACACTACCGTGGGACCGTTGCGTGCCGTGGCCAGCGGACCAAGCAGAGAAGGGATGGGAGACGTGCTGAACCATCCCGGCGACCTCGTGGCCTGGCGGCGCTGGCACGAGTGGCGCCACCCGGTTCGCCAGGCGGCTCGCGCTGCTCGGACGCGCGTACGGCCGCCGGCAGGCGCTCGGGTCGACGTGCTCACCCCCGGGCCGGACGCCGACGTGCTGGTCGCCGTCGAGGCCACGCACACCAGTGTCGACCGGGCCGTGGTCGCCCCACTGACCCACCTGGCGCCAGGTCGCACCGCGATCGTGGCGCCGGTCGGTTGGCAGCCTCCACCGGAGTACGTCGGCCACCGACGACGCTCGATCCCGCTGGCAGACCTCCCGTCGGACGTGGCGCCGCGGGTGGTGCTGGCCGCCGGGCACTACACGGCGATCGGCGAGGTGGTCTTCGCGCTGGCGGACGACCGGGCGCTTCCCTTCTTCGTGTCCCAGCACGGCGCGCTGACACCGTTCGCTCCCCCGCTGCCGCGAGCCGCACGCCTGTTGGCGTGGAGCGACGTAGACGGCGAGTTCTGGACCGCCGGGCGTGACGACGTGTCGGTGACGACGACCGGGAGCCAACTCCTGTGGGCGGCCGGGAGCCTGGCGACGGACGGCAGGGCGCCGTCCTCGACCAGAGTGTCACTGGTCTACCTGGGCCAGGGCCACGCAGCCGAGATTGCTCGCGCCCGCCTCGCGCACGCCGCGCTGACCACCTGCCGCCAGCACGGAGCCATCTACCGACCCCACCCCTCCGAGCGGGACGTGACGTCGCGGGCCGTGCTGGCGGCGTACGCCCGTGCAGGCATCACCGTCGACACCAGCAGCGTCCCGCTGGTCGACCTCGAGTCTCCGATCGTCAGTGTCTTCTCCACGGGTGTGCTGGAGGCGGCCGCACGCGGACGCGACGCCTGGGTCGACTTCCCGCGACCTCCGGCATGGCTGGGCGAGTTCTGGGAGCGTTACGGCATGCACCGCCTCGGTTCTACGCCGACGACCGCGCCTGACCGGCCGGCGGTCGAGCCCGCGCGCCGCATCGCCGAGATCGTGAGCGGTGCCGTCCGGTGACCCTCTGCGTGATCCCCGCCCGGGGCGGCTCCAAGGGCGTCCCCCGCAAGAACCTGCTCGACGTGGCCGGCAAGCCGCTCATCGTCTGGACGATCGAGCAGGCACTCGCCGTCGCCGGCCTCGACGTGCTGGTGTCCACCGACGACGCCGAGATCGCCGCGGTCGCCCGGGCGGCCGGAGCACGGGTGCCGTGGCTGCGACCCGCCGAGCTCGCCCAGGACACCACGCCCACAGAGCCTGTCATCCGCCACGCCATCGAGCAGGTCACGGCGGAGCGCGACCGCCCGGAGGCCGTGATGCTGCTGCAGGCGACCTCGCCCGTTCGCCATGACGACACGCTCGGCCGGGCGCTCGCCGAGTTCGCCGCCACCGGCGTCGACTCGATGGTGGGCGTCGTCGAGCAGCCACCCTTCATCTGGCAGGAAGGCGACCCGCCCACGGCGGCGTACGACGTCGCTGCCCGGCCCCGCCGGCAGGACCTGACGGACGAGACCCGCCGCTACCGCGAGACGGGGTCGCTCTACGTCACCCGCACGGAGATCTACGAGCAGCACGACAACCGGCTCGGTGGGCGGATAGGCCTGTTCGTCATGACCGAGGACGAGGGCATCGACATCGACACCGAGCTGGACGTGGCGCTCGCCGCGAGGTTGTTGACGGCTCGTCGGCCCGTGTGACCACGAGATCTCGTCCGTCTCGTTACGGTTGAGGTGCACGGACACCCACGGAAGGCCTCTGCGTTGATCATCGAGCGTGACCTCACGCCCTACGTCGTCTACTCAGGCGACCCGGTCCTCCGCGCCCTGGAGAAGATCACCGCCAACCAGGCGCGGGTGATCTTCCTCGTCGACTCGCACGGCCACCTCGACGGCGTGCTGTCCGACGGCGACTTCCGGCGCTGGGTCAGCGGTGCCGCGAGCCTGACCGTCGACGTGCCGGCGATCGAAGCCGCGAACACCTCGCCCCGCAGCCTGCCGATCGGTAGCAGCCCCGCCGAGATCTCCCACGCCTTCGGCTCCGGCATCGACCACGTCGCCCTGGTCGACGAGCGCGGCCACCTCGTCGCGATCGCGATCAACCGTGCCGACGAGCTCCGGATCGGTCGCCACGTGGTGGCCGCCGACGCGCCGACGGTGCTGATCTCCGAGATCGGCATCAACCATCAGGGCGACGTGTCGCTGGCCAAGCAGCTAGTCGACCTGTCCGTCGAGTCCGGCGCCGACATCGTGAAGTTCCAGCTCCGCGACATGGAGTCGCTCTACCGTCAGGGCTCGTCCGGCTCCGGCGGCGAGGACCTGGGGCCGCAGTACACGCTCGACCTGCTCGCGAAGTACAACCTCGAGGCCGACCAGCTCTTCGAGGTCTTCGACCACTGCCGCGACGTCGGCATCGAGGTCATGTGCACCGCGTGGGACCCGGTCAGCGTCGACCGCCTCGTCGACTACGGCATCCCCTCGCTGAAGGTCGCGTCCGCCGACATGACCAACCACGCCCTGCTTCGCCACATGGCCGCGAGCGGCACGCCGATGGTCATCTCGACCGGCATGTCGACCGAGGGCGAGATCCGGGAGACGGTCGAGGTGGTGCGCAGCACCGGCGTCGCGCACGCCTTCCTGCACTGCCAGTCGACCTATCCGGCGCCGTTCAAGGACATCAACCTCACCTACCTCACCCGGCTCGCCGAGCTCACCCAGGTGCCGGTGGGCTACTCGGGCCACGAGCGGGGCTTCCACGTGCCCGTCGCCGCGGTCGCCCTAGGCGCGCGGATCATCGAGAAGCACTTCACCCTCGACCGCGAGCTCGAGGGCAACGACCACAAGGTCAGCCTGCTGCCCGGGGAGTTCCGCGAGATGGTGCAGCGGGTCCGCGAGGTGGAGGAGGCGCTCGGCACTGCCGCGCCCCGCGCCGTGTCCACCGGCGAGATGATGAACCGGGTCAACCTGGCCAAGTCCCTCGTCGCCGCGCGTCGGATCGAGGTCGGCGAGACCCTCGCCGCTGCCGACATCGACATCAAGAGCCCCGGTCGCGGCCTCCAGCCCAACGCGTTCGACAAGCTCGTGGGACGGACGACGTCCCGCGCGCTGGAGGCCGGGGACTTCTTCTACGCCACCGACCTGGGTGACGCGGCACCCAAGGGCCGGGCGTACGACTTCCGGCGTCCGTGGGGCCTGGCGACGCGCTACCACGACATCGAGGCGATGACCCGGGACACCGCCCCCGACTTCCTCGAGTTCCACTTCTCCTACAAGGACCTCGACCTGCCGGTCGAGGAGGTCTTCGCGGCGTACGACGGCGGCCTGCCGATGGGGTTCACGACGCACTCCCCCGACCTCTTCGCCGGCGACTTCCTGCTCAACCTGGCCTCCGAGGACGACGACCACTGGGAGCGCTCGATCCGGGAGCTCCAGCGCGTCGTCGACACGACCCGCGAGATGCAGCAGCACTTCACGCAGAGCGCCGACGCCAAGGGGGTCACCGACGGCCCGGTCATCGTGGCCAGCCTCGGCGGCTTCACGACCGACGCGTTCGTCGCACCCGCCGAGCGGGAGCGGATGTACGACCGGGTGGCGGCCGGACTGGCCAGGATCGACGACTCGGGTGTGCGGCTGTGCGCGCAGACGCTGCCGCCGTACCCCTGGTACATGGGCGGCCAGCTCTACTGCAACCTCTTCGTCGACCCGCGCGACACCGCCGAGTTCGCCGAGCGTCACGGCCGGCGGCTGTGCTTCGACGTGTCGCACACCAAGCTGTCCGCCAACTACCTCGGGATGTCCTTCGCCGACGCGACCGACCTCCTCGCCCCGCACTCCGAGCACCTCCACCTCGTCGATGCCACCGGCGTCGACGGCGAGGGCGTGCAGGTCGGCGACGGCGAGATCGACTGGGCGGTGCTCGCCCAGCAGCTCGACGCGATGTGCCCGGGCGTGAGCTTCATCCCCGAGATCTGGCAGGGGCACGTCAATGACGGTGAAGGCTTCTGGATCGCCCTGGAGCGGCTGGAGCAATGGTTCTGAGCGAACCCACGGCACTGTGGGCCGTCCCGGTGAGCGACCTGGGCGGCGTGGCTCGCCACGTCCTGGACGTGGTGCGATCCGGGGTTCCCGGGTGGCGAGTGGTCGTCCTGACCCCTCCCGGCGACCTGCCGGGCCGCCTGCGCGAGGCGGGAGCAACCGTCGTCGAGGGGTCGTTCGGGCCGGACCACGGGCTGCGCGCCTCCGTCACCACGCTGCGCGACGTCGTACGCCGTGAGCGTCCCGCCGTCGTGCACAGCCACCTCGCCTACGCCGACATCGTGGCCGCGCTGGTCGTGCGCGGCCCGCGGCTCGTCACCACCGAGCACGGCATCGCCCGCGACGACGTGGTCTACCACCGGTCGTCGGCCAAGGGACGCGTGATGGCGCTGGCGCACACGGCGCGACTGCGTCGCTTCGACGCGGCGATCGCGGTCAGCAGGGCCACCGCCGACGCGATGGTGGAGAAGTGGCACCCGAAGGACCCGGTGACGGTGATCCCCAACGGCCTCGACCCGGTCGACGCGCCGACTCGAGGCCCCGGCCTGCGGATCCTCTCCTTGGCCCGGCTCTCCCCCGAGAAGCGCCTCCCGGCGCTGGTCGACGGCTTCGCCGAGCTCCACCGCACGCACCCCGAGGCGCGCCTGACGCTCGCCGGGACGGGGTCGGAGGAGGCCGTGCTACGAGCGCAGGTCGAGCGGCTCGGCCTGGCGCCGAGCGTCACCCTCCCGGGCTTCGTCGACCCCGACGCCGCGATGACCGAGCACGACGTCCTGGCGATGATGTCGGTCTGGGAGAACTGCTCTTATGCGCTGCTCGACGCCGCGGCACGCGGCATGGGCGTCGTGGCGAGTCCGGTGGGCGGCAACCCCGAGATCCTGCCCGCGAGCTCGCTCGTCGAGCCCACGGACGCGGCAGACGTCGCCGCCACCCTCGCCGACCAGGGGCTCAAGCCCGAGGCGCGTCCTGGCTTGGCGGGTTGGCCGAGCGTCGCGGACATGTGCACGCGGATCGCGGCGACGTACGTCCGCGCGGGAGCCACGGCATGAACGCGAAGAGCACGCCCTGGAAGCTCCCGGACCGGACGGTCGAGCACGCCGCGGAGGCGGACCGCGAGATCCGGATGAGCGACTTCGTGCTGATGGCGATGCTCATCCCCCGCGGCATCGACGCTGGCCCCGCACCCCTCAACGAGCTGGCGATGCTGGCACTGGTCGGTCTGTGCGTCTTCCGGCCTGCGCGCGGCGGAGCGAAGCTGCCGACCCTCGTGACGATCCTGGTCGCGTCGCTCATCACGCTGCTCGTCCTCTCCGGCCTGGCCAACCACCTCGACTGGGTGCGGCGGGTCGGGCACATCGGGATCATGGCTGGCCTCATCTGGGCCTTCGGCACCGGACGCGTCTCGCTCCGCTCCGCCGCCTTGGGGATGGCCGTGGGCCTGGCCGCGATCATCGGAATGGCGATCGTGGGCATCGGGGGCGACTACTACCCCGGCCGGCTCACCGGCTACCTCGGCGACCCCAACGCCGGGGCCTACTTCATCGCCGTCCTCGGCGTGATCGCCATCTACTTCTGCGACGACCGGCTCAAGGTGCGCGTGTTCTTCGCGATCCCCATCGTCGCCGGACTCATCCTCTGCTACTCGCGCACCGGCCTCCTCGCGGCGGTCTTCGCGGTGATCTGGATCTGGTTCGGTCGGCGGATGGGTCAGGTCGCCGGCACCGTGCTGGCCGTCAGCCTGGTGTGGCTCGTGCAGAACATCCCCGAGGACGTGGTCTCGTTCGGACCTTTCTCGAACAGGACCGGAAGCGACAACCTCCGCGACCGGATCATCGCCCAGGAGAACGTCGAGATCGCCACGTCGCCGTGGTACGGCAACGGTCCCGGCAGCGCCCGAGTCAGCATCCGCGATGTCGAGTTCTTCTTCCACAACAGCTACCTCGCGACCAGGCAGGAGGGTGGCTGGCCGGCGCTCCTGATCATCCTGGGGCTGCTCGCCTACTGCTTCGTCGTCCTGGCCCACCAGTCGCACGCAGACGTGAAGGCCGCCGCCGTCCAGTCGGCGGCGATCGGCACTGCGGTCATGGCGGTCACCCTGGGCGAGGTGCTGCTCGACACCCCGGTGGCGATCGTGGTGGCGTTTGCCCTGGGACACGTGCTGACTCCCGTGCCCAAGAGCCCACCTGATGGCTGACCGGATCCACCTCGCCGCCAACAACCCCGATCTGGGGGGTGGCGAGATGATGCTGCTGCGCCACGCCGAGGCGCTGCTGCAGCTCGGCCACCCCGTGACCGTCGTTGCGCCGGACTCGCCGACCGAGGTGCTGGACGCGGCGGCTGCCGCCGGCGCCGAGGTCGTCGCGATCCGCGCGACCGGCAGGCGGGACTACCTCCCACGGCTCCGGGCCTGGGACCGCGAGCAACGGCGGGGGGTGCTGTGGTGCCACGGCCTCGTCCCGTCCTTCGCGACCTCGGGACGTCCGGACCGGATCGTGCACCTGCACCAGGCGCCGCGCGGCCGCGCGCAGGAGCTGGCTGTCGTGGTCGCCCGGCGCGGAGCGCTCGCCACCGTCGTGCCGTCGCACGACGCGGCCTCCCGGATCCCGGGAAGCACGCCGCACGCGAACTGGACCCAGGAGCTGCCGCGCCTGCCCCTCCGCCCCGGGCCGGTCAGCGGCTCGGCCACCGTGGGCTACCTCGGCCGGCTGTCGACCGACAAGGGGGTCGACGTGCTCGCCCGCGCGGTGGCGGCGGTCCCGCATGACGTACGCCTGCTCCTGGCCGGCGACACGCGCTACGTGGAGGCGGAGTCGGTCGCCACGGTCGACGCCGCGGTGGGCGCGCTCGGCGACCGCGCGGTCCGTCTCGGCCACGTCGCGCCGGCGGACCTCTTCCAGCAGGTGGACCTCGTGGTCTTCCCCAGCGTCTGGGCCGAGCCGTTCGGCCTCGTCGTGGCCGAGGCGATGGCGGCCGGCGTGCCGTTCGTCGTCTCCGACGCCGGCGCCCTCCCCGAGGTGGCCGGTCCGGACCACCCCTGGGTGGCGCGCGCGGGCGATGCGGGCGACCTCGCCCGCGTGATCACGCGCGCGCTCGCGGTCTCCGCGGACGAGCGGCAGGCCGTGACGGATCGGGCCCGCTCGCGTTGGGGAGGGCAGTACTCGCCGCAGGCCGGCCGGCGGCGCGTGCACCACCTTCTCGACGACCTGGGGGTGCGATGAGTAGCCCTGTGTCAACGTCAGGCGGCCTCGAGGTGGTTGAGGACTGCTTGCAGCGCGTTGTGTTGGGTGGG
>NZ_SDWV01000021.1 GCF_004137345.1 Nocardioides zhouii
GGGGGGGGGGGGGGGGGGGGGGGGGGGGGGGGGGGGGGGGGGGGGGGGGGGGGGGGGGGGGGGGGGGGGGGGGGGGGCGGGGGGGGGGGGGGGGGGGGGGGGGGGGTCAGCTCTTGAAGACGTCCTTGATCTTCTCGCCGGCCTGCTTGAGGTTCGCGCCGGCCTGGTCGCCGCGACCCTCGGCCTCGAGCTTCTCGTCGTCGGTGGCCTTGCCGGTCGCCTCCTTGGCCTTGCCCTTGAGCTCCTCGCCCTTGTTGCCGATCTTGTCGTCGAGACCCATCGTCGATCCTCCTGTGGAGTCGGTGGCGACCAGGGTGGTCACCCGTCGAACCTGCCACGGAGGCGGACGGAAGGGCCCACCCGATCGGGTGGATCGGCCACCCGGGTGGGCCCGCGGACCTACGAGTCGAGGTGCTTCGGCTGGGCGGAGGGACCGGCGACACGGGGGACGTCGCGGCGCGGCGGCGGGGCCGTGTGCTCGACCTCCTCGGCCCGGGAGGCGTCGAGGCGCCAGATGAAGAAGCAGCCGACGATGGCCACGACCATCGCCACGGTTCCGATCAGGACAACAGTGCTCATGGGAGTCTCCAGTGCATAGGGAGGCAAAAACCTCTACAGTCCTGTATAGATTATCTCTGCAGGATGCACAAGAGTCTGGATGGAGGACAAATGGCCGAGGGGTTCAGCATCGGAGTGCTCGCCGACCGCACCGGGGTGACCCCGACGGTGCTCCGGACGTGGGAGAACCGCTTCGGCTTCCCGATGGGCACGAGGTCGCCGAGCGGGCACCGCCGTTTCTCCGACGCCGACGTCGATCTCGTCCGCCAGGTGCAGGACCTGAGGTCGTCGGGCGTCTCGCTGGGGGCCGCCGTCGACACCGTGCAGCGCCGGCACCGTCGCCCCGACGAGTCGGTGCACGCGGTCCTGGCCCGCGACTTCCCGCACCTGGGTCGGCAGCGGCTCGGTCGGCGTGCCCTCGTCGCGGCGTCGTACGCCGTCGAGGACGAGGCGCTGGCCCGGGCCGAGCGGCCGCTCGTGCTGGGCTCCTTCCAGGCCGGCCACCGCTTCGCCGGCCAGCGCCACCGGTGGGACGAGCTCGCGCGCACGGCTGCGTGGGCGGCCGTGGTCGCCGAGTTCGACGACGCCCTGCCCGCGGACCCGGCGGCCAGCCCGGCCCTGTGCCAACTGCCCGAGAGGTCGGCCCTGCGGCGGGAGTGGACCGTGGTCACGTTGACGGAGTCGCGTGCCGCGCTCGTCTCGGCCTGGGAGGTGCCCACTGCTGCGGGCGCCACGCCCGTCTACGAGTCGGTCATCAGCAGCCACCGCCCGGCCGCGGTCGCGGCAGCCCGCGTCCTGCTCGGCGCAGCACGGTCGGCGGGAGCCTCACCGGCGCACGGTGTCGACGAGCTCCTGGATGCGCCCGCCGGCCCGGACACCGGAGCCGCCGACGCCGACCGGTTGTGGTTGCGTGCCCTGGCGCGGCTCGACCGGTCCGGCTGACCGATCGGCTCAGGCGGTCTGCCGGTCCAGCGCGGCCTTCAGCTCGGCGACGGTCTTCTTGGCCAGGATCGGCAGGTACGCCGCGACGGCGGGCGCCGCCAGCCTGGACAGGCCGGAGAACGACATCTCCGCGGTGTAGCGCACCTGCGAGCCACGGCCGGCGGCGGTGATCTCGAAGATGTCGTGTCCCTCGAACTGCTCGTTGGTGCCCCGCAGGTGTACGCGCGTGGGCGGCGCGAGCTCGGCGGTCGTGTAGGTGATCTCGACCTCTCGCCCGAGGAAGGACGAGACGTTGTGGTAGGTCGTGCCGACCCCGCCGTCGCCGCTCGTCCGCTCGCACGTCTTCGTGCCCGGGTCCCACTCCTCGGCGTTGCTGAAGTCGCTGAGGTAGGCGTAGGCGGCGTCGGGAGTGGCGGTGGTGGTGAAGGTGCGGGAGACGGAAGGCATGTCGCCACGGTAGCCAGAGGTTCGCCGACACCGAACACCCCGGCGGGTCATTCATGCAGACTGCGGGCATGGGGATCCGTCGGAGCTCGCCGACCGCGCTCGCGCTGGTCGCCGTCCTCACCGCCGCCCTCACTCCCACGCTCGCCGCGTGCGATGACCCCCCGCCCGACGACGAGCCCACCGCCGAGCCGGTCTCGATCACCTGGACCGAGCGCGAGCTCCCGCCGCCCGAGGGGCAGCCCGGCCGCACCGTCGTACGAGACGCGGTGGAGTGCGGCGACGGCTGGTGGGTCGTGGGAGCCGTCTTCCTCGACCGCCCGACGGAGACGCGTGACACCAGGCCGGCGGCCTGGTTCTCCGCCGACCGGGAGACGTGGTCGTCGGTGCCGGTGGACGCCCGCACCTACTGGGGGCGGCGCGCCATCCTCAGCTCCGTCGCCTGCTCGCGCGACCGGATCGCCGTCGTCGGCGCCCGCTCGGGCGGTGCGCACGGCAACCCGCGCGTGACGTCCTTCTGGCTCGACGGCGGGACCCTCGTCGACGTGACCGCCGTCTTCACGCAGTACGGCGGCGTGAGCGCGACCAACGTCGGGCCGATCTCCGGCGGGCCTTCCGGCTGGCTGATCACCGGCAACCGCACGTCCGGCCCCGGCGTGTGGTTCACCGACGACCCGCGCGAGTTCACCCGTGTCGAGGCGGAGCCGGGCCTCACCGACGACGGCGACCTCGAGTCGCTCACGCAGGGCGGCGGCTGGGCGGGTGAGGAGTGGGTCGTGGTCGGCGGCGGCGCCCGTACGGGCGAGCACCTCGACCCCGATCCGCTCGCGTGGACCTCCGCGGACGGGCTCACCTGGGCTCCGCAGGAGATGCCGGCGACCGAGGCGATCGAGGACGCGCAGCGGGTGCTCGACCTCGGCGACGAGCGGCTGCTCGTGGTCGGGCGCAGCGGCCAGCGCTTCGCGGCCTGGGTGCGCGACGACGAGGGCTGGCGGGAAGCCGTGACCTTCGGCGCGATCGCCGACGGCTCGGACTGGCGCGGCGCGCCCTACGTCGCCTCGCTCGCCCGTACGCCGGCCGGCGTGCTGGCCACGGTCAGCACCGGCGACCACTACGAGCTCTGGCAGACCGCCGACGGTCGCGGCTGGGTCCGGGTCGACGTACCCCTGGAGCCGGTGACGGCCGGCGACCACACCCTCGTGGCCGGTGCCGGCGACGACGCCCTGCTGCTGATCGGCGACGCCGGCGAGGGTGGACGGGTGTGGTCCGGCCAGCGAGACGGATGAGGCACTGGTCCAGACCCCTCCAGCGCTCAGCCCCGCCTGCCGGCCTTGTTTTCTGTAACAAACCGGCAACGTCGGCGCGGCGACTCTGGACGTGACCGGCGTCACTCCATATGTTGTCCGACACAACATATGCACCCGTCAGGCGGACCAGCCGAGGTGCACACAATCGCTAGGAGGCGGTTCGCGTGAAGCGGAAGCACAGTTTGGTCCTCGTCCCCCTGGTCGGCCTGTCGATGGCGCTCACCGCCTGTGGCAGCGACGACACCGGCTCGGACGACACCGGCTCGGACGACACCGGCAGCAGCGAGGCGGCGGTCGGCAAGATCGGCGTCATCCTCCCCGACACCGAGTCCTCGGTGCGCTGGGAGAGCGCGGACCGCCCGGCCCTCGAGGCCGCCTTCGAGGAGGCCGGCGTCGAGTACGAGATCCAGAACGCCGAGGGCGACGCGGAGAAGATGACCACCATCGCCGACAGCATGATCGGCAACGGCGTCACGGTCCTCGCCATCGTCAACCTCGACTCCGAGTCGGGCGCCGCGATCCAGGAGAAGGCCGAGTCGCAGGGCGTGGCCACCATCGACTACGACCGCCTCACCCTCGGTGGCACGGCGCAGTACTACGTCTCCTTCGACAACACCGTCGTCGGCGAGCTGCAGGGCCAGGGCCTCGCGGACTGCCTCGGGGACAAGGACGCCAACATCGTCTACCTCAACGGTTCGCCCACCGACAACAACGCCACGCTCTTCGCCGAGGGCGCGCACAGCGTGCTCGACGGCATGAGCAACTACTCCGTCGTCGGCGAGCAGGCCGTCCCGGACTGGGACAACGAGCAGGCTGCCACGATCTTCCAGCAGCTCTACACCGCCGCTGACGGCAAGGTCGACGGCGTGCTCGCGGCCAACGACGGTCTCGGTGGCGCTGCGATCAGCATCCTCGAGGGCGCCGGCCAGGCGGGCAAGGTCCCGGTCACCGGCCAGGACGCCACCGTCGAGGGCCTGCAGAACGTCCTCGCCGGCACCCAGTGCATGACGGTCTACAAGTCCGCCACGCAGGAGGCCGGCGCGCTGGCCGACGTCGCGATCGCTCTCGCCAACGGCGAGGAGGCCGACGTCACCGGCACCACGGTCGACTCCTCGGACGACAGCGAGGTCCCGTCGATCCTGCTCGAGCCCCAGGCCATCACCAAGGACAGCGTCGGTGACGTGATCTCCGACGGTGGCCAGTCGGCAGCCGACGTGTGCACCGGCAAGTTCGCCGACCTGTGCGCCGAGGCCGGGATCTCCTGATCCCCTGCTCCACCCTTCGCGGAACGACGCCCGGGCCGCACCACGGCCCGGGCGTCGCTCCCGTGACTCGCACAACAAATTCCTGTCGATCGGAGTAGGACCATGGAACCGCTGCTCGAGCTGCGCGGAGTCAACAAGAGCTTCGGCGTGGTGCATGTCCTGCACGACGTCGACTTCGCCGTCTACCCCGGGCAGGTCACTGCCCTGGTCGGCGACAACGGCGCCGGCAAGTCGACGCTGGTCAAGATCATCGCCGGCATCTACGGCCGCGACAGCGGTGACTACCGGTTCGAGGGCAACGAGGTCGAGGTCCACGGACCCCGCGACGTCGCCGCCCTCGGCGTCGAGGTCGTCTACCAGGACCTCGCCCTCTGCGACAACCTCGACATCGTCGAGAACATGTTCCTCGGCCGCGAGGAGACCACCCGCTTCGGCCTCGACGAGGTCTCCATGGAGACCCGCGCCCGCGAGACCCTCGCGTCCCTCTCCGTACGCACCGTGAAGTCCGTGCGCCAGAGCGTCGCCAGCCTCTCCGGCGGCCAGCGCCAGACCGTGGCGATCGCCAAGGCGGTCCTGTGGAACTCCAAGGTCGTCCTCCTGGACGAGCCCACCGCCGCCCTCGGTGTCGCGCAGACCCGGCAGGTCCTCGACCTCGTACGCCGCCTGGCCGACCGCGGCCTCGGCGTCGTGCTCATCTCCCACAACATGGGAGACGTCCTGGAGGTCGCCGACCGGATCACCGCGCTCTACCTCGGACGCGTGGCCGCGGACGTGTCGTCGAAGGACGTCACGCACGGCCAGATCGTCGAGCTCATCACCGCCGGACGCTCCGGTGACCTCGGCATTGCCGAGAACCCCGCCACCGCGACCGTCTGAGAAGGACCGGAGACCACCATGACCGACACCCAGTCCACCCCCGCGGCCCCCGTCGCGAGCGGCTTCGACAACGACAACCGCCAGGCCGGCAGCATCGGCGACTCGGCCCGCGACTACGTCAACCGCCTGCGCGGCGGTGACATGGGCTCCCTGCCCGCCATCCTCGGCCTCGTCGTCCTCGTCGTGATCTTCGCCTCGCTCAACGACCGGTTCCTGACGACGTACAACATGGCCAACCTGGTCGTCCAGGCGAGCGCGATCATCGTCCTGGCGATGGGCATCGTCTTCGTGCTGCTCCTCGGAGAGATCGACCTGTCGGCCGGTGTCGCTGGCGGCGCCTGCGCGACCATCACCGCCCTGATGCTCATCGACTACGACTGGCCGTGGTGGCTGGCGACGCTCGCCGGCGTCGCGTTCGGCATGGTGGTGGGTCTGGTCATCGGCTCGCTCGTGTCGTTCCTCGGCATCCCGTCCTTCGTCGTGACCCTCGCGTTCTTCCTCGGGCTGCAGGCGGTCCCGCTCAAGCTCATCGGCTCCGGCGGCTCGCTCCGCTACAACGACCCGGTCCTGCGCGGCCTGTCGATCAAGAACGTGCCCGTCACGGCCGGCTGGATCGCCGCGGTGCTGATCGTGCTCGCCTTCGCCGCGCTGTCGCTGTGGAGCTATCGCTCGCTCTCGGCCAAGGGCCTGGTCCACCCGCCCATCGGCCTCGTCGCGATCCGCATCGCCGTCCTCGCCGCCATCGTCCTCGGCCTCACTGCGCTGCTCAACGCCAACCGATCGCCCAACCCGATCTTCGACATCAGCGGCATCCCGTGGGCGGCGCCGGTCGTCATCGCCCTGCTGCTCTTCTGGACCTTCATCCTCACCAAGACCCGCTTCGGGCGGCATCTGTACGCCGTCGGCGGCAACGCCGAGGCTGCTCGCCGCGCCGGCATCAACGTACGCCGGGTCCGGATCATGGCCTTCGTCATCTGCACCGGGATGGCGGCGCTCGCCGGCCTGCTGTCGGCGTCCTACACCGGCAAGGTCTCCCCGGGCTCGGGCGGCGGCAACGTGCTGCTGTACGCCGTGGCGGCGGCTGTCATCGGCGGCACCAGCCTCTTCGGTGGTCGCGGCCGGGCGCTCGACGCCGTCATCGGCGGACTGGTCATCGCGACCATCTCCAACGGCCTGGGGCTGCTCAACCAGGCGGCCTACATCAACTTCGTGGTCACCGGTGGCGTGCTGCTGCTCGCCGCGAGCGTTGACGCCATCTCGCGTCGTCGTCGCTCCTCGGCGGGCGTATAGGTCACGACGTTGAGCCCGCAGCGGCGCTCGGGCCTCGGCACCAACCAGGAGGCCATCCGGCGCCACAACCTCGGCACGGTGCTCCGGCACGTGCACAGCGCCGGTGAGATGTCGCGCGCCGAGCTGACGGCCATCATGGGGCTCAACCGGAGCACGATCGCGGGCCTGGTCGGCGAGCTCGAGTCGCTGGGCATCTCCGAGCGGACCACGCCGGTGGAGGGCGCCCGCCAGGGTGCCGGCCGGCCGTCGGCGGGCGTACGGATCGCCGAGGACGGCCCCTACGTCATCGCGGTCGACCTCGGCGTCGACCGCGCGGTCGTCGCCCGGGTCGGGCTCGGCGGGCGGATCCTGCAGCGCGCGCAGGCGCCGGTGCACAGCGACGGCGAGGCGTGGCAGGTCGGAGCGGCCGTGGCGGCGCTGATCCGCACGGTCGTCGCGGACGCCCCAGCGGCGTCCGCCCTGGTCGGTATCGGCATCAGCGTCCCGGGACTGGTGCGTCGCAACGACGGCCTCATCCGGCTGGCCCCCAACCTCGAGTGGCACGACGTGTCGTTCGGCGGCATCGTGCTGGCGGCGCTGGGGCTCGACGTCCCGGTCTCCCTGGCCAACGACGCCGACCTCGGCGCCCTGGCCGAGCACACCCGCGGGGCCGGGGTCGGCACCGACGAGCTCATCTACATCTCCGGCAACGTCGGTGTCGGTGCGGGGATCATCACCGGCGGCCACCGCCTCGAGGGGGCCGGCGGCTACGCCGGCGAGGTCGGCCACCTGCGCTTCGACCCCGCGGGCCGTCCGTGCCACTGCGGCAACCGCGGCTGCTGGGAGACCGAGGTCGGCGCCCACGCGATCGCGGCGGCCATCCAGTGCCCGCCGGACAAGGTCGCCCAGCTCGACGAGGTGCTCGACTCCTTCGGCAAGCCGTCGCCCGCACTCCGCGCCACCGGCACCGCCCTCGGCCAGGGGCTCGCGAGCCTTGTCAACATGTTCAACCCGCAGACGGTCATCCTGGGCGGCTACCTCCGCTCGCTCTACCTGCTGGTCGGGGCCGAAGTCGACGCCGGACTGGCCGAGCGCGCCCTGCCGGCGCCGCTGGAGTCGGTCACCCTGGCGCTCCCCGGCCTCGGGTCGGACTCCTCGCTGCTCGGGGCGGCCGAGATCGCGCTGGAGCCGCTCTTCATCGACCCGGTGGCGGCGCTCGGCACCGCACTCGAGGACGTACGCTCCCGCCTGGCCGGCTGACGTCGCCGTCGGTCAGGCGGTGAGGTCGAGCTCTCCGGTGAGGACCGGACCGAACGACTGCTCGGCCGCACCGAGCGCAGCGGCCTGGATGCCGAGCGTGCTCGGCCGGACGTCGGGACGCACCTGGACGTCGGAGGCGAGGCGCTCGTCGAGGGTGCGGCGGGCGGGCTCGAGCACCAGGTCGCCCAGCGCCGCGAAGTAGCCGCCGAGCACGATGACCTCGGGGTCGAGGACGCTGCTCAGCATCGCGATCCCGAGGCCGACGTCGACGCCGACCCGTTCGAGCCCGGCGCGTACGGAGGCGTCGGTGCGCGCGCGCTCGGCGACCGACTCGGCGGTGAGGAGCGGGGTGTCGAGCTCCGGCATCCCGACGGCGGCGAGCATCGCGTGCAGGCCGATCGCGGCCTCCCAGCAGCCCCGGCGCCCGCAGCCGCAGAGCGCGGTGGAGTCGCCCATGGGCATGTGGCCCACCTCGCCGGCGAAGCCCGCGCCGCCGCGCACCAGCTCGCCGTCCTGCACGATGCCGGCGCCGATGCCGACGGTCCCGGTGACGTAGAGGGCGTGGCCGGCTCCGCGAGCGGCGCCGTGGTGTGCCTCTGCGTACGCCGCGCAGTTGGCGTCGTTGCTGACCTCGATCTCGAGGCCGGGGACCAGCTCGCCCAGCGTGGCGGCGAGGTCGGTCCAGTCGACCCGGAGGTTCGGCGCCCACGCGACGGTGTGGTTGTCGCCGCGCACCAGCGCGGGCACCGCCAGCGTCGTACCGACCACGATGCTCTCCGGTCCGACGTGCTCCGCGAGGGCCGTGCGCGCCAGGTCGTGCAGGGCGTCGCCGGTGCCGCCGGGTCGGCTGGTGCTCGACACGACCCGGCCGGAGAGGTCGAGCACGACCGCGGAGACGTAGTCGACGTTGAGCTCGAGCCCGAGCGTGACGAACCGGTCGCCACGCAGCGCCACCGGCCGCCCTGGCCGACCGCGTACGCCCGGCCGCGATCCCTCCTCGGCGACGGCGCGAGCGGCCTCGAGGTCCGCGACGATCACGCCGACCGTCGCCTTGGCGAGGCCGGTGTGCCGGGCCAGCTCGACCCGCGTGGACGGGCCGAGCCGGCGGAGCGCACGGAGCACGGCGCCGGTGTTGGTGCGGCGCAGTCCCTCGGTGCCGACGCGCGCCCGGAACTGGGGCTGCACGGTTAGCGGACGCCGTACAGGTGCTCGAGCGCGAGCTGGTCGAGCAGCTCGAAGCCGCCACCGCGGGCGGCGAGCTCCTCGGGGTCGCGCAGGTCGGCGGCGAGCAGGCCCTTCCAGCCCTCTCCCTCCGCAACGGTCGGGACGCCGAGCTCGGGGACCTTGGCTGCCTCGAGCGCGGCCTGCACCTCCGGGTCGGCGCGGAAGGCCTTCACCTTCTCGCGGAGGATGAGGTAGTTGCGCATGTTGGCCGCGGCCGAGACCCAGACGCCGTCCTCGTCCTCGGTGCGGGCCGGCTTGAAGTCGAAGTGGACCGGGCCGTCGTAGCCGCCGGCCAGCAGGGTGTCGACCACCCAGAAGGCGCCGCGGACGTTGCCGGCGCCGAAGCGCAGGTCCTGGTCGTACTTCGGGCCGTTCTGGCCGTTGAGGTCGATGTGGAAGAGCTTGCCCGACCACAGGGCCTGGGCGTAGCCGGCGGCGGCGTTCATGCCGGCCATCTCCTCGTGCCCGATCTCCGGGTTCACGCCCACCAGCTCGGGGCGCTCGAGCTGCTCGATGAAGGCCAGGGCGTGGCCGATGGTGGGGAGCAGGATGTCGCCGCGCGGCTCGTTGGGCTTGGGCTCGATCGCGAAGCGCATGTCGTAGCCCTGCTCGGTGACGTAGTCGCCGAGGACGTCGAAGGCCTCCTTCATCCGGTCCAGCGCGACGCGGGTGTCCTGCGAGGCGCCGTACTCCGCACCCTCGCGACCGCCCCACGCGACGTACACCTTCGCGCCGAGCTCGGCGGCCAGGTCGACGTTGCGCATCACCTTGCGCAGCGCGAAGCGGCGGATGTCGCGGTCGTTGTTGGTGAAGCCGCCGGACTTGAAGACCGGGTGGCTGAAGAGGTTGGTCGTCGAGGTGGTGACCACGAGGCCGGTATCGGCGAGGCCCTTCTTGAAGCGGGCGATGATCTGGTCTCGAGTGGCGTCGTCGCTGCCGAAGGGGATCACGTCGTCGTCGTGGAAGTTGACGCCGTACGCCCCCAGCTCGGCGAGCTTCTCCAGCGCGTGGACCGTGTCCATCGGCGGGCGGGTGGCGGGCCCGAACGGGTCCACTCCCTGCCAGCCGACGGTCCAGAGGCCGAAGGAGAACTTGTCCTCGGGGGACGGGGTGGGGATGTCGATGGTCATGGGGTGCCTTCCGTGCTCGGGGTGGTGGTCCAGGTGTCGGTGCGGGCGCGCAGGTCGGCGTAGACCTCGCGGACGTGGGGGGTGGGGTCGGCCTCGAGCACGGTCGTCTCCGGGGCCGGCCAGGTCGGCGGCTCGGCCGATCCGGCCAGGGCCCAGGCGGCCTGCCGGGCCGCGCCGAGGGCGACGTACTCACCCGGCGGCGGCAGCACGACCGGGCAGCCGAGCACGGCCGGGGCGAGCTCGCGCAGTGCGGCGCTCTTCGTCGCGCCGCCGACCATGAGCACCCGCTGCGGCTGCGCCCCGGTGGCGGCGACGAGCCGGTCGACGGCGTCGGCGAGCGAGCAGAGCAGTGCCTCGTACGCCGCGCGCGCGAGGTCGGCGCGGGTCGTGCGGGGCGTGAGCCCGGTCCAGGTGCCGACGGCGTCGGGACGGTTGGGGGTGCGCTCGCCGCCGTAGTAGGGGAGGAGGGTGACCCCGCCGGCGCCGGGCGCGGACTGCAGGGCCAGCGCGGCCAGCTCGTCGTGGTCGACGCCGAGCCACCGGGCCTGGAGGTCGAGGATGCCGGCGGCGTTCATCGTGGTGACCATCGGCAGGAAGCCGCCGCTCGCGTCGGCGAAGCCGGTGACGACGCCCGCGCCGTCGGCGACAGGCGTCGTGCTGATGGCCGAGGCGACGCCCGAGGTGCCGACCGAGACGAGGACGTCGCCGGGCCGCAGCGCCATGCCGAGCGCGGCCGCCATGTTGTCGCCCGTGCCGCCGGCCAGGACGGCTCCGCCGCTGGTCTCGGCCGCCGTGTGTCCCGGGGCCACGATGCGGGGCAGGCGGGCCGAGTGGCCGAGCGCCTGCTCGAGCAGGTCGGGTCGCCACTGGCCGATCGCAGTTGCGAAGTAGCCGGTGCCGGAGGCGTCGCCCCGGTCGGTGAACGGCTCGGTGCCGGGGGCGGCGAGGTGGTGGGAGACGAAGTCGTGGGGGAGCAGGACCGTCGTGGTGGCGACCGCGTGCTCGGGCTCGTGGTCGCGCAGCCACCGCAGCTTGCTGGAGGTGAACGACGCGACCAGCACGCTGCCGATCGCGTCGGCGCACGCCTGCGGTCCGCCCATCTCCGCGATGAGGTCGCGGGCGGCGTCGGCCGAGCGGGTGTCGTTCCAGAGCAGCGCGTCCCGTACGGGCGCGCGCTCGTCGTCGAGGGCGACCATGCCGTGCTGCTGACCGCCGACCGCGACGGCGTCCGCGCGCTCGAGGAGGCCGGCCGTCGCGTCGTCCGCGGCGGCCAGCCAGGCCTTCGGGTCCACCTCGGTGCCGGGCGGGTGGGGCGCGGTCCGGGCGTCGACGACCTCGCCGGTGTCGGCATCGACGAGAAGGGCCTTGGTCGACTGGGTGGAGGAGTCGAGGCCGAGGATGAGAGCCACGTCACTATTAAGTATGAGTCTCGAACTAATGTCAAGATGCCCCCGCTGACGGTTGCTGGATCCGGACGGCAGACTGGCGTGGTGATCGACCCGAACCTCGTCCGCGGTGCGCTCGAGCTCGAGCCCACCGACCGTGGCCTGCTGCCGCACCGGCTGCCTGCCTGGGCGCGGGCGCAGTCCGACGACCCGCAGCTCCACCTCGTCGAGGCCCAGCCCGCCGGCGTACGCCTGGCGTTGCGGACCGCGGCGACCCGGCTCGAGCTCGACGTGCTGCCGACCAAGCGCCGCTACGTCGGCACGCCCCAGCGGCCGGACGGGTGGTACGACGTGCTCGTCGACGGCGAGCTGGTCGAGCGGCTGCAGGCGCCCGGCGGCAACGTGCTCGATGTCGAGATGATGACCGGCGCCAGCACGCTGACGGTCGGCGAGCCGACGACGCTGGTCATCGAGCTGCCGGCCGGGGAGAAGGACGTCGAGGTCTGGCTGCCGCACGACGAGCAGACCGAGCTCGTCGACCTCCGGGCCGATTCCCCGGTCGCGCCGCTGCCCGACGACCGGCCGCGGTGGGTGCACCACGGCAGCTCGATCAGCCACGGGTCTGTCGCCACGTACCCGACCGAGCCCTGGCCTGTCGTGGCCGCCCGGCTGAGCGGGCTCGACCTGGTCAACCTCGGCCTCGGCGGCAGTGCTCTGCTCGACCCGTTCGTCGCGCGCACCATCCGCGACACCCCGGCCGACCTGATCAGCGTCAAGCTCGGCATCAACCTGGTCAACCAGGACCTGCTGCGGCGACGGGCGCTCGGTCCCGCCGTGCACGGGTACCTCGACACCATCCGCGACGGGCACCCGGACACCCCGGTGCGGCTCATCTCCCCGGTGCACTGTGCGATCCACGAGGCGGTGCCCGGCCCGAGCGCGCCCGACATGGCGGCTCTCGCCGAGGGCCGGCTGGCGTTCGTCGCGAGCGGTGACCCCGCCGAGGTGGCGACCGGAAAGCTGACGCTTGAGGTCGTCCGCGAGGTGCTCGCCGAGGTCGTCGAGCGGCGCGGCGACCCGCACCTGACGTACGTCGACGGGCTCGGGCTCTACGGCGCCGCCGACGCCGAGCGGCTCCCGCTGCCCGACAACCTCCACCCCGACTCCGCGGCCCACCGCCTCATCGGCGAGCGGTTCGCGGCGCTGGGTGACTGGTAGTCAGCCCTTCAGCGCCTCCGCGATCGCCTGCTCGAGCAGGTCGATGCCCCGGTGCAGGTCCGTCTCCGAGATCGTCAGCGGCGGCGCCATCCGGATCACGCCACCCAGGCCGGGCAGCTGCACGATGTTGATGTGCAGCCCGAGCTCGAGGGCGGCCGCCGTCACTGCCCGGCCGAGCGCGTCGGCGGGGGTCTTGCTGGCCTTGTCGGTCACCAGCTCGACACCCTGCAGCAGCCCGCGGCCGCGTACGTCGCCGACGACGTCGTAGCGCTCGCGCAGGTCGAGCAGCCGGTCGCCGAGCTGCTTGCCGAGCACCGTGGCGCGGTGGGCCAGCCCCTCGCGCTCGACGACGTCGAGCACGGTGAGGGCGACGGCCGCCGGCAACGGGTCGGACGAGTGCGTGGTGAAGAAGAGGTGGCCGCGCTCGTGGCAGATCTCCTCGATCTCGGCCGACGTGACCACGACCGCGACGGGCAGGCCGGCGCCGAGAGTCTTCGAGAGCGTGATGATGTCGGGCACGACCCCGTCGCGCTCGATGGCGTACATCGTGCCGGTGCGGCCGAGGCCGGTCTGCGCCTCGTCGACGATCAGCAGCATCCCGCGTTGGCGGCACTCCTCGTGGAGCCGGGCGAGGTAGCCCTCGGGCAGCTCCAGGATGCCGCCCGACGACAGGATCGGCTCGACGAGGCACGCAGCGAGGCTGCCGGACGACTGGCGGTCGAGCGTCGCGAAGCCGTACGCGAGCTCGGTCTCCCAGTCGTGACTGCCGTTCGCGTGGCGGAAGGGAGAGCGGTACGCGTCGGGCGCGGGCAGCGTGAGGTTGCCGACCGGTGGCGGGCCGTAGCCGTGCCGGCCCGCGCTGAACGTCGCCCCGGCGGCGCCCGTCGTCATGCCGTGCCAGGAGCGGTCGAGGGCCACGACCTCGTAGCGACCGGTCGCGAGCTTGGCCATCTTGATCGCGGCCTCGTTGGCCTCGCCGCCGGTGCTGAGCAACTGCATCCGGCTCAGTTGCGACGGCAGGCTGGTCGCCAGCCGCTTGGCGAGCTCGACGACCGGCCGGCTGAGCATCCCGGAGTAGAGGTGGTCGAGCGTCGAGATCGACTCGGTGACCGTCCGCACCACCTCCGGGTGCGAGTGGCCGAGCACGGCGCTCATCTGGCCGGACGTGAAGTCGAGGATCGCGCGGCCCTGCTCGTCGTACACGAACGAGCCGGCCGCGCGCTCGATGATCCGCGGCGTGAACCCGCCGCCGTACCTGATCAGGTGCGCCTCGGCGTCCCGCCAGAAGGTGTCCTCGTCCATAGGTCCTCCGTCAGCGGTCGGGGTCGACGACGAGCTCGACCTCGATCTCGTCGCCGGCGCCGCGGCCGGTCTTCTTGCGGGTCTCGGCATTGAAGGAGACGAGGTAGCGCCCGCCCATGACGCCGATGGTGGTCGTGTAGGTGTAGTCACCGTCGATGGTCACGACCACCGGCACCCGCTTGCCGCGGTCGAAGGCCAGCACGACGTCCTCGGGCACCACGATCCCGACGTTGTTGCCGCCGGTCGCCTCGAGCTCGGTCCGGAACACAGCCATCTGCACCCCTCGTCCTCGATCGGGTTGTCCGGCAACAGCCTAGAGTCCCCCCATGGCTCGCTACGGCGCTCAGTTCGGTCCCGACATCACCTTCCTGGGCGTGCCTGCGTGCGACCTCGACGACGAGACGACGTACGCCGACGCGGACGTGGTGATCCTCGGCGCCCCGTTCGACGGCGGTACGTCGCACCGGCCGGGCACCCGCTTCGGGCCGCAGGCGATCCGGATGACCGACTACCTCCCGCACGACGGCTCGCGGCCCTCGCTCGCGCTGCGCACGGACGGGCTGCGAGACCTCCGCGTGTACGACGCCGGCGACGTCGAGCTGCCGCCCGGCGACATCGAGACCACCCTCGGCCGGCTCGAGGCCGCGGTGGAGAAGGTGACGCGCTCCGGCGCGATCCCCGTCGTCCTCGGCGGCGACCACTCCATCGCCTACCCGGACGCGAAGGGTGTCGCCAACGTGCTCGGCCACGGCCGCGTCTCGATGATCCACTTCGACGCGCACGCCGACACCGGAGACATCGAGTTCGGCTCGCTCTGGGGACACGGGCAGCCGATGCGCCGCCTCATCGAGTCCGGCGCGCTGCGCGGCGACCGGTTCCTCCAGATGGGGCTGCGCGGCTACTGGCCCGGTCCCGAGACGCTTGACTGGATGGCCGCGGAGAAGATGCGGTCCTACGAGATGACCGAGATCGTCCACCGCGGGCTGGCCGAGTGCCTGACCGAGGCCTTCGGCATCGCGACCGACGAGTGCGAGGGCGTATTCCTCTCCGTCGACATCGACGTCTGCGACCCAGGGCATGCGCCCGGCACGGGTACGCCGGAGCCGGGCGGCCTGACGGCACGCGAGCTGCTCGATGCCGTACGCCGGATCTGTCTCGAGCTGCCGGTGGTCGGCGTCGACGTGGTGGAGGTCAGCCCGCCCTACGACCACGCCGACATCACCGCGGCGCTCGCCAACCGCGTGGTGCTTGAGGCACTCTCGGCCATCGCCCGCCGGAGGCAGGACGAGCGCGACGGGACCACCTGGGACCCGTCGCGCCCGCTGCTCGACCGCTAGTGGGTCAGCCCGTGACGGGCGCCGACGTCTTCACGGGCGTGGGCGCGGGTGCCTGCTTGGGTCCCTTGCTGGGGGCCTGCTGCTGGACGACGGGCTCCTCGGCCGCCGGACCACCGCACGTCGCCGAGGCGAGCACGGCGACGACCTGACCGCCGACCTCGAGCCGCAGGCCCTCGACGGTGAAGTTCTCGCCGTCGGCCACCTGGTGGTTGAGGGTGATCTTCGCGACCGCGGCCAGCTCGGGCGGCAGCAGCTCGGTCTCGGGGGCGATCTCGCCGGCCAGCACCGGCTGCGGTGCGCCGAGCACCTTCACGTCGCTCAGCGTCACGGTGCCCGACTGGTCGGTGCACTGCGACTGCAGCGTCCCGACCGTGGCGAGGTTGAGGATGTCGGTGTCCACCAGCCCGTTGCAGAAGGCGGTGGCGGCCTCGACGGTCGGCACCTCGACGATCGTGCCGACGCCGGGGATCTGGTTGATCGCGTCGTTGAGCGGGGCGAGTGCCTGGTTGGCCTGGGTCGCCTGGCCCACGGCGGTGCAGACCTGGTTGAGGTTGGCCAGCCCGTCCTTGAGCTCCTGCGGCAGCTGCGCCACCGCACTGCCGAGCGTGAGGTTGGTGACGGCCGAGGTGGCGTGGTCGTCGCCCGCACTGAGGGCGAGCACGCCACCGGAGGCGAGCGGGCCGAGCTCGGCGGGGAGCTGGCCGCCGCCGGTCTGGGTCGCAGTGCCGTCCGACGCGACCGCCGGCTGGCCGGGGGTCCCGCCGATCGAGGCGCCGTAGGCCGACGAGCTCGACACGGGGTCACCGCTCGCGGTCGAGGTCGTCACGACCAGCAGGGTGGTCGCGGTGATCGCGATGCCGGTGACGCCGGCCTTGAATGACGTACGCATGTCTACCTCCGGGGCTTTACTTCTGATCGATGATGACGAGGGTGCCGAGCGGCACGAGGCGGAGCTGTTCGAGGGCGTCGTCCGGGACGCGCACGCAGCCGTGGCTGATGGCCTGGCCGAACACCAAGTCGTCCGGCCAGCCGTGGAGGGCGACGGTGCCGGGACCGCCGCCGTAGGTGTCGAGGGTGTCGCTGTGCGAGCCCAGCGGCAGGATCAGCGGCGAGTAGCTCTGGGCGTCGTCGACGATCGAGCCGAGCAGGAAGGTGCGGCCCACCGGGGTCGGCGTCTCCGGCGCGCCGACCGCGACGCTCCACGAGCCGACGAGGTCGCCCTCGTTCATGAGCTCGAGGCGGCGGGACCCCAGGTGCACGCGGACGAGGTACGGCGTCTGCCGCGTGTCGAGCTGCGCGGTCTTGAGCCAGCCGGTCCCACCGTTGGGGCGGGACGGCAGCAGGACCTGCGACCAGCCGTCCTTGCGGTCAATGACCGGGAGCCACGTGTCGTTCATCTGCTTCGGCGTGATCTTGGCGAAGGGCTTGCGACCGGGGGCGGCGTACACCGCCAGCGTGCGGCGCGGGTGGACGACGTGACCGTCGGTGGTGGCCGTGGGATCGGTGTCCAGCGGCGCCTTCGGCAGCTTCGCCTTCGTCGTGGACGCGACCAGTGAGGCCAGGTCGACGTCGGCGCGCTTGGCGTCCTCGTCGCTGTCGCCGCAGGCCGTCAGCCCCGCGACCAGCACGACAGCAGTCGCGAGCAGCGCCAGGCCGCGGCGCGCGCGGTCGGCGGTGGTGGTGGTGCGTCGTGGATCCCTCATGAGGTCCCTCCCCTCAGAGAGAGCAACGACAGACCTCCGGATTGGTAACGCACGATCAACGGCCGAGATGTCGAGAAACCGAGATCCGCTCCGTCCCTGGTATGACGCGGTCATCAGGGCTGCACTTCTCGAGGAGCAACCATGGGCATCATCACGGTGGAGCAGATCGTCACGGCCGACGGATTCGCCGCCCAGGCAGACGGAGGGCTGGACTTCTTCGGCGCGTTCGACACGGGCGAGGATCGCACCGACCGCGGACAGCTGGAGTGGCTGGAGTCGGTCGACGCGATCCTGCTCGGTCGCCGGACCTACGAGATGTTCGCGGGCTTCTGGCCCACGGCCGACCCGGCGGTCGAAGCCGTCGCCACGTGGATCAACGACGCACCGAAGCACGTCGTCAGCGGCACGCTCGACCGGGCTCCGTGGGGCGAGGACGGCGAGGCGGAGGTGCACCGCGACGGCCCGCTCGCCGCGGCCACGGACCTCCGCGCTCGCTACGGGAGCGTCGTGGTGTGGGGCAGCCTCGACCTCACCGACGCGCTCTTCGCCGCGCGCGCCGTCGACGTGCTGCGCCTGCGCACAGTCCCGGTCATGATCGGCGCCGGGCGCTCGTTCGCGCCGCCGTCGCTCGGTCAGCAGCGGCTCGACCTCGACACCTCGGCGGCCCAGTCGACGGGTCACGTCGCCACGCAGTACCGCGTACGCCGCTGACGCTAGATGCCCAGCCCCAGCAGGCCGAGGGGCTCGGTCATCTCCGTCTCCTCGTAGGTGAAGTGCGACTCGAGGTCCTCGCGCAGGTCCGCGACGGCGGTGACCAGCTCCGCGACCCGCGACGGGTCGGTGCGTACGGCGAGGGCCAGGTCGTCGACGCGCTCGAGGTGGGCGTGGATGTCGAGGTGCTCCTCGGCCAGTCGGGTCGCCACCGGTGCGTACGCCGCCATCGTCGCGACGGCCGGGAACATGCTCTGGTCCTCGATGGTGTGGTGCATCGTCAGGAACCGGCAGACCTGCTGGCACAGGCCCGAGACCTGCTGCGCGGTGAGTGCGGGCGCCAGCCGGTGGAGGCTGTCGCGCACGACTCCCACGTCTCCTGCGCCGTCGCGGAGCTCCTCGACCGCGCCCGTGAGCTGCCGCAGCTGCGCGCGGAAGTGGTCGTGGACCATCCGGAGGTGGTCGCCGGCCTGCCGCTGCCGCGGCGTTAGCTCGACCGACCCCGCCACCCGGGGACGGGTCGAGTCGTCGATGGGCGGCACGGGGTCGAGCCTACGGACTCGTCAGCGCAGGTTCGTCTTCCCGACCCGGGCGACGTCGAAGAGCGTCGTGCTCCCGGAGACCTCGTTGCCGACCGCCACCAGCGGACGACCCGTCGGCGACTCCTCGCCCGAGATGAAGGTGAGCCCCTCGGGGCCGAGGTCGCCCGCGGCGGCCAGGTTGCTCGATCCGTTGACGGCGAAGTTGCGGTTGTCGGTCCAGGTGACGAACTGAGGACGGGCGGGGTCCGTGATGTCGTACGCGACCACGCCTCCGATGCGCTCGAGGCCGACGAACGCGTACGTGCGTCCCCCCACCTTGCCCAGGGTGACGCCCTCGGGCTCGGGACCCTTGTCATCGCTGCGATTGTCGAACGACGAGCTCCCGTGGTCGGAGTTGAAGAAGGCCGGGACCGCGCCCGCGGTGATCCGCTCGAGCTCGTCGCCGGTCGTCGAGACGAGCCGGCCGTCGGTCGTGAACACCGAGACGTCGCGGCCGCCGAAGCCGTAGAGCGTCTCGTAGCAGGTGCGGGCGGCGTTGAGGCCGTCGGCCTTGGTGATCTTCAGGCGGCTGAGCCCCGTGAAGCCGGCGCCTGCCTTGACGGCGTCGCAGGCGGGCTTGAGGCCGTTCTTGCCGAGGTCGCCGACCCGGATCTCCTCGGAGTAGCCGTCCCAGTCGCGGGTGTCGCCCTCGTCGGCGGTGACAAGGTAGGTGCGTCCCTTGACCTGGTAGGCCGCGATGGCGTCGGGCTGGCGGAAGGTGCGGAGGTTGGCGAACGTGCGGATGTTCAGCCCGTCCCGGTCGCTCGCGTCGAGGGGCACCCGGGACCGGTCGACGGTGCCGAGCGACCACACGTCGGCCACTGCGGCCGACCGCAGGTCGACGACCGCGACGCCGTTGGCCTCCTGCAGCGTCACGTAGGCCGTCTTCGACTGCTGGTCGATCGCGACGTACTCCGGCTCGAGGTTCTCCGACACGGGGTAGGCCGGCGTTCCGGTGCCTGCGTCCGCACGGCCGCCGTACACGCGGATGCCGCTGGGCAGCGCGCTGCCCTCGAAGGCGTGGAAGCCGGCGCTGCGTACGTCCGACTGCGAGGCCGCCGCGACGGAGTCGGGCAGGGCGACGACCGACACGGTGCCCTCGGGGTCGACGGCGTAGTCGTCGGCGGGCTCGCCCTCGTTGGCGACGACGGCACGGGTGCCGTCCGGGGTGATCGTGACCATGTCGGGAAGGGCCCCGACGCGGACCGCGCCGAGCGCCTGGCCGCTGCCGCCCGCGTCGAAGAAGACGAGCCAGCCGTTGTCCGTCTTGTCCGCCGCCTCGACGGCCACGATCCCGAGGCCGTCCTCGCGGACGGCGACCGAGTTGGCGACGGCCCCGGCATCCACGGTCGTGCCGTCGGCCGATGGGACGCCGGTGGTCTGGAGGTCGAACAGCTTCGCCGGGCTCGCAGGGTTCGAGGCGTCCAGCACCTCGACCTTCGCCTGCGAAGCGTTGACCACGAGGAGGCGCGCGGCGGCCGCGTAGTACTCCACGATCTCCGCCGCCGACTCGTCGAAGACGCCGGTCTCGTAGGTGCCGACCGGGTCGAGCCGCAGGGCGGCGCCCGGTGCCGAGGACCGTACGGGCTCGGCGACCAGGCCGGCGTTGGCTCCTGCCAGGGGCAGCAGTGCGCTGAGGGCGGCGGTGGTGGTGAGCACCGCGAGGTGCCGAGAACGCAGGGTGGAGGACATGGTGGCTTCGGGCCTTCCAGGAGAGGTGGCTGCACGCTGGCGAGCGCGCGTGGAGTCGGGGAGTCGGGAGGGTGGACGCGCGACGGCTCAGCCGAAGCGGCCGTTGACGTAGTCGGACGTACGCGCGTCCTGCGGGCTGGTGAACATCGCCTCGGTGTCGCCGTGCTCGACGATGATCCCGGGGGTGCCCTGCGAGGCCAGGAAGAACGCGCAGGTGTCGGAGACGCGCGCCGCCTGCTGCATGTTGTGGGTGACGATGACGATCGTGACCTGCTGGGCGAGGTCCTTCATCGTCTCCTCGATCACCCGGGTCGAGGTGGGGTCGAGCGCCGAGCAGGGCTCGTCCATCAGCAGCACGCGCGGCTTGATCGCGAGCGAGCGGGCGATGCAGAGCCGCTGCTGCTGACCACCGGAGAGGCCGCCGCCGGGGCTGTCGAGCCGTTCCTTGACCTCCTTCCAGAGGCCGGCGCGCACCAGGCACTCCTCGACGAGCAGCTCCTTGTCGGCCTTGTTCACCCGGGTGCCGGTGAGGCGCAGCCCGGCGACGACGTTCTCGCGGATCGACATCGCAGGGAAGGGGTTGGGCTTCTGGAAGACCATCCCGATGGCGCGGCGGGCGTCGGTCAGCTTGCGCTGCGGGTCGTAGATGTCCTCCCCGTCGAGCAGCACCTCCCCGGCGAGCGCCGCGGACGGCACCAGCTCGTGCATCCGGTTGAGGATGCGCAGGAAGGTGGACTTGCCACAGCCGGACGGTCCGATCAGGGCCGTGATGCCCGACGCAGGCATGGTGAGCGACACGCGGTCGAGGACCTGGTGGCTGCCGAACCACGCGGTGATGTCGCGCGCCTGGAGCGTCGCTGGTCCGGTGCCCGGACCCCCGTCGGTGACGGGTGGCAGCGTGGTGGTCTCGGTCATCGGGCGTTCCTTCGTACGACGGGGGTGGAGGCGGGCGGCCGTCAGCGAGCCGCCCGCCTCCCGATCGGGGTGGGCCGGGTCAGCCCTTGATGGTGATGGTGAACTTCAGCTTCGAGGCGACGAACGCCGAGTTGCCGGCGTACGTGGCGACGAGCTTGTTCTTGCCCGTCTTGAGCGTCTTGGTCAGCTTGATGACCACCACGCCGTTCTTGACCGTGCCCTTGCCGACGGTCTTGGTGCCGCGCTTGATGACGACCTTGCCGGTGGCGGCGCCGGTCGCGGACTCCTTGACCTTGACCTTGCCCTTGACGACCGCACCCTTGGCGTAGCTCGCCTTGTACGTCTCCTTGAGCGTGGTCTTCGCCTTGGCTGCCGGGGCCGGTGCCGCGGCCGCGACGGTGACGTCGGTGTCGGCCGAGCTCGAGCCGTTGAAGGCCGCGCCGGTCGGGGTGAAGACGGCCTTGACCTTGTGCGCGCCCGCGGTGAGGCCCGTCAGGTTGACGGTGGCCTTGCCGCCGGTGACGACACCCTGGCCGCGGGTCGCACCGTCGACCGAGAACGCGACGACGCCCTGGGGCTTGAGCGCCCCACCGCCGCCGACCGTGGCGGTGAGGGTGAGCGCGCCCGCAGTGGCGGACGCGCCGGCGACGGTCGTGGTGGTGTTCACCTTGGCGGTGAGCAGGTCGCTGACGGCAGTGGACGAGGTCGTGGTGACACCGCACTTGCCGCCCTGCGAGGACGAGAGGAGCTGCTCGAAGCCCGCGTCGAGGATCAGCGAGGTCGCGGCCGGCGAGCAGGCGAAGCCGTTGGTCCCGAACATGGCCTGGGCCCACTCACTGGAGACGTCGGGCTGCCGGACGATGTTGTAGAGGGCGCGAGCGGCACTGAAGCCGGTCTCGATGCGCAGGGTGCCGAGCAGGCCGGCGCGACCGACCGAGAACGGCGCGACCGCGTTGGGGTCGTCCTTGATCGGGGCGTCGGAGTGCTCCTGGACGGGAGCGACCTTCGAGGTGTTGATGACCACGTCCACGCCGCCGTTCATCCGCTTGAGCTCGGCCACGAAGAAGTTGCGGGTGCCGGAGCCCGGCTGCGGGATGTAGGGCTTGATCTGGCCGGAGGCGCCTCCGATGGTGGCCCAGTCGGTCAGGTCACCCTCGTAGATGTCGACGATCTGCGCCTCGGTGAGCGCGGCGGGCGCGTTGGACGTCTTCGAGGTCGCCATCGCCAGGGTGTCCTTGGCGAAGGGGAAGCCGACGAGGCCGTCGGAGGCCTCGGCCGTGCTGATGGACGAGGACGACCGCGCGTAGTTCACGTCGAGGTTGCCGCCGGTGCGGAGCAGGTTCTTCCCCTCGGTCGAGCCGTTGGGGCGCGTGATCGCGGCGGAGCCGGCGCGAAGCGTCACCGTCGTGGAGTTGGTCTGGGTGATGCCGTCGGGCGCGAACGTCTTGGCGTCGAAGGACACCAGCCGACGCGCCGGGTTGGAGGCGTTGAAGCCCGCCACGCCGGCGTTGCCGTCTGCCAGGTAGGTCAGCGCGAACATCGAGGTGTCCGAACCGACCCCGACGATGTCGTCGGCGTCGGGGACGAAGGACGGGTCGGCCTGGGCCGGTGCGGCCATGGCGAGCGCCGTGGTGGCGAGAGACGCGGCGGCGACGCCCGCGAGGAGCCTGCGAACAGACATGGAGGGTTCCTTTTCTGAGGTGTTCCGTGATGGGTGGTGCAGGTCACTTCGGTTACATCAGGTTGGGCAGCAGGCGCATGACCACGTCGGTCGTGAGCCAGGCGACGGCGAGCACGACCGGGGTCGCGACCACCCACACCAGGGCGGCTCCGAACCGCTGCCGGGCGGCGATGACCGTGAGGGTCAGCGCCAGGAGCAGTGCCAGGCACAGCACCAGCAGCGGCATGACCGCTCCCGACTCCGCTCCCATGACCTGCTCCGGATCAGGGACCACGCGGGGCAGACCCGCGGGCGTGTCGAAGGCCTGGGCGGCCTCCGCGTCGACGTAGACCACTCCGCCCGCGGAGAGCGACGGCAACCGGCTCCCGCTCGCCTCTCCGCTCACGAGCACGAGGCGCGCCGCCCCGTCGGGTCGTGGCTGCGGCAACGGGTCACCGGCACGTCGTACGCCGATGACGCTGAACCGCTTGCCGCCCTGGGCCGTGGTCACGGTGATCTGGTCGCCCGTTGCCAGCTCGCCGAGGCGGGCGAACGGACCGCCGTAGGTGCGGGCGCGGCCGAAGACGGCCGACGTGCCGAGCTGACCGGGGAGGACCGTGTTGCGCAGGTGTCCCGGCCCGGTGAGCAGGTCGCCGGAGGCGGTGCCCTCCACGACGACCTGGTGGACGCCGAGGCGCGGGATCGCGAGCGTCGCGACGGGCGCTCCCACCTCGGTCACCGGGCCGATGGGCGCCGTCGCGGCCGCGAGCTCGCCGCGGAACTGGGAGTAGAGCCGGTCCTGGCTGCGGTCCTGGGCGAGGCCACCGAGGTAGAGCATCTGCGCAGCCATCCAGCCCGCCACCAGGCAGCACATGATGGAGGTGGTGGAGATCGCCGACCAGGTGTCGTCCTTCACCGTGGCCCCCTGCGCAGACGGCGCAGCCGACCGATGTTGGCCGCGACCGCGCCGGCGATCGCGACGAGGAGGAGGAGGGGCAGCAGCCGATCGGCCACCGGGGACGACACGGCCGCCGTGGGCGGCATCGCCACGGCCTCCGGCTCGACGTCCTTGTCGGCGCCCTTGTCGGCGTTCTTGCCCGCGCCGCCCTTGCCCTCACCCTTGCCCTGGCCCTGACCCGCGCTCTCGTCCGGGCCGTCGACCGTGGTGACGCTGCCCGGGCCGAGCCCGCCGCCGGTGCCGACACCGGATCCGACACCGGATCCGTCGCCCGAGCTGTCGCTCGTGCCGGTCCCGGTCCCGGTGCCGGTCTCCGATAGGGTCACGCCCTTCTGCTCACCGATGGCGGTGGCGACGGCCCTGGCCTGCTTCCACAGCGGTGCCGTGACACCGCTCTTCGAGATCGGCACGAAGCCGGGCGGGAGCTCGCCGTTGCCGTAGCCCTGGCGCTGGCCCTCGGTCGTCGCGATCTCGATGAACTGCTGGACCTTGTCGGCGTCCTCCTGCGGCAGGTTCGCCGTACGAGCTGCCGTGTAGACGATCATCGTGCCGGGGTAGGCGTCGGCCCTGACCATGTCGGCCATGTCGAGGGTGAAGGGCTCGTCGCCGCTCTTGCTCGGCTCGGCCAGCCGGAGTGCCTTGACGATGCCGCTGTCGGTCGGCCCGACGAAGGCGCGACGGGTGGCCAGCTTCGCCTCGTCGAGGCCGAGGCGCTGCGCGTCGCCCATGCTGACGACGCCCAGCATGAAGCGCGTGCCGACGCCCTGGCGGTCGACGCGGCCGATCTTCCACGGGTCGGTGGTGGTCGCCCGGTCGCACTTGGTCTGCACGTTGGGCCAGGCGTCGAGGATCGCCTCGGCGATCTTGCGCATCGAGTTGACCGGCGCGGCGAGCTGGGTGAAGTAGGGCGTGGGGTTCTGCTGGTGGCACTCGTCGAGCGACGTCGGGACGAAGTCGTCGAGCAGCGGCCACTCCGCTGTCGGGAGAGTGATCTTCTTGTAGCTGGGGTTGACCGACATGCCCCACGGGTCGGCCTTGCCGTCCACCCACGCCATCGCGTCCTCGTCCTGCGCGATGTACGCCGTCAGCGCCTCGATCACGTCGCTCGACTCCGACAGCGAGAGCAGCGTGGCAGCGGCCTCGCGACTCGTCGTGTCGAGGCCGGGGTTGAGCCGCTGGAACTCGGGGTCGAGGTTGATCGAGACGGGGTTGGTGCTCATCCCGGGGTGCGCGCGACCCATCTCGCTGCCGAGGTAGGACTGCGTCATGAGCTTGGCGAGCAACCGGGCGTTGAGCTTGAGGTCGGTGAACTCGCCGACGTTGCCGGGTCGGTCGATCACGTATCCGATCGAGAAGCCGGTCACCGCCGTCGGGGCGTAGGCCATCGGGTCGGTGCCCTTGACGGTGTGCTCGCCGGAGACGAACGCCGCGGCGCCGCCGCCGTTCTCTGCGAGGGCGAAGCCAGCGGCGTCGGCCATCTTGTTGTGCTGGAACTTGAAGCGCTTCTTGTCCAGGCAGTAGCTCGGCGACCACTGGAGCGACGCCTGCGCCATCAGCTCGGAGCCGTAGAAGCCGGTGGGGGCGCGGGAGTCGAGCACCGTGCAGGCGTCGGGCGGCAGGCCGAAGCTGATCGGCACGGAGAAGCGGTTGCGCCAGTTGGACTGCGCCCACCACATCAGCGGCGAGGCGGTGAGGTCGACACCCTGGTTGGCGAAGTTGCTCGAGCCGGGCTCGAACTGGCCTCCACGGCTGCACGCCGGGTCCTCGTCGATGCAGCTGATGCCCTGGATCGGGATGACCACGATCGAGCAGGCGACCTTGTCGTTGCAGCCGAGCGACTCGTTCTCGATGTCGGAGCGCACCTCGAACTTCACGTGGCCGTTGCCCTCGAGGTCGGTGTAGGCGGCCATCTCGGCGGGCGGGAAGGCGGCGCCGACCGCGGCCTCGGGCGGCATGGTGGCCGCGGTGCACCCGGCGTAGACGGTGCCGTTGGCGGCGCGGAACGGCGTGATGTGGGTCGAGAACGTGGAGACGTCCTCGCACTCGGCCGGGATCGGGTCGAGGCCAAACTTCTGAGCGCGCTGCGCGTCGCTGGCGTGCTTGTCGTGGCGCCACACCGCCTCGGTGTCGTCCACCAGCTGCGTGCGTTGGACACGTGAGGAGGTCCAGCACGTCTCCGGCGAGAGCTGCTGGTCCACGGGCAGCGATGCGTCGTCGACGCCACGGCACTGGAGGATCACCACGGGGTACTCCTGCTGGAGACCCTGCTCGCCGAACGGGTTGGAGGCGCGGCCGCCGGTGGGGTGCGCGCCGGTCCACGCGATGTTCACGCGCTCGCGCCCGCGCAGCTCGGTGGTGCGGTCGACGGTGACGGTCATGTCGCGTGAGTCGATCTCGATCTCTTGGCCCTGGACCGTGATCGTGCGGTCGAGGTGCTTCGTCTGGCTGTACGCCGGTGCTGCGGCGTCGTCGGGAGCCGCGGTCGCGGCGCTTCCGAGGCCGGCCACGGCCGGGAGGCCGAGCGCGAGGGCGACGACCGCGACGGCCAGGGGTCGGCGCGTCATCGGCTCGCACCCCGTCGGCGTACGCCCCGAGCGATGAGGAGGCCGGGGACGAGGACCAGCGCCAACAGCTCGAGGGCGGCGAGGGCGCCGAAGGCCCGCCCGTCACCGGGTCGGCTGGCGGACAGCTCGGTCGGCGTGGCGTAGATCGGGTCGGCCGTTGTGCCCGTCGTGCCGGTGGCGCCGGTCGCGGAGGCGCCGTCGACCGCGACCACCTCACCGGTGACCGGGTCGACCTCGGTGGTGGTGGGATCGCCGCCTCCTCCTCCGGCGCCCGGCGCGGCTCCGCCGCCCTTGCCCTTGCCCTTGCCATCGACGGCGGTCGCGGCCTCACCGCCGTCACCGGTCGCGGTCTCGGCGGTGTTCTCGTCGGTAGACGGCTCGCCGGTGCCGGTCGAGGTGCCGCACGGCCCGTCTCCCTGCTTGTCGCACGCCGCGGGCTGCGGTGCGATCTGCGCGAGCTTGTTCTGCTTGAGGTTGCCGGCGACGAAGGTGGGGTTGTTGCACTTGGTGGCGTCGCGGTTCTCGATGTCGACGGCCGGGTCGGCCGTCTTGAGCTTGGCGAGCTGTGTGAAGCCCGCCTGCACCAGGTTCAACGGGAGCGGCGAGTAGCCGTAGGGGCCGGCCTTGGCCTGGCCCTCGCAGAGCGAGTAGTACATGAAGTCGCCGAGCGTCTGCCGCTTCGCGGTCGACATGCGCTGGTCCTGAGCGCCGGTCGGGATGATCATGTAGCTGTAGGACGACAGCGGGTAGGCCCGCGGGTCGGTGGCGTTGTAGACGCCGTCGAGGATCTGGGTGAGGTACAGCGGCGAGGACTGGTCCTCGTTGATGCGGGCCTGCGTCAGCGCGACGGCGACGTTGTACTGCGTGGGCTCGACGTAGAAGCCGCCGTCGTTGAGCACCTTGACGACCGGGTAGTCCTTGTTGAGCGGGTAGGCGTACTCGACGTAGCCGATCGTGCCGTTGCCGGCGAAGCCGGAGATGGTGTTCATCACCTGGTCCGAGCCCGACTGGGCAAGCGTGCGGCCCTGGCGCGGGAAGTAGGACGTGTAGCCGCTCTTGCCGAAGAACGGGCGCCAGATCTCGGGGTACTCCGCGTCCATCCAGGTGGTCAGCTGTGCGGTCGTGCCCGAGCCGTCGGAGCGCACGACCGGGGTGATCGCGAGCTTGGGGAAGGCGCGACCGTTGTTGTCCGCCGTGATCGCCGGGTCCGACCAGTCGGTGATCTGGCCGGTGAAGATCTTGGTCAGCGTCTCGCCCGACAAGCGCAGGTTGCGGACCAGCTCGTTGCCGATCTTGAGCTGGTACGTGAAGGCCGTGCCGCCGGCGACGATCGGCAGGTAGGCGAACTCGCGGCCGTTGCTGTTGTCGGCGTTGCCGAACTCGTCGACGCCCGGGTAGGGGATCTCCGAGATGCCGAAGTCGGTGACGTTCTGCGCGAAGTTCTTGCGGCCCTGCGACGACCCGCCGCCGTTGTAGGTCACCTTCATGCCGAGCGCGTCGACGTCGGAGATCCACTGCTGCACGATCACCTCCGACCAGGTGGAGCCCGAGCCCTCGATCTGGGCGTACGCCGCCCGCGGCGAGGCGTTGCCGAGGCCGTCATCGGCCTGCGCCGCGGCATCGAGTCCGAGCAGTGAGAGCAGGCAGGCTGCCGCGAGGGCGGCGACGAGGCGGGGCAGTCGGACATTCATGCGGACTCCTCGACGGCCGCGCTCTTCGCGCGGGGCGTACGACGGGGGCGGGGCGCGGTGGCGCGGGGCGGACGGGCGACGAGGCGGGCGATCACGAAGAGCGCCAGCACCAGGACCAGGAGGACGGTGGCGGCGGCGAAGGCGCGCTCGATGTCCATCGGCTCCGGGCTGCGGGCGCCCTTGAAGATGAAGAGCGGCAGCGAGTTCATGACGCCGTCGGTGGGGTTGGTGACCCAGAACGTGGCGACGCCCGAGGTCAGCAGCACCGGCGAGGTCTCGCCGACGCCGCGGGCCACGCCGAGGATCAGTGCGGTCGCGAGGCCCGGCCGCGCGGTCGGCAGCACGACGTGCCACACCGTGCGCCACCGGCTGGCGCCGAGCGCGAGGCTGGCCTCGCGCAGCCCGCCGGGGACGACGCGCAGGACGACGTCGGCGGCGCGGGCGATGATCGGCAGCATCATCACCGACAGGGCCATCGCAGCCGCGAAGCCGGATCGCGGGAAGCCGATCGCCACGATCAGCACCGTGTAGATGAACAGGCCCGCCACGATCGAGGGCAGCGCGGTCATCGCCTCGACGATCGTCCGGACGACGACCGCGAACCGGCCGCCGACCTCGGTCATGAAGACCGCGGTGCCGATGCCCAGGGGGAGGGTCACGGCGATCGCTATGCCCAGCTGGATGGCCGAACCCAGGATGGCGTGGCCGATGCCGCCGCGGTCGAAGGGATCGCGTGGACCGACGCCGGCCATGTCGTCGACGAAGAAGTTGAGGTGCAGCAGCGGCTCCCAGCCGCGGTAGACGACGAAGACCACCGTGCTGACCAGGGCCGAGCCGACGACGAGCGCGCCCGAGGTGACGATGCCGCCGACGACGCGGTCGACGACGTCGACCCGGCGCCCGGACATCGAGGTCGTCACCGCGGTCATGACCAGGCCGAGCGCGAACCACACCACGAGCAGCCACGCCGGCCCACCGAGCGGCAGCAGTCGCTGGGTGACCAGCCACGCCAGGGCGAAGGCGCTCGCCCATGCGCCGACGACGGTGAAGCGCTCCTCGGCCGTCGGCCTGCCCAGGCCCGGACGGGGTGCCGGTGGCGGGGTGTCGGGGTCGATGAGCGGGACGTACGTCGTACCCGCAGACGCGGTCACGGGGCGCTCGTCCGTCGCGCTCACGGGGGTGTTCATGCGTCGGTCCCGGCACCGGAGCGGCTCCGCGACACGATCACCGCGGCAAGCGTGTTGACGACCAGGGTGATCAGGAAGAGCACGAAGCCCGCCGTCAGCAGCGCCGAGAGCTGGGCTGCGCTGGCGTCGCCGAAGCGACCGGCGATGAGGGCGCTGACCGAGCTGGTGCCGACCTCGAGGATGCGCGGCTTGATGACGAAGTCGGGCGAGATGATGAGCAGGACCGCGATCGTCTCGCCCAGTGCCCGACCGAGGCCGAGCATCGTGCCGCCGATGATGCCGCCGCGGCCGAAGGGCAGGACGACGGAGCGGACCATGCCCCAGCGGGTCGCACCGAGCGCGAGCGCGGCCTCCTTCTCACCGGGAGGCGTCTGCGAGAAGACCTGGCGCATCACCGCGCACGACATCGGCAGCACCATCATGGCCACGGCGATCCCGGCGCAGAACGCGCTGCCGATGTAGCGCGACTGGTCCCACACGGCGGCATCAGGATCGGCGTCGACCGAGAAGATCGGGATCCAGCCCAGGTGCTGGTGCAGCCAGAGGCTGAAGGCCGCCGCGTGGGGCATCACGAGGAAGTAGCCCCACATCCCGTAGATGATCGACGGGACCGCTGCCATCAGGTCGACCATCGAGACGAGCGTCGGCTTCAAGCCTGCCGGGGCGTACTCGCTGATGTAGAGCGCGGTGAGCAGCGCAAGCGGGAAGGCGAACGCCATCGCCACCCCGGCGATCGAGACCGTGCCGACCAGCACCGCGCCGATGCCGAGAACGTCTGCCTCGGGCTGCCAGGCGCTCTCGGTGAAGAAGCTCCAGCCGTAGCGCTGCAGCGTCGGCACCGACTGCCAGGCGAGGAACGCCCCGATGCCGCCGGTGACGACGAGCACCGTCGCCCCGATAGCTCGGGCGCCGACCTCGAAGACGCGGTCGGCGCCGGTCGCCTTGCGGGACAACCGCCGTGGGGACGGTTGGTCCGCAGGCAGGACGGAGTCCTGGACGGGGAGTGTGGTCACGACTGACTTTCGAACGGACCCGAGAGTGTGCTGACGGTGGGCGCGCTCAGTCCGTGGTCGTATCGGTGGTCGGCCCGAGCGCGTCGCCAGCATGCGGTCCCCGTCGGAACGCCGCCGTCATCGCAGGTGAACGGCGGGCCAACGCTCGGGCCCCGGCAGTGAAACGACTCCGGGGCTGCAGTCCTTCAGGCGGCGTGCTGGGCCGCGCGGTCGTCCGCTGCGAGTTCGCCCTCGGTCAGCGGGTCGTACCGCGTGGCGGGCAGCACCAGCCAGGCGACCGCCGAACCGGCGAGGCACAGCAGCCCGATCACCAGGCAGCCCCGCGACAGCCCGTCCAGGAAGGCGACCTCCATCGCCTCCGTCACCCCCGGGACGCGTGCAGCGAGGGCGTCGGTGAATCCCACCGAGTCACGCATCTGGTCGAGCGTCGCGGCGTCCACACGGCCCTCGAGCAGCGACGCCAGGCGGGCGCCGTACAGGGAGGAGAAGAGCGACCCGACGATCGCCACGCCGAGGGTGCCGCCGAGCTCGCGGGTGGCGTCGTTCACCGCGGAGCCGACGCCGGCGCGCGCCGGCGGCAGCACCTGCATGATCGACTCCGTCGCGGGAGTCGTCACCAGCCCGAGCCCGAGTCCCATCAGCACCATCTGCGGGATGATCGTGGTGGCGTAGTCGACGTCCACGTCGAGGGTCGAGATCCAGAGGAACGACGTCCCCAGCAGCGCGAGCCCGGTGCCGACGACGCTCTTGGTGCCGAACCGAGGTGCGAGCTGGCCGCCCGCGATCGAGGCGACCGCGATCGAGATCGCCACGGGCAGGATGCGGACGCCTGTGTCGAGTGCGGAGTAGTCGCGCAGGAACTGGAAGAACTGCGTGATCAGGAAGATGAAGCCGAACAGCGCGAAGAAGGCGATGGTCACCGATGCGCACGCAGCGCTGAAGCGGCGGTCGAGGAAGAGCGTGACGTCGAGCATCGGGTGCTCGGTGCGTCGCTCGAGCAGGACGAACACGAGCGCGAGGCCCGCGGCCAGGGCGAAGCCGGTGAGCGTGGCGGAGGAGGTCCAGCCGCGCTCGGGGGCATCGATGATGGTCCAGGTGAGCGTGCCCAGCGCGGCGACCGAGACGACCAGTCCGGGCAGGTCGAGCGCGGGGACGGCGGGGTCGCGCGACTCGGGCACGAAGGCCAGCGTCATGCCGATCGCGACCACTCCGACCGGCACCAGGGCCCAGAAGACGCTGTGCCACGAGAAGTGCTCGAGCAGGAAGCCGCCCGTGATCGGGCCCAGTGCGACGCCCATGCCCACCGCGGCACCCCAGATGCCGAGGGCGGTGGCGCGCTCACGGCGGTCGGTGAACGCGTTGGCGATGATCGACAAGGTGGTGGGGAAGATGAGAGCCGCGCTCATGCCCATCACGACGCGCAGGGCGATCAGCGCCTCGACGCTGTCGACGAGCGCCGCGACCCCGCTGCTGGTCGCGAAGGCCGCGAGCCCCAGGACGAGTGAGGGACGGCGGCCGAACCGGTCGCTGAGGCTGCCCATGGCCAGGACCAGGGCAGCGAAGGCGAGGTTGTAGCCGTCGACGACCCAGAGCAGGTCGCGGGTGTCGGCGTCGAGCTCGCGGGCGAGGCTGGGCAGGGCGACGTTGACGATCGTGGTGTCGAGATTGATCGTCAGCGCGGCCAGGCAGACGGTCACGAGGAGGAGGGGCTTGCGATTCATGTCGGCTCCGGAGGAGTGAGGGGCAATGTTGATGGCGGTAACATCAGGGTGCCCGTTGAAGTTACCGCTGTCAACATCGCCTAGGCTGCAGGCGTGACGTCCTCGCCCTACCACCACGGCAACCTGCGGGAGGCGCTCGTCGACGCGGCGGTCGACGTCGTACGCGACGGAGGTCCCGAGGCGCTCGCGCTCCGCGAGCTCGCGCGCCGCCTGGGTGTCTCCCACAATGCCGCCTACCGGCACTTCGCCGACCGCGAAGCCCTCGTCGACGTGGTGGCGGAGCGTGCGCTTGCGGGGATGGTCGACCTGGTCCACCGCCGGCTCGCGGGCGTGACGGAGGCCGACCCGGTGAGCCGGGCGCGCCGACGCCTGATGGAGATCGGCGAGGGGTACGTCGAGTTCGCGCTGACCCAGAGCGGGCTGTTCCGACTGCTCTTCACCGCCTACCCCGAACCGCCGGCCAGCAAGGGTGCCGACGGCACGCTGGCACCCGGCGACGACCCCTACGGCATGCTCAACGCCGCTCTCGACGACCTGGTGGCGGTCGGCTTCCTCGCGCCCGAGGACCGCGTGGGGGCGGACGTGACCTGCTGGGCGGCGGTCCACGGCTTCGCGGTGCTCAACATCGAGGGCCCGCTCCGGGGGCTGTCACCGGCCGAGCGCCAGGCGACCCTGGCGGGCCTGCTGATGGCCATCGACCGCGGACTCGGGGCCGGCGGCGACTGGCCGGCACTGGCACGGTCATGAGCTCGGCGGTCCAGACCAGCGGGCCAGTCCGGTCGGCGAGTTGTCCTCGTCCGTCGACGCCGTTCGTCTTGTCAGCGAGAGTCGGCACAGGGCCGACCGCAACCCGAGGAGCCGATCATGCCGCTGTACGCCGCCATCACCTACACCGCCGACGTCGACTGGACCGCCCCCGAGCAGGCTGACGAGATGGCCGAGTACGGCGCCTTCAGCGCCGGCGCAGCAGCCGTCCTCCGAGGCGGCGCCGCCCTTTACCCGACCTCCACCGCCACGACCATCCGCCTGTCGGAGAAGGGCGGCGACGTGGTCACCAGCGACGGTCCCTACGTCGAGACCAAGGAGGTCCTCACCGGGTTCTTCCTGCTGGAGTGCGCCGACCTCGACGAGGCGATCAGCCGGGCCGCGGAGATCCCGGCCGCGTGGAACGGTGCGGTCGAGGTCCGTCCCGTCATCCCGATGGGATGACCGCTGGCTCCTCGGCCGACCCGGCCGACATCCATCGCGCGCTGGTGGCTCTGGTGCGTACGTCGGGTCGCGACGTGCTGGCCACCCTGACGCGGTGGACGGGCGACCTCGCCCTGGCCGAGGACGCCGTGCAGGACGCGACCCTGGTCGCTCTGCAGACGTGGCCGCGCGACGGCGTGCCTGACAACCCCGTCGCTTGGCTTCGTCTGACCGCCCGGCGCCGGGCCGTCGACCTGCTCCGTCGTGAGATCGCCCGACGCCCGAAGGAGGTGGCAGCCGTGGATCGTCCCGAGCTGACCGATGACCTCGGAGAGGAGTGGGACGACGTGTCGCCCTCAGTCGTCGACGACGACCTGCTCCGGCTCGTGTTCACCTGCTGCCACCCCAGCCTGGAGCTCGACGCACAGGTCGCGCTCGCCCTCCGTACGCTCTGCGGGCTCACCGTCGCCGAAGTGGCTCGAGCGCTCCTCGTCGCCGAGCCGGCCATGGCGAAGCGCCTGGTGCGCACCCGACAGAAGATCGCGGCCGCGCGCATCCCCTACCGCGTGCCGCCCGACCACGAGCTTCCCGCTCGGTGGGCCGGGGCGCTCGCCACGGTGCACCTCATGCTCAACGAGGGCCACACCGCGACCTCGGGCGACGACCTGGTGCGGCAAGGGCTGGTCGACGAGGCCATCCGACTCGCACGACTTCTCCACCGGCTCCAGCCCGACGACCCCGGCGCCATGGGGCTGCTCGCCCTCGGCCTGCTCTCCGACTCGCGTCGCGACACGCGTACGGGGCCCGACGGCGTCATCCTCCTGGCCGACCAGGACCGCGACCGCTGGAACCGCGCCCACATCACCGAGGCGGTGTCGCTCCTGGCAGAGGCGTTGCGTCGTACGCCGACGACACCGGACCGCTACGTCGTGCAGGCTGCGATCGCCGCGTGCCACGCGCTGGCACCCACCTGGGAGGACACGGACTGGTCTGCGGTGGTGTCGTGGTACGACACCTTGGTCGGCATCGACCCGTCACCGGTCGTCCGGCTGAACCGCGCTGTCGCCATCGGGGAGCGCGACGGCGCCGACGCTGGTCTGCGCGAGCTCGAAGCCGTCGCCGGGCTCGACGGGTACGCCCTGCGGCACGCCGCCCGCGCGGCGCTGCTGCGGCGCGTGGGGCGCGACGACGAGGCGGCCGAAGCGGACGCGATCGCCTCGATGCTTCCCATGAGCGACCCCCAGCGGCGCCTCGTCTCGCCCGACCCTGCCGCTCGACCAGCCAACGGCTAGCTGCACGGGCACGAACCGTCGAGCGCATCGTGCGACGCCGGCTCACGACAGCGCAGTACGTGGACCACGCGCGCCCAGTCCATGGACTGCGAACCCGACGGGAGGACCTGGCCAGTCTCCCAACGCAGCAGTGTCAACACATCCGTGCCCGCCGCGGCCGCCACTTCGGGGACGGACACGTCGGCACGTTCACGCAGCCGGCGACCCTCACCGGACATGGAGAGGAAGATCGCATCGCTCATCAGCACGTGTTCCGGTGTCGCCACATCGGCACAGTACGACCGGGAGGTGAACACGCAAGCCAGTCGTCCGTGGGACTTCTCGGAGGTCCGTTCAAGCGACGTTGTCGGACTCAGCCGCGGCCCTGACGGGCTCGCGGGTTACGCCCGTGTGAACAGTTGACGTTTCGGTCCGGTGCAGCCCTCGCCTCCTCCTAGACTTGGGCCTCACGCACGTCATCGTCAGCAGCCCATCCGAAGCGGAGTCCGAGGATGCACCACATCACCTCCTTCGCGGTCGCGGGGGCCACGTCGATCGAGGTCGACGGCAGTCTCGACGTCGTGGCGGCGTACGACCTGCGGTGCAGTCTGGACGCAGCGGTCCGGCATGGTGCCCACGTCGTCGGACTGGACCTCACCCGGGTGACCGACGCCGACCTCGGCGGTGTCGAAGGCCTGCGGCGGTGCTGTGACGCGGCCGTTGCCGCCGGGGTGGTCCTCACCATGACCGGGTGCAGCCGCCCGCTCCGCGCGGACCTCGCCGCCCTCGAGCGCCGGACGCTGCGGGACCGGCGCCGGTCGTACGCCCGCGCCTGACCGCGAGTCAGCGCTGCGGCAGCAGGCGAGGGTGCACCTGGAGCGGCTGGGCGAGCCGGATCTGGAGGTACTCGTTGACGTCCGCGACGGCGGAGCCGCGCCCACCCGCGGCCGGGAAGTTGTTGTCGTTCATCACCGCGATGGTCTGCCGATCTAGGATCTCGACGTCCTCGATCGTGAAGTAGGGGAATGTGAACGTGTCGCCGAAGCCGCCGAGGCGGTGCGGGTTGCTGACGTCCATCAGGTCCACCAGCAGGGTCTTCGCGACGTAGCCGTCGCGGTCCCGGTCCCGCAGGTCGGCCAGGTAGATCCGCTTGAACACCGCGGCCGCGCCCTGGAGGTTGTCCCGCTCGATCACGAGCGCCTGGTGGTTGTTCACCATGATGAAGTCGCCGAGCGCGTGGGCAGCGGACTCCATCCGGTAGCGGAGGAACCCGTCCTCGAAGGAGCCGTCCCGCACGGTGAAGATCCGCAGGTCGGCCGCGAGGCCGGCGGCCTGGTCCTCGGCCACGGCACCCTCCAGCATCGGGTGCAGCGTGCGGCCGTTGGGCGCGATCGCCATGCCCTCGTACCCCTTGCTGTTGGCGAGGTTGGGGGTGGCGCCCGCGAGCGTGGGGTTCGAGGGGGACTTCACGCCGGGGGTGGCGATCGGCGGCTCGAGCAGGCGTCCGCGGTCGTCGGTGTGCAGCAGGTAAGGCCCGAACTCCTCGCCGAACCAGAAGGTCCCGTCCTGGGCGATCTGCATCGATTCCGGGTCGAAGTCCCAGCCGGTGAGGACGCGGTCGGGGGCCGGGCAGGAGTATCCGGCCGGGAGCTGGGTGGTCGAGGCGCAGCCGCCGTCGCGCCAGATCGGCCACGGGATGTGGCGGGCCGGGTCGCTCAGGTTGAACTCGAGCCCCTCGTACGCGGTCCTGGCCGTCGCGACGTCGGGCCGGATCCGGTGCACGGCGAGCTCGAAGTCGGCGCTGTTGGCCTTGGCGCCGAACCCGTTGTCGCTCATCACGAGGTAGCTGCCGTCGGCGTAGGCGTGGGTGGCCGAGAACCCCTGCACCGGCTGGCCGGGGTACGGCGCCGGCACCGCCGCACTGCCCGAGGTCCAGTAGCCGCTCCGCGCACTGCCCGGGACGTACGTCTCCGTCGGAAGGCTGGCCCAGCCCACGAGCGTCGGTCGCGCCGGATCGACGTCGGCCCGAGGGGTCGCGTGGACGGCGTTGCCGACGGCGAGAGGGGCGAGGGCGACGGCCGCGAGAATTCCGATCCTGGTCATGCGCACCACCAGATCGGAGGCCCGTGACGTGCGAGTGAACGGCGTACGTCGCTCGGAGGAAGTCGCGCGGTCCCGACGGCTCGCGGGTCGTGCGGGTGCCGGATGTCCACGCACCGTTCACGCGCTGAAGGAGGCGGCGGTCATGTTCCCTGCGAGAGGAAGGACCATGACCATTCTCCGCACCTCGGTCGCGTGCTGCCTGACGGTCGCCGCGACGCTCGCCCTGTCAGGTCCCGCACCGTCGCTCGCCGCGCCGGGGAAGCCCGATCCCGCACCCATGACGTTCGCCGTGATCGGCGACGTCCCCTACGGCGCCGCCCAGATCGCCGCGTTCCCCGGATGGATCGACCGGATCAACGCCCAGCCCGGGCTCGACCTCGCCTTCCACGTCGGCGACATCAAGAACGGCTCCTCGCCGTGCACCGATGCCTACAACCAGATGATCCGCGAGCAGTTCGACCGCTTCGAGATGCCGCTGCTCTACACCCCCGGCGACAACGAGTGGACCGACTGCCACCGACCGGCGGCCGGCGCGTACGACCCGCTCGAGCGCCTCGACGCACTGCGGGCCGCGTTCTTCGAGGCACCGGGCCGGACACTGGGCACGCCGGCCATGAAGGTCAGCAGCCAGGCGGCTCTCGGCCTCCCGGAGAACCAGTCGCTCCGTGCCCGCGGGATCGAGATGGCGACCCTGCACGTCGTCGGCAGCAACAACGACCGCGCTCCCTGGACGGGCCTGGGTCTCACGGCGCCGACCGCACCCCAGCTGGCCGAGGAGTCGCACCGGATGGACGCCGTCATCGCGTCCGTCGAGGACACCTTCCGCCGCGCCCGGCAGACCCACGCGCGAGCGGTCGTGCTCTTCCAGCAGGCCGACATGTTCGACCCGTCCTACCAGCCCGGCTGGGACCTGAGCGCCTTCCAGCCCCTGGTGCAGACGCTGGTCGACGAGGCGTCGACGTACGACGGCGAGGTCTACCTCTTCGACGGCGACAGCCACGTCAACAACGTCGACCGGCCCCTCTCGGCCGGCTCCCGCTGGCTCGCGATCCATGGCGTGACCGGCCAGGCCGACGACCTGGTGCGCGTCACCGTCGACGGCGAGGCGAACAACACGAACTTCCTCGAGGTGACCGTCAACCGCCCCGGCGCCGCCCAGGTCCTGTCGTGGACGCGGGTGCCGTACGCCGACCAGCCCTGAGCGTGTTGAGCGCGCCTGGTCCAGCTCGCTCCGCTCGCTGGCAGGCGCTGCCTCGCTGCGCGCCTGTAGGGATTCGAACCCCAAACCTTCTGATCCGTAGCAGCGCGTATCCTTCTTCCGGCGCCCGCTAGCTCCGTCATCTTTGAGAGCTGCCGGTGGACGTTTCCGCAGGTCACGGGCCTATTCGATGCCTCTTGAGGGCTCGTGCTGGATCGTGCAGCACATGCTTATCAAGCAGGCCTCTGAAGGGGTTCCTGCAACTGTTTCTGCACCCATCCTTCGGCCGCCTCTGCGTCCCCTCATTCAGATCGCCCTGACGGCAGGGTTGGCGTGAAGCCCTCGGCGGCGAGCCACCTGCGGGCCCGCCCCCGTTGCCGGTCGTTGGAGAACGCGTACCACCGCGTCATCAGGTCGGGGCGTTCGGACAGCGTGTCCTTGAAGCGGCGGAAGGCGCCGCGCCCGGAAATGGCGCGGGCCAGCAGGCCAGCAAACGGCGGGTCGTCGAGGTCGTCGATGAACCGCTCCATGTCCAGGTAGCCCTCGTGCGAGCCCTCGCAGTGCACCCACAGCCATCGGTCGGGATCGTCGTCGTCCGTCTCACCGACCTCCTCGGCGTACTCGATCGCGGATTGGGGCCACACCTCGCCGCCGCTTAGCTCGATCCGCCCACCACCCTGGACCGGGTCGCCCTCCAGGACCATCGAGAGATCCTCCAGGTCGACCGGCAACGGGCGCAGCATGGGGGCTGGTCCTATGCCCTGGGAGGCGTCGAGGGCTTCGGCCAGCTCTCCGTCTCCCGCCCAGCCCCGCTCCCGCAAGGCGGTAGCGCACGCGTGCGCGAGGTCGGCCGACCCGTCGGCACGGGCGCGGACCGCCGCAAGCAGGCCGTCGCCGATCAGCTGCAATGAGTCAGCGGGCCACGGGTCACGCCCAAGGGCAGTCACAAGTTCTGCCTTGTCGCCACGGATCACGATCGACCTCAGGTGAGTCAGGGCCTCACGTTCGTCCACGGTGGGTCACCCCTACGCCAAAGCCTTGTCGCGGGACTGCATCAAGCTACGGCGCCGGGCCGACACGAGAAGCCCCGGATCTCCGAGCTCGATTGAGCTGGTCGCATGCCCGGTGGGTACTCCTGCAGCCCGCATCAGCGTGCCGGCGCGATCGGACACGGACCCGGTCACTCCGAAGTGCGCGAGCAGGTCTCTCGCAGTCATCTCGGCGGACCACACACCGACGGTCTGGTTGCCCGTGGTGATCACCCAAGCCACGGCTGCGGCGCCCCGCGCCGGTGAGCCCTTGCGGGCGAATACTTTGGGGTCGGTGCGAGCGGCCCGACCCAGGAACCGCCTCATGGCGGTCCGGTGCTCGACGTCGAACAACGCATCCGCACAGCCATCACACTGCTCGAGGATCGCCTCCACAGCGGGCCGAATGTCCTCAGGGATGCCTGACCAGTCGAACTCCTCGTCCGGCAACGCCGACTCGTCGAGCGACATCAGGGCGTCCACCCCGCCGACGTCGCGCGCGAGGTGCTCCAACGTCCACTCGCTGTCGCTCAGACCCTTGAGACGCTCAGACTCCAGGAGCGCCTCCGCCAGACCCGCGATCGACTTCTGCCGGTCGCTGTGGATCAGGTCCAGGTACGCCGGCTCGTACCGGTCGACTGCTGCCAGAGTCTCCTCGGTCAGGTCGGCGCGGATGGCGTTGCGGTCGTGGCAGTAGCGGATGTAGGCCCGGAGCAGGTCCGGCAGTTTCGCCAGATGCGACGGCTCGGCGATCACCTTGCGGGGAAACCAGTCGGCCAGCAGCATCTCGACCGTCACCGGGCTCCACCGCCACGGATCCCCGGTCGCGTAGCCGGTACTGAACCACAGCACGCTCTCCAGCAGGTCGCGCTCGTCCACGCGGTCCAGCGCGGCGCCGTATGACGAAACGAAGAACGCGTCAGCAATCGCGGCCCTCTCCTGCTCCGACAAGTCCCGCCGGTCGGGGGCCACCCCACCGGTGGGCAGCATCCTCAGCATCCATTCGACAACAGGGCGACACATCGGCCAGCTGTCCGACGTCAGCGGGGGATAGAGCGCCGACCCGAAGTCGATCGCCGCCTCGATCACGGCGCGCGCTGTCGCGGGGTCGGTGCGCGTCAGCGACTGATCCGGCTCGTCGATCAGGGTGCCCATCTTGATCGCCAAGTCCTCAACGGGCTCGGGGACCACGAATGCGTCCTTCACCACCGTCCCCATGTTGTGGTCGACGTAGACCAACGCCGAGAGCGACTCTCCCGATGGGAGCGTGACCCCGAGCAGGTAGTCGTCGCCGTCCCCCAGCACATGGGTCATGAACCACACGTCCGGATCAAGGCGTGCCTGACCGAGGACGTCCAGCCACGCTGGAAGCGGGTGACGGCGTGTCTCCATCTCTCGACCGATCCGGGCTGCCACCAGTTCATCGGTCATCAGCGCCCTGATCGCGGTCAGCGCGGCGGTCGTCTCGGCGTACGGCGTTCCGATGAACGACTCGACCAGGTCGTCGAGTCCCGGCCGCCCCTCGCTCCGCGCGAACGGGTCGCGGCTGCGCGGATCGATGACCTCCAGGAACCCACTGACCACCGCAAGGAACTCCAGCGGCTCCCCGGACCGCAACGCCAAGCGCAGGGTCTGGATCAGCTGCTGGTCCTCTAAGCCATCCGCAGCCCGCGTCGGCCGCGCAATCGGCCGACGTCGCTGCGGCTGGTGCCCGCGGCCGTGCTTCTTCTTGGGCATGGCCAGACCCTACGAGACCAAGCCGTTGCACAGAGCGACGCGTCTGAGCGCGATGATGGAGACATGGAGAACCGACCGCTCGGCGTCACTCGTAGGACACCGAGCGGTTGAGAATGGACCGCTTCCAGACCGCATTGCGGGCGGCCTCGCTCATGCCGGCGGCGTCGGACGCGTCAAGCCACTGGGTCTCGATCACTGAGACAATTCGGTCGACAACCTCTCGGGCCTCCGGCCGGGAGAGTCCGTAGTCGGCGGCAGCGGACACGCAGACCGAAAACTGGCTGGCTCGACTTCCGTCACGACCAATCGCCATCGCCTGGGCTGACGTGTCGGTCGAACGAGGCTGTGGGGTGAGGTCGAACGCAGGCGTCAGCTCGAGGGATGTCCCGTCCCAGAACGCAGCGTGATTGCGTGCGTGGTCATCGTTGTTCCCGATCGCGATGTTGAAGACCACCCGCTCGAAGAGCCGGCGACCGACGTCCTGCGGGGCCCGCCCAAGCTCGCGCAGGACGTCGAGCATCTCGGGGTACGACCCGTAGCGCGCACCAAGGAGCGCGTCCAACCCCAGCAGCGTGAGGCCTGAGACGACGTGGCGGCGCTGGCCGCCGGGCAGGCGGTCGAACCGCTCAAGGAGCAGCACGTCACGGCCCATCGATTGGATCACGCGGGCCTGGGGCACCTCAATGCCGCAGCGGCGCGCGAGCTCGCCAGCAACGGCTTCCGCCCGGATCCACGGGTGTACGTCAGTGGAGACCGACAGCTTGGCGATGTATTCAGTACCCGAGTCGCTGATCAGCACCTTCGGGTGCGCACCACCGATGGCCGTTCCATTCATCAGGGCATCACCGATGGCCGGGTTCAGCGGCTCACCGGCAAGAACCTTCTCGGCCGCGTCGTAGAGCTCATCCAGACTGGCCGTGTCCAGCCGCGGGCGGTACTCCTTGGAACTCTCCTGGAAATCGAGGGCGCCCAGCCGGTTCGAACCGGACTCCAGCATGTAGGTCTCGATGCTGAGCTCGGTGTCTCCCGAGCCCAAGCGGTTGCCGATCACCCGCTCGCCCCAGGAGTCGGGAGTTGCGTCCTTGAGGCAGGCAGCGACCGTCAGCCCGTCCAACGGCTCCTGAACTCCGCGTCGCAACGGCAGCTCGGGGCCATAGAGGCTGATCGCGTGCTCGTTGTTCAGGTACGACCGTGCGTATGTGAAGTCCAGACGATCCGCACCCACACGGTCGACTGCCCCCGCCACGGCCGGCACCGATTCGCCGGGAAGCCAGGTCCAGACGAAGACACGACGTGACCGATACGGGTCAGAAGTCATCGTCGGGCTCGGCCCTCTTCCTGGGCTTGTCCACGCGAGTTGGCAGCAACGCCAGACGGTCTCGTCCCTCGCGTCGCAGACGCGCAAGCTCCGCACGGTCTTCAGCACCGAACAGAGGGACTCCCAAGATGTCGGCCGCGTTGAACGCGTTGCCAAGGGAGACTCTCGGATCCCCCGCCTCGATCGCGGCAACCGTACGGCGGTCCACGCCGATGCGGTCGGCCAACTCGATCGCAGTCCACTTGCGCGTTGCACGTGCGGCCTTGATCTGCTGCCCAAGCATCGCGGCAGCGTCGGCAGCACCACGACGAGGTGAGACGCGAACTCTGGCCATGGGTGATCCTTACTTTGTACATAAGGTAGCATTAGAGCCATAATAATGCACACCTGAGTCCCTACTCAGGCGCTCGGGCTCGCCACATCGTGCCAACGGATCGCGCCACGATCATCCGGGACCCGCTTGCTCGCACAGGGCACGGCTCAGGAAGGGATGTCGCACCCGGAGCCAAGGACCCGGATCAATTCGATCGTGAGATCACCCGCGCGCGCTCGGGGCCGCCCGAGGCGGAGCGACTCTGCTGGACCCAACTGGTGTGAGCGACCCGCTTCAACGGGCGGCGACCAGCGACTGGCACTGCAAAACCGCAGGTCAGCGCGCTGACCTGCGGTTTCTCGGTTTGCGCGCCTGTAGGGATTCGAACCCCAAACCTTCTGATCCGTAGCAGCGCGTAACATTCCTTGGGCCCATCCGAGTTCCGTCATTTTCGAGAGTGCGCTTTGACGTTTACGCAGGTCAGAGGCGTATTGGATGCCACGTGAGGGGTCGTGGTGGACCGTGCGGAGAACCGTTATCAACCAGTCGTCTGGAGGGGTTCCTGCAACCGTTTCTGCACAGTGCAGATGCCGCATCGAGAGCGTGCCGACGCTGGCTGACCGCTGGCCACTCGGTTGTCCAGACTCGCGAGCTAGTCCAACAGGCACTCCACCCGGACCGCCCAAGCCGGTGTCGGTGGCAGGTCGGATCGGTGTCTGCCCAGCAGCGCGATGATCACGGCGCAGCTGGGCGGGGGCTGGTGCGGCCAGGGCGTGTCGCCGTCGGTGAGGACGACCACGACATCAGGTCGGGGTCGTTGTCGGTCGACTGCGACGAAGCCTGCGCGGAGGTCGGTGCCGCCTCCTCCGCCGAGTCGCGCGTCGCGAGCCCGTCGGACGCGTTGGACGGTGTGGACGGCGGCGTCGCAGGAGTAGACGCTGACGTCGCTGCCGGCCACGCCTAGGGACAGGAGTGCTCCGTCGACCTCGCCGAGTGCGCGGCCGAGGAGCCCGTCGTCGACGCTGGCGGAGGTGTCGATGATCATTGAGACCCGGGGGACTGGGCGCCGCATCCCGGGGAGGACGATCCCTCGGACCGAGCTCGCCCGCCGTGAGGGACGGGAGTAGGTGTAGTCGCCTCGGCCGGCCGCCCACCCCACGGCACGTCGTACGGACTGGGCCAAGAGGGGTTCCCACGCGATCTTCGGCTCGAGGATGGTTTGGGTCCAGCGCCAGGCCTCGCCGGGTGTGTCTCCCCGACGGCCGGCGTGCTCGCTGTAGTCGATGGCGACGGTGCGGCGGATCTCTTGCGCGTCGTGGCGATCGACGCCGGCGTCGGCGTCGGGAGGCAGCTCGTGGGAGCGGGGAAGGCCATCGGCGCCGCTGCCACACCCCTCGTGTGGGGACATCGTCCCCGTACTCCCGCCTTCGGATGGTGGAAGGCGGGAGAGGATCGCGTAGTACTCCTCGGCGCTGAGCCCGGGCGGCAGGCCCAACTCGCTGGCCGAACTGCAGCCCTGGGGTGTGAGGAGGTCGGCTGCCAATGTTTCGGCGATGGTTGCATCGGTGCCCTGCTCCCAGTGCGTTGAGGTCTGGACGTCGACCCGCATGTCGCGCGCACGCGACGCGTGGTCGCAGAGCAGGTGCCAGACCAGGTGGGCCAGGTCTTGCCCGACTTCAGGCACGGTCGCCTCGGTGAGCCACACGGGATTGATGTAGAGGCGCCAGGACTCATCGACCGTCATCCGTTTGACCTCGGGCGAGGGGACGGGGATCAGCGCGTAGAGCGCAGTGGCGAGGTAGGGCAAGTCCTTAGGTGACTCGCGAGCCCGCGTCTTGGTCGGGCTCGGTGCGCTGCTGATGAGCCAGAGCTTGGCCGCGGAGATCTTGGTGAGGTCCATCAGGACCTCGGCAGCAGCCCGGCCAGGGCCAGGGCTGGGGCAAACACGTTGATCTCTGGTGGGACGGGGGCCGCGCTGGGTCGGACGCCGCCGCGGAGCAGGGAGCGCACGATCGGCACGGCGGGGTCGAGGCCGCATTGCTCGCCGGCGATCGCGCACAGCTTGATCGCGTCGGACCACCTTTGCGGGGTGTTGTCGCGGCTCACTGCAGCGAGGACGCCTTGGAGGGTGACGTAGACGCGGTCTGGCCTCATCCCCGTAAACATGGCCAGCTCGGGAGCCGAGAGCAGGTGCTCGGGGTCGGGCAGGTCCAGGGCGGAGGCCCAGGAGAGGAACTCGTGGGCAACGGCCTCACCGACGCATCCCGCGATCAGCAGGCGGCGTACGTCTGGGGTGGCCTTCACGGCTCGGGCGAAGGCGGACAGGCGTGCGGCGTAGTCCCAGGTGCGGGGCGTCGGGAAGGCGCGGCCGCGCGAGGCTGCATCGGCCGGGATGGAGCTGAGCTGGGACTCCCGGGCTCGCAGGTACCCCGAGACCAGGACCAGCTCGTCGCCGGTGAGGACGTCGAGGTCTGCGGGTCGTTCGTACACCGGAAGGCTCGGCCAGTGTCCGGTGACCAGGCCCTCGGCGTAGACCTCGAGGGGGAGCGACCAGTCGACGTGGACGAAGCGTGAGGCCGTGGGGGCGGCGAGCTCCCATCCGGCCGCTGCGACGTCGGCAGGGTTGGCGGCGGCGACGAAGGAGACCGTCTGGGGCAGCGTCAGCGAGCCCACTTCGTAGTGGGTGAGGGGCCTCAAGGCGGCGGCCTGCAGGGCCGGGGAGGCGGTCGAGAACTCGTCGAAGAAGGCGATCGCGGGCCCGTCGACGGCCGCGAGACGCTTGGCCCATCCGGGCGGGGCGAGATTGACCGAACCGTCGGGAGTCACCACGGGCAGACCGGCAAAGTCTGAAGGCTCGTAGTGACTGATGATGAGTGACTCCACGTGCCACCCCTGGCCCGCGGCGGACTCGATCACTGCTGTCTTGCCCTCGCCGGGGTTGCCCCATAGCAGCACCGGGATGCGGGCGCTGACGCAGATGCCGACCGCCTGGAGGGCGTTCTCGTAGTCAGTGCGCGTGCGGATCGCCATGCGGTGTCTCCTGAGGTGGCGCGTCGAGCAGCGGGATGTCTGTTGACTGAGTTTGCAGGGGGGCACCGACAGCCACGGGCGAGCTGTCCTGCTTGCCTCGGGCTTCGGCCAAGAGTTGGTCGAGTTCGGACAGCTCGCCTCGGATCGGCCTCTCCAGAAGCAGCCGCACACAGTCCTCGAGGGGTTGCCTAAGCGTGGCTGCCAGTTCGTTCGCCAGCGTGGCGGTGATGTCGGCAGCGAGCATCTCCTGACACTGCCGGGGGGTGAGCCCAAGACCCAGCCACTCGCCGGACTCGAGGGGGCGGCTGGGATCCGGGGCCGTGCCGTCCCACACGAGCCAGGTGGCCAGGTCGGCGTCGCGCTGCCGAGCGATCTCGTGTCGGCGCGACATCGCGCGGTCGGGAACGAACGCAAGCCCAAGGGCAAAGGATGCCGACAGGCGGCTTGTGACTCCAGTAGCCACATCGAGCAGCTCGGCCACCCGTGCAGGGTGCAGTCCGCAGTCCCAGAGCACCTTCAGAGCGTCTGGCTCGCGGAGCCGGTCCGCCACCGGCTCCCAGCCGCGGCGGGCGGGAGCTACGTCGATCGCCACCGGTCGCAGTGCATTGATCAGGGCGCGGGCGTGATGGGGCCTGGCGTTACCGCGAGCTGCGAGGTGCAGCGAGCTCGTCTCGTGCGCCCGCGCGTCGATAGCCGTACGGAAGCGAAGCCTTGGGGAGCCATCGACGGGCGCCAACGTGCAGGCGCAGGCAGTTGCCATGGACGGCTGCCAGCCGTAGACCGGGTAGAAGGCGATCTCAGGAACCTCCTGACGCGTGCTGAGCTGCCACCAGCGTTGCGCGACGCGGACACCGGACTGGACGAGCGCTAGACAGTCACAGAAGCCGCCAAATGCCAGTCCCACTCGCTCAGCCTCGAGGTCGTGAGGGGTGAGCACCGTCCAGTCCTCGAGCAGAGTCGCGGTATGGCGCTCGCCGGCGGTCGAGTCCGGGGAGGTACGGCACTCCACGTCAAACTCGACCCTGGTCCCACGAGGAAGTGGCGGCGCTGAGTCGTGCAGGCCTGACTCAGGAGTCATGCCACGTCCTCCGACGGGTTCCTATCAGCTCAGCCGCGCTGCGGATGCCCAGCTCGAGCTGCACCTCCACCCCGCGTTGGGTGCCTTCCAGTGACAGAAGCACCCCAAGCTCAGTGCGCGAGGGGGAGAGAGGGTAGCGCTGGGCGACTTCTACTAGGCGGTCCATTGCCGCCCGGGAGGGAGAGTAGGTGGACCCGAGGCCGTGCCTGTCCAACGCCTGAAAGTGCTCCACGGTCGGACGACATCCTGAGAGCGCCCAAGCGGCCAGGTCCGCACCCCCTGTGCGGAGTGGGCGGCCCGTGGCTTTGGCGAGTGCCTCGGCAGCGGTGATTGTCACTCCCTCAATTGCGAGTGCTTCGATCTGTCGCCGGCTGAGCCCCAGTGAGTACCAGTCCTGCAGCGCGCTGAGATAGGCATCGCCCTTGTCGGCCGGAACCCAGGCGAGCCAGGCGGCCCCGGCCGGATCAGGACGGCTGGCCACTGCGGCGGCGAGCCAGGTGACGTCGACGCCCGAGTAGGCAACCCCTAGGAAAAATGCCTCGGGGAGGGGTTCGTCGATTCCGGGAGCAAGTGCAGCGAACTCGAGAACGTGCTCGGGGTGGAGCCCCGCTGCCCACAACGACTCGCTCCCCTTGAACTCACGGACCGCCCGATCAGCCCGCGCCCGCGCCTCGGCTGTTGGCGCAGCGGCGACACGCCATGCTTCCTCCACGGCCGCGAGCACTTTCGTGAGCGGCCGGGGGGAGACGGCGTACTGCTTGGCCAGGTGCGCGGGTGAGCGCAGATGAGCGGCGGCCTCCCGGGCGGAGGTGAAGGTGCCTCGCTGGCAATGGCAGCCGCGGACCGGATCGGCGCTCCAGACCACGCGCTCACCCCTGGTGCGTGTGAGACGAGGCAGTTGGTGCCGAACGAGCAGGGGCAGGGTGCGTTGAACAGCAGGAATCACTTTGTCCACGAGCTCCAAGCACGAGGTGAACCCGCCGAAAGCGGTAGCCACTCGCTCGGCCTCGAGGTCATGTGGGGTGCCTACCGTCCAGTCGGGCTCGATGACGATCGAGTGCTGCTTTCCGCGCGACGCAGTCCGACTCGTGCGGCACTCCACGCTCATCTCAAGAGCCCCGCCAGCGGTAGCCGGGCCGAGGCTCTGCGTCATCGCTTCACTCTCGTCGAGGCCACCGACAGTCCCCGGGCGGTCGACCCCAAGAGCACTCATGGGGACAGCCAACTCCTCTGCGTGGGAAAGCTCGTGGAAGACTTACAACGATGGCGTTGACACCACCAGCAACGCCAGTCGTTGCCAGTGCTCTTCGGCGGCGGATCGACCGCCTGCGTTTCGATTAAGTGCCTAGTAGAATCCGAACCTAAAATACGTAATCCGTAGCAGCGGATAATCCTCTTCAGACCCCATCCCGCGATATCGTGCAGCCGCGTGGCGGGGGCCGACCCGCCGTCGCGCTGAACGCAAGCTACGAGCCGACGTGGGTGCCGTTCGTCGGCGCGGTGTCCTCGTGGACCGACCGACCCATCAGCACCCGGATGCGCACGTGGGGTCCCAGCTTGAACTCCGAGCCGTGCCCCACCTCATAGACCTGGCCCGGCACCAGGGGCCCGCTCCCGTCGACCGTCGTCTTGTTGACCGAGCCCGCATCGACCACCCGCAGGGCCGCGGGCCTACCGTCGGTCGCGACCGAGACGAGCAGGTGACGGCCGGACACGAGCGGGGAGTCGACCTGCCAGTCACAGGAGGACGAGCGACCGACGACCTGCTCGGAACCGTCCACGGGGAGGACGAACGGCGCGACGCCACCACCGATCCAGTGCAGGCTCACCTGCGCGTCGCGCGCCTGAGGACGCATGCCGGACGGGGAGGCCGCGACGGTCGTGACCGGCGTGGCCTCGTCGACCGCGGTCCGCACCTTGGCCTCGAAGCCAGCCATCGAGCGGTCGACCACGAAGAGCAGACGCGGCTCGCCCGCGATGGTGTAGCCCTCCTTGCGGGCCTTCTCGACGATGTCGAGCATGATCTCGTCCTCGACGATGGCGCGGACGGGCTTCAGGGCCTTCGCACCCACCTCCGAGATGGACACCGTGATCGTGTTGCCGAACAGGAGCGAGCGGGTGCGGCGGGTGCGCACGCCCGTCGCGAATACCGCTGCGAGCACGTTGTTCTCCAGGACGAGGACGTCGTCGGAGAGCTCCTTGCCGACGAGGTCGCCGATGCCCCTGAAAGCCTTCTCGAACGTGTCGAGCACCGACGACTGCGAGCCGCCCGACGCGCCCCCTTGTCCACGCCCGCGCTGGACCGCCACGACCAGGACCACGACGGCGGCGAGGACGAGCAGAAAGATCTCCATGCTGCACTGCCTTTCGAATCGGCCGGACGGGGTGCCCGGCACGTCTCCATTGGCTCATCTGCCCACCCGAGGTCGGCCAATTAGTTGGTCGGGCCTCCTGACCCGATCGTGCCTCGCGACGTTGCACGCGCTCGAGGAACGTGGGTGCAGTAGAACCCGCGCGGTTGCGCCCCTTTTCAAGTTGTTGCCAAACCGTCGCCGCGACTGTGGGACGGTTGCCCGCGTGCCCGGCCGCCGGAGAGCCGAGCAGCGAGCAGCGCGAGTGGGGAGGGATCCGGGGGATGGACGACGGGCATCAGGTGCCGCCGCCGAGCACGCAGGCATGGCGTCCGTGGCCTCCCATGCGAGCAGTGTTGCGCCTCCAGCAGATCGATCTGCGCGACGTCGAGTCCCCGAGCGAAGGCACCTATCCGACGGTGCTGCTCGGCTTCGTCCTCATTAACGCAGGCATCGCCGGCAGTTGCGCGCCGGTGGTCGTGAACCTCCTCTACCCAGGCACCGATCTGCCGGTGCGGATCGCGCTGGGGATCTTCGCGTTCACCTTCATCTTCCTGGTCGACCTGCTGATCGTCTCGGTGCTGCCCCAGCCCTGGGCGCAGTCGATCGCGGTTCGCCTCACCCCGGGCCACGCCCGTCGTGGGACCGTGGACCCCGATGTCATCGTCCCGCAGATGCCCGGACCCCTGGCCCGGCTGGTGCTCCTCGCACCGCGCGTGTTCCTCACGGTGCCGCTCGCGCTCCTGCTGGGCACCTGCCTCAACATCGTGTTCAACCTGGCGGCCATCAACACCTGGATCGACTTCTACGACGTTGAGCAGGAGGGCGACCTCGTCGACGCCACCGATGCGAGCTGGGTGGCCGAGCGTGACAGCCTGCGCGCTGAGAAGGACGAGGCAAAGGAGGAGTTCAAGACGGCGACCAGACGCGAGACCACGGCCAACCGGCGGGTCAAGTGCGAGTCGGGAGAGATCACCGGCTCGCGGTGCGACGCCTTCGGCGGTGGCTCCGGTGGCGGGCAGGGCCTGACAGACGCTCAGACTGCCCGTAGCAATGCGGCTCTTGCAGTCACCACCGCCCGCGAGGACCTGGAGAGCGCGACGACCAAGCTCGATGAGCACGAGTCACAGGGGCGCCCGTCGGAGGCGGATGACTACGACGGGGAGGTCGACACCTCCGGCCTGGACGCCACCATCCAGGGCTACAACGCGGTGATGTCCGAGCGCGGGTTCGTGGGCAAGTACGGCTTCGACGCCATGATGCTGCTGATCGACCTGACCCCCTTGGCCTTCAAGCTCCTCAAGGGTTGGTCCGACGCCGACGAGCGACGCTGGCGCCGGCGCTACACCGCTCTGTGGCGCGAGGCCAACGATCTGCGGGAAGAGGCCGACCGGGAGGCGGTGGCGGCGGCCAAGCGCGAAGCCGAGGTCGTGGCGGCCAAGTCGTCGGGCGTCCGCCAGGCGGTGGCCGAACGGCACGAGGCCGACGAACGTCACCGAGTCGAGTTCGAGGCACTGGAGGCGAGGCTCAGGGTCGAGGCACTCACCCGGCAGGGGACCGCGGACGACGTGGCGGCCGAGCAGGCCGCACACCAGCAGCAGCACGAGGCCGACCTGGCCGACCTGGACCGTGCGCACGCACGGGAACGCCACCGCCTCGATCTCGAAGCCGCTGCCGCGGCGTGGGCCTACGAGGTTCCGGACCCGGTCGAGGAGACGAGCGAACCGAGCCAACCTGGCGAACCCGGCGAGCCCAGCGAGCCCAGCGGGCACGTCGCCCCCAGCGAGGGCACGAGCATCACCCCGGTCTGGGACCGGGGCGAGAGCGGGACCCCGATCGGGGAGGCCAATGAGTTCCACGGCCCCGGCCCCGGTCCCTATGAGCGAGCGCTACCGCCGGACAGCGCCTACCTCGTGATCGGCGCCGACGTGTGGATCATCGGGCCGAGCATCTCCTCTGAGTCCTACTCGCTCAACACGGTGCGGATCGCGGCGCGCTACTTCGGCCGCCACGGGCGCTTCGACCCGTTCCGCGACATCCGGGTCGTCAAGATCCTCGAGCACCGCGCTGCGGACTATGAGGCCCGCATGCTCAGCCAGTTCGACCCGCTCGCGCTGCGTCCCGATGGCAACCCCATGCCGGTCGAGGAGTTCGAACGGATCGGCCTGTCACGCAACCGTGAAGGTGAGCCACCCCACGCGCTGGTGTACCGCTACTACCCGCGCACGGACGTCCTAAGGTTCTGGCACTCGGAGTCCAGCGAGGCGCGGGGCGCGGTGACCTGGCGCGACTTCGCGCACTGGCTGAGAGACACGGCGGGCGGGGTGAGCGACCTGTGGCGGCAGGGCTTCGTGCTCAACGACCTGAAGCCCCAGAACATCGTTGCCACGGGCACCTACCCGGGGCTGCCTGGCGACGATGGTTCCCAGACGAGTCCTTTCGCCTGGAACAAGGGGGTTCACATCGACTTCGGCGCGGTCCGCCGCGCCGACCCGAGCGCCAAGACCTCCGGAGAGCCGTCTCCCTTCGCCCACCAGGCCACCCCTGCTTACCGGGCTCCCGAGCTCGCCCACAGCGCGAAGCCATTCGGCACCTTCGCGAGCGACGCCTTCTCGCTCGGCTCGTCCGTCTTCAAGCTGGCCAGCGGTCGCACGCCGCTCCAATGGCTGGAGTGGGAGTCGGGGGTCGGTGCCGACGACCCGCGACTCCACGCGGCCTATACCGACTACCTGGCCTCCGGGAAGGTCGAGGCCAAGCTTCCCGACGACATGCCGGCGGGCCTCCGCGAGGTGGCCGTCCAGCTGGTGGCGGCCGATCCCGCTGCCCGGCTCGGTGGGCGCCGCACGCTCGGACTCCGACCGCATCCCCGCGACGCGGGAGACCAACTCGACCGTCTCATCGGCGACGCGGTGCGCAAGACTAAGCACCACACGCTCCCGGCCCTGCCCCCGGAGGTGCTGGGCGCCGTGCCCGGTCCCTCGGGGTGGACGCCCTCGATCTTGAACTTCCTACGTACGGCCGGTCTGGAACCGAGGTACTGATGATGCTGCTCACCGGGCTCGTGATCGGGCTGCTTCTGGGCGTCGCAACGGGTGTCGCCGCGACGGCCCTGTTTCCCCACCTTCGCCGCATGGGCGGCGGCATGCGGTTGAAGCGCCGAAGCCACGCAGGTGATGGCACCGGGTGGAAGCGGCGGCGCCGCCCGGGTGGTGGCACCTGGTGGAAGCGCCGCCGCGCCGCCGAGTCCGGGCTCCCGCGCCAGAGCGGCGGCCATGACGGTCCCCGCCGCGACCTGCTCACGGTGCCCGCACCCGGTGGCCAGGAAGGGGAGACGACCGTGAACCGGCTCCGGGAGCAACCGAACGACGTGGCGTCAGAACGCACCGTGGTCTCCCCGTGGCGGGACGGCCCCGCCGATGTGGCGTCAGAACGCACCGTGGTCTCCCCGTGGCGCGACGGCCCCGCCGAAGTGGCGGCAGTTCCGGCGGCGACGTCTGCTCCCGCGGCGCCATCGCCAGAGCGCACCGTGCCTGCCGAGCCGCGCAGAAAGGTGGTGGCGTTCCACTCCGGGGCGGCCGCCCCCGTCGTGATCTCCGTCCCGGGCCGCGGCGTCACGGTGGGTGCATCCGACGAGTTCGCGGACGACATGAGCGCGTCGGTCCACCTCCAGGTCGCGGGAGACGTGGTGTGGGCCTCGGTGCAGGAGCCGACGTCAGGCCTGATCCTGCGTCACGGCGACGTCCGGACACCGTTGTCGCCCGTGCCGATGCCGTTGCGCAACGACAGCGTCATCGTGAGCGGCGCCTGGTCGTTCGGCCTCGATCCGTCGTCCCGAGCCCCCCGTGTCGACGGCACCTTCACCGCGGATCGTGTGCCGAGCGCCGACTCCCTGCGCGTGGCCGTCGTGCTCGACTGCTGCGCACTTGCCCCGGAGCGGTCGTCTGCTGCCGACATGGTGGCCCTCGCCTACGTCCCGTCCACGGCGTCCCCTCTCGAGGACGCGGTGAACCGGGCCCGCAAGCACGCGTCGTACCTGCCCGGGCCCGACCGCGAGTGGGACGTACTGCTGATCACCGGCCCGAGCGCGTCCGAGGCAACCCTCGGCCATCACGGCCTGACGACCACCATCCTGCGCTCGGAGGTCACCCGCCCGCGCCCGCGGGGAGCAATGGACCTGCAGCCCGCGCTGCTCCACGGCGACCAGGTCCTGGTATCGGCCACGAGCGAGTTCCCGGCCCAGCCGATGCAGAAGCGCACCCTCACGTGGAGGGCCTACGAACAGGTCACCCAGCACGCCGACGACCCCAGATGGTGAGCGGCTGACCATGGCCCTCGTCCTCAGCCTGTACCGCGACACCTTCGACGGGATCCCGCCGGAGGTCGTCGACAGCATCCACATTGCCACCGATCCGCACCGGACGGCGCCGCCGGTCTACTTCGGTGCGACCAGCGAGCGCTTCCTGTCGTGGGGCGATCGGCGCCACGGCGTCGCGTTCGCGCTGCCGAGGGCCCGCGGGATCTCACGGCGGGCCGGATTCGTCCGCTGGGTGGGAACCCACCTGCAGGTCGCCACCGGCGACACCGACCAACGCCTGCACGTGCGAGCCTGGGGAGCTCAGGCCGACCTCGCCGCGTCGTACGCTCGCGATCCCAGCCAGTTCCCCGACCCCCGCGTCCTGATCGAGCTCGGCGACCCCGCTGCATGCACGCACTTCCTCGTCGTGTCACCGGACGACGACCGCTCCGAGTGGTCGCGGCTGCCCTACGTGGACGGCGAGTCGGAGATGAGCCCCCCGATCTGGCCATCGCTTCGTCAGCGGTTCAGGCCCGTGGTGCTGTGCGAGTGCCGACGCGGACGGCCCTGCCCGGGAGGGTCCGCCCACCAGGGCGCGGAACGCCGACTCGCCAGCCTGCTCGCCATGCACAGCTCTCAGGTTGCGTGGCCGCCCCCGCGGCACGTCTCAGCTCCCCTTCGCGGCAGAGACACCGAGCGGCTCATCGCGGACCGCTTCGAGCCCTACGGCGCGTCGATGACGAACACGCTCCAGTCGCTCTCGGAGAAGACCAACGACCTGCACCACCGCGGCAGGAACGGCAGCGATGCCGCCCTCGTCGAGAAGCTGATCCGCAACTACGTCGTGACCTACCCAGACGTCGCCGACCTCATCGCGTGGCTCCAGGACCGGTAGGTGCTACGTGCTCTCCGGGCCGTCCCACGAGATGTCGCCGACGTCGGTGACCTGCTGGACCGAGGCGATCTCCAAGGCCATGAGTGCCGCGCGCCGCAGCAATCGGATGGCGCGGGGCAGCACCGCGACCAGTTGCTCGATCGTGGGCACGACGTCGGGAGGTGCCTCGAACCACTGGCAGCAGACGCGCAGCGCGTCGCCGGAGACCATCGCCTTGACCCCACGGGGACCGTCGTCGTTGAGCGCCACGGCACAGGCGTGGGCGGTTGCCGCGTCACCACAGTCGAGCATGACCCAGAGGTCCATCAGCTCGGGGTCGGATTCGGCGTGGTTCCACCAGACGTACTCCAACTCGTCGACCACGAACGTAATGAAGTCGGAGGTCTTCTGGTCGACCTTGTGGCCGAGCCGCTGCTCGAGAACGTACTGGTGGACGGCAGTGAGCTTCTCGGGAAGCGCCATGGCTCTGCTCCTTCCGGCGGACAGGTCAGACAGTCTTCGGTCTGGCTCCCTCCAACCGGGCAATTAGTTGGTCGGGGCGGTCCCTGACGTTGCGATCCTCGGAGAACGGGGCCGAACGAGCCCGGCGGAGGAGTGAGTCTGATGATCGCCAACCTGGGGAGTCGCCTGGTCGACCTCGCTGCCGTGCTGGGGTTGCTCGCCTGCACGCTCGGCCTGTGGGGAGTCTTCCTGGCCGACCGCCCATCCGTGCTGAGCCGGGCCTTGCGTCCGCACGTCCGGCTCGTCGTGTGGCTGGGCGCCCTCGGCCTGCTCGTCGGCTCCTGGGCCGCAGTCCAGGCGGTCTCGTCCCGGGTCACTCCGCTGCCCGTGCTCGGTGGCGTGGTCGTCGTCATCGCCACCGTGGCCGGGGCCGTCGCCCTGACCGGTCCTGTCGGACGTCCCACGCGCGCACTCGTGGCCGCCGCGGTCGTCCTCACCCTGCTCGGGGTTCTGTTCTCCGCGCGGCTCGGCACGGCGCCGTCACCGTGGATCTCCCTCGCGGCACTTCTGGCCTTCGCCTTCTTCGCGCAGTCGTCGGTGGTGCAGCAGTTGGAGCGACGCGTCGTCCACCGGACGGCCGGGTTCGCCGCCCTGGCCTGCCTCGCCCTGCCACTCGTCCTCGGCGGCCGGGTCCGGGACGCGTTCGTCGCGGTGACGCTGCCGGTCATCGGCAGCGTGCAGACCCAGGAGCTGGGTCGCATCCTGCTGGTCGTGTGGCTCGCCGGCGCGCTGGCCCGTCGTCGCGTCGGCTTCCAGACGCGCGAGCGGCGCTTCGCCCGGATCCCGCTCCCGGACGTGCGGTTCGCCCTGGTCAGCCTCATGCCCGCCGTGGTGGGCATCCTCCTGGGCGTCCTGAGCAACGACTACGGTCCGGCCCTCGTGCTCGCCGTCGTCGCGACCGTCATGCTCGCCGTCGCCGGGGCCAGGCCCGTGTACTTCGTGACGGCCGCCGTCGGCGGTGCGCTCGCGTCCGTGGCCGTGGTGCTCACCGTGGACAAGGTCGCCCTGCGGCTCGAGGCGGTCACCCGCCCGCTGGGCGAGGACGGCGCCCTCACACAGGTCGGCACCGGCCTGGTCGCCATCGCTCACGGCGACGTCTTCGGCTTGGGTCTGGGCCTCGGCCTGCCGTTGGCGATCCCCGCGGTCCGCACTGACCTGCTCGTTGCCGGCCTCGGGCAGGAACTGGGTGCGCTCGGCATGGTGTGCGTTGTACTCCTCTTGCTCTTGGTCGGCACCGGATGCTTCGACGCCGCACGCAACGCCCGTAAGGACACCCAGATCATGCTCGCCGCCGGCATCGGCGCGCTGCTGCTCGTCCAGTCGCTCCTGGTCTTCGGCGGCGTGCTGGGCCTGCTCCCCCTGACCGGCATGCCCGTCCCGTTCATCTCGAGCTCGGGCTCGAGCCTGGTGTCCTCCGCGATGGCGCTCGGCCTGGTCGTGTCGGTGTCCCGCTCCTCGGTGCCGGGCTCGGGGGCCACCCCGAGCGGGGCTCCCCCGGCACTGCGCCGCCGGCTCACGCTCGCCACGGCCGGGGTGATCGCGATGTCGGTGCTGATGGGTGCGGCCTCGGTGCGGGCCGCCGTCCTGCCGGGCGACGACGTCGTCGAGGCCCGGGCCCGCGACGCGATGTCCGCTCGGATGCTCATGCTCGACCGTGGCCAGCTCCGCACCCGCGACGGCAAGGTCCTTGCCCGGACCGAGCCAGCCGACCCCGACCAGCCGCTGCGCCTCGACAACGCCCTCCGCCGCTACCCCGAGGGGGCCGCGTACTCGGCGCTCGTCGGGTACGCCTCTGTGCTGGGCACCGCATCGGGTCTCGAGCAGAAGCTGGCGGACGACCTCGCGTGCCGCGACCCGGAGCGACTCACCGGGCATGGATGCCCGAGCATCGAGCTCACGCTCGACAGCCGCGTCCAGGCAGTCGCCACCGAGGCGATGGAGGGCAGGACCGGCGCGGTGATCGCCGTCGACCTCGACAGCGGCGACGTGGTCGCCTACGGCTCGTGGCCCGCGCTGGACCCGAATGCCTACGGCGACCCGACGCAGGCGCCTCCCGCCGATGACGTCGAGCCCGACCGAGTCACCGGCGCGGTGACATTCCCTGGCTCGGTCGCCAAGCTGGCGGTGGGCCTCGCCGGCCTCGAGCAGGATGTCGACCTGCTCGCCGAGCCGCTGGCTGCCTACTATGTCGATGGTGGCCGGATCACCTCGTTCACCGGGGCGCCATGCGGCGCCACCGGCGTCGCAGACGCCCTCGCGGTGTCCTGCAACACCGAGTTCGCACACATCGGCGCCGAGCTCGGGGCGGCCGGACTGGCGGACGGCACCCGCGACCTCCTCAACCAGCAGTCCTCGCTGGGCGGGCAGGACATCCTGCCCAGCCGCCTGGTCGGAGGCGACGCGAGCCTGTTCCTCGCTGCCGCGGGCGGCATCGGCATGGGCGACGCCCAGGTGACCCCGCTGGCCATCAGCCAGCTCACCGCGCTGATCGCGCGTGACGGCAAGCCGCTGACCTACCACCTGGTGGACGGCATCGACGAGGAGAACTCGGCGGACCGGGTCGACGCAGATCTCGTCGAGGTGATCCAGGAGGGCATGCGCGAGGCCGTCACCAGCGGCACTGCGCGCGCCGTTCCCGAGCTGGCGGCGCTCGAGGCCGCGGCCAAGACCGGGACCGCGGACTACGCCCCGGGGCTCAACAACGCCTGGCTGACCGGCTACGCGCCGTACGACGATCCGCGCTTCGCCGTCACCGTCGTGCTCCAGCCCGGCGAGGACCAGGTGTCCGGCCTCCAGGGTGGTCGGGACGCCGGTCCGATCGCGGCCGCGGTGCTGGCCGCCTGCTTCTCCTGGGCGGAGTGACGTGCCTGAACCGCAGTTCGATCCTCACCTCTCCTCTACACGAAGGGACACCTCATGTCACTGATGGTCACTCTCTACGCCGCCCTGGACGACGACACCATCGTTGCCGTCGACCGCCACCGGCTCGCTGCGTCACCGGACCTACCCGAGCGGACCTCGCTCGTCTTCGGCCGGCGCAGCCGCGAGCTGGCGAAGGCGGCGGCAGGGCGCCCGACCCTCGCCATCGACGACGACTGGGTCTCGCGCGACCAGGGCACCATCGACTGGACCAGCTCGGAGGTCGTGGTCACCAACCACAGTGCCGCACGCAAGCTGAGCGTCCGATCGTGGGGCACACCCCGCGTCACCTTGGGCGAGTGGCAGGACAGCACGGTGCGCGGCGCCCGGGCCGTCGTGGACATCCTCGACACCACGGCGTACCTCGTCATCGGTCCCGCGGATCCCCACGAGCCCGGTTGGGAGCCCTCGTTCCGCCGAGGCGAGGGCACCCCGAGCACGGAGGGCATCGCCCGGGACCGGCTGCGTCCCGCGCTGCTGTGCCGGTGCCGGCTCCACGGCGCCCCGGCCACCAGCTGCCGCGAGCGCAGTCACCGTACCGACGAGAAGCAACTCCTCGCGCTGCTCGCGAGTGCGAGCGCGTTCGCCTCGTGGCCGCAAGGCCGTGATGCGGCGAGCGGTCGTCGCGGCACCCGCGGCCTGGTGGCCGGGCGACTGGGCTATTCCATCTCCGACCTGTCCAAGCAGAGCAAGGGATTCCGCGAACGGGTCCACGCCACCGTGGAGTCTCCCGAGCAGGACGAGTCCGACCTCTTCCTCTGGTTGGTCGAGCGGGGGGTGCTCACCTTCGACGAGCTCGCCGACCTGATCAAGGTGATCTCCGCATGACTTGGCGACCACGCGGCCGGCGCCGCGACCAGCAGGTCGGGGCCGCCTCCCTCGACTCGCGCTCACAGCTGGGCTACGTCGTCCGAGCCGGCAGCACGATCGGCATCAGGCGGACCAACCAGGACCGGGTCCTGCTCGCCCATCCGATCGTGGCCGTCGCCGATGGGGTCGGCGGCTCAGTGCGCGGAGACGCGGCCGCCCAGGTGTCTCTGGGCCGGATCGCGATCGACAGCGCCTACGCCCAGCCGGACGAGGACCCAGCGCAGACCGTCCGCGGCCTCGTCAGGGGCGCCGATGCCGAAGCCCAGAAGGCGGCACGGGCGTTCGGGGCGGTGGAGAGCTCGTCGACGTTGGCGCTGCTGCACCTCAGCAGGCCCGAGGAGGCCACCGACGACGTCGTGCTGCTCACCGTCGCGTGGGTCGGGGACAGCCCGGTGCTGGTCGCCGACCAGCATGGGGTCGAGCAGCTGACCATCCCGCACACCGATGCGCCTTCGGGCCACGCCAGCGAGGGCTACGCCCTGCTCCGGGCGCTCGGCGGCACCGATGCGACGCCTGACGTGACCACGCGACTCGTTGCACCGCCCTGCCGGGTGGTGCTCGCCACCGACGGTCTCCTCGACGTGCCACGCGAGGTCATCGAAGCCGTGCTCCTGGACCTCGAGCTCGACACCGATCGCTGTCTCGAGGAGCTGCTCGACCTGGTGCGCGACGTCCGCGTCAGCGACAACACCACCATCGCGGTGGTCGACCTGGTGCGCAGCGAGGAACGCACGATCCTGACCGGACTGCTGTGACACGTCCGCACCGGCCGCCATACTGGGCCAGCCCAGTCACGGCCGAGGAAAGGAGGCCGGCAGTGCCACCCAGCACACCGGACACCCCGTCAGCCGAGGGCGGGGCCCCGGGCGCCACCCCCCGACACGTGATCGTCGGAAAGTCCGGTGTCGCGTACTCGCTCTACGAGCCGCTGCGCGTGGGAGGGGCGGGTGCCTTCGGTCAGCTCTGGACGGGCCAGTACACCGCTGCGGACGGCAGCCATCCCACGGTCGCGGTGAAGATCCTCGACCAACGATCTCTCGTACGCGACGACGCGGCCCGGGCCGAGTTCGAGCGCGGTCGCGACCGCGGCCCGCACGTCGTCCGGTTTCGCGACCACAGCGCCGATGGCGCCGATCCCGCGTTCGTCGTCATGGACTACCTGCCCGGGGTGAACCTCCAGCGGTGGGTCGAGGACAACGGGACCCACGGCGACGCCGAACTAGCGGCGTTGCTGTCGGCGTTGGCCTCGGCACTGGAGCACATCTACGGCGAGCACGACTCGACTCGACGCTCGTATCACGGTGACCTCTCCCCCAAGAACCTCATGCGAGTCCCTCCGACCGACGAGGCACCACGCCCGCGCTACGTCGTACTCGACTTCGGACATGGACACCGCGACCAGACCTTGACGCCGTCGAGCGTTGTGCACCCGGCGCGCTACGTCACCCCCGAGGCCAATCGTCCGATCTCCGAACTGGGCGAGCACCTCATCTACTCCGACGTCCACCTGGCGGCCCAGGTCGTCCTCTACGCGCTCAGCGGGGACCACCCCACGACGTGGGGCTCGACCGACGTCGGCCGTGACCTGGCCGAGCTCGGCCAACGCATCCCCTCGTCGGCGCCTCCCGCCCTTCGCGACCTCCTGGTGCGCATGCTCGAGGTCGACATCCGAACGCGGGCCAGGCGTGCACGTCTCAGCCGGGTCACGCGCGAGCTGCGCTCGATCGCCGACGACCTCCTCGGAACCTCCGGGAGGTCGCACCGAACGGCCCCCGACCAGCCACGCTCCGTGGCCCGACGGGTACTGCCCCGGGCGGGACGGACGCTCCTTGGACTGGCCTCCGGGCTCGTCGTCGGCCTTGTCGCGGCACGCTGGATGACGCCGCGCCTCGAGGGCTGGGGGATCGTGCCGATCGGGACGGAGGCACCTCAGGAGTTCGCAGTGGCGCTCATGCTTGCCTGGGGCGGCCTGTTTGTGCTGGCGACGGGATTGTGGCTGATCCGTCGACGGACGAGGAAGCGCGTCGCCTGACGGCGCTCAGAAGAAGGCGTGGAACCATCGCTGCGCGGGATCGGAGTCGTGAAAGCGGATCCGGTGGCAATCGGCGACGAACAGATCGGCAGCTCGCCTCCCCCGGAGCTTGGCAGATCCGCTGAGCATCGTCAGAGACCTCGCCACGATGTCGCTGGCGCGACGCTGGAGCTCGTTGTCAGACAGCACCGTCCCGTTGTTCCAAGTCCTGCGCACCGGGAGGCGCTCCAACGCCACCCGGTGGTAGATGTTGCGGATCGCCGTGGCCGCCGGCGTGACCCTCTGGTAGGCGATGCATCCCCGCAGGCCCGCTTGGAGGAGAGCACGCGCCCCCTCGGTCTCGGTCAGGCCGCCTCGGTTGTCGAGCTGGTCGAGGAGGTACGCCTCCCCCGCGGACGGGCGACGACGGTTGAGCACGAGATCGATGGCGTACGTCGCAGCGATCGCGCGCACATCCTCCCGCACTTCCAACGGAGCCTCGCTCATGGCCGTCATTCGGGCGACCTCGCTCGTCAGTGTGTGGAGCAGATGGCGCCATCCATCGGCGTCCGAGAATCCGAGTCCCTTCTCCAGCTCGAGCAGCCGCCCGTCGGCCAGCAGTCTGCGGGAGGGGTCGTTCAGCTCCTCGGTGACGACGTCCTCGAACACGTCCAGCGCCAGGTCGGACCATGCCCGATGCGTGCTGGTCACCTGTGGCTGGAGCCGGAGCAGCTCGGTCAGCCGCTGATGTGGTCGCTGATCGGCGAGGGCGTGGGATGCCCAGTTCGTGATGTCGTCGCCGAGGTCGACTTGGGACGTGATGAGGAGGTCCATGACCGTCGTGGGATCCGTGACCGGTTCGAGCACGGACACGGTCGACGCCGACCCGAGCTGCCGGACGACGCCCGGAAGACGCCCGGGGCTCGCGACCAGCGCCTGGAGCAGGCCGTCCCCGCCGAGCCGCATCCGACGGTGCCACAGCCGCACGAAGGTGGCGTCACTGATCGCGGTGCTGCGGGCGATGTCCGACATGAAGGCCGCGCTGCGCTCCTCGAAGCCTGCGGGCCACGCTCCGTCGGGCGGGAGCGTGGACAGTGCGAGCAGCACCAGGCTGCGGGGCCACTTGTCCGCACCGGTCGCGAACCGCGGTGCCTCCTGGAGGCAGGCGGCGGCAAACAGCCGAGCACCGCCCGCACCCAGGTGTGCGGCCCGCTGCGTCGCGGCGCCGAGATCCTGGGGGGACAGCCGGGAGCAGGCGCGGGCCATGTCCTCGGCCAGGGCGATCTGGGTGTCCTGCGAGAGCGCGGAGAAGACTCCGGCCAAGGGCAGCTCGACCTCGGGATCGCCCACGATGAAGCTGCGGGCCACCAGGGCGCGCAGCTGGGAATCGTCGACCAGCTCCTGCACGAGCCCTGCCTCTCCCAGCAGCCCGCGCAGGTCGCTCGTGGCCGCCCGATCGCCGGCCTCGGCCAGGGCGAGGACGCGCGCGGTGCGCCGGAACAGCCCGAACCGGTGCTGCCCGCGGGGGATGCCGCTCCATGACTTCTCGAGGCGCCTGGTCGTGACGGCGGAGCTCGACAGCATCGCCGCGGTGGTCTGCTCCACGCCGAGGTCGCCGCGCCAGCCGTCGTCCACGAACTCGAAGCCCTGCGCCCGCGCGTCCGCGCGTGTCACCGCCCCACCGGACCCGATGATGTCGAAGTACGACAGGAACGGCCGGTCCGCGAGCACCAGATGGGTGACCGACGGCAGGCGCTCGTAGGTCGAGACGGACATGTCGTCGAGGATGCCGGGGAAACGGTGCTCGAGGAGGTACAACCCGCTCAGCAGCCGAGGAGGCGGCTCGTCGAGCACCGACCGCAGACCGGACATCACGGCCCTGGCCATGGCCGGGGACATGGCAGGCTCGGGCGTCTCCGGCGACTGGCCCTGGCTGGGCGTGTCCATGAGCTCGAACGGCGGGAGAAGAGGGGGGACCTCGTCCTCCGGGTTCATGCCGGTCCACATCGAGCCGTGGTTCAGAAAGGCGAGAGCTGCCCCGGTGGTCAGCTCGTCCCGCGGGCCGACGAGGACGTGGGCAGCGAAGTTTCCCGGTCGGCCGTATCCGTCTCGACCGGACGGCGTCCGTACGAACACGCAGCGGTACCGCGGCAGGGTGAGCCACCCGAGCGAACGAGACGCCAGAGGCGCGTTGTTCGCGCTCGCGTCGAAGCGGCAGAGACCCAGGGCGAACGCCCACATGGAGGGCGATCGCTGGATGCCCTCCGAGGCCGCGACGGGCTGGAACCCGCTCAGTCCCGCAAGCCCACGGTGGGCCCAGGTGTAGTGAAGCTGCTCGAGCACCATCGTCAGTGGATACGGCTGATGGCACGCAGCACGGTGCCGAGCGGCTCCTCGACCCTGATGGGACGAGGCCGGGTGTAGCCGGCCGACCCTGGACGACCGCCCGACGGTGAGACTGCGTGGAACATGACGCTGCCGTGTCTGCCCGCGTTCTGGAGAAGCTGGACCTCGCCCAGGGCGTCGAGCATCGTACGCACCTCGGCGTCCACCTCGAGGATGTCACGCGTCCACCCCGACCCTCGCTCGCTGTTGCGGCTGAAGGTGAAGTCGCGGCCCATGGCGGAGACGAGCAGGTCGGACTTGGTCACCACCACGGAGACCGGTACGTCACGGCCGCCGGGCTGGAGCTCGATCTCGTCCAGCAGGTGCCCCAGGAGCGCGCCCTGAGAGATCCGGCGCTCCTTCACGGGGTGGGTCTCCACCTCGGGCAGCGCGTCGTAGAGCTCGTCGAACTCTCCGGGGTCGACCATGAACACGACGCCCGAGGCACGGCGGACGAAGGGCGTCACGACGGCGCGGGACTGCTCATTGGACAGAGCCTCACCGCTCACGTCGTGCGTCATCAGCAGGAAGGGGGGATGGCCCTCGAACGTCACCCGGAAGGTGATGCTCTTGAAGCGGACCGAATCGTCATTGGGGGTTCCCTCCAGTTCCTCGCCCTTCTTGAAGAAGGGCACGTAGTAGTCCTCATAGAAGGACGAGCCGCTGCCCGCGGCGACCTCGAACTCGGTGCACCCGAGGTCGCGAAGCACCTGCTTGTTCTCGGCGAGGCCCATCGCCGAGGCGAAGAAGTGCGACTTCGTGGCGCCCGTCACGCCGACGATGGCCAGCACGTGCAGCTGACGGTCGTCGATGTCCTTGGGCATGGCGCGCATGCAGTTCGGGCACGCCCGGCGCGGCATGGACTCCGCCGGGAAGCCTGACAGCGGCTCGACCGGGCGCTCCTGGCTCGGAGTCGGGGCGGCGACCAGATCGCGCAAGGCGTTACGGCGCGGCGCGACAGGGACGGCGACTGACGGGCGCCAGAGCACCCCGTCCGACAGGAGCGACTCCTCGCCACCGACGTCGAGGCTCGCCGCCGCTGCCTCGTCGATGGGATGGAGCCGGCGGGGCTCGACCTCGGCCTCCGCGTCGCTGGGCGACGTGCCCCAGTCGGCGTCGACATCCTTGCCGGCGATGTCTTCACGAGGGGCCGGAAGGACCGCCTCGGCGGGCCGGGGCAAGCCGCGAGCAGGTGCCGCTGCAGTCACAGCCGACACAATGGGGCTCAGCCGGATGTCGAAGCCGCTCCCGCAGTAGGGGCAGAGTCGACGGAACGAGGAGGTCACGGTCAGTCCTGAAAGGGGTCGTAACGGTTGCGACCGCTCTGCGGAGGCGGTGTCGGGCGCGGGCCGTCGTCGGACGTGCGCCAGCCCATCAGCGACGAGATCCGCGAGCGGAGTCCGGCCCCGGCCCCCGACCTTTCGAGACCGGTCGGCAGCGTGAACAGCATCGTAAGAATGATGCCGGCTACGAATGAGACGTTCGGCAGAGACGCCTTCCCGAGGAACACCCCGTTGACCTTGGTCGCCTCGGCGTAGACCTGGAGGAACGCGACAGCTGTGAGCATGCCGACGAAGCACAGGATGCGCATCGCCATGTACTCGTCGCGGGTGGTCTGCCGGGTGAGGAAGAAGCCGAGCCCGAATCCGAGAAGAGCCGGGAGGATCGTCGCCCCGACGTTCGCCACGAAGCTGGCCGGCCGACTGCCGGCAAGGGCGTCGACCGTGAAGGTCGCGTAGCTCGCGCCGGAGGCGGCCGCGCCCAGCGTAACTAGCGCACCCGCCGCTAGCGCCATGATTCTGACGCTGCGCTCACGTCCGTTGGGCTCGTCCCATGCGGCTCGCACGAGCGAGTAGACAAAGACGAGCATTGAGCCTGCGAGCAGGATATGGAGCGCAATGTTGAACACAACCGACATCGCATTTTCCCGATTTCTCTTGCCGGGCGCCCTTGGTAAGGCGCTCATCGCGAGAAGAATATGGGAGCCGGGGGTCACAGGTTGGCAATAAGTTGCTTTCTTGCCGGTACGGGTTCCTCGCATGATGAGATGTGCCCTCACTCATCGCGTCGACCGCGGCAAGTTTTTCTGCGGTAAGGCGTACGGCCTCGACCTGCACCGGCTCGGCGCGAGTTCTCAGCACCCACCACCGCATACGACTCTCCAGCGCCTTAATCGCCTCGACGTGGTAGCCGCGCTCAGCCTCGTTTGCCCACGGGCGGATCAGGCGCGCGTCGCGACCCCGACGTCGTGGTCAGAACGCTCCGGCTCATCCCTTCTTTGGCTCCCCACCGCGGACTGTGATGAGGTTTCCACCCACGAGCGAGGCCTGACGGAGGCAGAGAGCAACTATCCAAGGTGTCTCGCATCTTGCGCGCCGGAATGTGTCCAGATGCAGGATCAGTAGTCCTCAGGCCTTGGCCCGAGTCGCAGAAGAAGCTCAAGGCTGGGGAGCAGGTCGCCGTACTCGTCGACCAGTCCCCACCCGACGTACGCCGACGTGTCGTCGTCGTCCTCACCGGCCTCCATGCGCCACGCCGCAGCCGAGAGCAGCGTCGTGGTGAGCGGACGGACTTCCTCGACGTGGCGGCCCGTCCGGTCCGAGAGCTCCTCAAGCAGACGGTGACCACGAGGCAGTCCGGTGCGGTGCGTGACGGCGTAGATGTCGAGGTCCTCGTACCCGCTCTCCTCGCCGTGTCTCTCGACAATCTTCACGAGCGCGGCCGGGGACAACGCCGCGAGCGCGGCCTCGACAGAGGCGATGGCTTCATTTGCCGCGGCCTGGCCGGGCGGGCGGTCTGGGTAGTAGAGGCTCGCCTCCCAGGGGCCGTAGCCTCGCATGCGGTCGGCGGCGTCGAGCCGGTCGTGGAGCGCGGCCGTCTTGAGCGTCACCCGCACCGCCATCTCAAGGCGCTCGGCGTTCGTGTCTTCCGGCGTGGCGATCGACAGGGACTTGGCGAGCTCCTCGCACCGAGACGCGGCGGCCGACCTGCCGGCGCCACGAGCGATGGTGGACAAGCGACTGTCGAACCGATGCTGTGACTCTCCCACGTCGCGCAGGAGGTAGGCGTTGTCGAGCAGACCTCCAACGACGACCTCGTCTGCCGTGACGAGAGACGCGGCCACGGCGCGCACCAGCGGGCTTGCTGGTCCGTAGGTGTCCGACACGGGGAAGCTGTCCGCGCCAAGCGAGGCAGCGTCGATCGTGAGGTCGTGCGGCACAGTCGCGTCCCACGGCAGCCTGTTGACGACTTCTTGGCACTTGCGGATGAGCCCGGGAAGCTCCGCAGCGCTGACGGGCAGAAGGGGGCCGAAGTCGTTGCGCCGGAGCTCCCAGCCCACGCGAGCGACGGGAGTGTGCGGAGCCAGCGCGGTCGCGTGCACCGCTTCGGCCGTCTCCGGCTCGCGGACGATGAGGACCGTGGTGCCGTTGGGCAGGTCGAACTCCATCGGCTTGTCGTACTCGAAAGTCCCCTGCTCCACCGCCGCGAGGATGCGGAAGCACGTGTTCTGCACGGAGCGCCGGCCCGCCTTCGGGCCCGGCCAGTCGAGCCCGGGGTCGATCCCGTCCGTGGGACGGGTCCACACCAGCAGCTCGTGGCCCAGGACCTCGAGCAGGCCCTCGGTGTACCCGAACTCGACCTCGCCGCCCGATCCGTCGCTCAGGTGGACGGTGTAAGGCGGCGTCGGGATGTCCGAGATCGAGGTCACGAGCGCATCCTCGCAGGGGCCCATCGTGCGAGGCATCAATTTCGTCCGACCTTGCCGGATCAGATGCGCATGTCGTCGTGCACGCCGACTTTGGCGAGCTCGATCGAGCCGTCAGGCAGCACCCAGTAGTGGAGCCGGCGTGCGGCCGGGGTGTTGGACTGGAGGCTGACCCGCCAGGCCCGTGCCCCGTCCTCGCGCAGCCTCTGGGGCGAACCGCCGGCGTCGTCCGTACGGAGCTGGTGGAGCTCGCGGCCCCCCGACAGCGCGGCCTTCCCAGTGACTACTTCCATCACCACGTCGGCGACACGATCCGTGGCGAGACCGTGCAGGGCGTCGAGGCTCCCCAAGAAGCCCGTACCCATTGAGTAGTCGCCCAAGGGGCAGGTCGGCTGCTCCGCGGCTGGGATGCGCGTGGCCCACGCCCGCTCCACGAGGAAGCGAAAACCCCGCTCCGGGTCGGCGAAGGCCGGCGCATCAGTTGGACTGGAGGTCGCTCGCGACTTCCGCAGCTTCGTCCGGGACTGCTCAAGCTGCTGCGTAAGCCGGCGTACGTGGTCCTCGACCTGGCGCAGCTCCGTGCGCAGGTGCTCCAGCTCGATCGCGAACCCCTGCGCCTGTCCGTGCACCTCGTCTCGTTGTCTCTTTGCGGTGCGCACCTCTGCTTGGAGGGATGCGATGGTCAGGGACATCGACTTCGTGCTGGCGCTCTCGACCGCTGCGGCCGGTGGCCCTGCTGGGGCTTCTGCCGGTTCCGGCATCGGGCGCCGTCGGACGGCGCGGCTGCGATCGAACATCGCTGGACTCGGACCGGCTGGTGCCGGCGTGTTCACTGGCGCGTCGGGGGCATGCGTCTCGGCGTGCGGGTCGGCCACGTCGATCTCGACGTCGAACGACACCACCTCGATGGGTGCCGTGGCAGGCGCGGCCTGCTCCGAGACATCTGCCGGGATCGCCGCGACCAGCCAAGGTGGGCCGCCCGCGAAGAGGGCGGCAGCCGCGACCGGTTCCTCGTCGTCGTCGATGTCGAGCAGGCTGAGGTGCCATTCGCCCCCTGTCGCGAGGACGCGTGCCGGCAGCACCTCGCCGGGAGTCAGTAGGTCGGATAGGTCGTCGAGCGGGTTGGAGGTGACGGCAGTGTGCGTCACGTCCACGGTGACGAGCGGGTGCAGGAAGACCGACGCACGGTCGGCTTCGACGGACTCGACCTGGACCAGGACGACGTCGTCGGCCGCGTACGACGAGAGCGCGACGTCCGGTTCGAGGCGGGACTCGCGTACGTCGAACCAGCGGCTGTCGGCGTCGTACAGCCCCGTCACCTCCTGGCCGGGCTGGAGCGACCGTTCCAGCGGCAGACCGGGGAAGGCCAGGGCGTCCGGGACGATGCCGACGCGCCCGTCCAACTTCACCATCGCACGGTCGGCCACGATGCCGACCACGACACCCGTGAGGCGTACGCGCGCCGTTGTCTGCACGTTGTCGAAGAGGCCGGCTTCGGTCGCCATGTGGAGTGCGTCATCGATGAGAGCGGTGGTCGACTTCGGGCCCTCTGCGGCGCTGTAGGCGAACCGCAGCGGGGACCGTCGCGGATCGCTCGCCCATTCGTGGCCAACCGGATAGACCCGTCCGGCGCCGCCGTAGACCTGTGTCATGGCCGGGAGGTTGTTGGACAGGTCCCACGAGTGCGGGCCAGTGGGCACGAGATAGATCTCGGCGATGTCGCCGACCTGGTCGACGATCTCCTCGATGTCGATCCACGGCTCCGTCCTGCCGTGCGGCGTCGTCACCACGATGACGGGTCGGTCCCTTGCGTTCCCGTTCAGGCGCGTTGCCAGAGCTCGGGCACCTTCAGGAGTGGTCACTCGTCGGTAGGCGGGCACGGTGCAAGCCTGCATCGGCGGCATCGGTCGAGGGACCGGATTCGCGGAACCAGCTTCGAGCATTCATCCCGGTGGGTTGCGTGGGGGGGTCGGGCTCCTTCCTCCGAGCATGCGGAGGCGAAGTCATCGAAGACGCGCACGCGCACGGTCGCGATCGCGTACTCGATGCTGCGAGGCGTGCAACTCGATGATGCGATGTCGGCGGTGTGTGGGGGCTGCAGGCAGAGCGGCCCAACCGGGGTTTCCGCGATGCCCTGAAACGCCTGTCGCGCAGGTCGCTTGCTCGGAAGGTTCCTGCAAGCACCACTGCCGCAAGTCATGTCTGTCGGATCGGGGTCCCTGGCCATCAGCACCAACGACTCACCTGGCGCGCACGCCGCGTCCTCTGACAGCGGGCGATGTCCCCGATTCCGAGAACGACGAAGCCGCAGGTCAGCAAGTGGACCCGGCTTCATCGACCTGGTCACCTGTATGGATTCGAAACCTAAGCTTTCTGATCCGTAGCAGCGCGTAACCTTTTTCGGGCCCATTCCAGGTCCGTCATCTTTGAGGAAGCGGCACGCACGTTTGCGCAGGTCAGAGGCGTGTCGGACGCCACGTGAGGGCTTGTGGTGGGGCGTGCGGCAAATCGTTATCAAACAGGCTTCTGGAGGGGTTCCTGCAACCGTTCCTGCACCGTGAATCGTGGGGTCGACTGGTTGGAGTGGATGTCCTGGTTGCAGGAAGCGTGCCAGCTAATGCGACGGACGCCCCATGGCACCAACGCAGGTGTACTTCGCCCACTAGACGCGCCGCTCCTAGCGCGATGATTGTCGTGACTCTTGGAGACGCTTCCACTGGTCTGCGCGTTCCGCCGTGACGAAGAAGAAGACTTCGTCAGGTCGCGCGGGGGAGAACTCGGGGCCCCAACGGTGGATGCACGGAGTGCCGAGTCCTGGGAAGTGCTTTCCGAGAGTGCGGGCGATCTGCGTTGGCACGTTCTTCATGACGAAGTAGTCCCGATCTATCGCTTCTGCCAACTCGGAAGTGCTCACCGCCGCCGCCTCGCCTGGGCGATCCGAAAGATGGTCGAGCATTGCCACCACCGTCCTGCTCGTCTTGGTGTCCATGCTCGCGAAGCGGATTAAGAGCTCGTCAGTCCAACCGTCAGGAGAGTGCTCTGTGCTCACCGCGGTCTCAGCAGGATCCGTGGCAGCCCCCGTGGGGCGGAGGCAGCCAGCCAAGAAGGTCAGGACTGCCGGAACGTACTCATTCGGAACCGGGATGTACTGAAAGCCTGTGTTGGCGTCGGTGCTGCTGGGCGTGATTGTCATGGAGACTCCTCGTGGAATAGGTACACCACGCACTGTACCAGACTCTGGAACACTATCCGCGTTCCTGGCGATCTGCGCATGAAGCGTGACCGGCGCTGCGTGAGGAGGGCTGGTCGCCACGGGCTTGGGTCTGTCCAAAGTCGTAGGCTGACGCAGACATCTGTGGGGAGGCATGGTCTTATGGCCGAGTCGTCGTCGAGCACCCGCTCGGCACTGTTGGGCGGCGTGACTGAACCTAATGAGAGTGCGCCCATTCCGCCGCGACCCGGGCGCGCGGATCCGGTGAAACCGACGCCATCGCTGTGACCTCCTCGATGAAAGGCTCCGGGGAGCCCGACATCACGTAATAGTTGTGATCGGCTCTGGGACCTCGTCGTCGTCATCTATAGCAACCACCTGCAGGATCTCGCCCTCAGCAGTTCGGAGGAACTGCAACTCGGACTCGGTGACCGTCGGTGTTGCCGCGAGCGCACGTATGCGCTCTTGCATCTTCACTGCCTTAGGAACAGACCAGCCACCCTTGAGCTGGATCCCGGTGAGTCGAGCGGTGAGATCCGCGGTGAGAGCTTCTGCGTCCTTCAGTTGGTCGACCTGCCCGGCTAAGAGCTTGCGCAGTGCCGTGTACGGGTTGACCGGGTCTTCTAGCGACGCCGCCGCTGCGGCGGCAACAAGTGCCTTGCGCCTGATAGCGATCGCGCCCCGCGCCAGATTCAGTTCCCGCGTGACGTACTCCAACTTGTCGATCTTCCCGAGCTTCGCCTCAAGCTTGCGGTAGTTAACCTTGCCGTCAGGCTCCACCAGTCCCTCGATAGTGCCGTACAAACTCTTCAGGGTCTCCTGTGCGCGATGGAACTCGTCGATCGCACTCTTCAGTGCTAACTCCATGTGCGGGTTGCGGCCATCGAGCATCAGGCTGATGGCCCGAGTTAGCAGTTCATCTGCAGATCGTTGGTCCGTGATTCGGTCGATGTAGTTGCGCTCCTCCTGACGACCGAGGATGGCCTCGACCTGCTGCTGGTGCGCACGTAGCTGACGTTGCCCCGCCATATCCACCGCCATGACCGTCCCGGCCACTGCGAAGACCGGCCAGCTCGCCGCGAGCGCGCCGCCGACTGCGACCGGTTTAAGCACGGCATGGGCAGTCCTTCCCCCCGTCCGCGAAAAGCCCCGGAAGCCGGATTGACCAACTGCCTTGACCAGCTCTGCCCCCTTCGGCAGCACCACTTTGTAAAGAGTGGGGCTCTTCGGGTCGAGCGCCTTCACGATGTCGACGACCGACTGCTGAGCGGACGTATTGATCGGCACCGTCCTGTACCTCGTGATCTCGAGCTCGGTGACTGGGTGGTACTCGACAGCGATCGGCAACGCAGCTGTTTCGAGGGCCTCCCAGACGGAGATCGAGCCCGACTCTGTGGAGCGCAGGACCGCTTCGGAGACAAGGAGGCCCGACGAGGGGTAGGCCGTTGCGACGGCCGCGACAGCGGGCTGATCCTTGCCTGGCTCCGCAGGGAGCTTGCGGGTGCGTCGCCACAGCGTCCAGGTGAGGACGACCAGCATGAGAATGGAACCGGCAATTAGCGTGGGAATCACCAGCTCAGGCTAGTTCGAATGCCGCAAGTGATTGCGCGAATGACCGATGCGTACCGCCGCGCGCAAGTCGACTGACTCTTGACGGTCCTTTGCGCAAGCGGTGTCAGCGGACTTAGCCCATTCCGCCGCGAAACGGCGTTTTGGGTCAGTGGTTCGCGGCAGATCGGCTCAAGCGGCCCGAAAGAGCGTCTCGTAGTGCCAGGCAAGCGCGTCCTGTCGGGGCTGGAGGTCCGCGTCGGTTGGCGCTGGAATCACGTAACCAGCCGCTTCACGTGCATAGAACTCTTCTCCGTTCCAGCCGTGTTCGCGCAGCTGAGGAGAAACCCTGAGCCGGAGGTCGGCGTCCACGCTGAGATACCCGCGATCGTACAAGCGGTGAACGTCCGTGCGGAGCAGCAGACCATTGGCGACGGCATGCTCGCCACCCTCTGCGAAAGGCATAATGTGTGCTGCTTCGAGGCTCGGGAACGTGGCACTCGCGGTGACAGCACACCGGTGTCCATAAGCTGCCGCGACAGCGCGTTTGAAGTGGCCTTGACCCATCCGCGGCCTGACGAGTACAGGTGGGCCGTAGCGCGGTCCCTCCCAATCAAGCTTGACCCCGCGAAGGTCTGGCTCCCACGCGTAGTCAACGCGTGCTCCATGTTGCAGCGCGGCGAAGGCGTCCATGACGTACTCGCTGTCCTGGCGCGGCTCCGCGCTGTCGAGGTCGTAGCCGGCGTAGGTCACGATGTTTCGTGCCCAGTGCGGGGGCTCAGGTATCTCGCTACCGCGCTCGGCGAAGAAGATGTTGCGAAGGATGATGCAGCCGATGGTCGGGTCGGGATCGACCGATGAAGTCGAACGCGCTCGGTACCCCTGTGCGCGCATCAGCAGTTCAGCTTCGCTGCCCACGCCGTTGGCTACCCCCCAGATCGTCCACGCCTCGCTCACCCGCATCTCGACGTACTCGTCGAAGAAGCCTCCGCCGACCAGGTGGTACCCGGGGATATCGAAGCCATTGAACTTCTTCGGGTCCTTGGTCTTGAACAAGAACGGTTCGCCAGGGGCAAGTGCCTTGAAGCCGTGTGATGACGGCTGCCAGAAGTTGGCTTCGGTGACGTCATCCCGGTCTCGGAGGAATGAGGCCCAGTGGTTGTCCGTGACGCCAACGACGATCCTCATGAGGGCAGCATAGGAGTGGCCGACGTCGCCGCCGACAGGCTGCGCCCTTCGCCGCCTGTTCGGCATGCGAAACCTCCCCAAGGCGGTCGCCGCCGAGCTGGGCGCTCGGCGACACCCCAGATCTACGAGGCTCGCCGCGACTATCCGAGCACGTTGCGCCGCGGAGTGAGTGGGTGCGTACCTCTGCTTCAGATGACTGGGAGGCTTCGAGCCCGAGCGCGCTGTGCGCCTCGGATGGCACTCAGTGTCTGTCGGAACGGAGAGTGGCCGTTCTGGTCCAGATTCAGCGGCAGCACGTTGTGCTGGAGCATGTCGTGCTCGAGGAGCCACGGCTCGGGGGTCTCCAGCCAACACACGTGGGCGTGTCGACCCATCCATCTGGAGAGCTCGGCCTCGCCGGAGGCGAACGTAAGACGGGTTCCGCTTCCAACAAGCCGGAGCTCGATACCGAGGTCGTCAGCTAGCAGTGAGCCGAGTGTGAGGCGCAGAGTCGATCCGTAAGCGTTCCCGCGGTAGTGATACCGCAGGCGAGAGCGCACTGTCTGACGGCTGGGGCCACGGCCGTTGGCTGGCGGTTTGCCCGGCGAGATGCCGACATACAGCAGGGTGTGGCCGTCGTGCCTCACACAGCCGTCGGTAGGTACAACTGCAGGGACCTCGTCGAAGTACCACGCGTATACGCCGGGTGTGGCCGCAACGGGACAAGGGTGCCCAAGGACCTCGTCACGCGTGAACAGACGGTGTGGTCGGAGTAGCAGTGCAGCTGCCTCGTGGGTTGGCTCCACGTCCATTCGCGAACCATCCCACGGAGCAGCCGTCTCCCGTGCCCCATTCCGCCGCGTCATGGCGCACCTAGGTAACAGCGAAGTCAAGCGCCTTCCCCGCCTAGGTCACGCTTGCTGTCGTGTATTCCGGGACCCGGCACATGAACCGCCCGCGCGCTGCTCTGTGCGCAGATGACCCCCCGGGCGATGCGGCCGGTCAGGCTCTCACCTGGAGCTTCTTGTACCGCGAAAACCTAAGCTCGTATCCGAATTCCTCGCCCTCGGCAGTCACGGCCCGGCCGCCAGTTCGCGTGGCGTCCCACAGCCACGGAAGGACGAATCGGGTGGCGTCATCCGGTCCGAGGCTGCCGATTTCAGCCAGAGCGCGGTCGTGTAGAGCCTCGAGATCTTCGGGATCCTTTGCGCCGACGGCACGTTGGTGGCCGTCAGTAGCAGTGGCGCGGGCCAGGGCGATAACGTCTGGTAACTCTTGAGATGTGGCAATGGCTGGTCGCGGCGTGGCGGACTTCTCCGCCACCTCAAGTTCTGAGGTACGGCCAGTGTCCACTTCGTCCAACTGGCCAACGACCATCTGGCGTTGTTCTGACGGCCTGAGTTCTCCGAGATTGCTGACGAGCATGGTGAGCATTTCCATGTACGCCGCGACCTCTGGGCGCGTGTCGTCGCCCCAGGTTCCCTCGATCAGCGGGAGGACCTTGTCCCAAGTGAGGTGGCTGTAGCGCTGGCCGTCGAGCAAAGTCGGAGCCGGTTTGGCTAGACGTCCGGTGATGTACGTCAGGTCCAGGCTGCAGTTCGGGTGGGCCGCCGCGGCCAGTCGCAGGTAATAGGGCAACTGGTCGGAACGGTGACTGCCTGCCTCGGTCTTGAGCTCGATGATCCAGACCCGGGCAGGTCCCAAGACCGCCCAGTCCGGCCACCCGTTGGCCGCGTCATCCTCGAGCTTGGGCAGCAGGTACTCATCGATGAACGTCTCTAGAGGACCCGTGGATGGTCCGCGGGAGTGCGTGCCGTGGGCAGCCTCATCCAAGAGTTGGAGGAATCTTCGCCCCGAATCGCCCGGCGATCGTGGCGTGTTCCACGGTGGCGGGTCACCGTCGAGGATCAGGGTGGTGACGAGTCGCTGAATGTACTCCTCCCGACCCAGATTCAGGCGTCGCCACAAGGTTGTTGGGCTCTCCCACATGCGGAGAGCCTAGGCCTGCCGACGCGAGACCCGTGTGGGCTTGGCTAACGCCTGCGACTCCCATGGGCCCCGTGGCCTGACTACTACCGTGGCTGCATGGAGGTCACCGTCGTGCAAGGCGACATCACCGTTCAGAACGTCGATGCAGTTGTGAACGCGGCCAACCGGCGAATGCGCGGTGGCGGCGGCGTCGATGGTGCTATCCATGCTGCTGGGGGGCGTGAGGTCCTCGAGGACTGCCGTCGCCGGTTTCCAGCGGGACTAGCGACAGGCGCCGCTGGATGGACCACGGCGGGCGCGATGCCTGCGCAGTGGGTCATTCACGTGGTTGGTCCGAACTTCAGACGTGGCAAGCGCGACCGATCGCTCCTGACCTCCTGCTACGAGCGGGCGCTTGCCGTTGCCGACGAACTCGGCGCGCGAACCGTCGCGTTCCCTTTGATCAGCGCGGGCAGCTATGGCTGGCCGAGGCTCGACGCGATCGATGCCGCTCTGGAGGTGTTCCGGACAGCACAGACTCGGATCTCAGAAGCCCGGATGGTTGCGTCCAGCGCGCGGTCTCATGGCGAGGTTTTGGCGCGGCTGGAACGAGTGCGGTGAATAGCTACTAGGGGCTCAAGGTTCGGGACAGTCGGCCTGCTGGAAGAGTTCGAGGACGACGACGACTGATGGTGCCCGGCGCGTCGCAGCGATCGTGCACGACCGACCGTCCCGACACCGAGGGCCGCGCGACTACCGGCGCGTCGGACAGGCTAGCTCGGCCAGGGTCGGCGGAATTGTCCATCAGGTACGAGACGTCACGTAGCGTCGGCCATCATCTTCGTCGTCTACCAAGTGATGTAGGTCCGCGACGCTGCCCCGCAGCGGCTCGAGTTCTTGACAGGTGACAAGCTAGAGAGCGACCTGCACAGAGCCTGTCGTGACCGATGCGTACTGTCCGACCCATCACTTATGGCCTACGGGGCCATCGCTGGTGGCCGGGATTGATCCGCGGCAGGCACCTGCGGATGGCCGGTCATGTGCGTCACCATGGGGCACTACGGCATCCCTTCGCTCGCGCTCTCTGGTTCGCGACCTGAACACATCTCGCCGCCGCAGATATCCAATCAACACTGGCAGGAAGCTCTCGATGACCAAGAAGCGAGCACTCCGCGAACAAATCCGAGCATCAGTGGCAAACAATTCTCCGGTGACCATTCCGGTCCCCGGTGGTGAAATCGTACTCACGCCCAAGCGCGACGGCACGTTCGTGGCTGAGGTGAGGAAGGACGTCAACTACTCCCTTACGCTTGACGACGTCAATGAGGCGGAAGAATTCATTCGAGCGTACTCGGGAGAGTAGATGCGTCCACAATGAGAGCGTTCCTGCGGGAGCGTCAGTCCGCCCGGCCTTCCAAGTCGTCAGATCTCGATCTTGCTTGGGATTGTGACAACTCCTGGTCGATACGGGATGCTGTCGCCGAGTTTACTCGGGTTAGGTAGCTTCGCGTCGGTCTCGCCGGTTGGCTTGCTGTGCTTGGCAGCCCGTTATGCCAGACCCTGCGCAAACTTCTTCTGCGTCTGCTTGTCGCCGCGATTGCAAGTTACGCAAAGCGCACGAGCGTTAGCGAGGGTCGTTGGACCGCCGTCCTTGTGCCAGACGATGTGGTCCCCATCGAGATCTTCAAGTGCGGCCAGTTTCGTTTTGCACTTCTCACACTTCTTGCCGCTTCGCTGCCACAACACCCAGCGCTCCTCCAAGGTGAAAGCACGTTTCGTGTCCTTCAGTTGGACATCCTGGTTCCCTCTCAGAAAGCGCTTGGTAAGGATGGCGATGCGCTCCTCCATGCTTCCTGCATCGTTTGTACCTTGCTGCATGAGCCTGCCGAACTCGGACAGTTCTGCGTCGCGCGAATCCTCGTCGCGTTCCAGGTTGTTCAGCCTCTCAAGGCGAAACTCGGCGAGGAACCTCTTCATTCGAGGCTTGAGGTCGGTCGCACCGTATTGTCCGAGGATCGAGTTGCAGAATAGATACATCAGCTGCGGGTAGGACTGCTTCGCAAGTTCGATGTCTTTGTCCTCGAAAACGGGCTTCATCGCTTTCAGGTTGTCGGTCACACGCTTCGCCAACTTGTTCGCATTGACGTCAGAAATTGTTTTGTTGCTTTTTACGAACTCGTCGAGAAACTTCTTCTTGACATCGACCACAACAAGTTTCCTAGGACTCTTGGCAGCCATGTCCTCTAGGTATAGCAACTTGCATGCGACCTCGAGGTGGGAGTACCGGGTATTTAGAAATCCCAGCTTCTTCTTGAAGAAGTCGTCCTGCGCCACCTGCTTAACGAGCGACGCCATTTTTCCGCCGAAAGCGTTCCTTGTTTCGGCCGCGTTCAACTTCTCGCCATTGTTTAACCGAGAGAAAAGTTCCTCAATCTCCTCCAAGTCCTTTGTTTCAACGACGACAACGTCAAGAATGCATTCCTTAATGATGTCGCGTGCAGCCTCTGACAGGTCCGAGAATCGGTCCTTAGCCTTCGGAGGATCTGCGCAGGCGGCGCCGGAGTAGACGAAGTCGTCAGCGAACGCGAGATCGCCCGCCAGGAATGAGAATACTGTACTAATTCGCTGCTTGCCATCAATGACCGCATAGTCGCTGCCAGTGTCATCCCGCGAAAGTTTGTGTAGGTAAATCTTCGGAATGTCGTACCGATTAACCAACGAGTCCATGAACAGCTGCTGCTTAGCCTTCGACCACACCCCACCCTCTCGCTGGTACTCGGGATTCAGGTCAATAACCTTCCGTTCGCGGTTCAATCGAGAGACATGAAAGTCGACGCGTGTGCACTCCATAGACGAAACATAGCCCGTTGGCATGAAGTTGCGCAGAGGCATCCGAGCAGAAGTTCTGCGTTGCCTAGCCACGGCGCGGACGCGAGACGCAGTCAGCCCTGCGCCAGGGCGGGGGGGGGGGCACCCTGCCAAGGCGCTGCCCGCACCCCTTGGCATATGCGGCCGTCTCTCTGACCGCCTTTTTGAAACGCCAGAGCGTTTGGGAAGAACCTCATGAGCGGTGCGTCCAGTGCCGAGAGGTGCGACCAGCGGGGCCTCGGGGGGTGCCTCGGGGCGGCAAGAAACGGAACCCGGTGCGCGGCCTGGCAGGCACGGATCGCGATCCCGGTCGCCAAGTGGGGATGCCGGTCCGGGCGGGCCGAGGAAGACCAGCGTCTGCTTGCCGACGATGAAGTCCAAAGTGCCCAGGTGCCCGATCAGGTCACGCATGAGCCCGCGGGCGTGGGCTGGCCCTAGTTGGGGTCACTCCGCATCTTCATCGACTGGACTATCCGCATATAGGTCGGAGGGCGGCGCAGGGATAGTCCCGACCTCATGGGCGTCGACTGGCCTTCTCAGTCGGCGGCTCACCAAGAAGACGCCCGCGCCAAGGCCTGCCGCCACGACGGCCGGTGCCGCAACCACGGCGACGGTTCCCGCCGCCATGCCACCGCCTACGAGTGCGCCGATGGAGGCAAGGCCGCTCGTGATGCCGGCGGCACTCAAGCCCGCTGTCCCGGCCACGCTGACGGCCGCGACCCCTCCCATGGTGCTCGCTCCCGCCCCGACTATCGAAGCTGCTCTGCCGTCGCGTCGTGCGTTCCGCTCGTCTTGCGGGAGATTTTCGTTGTCGCGCAGCGCTACTTGAGTAATCCCGACACTCACGATTGCAGGGCCCAGGCCGATCATGGCAGGGCCGATTGCGGCACCACCGCCAACTGCACCGCCCGCGGTGGCTAGACCCGACATGATCCCTGCTCCGCTTAGACCACTGACGGCTCCCATTGCGCCCACCACTCCGGTCGTGGCTGCAACCGTCGTGCCTGCAATCGCTCCATGCGCCGTAAGGCTCCCCGCTCCTCGAACTTGATCACTAGAACGTATGCCGGTGCAGCACCACGTCGCGAAGTGCTCGCAGTTGTTGACGATGAGGTGGTAGTCCTTCTCGCCGATACGGGACTCTGCCCGCGCGATGGTCGTGTCGGGGTTGTCGCGCCTGCCGTATCGCCGGATTTTGAGTTCCCCGTCCTTGAGGAAGTCGGCCATCGGGGAGCGCTCGATGCCAGCGTTGATCTTTGCCGCGCCTCGCTCTCCACTGAAGTGGATCACCGTTCCGTCGCCGGCATCGATGCCGTGATGCGTATACGCTCCACGACTGACGTAAATGTGGTCCGCTCTTGTCACTGTGTCTACCTCGAATCGATCCGACAATCGCTCGCAAAGGTAGAGCGTCTGAGTCGGGACCGCACAGCATCTGATGAACGGAGCACAAACCGCGTCTCACCGCCGCCCTGTCGGCGCACCTCGACAAACACGCAGTCAAGTTGGATGGACGCGTGGCAGCGGGACTGCCATCACCGGCGTAGCGATTAGTTCCGCGTCCGTCCCGTGGGGGCGGGTAGCCTTTCGTGGGACAAGAGATGAATCGGGGACGGCATGGGGTTTATCGAGAAGCTGCTCACTGGCGGCGGCGTTGTCGTGACGGCGGTCATGGCCATCGCGGCGTATCGCGAGGCCCAGGAGACGAAGCGTCGTCAGAGCTCTCCACTCTCCTTCGATGACGGCCTGCCTCGGAGCGATTTTGTTGAGATGGCCCGTGATGTCGCGAAGCGCACGCAACGGGTGGATCGAGTCGAGGTCACTGGGATGACCGTCACTCTCTACGTGCGATCCAACAGTGGGCTTTCCGAATGGACAGCCGAGGTGGACTTCAACGATTACGGGCGCCTTACCGGCACCTAGTGGTTGAAAACGGACACAGATTCGCTCGTCCCGGAGCACTTCGCCAAGGCAGTGCAAAGGCAAATCAGAGGACGTCTCAGCAGGGCCATGACTGACCGCTGATGAGGATCGACGGCTATGCCGACGCCGGCCCGACAACGACCACGTCACGAGGGCAGCCGAGAGGGTCCGGTTGCGAGCGGAAGACACCACGCGCGACTTGCCGAAGGGTGGATCGCGCGGCGCCCGTGGAGCGAAGGTAGATCCGCTCAGCGTCACCGCAGTCGTCGTCCTCTTGGGAGCAGCTCGCACGCGACGGACCTCTGGAGAGTTCTTGCACCCGTTCCTGCATCTGTTTCGTCATCACCATCCTTTGGCAGTCAGTGCGCACGCGCCGAGCGCACACGGCCTGACTTGGGTACAGCGAAAATTGCACGGTTACTCTGCGAGGACGCAACGGCGGCCTCACAATCGACATCGTGGCCGCAGTGCGCGGCCATGGGGCAATGGAGGCTTCTCAGCGCCGTGATCAAGAAGATGCGGACGGCCGCAGTCCTCGCCGTGACAGGCTTTAGCCTCATGTCCTGCAGCCAAGGCAGCGACCCGGATGCGGACGTCTACGACGACTACTACGCCGACGGCGCGAGTGGCGACACGGAGTTTTCGGCTCCCGAAAGACGGCCACCGGCAGATCGAGGAATCTGCACCGCAAGCCAAGGTTGCGCGCCGCTGACCATTCACACGTCAGGTGGATCCAACTTCTATCTGGTCCTCAAGGACAGCAACACGCAACGCAAGGCAGCCACGATCTACATCCGTACAGGCCAGACCTACCGCGGCGGGATGCCCAACGGCTCGTACGACATCTACTACACATCCGGCGACACCTGGTACGGCAAAGAGCTGTTCTTTGGCCCCGAGGCGACCGTCTCAAAGGCCGACTCCACCATGGATTTCTTCGAGACAGCGAATGGTCTCTCGGGCGTGGAACTGACTCTCCAGGCCGTCCTCGGCGGCAATCTTTCAACCTCGCAGGGACGTCTGTCTGACCTCCGCTGAGAGGCAGCCGTGCGGGCCGGCCCGTCGATCGCAGTCTGTCAGCCAAAGCCACGCTGAGCTGCAGAGCCGTAGCGACAGCAGGGCGCGTGCGCCCCGCGACTGCTTATCCGGGCACACCGAGCGCACCAAAGTTGGGGCCGATTGGCACTGCTGGTGCTGTACGGGCGCTTTCCGCCCCCTACGGTGGGGCACATCCCGTATAGGAGCGTGTCCAATGAAGCCTCGTCGTATCACTCTTGTCGATCTCGGCCTCGACAGCGGATTCGACGCGTCGATGACCTTCGTTCAGGGGGTTCTGCAGAACGTCAATGCGGGCTATGAGGAACCGGTCATCGAGATCGAGTTCATCCGAAGCCGGGACATGTCAACGATCCGCGAGGCTTTGTCGACCCCGACCGACGTTCTCCATGTGATGGCGCACGGGGACCACTCGGAAGAACCGACTTTCGTGTCGTCGGACGAGAAGACACAAGTGAGCTTGCCTGCTCTTGCCAACCAGATGCTCGATCAGGGGGCGGGCATCGCTGCGCCAGTAGTTGTCGCGGACGGCTGCAAAACGGGGATTGGCGTCTGGCAAAAGGCGGTTCGAGACTGTCTCCAGGGACCGATCACATATATCGGGACATCCCGGTTGCTCTACTGGCATGAGTCGACAGTGTTTTGCTCCGCCTTCTACGGCGCCCTGACACGCAACAAGGGCAAGGGTAAAGGCAAGGCCGAACAAGGTATGGATGCCGCGACAAGAGCTATCGACGCCTATGTCCTCATCACTGACAAGCCGAGCGGTTTCAAGGCCGTAACCCTGACCCCAAGTCGCCGGGCGAGCAAGTCCTTGAGGTGATACAGCTTGACGCGAGCTACATCATCATCGGAAGGACAATGGCGGCGAGTCCGAGCACAACGGAGACAACCACTAGCGCCAAGATCAGTCCCGCGCGCTTCTCGAGGTTGCTGACCGTGGCCGAGATCTCGCCCGCGGTGACCTCGATTTGAGCTGACCTCTCCTGAACCTGACTGAGGCGAGTACTGAGGCCGGCGACACGACTACCGACTTCGCCAACGCGCCCCTCCAGTCCCAAGATTCGGTCGCGCAGGGTGGCGACGTTGCCACGCATCTCAACGAGGGTGGATTCCTGGGACTCCACCGATTGGCGAACGACGTCGCTCAGTTCGGTGGCCCTGGACGTTCCAGTCGTGACATCGCGCTTGAAGTCGGCCAGTCCGACGCGGACTGCAGTGCCGACCTCGTGAATGGCAGCTTGCGTCTGCTCGTTCACCTCGAGCAGGGACGCTTGATCCATTTCACCAAGCGTTTCAGCCACGCTGCGGAAGCTTTGGCCGGTCTTGGCGAGTTCCTTAGATAAGGATGCGAGGCCGGACGTCCCGTCGACGAGCGCACGTTCCGACGCCAACAACGAGTCCGCGGCTTCGGTCAACGAAGCGCGCGCGCCCATGACGGTCGTCTGGGCTGTCTCGAGTTCATCGGCTCTTCTCAGCAGAGCTTGGAGAGCCGCCTCAGCTGCACGGTAGTCCGCCACGACGTGATCGATTTCGCTCGGCATCATTCGCTCCTTGCAGTCTTGAGCAGATCCCGATCCGCGGCTTCAGCGAATCGCTCCAGCCGGCGGGTCAGGATCAAGGTCAGTTCGGTCGGGTGGTATTCGCCTAAAGCGACTTGGTCAAGAGCTAGATCCTCGATGTGCACCAGGTGCTCCGGAGAAAGATCGGCGTCCTCCCAAGCCGTCCAGAGGGCCGGGATGTATCTGCCGGCTAGCTCAGATGGCGCCGTGCGAAGCCGGCCCGTGATCCAGTCGAAGAGCGCAACGCAGTCCTCCTCGGACGCCCCGTACTTGACCATCGACGTCCACACCCCAGTGAAACTGGCATCCACGAGTCCGGTGTCGGGGTTCGAGCGCATGGCCTCCCCGAGGCCGCGGGCGGCGAGCAACAGCGGGTGGTCGGGGAAGACTTCGAGCTGACGAGCTGCCGCGCCAACCCATTCAAGCGGGTCATCTGAGGCGGCGGCGTCGAGCTGCGCGGTCGCGTACGCGACATCGATCTGCTGTGCCGATCCGACCTCGCTGAAGATGCCCGCCAGGGGGCCGTCAGACAAGTACGCCAAGATGCGTCGGCGTAGGCCGTCACTGTCGTCTCCGGAGGTGGCAAACAGATGCATCTCGGCAAGCGCACGAACGCGCGCAGGCTCGATCACGTCGTACAAAGTGGAGAGCAAGATTTCGAGGTGGTGCTCGACACGGGCGCCGAGCTCGTTGGGTGCACCGGCCATTTCCGCACGCCGCGCAGCACTAGCCGCTGGTTGAATGCGAGACACATATGTCAACAGCGCGTCGTCCAGCGTGGTGTTGTCAAAGTAGGCGAGGTCAACGTGAAATGCGCCAGCGCCGTAATCGATCGTGTAGTCGTCGACCACTCCCACCAGGGCTAGTCGGTAGAGGGCCTTTTCCTGGGCCCCCGCCTCCTCCGAGTCGAAGCGACCTTCGCGGGCAATGATCACGCGATCGCCCGGGCGATGGCTCATCAGTGCCGTGAGCATTTCGCGAAGCGGCACCAGCTCGGTCTCGATTCCTTCATAGTTTCTCGTGAGGAAGAAGTACTGCCTCGTGACGTCGTCCGACTGCCTCCCCTTGCTTGCTGCCGCGTAGGCCGCGGTGCGAGCCACGCGCGAGGAGCTGACATCGAGGAGCACCTCGGACAGCTCTGATGGCGGCGGGGTGGCCACCAGGACGCAGTGTGAAGCACGTCGATCTCGTCCTGCGCGGCCGGCTTCCTGAACAAAGCCTTCGAGCGAACCGGGGTGACCAACATGGATCGTCCAGCGGATGTTCGGCTTGTCAATTCCCATCCCGAACGCCTTGGTCGACACAAGGATGGTGCTGTCATTGCTCGTGAAGAGCGCTGCTTCTCGAACTTTCTCCCTGTCCCAGTCGCCTGAGAAGGATTTTGGACGGCTTCCCGAGTAGATGCCCACTCGGAAGTCAGCGTCAGCCCGCCTGTGTGGTCGGAGTGCGGCAAGTACCTCAGACTGAATTGCCTGCACCCCGAACGGGCCGTTGGTGTGCGGCACGAAGACGATGCCTGACCTCGTGTCGACGTCAACGGACTCAGCCAGGTCCGCCGCCTCGCATTCGAGCCCCGTCGGAATCGTTTCGGTCAGCGCTGTCGCAAGCCGACGCGTCCAAGACTCTGGTGAGCCAAGAGAGACCTCGTACGTGAGATTGGGCCGATCGAAGGTCGCGGGCTTGAGGACTTCCATTCCAGTTGGGCTATCTACCTCGAGCTCCAGGAGGACATCTCGAAGGACAGCCGGGCTCGCCGTGCCAGTCAGGGCCAGCATCGGCGGCGGACGGTCATCGGTCTCCCTGCGGGTCAATAGGCGCACATTGCGTCCCAGCCTTAGGTACGCCGTACGGAAGTCATGCCCCCACTCGGAAACACAGTGTGCTTCGTCAACGACCACGAGGTTCACCGTCGTGGCTCGAACGGCCTCAGCGAGAGCGTCCCTGAACGCCTGGCTCTGGAGTCGCTCCGGGGTGTGGAACACGATCAGCGCGTCTCCACTCGCGACAGACGCATATACCGCGTCTCGGTCGGCTGCCTTCGAGGTCTTGCGTGCGTGGATGCCGATGACTCGGTCGACGCCAGCCTCGAGGAGCCTGCGTTCCTGATCGTCCACCAGGGAGACGAGTGGATCGATGACCAAGGTGACCCCAGGCTGGAGGAGTCCGGCCACCTGATAGATCAACGACTTGCCGGCGCCCGTGGGCAGCAGCACGCATGCATCCTGACCCTCCAGTGCGGCGAGGATTGATTCGCGCTGTCCCTCGCGAAAGGAGCCGAAACCAAAGAGGTGCCGCAGGACGATCCCTAGGCCACGCTCCACATCGGGACCGTCAGCAAGGTCACGGCGTTGTACGACGGGCCGAGGCAACCAGGCCAATTCGCCGGGTATGTACGCGCCCCTCACCACGACGGTCGGCACGGTCGCGGGCGGCAGAGCAGTTGACGGAGGAACGAACGGCTCAAGCACGATCCGGGTGGCGGGGACGGTCACACCGTCAGCCGCGCCGTGCTCATACCCGGACTCATGGCGAACCCACTGCGAATCGCGGGTGTGGAGTTCAGTCGGTGCGACGTTCAACCCCCACACGAGGCCGATCCCGTTGAGAAGGTCCAGGACGGCGGGCAACGCAGTCACGCCCCACCCGAGGTCATCAGTGAGGTCGACAGTCCAGACGCCTCCCGGTTCGAGGTGCCCAGTCTCGAGCAGCTCGAGAAGCGCTATGGCGAGCCGAGTGAATGCCGCGGGCGCGTGAACCGCCGCTACGGAATCGTCGCCGGCTGCGAGCGGACGCTCGGCAGCCGTCCACCGGAGGCCCGCATGGACCAGTGAGTCTTCGTTGAGAGCTGCTCGACCCTCGACGCGAACGACTCGGAAGCCGGCGGCTCTGAGGGCACGATCGCGTTGGGAGTCGAGGTCGGCGGCCCGTTGATGTTGGCTGCCGTCGAGTTCGATGACAACAGAGGCTCCGGCCCAAGGTGCGTGGACGACAAAGTCGGCCCACCGACTCCCACCTGCGACCCCGGCCATGCCTTCGAGAGACGGCTGTGGAATGACGAAGCGGTCGAGCCCTGGGTACTGCTGCTCGATTGCCAGCCAAAGGGGGCGTTCGAACGTGGTGTCCAGGCGGATGGACTGGTCGAGTTCCCTTCCAGCCTTCAGCTCAGGACCAAGAGCGGCTGAGTACAGGTCATCGGGATCCATCTCGCTGGAAGGCGGCTCGTGTGTCCACACGACGGGGTTAGCACCGCGCTGGATGATCTTACGAGCGACGGCTACGAAGAACCGGACGTCCTCGGAGACTTCGTCCTCGGGACCGCTGATTGCCATGAATGCATCCGAAGTGAGCCGCGATACTTGCGCCTGGCGGGCCTCGGTGAGGCCCGACATGGCAACGGAGGCCGGCCCGGCGGGCGGTCGCCCACCTAGCGGGGTGTAGGCGGTCCGCCACCCCGGGCGCTCCCAGCGCTCACTCCAGCGGACTCTGCCGACCACCGCTGCTCCCTTCCCCAGAGGCATGAGTTGATCCTGACAGGCGGTTCAGGGACCGGGGATGCTTTGGGACAAGTGACTCGGTTAGTGCCGCACTCACTTGACGCGGTTGAACTGCTCGCCTGATGCGGCGCGACCATCTGGACCAAGGGCCAGCTGGAGCCGCGCGAACAACTGCTTACTCGTCGTCCAGCCTGATCCTGGTCCGCCCGGCCTCGTCCGAGGTGGTGAGGAGCTTGCCGTTGCGTACCCACGCGTAGATCGTCTTACGGCTCACCTGCAGGCGGGCCGCTGCCTCGGTCACGGACAGGCCGTCGGCGGTTGACTGTGGCCGGGGGGTCGAGCCGCGTTCCCGGCGCCATCTCAGGGAAGGTGGGACGTCGGGGTTCTCCTTGGCGCGGTACGCCCTAGCCCGCGCAGTCTCGGCGCTTCCAAGCTCCGCTGCGCGAGCGACCTCGGACCAGGAGAAGCCAGCTTGATGGGCGAGCAGCAGGGCTTCGGCCAAGCGCGTCGCACTGGCTCGGTGGTGCTCCTCGACATCTCGTAGCTCGCGCGCGGCGGCTGCCACTTGGTCGAGAACGGGATCCGCGTGCCTCGCTTCGTCTCTGTCGGGCGCAGGGGTCACGAATCAATCGTGTCATGGCGACTGCTCGGGTGTTGCGTGAGTTGACTGCTCCGAGTAGGGTAACAATATCTACAATGATGTAACCTCAAATCGAATGAGTGATCGGACTAAGCGAGTGGACGATGAATCGCAGCAACGCCTGCTGAGCCGGCTACTTGCGGCCCCCAAGGTGGATTCCGAAGAGCGCGCTGTGATCGCCGAGATGGCGGATCGCGGCCTGTTCGACGAGCCGGACTTCGTCGAGCGGTGCGTACGCACCGGCCAACCGGCGTACGTCATCTGGCGTGCCGTCAAGGACTGGGTACGCGACGCGCCCGACGCGATCCGCGAGTGGGCATCCACCCTCGCGCCGCGAGGGATCGCAGCCCAGGGCTACGACGAGACGGATCCGCCGCTCAATGCGGAGCGCCTGCAGGTAGTCCTCGACCTCGCCCAGCCGAAGGGCTGGGTGGTGGCGCTGTGGCGCGACATTTACGCGGACCACGGGCAGGCCGACGAAGTCGCCATGAGCCTTGGCTACCTGACCGGTCAGCACCTGTGCTGGAGCTGCGGCGACCGCGGGGGCACCGAACGCGCCGACGGGTTCTGGTGCGCCGCCTGTATGAGCACGACTAACAAGGAGATGTAATGAATGTGAAGTCCGCCGATCGCAGCGTTCGGCCCGACATGATCCCGCCCTTGGAGCTTGGTGGCGGGTTCCGGATCAAGTACGAGGGCAGGACGGGTGAGCGTCACCGCATTCGCCTCTCGCGGCACATGCCGGGCCTGACCCTCGAGGGCACGATGGTGGAACTTCTGGACGAGTTGCGCCCGATGCGTCGTCCGCTCCCTGGCGCCGGGATCACCCAGGTGGCGTTCTGGCTGCTCGACTCGGCGTCCATGCACGACTCGCTGATGGCGGCCAGTGACGACGAATGACCTGTGGCCGGCCCGTCGGCCGCGACGGGTCGCCCAGGAACGCAGCATCCTGGTTCGCTACCCATACCTTGCGCTTGAGGCCGATCACGAGACCGCCAAGGCGATGGGCCTCGACTTCGCCTGGATCGCCCCCGGCACCAAGACGCCCCTGCCGTGGCGCCATGTGACGCCGAGCGGGGAAGTCCACGCTTGGCCGCAGTCGGGAACCAGTCGCGTCCACATGAAGGCGGGCTGCTCGATCTGCCGGGGCTTTAGGGCGAGTGAGACCACTTCCCTGGCGGCCTGCAAGCCGCTGCTGGCCGCGCAGTGGCACCCGACCAAGAACGGCTCCCGTACGCCTCACGAGGTGACCCCCGGGTCGCGTCGGGTCGTGTGGTGGCTGTGCCCCGACTGCAACTACGCGTGGCCCGCCCGGATCTCCTCGCGGGCGCTGGGCGGCAACGGGTGCACGCGATGCGCTGGACAGGTGGCCCTGCCGGGAGACCGGGCCACCCTGGCCGTCGCGCAGCCCGACCTCTACGCCGAACTCGATGTCGAGCGGCTCATGCTCTCCGGCGTTGATCCGCTCACCGTTCACGTGCGAAGCAACCGCGAGGTCCCGTGGATCTGCGACGGCACTCCTCGACACCGCTGGACCATGTCGCCGGCTGCACGCATGAACGGCTGCCTGTGCCCCGAGTGCCCGCACCTCGGCCAAACCTCCCGCCCTGAGCAGACGCTGCTCAACCTCATGCGGCAGCGCACCGGCAACGCCGTGAGCAACGCGCCCGCAGGTGAGGTTCGGTGGCTCGACCGGCGTGGCAGGTCGCTTCCCGCCCGCTGTGACATCGTCTTGCCCGCGCTGCGAGTGGTAGTCGAGTACGACGGTTGGCGTTACCACGACGCCGCCAACCGACGACGCTGCGATCGGGACAAGACGATGGCCCTGCTCAACTCGGGGTGGCGCGTCGTACGCGTCCGTGAACGCACCGCATCGAAGCGACTGGTCGACCTCGACATCATCGATGAGCGCCTGCTACAGATCCAGCATCGGTACGGCCACGACCTCGCACCCGTTGCCGACGCCATCATCGCGTGGGTCACCGCTTGCGACGGCTGAGCGCGCGTACTGCGCGTGCGAGAGGCGCGGGGCACGTCCTATGCATGCGCGGTAGGTCCGTGGGTGTCCGGGCTCGCAGACGGGCGGGTGCGCCGCCGAACTACCGGCGGCGACGACGAAAGCTGCGGCGGTGCGGGACGTGGCGGCGTGACGGCGGCGGCCATGGCACGACGGTCGGCTCGTTCTTCCGGGATGCCGAGGAGTCGAGGCGGCGGCTTCGCTCTTCCGGCGGCACCACGTCGCCTGCTCGGGGAGCGGGGTCGGTCGGGCTTGGCCAGTGGTGGACTTGGGAGGTCGCCTAGGGCGTGTCTCCAATGTTGAGCGTGGTTCGGGCTTGATGCTGGGTCCATGACGCGGATGGCGGTGCTCAGCGAT
>NZ_SDWV01000022.1 GCF_004137345.1 Nocardioides zhouii
ACGCCGCCACAGCGCACTCGGAGGCAACCCACCCATCAGCCGACTGCTACCAACCTGATGGCCGGGTACACCTAGCGCGTGAATTCGAGTCGCCCCACCCGGCGGTCGCTCTCCCTTACAAGCGGGAGCTATTGCGGCTCGTCTCAGAGTGACTCGCCGCCGACCGACGGGGACCATGACGACGTCGATGAGAATGACGACTTTATGGATCGACATCCGCGTGAAACTGCGAACTCATCACGTTAGGGCGCAGCGCCCTCTTGCATAACCCTGGACCGAGCTAGCGGCGACTCGGAACGAGCGTCCATCCCGTGGCTCGGGCCTCGCGCTTCGCGATCTCGGCCACGAAGTATGCACTCGGCAAGCTCGCTTCCTCGGGCTTCATCAGTACGGCGATGTACTCCACTGCGTGACGTGAGCCGACGTCGTCGCGCACCGTAGCGCTGACCCGCACCCCACCCGTACCGAGCATTGCAGGCATTTCGAGGACGTCGTAGCCAGCGAAGAGTCCGTCATCGCGAGCCACGAGCTGGGCGAGGTGTCGCCGACGTCGGTCGAACGCCTTCAAGAGATCCGCTTGAGTGATGCACCCGTCGTCATCCGGGGTGATGACTTCCTCACTGACCAATGCCGGTCCACTCTCGGGGCGGCGTTGGTCATTGGCCAGGCCTGTCACGGCGTCGACCAGTCGAGGCTGTAGTACTGCGTCTCCTGGTACTCAACGAGGCCCTCACGCGCGCCTTCGCGACCCAGCCCGCTCTGCTTCATGCCGCCGAACGGAGCCGACGGGTCCGAGACCAACCCTCGGTTGATGCCCACCATCCCAACCTCGATGCGCTCGGCGATCTGCATGGCCTGCTTGAGGTCGCGCGAGTAGATATAGGAGGCGAGGCCGACGTCTGGCTCATTGACCATTTGGACCAGTTGCTCCACGTCCCGCCACGTGACGACAGGAGCCACTGGCCCGAAGATCTCCTCTTGGACGACCCGGGCGTCGAAAGGGACGTCGACAAGCAGAGTGGGGGCCACGAAGTGCCCTGTGAGGTGGGACGGGACATCGGCCTGGGCTGCCACCCGGGCTCCCCGCCGCACAGCGTCCGCGACAAGCTCTCCGATGCCTGTGACAGCCTTGCTGGAGATCAGGGGTCCGACTTGGGACGATAGGTCAGAGCCCGGACCTACGCGAAGCGCCTCGATACGCTCACTCAGCATGCCGATGAAGTGTCGTGCTACCGACTCATGAACGTAGAAGCGATTGGCGGCGGTGCATGCCTGACCTCCACCGCGGAACTTCGCTGTCATCGCACCGTCGACAGCCGCCGAGACGTCCGCATCTGCCATCACGATGAAGGGCGCGTTTCCGCCCAGCTCCATCGATGTCTTGAGGACTCTTTGGGCAGCCTGGGCCAGCAGCGCCCTACCTACTCCCGTCGATCCGGTGAATGACAGGGCACGCACCCTCGGGTCCTCTATCCAGGTGGTCACAACTTCCTGGGGCTCCGTTGTGGGCACGATGTTCAACACGCCTGAAGGCACACCGGCGTCCGCGACGAGGCGCGCCAAGGCCAACGCGGTGAGCGGAGTCTCGGAGGCCGGCTTGAGCACCACGGTGCAGCCGGCGGCGAGTGCTGGCGCAATCTTGCGGGTGGCCATGGCGGCCGGGAAGTTCCAGGGTGTGATGAGCGCAGCGACTCCGACGGGACGGTGGCTGACAACGGTACGGACCCCGCCCGTGGGTGAAGAGCCGAAGTCCCCGCGCGGACGGACAGCCTCCTCTGCGTACCAGCGGAAGAATTCGGCGGCGTAAGCCACCTCGGCTCGCGAGTCAGCGATCGCCTTGCCATTTTCGGCAGAGATCAGCTCCGCGAGTTCGTCGAGTCGCTCCAGCATCAGGTGGAAGACACGCATCAGGGCGTCAGATCGGGCCCGAGGGCTAGTGGACGCCCATACGCCGGCGGCGGCGGCGGCAGCGTCCACCGCCTCCCCCGCTCGCCTGGCTCCTCCGTCCGCCACGACCGCGAGAACGGATTCGTCCGCCGGGTCGTGCACCTCGAACGGTTGGCGATCTCCGTCCTTCCAGTCGCCGGCAATGAGAATGCCAGTTTTCGAATTTAGCGCCTCAATGGTGTCGGACAGGGTCATGCGGATAGGCCTCTCATGTGGTGTGCGACGGCGACGGGATCGACTGCGATGGACGTCCGCAAGGTGGCGAGACGGAGGAGCCGAGCATCGACCCCTCGACCATGTGGTCGCTGCTCGGCGCCCTCAGGCGCAGCAACGATGTACAGGGTGAACGGGGTTGCTCACATGGTGGAGGTCACGCTCGCGAAGGCACTCTCGAGCACGTCGAAGGCGTCCTCGATCAAGGCATCCGAAATGCTCAGAGGCGGCAGGAACCGCAGCACGTTGCCATGGGTCCCACAGGTCAGCACGATCACTCCCTCGCCGTGGGCGAAGGCAGCCACCGCCTTGGCAAGGCCAGGATCGGGCGCTCCAGAGCTGGCGTCCACCAGCTCGACAGCGATCATGGCGCCCCGTCCGCGGATGTCGCCGAGTCGAGAGTCGTCAGCCTGCAGGCGTCGAAGACGCCCGGCTACGAGTTCCCCGATGTCGCTGGCCCGAGCGACTAGTCCGTCCGCTTCGATGGTGTCCATGACGGCCAAGGCGGCGGCGCAGGCGAGCGGATTCCCGCCGTAGGTGCCACCTAGCCCGCCAGGGTGCACCGAATCCATCATGTCGGCGCGTCCAGTGACCGCAGAGAGGGGCAACCCGCCCGCGATCCCCTTGGCGGTCACGATGAGGTCGGGAACTAGTCCCTCGTGCTCAGAGGCGAACATGGCGCCGGTGCGGGCGAAGCCGGTCTGCACCTCATCTGCGATGAAAACCACGGCGTTGCTTCGACACCAGTCCAACAACGTCGAAAGGAATCCGGGCGCTGGCACGATGAAGCCGCCTTCTCCTTGGATCGGCTCGACGACGAGAGCCGCAAGCGTGTCTGCCCCGACCTGCTTCTCGAGATGGTCGATCGCTCGTGCTGCCGACTCGGCGCCGCTCAGCCCCCCGTCCCTGTAGGGGTACGAGAGCGGAGCTCGGTAGACCTCGGGTGCGAACGGGCCGAATCCATGCTTGTAAGGCATCGACTTCGCTGTCATGGCCATCGTGAGGCTGGTGCGACCGTGGTAGGCGTGGTCAAAGACAGCCACGGCTTGCTTACCGGTGTAGGTGCGGGCAATCTTGACTGCGTTTTCCACGGCCTCGGCCCCGGAGTTGAAGAGGACGCTTCGCTTCGCGTGGTCCCCAGGGGTTAGCGCGTTCAGGCGTTCAGCGACTGCTACGTAGCCCTCATAGGGCGTCACCATGAAACAGGTGTGGGTGAACTCCGCGACCTGCGCCTGCACCGCAGCGACAACTCGCGGCGAGCTCGCACCCACCGTGGTGACGGCTATCCCCGACCCTAGATCGATCAACACGTTGCCATCGACATCCTCCACCACGCCCCCGTGGGCTCGCGCCGCATAGACGGGCATCGTCGATCCGACCCCGTGCGCGACGGCTGCTGCCTTGCGTCCGGAGAGTGCAAGCGATCGAGGACCCGGCATCGCGGTGCGTACGAGCCTCTTCGCCGGCGTCGCCGTGGGAACAGAAGTCATGCCGTCCATGCTCGGCGATCATGCACATGCAGTCCAATGCCGATTCGACGCGGTACCTATATCTCATGTGCATAGAATGCACGCGTGGACCTTCGATTGCTGCGGAGCTTTCGCGCGGTTGTGGACGCCGGCACGGTCAACGCCGCCGCCTCGTACCTGCACATCAGCCAACCTGCGTTGTCGCGGCAGCTGCAGCAGCTTGAACGGCAAGTGAGCGTCCGTCTGTTCGAACGCGAGCGAGGGAGGCTGATGCTGACCGCGGCGGGGCGAGCCTTCCTCAGTGCTGCCGACGACGTGCTCGCCGCAGCAGAAAATGCTCGGTCCCTCGCAGATGCGTTGGCAGCGGGGCGTCTGGAACGGATCCGGATGGCCGCACCGACGACCACCCTCACCGACGTCATCGCGCCCTTCTTGGCGACCTTGGACGTGTCGGATCCTTTGATCACCGTGCGCGAGGCTACGTACTCCCAGGCGCTCTCGGCCCTGAGATCGGAAAGAGATCTCGCGGTGATCACCGCCCCTCCCCCGCGACAGTTCGCCAGCGTCACCGTTGCGTCACTCCCTGTGTGGGCCTACGTCAGCCCAAGTCACCGGTTGGCGGCCGAAACATCCATCACGCTTACAGACTTGGCTCGGGAGCCGCTGGTGTTGCTCCACGACCACTTTCGTGCGCGCACCCTCGTAGATGAGAGGTTGGCGTCCGCTGGGTTGAGTCCCTTGGACGTCATCGAGTGCGACCATCCCCAGGTTGCCCAAGCCCTGGCAGCGAGCGGCCGGGGCGTCGCCGTACTGTCGGACGATCCTCGGTTCGACCTGGTTCCGCTCCGGATCCTCATCGACGGCGGCGCCGACCTGCAGCTGACTCTGCACGCGGCGTGGAACCGTCAACACCATGCGGCGACCCAGCTCGCGTCCGTGGCGGAACGGCTCGCGCTGTTCTGTCAACAGCGTTACAAGACGATCTGAATGAACGAGTCGAGACCCAGATGGCACGGTTCTCGACGTGCTCGGTCGGGAAGCCACGATTCCGGCAGAACCGCTCGGGAATTCCCAGATCACCGACAGACCCCTCAACGAGCGTTCTCCTACAGTCGGGGCACCACGACTGACAAGACGAAGCGATGGCGAGCCGCGTCGTGGTGTCCTCTTGTACATCCCTGCGGACGGCCGCCAGATTCGGAGCCCGGTCGGTGAGCGCATGAACAGGTGGTTTGTCGTAGCTGAGTCGAGTCGACGTCAAGACAACAATCGAGAGGTCATTCTCGTGCCGACGTCGACGATCCACGCCAAAGAGATGGGCACGCTCACCACGGCTTGCGGCATCCGGTGCGAGTCATGGCCGAAGTGGTGGGACCAATCCTTCCCGCTCGGCCCGGGACAGGATTGCTGTTCACGGTGCAGCGACATCGCCTTGCACCGATAGCCGGTCCGTATGCCGAGCTGGGACTCCGGCCTTGCTGGGACAACGGGGGCATGATGCGGCGCTATCGCCGTGATGTCTCACGAGAGCGCAGGCCAACCGTCGCGATGGCATGAATCGCCACTGACTCATCGCTGTCGGACGTGTCTCCCGACACCCCTACCGCTCCCACGAGCTGACCATCGAGATCATCGATCAACACGCCCCCCGGAACGGGGATGAGGCGACCGTTCAACGCCGCCGCCGCGGACGCAACGAAGTAGGGCTGTCGTTCAGCGCGCTCCATGATGTCGCGGGAGTTCATGCCAAATGCGAGCGCCCCATAGGCCTTGCCCCGAGCAATCTCGAACGTGCCAATCGGCGAGGCATCCGACCGTTCAGCGAGGACGACGTGCCCTCCGCTGTCGAGGACCACGATTGTGAGCGGACGGAGCTGAAGTCGTTCCGCCTCTCGTTGGACCGACTGCGCGATCTGGCGGCACGTCTCGAGCGAGAGGGTCACGAAGCGCCGCCCTCGTCCAGAATGGATGGCGTTGCCGAAACCCTGCGGACCCATGTCGGTCCCGGGACGCTTGCGCGGAGACGTTGCGTGTAGATGTGCTGGGGATCGTCGAGCACTTGGGCAGTCGTGCCTGATTCGACGAGCTGTCCTTGACACATCACTACTGCGGTGTCGGTCAGTTGTCGCACCACTGCGAGGTCGTGGCTGATCAACAGATAGGTCACCGAGAGGCGCTCGCGGAGGTCCGCTAGGAGATTCAGCACCTGCGCCTGGATGGACACGTCAAGGGCTGCGACGGACTCGTCGAGAACGATGACCTCCGGCTCAGCAGCGAGAGCACGCGCTATCGCGGCTCGTTGCCTCTGGCCCCCGGACATCTCACGTGGGAGCGCAGCAGTATGCCGTTCGTGCAACCCGACCATGTCCAGCAGGTCCATCACACGCTGCCGACGCTCACCCGCAATGAGGTCGCGGTGATGCAATCGCACCACCGCCTCGAGCATCGATCCAATCGTCTGGCGAGGATCCAAGCTGGAGTGCGGATCCTGGAAGACGATTTGCACCTCCCGCGCCCGTCTCCTTCGCTCACCCAGCGTCCGGGCCGCCGCTGTGCGATCACGACCGCACGCTCGAACTTGCCCAGCGGCCGCGCTTTCCAGGCCCAGGATGATCTTGGCGATGGTGGTCTTTCCAGAACCAGATTCGCCTACCAGTCCGAGTGATCCACCGCGTCGAATCGCGAAAGATACGTCGTCAACAGCAACAACACTGCCGTAGGTCTTCCGCAGACCGGAGACCTCCAGCGCTAGATCATCTGTGAGCTTCATGGTTGACGTCCTTTTCAGTGAGCGCCGTTCCGCCGGCACGGATGCACCGCACCATGCCGAGGCCGAGTGGTCTCAGTTCCGGGTGGCCCTCGTCGCACTCGTTTACGCGGTGAACGCAGCGAGGCGCGAAGGAGCACGCGTCGTCTGGCGCTTCGACGGCGGACAGCGGACGACCCGGGATTGCTTCGAGCCGGGCCAGTCGTCGGTCTACCCGAGGGCGAGCCGCCGCCAAACCGGCGGAGTATGGGTGAAGGGGCGCCTCCTGCACGGCTGAGGAGTCGCCCACCTCGACGATCTCTCCCGCGTACATCACGGCCGTACGGTCGCAAAATGTACGGGCAAGTTCCAGATCGTGCGTGATGAAGAGGACGGCGAGCCCTAGCTCGCGGCGAAGGTCATTCAGAATCTCAATTACTTCGGCCTGTGTGGACACGTCCAGCGCGGTCGTTGGCTCGTCGGCCAGGAGGAGGCGCGGCTCGGTTAGCAGACTGCTTGCGATCATCACCCGTTGAAGCAAACCCCCCGAGAGTTCGTGCGGGTATTGCTCAAGACGCCTTTGGCCGTCCGCGATCCCTACACGCGCCAGCATCTTCACGGCTCGGTCAGCAGCGACTCGCGACCGGACCCGCGTGTTGGTTCGCAGGACTTCGGTCATGAAGTCCCCGATGCTCCGCACGGGGTTGATGGCTACACGCGGATCTTGGAAGATCATCGCCACGTCGGCCCGATAGGAGCGGAGTGCCGCGCCCGTCATCTTTGCTACATCCTGGCCATCGAACGAGATGGACCCAGTTTGGCGGGCACCCGCGGGGAGCAGGCGATCTATCGCCTTGGCCGTCATCGACTTTCCGGAGCCCGATTCACCGACAAGGGCCAGCGCTTCACCGCGCCCGATTGTGAGCGATACGTTCCGCAGGATGGACCGCGCACTGCCGTCCACCTGGATCGAGACGCTGAGTGAATCTACCTCCACGAGGGGTGGCCCACTCGCAGAGGACGTGGGACGCGCGACCCCGAATGGCGTGCCTGGCTGCGAACCCGTCACCGTTCGGCACCCCTCGTGCCCAGGAGCCGCTCGCCCAGGATGTTCATGGCGACCACAACCATGACGATGCACACCCCCGCGCTGAGGGCCGGGAGCGGATAGTCCTGCAAGACCCCCGACTGATTCTCCGAGATCATCACTCCCCAGTCGGGACGGGGCGGCTGAATGCCTAGACCGAGGTACGAAAGGATCGCAATGTCCAGGACCGCGTAGCCGAACAGGATGGTGCCTTGCGCGACCATCACCGGAGCCACGTTGGGGATCAGGTGCCGCCGCCAGATTGTCATGGTGTTGAATCCTTGGACTTCGGCAGCCGCGACGTACAGCTGGTTCCGTTCACGCAGAATCGCTCCGCGGAGAAGCCGTGCTACATACGGCGTGTACGCCACGGACAGCGCGAGAACCGCCGGCCACAAACCGGCGTTGAGAACAGCCGAGGCCAGAGCTGCAAGCAGGATCCCGGGGAAGGCGAAGACAACGTCCATGGTCGAGGAAATCAAGGTGTCGACCACGCCGCGTCGCCATGCCCCGATCAGCGCCAGGAGCGAGCCCACCGCCATGCATAGGATTACCACGACCAGAGGTCCCAACATCGAGGATCGGGCCCCGACCAGGAGGCGCGACGCCACATCGCGACCCTGAACATCCTGTCCAAGCAGGTGCGTCCCCGACGGTCCTAGCCAGGAGCCGGATGGACTCCCCGCATTCGGGTCGTGAGGAGCGAGCGCCGGTCCCGCTACGACGGCCACCACCGCAAGAGCCAAGATGACAACCGCTACCACGCCCGGAACTCCCAGGTAGTGCGCCTTCGTTCGTGCCGGGCCTGGTAAACCCGCTGCCTGTTCTGCGACGACAAGACTCACGTGGCCTTCGCCCCCAGTCGCACCCGCGGATCAAGGACGGCATACGCCAGATCCACCACGACGTTCAGGAGGACGAATGCCAGAACCAGGACGAGCGATATTCCCTGCACGACAGCAAGGTCCTTGGACGATGACGACACGATCAGGTATTGACCGAGCCCGTTTAGGCTGAACGCGGACTCGACCACGGCCGACACGGCGATGAGAGACGCGATGGTGATCCCGGTGACCGTCGTGATGGGGATGGCGGCATTGCGAAGGACGTGACGGATTATCACCGCTCGTCGTGGAAGGCCGCGACTCACCGCCGTCTGCACATGTTCCTTCCTGGACTCCTCACGGATGGAAGTACGCGTCACCCGCGCTACGACCGCGATGGATGACAACGCCAACGAGATCGCCGGCAGTGTCAGGTGCACGAATCGGTCCACTACCCCTTCCCCAGCCCCGAGGGCTGGCAGCCAGCTCAAGGTCACCGCAAAGATGAGGGTCAGGACGATGGCGCTCAGGAAGGCTGGAACTGCAGCGGCTGCGGAGGACGCCACCACCACGGAGGTGTCGACCCATCCGGGCCGCAGTCCGGCGAGGAGACCCAAGCCGATTCCGATGACGACGATCAGGACCGCTGCATATAGAACTAGCGACAGCGTGATGCCCGCGCGTTCGACGATCAGCTCGGACACGTCCTGCTTGGTGGCAATTGAGACGCCCAGGTCACCCCGGATCGCGTTCGAGAGCCAGTGCCCGTACTGGGACAGGAATGGTTCGTTGAGCCGGTATCGCTGCTCGAGTGCCTCCAGCGCCTGGGGAGATACGGACCTGCCGCCCGTGAGCGCACCGATCGGTTTGCCGGGAGCCATGTACATGGCCGCGAAGATCACGAAGCTGGCCACCAGAATGGTCGCCACCAGGATGGCCGCGCGCTTGGCGAGGAATGCCATGCGCACTTCACCGACCGCCCAGTTCGCCGGCCCACTGAGCCGACATGTAGGCGAAGGAACTCACTGCACCCGAGAGCTCGCGGTTCATCACCAACACCGTGTTCGGTTGCACCATGGGAATCCACGGCAAAACCTCGTTGAACCGGTTCATGACCTGAACCACGACCTTTGCACGCTCCTCGGGATCGGCCGTGGCGCGTGCCTGCGTCGTCAGCTCGATGAGCCTGTCGTCCTCGAGCCCGGCGTAGTTTCGGGAGCCGTTAGGCAGGACGATGCTGGCGACCAGCGCGACGGGGTCGGCGTAGTCGCCGTAGTCGACAGTGAGAAAACCGTCGATCCCCTCGCGCGCCTTCGGATCGATGAAGAAGTTAATGAAGTTCTCGGTGGAGACGGCCTTGAGCTTCACCTTCATACCGATCGCAGCGGCAGCTGATTCGTAGGCGCCTGCCGCGGCCGCGATCTGGGCGAGCCCCGCAGTCATGCCGATGGTCACGGTCTTTCCCTCAGCGCCCGCCTCCGCGACGAGTGCCTTCGCCTCGGACAGGTCCTGAGCCCAAGTGGGGGTCCGCTCGTAGGCCGCTTCGAAGACGTCAGGGGCGTACCCGAACGTTCCCGAATTCGAGATCCACTTGGGCATCTGCGCCGCCCCCTTGTAGACGGAGTCGATGATGCCTTCTCTGTCGAGGGCCAGGGCCAGCGCACGACGAACGCGCGCATCTCCCAACGCGCCGTCCAGGCTGCTCACGATCAGGGCATCCGTGTTGTAACCGGGCCCTTGGAAGACCTCGACATCGTCGCTTGCGCGAAGTTGATCCAGCGTCGACATGCCGGCAGGGCGATAGGTTCCATCCACCTCACCGGTCAAGAGCGAAGACGTGAGCGCCGCCTCGTCCGCGATGCTCTTCACGGTCAACTGCTCAACCCGCGGCGTAGCCCCTTGCCAGGGGTCCGGATTGGCCTTCATCACGATGCCCGTTGCCGGCACCCACGACTCGAGCTCATATGCCCCCGTGCACATCACTCCGCCCGAGCTCGTCCCGTACGACTCCCCGCGAGTCTCGACGTACTTCTTTTGCAATACGACGCCCGCACGGCCGGCGAGCTCACCGTCCAACCAGTAGTCCGGCGCGGTGAGGTTCAACGTGACCTGCAGGGGGTCTGTCGCGGAAATGGTGTCGACTCTGTCGAAGAAGGCGCCGTAGAACCCGCCGAGCGCTGGGTCCCGTTGACGCTCGAGGCTGTAGACCACATCCTCGGCGGTCACGGGAGTGCCGTCCCAGAACCGCGCCCCCTCATTGATGTCGAAGACGACGGTCGTTTCGGTAGGCCTGGAGATCTTCGCAACACCTGGACCGATCGAGCCGTCCGGCATCGTGGTCAGAAGGGACTCGCACATCAACGAAACCGCTGTATTGCCGGGATAGTCGAACGTGTAGAGCGGGTCGAGGCTCTTGATGTCACCGTTGACCGCCCAGACGGCCGAAGTGACCTCGTCTGTACCGGCAGGGGTGGTGTCCGCCAGTGTCTCGCTTGGCTTGCGGTCCGAGTCGTCGGTTTGACGACCACAACCCGTAAGCGCTGCGCTGACGACAAGGGACAAGGTGATGAGGGTGCGCCATCGCGGCCGGATCGTCATGACGCACACCTTCTAGGGCGGCAACACCATCCGGCTCTGCTGATTCCTGCAATTTCAGGTGCGGAAACTGCCTGACTAAGGCAATTGCTCTTGGACTGGGTAGGCCAGGCGGCGTACGCCTTGCCTTTGGCCACACGCACTTCCGTCCGTAGAACATGTCCCTAATCGGCCCGAGTCTCACCCGGCAACGATCGCTGACTAGTCCAGCGGTGTCAGTGAGCAGGTTGGTTGGTATTTGACCCCAAACCTGCGTGCTGTCGCGTTCAAGGCATGCCGATCTCTGGGTCCGGCCCTAGCCCCACGTCCTTGTAGCTGAAGTCGCGTCGGTCATCGCCCGGACTGCGGTCGAGGAGATCTGCGAGGCGCAGAGCCGCAGCGAGCTCGTCCCGCCGAGCGGCCACGCTCACTCCAAGCCGAGACTCTATGGACCGCAGCCGATATGCGACCGTCCTCTCGTGCACATCTATCGCCTGGGCGGTCGTCGCGGCGTTCAGTCCCGCTCGGAAGTAGGCCCGCAAGGTGGACTTGAGCAACTCGTCGCGTGAACTTCCTTCGTCGCGGAGGGGGCCGAGTTCCCGCGAGACAAAGTCCTGGACTTCTTGACGATCCTTCAGCATCAGCGATTCCAAAGCGACGTCACCGTAGTGAACGACTTGTGTGGCGACGAGTCTGCCCACTCGGTACGCCTGCCGGGCTTGTCTGTAGCTCAATCTGAATCCTTCGACTCCGTGCTCAACCTCACCCAGGGCCAGGTGGGTTCCCGGCATGGCCTCGACGGCGTGTGATTGTCTTTCTAGAGCGCTCTTCAATGCGGACGAGCCGAGCCAGCCCACGAACGATCCTGACGTTCCACTCACGACCAGTTGCCCCGCATCGAACGAGGCGGCAAGCGCTCGGATGTTGGCTTCGGGTGACCGACCCCAGGCGACCACTGCCAAGTGTGCACTGTTAAGGCTGTAGCCCAGCTGATCAACATCGGCTGGCACACCGCGGAGGATGTCGCTCACCACCACCCGCCGCTTCTGGTCCTGGTTGCGAAGGAAGTAGGCATCGTGCTCGATCTGATATGCCGCGATGACGGACTCCGTCACCCTGTTGTTCCACGCAAAATGAAAGTCAGAAGCTTGGTTGAGAACGGCCATTCGACGCTCGTCCGTGTCCACCAGTCGAAGGGTTTCCTCAACGATCGCTTGCCACAGGACAGATTGCCCCACCCGGTAGGAGCGCAGAAGGGAGTGCAGATCGATACCTGCCTGCGCCATTACTCGCACCTCTTGGAGTGCCGCGTCAGCAGCACGGTCGGGCGGTCGCCGCCCATGCGCCAGGCCGTCCACGATGCTCGTGAGGCCAGAAAGGATGTTGGGGCGTTCGGTCTCTGCGAGTGCCGGATCGTCCATGGCATAGATTTCTGGAACCTCCCGCGCCAACGCCTCCTCGATGGCCGAGACCAGGGTCGGAATACGTGCGCCTAGAGCTTCCGCGAGACCTCGGAGGTCCGTTTCAAGCGTCATGAAGCGATCCTAGGCTCGTCCTACGCGGGGGACGTGACTGCCGAACGCCGCACGGCACAACCGCATGTGACTTGACGCCCTCCAACTGCACCCATGGTTCGGCGATCACACGTCGATGAGCGAACGGGTCGCGTTCGCAATTCTTCTCAGGCCCACGCGAACATGGGCTCGCCGACGTCCTGCACCCGGGTAGTCCTTCCCTCTCGAACGAGGTCCCAAAACTGCAGAAGGATCGCGCCAGTCGGGGCGAATACCAAGTGGCCGGCGACGTGGATGGCGAACGCTCGGTTCGTGTCGTCGTACGCGGCAAGGGGCTCCACGGCACCCAGCGCATCCATTCGCACGTAGAAGGCACTCGCGACTTCAGTCGGGTTGGGCTGCAGCCCCGCCAAAGGCGTATCGCTCACGAGCACCACCGGCGTGATGAGGCTGCCAGAGCGGGTGATGTAGTCATCAAGCAGGTGGTGTCTTCGCCACTGCCCTGCAGCTAGGCCGACCTCTTCCTCAGTCTCTCGACTCGCGGTCTCCCATGCGGACTCACCCGATGCGATGTGTCCACCTGGCAGCGCATACTGACCGGGGTGGGCACGCAGCCCACTCGCGCGAACTGTCAGCGGGAAGCACCATGCCCCATCTGAGTCGCGGCAGAGTGCGATCGCTACAGCCGCAGCCCGACCCGCCCGACTTGCAGGTAGACGTTGGAACGTCTGGAGTCGACGCTCGATGGCGTGGAGGTCGTACAGATGCTGCGGGTCTTCGTCGCCGGGCGAGGCACTCAACCGTTCCTCCTTCTCCTCGTTGATGCAGTTCAGCGCTTGTCGCTGCAACTACGCAGGAGCCTTAGCGCGGACAGCCTTGCGACGCTCAAGCTCGCCAACGATCTCCTTCGCGAGTTCTCTCTTCAGCACCTTGTTGTTCACGCTGAGTGGCAGTTCATCGCGATAGACGACATGCCGCGGCTTCTTGTACGACGCGATGTGCTCACCTACGTAGGCGATGCAGTCCTCGGCAGCGAGTTCGGCACCCGGGTGCAGGACAAGAACGGCGCACACCGCCTCTCCAAACTCGTCGTCCGAAACGCCGACGACAGCGGCTAGACGCACGGACGGGTGATCCAGGAGGACATCCTCGATCTCGGCGGGGTAGACGTTCTGCCCCTTCGAGATGATCAGGTCGCGCTTGCGACCTTCAATGTAGAGATAGCCCTCGTCATCAATGCGTCCGATGTCACCAGTACGTAGCCAACCGTCGACGATCGCCTCCGCGGTTAGTTCAGGGGCATGCCAGTACCCGCTCATGACGGCGTCTCCAGCGGTACAAATCTCTCCCCTTTCCCCTCGTGGCAGATCCTGACCGTCTGGGCCGATCACCTTCATCGTCTGGTACGGCACGGCGCGCCCCACGGAGCCAGGGTGGGCGACGATGTCGTCGTCGAGGATGTGCGTGATGAGACCGCCTTCGCTGAGGCCATAGCCGATGGCGCGTCCGATGTGTGGCCAGCGTTCATGGAAACGTCTCATGAGCAGGTCAGGCGTTTGCTCGCCGCCGATGCCCGCGTGACGCATGCTCTCAAGCCCGAAGGGGTGCTGAGCGTCGGCCTCCAGCATCGGCTGGATCATCGTTGGAAATATGATGGCGTGGGTCGCTTTCCAACGGTCGATGTAGTCCGACATCCGTCGCGGGCTCCATCCGCGACTGGGAAGGATCGCGACCGTGCCCCCGGCTGCGAGCGTTGCATTGCTCAATTCATTGATGCCCGCCATGTTGAACAACGGCGGGACCACCAAGGAGACGGCATCCTGTGACAGTCCGGGGATCACGAGCGTCTGTGCCACTGCGTAGGTAAGCACGTTGCGGTGACTGAGGCAGATCCCCTTGGGCCGCCCCGTGGTCCCGGACGAGAACATCAGGAGGTGTGGGTCCGAAGTTTCGTACGGTCCCGCCAAAGACGGCTCCGCCGCCATCTGCTCGTACTCAGCGCCTCCTTCGTCTGACCCGAGCACGACGACCTGGACTGCGGACCCCTTAGCGGCCGTGACGGTTCGCACGAGCGGCTCGAGCTCCTCATCAGTGAAAAAGAGCGCTGGTTCGGCGTCACCGAGGATGCCGTCCAGTTCCTTCTCGCTGAGACGAAAGTTCAGCGGAACGAACGTCACGCCGGCGTAGGCGCAACCGAAGTAGAGCTCGAAGATCTCGCCACGGTTGAAGAGCATGCACGCGACGCGGTCACCACGACGCAGACCACGCCTGCGGAACGCTGCCGCCAATCCCAGCGCGCGACGACGGAGCTCCTCGTACGTGCGGGAGCCGGACTCCCACACGAGCGCCTCACGTCGAGGGTCGATCGTGCAGGGCAACCCGTCGGCTCCGAGCATCCAGGCCACCGACATGTTGGATTCTGCGAACGACCCCACCGAAGGGGCCTCAGTCGTTGTCACGACGCACCGTCCCGCTCGAACTTCCAGGTCTGCTTGCTGCCGTTGCTCAGGACGATCTTTGCCCCCATCTCAGCGGCCGCGCCGGACCAGCCGTGCAGGACCGCCTGGTAGGGCAGGGACCTCAGCGCCTCCGGGAGTTGGGAGACGCGGTCTGCGATTGGGTCCCGATCGACCACGACCGACACCGAACCGTCGTCGGCGACGACCTCCTCGACCGCCCAGCCCGACATGTCGAGCAGCGCCGCGAACGAGGACGCCACGCCGTGAACACCCTGCTCATCAGAAAGAGCCGCCAGGATAGGGAGGTGGGAGTAGGTGGATTGAGCGACCGCGATGTCGAGGTCTGCGGCCACCTCGGCCCCAAACACCTCTAGCGCCGTCGCCATCCTGTCCCATGCCCAGTGAACCGCGAAGTTCCGCAACGCCTTGAGCCGGCGGTCCTCAGGCCAGTCGTGCGACGAGAGCTCCGCACAGTGCCTGGAAGCGAGCGGCGGCGCCGGCTCGCCCCATGCCTGCCGGTACCGATCGGCGGGCTCCTCGACAGGAGCACCCGTGTCCAAGAAGTAGCCTCCCGTGAAGGGGTCACCGCGAGACACCATGTGCGTCGCCACGAACACGAGTCCCGGAGCTCCGAGGGACATGCCGTTTCGAGCATGCCACCCCGGAAAGATCGACAGCCAATGCTCCTCGCCGAACGTCTGATCACCCATGGCCCCGGTGGCCGGAAGATAAATGATCCAAGCCTTGGAGGACGACTCGACTGAGATTCGAGTCCGGATCCCCCCGAGGGCGTTGGACATGAGGTGGTACTTGGCAGCTCGCACAGCTGGGGGGTCCGAGTTCGGGATCCCCAGCTTCTCCTGAGCTGGCATGAAGAACTGCCGCTGGTGGGACGCGTACAGCTCAGTGATGTAGCCACTCCAAGCGGCCACTCCGAACCGCCGGATGAGCAGGTTGTCGACGTTGATGTTAACTGCGTCCCAGTATGCCGACGCCTCATATGCCTTGTCTGCGAGCGACCAACCTTCGTAATGCTCCGGAGGTGCGCTTCCGACGAAGTCGTTGTCGAGGACGACTAGCTCGTGGACCTGTTGGGCGTCGGTCATTGAATCTCTACTCCCCTGATAGTTTCCGCGTCCGAATGTCGGTTGTCGCAGCCCGTGTTGCGGCCGCCAATCCGACGGATGCCCACGGGACGACTGCGCCTGCGAGCTGCTTGCAAGCCAATGGTTGACGTCACTGCGTCAGCCACGCGTCGAGCACCCGATAGTCGTTGAGCGGGCCAGCCTTGCCGGATCGCAGACCGCCGACCTTCTTTGATGCGGCATCGAGCCAGTCCGAGAAGCCCCAGACAAGGTGCCCGCCCTCGGCAACCTGCTGGCGCTGGACATCCCCCCACAGCTCTGAAGCACGAGACGGGTCAGGCTCGGAGATTGCTTGGTCGAGCTTCGTCTGGCTGTCCGGAAGTGCGTTCCAGCCGGTCTCGTCTGCTTGACAACCTACGAGCAGCTGACCGGCGGCGAACGCAGTGAGAGACGGCACGGTGTTCGCGGCGTCCTGTCCGAAAGAACGCGGGGCTGGCCATCCCGCTGCTGCGGTGAAGTACGTCGAGTACGGGATGGGCTCCACCTTGACGTTCAACCCAGCCTTCTTCGCCTGCTCGGCGAGCAGGGTCGCAGCATTGAGGTACCGCGGCACCCCAGCCACCGTTTGCAAGGTGAGGGTTGCGCTCGCTGCGCCGGCCGCCTTCAGCAAGGACTTCGCCTTGTCGATGTCATGCGCAGCGGTAACGTCCTCAAGGATATAGGCCACGTCAGTGACGTAGATGTCGTTCCCCACTCGCCCTAGCCCGTTGAAGACACCGTCCACCAGTGCCTGACGGTCGACCAAGAGCTTCATCGCCTGTCGCACGCGCACGTCGGCGAAGGGCCCCTCGCTGACCCGCATGGTGAAGTAGTTCGCTTGTGTCCCGGCAGCGCCCAGTACGTTGACCTCCTTCGACGAAAGCTGCCTCTTGGCGAATTCGCTCGCATACAGAGGCGCGACGTCGATTTGGCCGCCGAGCAAAGCATAGTTGCGTGAGTTCTCGTCATTGAACGAGGAGTCGATGACCAACTTGTCGATGTAGGGCTTCTCCGCGTCGCCCCAGTACTCCGGATTCCTGGTGAACACGCTCTGCGAACCAGGGTTGAATGACTCGAACTTGAACGGGCCCGTGCCTACCGGTTGCGTGTTGAACGAATCCGGAGCTGCCCCGTTCTGAATGACAGAGCAGTTCACGTAAGTGAGCAGGCTCGCGAACTCGGCGGCAGGGCGAACGAGGGGCACAACCACCGCGAGAGGTCCGTCTTTGCGCACGGCCTTGAAATCGATGAACTGACGGACAATCCCGTTCGCGTAGCTCGCCGACGACGACCACGACTGGATCGTCCAGAGCACGTCGTCAGCAGTGAACGGCTTTCCGTCGTGCCAATTCACCCCATCCCGCAGGCGGATCGTCCAGGACGTCGCGTCCTTGTTCGGTTCCGCGGAAAGCGCGAGCTCCGGCTCCAACGACTGGATGTCCGCACCCACGCGGAACAAGTGGTCGTACAACTGGTAGGAGCGAAGGAGGTCAGTGTACGTGGCAGCGACGGCGGGATTTAGCGTCTCGGAGGCGCCGCCGGTGATCATGCCGAGCCGCAACGTGCCGCCGCGAACCGGCTTTCCCCCGCCGAGGGACTCGAGCGGCTTCAGCGGTGTCCCAGGGTCCGGCGCGCCACCGCTGCAGGCACTCAGCAGCGAACCCGCGCCCATCACCAGCGCGCCAGCCGCGCCGAATTCAAGCAGTCGGCGTCGGGTAAAGCCGCCGTCGCCGTTGCGCTGGTTAGGTGTCCACAATTTTTCTGACGACATGGCCAATCTTCCTTACATGAGCATGCGGGTGGAGTTGAGGTCCCGAGCTGTGCAGTCGGTGGCGCCCGGCGCGAGTGCTAGGGCGATGGTTGGTTGCGGTCGAGTCACGTTCCCGCGGGCCTGTTGGCGACGCTGGACTCAAGCAAGGGGCGCGTGCTTGGCATCACCGTGAGCTCCGACTGTCCGATCAGTCGTCAGCAAGGCCTCATAGACGGCTGACACATCGTCGGCACCGTGACCTTTGGCCGATGCCGCAAGGAAGAGGTTGCGGATCTCCCGTAGTGGAGCTGTGACCAGGCCGAGCTCTTCGGCTTCGTCGATGACCAAACCTGCCGTGAGTGCGAAGGTGTCGATCGAGAAGATGTCGGTCGCGTACTGACGCGCGACCATCTGTGGGATGTATGACTCGGCCCCAGTGACGCGTAGCGTCGGATCCTCGACGAGTGCCGAGACCAGTGCGTCGTCGGGCAACCCCAGGCCTTTGAACGCCGCTGCGGAGTAGGCAACTGCTATCGCTTGGAACATGTAGCTCAACCACAGAGCGAACTCGGTGCGCGACGCGTTGCCGACAGGCCCAACGAAGTGCACATGCTTTCCCAGTGTGTCCAGGATCCCGCGCCAGTACTGAGCGTCCACCTCTTCTGCCGCGATGTAGAAGTGACCTGCATGTGAGCGCACTAACTCGGGGTAGACCGTGATGTCGAGCTCGGCGAGGCGGCCGCCGTGCTGTGCAACCTCATTCGCCAACTCGACGATCTCGGATGCGGAGGTGTGTGCAACGCTGAGCACCCTTCGCCCATCGAGTGCTTCCGCATTGGACGGTGCCAACAACAGCTCTCGTGTTGAGGCGCCGTCCGGAAGCACCACGATCGCCGACTCACATGACGTCAGGGCCTGCGCGGCCGACTCGACGACATGAGCTCCCATCTTCTGCAAGGGCAGAGCCTTTTCCCGGGTGCGGTTGTACACCGTGACGGCATGGCCGGCACTGAGAAGCCCCTCGGCGAGGGCAGATCCCATCGATCCGGTGCCGATCACTGCAATCACGAAGACCTCCAGTAAGTGGCCGACGCCCCGAGCAGAGACGGCGGAGTCGTGACCTCTTTGTTGCCGGGTGACACACCGGCAGCGGTGAGCCAGCAGGACGATTGAGGCGTGGTGCTGCGGATCATTTGGGGGCTCCAACACTTTTCTGCGGCGGCCGTACTCCTCGAGCGTTCATACGACCCCTTCCGCTTCGTTGTGGTGAGGACACTGCCACCAGGACCCGAGTGGTGATTTACCGATACTGTAAATTTTCTTTGAGATATCGCCGGTGTCAGTAAACAGAACCAGGATTCAACGCCCGATCTGTCAGCGAGCCCTTGACGGGTAGCCCCGTGGTGATACGAGCCGGACTTGGCCAAACATCGAGGAGCGAGCCGACACCCGGTTGACTGCAGATCTATCCATAGGTCAGACGGCCTCGACATGAGTCCGAGGCCGCGGCGGCTCTGGGGCGCTGTGCTGGAGCACGGCTGTGGAGGCTCTCGAGCCGCACCTTTGGGCTACCTGGCGCCGTGAGGATCCTGGGTCGGGGCTGCATGTGGTCCACCAGGGACTCCTCGCCCAGCGTGCAACGTCAGCCGTCTCCTCGGTCGTCCACCGAATAGGTCCTCGATTGGGTGAGACGCAGTCCGCATCGCCTCGGTCTCGTCCACCCCAAGGACCGCGGAGGTCACTTCTCAGCCGAACGAACGCGGGCGCGCGCAGCGCTCAACTCCGAGCGATACACGGAAGTGATGTCGCTCGGTCCTTCGCCGTTGTCCCGCGCGTACTCCAACGTCGCTTCGGCGGCGGATATGAGGCGAGCATCGAAACCGAAGGTCTTCATGCTCTCCGCGGAACGCGCCGCGCCGCCAAGCCATGCTTCGATTGTGGCCATCTCGGTGGCATGCTCGTCGTTGGCCAGCTTCGGCGCTGCGTAGTCGCAGTACTCAGCCAACTTGCGGATCCCTTCCCGCAACGATCGCATCACCAGCGCTTCGGACACACCCGCCGCCTTGCCGTAGGCAGCGGCCTCCATCATCGACACCAAGGCAGGGATGAAGAAGCATTCGTTGGCGTTGTTAAGCGCGCGTACTGCACCCGGCCTTGAACTGATGTGCTCAGAACCTCCGCCCAGGATGACGAGCGTTTCGCGGTGGCGTTCCCACACGTCCTGCGAGCCTGAGAACATCACCCGCGCATGGGCGCCCCCCACCTCGGCTGGGAACGCGACGACGGTGCCCTCAAGCGTCAAGACGTCGTTCGTGCGCGCAAAAGCAGCAAGTGCCTCTGCGTCCGCCATTGATCCGGTCGTGAGGTTCACAAGATCCAGTCGCCGGCTGTGTTCCCCTAACACGCCGAGGACTTTGCGCGCGGCGTTCGTGTCGCTCACTACGACGATTGCGAGTGGGCTGGCATCGAGTGCATCCGTGACGGTCGACGCTACCGAGGCGCCCTGACTTCCGAGCAGCAGTGCGCGTGCGGCCGTCCGATTCCAGACAGTGACGCTCCTACCTGCGCTGAGCAGCGAACGAGCGATCGCGGAGCCCATTAGCCCCGTGCCAAGCACACTGACGTCGGTCACATGATCCCTTTCGAGCTCACCCACCGAGCGGATGCCCCCGCCGAAGCGCACGACTGTCGACGTCAATCATCACAGGGAGACCGGAAACGGATCGTTGGCCGAAGAAGGTGTTCGGCTCACCGTGGGCGCCGCTGCCAGGAGACGGCGGGTGTAATCGGACGTGGGGGCGCGCAGGACATCGCGTGTAGGACCCCGGTCGACGATGGATCCGCGGTCAAGAACGAGGACAGTGTCAGCGATGGTCGCGACGACGCCGAGGTCGTGGGTGATGAACAACAGTCCCAGACCGAAATCGTCTCGCAGGTCGAGCAGCAGCTGGAGTACCGCGGCCTGCACGGAGACGTCGAGTGCAGACGTGATCTCGTCACATAGGAGAATATCTGGCTGCGCGGCCAAGGCCCGGGCTACAGCAACACGTTGGCGTTCACCGCCGGATAGCTCGTGCGGGTAGCGGTTCGCGAGCCGGACTGGGAGTCGCACGCACTCCAACAGTCGCGCAACCTCAGCGGGGAGCGAGCGGCGGTCGAGCTTGCGCAACACCTGAGCGGGACGCGCGATGGCCTCGGCAACCGTCTGTCTCGGATTCAGGGCTGCGGCCGGATTCTGGAAGATGAGCTGGATCCGCCGCCGCTGCTCACGACTACGGTGGTTCACCAGGCTCGGGAGTGCGTGACCATCCAGCAGGACCCGACCACCGGCTATGGGGTGAAGCCCCGCGATCGTGCGCAGGATTGTCGTCTTCCCGCTGCCGGACTCACCCACCAGCGCAACGCACTCGCCCTTGTTGACATCGAAGCTGATCTGCTCGGCCGCAACAGTGACTTCGCGGTGAGACCTGTGTTCGGCTTTCAGGTCTCCGATCATCAACAGAGGTTGCTCCCCGATCTCCGATGGTCGCGGAAGCGTCTCGACGGAGAACGTGCGCACGGGGGGCGTTTTCCTGTGATGGATGCAGCGCACGCGTCGCGTGTCGCCGATCGGTTCCAGCGTTGGCATCTCTGCCACGCAGTCATCGGTTCTTTGAGGGCAACGCGGCGCGAATGGGCACCCTGACGGCCGCTCGCCAACCCCGACCGCGATTCCCGGCATGGGCTCCAGCACACGAGGGCGGACATGGTCGGGAATCGAGGCGAGAAGACCGCGGGTGTAAGGGTGGCGTGGATTCCGCAGCACCTGTTCGGCCGGCCCCTCCTCAACCACTCGTCCGGCATACATGACGGCGATCCGGTCGGCGACCTCGCTCACGGCGGCGAGGTCGTGCGTCACGTACACCATCGCGACGCCTTGTTCTGTGCGCAGCCGTCGCAACTCGGCGAGGATCTGCGCCTGGGTGACCACGTCCAACCCGGTAGTGGGCTCATCGAGGATCACCACCGCCGGCTCGCGGCACAGCGCCAGCGCGATCGAGACTCGCTGCTGCTGGCCACCAGAGATCTGGTGGGGGAACCGGCTTGCCACCGTTTTGGCTTGGCCGAAGCCGACCCGTCGTAGAGCATCCTCTGCTGCGTTGTTGCCTGGCCTTGGGGTGCCGTGCGCACCCAGCACATCCTTAAGCGCCGCCGCGACCTTGAGAGACGGATTGAGGGCTTGGGCCGGGTCTTGCGGTACGTACGAAATGATGGAACCGCGCATCGGCCGCATCGACTCATCCATATGCAGCGCTTTGCCCTCGATGCGCAACTGGCCAGCGGCAATGAAAGTGCCTGGAGTCGAGTAACCTAGCAGCGAGAGTGCCGTGGTGGTCTTGCCCGACCCCGACTCTCCCACCACGCCCAGGATTTCACCGGCGTGCAATGTCAGATCGACATCCTCGACCACCGGGTCGCCAGTGGAAAGACAGACGGAGAGCCCGCGAAGCACGAGTACCTCCGACCCGATTGAATGGTCGTTCATGAGCGCTCCTTAATGTATGCGTCACCCAGGAGATTCACCGCTACGGTGAGCGCGGCCAAGAGCAATGCCGGTAGCAAGACTGCCCAGACGTTGCCGGCGATGATAGTGCGATTCTCTGCCACCATCAGTCCCCAGTTCGCGGCCGGTGGCCGCGATCCAAGGCCGAGAAAGTTGACGCTGGCTGTGAGGGTGACCGCCCAGCCGAAACGCACCCCAAAGTCAGCCAGCATGGATTGCGCGATGTTGGGGAGAACCTCGCGGCGCATAATTGCCAAACGGGTCTCGCCCCGTGCCACTGCTGCCTCTACATACGAGGTGGTTGACACCCTCAGCGTGGCCGTGCGCACCAGACGCGCGACGCCCGGAAACAAGACAAGGACGATGCCGATGCTCAATACGCCGGCACTCGATCCGGCGCCGGTGAGCAGAACCAGAAGCAGCAACAGCGCCGGAAATGCCAAGAAGAGGTCGACAAAACGCATGATGATCGGATCCAAAATGGAGCGGCTCAGGCCCGCGACCATTCCAATGGTCATTCCCACCACGTAGGTCATGCCAATCGATGCCAGTGAGAGCCACAGGACTGGCAAGCCTCCGTACAGCACTCGACTGAGCACATCGCGCCCAAGGAAGTCTGTCCCTAAGAGAGCCGTGCTGGATGGACCGGCGCCAGGCACGCCGACCGGTTGGGCCAGTGGGTGGGGAGCCACCAGTGGCCCGATCAATGCCAAGCTGAGGACGACGACCAGTAATACCAGCCCAGTGACGCCCTCGCGTGTGCCAGTGAGCCAGGACAACGGGCTCCGCAACCGTTGGAAGCTCGAGGCAGCGGCCGGCGTCGAAGCGGTAGCGGTCACCGGAGACCGGTCCGGAGCTTCGGGACCGCGAGTACCACGATCACATCGGCCAGAACGTTGATGGCGATATACACCCCTGCAAGAACGAATGTGACTGCGAGCACCGAGGAGACGTCACGCAGAGTCACTGCCTGCACCAACGCCTGCCCGATCCCCGGGTACGCGAAAAGGGTCTCCACCACGATGATCCCTCCGAATAGATACTGCAGCGCCTGAGCGAATGTCTGCACGCTCGGAGCCAGGGCGTTGCGTAGGGCGTATCGCCACAGCACACGTACTTCACTGATTCCAGAGAGCCTTGCCATGGTCACATATCTCTCGGAGAGCGTGTCTAGCACTCCCGCTCGTACTTGCCGCGCACAGAACGCGACCGAGACACCCAGAAGCGTCAGGACCGGCAACACAAGCTCGCCCACGTCGGCCAGCGGACTCGTACCGGGTGGAATAAGCGATACCGGTGGAAACAGCCCGAGCCCCGAAAAGAATATGGCGATCAGAAGCGTCCCGAACACAAATTCCGGGAGAGCGCCGATAACGAGAGAGATGTATGACACCGCGTAGTCGCCGGCACGGCCTGCACGCACTGCGGCGAAGGTTCCCAACAATAGAGAGATTGGGATGAGGCACACAATCGAAATCAACGCCAGGACTACGCTGTTGCGTAAGGGGATCCCAATCAGCGACGTCACCGACGATTCAGGATTGCCTTGGACTACAGCCACCGCAGACTCACCGAGATCCCCCCGGACCGTACCGATTAGCCAGTTGCCGTAACGGGTGAGTACCGGCTCATCCAGGTGCAGCTGGTGGTTAAGTTTCGCCACCAGCTCCGGAGTTGCGTTACGACCCAGTACGGTCTCGGCAACGTTGCCCGGCAGCGCGTTGGTGGCCAGGAAAATCATGAAGGACGCGAAGAGAAGTGTTACCACCCCTGCGACCAGCCGTCGCGCCACGAACCATAGCAACGGATGACGATGCCGCTGGCGGCCCGCGACGCCCGGGCGAGAGTGCCTCTCGCCAGTAATTGCGACCTGTTGGTCGGCCGCGCTCACCACACACCATCCAGCTGGAACATACGGGGCGGCTTCCAGCTATTCATGATGACCGCCCCCACCTTCGCGAGGCATTCGCGGGCCGAGGCGCTGCCGAGCTGCTCGTGGATGGCGGATCGTGTCGATCCTGTGCCGAGGACTGCAATCACAATGACCTCCAGTAGGTGGTCGACGCCGAGAAGGAGTCGGCCAGTCGTGACCTCGAATTTGGTGCTGCGTGACACGCACCGACAGTGGTGGCTGAATTTGCACGGTTGGGATCGCCCACATCTCGGGCGGGCCAGCACCGGCCGGGATGAAGATCCCGAGGTGTTGGAACTCGCACGGCCGTGCTCCCGTGCAGCGCTGCTCGCGCGTTCTTGCGTCACTTTTCGCGTCGGCGTGTTGTGAGAACACTGCCACGCACGAGCCTCAGGGTTATTTACGGATGTTGTACACTTTTCTTCGTCTATCGCCGGTGTCGGTAAGTTGTGGTCGACCATGCCCCCTGCGGCGGCGAAGACGCTGTGCCCGCCGCATCGGGTGGAGCCTGGGTAGAAGCGCGCCTCGCAGACGGTCGCCTTCTGGGCTGTCCGTCGCGGAGCGGCATAGGCCGGCACCATCCGGCCGCGGCGTTGCCTGGCTATCTATCGTCATCTCAAATCTTCGTCAACGGGGAAGAATCCCGGACGTCGACCGTTGCGCGTACGCGCTTTTCGGGACACGACTCGTCTCAACACCCCACTCGGCCAGCTTCGATAATTGTGCACGCATCACGCCACACAAGAACCCACGCGCGTAGGCGATCGGGTTCGATTCGGCCATGCGCGGAACGCTTGACGTCAGCCGAGGCCATCAACGCGTTGTTCCACTACTTCATGCACTCGTCCGAGTTTGTACCGAACGGGTCCCGCACCCAGTCGGGACGGTCAGCGCATGGTTACAGGAGTCTCGCGCCATCGTGATTGAGTTGCAGCTAGGCACGCCCACCCGAGCCATCGGCTTGAATCGCAGTCGGCGCCCCTGTCCCCAGCATCCCCGTACCACCAGCCATCGCCGCCAGCACCTTTTCGGGTGTCAAGGGAAGGCTACGCAGCACCACGCCGAACGGACTTAGCGCGTCGTTCACCGCATTGAGCACTGCGGCGGGGGCGGCAATCAACCCAGACTCCCCCATTCCTTTGACTCCCGAAGGCGTGTGCTTCGAGCGTGTTTCGAGGTGGGATATCTCGAATGGAGGTGCGACGTCCATAGTGGGCAGCCCGTAGTCGAGAAACGTGGTGGTCAGCAGCTGACCGGAAGCGTCGTAAACGAGCTCCTCGAACACAGAAGCGCCGATGCCTTGGACAACGCCGCCTCGAATCTGACCCTCGACGATATTCGGGTTGATGACGGTACCGCAGTCCTCCACCGAGTAAACCTTCTCGAACTTCACGAAACCGGTTTCGGCATCGATCTCCACCAAGATTGCGTGCGCCCCGTTGCTGAACATCGCCCTTGCTGGGTCGTAGGCCTGAGTCGCTTCGAGGGACGGCTCGAAGCCCTCGGGCCAAGCGCTCATGTCGAAATAGATGGAAGCCGCTACGTCGGAAACAGACACGGAGACGTCAGCGACGCCCTTCACTAGTGCCACTCCGTCGACTATCTCAATATCGTCGGGCGAGGCCTCTAGGAGATTCGCAGCGACGGCGCACACTTTTTCTCGGATCACGCCGGCGGCACGGGCTACGGCACCACCAGCTATCACTGCTCCCCGACTACCGATGGTCCCGGATCCGTAGGCGTGCAACGTGGAGCGGGCGGTCTGCACGCTCACGTCCTGCACCTTGATGCCAAGGGTGTCAGCTGCCATCTGGGCCATGGTGGTGGCGAGCCCTTGCCCCTGTGCGGAGAGCCCAATGGTTACATTGGCAGTGCCGGTGGGGTTCAGCCGAACGGTCGCGGTGTCGTGATAGACGGTCTTTGAACCGTGCGCATGGCTCCCTGCTGTGCTTTCGCCGCTGCTCTCGACGAAGAAACTGAGCCCTAAACCCAAGTATCGGCCTTCCTCACGCGACTCAGCTTGTCGACGCAGGAAGGCTGGGTAGTCCACCATTCGCTCAAGCACGTCGATGGACTCCAGCCAGCTGCCCTCCTCGTAGACGATCCCTTGGGGATTGGTCCATGGAAACGTGCTGACGACGTTGCGGCGCCTGAATTCGAATGGTGACATGCCAAGCGCGCGGGCAGCGTCGTCGGCAAGGCATTCCCTGGCGAGGGTGCCAGCCATGTACCCCACGCCGCGGTACGCGCCCACAGGTGTCTTGTTGGTTGCCACCGCGGTGTAGGTGTACTCAACAGCTGGCGCGTCATAGATACCCGTCGGCGTCATCACCGTTGCGCACCAAGGTTCGATGACCATTGACCACGGCGGCATGTGGTAGGCGCCGCCATCGCCGAGCGCGTGAGTCCGGACACCAACGATTCGGCCGTCGCGGTCGAGGGCGTAGGCGATATCTACATACTGCTCGTGCGCATGTGCTCCTGCCATCAGGTTCTCCCGCCGATCCTCGATCCACTTGACGGGACGGTCCAATTCTCGAGCGAGGAGCGGCAGCAACATCTCTTCGGGATATACGTGCGCTTTTTGGCCGAACCCCCCGCCGGTATCGGGCGTGATGATCTCAACCTCGTGCTCGCCGAACCCGAGATGCGCGGAGATCATGGACTGCAGCAGGTGAGGCATCTGCGTGTTGGACCAGAGGCGTAGCGACTTCGAGGCCCAATCGTAGTCGGCGATGACGCCGCGTGTCTCCATTGGCGCTGCCGAGACTCGGCAGGTGTAGAAGCGTCCTTGGACGACCTTGTCAGCCTGCTCGAACGCGCCAGCGATGTCCCCGAAAGTTGCGCCGCCCCGAAGCCCCACGTTGTCGGGGAGTTGCGGGTTGGCGACAGCGCCCATCGCCACCGCGGCATCGGCGTCGGTCACTGCTGGTAACGCCTCGAAGTCCCAGTCGACCAGCTCGCAGGCGTCCTCCGCGGCATAGCGCGACTCGGCCACCACGACGGCAAGCGGCTCGCCGACGTACAGCACTTCGGTCGTGGCCAGTAGCGGCATGGTGGTAGGGACGAAACCCTCCATGGCAGACTCGACGGGCAATCCTTCACAGAACGGCGCGACGTCCACGCCCGACCAGGCAAGGTAAACGCCCTCGCAGTCCCGCACCGCCGAGAGATCGAGATGCGTGATGCGTGCGTGAGCCACAGGACTACGTATGAACGCGACATGCAGTTGTCGGGGCAAATTTATGTCCGCGATGAATTCGGCCCGTCCACGAAGCAGTTGAGGGTCTTCAGAGCGCAACACTCTGGTTCCGACCGACCGAGCCTCAATGACCGGCGTCACCATATGTGGGTGTTGTTTGATGGTCTCCATCATTCACTCTCCCTGCTGCTTCGACGCAGCTGGTCTTGACGGCGTGGCCGGGACATTGTTCGCTCCTCCGCAGCGGCGAACCACTGAGAGGAAGCCGGCCATGCGGACCTCACGCTCAATCTGCTCCGTTGGCGTGCTATAGGCACGTCCACAGCTGCTGCGTCATCTTCGCGCGTGAAGTACGCGAAGGTTCTTCACATAACGAAAAAGCGCAGTCCATTTTTTTCGGAATCCGCAAGGAGGCGCCCTCGTTGGGCCGACTCCCAGCTCCAAGCCCATCGGGCTCATCCCGGCGTGCCGCGCGGAAGTGAACCGGGGGTTCACGCAAACGACTCCGCCAAACGAGGCGCGATGCGACGTGATGGGACCAGTCCAGGCTGCTTCGAGCGCCTTGCGGCCAGCGCACTAGTAAAACCCACGGTGTTTAGCCGACGCGCTTCGTGACAAGTGCCTCGACATCGCTTCTGAGGTACTGCCGCTGCCGCGTGACGAGAAGCGTCCGTCCTCGCACCCTTTCTAGAAAGACCTTCTCGAACTGATAAACGGCCAGGCCAAAGCGTCGAGCGGCTTCGCCAACCGCCATATACAGTTCGGCCTCCTCTCGCTCTTTGCTGAGCGCCTCCGCGACAGCTTGAACAGAGTCGGTGTCAAACGACCACACATTGTCGCGCCCTCGCTCTGCCGTCAACAATCCCCGCTCTCGCAGGCACCCTACGTTGTGATGGGACGTCCCGAGCTCCCGGGCGACGTCCTTCTCCGTGAGCCGCGAAGCCCACCGCTGACGACGCTCCATTTCAGCGTGGACGCTCGGACCGGAGACCATGATCCGCTTTTTGAACTTCCTTGTCCCCGCCTTCCGGCGCAGGTCCGTGACCTCGTGGTTGGGCGCAAGAAGCAGGTGGCCTTGTTTGATCAGCCACGCCACCTGTGTCTGGTGCACCCCGAGAACGAGTGCCGCTTCCTGCCGCGTCATGTGAGGAGTGTTCGCCATCTCTTCGGAGATGATGAGGTCACCAACATCCTCACGGATGACCTGTTCCCAGCGCTCGGCCACTGCGACTAGTTCTTCGTCCGGGAGGTCGAAGTAGTGGCGAACAGTGGTCAAGGACCCGCCAAACTCTGCCGGGGTTTCGTGTCCGAGGTAGCTGCTCCACAGCTTGCCTCGGATATCCCCGATACCGATGACGGTGGAGCCGGCCTTACGAAGGAAGTGGCGTCCAATCTTGAATCCGACGCTGTCGAAGTCAAGGCCGACATCATGGAGGGCCTCCTCCCATCGGTCTGTGATGACTCCTTGACGAGGCTTCGGAAGTTCGGCGGTGCTGATCATCCGCCGCTTGAGCCAAGCGAGTTCCAAGTCAGCCGTTAGGGGTCGGGGACCGTGCTGGGCCTCGATGTGTTGATCGATGACTTCAGCAAGCGCTGATGCGACCGGGATCCTTCGACGGCTGCTCTTTGTCTTGAGCCTCCCGTCTGCTTCACCAGCACGGTAGGGATCGCGCTTGCCCTCATTCTTTCCGAGACCGCCCTGTCGTCGGACACTGAGCGTCTGCGTTACCGGATCCCAGTCACGCAATTCAAGGCCGAACACCTCGCTGATCCGCAGACACGCGACGTACATGAGCAGGACTCCCAGGCGCAGCCATGCTGGGAACTGGGCCGCGAGAGTCTTGACCTCAGTCGGCGTAAGGGGGCGAGGTTGCACGCGGTCCCTTTGCGTACGCGGGTTGTCCTGATGGCAGCCAACCACGCCTCGCGCGACGTTCGTGGGAGTCAATTTCAGTTCCATAGCCATATCGCAGGCCATGCGTACTAGACGCAGGTGCTCGTTCGCCGTAGACCGCTCGAGGCGGTTGGCGTACAAGTGGTCGGCGAAGTCGTGGACCCGTTCACGAGTCAGATTTCGGACGTCGGGGTTGCCGAAGAACGGACCATGCTTGCGCCACTGGGCGCGCTGCTTCTTCGGTACGCCGTCACTATCAAGGTGCTTGTTGGCTTGGTGGGCGACGATCGCGCGCTCTACTAGGTCGTCGAGCCGCGTTGGAGCATCCTCGTCCGGAATCCGCCGAGCACCGGGCTGCGTAAATGCCGCCTGGAATTCGTACACTGATGGTGTCGGCGCGCCCGCCGCCCACGCCGCGTCGAGAGCCAGCGCGTACGCGTTCGCTTCGGCGAGTGTCTTGAACGACGCCCGGACCGAGTGGCCTCGTCGTTCTCGCTGCACCCTGTAGGTCCCTCCCGTTCGATGCACGCCCTTGGCCAATCCCCTCATCGGACGACGCCTGACCTGGGCAGCACTGTTTGGGGCAGGTTGCCGCAAACTGCAACAGGAACCCGCAGGTTGGAGCCAGAGGCGGGCGTGGTTCCGCGCCGAAGAAGATGGGGTGCTTGCACCAAACTGCCCCAGTAGCAGCCTGCAAGTTTGCAGGTTTCGAGCGTCGCGGCATAAGAACCGCCCCGGAGTAAGCAAGCCGTCTTACGCGGTACGCACCCCTTCTGACCTGCAATTACGCAACGTGGGACCGAACCCCTGAACTTCGTACAGTCACTGCGTATTGTTCCCTCATAGATGTAGGCGAACACGAGTGAGCGGACAAAACCGCAGGCCAGGGCCGGGTCTACGACCTGCACTAGTGCAGCGAACGCGCTTCTTGCAGGCTCGCTTGCAAGCAGACCTCCATCGCGGGTCACAGGATCGTAGGCGGCCGCGGGGGCGCGCACAGCCCTACTTGCGAGCGACAGCCGCTTCCGAGTGCATGTGGATCTCATTTCCCGTCTATCGGCACGTTTCGCCACACCTTGACTGCAGGTCCACAGCAAACCGGTGAGAAGACCTACCGGCCCCTAGCTAGCTCGCTCGGCCTGCCAACGGTCCGACGGAAGAGAGTCCTGGAGGGCGGACTCCGACTTACGAGCACGGCCTCAATGGCAAAGGACCGGCAGGGCGAAGGGGGCGGGCCGCGCCGCGGCCGAAGCCTCAGCCCTTGCAAGCGGGCTGGTCCACCTGATCACTCGCGGACCAACCCGCCCACGTGTCGACAGTGTGGACCATCGAACCGCTGCAGCGGAAGGAGCGGCAGGCGGTACGACTGTCCCGATATAGACCCACGAGCTCAGTTCGAGTGGGTGCTTCACGAATGACAGCAAGCTGAATTGAGGCGCGCGCTCCGGTCGTCACGCCCATTGCAGAAGCAGGCGCAACCTCAGTCGCGTGCGCTGCTTATCGGTTGTCATACCGGCGGACGCGGACGCCGGAGCGGGCCGCGGCACGCACCACGAGCTCGCTCGCCCGGCGACTGCACCTATTGCTTCGTCTCGCGGCAGCCCGGTATCGCATCCGTGCAAATCATGCCGATAGCTACGGCAACGGTCGGCGCGTCGTGCGCTGGCTACGTCCCAGGCGTGGTGCCCCAGCCCGGGTTGGTCGACCTGGTCACCACCCACCCAAACCCGCCGATATCCAACGACACAACCCAACCAACCCCGCCGCACCACAGAAAGAGCCGCACACATGGACACCGCCAACATCCGCGACGACGCTGCACACCTCCTCAGCCTCCTCACCGGTTACAAGGAGGACATGACTAACGAAGAAGCATGGGACGCCATCCCCGACTCCCTTAAGCATGCAGTGATCGTCCACCTCCCTTCTGGTCACCCCGCTCCTCACACCCACCACGCATCGGTCACCCCCACCGAGGCCACTCCAACGGCTGCAGCCTCACCGGCGCCGACCGCCGGTGTCCCCTGTCCCGCATGCGGTCACACCCACCTCGACCCCAACTACGAACGCGGCTGCACCTACGGCACCTACATGGCCGACGCCCTGCTACTGGCCATTGTCGGAGACAACCTCCGCGCCCGACACCAACTGGTCGCCGCCGACCGTGCTCTCTGGCCCCTCGCCGACATTCAGAACCCCGACTCGCTGCGCGACTTCATCGCCGCCGCCCACACACGTTTCGAATGCCACCTTCGCCAATTCGGGGTCCCCGTCACCTCCTGACAGCCACACCCGGGGGGACCAACTATGTGGCCTGGAAGGCGAGGACTGGCAGAGCGACTGGTCGGCGTACACGGTGTGACTCTTCCCTTCCATCGTCGGTTTGCCCTGTCGAGTCGGTGCACCTCGAAGACGAGTCGACGCGCATGACAAGTCCAAGCACACAACAGTCGAGGACCAACAATGCCGTCCGCGACGCTCCTGAACCCTGTTCGGACACCGCGCGAACTGGGAGGGGTTCCGAGGCCAGTCAGGTGACGCGCGAACTCGAACTTCCATGACTTGTGGCTCGGCTAACGACAACTCGCTCGCCTACTAAGGGGTGCCGGTCATGAGGTGCGGGCATTGGAAACCAACAGGCGACGAAGATCGGCTAAGTGAGCGTTCAATAGCCGGATCTCGGCTCGAGCTACGGCGAGTTGTATGCGGCACTCGTGATCTCCGAGCTGGGCCATGTCAGCGGCCGCATCGGAGGACTGACGCACGAGTCCGGCGTCGTGCATATCGCTGATCGGGATGCGCCAGGGCCCGCCTGGTCCACCGCCGTGGCCTCGGAAAGCTCCAGGAAACGCGCCTTGGTTGAGGCGCCGCTTGATGGTGTCCCGTGAGACGCCTGCAATTTCGGCCGCCTGCGCGATCGAACAATCGCCCTCTCGCACCGCAAGGTCTCCTTCAGAGCCAACTGCCATGTATAGATGGTATCAGGACTCGGCGGTTAGAACTCGCCTTCGCTTGCAAGCCCCTCAAGACCAACAGCGACCTCGACGTCGGGCAGCAAGCTGATGCTCAGCTCGGCAGTCGTGATGGCACGGAGCACGATCGGCTCAGCTAGGACCGTCGCCGAGAGGCCATCGGGGGCCTGGACGGCCACACCTAGGGTCAAGGAACCGGGTTTGGTTCCCACGAAAGCGGCGCCCTGCCCCTCTATCTGTGCCGCGGACGAGTCTCGCAGTTCGCCTAGCAGTCGGCTTTGGATGTCGTCGGTCAGCGGAGAGCTCGTTTCGCACCAGCGCCAGACGCTGTGAACGACAGGCGCCAGAATGAGCGATCCCGTTCGGACGCCGAGGACGCGGGCCAAATCTCGCAGGGTCTTGAGCCTTGGATTGGCGAGCCCGCCACTGGCCGCCCGTCCCGCCTCGAGCAGTTGATAGTGATTGCGGGAGATACCCGCCGCTTGACCCAACTCGGCTTGGCTCATCGCCTTCGCTTCGCGCAGGAGGCGCAGGTTTCTGCAAAGCGTGTCTATCTCGTGTGCGTCCTCGTTCGTCTTCCACATGGGATCACGCTATTGCGCGCAGCCGTTCGCTGGGGCCGGGCGGTCGCGACCGATGACGGTCATCGACCACCGGAACGCGGCGCAGCACTACTCGCTATCCCAACAGCGCGAGGGCTTGCGCGGTTCCGAAGGCCACAACCGGGACTCGTTGGGTGCACGCACGGTCAGCGCAGGTGCTGTTCTACGACTCCCTACCCGCCGGCTCTGACCGTCCAGACCTGACAAGTCGCAGTTTCACTCACTCTATTACCATCTATAGATGGTACTGTTGCGCGGTCGCACGGTGCGGCGACTGGCGGAGCTCGAGAGGGCCAATCATGAGCATGACCGAATCCAGCGGGGGCGACATGAGCAACGCTCAGCAGTCGCCTCCTCCCCGCTATTCCTTTCAGGTTCCCGAGGGATGGCCTCACTACGACGGGCCGCTCCACGGTCTGTTGGGCGAGCAGAAGGGCAAGTGCGCCATCTGCTCGGAGCGCGTGCGGTGGAGCAGCGAGGGACCGGGCACGGACCGAGTGGTCGCATGTTCCTTCAGGCAGTGGGTCGACGACGATCTACTCCTGGGCCTCGTGTGCGCGAGGTGCTCGCGCCGGTACAGGACCCTCAGGGCCACGGCCGACGGCAAGGCGGTCCGCGGACTACCCCGGTTTCTTGCTGACCCGCCAGGGCAACGCTGCGCCGCGACCGCGGGGCTCGGCCGCCAAAGCCGGCCTCGGCGCTTCAACTCTCTGCTCGCGCCGACCGAGGTCCCCTCGCCCGAGTCGTGGTCCTACAGCAACACCGTGATGCACTCGCTGTTCTTGTGGCAACGCGGACGGTGCGCGATCTGCTCGACGGGCCTGCCGGTCGTCACAAGAGCACGGTTCGTGCACGTCGACCACGACGACGACACTGGGCTGATTCGGGGCCTTCTGTGCCACCGCTGCAACACCTGCTTAGGCCAGGACTGGCAGCATGGATGGTGGGAACACCACGCACCCACGGTTGCGGCCTACGAGGAGTTCCCGCCGGCTCAAATCTGTCCCGCCACGCGTGGCCTCACGATGAGGGAGCGCAAGCGACCTGCGGCGTTGTCGTGGAGCGCCGATCGGAACGAGATCTTGCTGGACGGCATGCCGAAGGGCATCGCGTCCGACTCCAAGCCGGCCCCACCGCCATCGAAGTGGTTCGCCCTCCAGTACAAGGAGGTTGCACCTCCCGGTCTGCCGCCCGCGCTGGAGGCATCCCTGTTGATGTTGACCTCCGACGACGGGGGCGACTGGTTCGCGTTCTACATGGACCCGCCTCTTAACGCGGCGCTGAGGCAGCCGCAGTGCGTCCTGAAGGTGAAGCAGACGGACGTCCGCTCCGTCACTGAGCACGCAACACTTCAGGACGCGTTGGCTGCTGCGTTCAGGTCAACCGACTGACATGCCGCACCCGCTTCACCATGGCTGCCAAGCAACGATCAGGCGCTTCGGTACTGCGATGACGAATCACGCCGATACGTCAGGACATGAACGCCGAACCAACCACGCCAACGACACGGGCGACGGACGAACACCTTCTTTCAATCGACGCTCTGGCGGCATGGATTGGCGTCAGTCCGCACACGGTGCGCAAGTGGGTGACTAGGGGGCCCGCGACGGGACTGGTGCCACGGATGCTGCGCATCAACGGCCAGATCCGGTTCCGCCCCGATGACGTCCGAGTCTGGCTAGACACCAAGGAGATCCAATGAGCACAACGTGGGGCGTGTACAACCTCCAGGGCAAACTGCCCGACGGAACGCACGTACAAGGAAGCGACCGGCGCAGCGTTCGCTGGTTCGTGCGCTGGCGCGTCAACGGCGCCGAGCGCAAGCGGACCTTCCGACAGAAGGGTCACGCCACTAGCTGGCGAGATCACCTCGACAAGGCACGCCTGATGGGTTGGCCCGCTGACGATCGCGGTTGGCCGATCGATCCGACAGCGCAGGTCGCTCACGTGGCCGACGGCCCCGTCGATGACACGACTGGCGGCGACATGTCGTTCGCCGACTACTGCGACGACATCTGGTATCCCGCAGCAAAGACCGACTGGTCTCATAAGAACCGGATCAGTCACCGACACAACTACCAGACCGCAATTGGACTTCTCCGCTACACGGCTGGCGACCCGCGCGTACGACCCACACTGGGCGTCAGCGTTGGCGACTCCATCCGCCTCAAGGACATCGTTGCCGACGACGTCCTAGCCGCCATCGCTGCACGAAAGCGGATGAACGGAACTACTGCAGCCGTCAACCGTCGACGCATTGCGAAGGCATACGAGGTGGGCTCCGAGGACGTGGATCTGCTTGAGGAACGAGCATCAGAAGCGACCGTCCGGGGGTTCTACATCACCCTCGCGATGATCCTGCGCGCTGCCTACAACAGCGAGCGGATCCCGCGGAACCCACTCGTGGGCACATCTAAGCGCGCCCCCAAACCAAAACAGGCACGCATGAGCGATCGCGTGGTGCCCTCCATCGATGAAGTGTTTGACCTCGCGGACGCAATCGCTGAACTCGGTCCCCTTGGAAGCGACGGACGACCTGCCGGGGAACGGTTCCGGTCCTTGGTCCTTTGTGGTGGAACGCTCGCGCCGAGGCCGGGCGAACTCGCCGCCCATCGGCCCGAATGGATCGAATGGGATTCGGCGCCTGTCGTCTTCTGGTTCAAGAAGACCGAAGCCGCCATCTACGACCCAAGAGAAGGCATTCGCGGCAGGCAGGTCCGCCCTCTGAAGCACCGCGCTGACGAGGACGCGCGCTCGGTTCCTGCGCTTGCAGCCGTGGCGGACGCTCTCAAGACCCACTTCGAACGTGGCTATGCCTCGGCCGACCGCACGTGGACCAGCGCCACCGGAAGCGCTGGCCTGGACTGGCACAACCTCACTGACACGTACTGGAAACCTGCCTGCGAGAAGGTCTTCCGCGGCTCTGCGAAACCCCAACTCGCATCCATGACGCCCAGCATTCTCCGCAAGGCTGCCATTACATTCTGGCTCGACTCCGGCATCACCCCATACCTCGCATCAGACTGGGCCGGACACTCCGAAGACGTCTCGCGGCGCTACTACGCAGGCAGAGCCAGCACATCGTTCGCAACCGAGGCAGCCCTTCTGACCGCGCATCGTGGGGCGACCGCCTGAGCATCCGAGCCGTGATGTCGGGGGCTCCACGAGGGCCTAATGGCACCCGACGTAGGCGAGGGCGGCAGAGTGCAGGCCGATCCACTGTTCAATGTCCGCTGCATGTCACTGGAAGCCCGCGAAGTGTCGAATGTGTACTGCGAGCTGGCAGGTCACTCCACCGCATTAACTGGGGCCGGTTAACTCGTCACCCAACCCGGCAAGGTGCTGATCTTCTACTCGGAGGAGTACGTCGACGCACTGCATCCTCCACACGTCCCCCATCAGCAGGTGCTTTGCGCGATCGCTGACCATCTCGCGCCTGACCTAGCCGCGCGGATCCCCACGAAGATCGTCGAGGACGCGATCTTCCTGGCTGCGCTGGGAGATGACGTCAGCACGGGCATCGATGTGCTCCAGGAGCACATCGCCGGCCAAATAGCTGACCCGGAGCAGTAGCTGTCGTCTGTACATCAACGACTCGCGCCGAGGACCCCAACGGCACAGATAGTCAGGTGGGAGCTCCGTCACGCCCGCTTGCGCACCGCAACAAACAGCGGGATACCTGCCTCCCCGTTGGCTTCGCACCTGCCGATAGGTACCCCAGACGGCGGGAACAGCTTGGCACTGTTGCTGGGGAAGCTCCGCCATGAGCGGATTCACGCACGAGTCACCACACAATCACATCGATCCGGCCTTGGTGCGTGCTTCACCCGGGTGCAGGTTCGATGCAGCTGGCAAATGGGCCACCGCGTGACTTTGGCTCAACGCCCGCCCCACACTCGGAGCCGTCGACGGACTTAGACCGCCCACGCCGGCCTCGCTAGTCGGAGCCCGCTCGGTCGAACAACCGCTCTGGACCACTCAGGCTGTAAACATTGGCGAGCCTCTGGCGCGCTCGGGGGCCGCCTGACTTCCCCCTCGCCTCCAGTCGCACCACACCCGCGCGTTCCAGAGCCGCCAGCCGGGTACGAAAACGCCGTTCCGAGACCCCCGTGGCTTCTTGGAATGGCCTGCGGGCGAATGCCACGCGCGGCGAGCCCACCTCCACCATCCGGTCCAACAACGCGGCGATGATCATGGCGTCAATCTCGTGAGCCTCCTCCAGCAGGCGCGGGAGCGCATCATCCCAACGGGCCACCAGACGGCGCGCTTCCTCCCGGTACCGATCCCGATCATGGAGCGCCGCTGGGCGAGCCTGTTCGGTGGCGCGTTGCCACACCTTCGAGAGGTAGCGACGGTAGGCCAGGGCCGTGCGCGAGTGCCCCTTGGCGAACTTTGCCTGCTGCCCCAACCTTCTCTTGGGGTCAAGAACGAGCGCCAGCCAGTCTTGTTCTCCCATTCCGCTACACACCGCGCTGAGTGCCGTGGCCATCAACGCATGATCGACGGCCTTGTCACCGCCCTCCTTCAATCGGTCCGGCGACACCCCGTCAGTGAGCATGTCGATGTACCGCGCTCTTAGTGCCCTGGGCTCGAGGGATTGCTGCGACTCGACTTGCTCGGCATTCATGACTTTCCTTCAGCAGATGACCGGTGACCCTGCATTCATCGGCGACCTGCGGTATTCCTGAACCCGATCGGCGAAAACTTCTTGCCGCTGACCCACGGGTCAGCAGAAGCCGCCCACGCCCACGCCTGCCGCCCGGCACGGCTTCGCCAGGCCTCCGCTCGACGCGGCCACGCAGCCGGAAGTTCTGGTGTCATCAGCGCCGTGCGGCAAGGCGGCCCCTAAGACGCGGGCTACGCCCTTAGTGGGACCCCCCTCGTCCGCACCGTCCCGGCGGTGGACGCTGGATGCCGCGCCTACCGCCGGGACGGTCAAGACCAGAGTGCGGGACTCGAGCACGTCATCGGCACGTGTGTCGACCAGCTTGATCAGCCATCTCAAAAAAGCTTGGTCGAAGAGGTACACCACGTCGCGATCGCGCCGATGAACTACATATGACACACGAACCTCTCGACCACTGCCCCGCCTCGAACCCCACGACGGAGGTCGGCACCGACCCCGGTACGGCCGCCACCGGAACGCCCTTCTACTGGGAACTCGACGATGCCGGTTGGGACGCGTGCGAGACCTACGTGTGCGATGAAGAGACGTACTTGGCTGGTGACCTTGTGCACGGCTTGGCGCTGCTCTCGATCGAGCAGTGGTGGCTCAGGCGCACGGACGTGCCTGTGCCAGCAGGATTCGACGATCACCGTGATCCCGACGACTACTCGGCTGCCATTGCAGCGATCCTCCAGGTCGCGGCATGGGAAGGCTGCGATGTGACTGACGTCATCGAAGACGCCCAAACAAGGTGTTCCGGCTTTTCGGCGCTCGCCGCAAAGGCTGCGCGCGAACGCGTCGAGAAGTTCTCGGGGGCAGGCACACTGGCGAACCCGCAGGACCTATTGCACGATTGGAACCGGCTCGTCAAAGTGCATCGCGGCAACTGGGACTACACGCTCAAGCCCGGAACCGAGGATGAATCAGAGGACTGGGCGCACATCCCGATCCCCGACGAGGCTGCGCTCAAGTTCCGAGCCCTGCTTCTAGAACCGTTCGACGCCCTACGGCTGCACCATGCCGGCTTCAGCCCCGAGGAAGCCCTGCCTTACGTCGTCATCGCCGAATCGACCGGATGGTGGAACTGGCCAGACTTCAACGTTGTCGAGTGGGTCGTTGCGCGGGTGCCAGTCGACCGCGTCCGGACCTACGAGGGAAGATGCTCGACGGCCGAAGCGATTAAGTGGGAGGAACTGGTCAAGCAGTACAAGATCCCAGATTGCGACCTCCTTGCCGCTATCCGGGCAGGCTTCTCTCCGACAACGGTTGTCGCTCATGCCGAAGAGTGGGCAAAGGCGGGTCAAAGCATCGGCGAGACGGCGCGCAACCATTTGGCCACCGCCGATGAAGACTTCGGATGGTGACCTGCGAGCAAACAAGACCTGCCGTAGTGCCCACTAATCCTCGGGACTTAACCGGTCCGCCACAATGCAGCACCCACCTCAAACCATCGAGGGGTGCAAAAAGGTCCCGAGCGATCGCAGCGTCGCTCGAGGGCGATCGGTGTCATCCCCCGAGGTTAACAACTCAGGAGAGCTCACGGGCATGTGGACAACACCCGCCTTCTGGTTCGCCTACGACACAAACCTGACAGATATCTGGAACTGACAGTATTCAACCGAGTGGAGGCACCACTGCTGGAATTAGGCTTCGCGTTAGACGACGCGGACGTGCGCATTAGGTGGATGGACAGGAAAAATGTCGCAACGGGTCTCTTTACGGTGACAAGATGAACGGCCGGCCTCAATCGTTTCCCCCCGGACGCCACCCACGACTGGCTCACCACAGACCAAGCCGCTGCCATCATGGGCGTGACCAGAAATGCCGTCAACGGCCGCGCCATGCGGGGTCGCCTCCCGAACGAGATGCATGACGGCAGGCGCTGGATCCGTCATGACCATCTGTTGCCCGTCAAACGAGCCGACCAGGTAAGCATAGGGACCGATCCGTTGGTCGGTTCAGAGCCGATGTTGGCGCCTAGTTGAGTGCAGCTGACGTGTCCATGCTCTCGCCTATAGTGGATGCCGTGTGGAACATCGAGGGGCACGACATCGAACTGGCCGGCGGACCGTATGAATCGGATTGGGGTGCACCGCAAGTCATGGTTCACTGCACACGATGCCCAGATGGTTCGGACAGGGGGTGGAACTTGTGGAGCGATCCTGACGAATTGGGGCTTGCTATTGAACCCGCAATTGGAATCGCAGTCGTGGCACAGCATCTGCGCGAAACCGGGGTCGATGTGCCGGATGGTGCCGAGGAAGGCGCGACCTTCATGGGCGTTCTTCAAAACGAGGTCGAAGCCGGGCTGGACGTTCTGCGTGACTACTTCGAGACGACTGTCCACGCGCGACACGGCTAGCTCGCGGTAGAGCAGGGCACTTCTCGAACGGCGGTCCCGTGCGCCTTGCGGTCCTCGCGCAACCGACGCTACAACCGTCGACGACCCTCAGGAAGACCCGGCCGACGAAGGCACCCCAGACCACCAGTTGACAACAAAGGGGAGCCGGATGGACGCACGTGGATGGGGCTCCGAAACGGCCCGAGGCATGTCCCACCACACGCGAGAGGCAGATCCGAGGGGTTCGGACGCTTCGGCAAGGGCAAGCCAGTTGGCGCGCCGTGCATGTTGGCCGCGCAGTCAAACGCCGAAATGTTCCCACCCGCTGCAGCCCTCAATCACTTACATGCCGGACATGGCCGCCATCGTCGTCGCCGCTTGCGGTCTCAGTTCTCGAGAAGGCGGATTTCCGGCGACATCAGCATCTTCCGAGCCGATCTTTCTCTGGCGGCCTTTTCGCGGCGAACCCATGCCTAGACCGCCGATCTTTTCGGACGATCCAGAGCGTGACCGGCGTCACATCAAGTGACTAGCCAGTACGCCTTAGCGTTCGACAGGGCCTCGGCTTCGTCTTGAAATGCCTTGCCGGGAACGCCGGTCATGTCCAGATATCGGAAACCCACAGGAAGCTTGAGGTCGCTCGATGGCCGAAGCAACCGGCAACTTGCCCGCTCGGGCCGCTGTTCGCCGTGGAGGAGCAATCCGATGAAGGAATTCGAAATGATGAGGCAGTTGCGCTTCCTGATCGTTGACGACACTGCGGACATGCGCGAGTTGATGGTTCGGGTGGTCGAGCGCGAGGGACACGTGGCTGAGACGGCCGCGGACGGGGTCGAGGCAACAGTCGCGCTGTCTGCGCATCGGTACGACGTCATGCTGCTCGATCTTTCTATGCCGCGCATGAGTGGTGAGGATGTCGTGCGCTGGCTTCACGCGCATCCCGACCGAACCGAGGGCATGCGCACCGTGGTTGTATCTGCTTGGGCCGGCGAGAGACGCGGAACGCTGCAGGAACTTGGGATCACGAGTGTTCTGGCCAAGCCATTCCGGCGGAAAGACTTGACCGATCTCATAGCCGACGTCGCTGCCGACATGCCTGCCGAGAGTTGACCTGAGAGCGATCGCCAACTGCACGAGGCCCTCCATCCAGGGGATCGGATATTGCGCCTCACCATCGCGCCCACGGGACCCGGCCAGGTGGCTTAGTTCACGAAGGTCGCAACCAGGACACGTTCTGTTCGCATGTGGCGCGCGGTCCGTTGCGAGTTCCGCCTTTTGTGGCCGCGGGCGAAATCCCGCGACCTCCTCCACAACAAGCCCACGGCATCGCACCGTTTGGTAACGACCGCCCTTTATCGGCTTGATACCACGAGGCAGACCACTATCCTTGCGGCCACAGGGAAGTCGATGCGGATGTGACCGTGGGGGTGCGCATCCGAGGGGAATCGACATGCAGGCCAAGCAGCCCCGCCTCTCCAACGGGAGGCGGGGCACTGCCATGTGATGTCAAACACAACCGCTGCGTAACATCCACGTGCGCTGCCATCCTGCCGCTCAAGGAGTCGTCCCACCCCCTGTGGTCGTCTGCCGGGGCCCGAAGGAGCCGGCTGGATGGCGAGCGGCTCCGACGGCTCGTCGGGCCAAGAGCTGGCCTGCGACTTGACCCGACGAGCCACCTTGCCGTTGTCGGCCGGCCAGCGCGGTCCAGTGATGGCTGGCTCTCGAGACTGCATGGACTCTGGTAGGCGTTTCAACTCAGCTTCGCCGCGACACGGTCATGCGGCGACTGCAGGTCCGGTCCGTCAACCTGATTCACATCAACGTCCCAGGGTGGCGGCGCAAGTCCCTCCGTCATGTTGCCCCGGCTACGAACGCGGTTTGAGGCTGAGATTGCGCAGTTCGATGTTGTGATTCGACGCAGATGCGGTCGGGGTCGGCGACGCCTGACGCAGCAGACCCGTCGAGAAGTCTTACCTAAATTGGACACAAGATGCGCTTGGCGAGACGATCTACGAATGGCGAAGACGACGGTTACCCATATCACTGACGACATCGACGGATCTAAAGATGCGACGGAGGTCGCCTTCTCCTTCGCTGGCGTCGACTATGTTATCGATCTGGGCAAGAAGAATGCCGCGGCCATGGAGAAGGCGCTTCGGCCGTATATAGACCATGCGACGAAGGTCCCCGCGCGTACGAGTGCCTCCTCGCGCCGGAAGTCCCCCCGTTCGGACGCTTCCCGCAGGGATCTAACAAAGGTTCGTGAATGGGCACGCGAACAGGGGATCGAGGTGTCGGATCGGGGTCGGGTGTCAGCTTCTGTCATCGAGCAGTACGAGGCCGCCAACTAGGTGGCATACGCGATGAGTTGGAACAGCTGATCGCGCAGGGCCCCACCCTCAGAGGCATTACGGCACCTACATCAGCAGGTCCGTGTGATCCGACGTGCAGAGTCGCGGCGGCGTCAGAAGCTGACGCCTAGCTTTCGAACGTCGAAGTGTCGAGAGCCCGCCCGCTGCACGCCTGGTGCCCGATGGGCTCGGTGCCGAGACGCCCAGGCGCTAGACCCCATGTGTTCGGGAGGCGGGCAATCGTTGCCCAGAACGCCAGCCCGCTGACTTGACGGGCAAGGCGGCAGATAGACGCGGCTTCGGCTATGTCGGATGGTGGGCTGAGTGGGTTGATCGCACGCACCCGGTAGGAACTCAAGGACTGGCACGTACCCCAGCGGTCCCCAGGCAACCATCTGCGCGTAGTCCACCGCATCAGCGCAGTACCCGCCGCCAGATCTCCCGAAGGCGGCGAATGCGCCGACGATCAGCCAGAGAAGAACGAGGGACACGACAGAAATCGCGAGCCTGTTCATGTCTCCGCCCCCTCCATCCGTTTCGCCCTTGGACGCAAGCAAGCGAGCGCTCGTTCCGGGTGGGAGGGTCGCTCGTCGGCACGTCTGACGTCCCCGACACGCGGCGGCATGACGCTCGTCCGGGCGGTAGGAAATCAGGCAGGGATACTGTCTACATGTCCGCAAAGACTGGTACCCGGTCCCGGCTCCTCCGCACAGGCACGACCATTCTCGTGTGGACGACGGTTGCGCTCTTGTGCTTTCTCTCCATTGGGGGCCTTGCGCGCATGAGCGACGGATCTACAGGTCGGGACGTAATCCCGATGGCTAGCGTCGTCACCACTGTCACGGTGCTGACTCTCCTGATGCGGGCAGTTGTAAGCATCGCCGATGACCTGAGCGACGGCGAGTACGCCGCCGCCACTATCCAGTTGCGGACTGTGAGCTCCGGCATCGTTCTACTAATCCTCACCACCGCTCTCGCGGTGCACTTGGAGCCGCAGGTAGAGACGTCCGGGAACTGCTCGGAGACCTGATCAGCGTCGTCCTATTCGGTGGCGCCATCCTCCTTCTCGGCAGCGGTGTCGCTGAGTACCACCGGGCACGGGACTCGGTCGAGCGCTGACTCCCACCAGCGGAGCCGGGCTGGGCTGGGCTGGGCTGGGCTGGGCTGGGAGATATATAAGCGCCAGCCAAGTGCTGGGCGGCAGTCTCGCGGCGGGATGACGCACTCCTAATGAAAGATCTGGGCTCTTCCACAGCGCCACGATCCTCGTGGCACGCGAGCTGCGCGTCTTCCTTCGCCACATCTCGAGGAAGCCTAAGCACCGCCCGGCTTCCTCGGCCCAATGACGGACTCTCCACGGCCGCCGCACCGAGGACGCCACCCGAAGCAATTCGGTACTTGAAAGTCGCGAACTCCTCGTAAGGTCGGTCGCATGCGCTGTAATGGTTGCCCATTACCGCAAGACCCCCGAAAGCCAGGAGTTCGAGTGTCGGTACCTGAGCTGCGCGTTAGAACAGACTGCAGTGTGCTCTGGATGGCCGCATGAAGCACGCTCTCGCCGATGAGCTCTTCGCGGCGGTCATGCACCTCGGCCCGGACGAGACTGATGAACTTGTCCGTCGGATGCGACCGCTGAAGCACATGTCGGACTATAAGTTCGACAGTTATGGGGGCTACGGCGCCGGCATCAAGTTCCTGGAGACGCTGTCTATCTGGCTCGAGCAGTTCGATGAAGCGGAACGCGATGTCGCAATCGACTTCATCCGGAACAAGCTCGTGTTTCTCAGCGATAGCGAGATTCAGCACGCTTTGTCCCTGGCCTACCCCGACCTGGTCCGCCCGAATCTCATTCGCCGTGCCGCTGCGGAACTGAGGGTGGATCCGTGGCGGATCACCACTGTCTTGGAGTCGCTCGAGTTTCGGGTGCTCCAGAGGCGCACGATGTTCCTCGGACTTGCGGACGGCGCACGCCTTGACCAGTTCCGCCGCGCGAACCCGGCGCTCGTGCACGACCAGTTCTGCGTGACCGCCGAGCCGCCGTCCCGTGTTGCCCAAGGGTTCCGCAAGGACCTGGTGAAATGGCTTGAGGATGTTGGCTCCGACGCCGAGGGGACCTTCTGCCACTTCGTGCTGATCGACGACTTCACCGGCAGCGGCTTCACCGCGCTGCGCCAGGGCAAGGATGGCACGTGGTCCGGCAAGTTGTTCCATGTGAGAAAATCCCTCGACCAGCTCGTCGCGGCGGGCATCGCCGCTGCGGACTACACCGTCGACGTCGTCATCTACACCGCCAGCGCGAAGGCAGAGGACTCCCTGCGGGATCAGCTAGCTAAGGCAGGCTTCAACGACTGGGAACTGTCGGTGGTCCAGGTCATTCCGAACTCGCATCTTGTGGCCACTGATTCCACATTCGCAGACCTCTGCCGTGCGCATCACGACCCGGTCGTCGATGACAAGATTAAGGCCGACGCAGCATCGCCCTCGGCGGCCTTGGGTTTCCGCGACTCCCGGCTCCCGCTGGTTTTGAGCCACAACACCCCGAACAACAGCGTCGGAGTGCTGTGGGAGAACACGGCCGACGACCCGAACTCCACCAAGAAGTTCAGTCCGTTGTTTCCCCGGCACGAGCGCCACAAGGCAGATCGATGACCTCGCTCCCGAATTCGTTCCGTATCCGGGCTGCCGAATTCAACCGGGGCAGGACCTCGGCCTTCTGCAACAACTTTGCCGCGGAGGTCCTGGACAGCATCCAGAGCCGCCATTTTGACATGCCCGTCGTACTCAGGTCTGTGCCTGGCACCGGCAAGACGAGTCTCATGCAGATTCTGTCGGCTCACTGGTTGGTCGAGGTGGTACGCCGTCCAAACGATTACGAAGCGCTGGCCCAGCACCTCACTGACATAGGGGTCCTCGACACGGTCGGCTCACCCACAGTGTCCGGCGCCTTGGTGAACCTGGAACGGGACTTCTCCTCAATTCTTGACATCGGTGCCCCGGACGAGGCTGCCGAGCGGATCTTTAAACGTCTCGTGGACGCGCGCGTCCTGGCCGCCCACGTCGAGTCCGCGAGAGTGATGGCGACGGCTCTAAACGACGTCGGCCCAGACCCGGAAGTCTCGTTCGCCATCCCGGAGGGGCGCCCCGATCTGACGGCCGTGCTGCGTGAGATGCACAGCGATGATGACGCCCGCATAACCAGTTCTGAGGTTCTTGAGTGGGCACTGGGGATCGAGACAGTCGTGAGAAGTCTTCTGTTCGACCTCAGCCCTTTCGACTGGGACGCAACCGCTAACTACACCAACGACTTCCTAAGTTTCCGGCTGCTGGAAAGCGCGTCGATTCACTACGACGGCGTGGATTCCGGGCTACGCGTTGTCACCTTCCTCGATGACCTTCACCGGCTGCGTCCAACCCAGCGCCGCCAGATCATGGGCCTCATCGAGAGCCGAGCCCTGACCCGCGGAGTCTGGATCGCTGAAAGGGTTGAGGTCCTCAACCCGGAGCAGCTCCTCGGCGAGGACCTGGGAACCTCCCTGCCGGCCCGCGCGAATGCTGAACGGGGACGCGATGTCGAGGTCATCGATCTCGGCGCCGGCAGCCCCGCTGCCTACAGCGCATACGAGCGCATGCTGAGGAGTGTCGCCCGCAAGCGTGCTGCAACTGACCTCCACAACTTCGCTGATACCAGCACCGAGTTCCTCCAGCTCCTGGATGAGCAGGAGCACCCCGACTGGAGCAGTGTCGAGGCCGACGTCCTCAAGCGTCTCGCAGAGGTCGACGACGCGCGGTTCGACGACTGGATCCGGCACATCTCCGCAGACGCACTGGTAACCGGCAAGTCGGACCGTGAGCGTGTGACGGATGCCCGGGCAACTATCTCGCTGATCGAGGCCGAGCAACGCAAGCAACAAGCTGAGCTGTTCTTGGGGATGCCCCTGGCAGTTGAGGAGCTCGACCGGCGGCTAGGAAGCACGGTCCGGGAGGCCGCGCAGGTAGCACTAGGGCGTGAGTACCCCAAGCAGGTGCCGGTCTACTACGGACAACGCGACTTCCTGCTGCTGGCGAACCACAACGTTTCCCAACTTCTACGGGTTGGAGCGGATCTTTTCGACGTGGTCTTAACTGGAGCGGCAACCGCGCGGAAGTCGCCGGCGCCTACCCCCCGGGAGCAGCATCGGACAGTCAAAGCGTCCAGCGACCGCCTGTGGCGGGAAATTCCAGCGCGCCTAGAAGAAGGCCGTAACGTTCAAACGCTGCTGACTGCGGCGGGGAAGTTCGCCGCTCGAATGAACGAGGACCGACCCACCTCGTACGCGCCGGGGATCAGCGGGTTCGCGTTGACCATGCGGGACCTGAAGCAGCTCATTGATCCAGCGACACGTGCAGTGGTTCCAGGTGGTGAGGAACTGCTTAGGGCACTGGCTGACGCGGTCGCCAACGACTACCTCACGAAGCTGGAGGACGCGCCTCGAGGGGCCCGAGCCGAGCGTCGGGTCGTCTTCTACATAAACCGTCTCCTCTGCCCGATCTGGAACCTGCCGCTAGGCAAGGGCGGCTACCGAACGCGAAGCCTTCACGAAGTAGCGAGCTGGATGAAGAACGGCTCGGCCAGCTCCACCACCGACGAACCGGACGAACCGCTAGACGAGGGCCTCTTCAATGACTGACACCCCTGCGGCAGCCCCGCACCGGCGGTGGGACGACCACGTCCTCGGACGGTCTGACCAACGCTACGGCTTCGGCTTCGAGGAGATTCTGAAGGCCGCCGTTCGCCCGGGAACCCCGTCCCTATACGTGATGGGGCTCGGGTTCGACCCGCGGGCAACGGTGGCTTTCGAGACTGCAGCACCGCTACTCCCGCCCGGTTCGCGGGTCCTTGCCATCGTTCCGAAGGCGACCTCGGGCGGCGCCAGCCGCGAATCGGCGTTCCAGAAGAGCAACGAGGCACGGGCAAGGGAGATCGCGGCAAGCTGCTCCTTGGAACTCGAGATCATCCAGCCGAACCCGGAAGCCAAGGACACGCGGTTCCACGGAGTCTGGCTAGTGCGGAAGCTTCGCGAGCAACGCGAGTGGCTCACCCCTCACGTGGTGGTGGACATCTCGTCGCTCCCGTCAGCGATCTTCTTCGCCCTCATTCGAGCCTGGCTCGTCGAACGAACAACCGACCTTCAACTGCAGGTGGTCGCCGCAGAGAGCCACCACCTGGACGACCTGATCCTCGACTCGGGCACGCTAGCCCCCCAGTTCCTCCCGGGTTTCAACAAGCATGGCTCCTTGCAGGAACTTCAGCCGGGCACCCGTATCTGGCTTCCTGTCCTCGGGAAGGGCCGCCTGGCGCAGATGGAGGCGATCTGGACCGCATTCACCCCGCACGACATCTGTCCGGTGGTGCCGTTTCCAGCCCCTGACCCGCGCCGGGGCGACTCGCTAGTCGCCGAGTACGGTGAGTTTCTCTTCGAGACCCTCAACGTCGATGCTCAGAAGTTCATCTACGCCGACGGCTCCAACCCGTTCGACCTGTACAAGGTCCTGATGACGATCAGCGATCGGTACAAGCGCGCGTTGCGGCCTCTGGGACAACCAGTCATCGTTCCCAGCACTCACGGGTCGAAGCTCCTAAGCCTTGGCGTGCTGCTGGGCGCCTTCGAGGCCGACCTCAGTGTCGTCAACGCCGGCGCCCCGGTGAGCACGCTCAGCGACGGTGCCGATGACGAGTCCATTCGCGCGCTGGCCTCCGAAAGCCAACAGACCTGCCTGTGGCTCGCGGGAGAGCCTTACGACAAGTCGCACCCAGACGCTGCCAGAACCGAGGGCCACGCCGATGCCGAACACGGGAGCGACTGACCTCGCCCCGTCTGCCGCGGACTAGCCAATTGCTCCCAGAGCTTGACCCGCGGATGTCGTCGGCCACTGGTAGGGAAGAATCAACATCTCGGCGCAGACAAGCGACAGAACCGGAGACGAGCAAGACGCATGGCAGCACCGCGGAAAAATTCATCGCGCTCCGGATATGTGCCTCTGAGCCGCCGGAAAGAGTCCTACGACTCTGAACTCCAAGCGCTGAAAGCAACCTACGACAACGCACGATTGGGCTCGCCTGTCCTGCACGACGTGCTGGAATCGCTGCTGTGGCTTCCGACTTGGTACGTCGGAAACGGCGGGACGATGGCCGTCGCCCAGTACGCCGCCGAACTGCACAATCAGCAAACCGGACTCCCAGCCATCGCAATCACCTCTCTTGGTTTCGCAACCAGCCAGGTTGCAACCGGCAGTGCCGTAGTAATCATCTCGGCCAGCGCGAAGCACCCCGACACCGCGGCTACCGTTCGAACCGCACTTGAGCGCAAGGTTTCCCGCGTCGTCGTCGTCACCGAACGCAATCGCAGCGAGCTCACAGGGGCGTTTGCCTCTCCGCAGGTCGAGGTGGTCACCCTTTCGCGACCAGGTCCCAGCGACGGCTTCCTTGCAACAAACAGCGTGCTCAACATGTCGACCGCGCTCGCTGCCGCTTATTTCTCCCGATTGCCGATGACCTTGCCAGGCTTCACTGCAAAGCTTCCCGGAGCCGTACGGCCAGGCGACGACCTGCTGCTGCTCTCCTCGGCGGGAACCTGGGCTGCAGCCACCGACCTGGAAACGAGGCTGGTCGAGACGGGACTCGCGACAGTCCAGAAGACCGACTTCCGGAACTTCGCACACGGTAGGCACCTTGGGTTGAGCCGAATGGCCGGCCACGTCTCAGTGATCGCCATGAGCGACTCGCGCACTGCGACCCTCGCAACCGCGACGCTTGACCTGCTTCCAGCCGACATCCCCGTCATGCACCTCACCAGCGCCGCAAGGGCGCCCGCATCGAGCCTTGACCTCCTCGTTCGATCGATGCGCCTGACAGGGGCCATCTCGAACCGCAGTGGGTTCGACCCCGCCCGGCCTCAAGTCCCAAGTTTCGGACGCCAGCTCTACCGCCTGGAAAGCCGCAGACATCTCCCCCGACGGCTTGCCCGTCCGGACGTCGTCGCCAAACTGGAAGCAGCCTGCCTACCTGTTGGTGAACCAACACTCAAAGACTTTAGCCGCCGACGCGCGCAGTGGTTGCGCAAGACCGTGTCTACCCCGATCGCGGGCATCCTTGTCGACTACGACGGGACGGTGTGCACTACGGCAGGACGCTTCGAGCCACCTTCAGAAGACCTCCAAGAGTCGTTCGTCCGGTTGCTCCGGCAAGGCCTCGTCGTGGGATTTGTCAGCGGCCGCGGCAAGTCTCTCCCAGAGTCTCTGCGCGAATGGCTCCCGACCGATCTGCGAAGCCGCGTGGCGATCGGGCTGTACAACGGTGCCGTGCGCGGAACCCTCAACGATGTTCAGGCCCTCGAGCCCAGCAAGACCGGACCTTTCACCGAAACCGCAGGGGGGCGTCGTGCACTGCGCGAACTTCAAGGCCTGGCCTCCCGTTTCGGTGGCGTCGTCCAAGCGCGACCTTTCCAGGTCAGTCTTGAAGCAGGCACCGGAAGATCCGCTCACTGGCCGGCACTGGCACGCGCCGTCGAAGAGCTCGTTGGCCGCGAGAACCTTGATGCTCGTATACGACTGAAAGCAGTTCGCTCCGCACACTCCATCGACGTCATCCCCGCAAGCTCGACGAAAAACTTGCTGCGAAGCAACCTCGAGGACATGCAGACAAGGCTTGGCGCCACCTTGGCCATCGGCGACCGTGGCGGACTTGACGGCAACGACTACGAACTCTTGGCCTTCGACACACTGACCCTCAGCGTCGACCAAGTCTCCGGCGACCCGAGTCGCTGCTGGAACCTCGCAGACGACGGGCCGGGCGGTCCGGACCTGCTCTCTCGCTATCTGACCGCGGTCAAGCCGGATCGACAGAGAGTCCATACCTTCAGGTGGACCGATGGGTGATGCTGCAGATACCGCGCAGGTGACATCTCAGTGGCAGCAGGAGGACGGAGCCATCCCGGGAATGCTGCCCAGCGACGCCGGCCGAACCGTTCACGCATCGGGCTACGTCGTCCTCGACCTCCTCGTAGCCGACGGGAAGATGAAGCCGGTCGTAGGCGGCACGGCCGCGAATGTGGCAACGAATCTGGCATTGCTCGGATGGCAGAGCTCAGTGTCTGCGCTTCTCGGAGACGACCGAGCCGGCCGCGAGGTTGTGCGGCAGCTTGCCGAGTACGGCGTCGACACGAGCAGGATCGTCTTGGACGCTGAGGTTCAGACCCCCGTGCTGCTGCACGAAGTCGTCAATGGACGGCACAGGTTTAGGTTCTCCTGCCCACACTGCGGAGTGAAGTACGCAAAGTTTCGCCCATTAGCGCCGACCTCTGCGCCTTCGGCACCCGATGCGGCAGTCCACTTCTTCGACAGAGCTAGCTCGTACGCAATCAAGATCGCCCAGTCAGTGCGCGATCGGGCTGTCGTGGTGTTCGAGCCAGGGACCCCCGGTCGGCCACCGGCAACCGCTGCGCTGGCCGCAGCGAGCCACATTCTGCGTGTCTCATCGGACCTCGGGATCGATGCCGCTGAAGAGGAGACCTCGCCGCAGGTGCAGATCGTGGGCCTCGGTGCAGCAGGTGTCCGGTACCGACTGCCGGGCGATCGGGGCTGGGCCCACCTGGACAGCAGGCTCGACGCCCCGCTGGTCGATGCCGGCGGGGCAGGGGACTGGCTGACATCTGGAACGCTGGACATGATTCCGATTGAAAGTTTCGGGGCCGGATCACTACTAAAGACGGACCTGGAGAAGGCGGTCCGGACCGGGCTGCAGTTAGCGGCCGGCTGCTGCCAATTCGAAGGAACGCGAGGCCAAGTCGGGACTACTGCGTGGGCGGCCGCAACCAAGCATCAGCCGTCTGCGAGCTCTTTCGTTCCGGATCTTCCCTCCTACTCCACGGATGACTGCTCAGACTGCGAAGCCTGGTTCCACCACTCCTGATGTCCGTATCGCTCCGTCGATGAAGCATCAAGGCGCAGCCATCGACGAAGTGTGCATCATCGTCCTCGTCGCAGCCCCCTACTCGCCGCGGACCCGATAGAGCCCCATTCTGGGCGGTACGAAGCGCCTCTACCGGGGAGTCAGGCCCAAGAGGGTGCGCGCTGCCTGCCCGAGAGCGAAGCCCGCGTCTTCACTCGCCGCGGAGTACTCCAACAAGCACTCTGGCTCGAGTCCTGCCGCAAGTATGTCGCGAAGGTCAGAGTCGTCGACCTGCTGGCCGTACTCGGCCAGGGCGTTCTCCCACGCCATGGCGACGTGCCAGGACGCTCCACACTCGGCGTAGAAGGCGGCGCGGTGGAGGGGAAAGGTGTGTGCAACGCACTTCGGCTGGACGAAAAGGTGGAATAGCCCGACCAGATCTGCGTCAGAGACTCCGTGCCGGCTCGCGAATGCCTCCCATTCCACGGCGTTGAGCCAGGGTGCGGTGCAATGGGCGTAAAAGGAAGCGCGATGCACCGGGAATCCGTCCGCCACGTCCTGCGGCTGGACGCCAATACGAACAAGGCTTCGAAGATCGTCGTCAGGGACCTCATTAGCCTCCAGAAACGCTTCCCAAGCAACGGCTTGTTCAACCGTGCAGTGGTCTACGTAGAGGGCCCCGCGGTCCGCGACGATACCGGCACGCAGCCACCGTATGATTTCGAAGTCGGTCTCCCACCAGCCGCTGGAGTCGGCCATCTGCGCGTACCTTCGAACGTCCTGCGATGTGCACCCCGCCGCGTGCACTGCAGTTGCGTCGACCACGTCGAGGAGCGTCGCGAATCCGCACGCCGCGAGTGCGGGAATTCCTGCGTTCGTGTAGGCCCGCAACGTTGCGACGGCTGTCACTGCGTGGTGCCGGAAACTGCGATCGGCGCAGCCTTCTGTTTCCCGTTCCCATGCCTCGACGACTTCGAGTGGGTATCCAGCGTCTTGGAGCGCATGGGTCACCTCGGGCGCTATTGGTAGCGCGTACATGATCGTGTCGAGCAATTGCTGGGTGGCCTCATCGGCGTCTGATGACCTTCCGAACAGGCCCGGGTATTCAGGACTGGTCGCTTCGAAGGTGACTTGACCCCACGGATCCAACTCCACGTCCCCGCGAGCGTCGCGCACCCGATCCAGCGAGATGGCGAGCGGGGTCGGAAGGTAGGTGTAGTCCATGGCGTGCTCCTTGCATCGCGGTGGCAGACGTGTCGATCACGACCGCTCCGAATGGGTATCGGCATGATTTCGGCCGTGCGACCCCTTACTGTCGATTTTAGTGGTCCCACGTCCCTGTGGGTTGCTGGCCAGGCAATCGCATAGTGACCCCCAGGCTTCCGGCCAGCCTTTGAGCTCAGGCGAAACTCCTCAGTGCGCCGCCCTGCGATGACCGTTCCCGGCTATGGCTAGTAGGAACCGATACAGGCCGCCGCCCTGGTAGGCGGCAGGGCAAGTGAGGCCACATGCTGCGGCGGGTGCAACGGGGCGGACGGCGTCAGCCGCCGGACGGCGTCAACATCGGACACACTGCGGACACACCGGCGCCCCAAGATGTGCGCCGATCTACGCCGATGTGCGCTCGGAAGCTGCCCGACTTGCGCTCAACGCCCGGCCACGCGCGTGGCCCCCATCTGACTACGGATCAGAAGGTTTGGGGTTCGAATCCCTACAGGCGCGCAAATCGAGAAGCCGCAGGTCAGGACGCTGACCTGCGGTTTTGGCGTTCTACGACCTGTCGCCTGCTGAGATGTCACGCCACGCGGGACTCGCTTGGTGCAGGAACGGTTCAACAACGTCTCGGGGGCGTCGTGATCTTCAGGCGGCAGGCTGCCGTCATGTCATCGGTACCGCGTCTCGTCGTTGGCCGCTGCCTCGATTTACCTGGCACAGGGATGGTCATGCGAACACCACCGATCCTCCTGACCAAGCGCGAGACCGCGGCCCTCCTCCGACTCAGCGTTTCCACCATCGAGCGCATGCTCCGGTGCGGGGACCTCCCCCACGTGAAGATGAACTACGCGACGCGCATCCTGCGCAGCGACGTCGACACCTACATCGAGTCCCACCGCATCGACACCCGCCGCAGCAAGACCCTCGACACCCCTGGCGAAGGCGCAGCATGAGCCGCCCCCGGCAAGACCCGGCCCTCTCGACGCCCACGCCGCACCTGGGCAAGGACGGGTTCTGGCACGTCTACGTCCCGATGGGGTGGCACCCCGATGGCCGCCCCGACCGCAAGCACCTGCGGCGCAAGACCCGCCGAGAGGTCGTCCGCGCGCAGCGCCGACTCGAGGAGACGCGTGACCGCGGGGAGTACATCCACTCGAGCAAGGACACGACCCTTGGGTGGTGGGCGACCCACTGGCTGGAGGAACTCCTCCCCTTGGCGGGGCGCAAGGCCAAGACCATCGAAGGCTACCGGTCAACGCTCAAGGTGCATCTGCTGCCGCATCTTGCCGAGGTGAAGTTGAATGCGCTCACGGACGAAGTCATTCGAGGGCGGCTCATCGACATGAAGCAGGCAGGGGCCAGCGTCACTACCGTCCACGCCACTCATCGGGTCCTGCGGTCGTGCCTGTCAGCCGCCGTGGACTCCGGCCGCATCCCGGTGAACCACGCGAAGAAGGTCAAGGTCGAGAAGCCTGCAGAGGTGGAGGTGGAACCGCTCACCGTCAAAGAAGCGGCTTGCATCCTCTGCGCCGCTGCACAGCGGCGCAACGGCACCCGCTGGAGCGTGGCACTGGCCCTCGGTCTTCGGCAGGGCGAGGCGCTGGGCCTGAAGTGGCCTGACCTGAACCTCGAGATGGAGTCGCTGGTCGTACGTCGCGCCCTGCGGCGCGAGACCGGCCGCCACGGCTGCGAGCGGGACGACGCAGGCCAGCCCTCTTGTTGGACCAAGCAGGGAGGCCGTTGTCCCGAACGGACCCAGGGCGGTCTCGTCGCCCGCACCCCGAAGAACAACAAGTCACGCACTATTCCGCTGCCGCCCGGGCTGGCTTCCCTCCTCCGGGCACACAAGGCGGCGCAAGCCTCCGAACGCCTCCAGGCGGGTTTCCTGTGGCAGGACGAGGACTGGATCTTCGCCACCGAGTTCGGCGCACCCATCGATCCCCGACGCGACTGGGCTGAGTGGAAGGCGGTGCTGCGTCTCGCCGGCGTGCGTGACGCCCGCGTCCACGACGCCCGCCACACCGCCGCAACCCTGCTCCTCGCCAATGGCGTCGACACACGGACGCTCATGGACCTGATGGGATGGACGGAGTATCGGACCGCCCAGCGCTACGCCCACGTCATCGACCCGATGCGGCGGGAGGCCATGGCGCGGATGGGCGGGGTGCTGTTCGGGCAGGCGGAGTAGAGGATCCACAAACCTGGCTTCCGCACTTAGGCGTCACCCTGCAGCTACGTAACGTGTGCGGTCGTGTTCGGCAAGGGACGCGGCGTAGTACGGGTCTGGTACCGATCCCGTGACGTGCTCCCGCGACGCCCGCTAGGTTGCGGCGAACAAGCGGCACGAAGCCGCGATGAACGGACGGAATTCACGTGGCGATCACAGGACTGCACATCCCTTACGACGAGAACACGCCGATCACGAAAGTGGTTGTGAACGAGCGGAACGTCATGAATTACTACAAGTTCGTCCAGGGCGGGCCGGCAGAGGCAGGTCATCTCAACGTAGACGGAGTCGAACTCGCGGTTTATGTCAACTCGCGCTACGGCACGTTCGAGACGGACATGGTGAACAAGCGCGCAACCGTCTTGTTCGCTATCGCCGGGGTTGGGATGCTCGGCGGGGCCGTGCGTGGCGACGCCCTGGCCGTCGGACCCGCGGGAAACAGTGACTATGAGAAGTCCCTCGATCCAGCGTTGAGCCAGTTCTTGCTCGAGCTCGACTGGGCGCCGTTGATGGAGCAAGTCCAGCTTGCCTGACAGTCACCCGGGTCCTCGTCCACCAAAGGACGCGCGCTGACCTTCAGCGAAAGCAGGCGGTCGCCAGGCACGCCGAGCCAGCCCCGCCCTCGTTTCGCACCCCACCCCAAGGAGGGGAACATGAGTGATTCACACGCCCCTGTGGACGGCGAGATCAGTCGCGCTAACGCACTGCGTGCTGTCCGCGCCGGCGGAATAGCCCAGCGCGAGGGTAAGCAGGTCTCCGACTGCCCTTGGTCTTCCAACGCTCCCGAGGATCGCTTCCTCAGACACTTCTGGGTGCGGGGATTCGTCTCCAGTCGCGAGAACCTCTAATCACAAAGCTTGCTGGCCGTGAATCCGCCAGCGAGTGGAGAGAGCCGTCGTCCGCGATAATCGGCCGATGCTCCAGCTGCCGCCACTGTCGATTCAGCGTCTGCGCGACAGAGGGGTCATGCTCGACCCCGGTCTGACGGACGAAGAAGTCACGCGCGTCGAGGAACGGGTCGGATTCCAGTTCGGGCAGGAGCACCGCGAGTTCCTGCAGGATGCGCTGCCGGTCGGAGAGTTCTGGCCGGACTGGCGGCACGGGGCCACCGCGGATCTGCGCAAGCAGCTCGATTGGCCAGTGGAGGGAGTCCTGGGCAACGCAGCGCGGATGTCGTTCTGGCCCCCCGCTTGGGGCGAGCGACCGACCTCGGCGGACGAGCGCGAGCGAACCGCGCGGGCACAACTCGACCGAGTGCCACGTCTGGTCCCGGTGCATTCGTATCGGTACATCACGGTGGACCCCATCTTCGTGCCGAGTCCCGTCTTTTCCATCCACGAGATTGACGTGATCGTCTTCGGGGACGATCTCCTCGACTTCGTTGCTCGCGAATTCCACATGCCGCCTCGCCACCAGTCACCCGCGCCGACCTATGTCCCGTTCTGGTCCGAGCTGGCTGCACGCACTGCGGCCTGGGAACTGGGGCAGTGACCAGGGATCTGCGACCTCGCATGAAGTTCTAGAACCTCGCTCTCCGGCCGGTGGTGAAACGCGAGGCTCTAAGCCAATGATTCGGAGGCCCGACTTACGGTCGGGGCACCATGAACAAGAACCCCTACGCCTCCGAGCAGAGCAAGCGTCAGATTCACTGGCTCGCGACCAGCGAGACACTGCCGTTCGAGGCGCGAGCAGGCGGCACCTACACCGATCGCGCTGGCAAGGAGCACGGTCCGCTCCCGCTGTTCCTGCCTCTCGATCTCGTGGCCCACAACCTGCTGCCCGACGTGCGGCACGGCGCCCTTGCCCTCTTTGCCGAGCTGGGGATCCCGTGGCACGACGGCGTCGACGGCGGTCCGAGCAACCACCTGCGCGACTCTCAGGTCCAGTGCGCCAATGCACTGTTCCGGATGGTTGACGAGCCACACCGCATCAAGCGCGCATTCGGACACGCCCTCGACATCGCCAAGGTCCTGCCCATCGAAGGAGAGCGCTTCCTCACGTTCGAGTACATCGGCCCGATCGACTACTTCGACGAGGGCAAGGGCGCGCCACGGGTGCGCGGCGCCAGGTGTACGAGCGTCGACGCCGCGTTCCGCTACCGCACCAGCCGTGGTGACGTCGAAGTCGCTCTGGTCGAGTGGAAGTACACCGAGTCCTATCTCGACGGGCACCCGCGGACCGGTTCAGACGAGACGCGGCGCCAGAGGTACGAAGCTGACTTCCTCCACGCTGAGGGCCCTGTTCGAAGCGACGTAGTCGCCTTCACCGCGATGCTGCACGAGCCCTTCTACCAACTCATGCGACAGCAGATGCTGGCACACCGCCTGGAGCAGGAAGGCGTCGAAGGCGCCACGGCCGTGCGGGTCCTGCACGTCCTATCGCCGGCGAACGTTGGCTACGAGGCGTCCCTCCCGCTTCCCGAGCACCGGTCCGTGGGCTCCAGTGTGTCGGAGGTCTGGCACACGCTGCTCCGCCGACCGGATCGATTCGTAACTGTTGACCCTGCGGTGTTCCTCCATGGTGAGATCACCAGTCCGGAGTACGTCGAACGCTACGGCCACACGGACACTGCATGACTTCCGTTGCTGGCCCCTGCGATTCGCCCCGGGGGCTGAGGATCCCAACTAGCGTGAGCGGTGTGATCACGGGGCAGACAGCGCTTGAGCAACTGTGCGCCGTCGTCGGCGACCTGAAGCGAGACGACCCCCTCGCCCCGGTGACGATCCTCGCTCCGTCCAACATCGCGGCGATCACCGCGCGCCGCGCCTTGGCGAGCCGCGGTGGAGTTGCGGCCATTCAGGTGACCACCGTCAACCGCCTCGCCGAGCAGCTCGGGGCGCCATCCCTCGCGCCCAGACGTCCCGCGACCCGCGCGGTCACGGCGTCGGCCTGGCGGGCGGCTCTGGCAGCGGCGCCAGGGGCCTTCGCTGAGGTTGCTGATCACCCGGCGACGGTGGCGGCCCTCACCCGGGCTCACCCACAGCTGCGGGATCTGGACGACCAGACGCTCGATGTCATTGCGAGCGAGCCTGCCCCGGCCGGCGACCTGGTCCGGCTGCACCGCGAGGTGAGCGCAGCACTCGAGGGGAGCTGGTTCGACACTGCTGATCTCCTGGAGTCCGCTACGGCCAACGTCGCGGCGATCGAGGGGGCGGTCGTGCTCTACCTGCCTGGCCGATTGGACAACTGCCAACGCCGCTTCGTCGATGCGATCGGCGGGCTCATCCTGGTGGCACCAACCGAGAACCTGCCGATCGCAACTCGCGTGATCCACGCCTCCGACTCCGACGACGAGGTGCGCTGCGTCGTGCGGGACGTCGTGATTCGCTTGGGGCAACAGGAGTCAGTTGCCGTGCTCTACGCCGATCGCACGCCGTACGCACGCCTGCTCGCCGAGCAGTTCCACGACGTCGGCGTCACCATCAACGGTCCCGGATCGCGACCCGTGAGTGAGCGGGGCACCGCTCGCTCTTTCCTTGACCTGCTGGCGCTGGTCGAGAACGACGTGCCGCGCTCGGACCTTTTCCGCGCTCTGGGTGCGATCGGCGCCCGCAACTTCGCAGGAGAGTTCATCCCTGTAGCGCGCTGGGAGCGCTTGTCGCGCGCAGCGGGTGTCGTCCGAGGAGACCATTGGGATGGTCGCCTCAGCTCATGGATCTCCAGCGAGGCTCGGAGTGGTGACCGCCCGGCGGCCCAGGCACTCCAGGCCTTTACCCTCCGCCTGAGAAACGAGCTCTCCCGCAGCTTCGACGACTGGCGCGCCATCAGTGACTGGGGCACGGAGCTCTTCGAGACCCTCATCGCCGACGAGACGCGCCAGTCCAAGCTGCCGCCCGAGGAGCAGCACGCCGCGCGCACCATCCTGCTCGCGCTCCGAGGGGTCACCGTCCTCGACGACACTGCGACACCACCGACCATCGACACGCTCCTGAGCGTCCTCCAGGTCGACCTCGAGTCGGCGCTGCCCCGGGTGGGCAGGTTCGGCGACGGTGTGTACGTCGGCCCGCTGGCGACCGCCCCTGGGCTGGCCGTCGACACCATGTACGTCGTGGGCCTGAGCGAGGACCTCTATCCGGGCAGCCCCAGCGACAGTGCACTCCTCCCTGACCGGATCCGGCGAAAGCTGAACGGCGAGCTCCCCACACTGGCGGACAAGGTGGAGCTCCAACGGCAACATCTGGTGGCTGCGTTTGCTGCCGCCCCGACCGTCGTGGCCAGCTTCCCTCGAGGCGATCTGCGGCAGACCCGCGAGCGCCTGCCCAGTCGGTGGCTGTTGCCCACGCTGCGAGCCCTGTCAGGAGAGCCCGGACTGGCCGCCACCCAGTGGGCCGAGGCCCCGTTCCACTACGGCGTGGAGGCGGCCGGCTCTTTCGCCGGTGAGCTCGAAACCACCGAACACCAAGCAACGGAGCAGGAGTGGCGAGTTCGTGCCGCGCGTGCAGACGTGCTCGACGACAGCATCACCGACCACGCCCGATCCGTCGTAGCGGCGCGGGAGAGCCCACAGTTCACCCGGTTCGACGGCAACCTCGCCGGAGCGCCCGGACTGCCGGACTACCGCGCGTCCGATCACGTCATCTCCCCCACGGCACTGGAGAGGTTCGCTGGCTGCCCCCACGCGTTCTTCGTCGAGCGCCTGCTTTCGGTGAAGCCGATCGAGAACCCCGAAGACATCGTGAGCATCCCCGCCAACGAGCTCGGAACCTTCATCCACGAGTGCATGGACGACCTTGCGAAGAAGTTCGCCGATGAGTTGCCGGGCCCGGGTCAGCCGTGGACCGGCATCCACCGTGATGCGTTGCTTGAGCTCGCTGAGAAGAAGGCACTCCAGTATGAGCACCGAGGTGTCACCGGCCATCAGCGCCTTTGGGCGATCGAGAAGGCCAAGATCTTGTCGACGCTCTCGAGCATGCTCGATGTCGACAACGACTGGCGCGCCCAGGTGGGTGCTGAGGTCAAGGCAGCCGAGCTCGCGTTCGGCATGGACGGATCACCTCCAATTGAAATCTCCGTCCCCGGGGGGCGCGTGCTTATGCGGGGCAGCGCCGACAAGGTTGACCTCACATCGGACCGTGTCTACGTCACCGACATCAAGACCGGCTCCACGAGGCGGTTCAAGGACATCAAGCAGCACAATCCCGTGCCGTTCGGCGCCAAGCTCCAGCTGCCGGCGTACGCCATCGCCGCCCAGCGCGCGCTGGGCACGGACCTCCCCGTCACCGCCTCCTACTGGTTCGTCCATAAGGAGGATCGCCGGATCGACCTGGTCGTCGACGACCAGGTGAGGCAGACATACGCAGGCGTCATCGACGTCCTCACCGAGGCGATCGCCGCAGGGCACTTCCCCAACATCCCACCTGCCGGGGACGACTTCGCGTTCGTGCAGTGCGCATTCTGTAATCCCGACGGGCTGGGTTACGGCGCCCTCCGTCGAGCGTGGAATGCCAAGGCCGCGCAACCAGAGCTGAGCCGGCTCACCGCCCTCCTGCTCAACAACGAGGTGAAGCATGACTGATCCCGTGGACCAGGACGAGCGCGACCGGATCAAGACGCACACCGACCGGACCCTGTTCGTCCGCGCGGGTGCGGGCTCCGGCAAGACCAGCTCGTTGGTGGCGCGCGTCGCGCAGCTGGTGCTCCAGGACGGCGTCGAGATGGAACGCGTCGCGACGGTCACCTTCACGATCAAGGCGGCGGCAGAGCTGCGTGATCGGCTGCGAGCCCGCTTCGAAAGGGCCCTCGCAGAGGAGAGCGATCCCGAGCCCCTCCGCCGCGCCGAGGTAGCGCTGGAGCAGCTCGACCTCGCCGCCATCGGCACCCTCCACTCGTTTGCGCAGCGCATTCTGACGGCCCACCCCATCGAGGCAGGGACTCCGCCGGCACTGGACGTGCTCGACGAGGTCGGTTCCTCGATCGCGTTCGAGGAGCGCTGGGCCCGGATCCAGCGCGACCTGCTCGACGACGAGGAGCTGGCAGACGCGCTCACGCTCGGCATCTCCGCAGGCATCCAGCTCAAGCACGTGCGACAGACGGTCCGACTGCTGGGGCAGGACTGGGACCGCCTGAGGACTCATGTCCTGAGCAATCCGCCCAAGCCACTGTCAGTGCCGGGTCTTGATGACGTGGAGAAGGGGCTCAACCGAGTCCTAGACCTGAGGGCTTGCTGCATCGACCCGTCGGACAAACTGTTCCCGGTGGTCGAGCAGACGGAGGCGCTGCTTCGCGCTCTGCTCAACGCCGCCGACGTACACGAGACCATGCGAACCTTTCCTGCCCTCGCCGGGTTCAAGACAGGCAACGTCGGCACCATGGGGAGTTGGTCAGGGATCGACCCCAAGGCAGTGCGTGACTCCCTGCGGGAGGTCGTGGCCGATGCCATGGAGCTCAAGGCGAAGATCGTCGCTCAGTGCCTGCGCCACATCACCTACTGGTGCGCGCACCGCGTCCTCGCCGAGGCGACCGAGCGGCGCCGCTCCGGTCGGCTCGAGTTCCACGACCTCCTCGTGCTGGCCCGCGACCTGCTCGCCCGCGACGAGGACGTCCGAGACACGCTGCACCAGACCTACGAACGGCTCCTCCTGGACGAGTTCCAGGACACCGACCCGATCCAGATCGAGATCGCCGTGCGCATCGCAGGTGGCCGCGATGCAAGCCAACCGGACTGGCGGGACGTCACCGTGCCCGATGGTCGCCTCTTCGTGGTCGGTGACGCCAAGCAGTCGATCTACCGATTCCGCCGCGCGAGTATCAAGACCTACCTCGGCGCCCAGGGCGTCATCGGCGAACCCGCGTCCCTCTCGACCAACTTCAGATCCGTGCCCGGAGTGGTCAAGTGGGTCAATGGCGTCTTCTGCGAGCTCATCACGTTCCAACAGGATGCCCAGCCGACCTACGAGCCCCTCGTGGCCCACCGCGACACCGGCGACAAGCTCATCGGCCCCGCCGTGATGGTGTCGGGTGTCGAACTCCACCCGGAGACCACGGCGGACGGGATCCGAGCCGCCGAGGCGACCGACGCGGCAGGTGCGATCGCCCAGGTGATCACCGAGGGTTGGACCGTCTTCGACCAGACCCACCAACTCTGGCGTCCCGCACAGCTCGCCGACATCGCAGTACTCCTGCCCTCGCGCACCTCCATGTCGAGGCTGGAAGACGCGCTGGACACGGCCGGCATCCCCTTCCGCGCCGAATCGATGTCTCTGGTCTACGAGGCGGCCGAGGTCCGCGACCTCCTGATAATCGCTCGCGCGATTGCGGACCCCTCTGACCAGCTGGCACTCGTCATCGCCTTGCGGACCCCCGCCATGGGATGCGGCGACGACGACCTTTTGGCGTGGCGTCACGGCGGGAGGTGGCTCGACCTGCACTCCAAGGTCGCGGACGACCAACTCAGCCACACACCCGTCGGTGTCGCGATGGACTACCTGCATTCCCTGGAGAGGGCCGCTCGCTGGCTCACGCCCAGCGAGGTGCTGGCCAAAATCGTCGCCGACCGACGGTTCCTCGAGCTGTCCGCATACCAGCCTCGCACGCGTGACTCGTGGCGACGCATCAGGTTCCTGGTGGACCAGGCCCGCGCCTGGAGCGAGGTCTCCCATGGCGGGCTGCGCGCCTATCTCGACTGGGTGGCACACCAGGCCCAAGAGAAGGCCCGCGTCTCCGAGGCGATCCTCCCCGAACGAGACAGCGACGCCGTACGCGTCATGACCATCCACGCGGCCAAGGGGCTGGAGTTCCCGATCGTGGTGCTGTCCGGCATGTCCAATCAGCCCCGGACGCAGTACGGAGTCCGCCTGCTGTGGGGCGACGCGGACTACACCGTCAGCTTCGCGGCCAACTTGCGCGAGGTCTCCTTCGAAGAGGCCGCCGAGCTCGACGAGCAGATGGACGACTACGAACGCATCCGCCTGATGTACGTCGGCGCCACCCGAGCACGCGACCACCTCATCGTCTCGATGCACCGCACCGACCGAACCTCCGAACGCCTGACTCCGGCCGAGCTCTTGGCGCACGCCCAGGCGCACGAGGTCGCGGCGCCGCAGCACTTCGTGTGGGACGGCGAGCCGAGACCCGTCAATGCCTCGTCGGCAGCCGTGACTCCCCCGCCCGACTTCGACACCTGGCTTGCAGGTGTGACATCAGCTCGCCGGGCCAGTCGCATGCCCGGAGCCATCACCGCGTCGGGCCCCGAAGGGACCGACCCCGAGGTCGTGCTCGCCGAAGCAGACGCCGGCCTGGCAAAGGGTCCGCGTGATGTCGAGCTGCCGCCCTGGTCCAAGGGCCGTTACGGCTCTGCGGTGGGTCGTGCCGTCCACGCGGCGCTCCAGACCGTCGACCTCGCCACCGGGTCTGGACTCGAGCAAGCCGTCCGCGCCCAGGTCATCGCCGAAGCCATCCCCGAGCACGAGGACGTCGTCGCACGGCTGGTGCGCTCGGCGCTGACGAGCGAGACCGTGCAGCGCGCTGCCGCCCGGACCCACTGGCGCGAGGCGTACGTCGGCGCCCCCGGGACTGACGGCGTCCTGGTCGAGGGCATCATCGACCTCATCTACGAAGAGGACGACAAGTCCCTGGTCGTCGTGGACTACAAGACCGACGTGGTGCGACCCGACACCCTCACCGACAAGGTCGCCTTCTACACACCCCAGCTCCGGGCCTACCGCGACATGCTCACCGCGGCGACCGGACGCGACGTCAAGACGCTGCTGCTATTCCTGCATCCAGAAGGCAGCTACCTCGCTGACCTCTGACTCCTCACATCCGGCCGAGTACCTCTTGCTGCTTTGCTGCGTACTGCTCGGGGGTGATCAGTCCCTGATCGAGCATGGCCTTTAGCTGTCCCAACACGGCTACAGGGTCAGATTGAGCCGGCGCGGTAGTCGGCTGATGCAGTCCTGAGACTGTTCCGCCGACCGCGCCAAGACCCATCGCAAGCCCCATCATCCCTGCCCCGCCCTCTCCGCCCTCAGCCATTGCGAGAGCCGAGTCGGCGATCGTTGTCTGCGTGTACGCGTTGCCGATGCCGCCCCCCAGCATCAGGCCCTTGTTGTACTTGTCCATCAGCTCACGCGACGCCTCGTCGTACTCGATGGCGCTGATTGCGGCCGCGACCACTTCGAGACCGAAGCGCTTCAACCAGGACCCACCCGGCCCGTCCCCGTTGGTGAGTTCCGCGGCGACCTGAGGGCCGTGTGAGGCGAGCGAAGCGATGTCAGTGGTCCGAGACAAGGCCTGCAATGCCGCTTGGAACGCGGTGAGGAACTCCTGGCGCAATTGCCCGCTCGCGGCCTCCTCAGCCAGCGAGTAGAACTGAGTATTGGCCGGCAGGAAGTTGCAGAAGAACCGGAGGGGGTCCACCACTCGGACCGAGTACTGACCTCGGGCCCGGAGACGAAGAACGGGTGCCTGACTGGAGCCTTGGGGAACGAGCGAGAAGTCCTTGTAAGGCAACAAGCCGGGTGTGCCGAAGCGGAGGTTCCGCATCTCGCGGAGGTTGACGTAGTAGATGAGCTGCTGCTGGCTTGGCTGCCCCCCGAACTTGAACCGCTCCCATGACTCCCGAACGAGCGCCTGGTAGACCCCGATCCCGCTGAAGACGGAGGGTTGACCGTCGTTGCGGAACACGAAGTAGCCCGGCTCAGTAGACAGGCTGACGATCCGGCCGCCATCCGTAATAATCACGGCGGTGTTCTCGGGTACGACGACGCGCGATCCGTCGGAGATCACATTGGCGGTGGCGGACCGGTTCGAGCCGCGGCCCCTGTTGCTCTCTTGGAAGATGCCCGGAGCGACAATGGTTTGCTCGTCGAACCTGGGAGCCACGAAGAAGTCTCGCCACTGGTCAGCGAGAGCTCCCCCGACCGCACCGACCGCTGCGCTGATCAGTCCCATCGCTTCCCGCCTTTCGCGCGCGTGATGCGCTCACACTTGAGACGAACCTCGTCTCGTGTTGGCACCCTAGGCGAGACGTCCGACCAATCAGGGTGTGTTCAGTACCAACGGCTCACCACACGCGCCGCACGCGCGCGTGATGCCGACGATTAACTCGTTGTTGGCGCCGCACGCCCGGCACGTCACTACCGTCTTGCGTGACGTCTTCGGGACATACTTCTTGCTGACTACCTGGTCTGCCCCGTAATCAATATGGAAGTCGTCAATCATGTCGGAGTCGATCATGCTCTGAATTTCGCGGCGCACCTTGGCCGGGTTCGAGTTCGTGATGCTCGCAATCTTCTGAACGCTCATCGACTCGACGCCCGTGAGGATGGATAAGTACCTCTTAAGATGCCCTTGCATAGTTGTCAGCAGCAGAGCGACCAGTACACAGACAAGCGCGAAGACCACCAGTCCGATCGCGATCAGTAGGTCGGGAAGCCGTTCGCTCAACGGGATGTCGATCTCCGTGCACTCCTTATTCCACAGATGCCCGGTGCACTTCTCCTCAGTCGCTTCTGAGAAGCCCAGGTACATGAGGAATGCCCAAGGGGCACTGAGAACGGCCGCCCACAAGAGTCCGCTGGCGATGGGTTTCTGGCTTTGAACCGGGATGCGGGACAATAGGCTAAGCATGTGGGTCGCTGCGCACTCTCGTTCGGCGGGTTGAACGGCCAAGTTCTAGGCTACCCAGATCGGTCCTTCGCGTCCGCAGATCGGAGCAGTAGACACCCGACCGAGCGCCCCGCTACCTCGCGACTGAGATCCGACGCAACGCCTCCCGAAACCCCCGGTTGGGTCGCGCTGCCGGCAGCACCCCACAAACCGCCGGCAGCGCGTCATCGAGCTCCACCTCCCGCAGCATGGAGTAGGCGGTAGCGACCGTGGGTGTGCGCGAGTGGGCGGCGGCGCAGTGCAGCAGCACGGTCTTGCCCTCATCGCGCAGGTCGGCCACGAGCCGGGCAGCGTCCATCAGGACGAAGTCGAGGTTGGGGTTCTGCTCCGGCTCCGCCTGGTCCATCAGCCGGAAGTTAATGTGCTCCAGCCGCGGATCGATCTGTGTGCGCCCGGTCAGGCAGAGGCTGACGACGACGTCGACCTCGTCGGGGACCTCGTCGAGGACGGTGGCGCTGGAGATCAGTACCCCGTCGTCGTGCGGGTGCGTGGCGAGCGCGGGCAGGCCGTACTGCAAGTGCGTGTAGTCGATGTGGTCGACCAGCGGCCAAAGCCGTACTTGCCCGGCGCTCCACCCCGGACGGTTAGCACGGCCAGGTGCTCGAGGTCCAGCGCTCGCAGGCCGGGCCAACCGTGGAGCACCCGGCGCCAAGCAGCGGGCACGGCGCTCATCCCCCACCGCGCTCCGAGCAGGGCACCGGCGATGGCGGCGACTGTGTCGGTGTCGTGGCCGATGCGGATCGCGGTGGAGAGGGAGTCGACGAGGTGACCGCAGGCGGGACCATCGGTCGGCAGCGGGGTGTGCGTGATCGCCGACCACGCCGCCTGCAGGGCGCCGACGGCCCAGCCGTTGCGGGCAAAGGCTGACGGGGACTTCGTCTCGGCCTCGGCCAGCAGCCCGCGCCAGTGGTCGGCGTTGGGCATCCACGCGGCGATGTCGTCGTACGTAGGGAGCTCGCCGGTCAGCACTGCGTGGCGGATCATCAGGCACCAGACGGCGCAGGCCTCCTGGGCAATGTCCTGATGGTGGGTGAGGGCGCTGACCGCCATCGCCGCCTCGACGAGGCCCTCGGGGTCGTGGAGGAACGCCAGGGCGACCGGCCCTGTGCGCATCAGCGATCCGTTTCCGGCGCTGCGGCCTGAGCGCTCGTGCACGACCCGCGCAGCCTCGGCCATCTCGTCGCCGGTCGGGTTGCGCCCAGCACCGGAGAGGACGGCGGAGGTCTGGATGCCGACATCGGCGGGGCCGCCGGCGTACCAGTCGGCGAAGACCTGCGCGATCTGCGTCAACGCCTCGGGGGTGCGCAGGTCGATGCCAGTGGCGGCGACTTGGGCGATCGCCACAGCTTGCGAGGTGTCGTCGGTCCACTCGCCGGGCGCGAAGCCACCGAGGCCGCCGCCGATCATCGTAGGCACGAGGTCGGGGGCCACACTGGCGAACTCGTAGCCGGCGCCGAGCGCGTCGCCCGCCGCGGAAGCGATGAGCACGCCGCAAGCGCGGTCGACCTGGGCGGGTGTGAGGTGGAGAGTCATGGCTGTTCCTGTCGTGGAGGTGATGGGCGCTGTCATCGGGCGGCGAGGATGCGGTTGGCGACCTCCACCACGCGGTCACGGCGGGGGAACTTTGGGGAGTCAGTCATGGGCAGGTCGCGAGCGGCGACGACCAACGACGACTCGATGGCCAAACCACGGCGGTGCGTCGCCAGGAGGGCTTGGAGGCGGACGCGGGCCGTGCCGCACGTGATGTAGCGCCGCACCACCGCCTCGGAGCAGTTGGGGTTGCGCAGGATGCCGACGATCTCCTCGTCCACCCCGTTGCCGGCCAGCTCCAGCCACCCGGCCGGCAGGCACCGCAGCGCGGCGTACTCTCCACCGCTCTTGCCCTGCCAACGGGCGCGAGCGCGACCCCGCACGGCGGCCAGCTGGAGCTCTTTGTTGGCGAGGTCCTTGCGCCTGCTGAGGACGTCTATCTCCAGCGCCGAGGGCTTTGCCTCCAGCACCGCTCGGGCTGTGGACACGGGTAGCGCGGGGTCGCGTATGACCTCCCCCTGGAAGCGTGATTCCCGCAGGAAACCGACCGGGCAGTCCCCGCGGTAGAGCATGGCCAGCTCGGCGAGGCGATCCTCGCGCGGCAGGCCTGCCGCGAGCAGCTCGGCGAAGGTGACGAGCGCGCTGGCGGCCGCGGCGGCGAGGGTCGCGCCCGACGCCGTTCCGAGCGTCTCGAGCAGTCTCTCCCTCTTGCGCTCCCTGGCCACCAGCATCGCCGCCCTAGGCGAGATGCCGAGGCCGCCCATCATCTCGGCCTCCATCGCCTGGTGGAGGGCCAGGCTGTCCATGTCGCTCATCAGGCCACCCGCCCGCCGACGCGGAACGCCAGGTCGTCGCGCGTGGCCGACATGGTGCCGAGGAAGACATCGACCATCGCCTCGAGGTGGGTGGGGGCGAAGGGCAGCGCGGGGAACACGATGTGCTGCCACACGGTGCGCTCCTGCAGGGTCCACTTCACCCAGGGGTTGTCGCGGTTGAGGACCGCGATCTCGGCGGCGGTCGCGCGGCGTGAGTGGATGCCGTGGGTAACGCGAGCGAGGATCTCGACGGCTGGGGTGTCCGGTCGCACCCGCACCCACACCAACTGGTCGAGGTGACTGAGCACGAGATCGCCGTCGTCGTCGACGTCGGGCCGGTGACCGTACTTCGCCTCCAATGTCATGCCCACCATCTCCACGAGCTCCTCGCGATCTTCGGGCATGAGAGCCGCCGACCCGTCCGGCGCATCTGGCAGTTCGACGGGCACGTCCTCGGTCGCGCTCAGTCCCAGCTCGGCGGCTCCGCCAACCGCCGGTCCCCATGCCCGGTAGGTCAGCAGCAGCGGGTGGGCGACGCCGTATGCCTCGCGCAGCGCGCCGACGACGAGGCCGGCGATGGCCTTCATGTCGCCGAGCGGGCGCTCGACGTACCAGTTGGGCTCCTCGTCGTCGTTGCCCAGCCACCCCATCGCCCGCAGGGCATCGCACCACTCGGCGCCGAGCCGACTCGCGGGCGTCAGGTAGACGTCGCCGCTGAGCTCGGCGCGCAGCATCTGCCCGCCGTCGAATCCTGCGAACTGCGCGTACGGCGTCGACCCGCCCTCGTGCCCGCGGGGGAGCTCGAGGACGAGGTGGTCCTCCTCCGAGGCCATCTCGCCCAGGTGATCGGCCAGGCACCGCGCCAGCTGGCCCCAGCCCTGGTCGAGCTCCCGCGTCGCACCCGACTGTTCAGCGGCGCCCTCGTCGAAGTCCCTCTCGTCCATCCCCGTCTCCTTTAGCACTCGATTGTCTCTAAACATTAACACGCGCATCGCGCTAATGTCTGACGCATGGCGGACCTCGACTCATTTCCTCGACCCGGTGTCACTGTCGATGTCGCGGTGCTGACAGTAGGCGGACCCTCCGAAACAAACCCCCAGCTGCGAGTCCTGGTGCAGGACCGCCGTGAGCCCCACGGCCGCTCGCTACCCGGTGGATTCATCAGGGAGCGGTGGACGGTCGACCGGACCGTCGACGACGTCCTGCGCCGCAAGGTGGGCATCGAGCCCTCGGAGCGCAACCGACCCCGGCTGCTGCGCCTCTTCGACGATCCCGACCGCGACGACCGCAGCTGGGTGATCTCAGCCGCGCACTCCCTCTCGCTCCCAGAGACCGAACTGCTGGACGCCCACGGCGACCTCGTGTCGGTTGCGGCCGACGGACGTCTCCGCGGCGAGCCGCGTCTGCTCTTCGACCACGACGAAATCGTCTCTGCGGCGGTGGACGCTCTACGCGACCGCTACGAGATCCGCTACCGCTACGTCGACATCCATCCCGACCCCGACGGGTTCCTGCCCGAGCCGTTCACCCTGCGCCAGCTGCGCAAGGTGCACGAGGCCGTCGTCGGCGCCGAGCTGCACAAGGACAACTTCAACCGACGGATGCGGGAGTACGTCGAGCCGCTGACGCGCAATGGCAAGGTCGTGGTCTCTGACGGGCTGCGGGGCAGGCCGGCGACGCTCTACCGGAAGTCGCGCTGATCCTCGCGACGGCGAACCCTCACGCGCTCGCCGGATGAAGCGCCCAACTCCTCGAGCCGTTGCAGCAACGGCGCCCATTTGTCGCCGGCCCGCTGAGGAATGCGACGGTAAAGCTCGCGAACCTCATCCGCGAGTCGTCTGTCCTCGTCGCGCTCCAGGAGTCCTTCGAACCGCTGGTCGAGGAGCCACGAGGAGTCACGCGCTGCATGGTCGGCAACGCGATCCAGGAAGAGCTCCTGCGCCCGGCGCCCCGGCAGCCCGGACTCCGCCTCGAGCTTCACCCAGTCCAGCTGTCCATCCCAGAGCTTCGCCCGGATGTCGTCTCCGTCCGTGTCCAGAACGGTGCCGAAGGTGCCGTGCTCACCCTCCTGGTGCTCATCGCGATAGGCCTGCACCTCGTGCGCGAGCCGAATGACGTTGTCGTCGGTCATCGACACGCCTACGGCAAGCAGGCGTTTGGTCAGAAGAAGGGACTGGAGCACCGCCGCAGACGGCCGGTTGGCTGCGTCGTACCGGACCATGTGCCTGCGCGTGAGGACGATCTGCTGGACGTGGTCGACGTCGCCGTGGAGCTTGAGGATCCATCTTTCGGCACCATGCGCCGAGTTCCACGGCATGACCGCCTTGATTTCACGATCCGTCGCGCGCACTGCTTGCTCATAGAGCGTGTCGTAGTTGGTGGTGACGACCTCATGACAGTCCAGGCCTGCCAGCAGGGCGTGCAACAACGACGGGTGGGACACCGCGTTCACCGTTGCCGCGATCCGTTGCTGGAATCCCTTCTTGTCCGCGCGCTCGATCAGTTCGGCGCGATCGATCGAGTTCGGGACGCCGCTGGCGTCCGGATAGTTGATGTTCAAGTCGCCCTCGAGCTCCTCGAGCAGCCCGTGCCACGAGGGAAGACCGGCTGCCGCGGAGACACCCGCTCCCATGAGGACCGCGAGCTGGCCGGCTCGTGCCGCCGTGCCGAGTTCACGGGCACGCCTCTCCAGTCCCGGTTCGAGCTTGACGGTCAGCCGACGTCGCGCGTATTGGGCAGCGGCGAAGACCGCGGGATCGGGAGTCACGAGTACGACGTCAAGCTTGAGCTCGCGGGCGGCACGCGTCAGTTCCTCGACCAGCATGCGAAGGACTGAGCCCCGGTCGCTTCCAAACCCCCCGCGGCCGATGCCAATGACCGGAACGGCCACCAGCGGCAACGTCCCAGTGCCCCGTTTTGGCGGATAGGCATCTCGCCGGAGCTCGATGCGTTGCATGGCGCCGACAATCCGGCCGACAACTTCTTCGTAAGGGTCCAGCCCGTTGCCGATACTGACGGCCCACACCCGGTCCGGCGCCGGCTTGATGCGTCCGTACCCGCGCTCTTTCCACTTCAGGGGCAAGGGAGGGCGCGTCCCGACTAGCGGAGCCCAGATCGAGTTGAAGTCGTAGGCCTGATCCACCGGCACCAGCGCCGCGTCGTGGATCACCGACTCGATGCGTCCGTGGACGATGAACAGGTGGCCCTCGATCTCTGTCATGTCGGGAGTATGCCGGAGGCACGCGTCGCGTACCGTCCAGATCCGCTGGTGGGCGAAGGCCCAAGCCACATCAGGGAGGCCGCATGTTGGAGCAAGCTCGCACGGTCGCTGCGGAGGCGCACGCCACCCAACTGGACAAGCTCGGTCGCAACTACGTCGACGCGCACCTGCACCCCATCGCTGATGCGGCTGCCGTGTTCGGGACCGAAGCCGAGGCCGTTGGCTGGCTCCACGACATCATCGAAGACACTGGGACCACAGCCCGAGACCTGCGCGAGCAGGGGTTTTCGGACCACGTCGTTGCGGCCGTCGAGTCAGTGACCAAGGGGCCGCCGGACGAGCCATACGACGCGCTCATCTCCCGAGCGTGTGCGCACCCACTGGGTCGTCTGGTCAAGCTGGTCGACAACGCGTGGAACGTCACCTGCAACCCCGACCTGGCCCAGCACGATCCGGCAAAGGCACGCGAGCTCATGGCCGACAAGTACGTCCCGGCTCGCGCCCGGCTCCTGGAAGCGTCTGGCTTCACAGACGACTCCCCCGACGTCCTGCAGATGCAGGCGATCCTGGACCACCACCTTGCGCGGCTCCACGCCGACGGCTGACCCTGAGACCTGAGTGCCCTAGCGTCGGACCATGGCCCGATGGATCTGCGAGTACTGCACCTCGACCGGCGAGGTCCCCAAGGGTGACAGCGCCGATCAGATGAGTTGTCCCAACTGCGGCGAGCCGGTAATGCCGGAGTGGTGAACGAAGGCCGTCAGGCCGGCGGTCGCCCGGCCGATTCGTGATGTGTCAGCAGCTCGTGGACGAGCGCCAACGCGTCCGGCAGGACCGCACCCGGCGCGACGACCCGCGTCGAGGGACCGCTCGCCAACAGGATCAGCCCCACCCGCTCCCCGACGGGAGCCAGCAGCTCGAGGTCCGCGGTGAAAGTCGCCTCGTCCTCGTCGAGGACGGTGACCCTTTCGGCGTGCTGGCGTGCGGCCCAGCGGGCGTCCTGGGCGATCTCCATGCGGACGGTGGTCGTCGCCCGCTGCTTCGCGAGCAGCGACTCGAGACCGGAGGGGCCCTGGAAGCCCTCGTCGAGAACCTCAACCGATCGGATGTTGGAGAGGAGGAAGGTTCGCAGGTTGCCCTCCGGACCGGCCGGTCCGGCGTCGACCTCCCATCCACGGCGGGTCTGGACCAGGCGCAGCGGTTCGATGACCCGATCGGTCACCCCCGGATACCACGCCCGCGAGTAGACGATCCGGACCTTGCGCTGCCGCTCCTGGGCGTCCTGGAGATCGCGAAGGTGGCGGTTCCAGTCACCGACGTACGGCGTCGCGGCCGGCTCGCCGTACATGGTCTCTGCGATGACGCCGAGCGCCGCAGCCAGGTCGGTGTCGTCCGGATCCACCTCGAGCAGTGCCGCGCCGGCGGTGTAGAGCGTGGCGAGGTCACCAGCCGAGAGATGCTCCACTCCCAGGCCAGGGGCCGCGTCGGGGACGATGCGGACCACCGTGCCGCCCGATCCGTCGGTCGCATACCCGGCCTCCGGTTGGACGAACTCCAGGGCAGGCCTGCGGAAGATGTCGAACGACCAGCCCCACGACTCCAGGTCGAGGTAGGTGACGAGGTCCTCGCGCATGGTCTCGACGCCGACGCCGAACTGGGCGGCGAGCTCACTCAGGGGTAGCCCGTCGGGATAGGCGCTCAGGACGTTGATAACCTCGGGCAAGCGAGCAACGCGCTGGAGGAACTTGGGCCCGGCCATCACAGCCCCACCATCGTGCGCAGCTCGGCGAGTATCTCGTCGTACACCTCGGCACCCTGCGCGATCGTGACGCGCGGCCCGAGGACGTAGAGGCGGGCGCGGAAGGCATGCCGGTGGGTGACGGTGTAGGTCAGGTCGACCGCGTCGTCGCGCTCGACCTGTGAGTCGGGTTCGTTGAGCCATCTGATGACGTCGGGCACGAAGTCACGGGTCGTGCGGAGCGTGACCTGCGTGGGCGCGTCGACCTCCCACCTGAGGGGGTGCAGCGGGATGCGTCTCACAGACGACACCTCGGCGGCCGTCCCCGGTGGATCCAGGGCGATGCCGCTCATCTCGCTGACCACGAAGTGCTTGACGATCTCTGCCCCGTCCTCGACGCCACTGAGATACCACTTGTAGTTCTGGAAGCGCACCGTCCCGGGGTGCACGATCCGCGCGGTGCCCTTGTAGGTGAACCTGATCCGGCTGCGCAGCTGTACGGACTGGAAGGCGAGGGACAGCTTGTCGCCTTTCTGCTTCCGGATCACGATGGCGCCGATCCCCTCGGGGACCGTCGTGGTTCGGACTCCAAGTCGCTTGGCGAGGTCGGACCGCTCGGCCAACAGAACCGCCCGCTGGAGGGCAGCCCGATGATCTGCTGTCAGCTTGACGTGGAGGCGGTTGTCCCCGCTCACCATGCGGTAGCGGCCTAGCTCCCCCGGCGGTGCCACGTTGTCGATCTGCCAGCCCTGATTCTTCAGGTTGCGCAGGTCCAGGCTCAGCTGGTCCTGCGGCGCGGACTGCCCGCCGTACTGAGCCACTTCGAGCAGCCTGTCGGTCGTCGCCCCGACGACGCCGGCGTCGTCGAGGACCGCGAGGATGCGCGCCAGACGCTGCATCGCCTCGACCGGATTGCGTCCTGGTGGCATGGGCGTCTCCCCCCTCGACTGCCTGTACGCCGCCCATGGTGCCCGGAATCCGTCGTGCGCGGGATGGAATCGGGCGGCTCAGCAGTCGTCGCAGACGCCAGTGAGCGGCAGCGCGAGGTTGCAGCTCGGGCAGGCGTCGCCATAGGCCTTGGGCGCCGTGTGCCCCAGTCGCGAACTGTCGACGTAGAACGGAAGGTTGATGCGCTGGTCGCCCACCCAGTAGAAGGTCCTGCCGAAGCCGGCCACCGTGCGACCGTCTCGACCGAGTGCACCGTAGGTCAGGCTGTGAACGACGAAGACCTCGTCGTGCTGGACGAACCGCAGTGCGTCGAGGACGACGTCGTGACCTTCTACGGGCACGCCCACCCGTCGCATGGCGTCCTCGATGGTGTCGAAGTAGTCACGTCCGTGGCCCTCGTCCTGCGCTCGCGACCAGTCGCAGACGGGGTGCTGCAGCTGTTCGGCGGGAGTCGCCGCGTGGCCGTCCGCGCCGACGAGGTGAGGGCACTCGGGAAGGTGGACGCGGGTGCCCGTGGCCGTGCGGAAGTACACGGGCGCGGGCTCCCCAGCGGCGCTCGTCTTACTGATGATTTCGCTCATGGGAGCAGCGTGCGCCAGGGGTCCGAAACAACCACGCCTCGGAGTCAGCGCCCGTCCTGCTCGGGGTGGGTCCGCCGCCCGCGCTTGCGGTTCATCCGGTGGTAGGAGTCGCGGGACATCTTCGACATCATCGGAGCGCCCATGGGGCCGCTGTCGTGACCCAGCTGCTCCATGCGAGCGACATCGTCAAGCTCGACCTGGATCTCGGGCTTGAGCTTCTCGGGAGCGACGCCGAGGGAGCGCGCCAGACGGATCTTGGTCTCGCCGATGAGGCGCTGGCCTTCGTCGAAGCGGCCGTGCTCGAACGCTTCGGACGCCTGGCGCCTGACGTCCTGTGCTTCCTGGAAGAGCACCTCGGAGTGCACGCTGGGGTGCGCCACCCGGCCGGCAGCCTCGTCGCCGGGCACAACGTTGACGGTGATGGGCAGCGAGACGACCTGCTCGACCAGGCCCGGCAGCTCGACGTACGAGATCTCCAGGGTCGCCACTCGGGCGAGCCCCAGTGCGGCGAGGGCGGGGACCTTGAGCTTCAGCTGGACCTTGCGGGCCTCCTCGGAGTAGAGGTCGCCGAGCTCGATCATCACCTGACCTTCGCCGATCTGCTGAGCCGGCAAGTCGTTGTAGAGCCGGAGGAACTGCACAGCCGGCTCGAACTTCACCGTCAGGGAGAGCGCCTGAACGACCTTGTTGAGCAGCCCGTCAACCTCACCGGCGATGGCGGCCCCGGCAGCATCGGGGTTGTCGGCGAACACGTGGTTGCCCGAGCCGGAGCGGGCGATCGCGGTGAGCAGCGTCTCGTCGTAGCCGCGGCCGTAGCCGAGGGTGGAGGTGACGATGCTGTCGGCGTAGGCCTTGGAGGTGACGGAGGCGAACTCGTCGGCGTCCTTGATCCCGGCGTTGACGTGACCGTCTGAGATGACCAGGACAGTGCCGCTGGATCCCCGACCCGGCTGGCCTGACATCACTCGTCGGATCTCGCGCAGGCCGCGGATGTAGCCGGCCGAAAGGTCGGTCGTCCCGCCCGCGTTCACCCCCTGGATCTGGGTGATCACGGCGTCCTTGTCGGCGAGTGGGCCGGCGGGCACGACGACCTGGGCGGAGTCGTCGAAAGTCACCAGCCCGAAGTTGTCCATCGGCTCGAGCCGACGGACCAGCGCGACGATAGCCTTCTTTGCGCCCTCGAGCGGCGCTCCGCCCATGGACCCGGAGCGGTCGAGGACGACCTGCAGCGACGCCTGGGGACGAGTGGCGTCGGCGAGCGCCGCCGGTGCCTCGAGCTCGAGCAGCACGGCGACCTCGTCCTCGGTCTCGTGCGCGACGACGTTAACGTCGAGGAGTGCGTTGATCTTCATGTGGTTCTCCTGGGTGGATCGTGAAAGTCAGGCCGCGGTGGCGGGCTGGGAGTGGCTGTCGGGGCCAGCGAAGGCGTCGGCGATTGCCCGGGCGCGGGCGGGTACGTCGTCGGGGCCGAAGCCCCAAGTCCCTTCGGCTGCGCGGCGGGCGAGCTTGGCCAGGGAGTCGGCTCCCTCGTTGAGCGGATCCCCTGCGTGGCCGCGGACCCAGCCGATGTCGAGCCGTGGCGCCTCCTTGCGGACCTGCTCCTGCGTCCACAGCAGCCCGGCCCGCTTGACGGCGGTGTGGTGCGTGGCGATGTAGCCGTCGGGCAGCCGGTCTCCTCCGCCGATCCACTCGGTGATCAGCGAAATTGCCTGCCTGCAGTCCGTGCGGATCACCAGGTCCCGGTGTGGAAGTGCCGTGATGGCTTCGGAGATGGCGCGGAGCTCAGCGAGCACGGGGTGCCTGCGCCTCACGCACGACCTTGTCCACGGAGTCTCGGTGCCGTGCCCGTGCCTGCCGTCCTCGGCCAGCCAGCCCCAGCCGATGCGCCCGCGGGTCGCAGAACCATCGGTAGCAACCGTGAGGGAGGTGGACGGAGGAGCCGCGACGGGCTGCACCGGGTTGAGCGCTCGCATGGCGGCGGCTCGGAGCGGCGCGTCGGACGCGGTGTAGGCACCAGCGTCACGCCGGCGAAGTGGGCTGAGACCTCGTCGGCGTACGACCACAGCAGCGCCGTCGGCGGCAGCGAGATGACCATCTGCGCCGGGACCCAAGCCTGCAACACAGGGTGGGCAGCCGCCAGTGCACACAGGACAGCGTCCTCACGGCCGTGCGCCCGGACCGACCCGGTGGACCCGAAGCTCGCCCCCATGAGGCTCCAGGCCCACCGGCCCGACGCGAAGTCGGGCTTGAGTGACAGTGCGATCCGCTCGGTCATCTCATGACCTCCTTCGTAGCGTCGGGAGTACGTACTGTGCGGCCAGGGTCCGAATCAATGGTTCTCCCCCGCACGGATCCCGCGAATGATCCGGACGACCTCCAGTGGGTTCTCTTCGCGCCACCGGGCGATCCGGGCACGCGCCATAACGCGCTCGGCGGCACTGGCACCGACCCGGTCCAGGTGCCAGCTCAACGCGTCCTCGGCGTACCAGACGTTGGCGATCGGGCGAGCAGCTCGGATGGCTGCCAGCGCCTCGACCGGGTCCCATCCCATGCCGAGGAGTACGGCGTAGCCCGCGCTTGGGCCGCGGTTGATCCCCATGTGGCAGTGGGTGAGGACCACGCCCCCGCTGTCGATAGCTTCGATGGCCCACGCGACTATCCGCTCGAACCACGCGGCCGGGACGCGCTGGCCGGCATCGTTGATGCCGGCCCAGAGGTAGGTCACCTCGGTCTCCGCCCACCAGTCGGCGTCGTTGGCCTCCTGGCGGACGTCGAGGACGTGGGTGATGCCGCCGTCGACGACGAGCTCGACGGACTGGCGGACCGCGGTGTCATCGTCATACGACAGGTCACCTCCGACGGCGAGGTAGGGCGTGACGACGTCGGCGTTGGCCGTTTCGAGTCGGGGCAGGGTCTGTGGGTGCGTGCGAGTGCTCATAGGGACTTCGACGCTGGGTCCGCGAGTTCTCTGACACCCCGGCGGATGTCCGTGGCGATCCGTATGGTCACTCATGTGGAAATCGAGGCCATACGGCGTGTGGCGCACCGCATCGTTGAGGTGCGCGGCCGCGACTTTCGGCTGTCCTCGGAGGACCGCAAGGACCTCCTTCAGGAGGTGCTGATCAGGTACGTCCACGCTTGGTCCGGCGAAGCCCAGCCCAACAACGTCGAGGCATGGCTAGAGACGACGACCGCACGAGTGATCACCGACCGCTGGCGCGCCGAGCAGCGGCGACCCGCCGTGGCCGAGGTGGAGGATCACGAGGGCGATCCGTACGACGTGGTGGCTGACTTCATGGAGGTAGCGCGCAGTCGTCAGCCCTCGATGCCGGCCGTGGGCGATGCCGTGATCAACCAGGTGTTCGGTCTCGTTCCGCCCGCGGACGCCGACTTGCTGCAGCGGCGCCTGGTCGACGACGTCGAACCTTCCGACCTCGCTGACGAGCTCGGAATCAGCCGGGCAGCTGTGGACCAGCGTATTTCCCGCGCTAAGGCTCGCCTGAGGGCGGCGCTCGCCGCTCAGCCCGAGCTGCTCGCCGAACTGCAGGCCGGTCACCCGCACGCCTACGACAGAGGACGGCAATGACCGACCCACGATTCACCAAAGTCTGTGACGATCTCGAGGAACTGCTCGAGATTGTCGACATCGACTCCATCGAGGACCTCGACACCCTGGTGATGGCCCTGCTCGACCGGCCAGTCAGCGTCACGGACGGTTGGGACGATGAGCGGGACGTACCGGCGCTGGACATCCGGGTCCATGGCAGCGAGCTGTCAATCGGCGTACTCGAGCCCTTCCCGATGAGCGTGCTGGAGCTCGCTCGCTCCAGCGGCGAGCTCGCGCAGGACATCGGCCCGTACGCCCCGGCCGGGGAGGCGCCCATCCACGGCAACGATCTTCTGACGCTCAGAGACGAAGAACTGGTTGCGGCACTTCAACGGGCGCTCGGTCAGGTGCGCCTGCTCAACCTGCTCGACGACGACTAGTTGGACCGCTTGGTCGCTCCCGGGACATAGTCCATAGAGCGTCCCAGCGACTCCCACGAGACCTCCGCGTCGGCCGGAGGCGTGGGTGGCAGTGCCCACCAGGAGATCCCTGCGTTGTATGACCACCTCCCGGTGGGCTTTCGCCAGCTGAGCAGGACATCTCCGCGCTTGCTGAGGCGGCCGAGTGTCCCGCTGAGGAACGAGGACACGGTGTAGTTCTTCTTGGCGATGGCCGTGTGGCCGTAACGCGCGACGAGCATGGCGAAGTCGTCGGTGTGGGCGTCGGCGTATGCCGCCTCGACCACGCCGTACTCAACCCACTTGCCGGGATGCTCGTTGAGCAGGGCGGGCAGCTCGGTGCCCAGACCGAGCTCATCGGCCAGCCCGTAGAGCTCCGGCATGTCCGGGGGCTCAGGGACCGAAAGCCACGAGAGCGGCCCTCCGGCTGGATGCAGATTGCGATCGCAGGTGAACTCCATAGTGCCGTCCGCATCGACCTGCCGCCCGAGGATGTCCTCGTCGGCGTGAAAGGGACAGGACTGTCTGGTGATGGCCATGCCCTCATCTTCGTGGAAGCTTCCCGACTCCGTCACGCTTCGACCGAGTCCTTACCGAAGCGTTGGGCGGTGCTCCGACTCGTCGAGGGCCGGTCACTGCCGGTACACCGGGGGCGCAGGTGAGGCAGATCCTTCCCGACAGCAAGACGTTGCGCATCGAAGGCGTACACAGGACGTTGAGGCGCGGTGGTCAGTGATCCAAGCTCAGCACGGCAAGTCGGATGAGAACCGCGCGTTGGCACCTCGATCACCCAATCGTCGAAAGGGGATGCAACCTGGATCTTGAACGACAACTGGGGTGACAAGATTCGAGACCGTTCAAGCAGCTGCTGGCCCAGGCTCCCGATGGATTCGCTGTATACGAAGAAGGGGCCGCGCCTAGCTCGCTCCAGTGAGCGCCAGCTGATATCAGAGGCACAGGCCGACTCCATCTGCCCCGAAGACTCGATGAGCGCCGAAGGCAACGTTCAACGCGCGCGAATCTGGGCTTGCCAGAGGCACCTGGCGACGCCGCGTCACGTGCCACGTCCCTGGAGTGGTGGAAGTTGCGGTCGGTGGAGTCCACTCTCACCAACGTTATGTGTCAACGCCGCGCGGCCTTCCGCAACGCGTCCGGCATGCCCTTGTGCCAGACGACCGCCAGTTCTCGGTTCGCGCGCGTGAGGCTCGTGTACAGCTGCCCCTCGCGTCCGAGGTTCTCAGGGAAGTCGCCGGGCTCCACGACCACGACGCCGTCGAACTCAAGGCCTCGAGCTGATTCGGGGACGTGGACCCTGAGCAGCTCGTGGCCACGAGTCCACAGGTTTAGCGTCTCGCCGCGACGCCAGCCTTCCTTGCCCAGCAGTTGTATCAGTCGACCGGGATCGACGGTGATGATGGCGACAGTCCCATTGGGGTAGCTCTTCAAGAGCCGTAGTGCGGCCTCGACAGCCTTCGGGAACAGCGCGTCAGGTCCGGGGACATACTCAACGCTGGGCCTGGGCCCCTCGACCTGGATCGAGGTCGCACCTCGCTGAGATGATGGGAGGAGCTTGTCGGCAAACTGGAGGATCGGGGTGGTTGACCTGTAGCCGCGGCGCAGCAGCGTCTGTTGCAGGGGTTCGTCGCCATCACCGATGCCGAGGTGGTCGGAGATGTGACCCCACGTGGCGTAGGTGGTGTCAGAGCGACGCTGATTCATGTCGCCGACGAGGGTCCAATGACCACCTGGGCGAAGGTACTGTTCCAGCACATTCCACTCGATGGGCGAGATGTCCTGTGCCTCGTCGACCAGCAGATGAGTGAACTGGTCCGTGAACGGGACAGGTTGGAAAGCGAGGGTGCTCTGGGCCATCAAGGGGAGATATCTTCGCATGCGAATCGCTTCGTTGAACCGGGGCAATCGCGCCATCCAGGCCGAGTCTTCCGGGTTGTCGGAGACCGGTTGCCCCGGGAGCCCATTGGACTGGATAAGGGAGTAGACGGCCTCGAGGTGATCTCGCCGTGCCGTCGGGCCGGTAGGCACGGTCTTGGCACGCTGGAGGATCATCTCCGCGCGGGCAGCGAACTGGCGGGCATGCGCGTCAATGTCGTTGTGTTCTCCCCCGATGCCACCGGACCAGTTGGTCTTCAGGCCGACGATCCGATCAAGTACTTCCGCTATGTGCGTGACGACGATTCGGCCTTCTGGATCAAGCGGCCGCACCAGGCCCTTAACGTGGGCGACGTAATCACTTGTCGGGCCAACCAGGAGCACGGACTGTGCCTGTGCTTCCTTTCGCTCGGCACTGACGAGGTACGCCGCCCGATATGCGGCGACGACGGTCTTCCCGGTGCCCGGGTGTCCCTGGATGAGCAAGTCCTCGTGGGGGCTGCGTGAGACCACGTCGAACTGGTCCGGTTGCAGGGTGGCGAGCACAGATTGCAGGGCAGCTGAGCGCGGAGCAGCCAGCTTCCTAAGCACAGTCTCAGCGGATCGCATCCCGGCGAGTCGCTGGTCTTGTGTTTCGCGGTCGCGGTGCGTCCGCCGGCGGGTTGCCGACCCATCCTCACCAAGTGGTTCAGCGTCTGCCTCGCTTGTGGGCCTAACGGTGTCAGCGGCGGGACTCGGCTGGCTGTCTGGAGAGACGCGCCGCGCCCGGCGGTCCGCTCGCGGAGTGCTGGGCGCCGGAACTTGCAGGTCGCCTGCATCGAAAGGGGACGGGTCGACCCGTGTGAGCCACTCGTCGTCTACGTCGGCGATGTCGCTGAGGCGGTGGTCGAAGGTCCTGCGCACCGCGAGCTTGCCATCGATGGTGAAGCCCTCGTCTCCCGTTCCGAAGAACAGCTGGGATACCGGTGCGTCCCAGCTGACGACCTGGAAGTTGCCGTCGTCTAGGCGGGTTGGCCCGATGTAGCAGGCGCGGCCCAGGAGCTCATCCTCGGCGTCGAAGCCGATCCGTCCAACAAGTGGGTGATCGGAGATTCCGACGGGCAGCTTGATCGCCGACGGGTCCACCCAGTTCCGGCTCCGGGCGACGTTCACTTGGGCGACTATCGACGCTCTGGCCTTCAGACGAGCGAGGTACTCAGAGTTTCTCGCCTGCTCGAATGGCAGGTCTGGGTGCTGTGTCACTCGTTCACCTCGATCACGCATACCGCCAGGTCCTGAGTCTTTAGCTGGGGCTGACTTGAGACATCGAGCTTGGCGAGCTGCTCGGCGAACCGTCTCTCTTGCTTGCGGATCCGTGCCTCCGTCAGCGGAATCGCTCGCGTGTTTCCTCGTTCCTGGTGGGTGGCCAGTGTTACTCGAAGCGATCGCACGCGGCGTTCGTGTACTTGGGCGAATGATTGCCGGCGGGTGGCCACGAAGGCCTCGTTCTCGGCCATCAGCTCGCGGCGGCGTTCGCCGATGCGGACCTCGAGGTTGAAGGTCGCCATCTCCACTGCTTCCTCCAGGTTGCCGTAGTCGCGATGCGGCCCGGCAACCAGAGTTCCTCGAGCGAGTTCCTTCATGACTGCGAGTCCGACGTCCGGCCCTGCGTCTGACAGCGAGGCAAGGTCGACTGTCGCCGTCCAGACCTCATGCAGTTCGCGAATCCCGTCCCAGTCGGCGACAGCTAGGAGGGAGAGGTACTTCCCCACGGGCACACCGGCAATGGCCGGAGTCATTCGTAGGAGCGAGTATCGGCCCTGTCGGTAGCCCGGTGTGCCAACTGCGGCTCGGACTGCGGGGTGTGTGGCCGTGAGCAACGGCAGGCCTGAGACACGGGACAACTCCTGGTCGAGGGAGTAGGTCATCGTCATGCCGGATCGAAATGCGGTGGTCAGTTCGGTAACTTCGGTGCTCAGCCGTTCGTGGGTGCGAACCAAAGCCTGCACATGCTCCGCCATCTCGTCGTTCCCGCGCAGGCGAAGCACCTGCGGTTCCCTCTCTACCTGCCCGCTGAACGTCTCCGCCCAGTCCTGCACCAGGAGAGCCAGCTCGTCTTGACCGACGTAACGTCCGGAGGCCAGCAGGTCTTGTTCGAGCCCTTCGATCTCGGCGCCGTCGCTGCTGACTAATGTGGGGGCGGCGGCTTCGACCTCGGCCAAGGCCAGGGCCTGCTCCTCCAGAGCCAGGATCGCCTCACGACTTCGCTGCTCGCGCTGCTCAGGTGACAGGGAGAAGTCGAACAGGATGTCCTGGACGCTCTTCCAACCGGAGTCAAGAATGGGTTCCAGCTCTCCGATGGCGTGCTCGAACACCCCAATTCGATCCATGACCCGCTCGATGATGTCCGATTCGATCGTGCCGGGCGTGTGGAAGTTGAGTATCGCCAGCTTCTCTTCGGTCTGTCCGATCCGGTCAATGCGACCGATACGCTGCTCGACCTCCATGGGGTTCCACGGGAGGTCGTAGTTCACCACGGCAGAGCAGAACTCGAAGTCGAGACCCTCGCTCGCCACCCTCGTCGCGAGGAGGACGTCATACGCGCCCCCACGGAAAGCAGCCATGACTTCGTCACGCTTGCGGCGGACCACGTCGCCGTGGAGCGCAACCACCCGAGCGTCTCCCCGCAGGCGTGACTCGAGGTATCGCAAGGTGCGCCGGGAGTGGGTGAAGACAAGGACGCGCTTTCCTTGGCGAACCAAGTCCTCTATGGCGATCTGGAACTGGTCGAACTTGGTGTCGGTGGCCAATGAGCGCGCGAGCCTGACGAGCTCTGGACCGGGAGCCACATCGCGTGACGCAGTCTTCGTCTCAATACCGTCGTCAACTTCGAGGTCGACAGCCCTCTGACGTCCCCAGCCCAACACCGAGCGGGCTGCCTCGGGCAGACAGCTACCAGCCAAGCGCAGGGGCATCTGCATCGCGAAGTGCAGCGGGGAGCCTGTGACGTCGGCTCGTTCGATGCACCAACCACGGAAGGCGTTGTAGAACGCGGCCTCAGAGTCGTTGAACAGGGCTTGGACGTGATGCGGCTCCCGCATCGCCTTGAACTCCTGGACCTCGACCTTACGGGTCCGCGTGACCTCAGCAGACAGGCCGTGAAGCTCCGAGCAGATTCTCTTGATCTGGACCGCGTCTGTGGGATCGAGCGCATCCTTCGCGAGGAGCTCTCGGAGCAAGGCATAGTCAGGACGCAGGGTAAGGATGGACCCGAAGACGTCCGAGGCGAGCTCATCCAGCCACGCGCGACGCTGAGTGTTCGTCGCGTCGGGGTCGAGCATGGACTTCGTGATCCGGTTGAGGACGCGGTTAGGAGCGAGGCGCTCCTCCAACGACTCAAGATCCTCGAATTCCCCCGGGACGAGGACGCTCAGCAGATTGAACAGATCGCGGTTGCGAAGGTTCACTGGGGTCGCCGACAGCATGACCATCGCCTCGGCCCAGGTGGAGAGGTGTTCGCCCAGCTCGTAACTGCGGGTGTCAGAGTTTCGGAAGGAGTGAGCCTCGTCGACGATGGCCAGGTCGAAGTTGAGGTTGAGCTCCGTCGCGCGCTCGATCCCATCCCACATGCGGAGGCGCTCGATGCTGCAGACGTACGTCGCACGCAACGGCAAGCGTCCCGACTCCACGCGGTCCAACATGTCACGCAAACCGTCGCCATCCAGCTCGACCAGATCGAAGCCGAACCGCTCCTCCATCTCGCGTTTCCATTTGGTCACCAGCGCTGAGGGACAGACGACTAGCACGCGGTTTGCCTGACGACGGGCCTCCATCTCAGTCCACACCAGACCAGCTTCGATGGTCTTACCGAGGCCAACCTCGTCGGCGATCAACAGCCGAAGGGTGCCAGTGTTGAGCAACTTCTGGACCGGCTTGAACTGGTAGGGGCGAAAGATGGTGCGCGTGGCCCGGAACGAGAAGACAGTGTCGGTGAACCGGCCCGTGAGCTTCGCTCGCGTCAGGGTCGCAGAGAACCTACGTGGTGACACCGGCTTGGTCTCCACCCAGGCGGACGCGCGATCTTCCATCGGTCGGGCCGAGATCGCCCCCTCGTCACAACGGGCAGTCGACCCGCCCGCAAACACTCGATAGTTCCAACCGCCACCGACGTACATGCGACCCTCGCGCACGATTCCGTCGTGCCCGGTGCTGCTGACGACGACCTCAGAGCCAACGGCGAACAGAGGACGAGGGACCGCCGAAGCGCCATCCCATGACTGGTCCGCCCAGGCAAGTGCGTTGTCGAGAGCTGAACCTGGGGGTACGGCCTCGGCCGGAACACTGAGGGACGGTCCGGCGGGGCTTCCAGAGGTGACCAAGAGCGCGAGGGAGGGTTCGACCCCGTCGAACCAATAGATGCCTTGCGGCAACTGCACGGGCAGGCCAGTCACCAGGCGGGCCTCCACTACGTGGTCGATGACATCGGGCAGCCCAGAACCGAAGACGAGTAATTGATCAAACAGGCCGGTCTCCAGAACGCCAGCCAGATCCGTCGTGACCGGGTGATAACCGTGGCTGTGCCGGAGCTGATCACGGACAGGCGCGCCCACGGATCCCCCCTTTGCCGATTCGCTGGCCAGGTTCCCACCGTTGACCACGTGCCGCCCGTCAATCAGGCGAGCTCTCAGCATGCTAAGCCGGACGTCTGACAAGCGGCGGTCGAATGAACGACCTGGTCTTCGTTGGCCGTTCGCGGACATGGTCGAAAGGTCCCAGAACTGGTAGCACCGAAGCTCTTCCCAATGAGGCTCCCAGGCCCACGCCCGGCGCCAAGTCCGGCTTGAGTGTCAGCGCGATTCGCTCGACCATTTCGAGTCCTCCTTTGCGGCGTTGGGATCCGTACATTGCGCCCAGGGTCCGAATCAAAGGCCCGCTCCGCGGATGATCCGGTGACGTCGAGCGGGTTCTGCTCGCGCATCTCGCGACCCTCGCCGGGGCCGCACGGCGCAGCTGCGCAGTCGTGCCGGCACGGCCGAGGGCCAAACCTGCGTGTCCGTGGAATACCAGACATAGGCGATCGGCCATGCCGCCCGGATGGCCGCAAGCGCCTCGACCGGGATCCATTCCAGGGTCAGGAGGACCGCGTAGCTGGCACTCGTGCCGTGGTGGATTCTCACGTGGCGAGGGTTGCGCCTTGTCAAAAGGCGTCGGGCCCCAGGAGTTCGCGGCTTAGGCTGACACGCATTTGCATACCGACGAACCCCGGAGGGCGCATGCCAAGGGAGCACGAGTCGCTCACGAAGGTGATGGACGAGAAGTCGTTTACCATCGCTGATTACCAACGGCCCTATGCGTGGGGCGGCAAGCAGCTCGACGACCTTTGGGGAGACCTGGATCTGATGGGCTCCGGCGAGCACTACGCCGGGACTCTTGTCCTGCGTAGGACCGACATACAGAAGGTGACCTCAGCAGGCGAATCCCTGTGGGAGCACGAAGTTGTTGATGGCCAGCAGCGGCTTACGACCATCACCATTCTGTTGAGCCGACTGCTGAGGGTGTTGCACACGCTCGGCGACCTCGCTGACACCGACCTCGCTGAGGGGGTCGATGAGGCGAAACGACAGATCCGCAGCCTCATACGGATCAACCTTGGCGGTGTCACCGAGCCACGGTTGAAGCTTGGTGTTGACCTTGCGAGCTTCTGGCGTGACCACGTCATCGGCGACATGCCGGCACCGAGCAAGCGGCTGGCCGCCGAGCAGCGACTCCTCGATGCCCGCGTTCTTCGACCAGCGCATTAACGCCCTGCTGGATGCCGCCGATCCCGCGATGTCCGCCCGTCGTCTTCTCGACCTGCGCCGCCGAATCACCTCAGGACTGAAGCTGCTCGTCTACGAAGTTGGCTCGACCGCCGAGGTCGGCGTGATCTTTGAGACCCTCAACGACCGCGGGCGCTCCCTCACAACGTTGGAGAAGACCAAGAACTACCTGTTGTATCTGGCATCGCAACTGCCGGATGAGCGCGGGCACAAGCTGTCGGACCGCATTAATGAACGCTGGTCCGGCATATTCAAGAACCTCGCAGACCTTCCCCCCGACAGCGAGGATCGACTCCTTCGCGCTCATTGGCTGGCTACACAGAACGCGGATCGCCGCACTTGGACCGGCGTGGAGGCAATCAAGAAGAAGTTCCCGCGTGCGAAATATGTCCCCAGTTCTCAACGGCTTGAGAGCGTCGGAACGGCCCCGATCGTCAACACCGATGCCGTATGGCAGGACCTGTTCGACCACGTCACCGACTACGTCGACAGCCTTTGGCAATGCTCTGAGTTCCTAGCCGACCTCGAGGACCTCAACGCCAAGTACGAAATCTGGTCATCCGACCCAGTTGTGACGGGTCGAGTCCGACGCCATTCGCAAGCGCTGGCCCGCAGTGGTGTCGTAGCTCAGTTCCTGCCCCTACTCTTCGCCAGCAGGCTCGCTCACGCCAAGGACGGTGCGGCATATGCCAGTATTGTCGAGGCTTGCGAGGTCTTCTCAGCCCGAGTATTTGCCATCTGCACTCGCCGTGCGGGAGCGGGTCAGGTAGCCCTGGCTGGCGCGGCGAACCGGCTGTTCCGCGGGGCCATAACAGCAGACGAAGCGATCATTGAGATCACCAAGTTGACGTGGGAGTACGCCCCGGACGATCTGGTACGCAGCAACTTCCAGCCCTCCGTGAACTGGTACGTGAGGAGCTCGCACAAGTACGTGCTCTACGAGTACGAGCTTTCACGTGGGAAGTCTGCCGGAGTCCTGGACCCTTTCACGACCTTCACTCAGGCCTTCCAGAAGACGACTGAGCACGTCCTGCCACAAACCCCGGCCGCCGGAAGTCAGTGGCTCGTGACGTTCAAGGATCCCGCGGAGCGTGCACAATTGACGGACTGCCTCGGCAATCTCGTCCTAACGATGGACAACTCGTCCTACGGCCGCAAGGAGTTCTCCAGCAAGCGGGGAACACCAGTCCAGGTGTCGCCTCCCTGCTACTACGGCGCTGCGCTGCTCAGCGAGCGAGAGATAGCGAACTCAGACAAGTGGACGCCCCAGTCGGTCCGCGACCGGCTCGCCGAGCTCGAGGGTTGGGCGCTCACGAGGTGGCCTGCGACTGGCCCAGTCGCCGCGCCCGTCGCTGTAGACACCGACGTCGAAGACGACGACGACGACGACTAGCACCGCTGCCCCGATCGTCCGGACCGGGCGGTCCACGCCGCGCTCGTAACCACTGAGGCGAGTCGATGAGTGCCGCCTGCTTCGACTCAGCACAGAGATCATGGGACGACGAGGCGGCCGCGGCGGCGCTTGACGTCCGAAATCACGGCGACGACTTCGCCCTTGGTTCAATGCACGCATTTCCGCTCAGCATCGTCGAGTTGGCCCGCTCATGCGGAGACGTCCTGGAAGACCTCCGTCCGTTCACCCAAGGCGAAGACGTCCCCGCAGGCTCTCGCGACGTTGAGACCATGAGCGAGGACGAACTGGTCTCGGCGCTGGCAGAGGCCCTCGGATTCGTGCTCGTCTTAACCTGCTGGATGACTAGGGCGTGTCTCCAATGTTGAGCGTGGTTCGGGCTTGATGCTGGGCCCATGACGCGGATGGCGGTGCTCAGCGAT
>NZ_SDWV01000023.1 GCF_004137345.1 Nocardioides zhouii
CGTACGTCTGCCCCAGTCCCCAGACATGCCGGCAGCCAGGCCGGCTGCCTCCGGCACCAGACCCTCACGGATCCCAGCCCAGAACCGACGATCAAACTCCCGCGGACTCTTCGGACGAGCACCCATCACACATCTCCTCAACATCGAGGTGTTGCATGACTACCTAGAACCCGCCCGGCTCCCGGGCAGACGAATGATGCGGACTATCGCGGGGTCAGAGGTACATGCCGCTGGAGGGTCCGCCGGACTCCTCGTGCGCCTCGCTGCCGCCCGGCATGGTCGGCATGCCGACGGGCTGGTGCTGACCGCCCTGGCCCATCGGGAGGGCGCGGCGGATCTGCTCGAGCTGGGCGCGCGAGGCCATCTGCTGGGCGTAGATCGCGGTCTGGATGCCGTGGAAGAGCCCCTCGAGCCAGCCGACCAGCTGGGCTTGCGCGATGCGCAGCTCGCCCTCGGACGGGGTGCCCTCCTCGGTGAAGGGCAGGGTCAGCCGGTCGAGCTCCTCGACGAGCTCGGGCGCGAGGCCGGTCTCGAGCTCCTTGATGGAGGCGGCGTGGATCTCCTTGAGGCGCTGGCGGCTGGCCTCGTCGAGCGGAGCCGCCTTCACCTCTTCGAGGAGCTGGCGGATCATGCTGCCGATCCGCATCACCTTCGCGGGCTGCTCGACCAGCTCGGTGATGTGGCGCTCGCCGTCGCCCTCGTCGCCGCCCTGCGTCATCGCCGGCAGCGCACTCGCGGGGATCGTGCCGATGGGCTGGCCGTCGGGGCCGATCACGACGACCTGATCGTCGTCGCCACCAGAAGTGGCCACGTCGGTCTGCTCGGGCTGCTGCTCCTCGGTCATGTCGTCAACCCTAGTCGGGGGTTCCGAGCCCGTTTGAGCGGTGGGTGAGGCGGATTTGGCCCGCCCGGAACCCGCCTCCCACGCCGCTCCCGGGCGTGTCTCCACGCGCCATGCGTACGAGCGGTGGCTGAGGAGGATCGCCAGGGTCCGGAACCCGCCTCACACACCGCTCGTGGAGCGGTGATGGAGCCACCTTCGGCACCGAGGAAAGGTGGCTGGACCACCGCTCGAGGGGCGTCGTACGCGGAGCGCGGGACGGCGGTGGCGGGGCCACACTCCCGGGCCGCCGAATGTGGCTGGACCACCGCTCGAGGAGGCGATCAGAGGGTGAGGACGATCTTCCCGGAGTGGCTGCCGTCCTCCATGAGCTGGTGCCCGCGGGCGACGTCCTCGAGGGGCATCGTCGTCTCGACGATCGGCCGGATGGCGCCGGCGGCGACGAGGGGCCACACGTTCTCGACGACGCCGCAGCAGATCGCCGCCTTCTCGGTGACGGGACGGGCCCGGAGCGAGGTCGCTGTGACGGAGGCGCGCTTGCGAAGCAGGACGGAGAGGTCGAGCTCGCCCTTGGCGCCACCCTGCATGCCGATGACCACGAGCCGCCCGCCGGTGGCGAGCGCGTCGACGTTGCGGCCGAGGTACTTGGCGCCCATGTTGTCGAGGATGACGTCGGCACCGCCGGCCTCGGCCAGCACCTCGACGAAGTCGTCCTCGCGATAGTCGATGACGTGCGTTGCACCCAGCGACCGGCACAGCTCGAGCTTCGCCGGTGAGCCGGCGGTGGCGAACACCTCCGCGCCGCGCGCGGCCGCGAGCTGGATCGCCATCGTGCCGATCCCGCCGGCACCGCCGTGGACGAGGAAGCGCTCGCCCTTCGCCAGGTGCGCGGTCATGAAGACGTTGGACCACACGGTGGCCGCGACCTCGGGCAGGCCGGCCGCCTCGATCAGCGAGACGCCGCCCGGGACCGGCATGACCTGGCCGACCGGCACCGCCACCAGTTCGGCGTACCCGCCACCCGCGAGCAGCGCGCACACCTCGTCGCCCACGGACCAGCCCGTCACGCCCTCGCCCAGGCCGACGACGCGGCCGCTGCACTCGAGCCCGATCGTCTCGGAGGCGCCGGGCGGGGGTGGGTAGAAGCCCTGCCGCTGCAGGGTGTCGGCGCGGTTGACGGCCGTCGCGACGACCTCGATCAGCACCTCGCCGGCGGCCGGGCTCGGAGCCTCGACCTCGCCGACGGACAGGACCTCGGGGCCACCGGTGCCGGTGGCGACTGCTGCACGCAAGGGCTCAGTCCTCGTAGCGGTCGGTGGAGTGGTCGACCGTCGAGTCGTCGGGCACGTCGTCGTCGACGTCGTCTGGGTCGGGCGCGTCGGCGGGGCGGTCCCAGCTCTCGGCGAGCGCCTGGGCCTTGGCAGCCATCCGCTCGACCTTCTCCGGGTTGAGGTCACCGGCCCCGGCGGCGAAGCCGAGGAGGTACGCCGTGATCGGCGCAGCGGTCTTCTGCACGTTCTGCGCCGTCACCCGGGCCAGGTCGAGGATGAGGCCCTCGTCGACCTCGGTCTCGACGTCGAGCGCATCGGCGAGCTCGTCGATCCAGTCGTGGAGGTTCACGACCCCAATGTCTCGCACCCGACCCGGCGGCGGCAAGGGACGGTCGTCTCAGCGCAGGTCGCGCAGGTCGGCCCACGTGTCGATGTCGACCGCCTCGTCCCCCACCGTCGGCACGTCGGCGAGGTCGAGCGGCGCGAGGAGCCGGTGCAGCGCCATGCCGTGCTGCGCCTCCAACCCGGGACGTACGCCGGACAGCCGGGCCGCGTCGACGACACCGGCGAGCTGGCGCCGCCCGTCGGCGTCGACCAGGAACGCGCCGTCCCGGCCGACCGTCGCGTCGCGCAGCCGCCGCATCGTGGCGGGGGTGACGCGCGGCATGTCGACCGCCAGGACCCCGACGAGCCGCGGCCGGCGCAGTAGCGCGTCGACCCCGGTGAGCAGGCCGGCGACCGGGCCGCCGCGGGGCGGGTCCTCGCAGACGAACGTGACCGGACGGGCCGTGGGGACGCTCTCCGGTGCAACCACCACGACCTCGTCGGCGTCGAGGAACGCGTCGACCGCGAGCTCCAGCAGCGTCCGACCGTGAAGCTCGACGGCCGCCTTGTCGATCCCGTCCATCCGGGCGGCCGTCCCGCCCGCGAGCACGACCCCGCAAAATCCGCCCGCGCCGACGTAGAGGTCCATGGAGCCATCCTCCCAGCCCCCGTCCTCTGGCACTCTGGACCTATGACCGACCGGCTGCGCGTACGCGTCCACCAGTGGGCGAGCGGGCTCGACGCCGCCGCCAACCGCGGCCGCCTCGCCGAGGCAGTGACGCCCGGCGCGGACCTGGTCGTCCTCCCGGAGGCCTTCGCGCGTGACTTCGGCGAGGCCGGGTCGGACGTCAGCGCGTACGCCGAACCGCTCGACGGACCGTTCGGCACCGAGCTCGCGCGGGTCGCGGACGCCGCCTCGTCCACGGTGGTCGCCGGGATGTTCGAGGTGGCCGACGATCCCGAGCGACCGCACAACACCCTCCTGGTCGCGGGAGCCGCGCAGGCGGCGTACCGCAAGATCCACCTCTACGACTCGTTCGGCTACCGCGAGTCCGACCGCCTCACCGGGGGTGCACCGGAGCCGGTCGTCGTCGACGTCGCGGGATGGCGGGTGGGCCTGATGACCTGCTACGACCTGCGCTTCCCCGAGCTCGCGCGGCTGCTCGTGGACGACGGGGCCGAGGTGATCGTGGTGCCTGCGGCCTGGCTGCCGGGGGACCGGAAGGTCGAGCACTGGCGCACCCTGCTGGCCGCCCGCGCGATCGAGAACACCTGCTTCGTGGTCGGCGCTGCCCAGCCCGAGCCGCGCTACTGCGGCCACTCGGCTGTCTTCGGCCCGATGGGCGAGCTCCTCGCCGATGCGGCCGACGGTGAGGCCACCTTCGAGGTCACCCTCGACCGTGACGACCTCCGCGCGAGCCGTCGTACCAACCCGTCCCTGACCAACCGTCGGCTGTAGCCTTCCGCGTCGTGCCTTCCCCCACCTCCGACAGCCCCCGCGGGTCCTCCCGCGGCAAGCGGGCTGCCGAGCGAGCGCCCTCGCGGGTGCGTCGCCGGCGGGAGAAGGCGGACCCGACCCCGTCGGAGCCGACGGTCACGACACCAGTGGCGCCCCCCACCCCGCGACCGGTCGCCCCGACCGCGCCCGTCGGGCCCGCCCCCGCAGCGTCGGTGGAGGAGCCGCGCCAGGAGGGTCCGCGGCGACTGCTGCTGACGCTGTGGTTCGTCGTCCTCGGGCTGGGTGCCGCTGCACTGGCGATCTCCGCTGTCACCGGGATCCTCGGCCACCTTCCCAGCGGCCTGGACCGGTTCGGCGCGCCGCCGGGCTGGCTCGACGGTGCCGGCGCGGTCGCCGTGGTGACTGCCCTGTCGTGGCTCCTCGCCACCCGCACCGCCGGTCGCGCCATCATCTCGGCGGGCCTGGCCCTCGGCCTGGGCGTCGCGAGCCTGCTCATCGGCGGCCGGGTGCTGCCCACCGGCGCCGCCGTGCTGACGTGCGTGGTCGGCAGCGTGTACGCCGTGATGGTGACGGTGCCGGCCATCACCTGGTTGAAGGCGGTGCGCGAGGCCGTCATCGCCACCCTCGTCGCCGCCGTGACGGCCTCCGCGGCCGTCGGCTTCGAGCCCACGGTGGCAGCAGAGCGCTTCGACATCGCGGCGCTCCTGCTCGCCCTCGCCCTCGTCTTCACCATCGTCTACCGCCTCGGTGCCGGCCTCCACGGCCTCGGTCGCCGCGGGCTGGTGATCGTCGCGATCGGGCTCGCCGTCCTTGTCGCGACGATGGCGTACGCCGAGCTGCTGAGGCGCTACGGCGCGCAGACGTTCGTCTCGTCGGTGCTCGACTTCGCCGACGCCACCTCCGAGCGCATCGGCGCCTTCCCGCGCCCGCTCGTCGTGCTGCTCGGCATCCCGGCGCTCGTGTGGGGCACCCACGTCCGCGCCCGCCGGCGGCAGGGCTGGTGGGTCTGCGCCTTCGGCGTCGCCGCGACCGTGCCGCTGGCGTCGGGCCTGATGGCGCCGGACAGCTCGTACGTCGAGGCCGGCCTGCGGGCGGCGTACTCGCTCGTGCTGGGCCTGGTGATCGGCTACGTCGTGATCCGCGTGGACCTCGCCCTCACCGGGCCCAAGGGCCGGCGTGGCCGTCGGGCCGAGGAGGCCGGGGCGCACCGTCCCGAGCCGAGTCGCTTCGCCGAGCTGTGACCCGCTGATCAGCGCGTACGCCCCGGTAACCGCTACCGTCGGGCGCATGGCCCGCTCCACCTCCCTCGAGATCGTGTCCGAGCTGGTCGCCAACGTGCTGACCATCGAGGTCGCGGAGGGCGACCGCGTCGAGGCCGGCGACACCGTCGTGCTGCTGGAGTCGATGAAGATGGAGATCCCGATGCTCGCCGAGCGGGCCGGGACGGTCACCGCGATCAAGGTGACGGTCGGCGACGTCGTGCAGGACGGCGACGTCCTCGTCGTCCTGGACTGAAGGCCCTACGCTCCTCGCATGACCGATGCCCGCGCCCGCCAGGTGCACCTCGTGGTCGCAGTAGTCGCCTGGGCCGCGACAGTGCTGCAGTTCGTCCTGGTGGTGTCGGGCTCGGCCGTCCTCGTCGAGGACGACCCGCCGGGCCTCGGCGCGCGAATCTACCGCTTCTTTGCCTACTTCACGATCCAGAGCAATCTGCTGGTGGCCGTCGTCTCGACCATGCTCGTCCGCGAGCCCGCGCTGGACCGGCCCACGTGGCGGGTGGTGCGCCTCGCCGGCCTGGTCGGCATGACGGTCACCGGGCTCGTGCACTTCTTCCTGCTGCGTCCGCTGCTCGACCTCGACGGCGCCGACTGGTTCGCGGACAAGCTGCTGCACATGGTCGTGCCGGTGCTGGCCGTCGCGGCCTGGGCGTGGGTCGGACCTCGTCCGCGGTTCGCCTGGCGCGAGGCGGCATACGCCCTCGTCTGGCCGCTGGCCTGGCTCGTCTGGACCCTCGTCGTCGGACAGGTCGACGGGTGGGTGCCCTACCCGTTCCTCGACGCCAGCGAGGAGGGATGGGGATCGGTCGTGGCGGTGAGCGTGGGGATCACGGCGTTGTTCGGTGCCCTGTTCGCGCTGTTCGCCTGGCTCGACCGGAAGCTGCCACCAGCCCCTCGCTAGGGTCGACGCATGGAGTTTCGATACCTCGGCAACAGCGGACTGAAGATCTCAGAGATCACCTACGGCAACTGGCTGACCCACGGGTCCCAGGTGGAGAACGACGTCGCCACCCAATGCGTACGCGCCGCCCTCGACGAGGGCATCTCGACCTTCGACACCGCGGACGTGTACGCCAACACCGCGGCGGAGAGCGTGCTCGGTGAGGCGCTGAAGGGCGAGCGCCGCGAGGGGCTGGAGATCTTCACCAAGGTCTACTGGCCCACCGGCCCGAAGGGCAAGAACGACACCGGCCTGTCCCGCAAGCACATCATGGAGTCGATCAACGGCTCGCTCGAGCGGCTGCAGACCGACTACGTCGACCTCTACCAGGCCCACCGCTTCGACGTGGAGACGCCGCTCGAGGAGACGATGCAGGCGTTCGCCGACGTCGTCCGCCAGGGCAAGGCGCTCTACATCGGCGTCAGCGAGTGGACCGCCGACCAGATCCGCGCCGGCGTGGAGCTGTCGAAGGAGCTCGGCTTCCAGCTCATCTCGAGCCAGCCGCAGTACTCCATGCTCTGGCGCGTCATCGAGGGCGAGGTCGTCCCGACCTCCCGCGAGCTCGGGGTCTCCCAGATCGTGTGGAGCCCGATCGCGCAGGGCGTGCTGACGGGGAAGTACAAGCCCGGCCAGGCCCCGCCGGAGGGCTCGCGCGCCACCGACACCAAGGGAGGCGCGGACATGATCTCGCGCTTCATGAACGACGACGTCCTCACCGCCGTCCAGGACCTCGAGCCGATCGCGAAGGACTGCGGCCTCACCATGGCCCAGCTCGCCATCGCCTGGGTGCTGCAGAACGACAACGTCGCCGCCGCCCTCGTCGGCGCCTCGCGTCCCGAGCAGGTCGGTGACAACGTCAAGGCCGCCGGCGTGAAGCTCGACGACGACGTGATGAAGCGCATCGACGACGCCCTCGGCTCCGTCGTGGTCAGCGACCCCGGCAAGACGGCGGAGGGTACGCCGAAGGCCCGCGTCGTCTGAGTCTGCTGCTGTCGCAGGCGCCGGCGTCAGTGGTCGTACGCCGCCCGCGTGACCCGGTAGCGCACGAAGGCCGGGACGGCGAGGGCTGCTGCGACGGTGAAGACGACCACCAGCACGCCACCGCCGGCCGCGGCGACGGCGGCGCCGGTCGCGGCTGCGGTCGCGCCGTGGGCCACGTCCGCGATGCGCGGGCCACCGGCGACCACGACGATGAAGATGCCCTGCAGGCGGCCGCGGACCTCGTCGGCCGCGGCGGACTGCAGCATCGACGTACGGAACGCGGCGGAGGCCATGTCGGCGGCGCCGCCGATCGCGAGCATCAGCACCGCGACGCCGAGCATCATGGCCGGGGCGTACGACGCCAGCATCGCGGCCACGCCGAAGCCGATCATCGCGAACCCCCACACGAGGATCGCCACGATCACGGCCAGGCCCTGGCGCTCGACCCGCGACACCCAGCCCGACAGCACGCCGCCGACCACCGCGCCCAGCGGGATCGCGGCGAAGAGCAGCGCGAAGGCCAGGCCGCCCTCGCTCGGTCCGCCGAACGCGACGTCCGCCATCTCCGGGAACAGCGCGCGCGGCATCCCGAAGACCATCGCGATGATGTCGACGACGAACGACATCATCAGCACCGGCTGGGTCCGCAGGTAGCGGAAGCCGTCGATGACCGCGCGGATGCCCGGCGTGACCGTCGCGCCCATGACCGGCAGCGCCGGCAGCCCGACGACCGCGCCGAGGGTGGCGAAGAGCGTGATCGTGTCGAGCAGGTAGAGCCAGGAGAAGCCGACCAGTGGGATGAGCGCTCCGCCGACGAGCGGACCGGCGATGCCGCCGGCCTGCATGACGGTCATGTTGAGCGAGTTCGCCGCGGGCAGGAGCTGCTTGTCGAGGATGCGTGGCAGCAGCGCGGACCGGGTCGGTTGGTTGACCGCGAAGAACGCCTGCTGCACGGCGAAGAGGCCCAGCAGCAGCCACACGTCCTCCGCGCCGAGCGCCGCCTGCAGCCAGAACCCCGCACTGGTGAGGATGAGCCCGACGGTCGTGACCATCAGCAGCGTGCGTCGGTCGAAGACGTCGGCGAGCGCCCCGCCCCACAGCCCGAAGACCACCAGTGGGACGAGGCCGAAGACGCCGGTGAGCCCGACGTACGCCGACGAGCCGGTCATCGTGTAGATCTGCGCGGGCACCGCCACGACGGTCAGCTGCGCGCCGATGACCGTGACGATGTTGGCCAGCCAGAGCCGGCGGAAGTGGGGGTTGGCGAGCGGTCGGGTGTCCGCCAGCAGTCGCCTCTCCACCTCGGCAGGCTAGGTCACCGGTCAGGTCTCGACGGCGGGCAGGTACGGCGAGCGTCCGAGCTGGCGTGTGACCACGACACCCGTGATCGTCATCGCCAGGGCGATCCCGGCGAGGACGACCAGCTGGAACTGTGCGGCGACCTCGGGACTGGCGCCGCCGAAGAGGGCGCCCACGAACGCGCCGGGAAGGGTGACGAGTCCTGTCGAGCGGGTCTGGTCGAGGTTGGGGAGCAGTGACTCCCGCACCGCCTCCTGCCCGATCTCGAGGTGGGCGCGGGCGGGGGTCGCGCCGAGCGAGAGCCACGCCTCGACCTCGTCGCGGCGGTGTCGTACGCCGCGCAGGAAGTTCCGACCCGACAGGGTTGCTGCGCTCATGGCGTTGCCGATGATGATGCCGGCGACCGCGACGAGGTGGCGTACGTCGAGGTCGACGAGCCGCAATACGAACACTGCGGCGAGCGAGACCCCGGCGCCGGCCACGACGCCGACGACCGCCGCCCGTCGGCCGTGCCACAGCTCGCGCAGCCGACCTGCGGCCGTCCATGACGCCGTCGTCAGCATCAGTACGAGGAAGGCGACCACCGTCCACGGCAGGGACAGGATGCCGCGCAGCAGCAGTGCGACGACGGCGAGCTGGACCACGGCCCGGGCCAGCGCGGTCAGGGGAGTCCAGCCCAGGCCGACTCCCGAGCGCCAGGCGATGAGCACCGTGGCGAGCACCACGACGAGCAACCCCGCTCCGAACCAGGCGTAGTCGATGACCTGCGGCACGAGCAGACCGTATCCCCACGCGCGGCGGCCCACGGTCCAGTCAGGTTGTCGGCAGGTGGGCGGCCGGACGCTGGCGACGTCGCCCGCGAAGGACGTGGGCCGAGGAGGCGTCCATGTTCGACCTGGTCAACGGCCTGCCCATCCACCCGCTCGTGGTCCACGGCGTGGTCGTCCTGCTGCCACTCGCCGTGCTCGGGACGATCGCGATCGCGGTCAGGCCGGCGTGGCGGCTCACGTACGGCGGCCTCGTGGTGGCCTGTGCAGCAGTGGCGACCGCGCTGCTGCCCATCGCGACGTCGAGCGGCGAGGCGCTCGAGAAGCACGTGGGCGACCCGGGCGAGCATGCGGAGCTCGGCGACCAGCTCATCTGGTTCGCGATCCCGCTGCTGGTCCTGACGCTCGCGCTGGTCGTGCTCGAGCGGCGCAAGGCCGCCGGCAAGCCGGCGGTCGGGCCGTCAGCCCTGCCGATGGCGGTCGCCGGGCTCGCGGTCGTCGCAGCCCTCGCGGCCGGCGTACAGGTCTATCGCGTCGGTGACTCCGGCGCCCGCGCTGCCTGGGGCGACCAGGTCGCGTCCTCGACCGGTGATTGAGGCGGGGTCGACTCGGTCGACACGGACAGGAGAGGGTGGTGTCGTGCTGACCATCGGTGTCTGCGAGGACCAGGAGTCGATCCGCAAGGTGCTCGTACGCGGCCTGCGCCAGGCCGGTCACGAGGTCGTCGTCGCCCATGACGGGCGCGAGGCGCTCCTGCAGTTCGGACCCGACGAACCTCTCGACGTCGTCGTGATGGACGTCGGACTTCCCGACTCCGACGGACGCGACGTGGTCCAGGCCCTCAAGTCCGCCGGACAGCACGCACCCGTCCTCTTCCTCACCGCACTCGGCGCTCCGCACGAGGTGCTGGCGGGATTCGCCGCCGGCGCGGACGACTACGTCGTCAAGCCGTTCGAGATCGCGGAGGTGCTCGCCCGCCTCGACGCGCTGGCCAGGCGGGGTCCGGACCGTCGGCTGCAGGCCGGCGGCCTGGTGCTCGACCCGGTCCAGCACGCCGCCCGCAGCGAGCACGGCCGGGTGCTGCTCACCCCGACGGAGTTCCGGATGCTCGCGGCGATCACCTCGCGTCCGGGAGAGGTCGTCCGGCGTCGCAGCGTCGTCGCCGCTGCCTGGCCCGACGGTGCGAGCGTCTCGGAGAACACGATCGACTCCTTCATCCGCCGGATCCGGGCCAAGCTCGACGAGATCGAGTCGCCCACCGCGATCGAGACCGTCCGGGGCGTCGGCTTCACCGCGGTCGACCGTCCGGCCGCGCACTGGTGAGCCGCCGATGACCGAGCCCCGCAACCCGGCGAGCGTCCGGAGCCGCCTCGTCGCGCTCACCGGCACGCTGTCCGCGTTCGTGGCGCTCGGGCTGGTCGTCATCGTCCAGGTGGTCCTTGCGGGGGCGGCGACCGACGCCGTCACCCGGGTGCTGGACGACCGGGCCGACGCCCTCATCGGCGCGGCGAGCCCGGCGTCCGCGGGAGGCTCGCTCCAGGTGCCGGCCGACCTGCTCGCGCCCGGTGTCGCGGTGTACGACGCGACGGGTGAGCTGGTCGCGGGCTTCGTCGCCCCCTCCCAGCAGGTCACCTTCGACGGCCTCTCGGGCGCCACTGAGCGGAAGGTCGTGGAGGTCGACGACACGTACGCCGCGATGGCGCGACCGTTCACGCTCGACGACGGGACCAGGGGAGTGGTGGTCCTGTCCGAACCGGTCACGCCCTACGAGAACGACGAGCGCAACGCGTTCGCCGTCTCGGTCGTCGCCGGTCTGCTCATGGTGCTCCTCGCAGTGGTCATGGCGGCCTGGATCAGCCGTCGCGCGCTCGCCCCGGTCGAGGCGATGGCGCACACCGCGCGGGAGTGGAGCGAGCACGACCTCGATCGCAGGTTCGACCTCGGCGCACCGACGGATGAGATCCGCGCGCTGGGCCGGACGCTCGACGACCTGCTCGACAAGGTCGCCCGGACCATCCGTGCCGAGCAGCGGCTCACGTCAGAGCTCGCCCACGAGCTGCGCACGCCGCTCACCGCGATCCAGGCCACCGCCGAGCTGGTGTCGATGCGTCCCGACCTCGACCCGCAGCTGCGCGAGGACGTGGACGACGTGCTCGCCGGGTGCCGGGCGATGGCCGCGACGATGACGGTCCTGTTGGAGATCGCGCGCCGGCAGGCCGAGGGATCGCTGGACGGGAGCACCACGGGCGAGCACCTCTCCGACGCCGTACGCCGGAGGCACGCCGACGCCCGGCTCGAGGTCGACCTGCCCGACGACCTGGCCGTGAGCGTCCCCGTCGAGGTGGTCCTCCGCGTGCTCGCGCCGGTGCTCGACAACGCCCTCCGCGTCGCGGACCGGGTGGTCCTGACCGCTGGTAGCGGGTCGGGACCCGGCCTCGTGACGCTGCACGTGCGGGACGACGGCCCGGGGGTGGCCCCCGCGCTGGTCGACAGCCTCTTCGAGCCCGGCAGCACCGACCGGGTCGGCACCGGCAGCGGCCTGGGACTCTCCCTGGCCCGCCGGGTCGCCCGGAGCGCGGGCGGCGACCTGACGCTCCTCACCGACGGGCGTACGGGCGCGACGTTCGTCGTGACGCTGCCAGGCCGTGGCCTCCACGACAGTCAGGTTGTCGTCAGCAAGGACCACTGACACTCGGGTCATGACCGACTCGACACGTACGGCACGCCGTGCCACCGGCGCGCGCACCCTCCTCAACAAGGTCCCCGAGGTCACCGTCTGGTTCTGGGTGATCAAGATTCTTTGCACCACCGTCGGGGAGTCGCTTGCCGACTGGATCAACGAGCAGCTCGGCGTGGGGCTGGTCAACACGGCGCTCCTGTTCACCGCGATCTTCGCCGGTGTGCTGATCATCCAGATGCGGCTGACCCGCTACGTGCCGGCCGCCTACTGGCTCGCCGTCGTGGTGGTCAGCGTCACCGGCACGCTCTACACCGACATCCTCACCGACCAGCTCGGCGTCCCCCTCTGGATCAGCACCCTCGTCTTCTCGGTGCTGCTGGCCGGGGTCTTCGCCGTCTGGTACGTCCGCGAGCGCACGCTCTCGATCCACAGCATCACCACGACGCCGCGCGAGGGCTTCTACTGGCTCGCGGTGCTGGTGACCTTCGCCCTCGGCACCGCCACCGGCGACTGGACCCTCGACCTCACCGGCTGGGGACCGGGCCTGTCGGTCCTGCTGCCGCTGTCGCTCATCGCGGTGGTGGTCGTGATGTGGCGCTCGGGCGCGGACGCCGTCCTCGCCTTCTGGCTGGCCTACATCCTCACCCGGCCCCTCGGTGCCAACCTCGGTGACTGGCTCGCTGCCGACAAGGCCGAGCAGGGACTCGGCCTGGGCACATTCATGACCAGCGTCGTCTTCCTCCTGGCGATCCTGGCGACGGTCGCCTACCTCACCGTCTCCCGTGTCGACGTCATCGAGGACGCGAACGAGTCGGTGAGGGCATGAGCGCCGGCGCTGCGGCCGTCGAGGTCGTCGGCGTCACCAAGACGTACGCCGGGCTGGTGGCTGTCGACGACGTGTCGATGCGGGTCGCGCCCGGCGAGGTGTACGGCATCCTCGGGCCCAACGGGGCCGGCAAGACCACCCTGCTGCGGATGCTCTTCGGCCTGATCCGGCCCGACAGCGGCGAGATCCGCGTCTTCGACCGGACCTGGGCCGACGACGACGTCCGGACCCTCGACGGTGTCGCCGGGTTCATCGAGAGCCCGAAGTTCTACCCCTACCTGACCGGGCGCCAGAACCTCGAGGGACTGCGGCTGCTCGACGGCACCGGCCTCCCCGACCGCGTCGAGGAGGTGCTCGACATCGTCGACCTGACCGGTCGCGAGGACCACAAGGTCGGTGGCTACTCCTACGGGATGCGCCAGCGGCTCGGCGTCGCGGCGAGCCTGCTGCGGAGCCCGCGGCTGCTGGTCCTCGACGAGCCGGCCAACGGCCTCGACCCCGGCGGCATCCGTGACATGCGAGCGCTGGTCAAGCGGCTCGCGGCAGGAGGGCTCACGGTCCTGCTGTCCTCGCACCACATGGACGAGGTCGAGGAGATCTGCGACAACGTCACGATCATGCGGCGCGGGTCGGTGGCCTTCCACGGCACCATCGCCGACCTCCGCACGATGGCCCCCGACCCCGGCCACCTGCTCCGCACCGGTGACGACGCGAAGGCCGTCGTGGTCGGGCGGTTGCGACACCCGGACATCGTCGTGGAGCCGTCACCGGACGGTGGCCTGGTCGCGACCGGCTCGGAGCGCGGGCTCGCGGCGTACGTCGCCGACCTGGTCCACGCCGAGATCCCGCTGCTCGCCTTCACCCCGACGCGTACGCCGCTCGAGGCACTCTTCTTCATGCTCACCGACGCCGAGGCCGATCCCCCATCACGCCCGGTGGTCGCGGGGGCTTGCCGATGAGCGCGACCGTCGATGATCGCCCCGAGGTCCACGCCGCCCTGGCCGCAACCCGCGGCCAGGCCGGGCTCGCTGCCGCGCTCCGATGGGAGACCCGCAAGCTCCGCGCGCAGCTGCGGAGCAGGGCGCTCCTCCTGGGCGCCCTGCTCGCCCCGATCGCTGTCGTCGTGGTGGTGAGCGCCCAGTCACGACCGCCCAAGGACACGCTCTTCGGGCGGTTCGCGACGGAGAACGGCTTCGCCATGGCGCTGCTGGTGCTGGGCTTCGCCAGTCAGTGGCTGCTGCCGCTGGTGACCGCCGTCGTGGCCGGCGACATCTTCGCCAGCGAGGACCAGCACGGCACCTGGAAGACCGTGCTCACCCGTTCGGTCAGCCGGTCGCGGCTGTTCTGGGCGAAGGTGCTGGTGGCTCTCGGTTTCGGCCTGGTCGCGCTCGTTGTGCTGGCCGCTGCCACGATCGCGACGAGCGCGCTGGTGGTCGGACGCCAACCCCTGACCGGCCTGTCCGGCCAGGTGGTCGAGCCGCACTCGGCCCTGCTGCTGGTCGCCGCGGCATGGGCCACAATGGTTCCTCCGCTGGTCGCCTTCACTTGCGTGGCGCTGCTGTTCTCGGTGTGGTCGCGCAACGCGGCCGTCGGCATCGCCGGGCCCGTCGTCCTCGGGATGGTCATGCAGCTCGTCGGCGGCCTCGGCGGCATCGAGGCGGTCCGCCCGCTCCTGCTCACCACCCCGTTCGAGGCCTGGCACGGCCTCCTCGCGTCCCCCCGGTTCACCGGGCCACTCCTCGAGGGCTGCACCACCAGCCTCGTCTGGAGCGTGGTCAGCCTGGCCACCGCGTTCCTCGTCCTGCGCCACCGCGACATCACCGGAGGTTGAGCACCATGCGTCGCTTCATCATCAGTCTCATCGCCGCACTCGCGGTCGTCCTGGCCGTCGGGGGAGCCGTCATGGCAGGCTCCGGCGGCAGCAGCCGCGTCACCCGGGCCCGGCTCGAGCGCTCCCTGCCCACCGTCTTCGCCCACGTCTACACCTCCCAGGCGAAGCTCCTCGGGCACCAGGGCGTCACGCCGGAGTCCCTGCACCCCACCGCCATGTGCGACAAGGGTGGTGCGGTCGAGGCCGACGTCGGCCCCGGCAGCAACTGGAACTGCCTGGTCAGCTGGAGCGACCCGGACAACCCGATGCCGCCCGAGGGCTACGGCAAGATCGAGCTCAACGTGCACAGCAACGGCTGCTACACCGCGGCAGCCCCGAGCAAGCTGGTCGGCTTCCTGACGCTCACCGACACCGCGGGGCGGGTCGTGACCAACCCGGTGGCCGAGTTCGACGCCTGCTTCGACCCGCACGGTGACAACACCTCGACGGGGGTGGAGTTCCCCTCCCTGCTCGCGATCACCACGACTGCCCTGCGGCCCGACGGCCAGTCGCACGTCTCCGTGCAGGTCACCTGCGGCACCGGCAGCGGCGGCTGCCACGGATCGGTGACCGCGGCCGCCGGCTCCACCACGCTCGGCACCGTCCCGATCGACGTGGACGAGGAGCAGACCGGGACGCTGGCCTTCCCGACGCCGGTGCCCGACGGCACGGCCGAGGTGGTCTTCACCGCCACGCTCACCGACGGCGTCGGCCCCGCGAAGCCGGTCACGCTGCCGATGCCCGCCTGACGGCCCCCTATCAGCCCGATGGTGTCGGCCCCCCGTCCGGCACCATCGGGGCCACCAGCTCCGGCTGCTAGCATCGGCATATGACGATGACAGCGATGGAGACCGTGCGCCTCGACGTCGTCGAGGCCGCCGGGATGACCGCCGCAGCGTGTCTCTTCCACGGGTTCTCCGATCCGTCGCGGCTGTCGATCGTGCGCCACCTCGCGCTCGGCGAGCACCGCGTCATCGACCTGACCGCGCACCTCGGCCTGGCGCAGAGCACCGTGTCGCAGCACCTCGCCTGCCTCCGGGACTGCGGCCTCGTGTCCTCACGGCCGGTGGGTCGGGCCTCGATGTGGTCGCTCAACCACATCGACACCGTGATGGACCTGCTCGCCTCCGCGGAGAAGCTGCTCGGCCTCACCGGTGACGCCGTCGCCCTCTGCCCGCGCTACGGCGTGGACGCGCTCCACGAGGAAGCGCGATGACCACTGTCGTCGCACCGGACGTCGTCGAGCGCGTACGGCTGGGTCGCCGCGCGCAGCTCCTCGCGGCGACCTCCGTCGCCTACAACGTCGCCGAGGCGGTCATCGCCATCACCGCGGGCCTGGTCGCGGGGTCCGTCGCACTGGTCGGCTTCGGCCTGGACTCGATCGTCGAGGTGTCGAGCGGACTGATCATCCTGTGGCAGTTCCGCCACCCCCTGCCCGAGTCACGCGAGCGGACCGCGCTGCGGCTGATGGCGGTCTCGTTCTGCGCGCTGGCGGCGTACGTCGCGGTGGAGTCCGTACGGGCCCTGGCGAGCGGGCACGCGCCCGATCCGTCACCGATCGGCATCGCCCTGGCCGCGGCGTCGCTGGCGATCATGCCGTTCCTGTCGTGGGCCCAGCGGCGCACGGGCCGGGCCCTGGGGTCCAACGCTGTCGTCGCCGACTCGACACAGACCCTGCTCTGCACCTACCTCTCGGCGGTGCTCCTCGCGGGCCTGCTGCTCAACGCCACCCTGGGGTGGCACTGGGCCGATCCGATCGCCGGTCTGGTGATCGCCGCCGTGGCGGCCAAGGAGGGTCGGGACGCCTGGCGTGGCGAGGGGTGCTGCGGGCCGGTCGGATCGGCACATCCGCACCACGACGACCAGCGCTCCTGCTCGTGCGGCGACGCGTGCGGCTGCGGCACCCCGTCCAACGACCTCCTGACCATCGCGAGTGCCCGCCGGCCGACCGACGGCGATCACTGATGGGCGCAGGACACGGTCACGGCCATGCCGGCAGCCGCCACCGGTGGCGGCTGGCTGTCGCCTTCGGACTGGTCGCGGCGTTCTTCGTGGTCGAACTGGTGGTCGGCATCGTCAGCGGCTCGCTCGCACTGATCTCCGACGCCGGCCACATGGCCGCGGACGTGGTCGCCCTCGGAGCCGCGCTGGTCGCGACGAAGATCGCCACCCGACCCGACGACAGCGGCCGGCGCACGTACGGCTCCTACCGCGCCGAGGTCTTCGCCTCCGGCTTCACCGTGCTGATCATGCTCGGCGTCTCGGTGTACGTCGTGGTCGAGGCGCTGCGTCGGTTCGGTGAGCCGGTCGAGGTGGCGTCCGGTCCGATGCTCGTCGTCGGTGGCATCGGGCTGGTCGTCAACCTCGTGTGCCTGGCGCTGCTGCGCGGAGGCGCGCAGGAGTCGATCAACGTCAAGGGCGCGTACGTCGAGGTGGTGGCCGACGCGGCCGGCAGCGTCGGCGTGATCGTGGCGGGAGTCCTCGTCGCCGTCACCGGCATCGCGCAGGCGGACACCGTGGTGGCCGTCGCGATCGGGATCTTCGTTGCCGTCCGAGCCGTGGTGCTCGGGCGTGAGGTCCTCGCCGTCCTCGGCCAGCACGCGCCCGTGGGGCTCGACCTCGATGCGGTCGTGCGGGACCTCGAGGCGGTGGCGGGCGTGGCCGAGGTGCACGACCTCCACGCCTGGACGCTGACCTCGGGGATGAACGTCGCCACCGCCCACCTCGTCGTCGGCGTGGGTGCCGACGCGCAGGCCGTCCTCGAGGGCGCGCAGACGACCCTGCGCGAGGTCCACGGCATCGAGCACGCCACCCTGCAGGTCGAGGTCACGCCCGCCCGCGAGTGCCGCGCGGCCACGTGGTGACACACTGCGGCGTACGCGCCTGTCGACGACGGCGCCACGAGACGGGGTGCGCGTGACCGAGGCAGCGATCATCGAGCACGCGGCCACTCCGACCGTCGCCAAGTCCGCCAACGTCCTGGCCAAGGGCGCCCTCGTCCTCCTGCTCCTCCTGGCGCTGCTCTACCCCGACCAGGGCAACCTGCGCGACAAGGCCGCCGGCATGCGCGCGGTGGGCTATCCCCTGATCTCGTTCACCCTGCCGGTGCTGTGGTGGACCCTGTGGCGCGAGCGGATGTCGTTCCCCTGGCTGTCCGACCTGCTCATCACGATCACCTGCTTCAGCGACATCCTCGGCAACCGGATGGACCTCTACGACACCGTCGTGTGGTTCGACGACCTGATGCACTTCGCCAACACCGGCCTGCTCGCCGCGGCCTTCATCCTGCTGACGCTGCCGCGCGACATCGGGTTCGGTCGGGTCCTCGAGCGTGCGCTCGCCTTTGGCGCGACGGCTGCCATCGCCTGGGAGCTCGCGGAGTTCTTCGCCTTCGTCAGCAAGTCGACCGAGCGGGAGTTCGCGTACGCCGACACGCTGGGCGACCTCTCGCTGGGCATAGCGGGTGCCGTCGTGGCGGCCGTCGTCCTCCACCGGTCGTGGCAGCACGGCCGGCTGCTCGACCCCGAGCCGCTGCCCCCGCGCCTCGCGGTCTGACGTCGCACCGAGCGGGGTTGACGCACCTCACACGGCCCGGGACTTGGATCGTTCCAATTTCGTCGCCACACTGGACGTTGAGGTCCCAACCCGAGGAGAGACCCATGCGTCTGATCGACGAGCTCAACGAGCTCCACGACGACTACGCGATGAAGATCGAGGCCGCCGTCGGCCGCGACGACGTCGAGCTGGGCGAGCAGCTGGCCCAGGGCTACGAGGACGACGCCATCGTCCTGATGGCCGAGCGCGAGGGCCTGACCCACCTGCTCCCGCTGAAGCGCCCCGTCACGCACGAGAGCTCGCTGCACCGCCTGGCCCGGCGCCTGCGCCCCAGCCGCGCCGCCTGACACAGCTTCACCGGCGCGACCCGATCACCGGTCCAACGGCGACCGCGCCGCGTGCATCCACCGGATCTCGACCCTCTGGTCGTCCCGGATCGTGCGGGCGAGCTCGACCACCTCACGGTGCTCGGCGAGGCCGCCCATCAGCAGCTGCTGCGACATCATCACGGCCGCCATGTGGTGGCCGATCATGTTGTCGAGGAAGGCGCGGTCGAGCGCGACGCCGCTGAGTCCGGACAGGTCGCGCATCATCGGTGCGTACGCCGCATCCCGCTCGCCGGCGTACCACTCGGCCAGCCAGCCCTGCATCAGCTCGATCTGGGCCGTCTGGTCGGCCACGATCCTGCGTCCGAAGGCCCGCATCGCCGGCCGGTCCGAGCGGATCAGCTCGCCCGCCGCGACGATCGCCTCGCGGTGGTGGGCGACCATCTCGCTGAGGTAGCCCGCCTCGTCGGTGCTGCGGGCAGAGCCCATCATCGACCCGTCCACCCAGCCGGACGTCGACATCGGATGCCGGCCCCAGCCGGGCCGGTCGTCGGAGTGGGCGAGCGCCATCCCGGTGATGCCCGCTCCCAACAGCACCACCACCACGGCTGCAACGATCGCCATTAAGCGTCTCATCGTCTGCACCTCCCTCACCTCGAGAGTGCTCCGGGTGGGAGCCCGGGGTCAGGGCCGAAGGTCCTCGCCCGACCGGGCGTTAGTCGAGTCGCCCGCTTGACTTTGGTGGACCGCAGGCGGTGGGGTGCTCCCGTGCCGGCACCCGAGGAATCGACGCGCGACGTGATCCCCCTGCGCGTGGCAGCGCGGGCGTGGTTCGCGATCTCGCTGCAGACCTTCGGCGGCCCGGCCGGACAGATCGCGGTCATGCAGCGCACGCTGGTCGACGAGAAGCGCTGGATCGGCCAGCAGCGGTTCCTCTTCGCGCTGTCCTACTGCACGCTGCTCCCCGGCCCCGAGGCCCAGCAGCTCGCGACGTACGTCGGGTGGCTGCTCAACGGCGTACGAGGCGCTCTCGTCGCGGGTCTCCTCTTCATCCTCCCGGGCGTCGTGGCCCTGCTCGTGCTCTCGGGTGTGTACGTCGCGTTCGGCGACACGACGCTCGTCGAGTCGCTCTTCCTCGGCCTGGCCCCGGCCGTGATCGCGATCGTCGTTCAGGCGGTGGTCCGGGTGGGCCGCAAGGGGCTCGGCCACCCGGCGCTCGTCGCGCTGGCGGTGGTCTCGTTCGTCGCGCTGACCTTCTTCGGCGTCCCCTTCCCCGCGGTCGTGCTGGCGTCCGGCGTCATCGGCTGGGCGCTCGGTCGCCGCATCCCGACGCTCACCCACCCGCCGAAGGGCGCGGTCGACGACGGACCGCCCCCGCTGATCAGCGACGACGCGCTGCACACCGAGCGACCCTCCGGCCGTCGCGCGGCCCTCACCCTCGCGATCGGCCTGGTGGTGTGGTTCGCCCCGGTCGCAGGCGCGGCACTGCTCCTCGGCCGGTCGAGCATCTTCGTCGACCAGGGCGTCTTCTTCTCGGGCGCCGCGGTCGTCACGTTCGGCGGTGCGTACGCCGTGCTGGCCTACGTCGCGCAGCAGGCCGTCGAGGTCTACGGCTGGCTCGCGCCCGGCGAGATGGTCCGGGGCCTCGCGCTCGCCGAGACGACTCCCGGGCCGCTCATCATGGTGGTGCAGTTCGTCGCCTTCGTCGGTGCCTACCGCGCACCCGGCGACCTCGACCCCTGGGCCGCGGCTGTCCTGGCGGCCCTGATCACCACGTGGGTGACGTTCGTCCCGTGCTTCCTCTTCATCCTCCTCGGCGCGCCGTACGTCGAGCGCCTCCGCGGCAACCGCGACCTCGCCGCCGCGCTGGCGGGCATCACCGCGGCCGTGGTCGGGGTGATCGCGAGCCTCGCGGTCTTCTTCGCGCTGCACACGCTCTTCGACGAGACCCTGACGGTCACGACCGGACCGCTCGACCTGGAGCTGCCGGTCCTCGGGTCGCTCGACCTCGCCGCCTTTGCGATCTCCGTGCTCGGGTGCGCGCTGGTGTTCTGGCGGAAGTGGTCGGTGCTGCGCACGCTCGGTGCCTGCGCGCTCACCGGTCTGGTGATCGGCCTGGCGCTCGCGGCGTGAGCCTCGGTCAGATGTCCTCGCGCAGGTGGAACTCGCTGACCAGCGGGACGACGTCGGCGATCGAGTCGACGATGCGGGTCGGTCGGTAGGGGAAGTTCGCCACCTCGTGGCGCTCGGTGGCGCCGGTCGCGACGAGGATCGTCCGCATGCCGGCCTCGAGCCCGCTGATGATGTCGGTGTCCATCCGGTCGCCGATCATCACCGTGGTCTCCGAGTGCGCCTCCAGCCGGTTGAGCGCGCTGCGCATCATCAGCGGGTTGGGCTTGCCGATGAAGTAGGGCTGGCGTCCGGTCGCGGTGCTGATCAGCGCCGCCACCGAGCCCGTCGCGGGGAGCATCCCCTGCGCGCTCGGACCGCTCGGGTCGGGGTTGGTCGCGATGAACCGCGCACCGCCGTTGATCAGCCGGATCGCCCGCGTGATCGCGTCGAACGAGTAGGTCCGCGTCTCGCCGAGCACGACGTAGTCGGGGTCCTGGTCGGTCATCACGTAGCCGATGTCGTGCACCGCCTGGGTGAGCCCCGCCTCGCCGACGACGTACGCCGACCCGCCCGGCCGCTGGTCGTCGAGGAACTGCGCCGTCGCGAGCGCCGACGTCCAGATCGACTCCTCCGGCACGTCGATGCCGCTGCTGCGCAGCAACCGCACGCGGAGGTCGCGTGGGGTGAAGATCGAGTTGTTGGTGAGCACGAGGAAGGGGATCTTGTGCTCGCGAAGGGTGGCGATGAACTCCTTCGCCCCGGGAATCGGGTCCTCCTCGCGCACGAGGACACCGTCCATGTCGGTCAGCCAGGTGCGTACGGGGCGCGGTTCGGTCACGGCGCCATTGTCCTGCACCCCGGGCCGGCGCCGATCAACGGACCAAACGACGTTGTCGTCGCGCTCGAGAGCACGGGATCACGTCGGTTGCGAGCGTTCGGTCCGCTCGTCCGTCAGCGCGCCCACGCCGACCCCGGCGTGCACCGGGTGGCGTCGCTCCAGCTTCGCGCCCTCGACGTCGACGTCGGGGAGGATCCGGTCGAGCCACGTCGGCAGCCACCAAGCGCGCTCGCCCAGCAGGTGCATCGCCGCCGGGATGATCAGCATCCGGACCACGAACGCGTCGAGCAGCACGCCGAAGGCGAGCCCGAAGCCGATCGGCTTGATGGTCGCGTCGTGGGAGAAGATGAAGCCCGCGAAGACCGAGATCATGATGATCGCCGCCGCCGTCACGACCGCCCGGCCAGCGCGCAGGCCGTGCTGCACCGCCACCCGCGCGGGCGCCCCGTGCGCATGGGCCTCACGCATCCCGGAGACCAGGAAGAGCTGGTAGTCCATCGCCAGGCCGAAGAGGATCCCGGTCGCGATGATCGGCAGGAAGCTCAGCACCGGACCGGGAGCGTGCACGCCGAACAGGTCGGCCAGGAAGCCCATCTGGAAGATCGCGGTGATCCCGCCGAAGGCCGCGAGCAGCGACAGCACGAAGCCGAGCGTGGCCGTCAGTGGCACCAGGATCGAGCGGAAGACGAGGATCAGGATGAGCATCGAGAGCCCGACCACCAGCACGAGGTAGACCGGCAGCACGCCCGAGAGCTTGTCGGAGATGTCGATGCCGGCGCTGGCGTTGCCGGCCACCCCGAGGGTGGCTTCGCCTCCGGAGGCCGTCGTCGGGGTCAGCGTCCGCAGGTTCTGGACCAGCTCGGCGGTCGCCTCGCTCGACGGCGACCCGTCGGGGACGACCTGGAACGCCAGCGCGGAGCGGTCTTCCGACGCACCGATCGGCACGACCGCGTCGACGTTCCAGACCCGGCCGAGCTGCTCGGCGACCACCGCCTGCTCGGCGACGACGTCGCCCTCGGCGACCGGTCCGGGCAGGTCCGCGACCACGAGGAGCGGGCCGTTGGACCCCTCGCCGAACTTCTCCGCCTGGACGTCGTACGCCTTGAAGCCGGCGGAGTCCGGCGGCTGGGTCGACCCGTCGGGCAGGCCGAGCCGCATCTGCGTCGCGGGCGCGGCCACGACCAGCAGGGCCGCGACGCCGAGGCCGAGGACGGTCCAGGCGCGGGTGGTGCTCATCGGCTCGTCGCTGCTTGCAGTCGCGATCGCGTCGTCGTCGTACGTCGTCCCTCCCGCGAGCGCGGTCCGTTCGCGCCGCCTGAGGATCCGCGGGCCCATCAGGGCGAGGACGGCCGGGGTGAGCGTGACGGCCATCAGGATGGCGACCAGCACCGCGACGGCGCCGACGGTGCCCATCAGGCCGAGAAAGCCGACGCCGGTGACGTTGAGGGCGAGCAGGGCGACGATGACGGTGACGCCGGCGAAGACGACGGCGTTGCCCGAGGTGCCGTTGGCCAGGCCGATCGACTCGTGCAGCTCGGCGCCCTGCTTCAGCTGGCGGCGGTGGCGGTTGATGATGAAGAGCGAGTAGTCGATGCCGACCGCGAGGCCGAGCATCACCCCGAGCACGGGGGTGACGGAGACGAACTCCACGACCCCGGAGAACGACAATGAGGCCAGCGAGGCGACGCCGACTCCCAGCAGCGCGGTGACCAGCGGAAGGGCCGCGCCCCGCACGGTCCCGAGCATGAGGAAGAGGACGATCGCGGCGATGACCACGCCCGCGACCTCGCCCGGTCCGAGGATCGAGGGGACGGTCTGCGCGATGTCCTGCGAGGGGTAGAGGTCGACCCCGTCGATGCCGGCGTCGGCGACCAGGTCCTCGATCTCGGTCTTCACCTCGGTGGTGACCTCGTTGGTCGACACGTCGAAGGTGACGTTGGCGACGGCGGCGCTGCCGTCGTCCGACACGGTGCGGAAGCCGGACGACAGCCCGGTGAGGATGGCGCCCTGCTCGAGCTGGGGGGCCTGCTCGTCGACCTTCGCCTGCTGCTGGTCGAGCTGGGCCTGCCCGTCGTCGAGCTTCTGGACGGCGTCGTCGAGCTGCGCGCGGATGGCCGGGAGCGTGCCGTCCTCGCGCGCCGCGGCGCGCTGCTCGGCCACCGCCGCGCGGCCGGCGTCGATCTGTGCCTGGGCGCTGGCGAGCTGGGCCAGCCCGTCGTTGAGCTTCTCCCGACCGTCGGCCACCTGGTCGGCGGAGGCGTCGAGCTGGTCCTGCGTGGTGAACGGGTCGGACACGTCGCTGACCGACTCGACCTCGGCGACCCGGTCGAACAGGGCGACCAGCTCACTCTTCTGCGCGGTGGTGAAGGCGGAGCCGTCGCTGGTCTCGGCGACGATGGAGCCGTTGCCGCCGCCGGTGCCCTCGAAGTCGCGCTCGAGCTGCTGGGAGACCCGCGTCGTCGGGGTGTCGGGCAGCGAGATGTTCGACGACAGCGCGCCCGCGAACGACACGTACGTCACCGCACTCAGGGCCAGCAGCGCCAGCCAGGCGCCGATCACGGTCCAGTGGCGGCGCGCGGCGAAGCGGCCGATGCGGAAGAGGAGCTCAGCCATGTCGGGTGGCGTGCCTTTCGGTGCTGTGGTGGGGAGGGAGGTCAGCCGGCGTAGCCGGAGCGGAGGCGCTGGAGCAGCCGGTCGAGCAGGCGGTCCCAGTCGGTTCGGGCCGGCGTCGAGACGTCGGTGGTCAGGTCGGGGTGGTTCTCGAGCCAGCGGCGGGCGATGGCGCTGAGACCGCTGGTGAGCAGGGTCAGGGTGAGCTCGAGGTCGAGCGGGTCGAGGCCCGGAGCGCGGTCCTGGAGCCGTTCGCGCAGCCGGCCGGCGACGAGCTCGAAGGCCGTACGGGAGATCACGTCGGCCCGTTCATGGGCCACGTCGGCACCGCCGACGACCTGGGCGATCGTGACGATCGCGGTCGGGAGGTCGACGCCGCGGGTGGCCTCGCAGACCGCGTCGAGCGCGGCCGGACCGTCGTCGGGAGCCGCGGGCAGCTCGGCGGTGCCGCGGTCGACGCCGGCCAGGAGCTCGGTGGTGACCTCCGCGAGGATCTGCTCGCACACCGTGACCATCAGGTGGTCGAGGCCGGTGAAGTGGTTGAAGACGGTGCGCCTCGACACCCCTGCCAGGGCGGCCACCCGGTCGACCGTGAAGCCGTCCGTGCCGTGCTCCGCGGCAAGGCTGCGGGCCGCGTCGATGATCGCGGCACGGCGCTGCTCGCGCAGGGCGCCACGACCGTCGGAGGACTTCACCCGATAATTGTTGCACTGAGTGCAAATAGATCCCGCATCGGCGGTTGAGGGCGTACGACAGGATCTGCGCATGAGCGACGAAGCGCCCGCACCCCAGCCCGAGGCAGGGCCCGGGCTCGGGCCGTGGGCGGCCGCGGCTCTCGTCTTCGGCTCCTCCGCTGCTGTCCTCGTCGTCGAGCTGGTCGCGCTGCGGCTGATGGCGCCCTACTACGGGCTCACCCTCGAGACGAACACCATGGTCATCGGGCTCGCCCTGACCGCGATCGCCGCCGGCACGTGGGCCGGCGGCTGGAGCGCCGACCGCTACGCGCCGCGCCTCCTGCTCGGACCCCTGCTGGGCATCTCGGGAGCGGCCGTTGCCCTGACCCCGGCGGTCGTCCGCAGCGCCGCGGCGTCGGGCAACCCCGGCCTGCTCCTGATCATGGTGACCCTCTCGATCCTCGTCCCCGGGGCGCTGCTCTCGGCCGTCACGCCCGTGGTGATCAAGCTGCGACTGACCAGCCTCCAGCAGACCGGCAGCGTGGTGGGCCACCTGTCCGGGGTGGGCACCGTCGGCGCGATCGTCGGCACCATCGTGACCGGGTTCGTGCTCATCTCGCGCGTGCCGGTCAGCGGGATCCTGGTCGGCCTCGGCATCGTGCTCCTGGTGACGTCGGTGGTGGTGCAGGTGGCCGGTCGCCGTGGCCGCGGCGACGTCGTGCTGGCCCTCGTCGTGGCGATGGCGGGCATCGGTGCGGCGACCTCCCCGAGCGGCTGCGACGTCGAGACGACGTACCACTGCCTGGCGATCACTCCCGACCCCGACAACCCGTCCGGCCGGACGCTGGTACTTGACGGGCTGCGCCACTCGTACGTCGACACCGACGACGCGACGCACCTCGAGTTCGCGTACGTCCGGGCGATGGCGTCGGTCATCGACACCGCCTTTGCGGCCGAGGAGCCGCTCGCCGCGTACCACCTAGGCGCCGGGGGACTGACGCTGCCGCGCTACCTCTCCGCGACCCGACCGGGCACGGCGAGCGACGTGTCGGAGATCGACTCCGGGGTGGTCGCGGCCGACGTCCGGCTCCTGGGTGGGTCCCTGCCCGATGGGGTCGACGTGGAGGTCGAGGACGGCCGCCTCGCGATCGACGACCTGGCGCCGGACAGCCTCGATCTCATCGTCGGCGACGCCTTCGGCGGCGTCAGCGTGCCGTGGCACCTCGCGACCGTCGAGGCCATTGGCGGGCTGGGGGAGGCGCTGGCCGAGGACGGGGTGTACGTCGCCAACCTCATCGACTTCGGTCCGCTCGAGTTCGCCCGAGCGGCCGTCGCGACGACCGCCGACGTCTTCGACCACGTGGCGCTGCTCGCGGAGCCCGCCGCATTGGCGGGCGACGGTGGCGGCAACCTGGTCGTGGTCGCCTCGGACGCGCCGCTCGACGTCGCCGCTGCGGTCGCGCGGATGGGGGAGCGCGACCTCGGGTGGGACGCGCTGGAGGGCGCCGGGCTGGCCGCCTGGGTCGGCGACTCACCCGTCCTCACCGACGACTACGCGCCGGTCGACCAGCTGCTCACGCCGTACTCCCGCTAGTCCGACGCGTCAGCGGGTCGGGTCGACGATCGTCATGCCCGCGACCGTCGCCCCATCGAAGCCGGGCAGGAGCGCCGCGGCCTCCTCGAGGCCGATGGTCCGCTCGACGAGGCGCTGCGGCTGGAGCGCCCCGCTGCGGATCAGCTCCATCATCGGCGGGTAGTCGGCCGCCGCCATCCCGTGGCTGCCGAGGAGGTCGAGCTCCCACGCGATGACGCGCGCCATCGGGACCCGCGGGTGCCCGTCGACCGGCGGCAGCAGCCCGACCTGGGCGAGCCGGCCGCGGCGGCGGAGGCTGAGGACGGCGTCGGAGCAGGTCTGCTCGCTGCCGACGGCGTCGACGGAGACGTGGCTGCCGCCGTCGGTCAGGCGTGCGACCGCGGCGGGGACGTCGGCCCCGTCGGCGAGCACGGTGTGCTCGGCGCCGAGGTCGGTGGCGATCGCGAGCGCCTCCGGGTTGCGGTCCACCGCGACCACCCGGGCGCCCACGGCACGGGCGATCATCACTGCGCTGAGCCCGACCCCGCCCGCCCCGACGACGGTGACCCACTCGCCCTCGGCGACCCGGGCCCGGCCGACGAGCGCGCGGTAGGCCGTGGCGAACCGGCACCCCAGGCTCGCGGCGGTCGCGAAGTCGATCGCGTCCGGCAGCGCGACCAGGTTGGTGTCGGCGGCGTGGAGGGCGACGTACTCGGCGAACGAGCCCCAGTGCGTGAAGCCCGGCTGCTGCTGGTCAGGACAGACCTGCGCCTGGCCCGACGTACACCACTCGCAGCGCCCGCACCCGCACACGAACGGGACGGTGACCCGGTCGCCGACCTGCCAGCGCGTGACTCCCGCACCGACCTCGGCGACGGTGCCGGCGAGCTCGTGCCCCGGCACGTGCGGGAAGGCGATGTCGTCGTGGCCCGCCCACGCGTGCCAGTCGCTCCGGCACAACCCGGTCGCCGCGACGCGTACGACGACCCCGCCGGCGGGCGCGCCCGGCCGCGGCACCTCGCGCACCTCGGGTCGGGAGCGGACGGCGTCGATCACCACAGCGCGCATGCGCCCATCCTCGCCGACCAGAAATCGCCGATCGGGCCGGCCCCGCGAGGGACCGGCCCGATCTGTCGGCGGTGGCGGTGGGATTTGAACCCACGGTGGGTTTGACCCCACACAACATTTCGAGTGTTGCACCTTCGGCCGCTCGGACACGCCACCGCGCGGAACCTTACCGGAGGGCCGGCGCCTCCAAGAAACCGGCGGCCGGTCCCACCAACTGGGCCGATGCCGTGGTCAGGGAGCGTCCGCGACGGTAACTTCGGCGCACACCCGTGCTCGCCGATGGCGCGGGTCGGAAAAGGACGGAGCCGAGACGTGACTGCCGTCCGACGTGCACGAGACCTCGCCCGCGTCGCCCTCCCGAAGAGCGTGGGCGAGCGGCTGCCGGCCGCGCCACCGCAGGAGGTGACCGAGCTGCTCCACGACAAGCGCTTCCAGGGCGCGGTCGCCGAGCAGGCCAAGGAGCAGGGCCGGCCCGAGGAGGAGGTCTGGTCGGAGGTCAAGGGCTACCTCCACGAGATGTCCGCCGCCCACGACGACCGCACCGCCCAGGGTTGGGCGCGGATGGGCGAGTGGTTCCTCCGGGCGTACGACGTGCTGGTCGACGAGGACGACATGCAGGCGCTCAAGCGCCTCGACCGCACCCACAGCCTGGCGCTCGCCTTCAGCCACCGGTCCTACCTCGACGGCATGGTCATCCCCAACGCCCTGTCCTCACGGCGGTTCTCGCCGACGTACACGTTCGGCGGCGCCAACCTCAACCTGCCCGTCATCGGCACCGTCGCGAGCCGCACCGGCCTGATCTTCATCCGCCGCTCGACGCAGGAGATCCCGGTCTACCGGCTCGCGCTGCGCTCCTACATCCGCCAGATGGTGACCAACAAGCGCAACATGGCGTGGTCCATCGAGGGTGGCCGCACCCGTACGGGCAAGCTGCGTCCTCCGGTGCACGGCATCCTCAAGTACCTCACCGACAGCGTCGACGGCGACGATGCCCCCGACGTGCAGGTCGTCCCGATGGCGGTGGTCTACGACCAGCTGCACGAGGTGTCGCTGATGACCGAGGAGGCGCGCGGCGGCAGCAAGACGCCCGAGGACTGGCGCTGGCTGGTGCGCTTCGCCCGGCTCCAGCGCAACCGGCTCGGCCGCGCCTACCTGACCGTCGGTGAGCCGTTCTCGCTCCGCGAGCGGATGCAGGCGCTCGCGGACGAGGGCGTCACGGGACACCAGGCGGTCGAGCGGATCGCGCTCGACATCTCCCACCGGCTCAACCGCGCGACCCCGGTCACGGTGACCGCGATCGTTTCGCTCGCGCTCCTCGGTGCCGACCGCGCGCTCACCGTCGACGAGGTGCTCGACACGGTCGAGCCGCTGGCGACGTACATCGAGGCGCGGCAGTGGCCGGTCGCCGGCGCCGCGGACCTCCGGGACCGCTCGACCATCCGTCGTGCGCTCGCCGAGCTGGCCCGCAGCGGCGTGCTCACGGCGTACGACGGGGGGACCGAGCCGGTCTGGAAGATCGGGGACGACCAGCACCTGGTCGCCGCGTTCTACCGCAACACGGTCATCCACATCCTCGTCGAGCGTGCGATCGGCGAGCTCGCGCTGCTCACCGTGAGCGAGCTCGAGCCCGACGCCGAGCTGCCGCCCGGCGGCGAGCTCCAGGTCGGGTGGGAGGAGGCGAAGCGGATGCGCGACCTCCTCAAGTTCGAGTTCTTCTTCCCGAGCCGGGCGGGCTTCGAGGACGACCTCCGCACGGAGCTCCAGCTGCTGGTGGGCGAGGGCGCTGGGAACGAGGGGGGCGACATGACGCCCGTACGCGCCCGCGAGCTGCTGGCCAACGCGCGACCCCACCTCGCGCACCTGGTGCTGCGGCCGTTCCTCGACGCCTACCTCGTGCTCGCCGACCGCCTCGCCGACCGCGGGGACAGCACCGTCGACGAGGACGACCTGCTCGCCGACTCGCTGGCCGTCGGCCAGCAGTGGGCGCTGCAGCGACGCGTCGCGAGCGCGGAGTCGATCTCGCTGGAGCTGTTCCGCACCGCGATGTCGCTGGCCCGCCACAAGGGTCTGCTCGAGGGCGGCGACGGCCTCGGCAGCGCGCGCGAGGCCTTCGCGGCCGAGCTCCGGGAGGCCGTACGTCGGGTCAACGTCATCGGCGAGATCGCCGGCGAACCGACCCAGGTCGTCGTCCACGTGGTCCCCGAGTCGCAGGCTGAGGCAGAGGCGCAGCCGCAGGACACCAGGTGAGCGGGCTCTCCGCCGACGTCCTGGCCGCGATCGACGCGATCGAGGCCGGACCGCAGCGTCCGAGCGTGGGCGCGTTCTTCGACCTCGACGGCACCCTCGTCGCGGGCTACACCGCCGCGACCTTCTACGGCGACCGCCTCAAGGGGCGCGACGTGTCGCCCGCCGAGTTCCTCCGTACGGTCGTCACGGCGGTCGACGGCGAACTCGGCGGTGACCCGACGCGGATCGCTCACGTCGCGTTCTCGGCGATGCGCGGGGAGTCCGAGGAGGCGTTCGCCGACCTCGGCGAGCGGCTCTTCCGGTCCAAGATCGCCGGCACCATCCGCCGCGAGTCGCGCGCCCTCGTGATGGCCCACCAGCGCGCCGGCCACACGGTCGCGGTCGCCTCGGCCGCGACGTCGTACCAGATCGCACCGGTCGCCCGTGACCTCGGCGTCGAGCACCTCGTGTGCACGCAGCTCGTCGTGGAGGACGGCCAGTTCACCGGCGCCACCGACGGTCCGATGCTGTGGGGACGGCACAAGGCGAGCGGCGTGCGCGCCTTCGCCAAGGAGCACGCCCTCGACCTCTCGACGTCGTACGCCTACGGCAACGGCTACGAGGACGTCGCCTTCCTTTCCTCGGTCGGCCACCCGACCGCGCTCAACCCGCATCGCGACCTGCGCTCGGCCGCCGCCCGGCTCGGCTGGCCGGTGCTCGACCTCAGCGATCCGGTGGGCGGCTCGTTGATTGCGGCGGGGCGTACGGCGGCGGCGCTCGCCGGCATGAACACAGGTGTCGTCGCCGGCCTGGCGTACGGCCTCCTCCGACGCGACGGCAAGGAGGGCCGCAACCTCGCGGTCAAGCTCGCCACCTCGCTCCCGATGTCGCTGGCGGGGGTGACCGTCGAGGTGCTGAACCGCGAGCGGCTCTGGACCCACCGGCCCGCGATCTTCGTCGCCAACCACCAGAGCGCCCTCGACATCCCGGTCCTGGGCAACCTGCTGGAGCGCGACTTCACGATCGTGGCGAAGAAGGAGGCGCGCTGGGACCCGCGCGCCATGGTCGGCTCGGTCGTCATCGACCCGGCCTACATCGACCGCTCCGACTCCGAGTCGGCCCGCGCCACCCTCGACGGCGTCGTCGACCGGATCCGCGCCGGCACGTCGCTGATGATCTTCCCGGAGGGCACCCGGTCGGCGACGCCGGTGCTCGGCCCGTTCCGCAAGGGCGCCTTCCACCTTGCCGCGCAGGCAGGCGTGCCGATCGTTCCGGTCGTGCTGCGCAACACCGGCGAGCTGATGCGCCGCAGCTCCTTCGTGCTCAACCCCGGGGTCGTCGACGTGTGCGTGCTCGAGCCCGAGACCGACTGGAGCGTGGACGACATGAGCGAGCGGATCGCCGCCCTGCACACCAAGTTCGAGCAGACCCTCGCGAAGTGGCCCTCATGAGCGCCCGCGAGGACTTCGAGCGCTGGGGTGGCGCCGCTGCGTTCGGCGCGGCACCCGAGCTGACGCCCATGCAGACGCTGATGTGGCGCGCGGAGCGGCACCCGGTGCAGTCGTCCACGACGACCGTGATCATCGACCTCGACCGGGCGCCGGACTGGAAGCGCTTCGTCGCCGCGACCGAGTGGGGCACAGGGCTCGTACGCCGGCTGCGCCAGCGCGTCGTCGACCCCGTCGTGCCGACCGCCGCGCCGACCTGGGCCGACGACCCGACCTTCGACCTCGGCTACCACCTGCGGCGCGAGCGGGTGTCGAGCCGCGAGGAGATGCTGGCCCAGGCCGCCCAGATCGCGCTGCGGCCCTTCGACCGCTCGCGCCCGCTGTGGGAGGGCGTGCTCTTCGAAGGTGTCGGCGACGGTGCGGCGTACGTCCTCAAGATCCACCACGCGCTGGCCGACCCGCTCGGCACCGTGCAGCTCCTCTCCATGCTTCAGTCGGGCAAGCGGACGCACACCGCGCGCAAGCCCCTCGGCGAGGACGCCGTCGCGCCGGCGGACGCCGATCCGGTCGATCTCGCGGTCTCCGGGCTGCGCACCGACGTCGCGACCCTCCCCGACTCGGTGCTGGCCACGGCACGCACCCTCGGCCACGCCGCCGCCCGGCCGCAGGCCGTCGTCGCCTCGACCCTGCGCTACGGCGCGTCCGTCCGACGGCTGCTCTCGCAGGCCGCGCCGCCCTCGCCGGAGCTGTCGCCGCGGACCGGGAAGATGTGGTCGTTCCTCACCCTCGACGCGCCGCTCGAGCAGCTGCGGTCGGTCGCCAGGCAGGGCGGTGGCACGCTCGATGACGCCGGCGTCGCCCTGGTGCTCGGCGGGCTCCGTCGCTACCACGGGCGACGTGGCGCCCGGATCCGCGAGATCCCTGTCGGCGTACGCGTCTCCCTCGACCGCGCCGACGACCTCGGCAACCGGTTCGCCGGCGCGATCATCTCCGGACCGCTCGCGATCGAGGACCCCGTCGACCGCGTCGCCGCGGTGCGCGGCGAGGTGCTGTCGCTGCACACCGAGCGCGCACTCGAGGTCCTCGACGCGGCCGCGCCGCTGCTCAACCGGATGCCTTCCTTCGTCGGCGCCTCCGCGCTGCGGACCGCCTCGGTCCCCGACGCCTTCGTGCTGACGCTGCCCGGGCCGCCGCGCAAGCGCTACATGGCGGGGGCCGAGGTGCAGGGGATGTACGTCCTCGGCCCGCTGCCCGGTGCCGCGCTGACCGTCTGCTTGGTGACCTGCGGCGACACCGCCTGCATCGGCGTCAACGTCGACGCGAGTGCCGTCGCCGACCTCGACCAGCTCGCGGAGAGCCTGGCCGAGGGAGTCGAGGAGTTCATCTCGGTGGTCGAGTAGTCCGCGAGCGCCAGCGAGCGGACGTATCGAGACCCGACCGCTGGCCCGACCCGGACACGTGTCCGCGATGTTGCCCCCGAAGCTCGCGGCCGAGGGCCACTACTCGGACACGTGTCCGGGTCGGGCGGGTCAGCCGTCGGTCGAGCCGACGTAGTAGAGCATCCGGTAGTCGACCCCGGCCTCGATGTTGACGTAGCCGTGGCGCTCGTAGAACCGGCGGGTGTCGACGTCGACCTCGTCGACTCCGATGTGCATCTCCGGTGAGCCGTGGTCGCGGACCAGGCTCCTGGACAGCTCGAGGATCTGCGTGCCGATGCCGTGTGAACGCAGCGCGGGTACGACGTACAGCTCCTCGAGCTGGGAGACAGGTCCGTCGAACCAGATGGCCGGGCGCAGGCTCAGGAACGCAAAGCCCACGGCAGTTCCGGAGTCCTCGGCCAGCACCGCGACGATCTCCTCGAGCGGCAGCAGCCGGGCGAACCGCACCTCCAGCACCTCGACGTCGTCGACCTCGGTCTCGAACTCGGTGTTGAAGTCCCACAGCAGCCGCGCGAGAACCGCGGCATCGTCTGTGGTGGCGCGGCGCACCTGGGTCATCGCGCCTCCCCATCCTCTGTACCTAGGGACGAAATGGGTGGTGGAACGACCTCCACGCCTACCATTTCGTCCCTAGATACCGGCTGGCGGTGGGCGGCGAAGAAGCCGTCGAGCAGAGCGGTCGACTCGGCGGCCAGCACACCCGCCACCACCTCCGGCCGGTGGTTGAGGCGGCGGTCGCGGACGACGTCCCAGAGGGAGCCGGCGGCGCCCAGCTTGTCGTCGTACGCACCGAAGACGAGGCGGTCGACGCGGGCGAGCACGAGGGCGCCGGCGCACATCGTGCACGGCTCGAGGGTGACGACGAGGGTGCAGCCGGTGAGCCGCCACTCGCCGCGGGCGGCCGCGGCCGCGCGGAGGGCGACGACCTCGGCGTGCCCGGTCGGGTCGCCCTCGGCCTCGCGGGTGTTGCGGCCAGCGCCGATCACCGCGCCGGACTCGTCGAGCACGACGGCGCCGACGGGTACGTCCTCACCGGCGAGGGCGGCACGTGCCTCGGCGAGGGCCAGCCGCATCGGCTCGTCCCAGGTCATGAGGGTGGTCATGCAGACGTGAGGCCGACGGCGTCGTCGAAGAGGTCGCCGAAGCCGAGGCGGCGCGCGATGTCGGACAGCACGTCGTCAGGGTAGAGCTCGACGTCGTCGAGGAGGGCGCCCAGGTCGATGGCGTGCAGGCCGAGGTCGGCGAGCAGGTCGAGGTCGCCGGCCGGCACCTCCTCGTCGTCATCCTCGGGCGTCGGCAGCCCGAGGAAGTCGACCGCCGACTGCGCCAGCTCCCACTCGTCGGCCGCGGTGATGTCGGAGAGCAGGACGCGGGTCGTCGCGCCCAGCACGCGTACGAGCACGAAGAAGTCCTCATCGACCGCGACCATCGCGACGGCACCGTCCGGGCCGCCCACCTGGCGCAGTGCGTGGCTCAGCGAGTCGACGGACTCGAAGGCGGGCGAGGCGATGTCCTGCACCTGCCAGTCGCCGTCCTCGAGGAAGGCGACCAGCGCATAGTCGATCTCGCCGATGAGTTCGGACACGTCACGACCCTCCCCAGGCTGCGGACGCGTCCAATGTCGCACGCCCGGGCGGGACCAACAACCCCGTTTGCGACTCGTTCACCCCCACCCGCACCACTAGGGTGACCGTCATGCGCCTGCACGTGGTCAACCACCCCCTCGTCTCCCACAAGCTCACCGTCCTGCGGGACGAGAACACGGACTCGCCGACCTTCCGGCGGCTCACCGACGAGCTGGTCACCCTCCTGGCGTACGAGGCCACCCGCGAGGTGCGCGTCGACCCGCTCGACATCGTCACCCCGGTCGGCCCCACCACGGGTGTGTACCTCGCCCAGCCCAAGCCGATGGTGGTGCCGATCCTGCGCGCCGGCCTCGGGATGCTCGACGGGATGATGCGCCTCCTGCCCACGGCCGAGGTCGGGTTCCTCGGCATGGTGCGCAACGAGGAGACGCTCGAGGCGTCGACGTACGCCGAGCGGCTGCCCGAGGACCTGTCGGGTCGCCAGTGCTACGTCCTCGACCCGATGCTCGCGACCGGCGGCACCCTTGCGGCGGCGATCAACTTCCTCACCACCCGCGGCGCCGACGACATCACCGCCATCTGCCTGCTGGCCGCGCCCGAGGGCGTCGCCAACCTCGAGGCCGGCCTCGCGGGCCTCGACGTCCCGGTCACCGTGGTGACCGCCGCGCTCGACGAGAAGCTCAACGAGAAGGGCTACATCGTCCCCGGCCTCGGTGACGCCGGCGACCGCCTCTACGGCGTCGCGCACTGACCTTCCGGGGTAGTCCGCATCAAAAAGCTTGCTGATCTTGCTCGCGCACCAGAATTTTGATGCGGACTATCCCTCCCGCACGACGAGGTATCCCTCCGCGTCGGGGGCGCTCAGCCCAGGGTGGAGCGACGGGCGACGAGCTCGGGGGTGAAGACCACCTGCTGGTGCACGTGCTCGGGGTTATCCGCCTCGTCGAGCACGAGCTCCGTGGCCCGGCGGCCGAGCTCCTGGCGGGGCTGGCGCACCGAGGTCAGCGGGACGGCGGCTGCACTGGCGTACTCGATGTCGTCGTAGCCGACGATCGCGAGGTCGCCCGGCACCGACAGGCCCGACGTGCTCAGCTGCTGCAGCAGGCCGAGGGCGAGCAGGTCGTTGGCGCAGAAGGCCGCGGTCGGTCGCCGGTTGCGGCCGAGCCCCATCACCCGTTCGCCGGCCGAGCGCCCCTCGACGACCGTCAGGGCCTCGGTGGTCACCACGACGAGCTGCTCGGGCGGCAGGCCCGCATCGGCCCACGCCTTGCGGGCGCCCTCGAGGCGGTCGCGCACCTGGCCGATCGTGTCCGGTCCGCCGATGAAGGCGACGCGGGTGTGCCCCTGCTCGATGAGGTGCTCCACGGCCAGGCGACCACCGAGCTCGTCGTCGACGGCGACGGAGCAGAACGTGTCGTCGGAGCGCGTACGGTCCACGATCACGACCGGCGTGCCGTTGCGACGTACGTCGGCGAGCGCGGGCGACTGCGCGTCGACCGGGGTCACCAGGATCCCCTGCACCCGCTGCTCGACGAGGTGGGCGAGGTAGTCCTGCTCGCGGGAGGACCGGTTGTCGGAGTTGCAGAGGAAGAGGGAGAGACCGGCGGCCTCGGCGGCGCGCTCGACACCCTCGGCGACGTCGGTGAAGAACGGGTTGCGCGCGTCGAGGAGCACGTAGGCCAGGGTGCGGCTGCGCCCGGCGCGCAGCTGCCGCGCCGACTCGTTGCGCACGAAGCCGAGGTCGCGCATCGCCTGCTCCACCCGCGCCCGGGTCTCGGGTGAGACGCGGTCGGGCCGGTTGAGCACGTTGCTGACCGTGCCGAGGGAGACGCCGGCGCGCGCGGCGACGTCCTTGACCGAGGAGGCCCTGACCACCCGTGTGCCCCCTCCGCAACTCGGCAAGGCTCCGCGGTTGAAACGATCCGCGGAGCGACTGGATGCCGAGAGTACGCCATGGGAAGGCGTCGCGGCAGGTGCTCCTACTACCCGTACGGAATGGTGCAGACAACCTCTTGACAGGTGTGACGGTACTCACCTACCTTTCGTTGAAACCTTTCAATCCAAGGAGTTCCGATGCCCGCCAGCCCCACCGCCACCACGGTGCTCGAGCTGCGCGACGTCTCGAAGTCGTTCGGCCCGGTGGTGGCCCTGAGGTCCGGCTCGCTGCGGGTCGACGGCGGTTCGATCCACGCGCTCATCGGTGAGAACGGCGCCGGCAAGTCGACGCTCGTGAAGGTCGTCGCCGGCGTCCACCGCCGCGACTCCGGCGTCTTCGAGCTGGGCGGCGAGGCGGTCGACTTCTCCTCCACCGCCGACTCCAAGCACGCCGGCATCGCGGTGATCTACCAGGAGCCCACGCTCTTCCCCGACCTGTCGGTCACCGAGAACATCTTCATGGGCCGCCAGCCGCTCGCCCGCGGTCGTCGCATCGACCGCGCCGCGATGATCACCGAGGCCGAGGGACTCTTCGCCCGCCTCGGCGTGCGGATCGACCCCCGTCGCCCGGCCGCCGGCCTCTCCATCGCGGACCAGCAGATCATCGAGATCGCCAAGGCCATCTCCCTCGACGCGCGCCTCCTCGTGATGGACGAGCCCACCGCGGCGCTCAGCGGTGTCGAGGTCGACCGGCTCTTCGCCGTCGCCCGGAGCCTGCGCGACGAGGGTCGCGCCCTGGTCTTCATCTCCCACCGCTTCGACGAGGTCTTCGCCCTCGCCGACACCGTCACCGTGATGCGCGACGGGTCCTACATCGACACTCGCCGCATCGACGAGACCTCGCCGTCCGAGCTGGTGTCGCTGATGGTCGGCCGCGATGTCGATGACCTCTTTCCCAAGGTGGCCGCCACGATCGGCGAGCCGGTCCTACAGGTCCGCGGGCTCAATCGGGCCGGCGTCTTCCACGACGTCGACCTCGAGGTGCGCGCCGGCGAGATCGTCGGCCTGGCCGGCCTGGTCGGAGCGGGACGCAGCGAGGTCGCCCGTGCGGTCTTCGGCGTCGACCCCTACGACAGCGGCTCGGTCACGCTCAACGGCAAGGACGTGCGGGCGCACGACCCACGTTCGGCGATCCGCGCCGGCATGGCCTTCATCCCCGAGGACCGCCGCAAGCAGGGCCTCGTCATCGACTCCTCCGTCACCCGCAACGTCGCCGGCGTCATCCGCCGCGGCATCGCCAAGGCGGGGCTGCTGACCGCGGGGATGGAGAACAAGGCCGCCGGCCCCTGGGCCTCGCGCCTCGAGGTCAAGACCAGCGCCCTGGACATGAACGCCGCCACCATGAGCGGTGGCAACCAGCAGAAGGTCGTCATCGCCAAGTGGCTGGCGACCAACCCCAAGCTGCTGATCATCGACGAGCCCACCCGCGGCATCGACGTCGGCACCAAGGCCGAGGTCCACCGCCTCCTGTCCGCGCTCGCCGGCCAGGGCCTGGCGATCCTGATGATCTCCTCCGAGCTCCCCGAGGTCCTCGGCATGGCCGACCGGGTGCTGGTCCTCTGCGAGGGCCGCATCACCGCCGAGCTCGACCGTGCCGACGCCACCCCCGAGGCCGTCATGCACGCAGCCACCCACCACCTGGAGACCGCGCGATGAGCCACACCGACGTGCAGCCCGACAGCGAGGTCTCAGCAGGCGAGGCACTCCTCGTCGAGCCGAGCCGGCTCTCCCCGACCCGGCGCGCGCTCACCACCGTCCTCCGCTCCCGCGAGCTGTCGATCTTCCTGGTCCTGGTCGCGGTCGTGGTGCTCGCGACGAGCAAGAACAACAGCTTCCTCTTCAGCTCCGACGGCTGGCGCAACTTCCTGCTGAACCCGTCGATCCTGGTGCTGCTGGCCGTCGGCCAGGGCGTCGTGATCATCACCCGCAACGTCGACCTGTCGGTCGGCTCGGTGATGGCGCTCACCGCCTACCTGACCGGTCGCCTCTTCGTCGACCACCCGGGCCTGCCGATCGTGGCGGTGATCGCCGCCTGTCTCCTGCTCGGTGCGGCGCTCGGCCTGGTCAACGGACTGCTGGTGGCGTACGGCAAGGTGCCGGCGCTCGTCATCACGCTCGGCACCCTCTACATCTACCGCGGGATCATGCTGACCTGGGCGGGCAGCGACCGGATCAACGCCGGCGACCTGCCGCGTGAGTTCCTGCGGCTCGGCACCCGCTCGGTCCTCGGCATCCCGATGCTCACCATCATCGCCGTGGTCGTCCTGGCGGCAGTCGGCTACTACCTCCACACCGCCCGCGGTGGCCGCGAGCTCTACGCGATCGGTTCCGACCCGGACGCCGCCGTGCTCTACGGGCTGCCCGTACGCCGCCGGCTCCTCGCCGCGTTCGTCCTCAGCGGCGCGCTGGCCGGGCTGGCCGGCGCCCTCTACACCGCGCGCTACGGCACGGTGAGCTCGAGCGTCGGCAGCGGCATCGAGCTCCAGGCCGTCGCGGCGGCCGTGATCGGCGGCATCGCGATCTTCGGCGGCAGCGGCACCGTGTGGGGCGCGGCGATCGGCGCGTTCCTGCTCATCACGATCAACCGGGCGCTGCCCAGCCTCGGGATCGAGGACTTCTGGCAGCGCGCCGTCGTCGGCGCCCTGATCCTCGGCGCGATCGTGCTCGACCGCGTCCTCGCCACCCGACAAGCCCGCAAGCTCGCCGAATCGAGGGACCGAGCATGAGCACCCTGACCGCGCCCGAGGCGCCCACCCGCACCTACAACGCGTACTCCGCGCCGCTGTGGCAGCGCCTGCTGATGACGCGCGAGACGGCCGTCATCGCCCTCACCGCCGCGGTGATCCTCTACTCGATCGTCAACGTGCCGAACTTCGACGGGCCGCTGACGCTCAAGTTCCTGCTCCAGGACATCGCACCGATCCTGCTCATCGCCCTCCCGATGACGCTGGTGATCATCACCGGCGAGATCGACCTGTCGGTGGCCAGCATCATGGGCCTGAGCAGCGTGCTGCTCGGCGTGCTCCACGAGGGTGGGATGTCCGTCCCGGCGGCCGCGCTGCTCGCCCTGCTGGCCGGTCTGGTCTGCGGTGCCCTCAACGGCTTCCTCATCGCGTACGTCGGGCTGCCGTCGCTCGCGGTCACCATCGGCACCCTGGCGCTGTTCCGCGGCATCGCGGTCGGGCTCCTGGGCACCAAGGCGATCACCGACTTCACCGAGAAGTGGTCGGACCTCGCCACCGGCACGATCGGCGAGACGAAGATCCCGCTCGTCATGATCCCCTTCGCGGTGCTCGCGATCGGCTTCGTCGTGCTGCTGCACTTCTCGACCTTCGGGCGCGGCGTCTACGACATCGGGCTCAACGACGAGGCCGCGCACTTCACGGGCGTCGACGTGGCCCGTACGAAGATGGTCCTGTTCCTGCTCTCCGGGGTCGTGTCCGCCCTCGCCGGCATCTACTTCACCCTCCGCTTCGGCTCGGCCCGCGGCGACAACGCCACCGGCTACGAGCTGCAGGTCATCGCCGCCGTCCTCCTCGGCGGTGTCTCGATCTTCGGCGGTCGCGGCCGGCTCCACGGCGTCCTCGCCGGGGTCGTGCTGATCGGCGTCCTCTCCAGCGCGCTGCGCCTGGAGAGCGTGACGGTCAACGTCACCAACATCATCGTCGGCCTCCTCCTGGTGGCCTCGGTGATCCTCCCCAACGTCCTTGCGTGGGCCTCGACGAGGCTCCCGCGCAAGGCGACACCGGCGGCTCCTCGGGAGTCCCACACCCCAGAAAACGCGGCATCCGCCGGCGTCTCAACGAGAGGCAGTGACTCATGAAGTTCCACACCAGGAAGCCCACCGCTCTGGCCGCGCTCCTGCTCACCGCGACCTTCGCATTCGCCGGGTGCGGCAGCGACGACGCCGGTGACTCCGGCAGCAGCGCCGAGGGCGGCGACAGCGGCGGGGGCGACCTGACCCTGACGATGCTCCCGAAGAACCTCGGCAACGCCTACTTCGACACCAGCACCACGGGCGCCGACAAGGCCGCCGAGGAGCTCGGTGCCGACATCGAGGAGGTCGGTCCCGAGACCGGCAGCCCGGATGCCCAGGTGTCGTACATCAACACCGTGGCCCAGCAGGGCAAGAGCGCGCTGATCCTCTCCGCCAACGACCCCGACGCCCTGTGCGACGCGATCGAGGAGGCCCGCAGCGCCGACGTCAAGGTCGTCACCTTCGACGCCGACACCAACCCCGACTGCCGCGACCTGTTCGTCAACGCGGCCACCTCCGAGGGCATCGCCGCCAAGCAGCTCGAGCTGATCTCCGAGGCGATCGGCGGCTCCGGCGAGATCGCGATCCTGTCGGCCACCGCCAACGCCACGAACCAGAACGCCTGGATCGAGATGATGGAGACGGAGCTCGCCGACAACCCGGACTACGCCGACATCGAGCTCGTCGACACGGTCTACGGCGACGACGAGGACCAGAAGTCCTTCGACCAGACCGAGGCGCTGCTGCAGAACCACCCCGACCTCAAGGGCATCATCTCGCCCACCACGGTCGGCATCGCGGCCGCGGCGCGCTACCTCTCGGACTCGGAGTTCAAGGGCAAGGTCGCGCTGACCGGTCTGGGCACCCCGAACCAGATGCGTGAGTTCGTCGAGGACGGCACCGTGGCCTCGTTCGCGCTGTGGAACCCGGGCGACCTGGGCTACCTCGCGACGTACGCCGCTGCCGCGCTCGTCGACGGTGACATCACCGGCGAGGAGGGCGACTCCTTCGAGGCCGGCGAGCTCGGCTCCTTCGAGGTCGGCGCCGACGGCGTCGTGCTCCTCGGCGAGCCGTTCACCTTCAACGCGGACAACATCGGCGACTTCGACTTCTGAGTCGAGCCACCGCGCCAAGGAACACCTCTCCCGGGGCCGTCGGCCCCAGCCGCCGACGGCCCCGGGACCACCACCTCACGTCCTCGTCCAGCAAGGAGAGTGCGATGCCGCGCGTCTGCTTCACGCTCCAGGTTCGTCAGGACCGGATGGCCGAGTACGTCGAGCGCCACGCGGCCGTGTGGCCCGAGATGCTCCAGGCCCTCCACGACACCGGCTGGCACGACTACTCCCTCTTCCTGCGCGAGGACGGCCTGCTCGTCGGCTACCTCGAGACGCCCGACCTGGCCGCCGCGCAGGCAGGCATGGCCCGCACCGACGTCAACGCCCGCTGGCAGGCCGAGATGGCCGAGTTCTTCGAGGAGCTCGACCTCCCGCCCGACCAGGGCTTCTGGCAGCTGAGCGAGGTCTTCCACCTCGAGGACCAGCTCGCCGCCCTTCCCCCACAGTCCCCCTCATCGACCCAGACACCACAGGACCAGTGATGACGACCTCTTCCGTCTCTTCCGGCTTCTCCGCCATCGGCGACCGACTCGGCGACCTCGCGATCGAGGTGCCGTCCTGGGCCTACGGCAACTCCGGCACCCGCTTCAAGGTCTTCGGCTCCGCGGGCACCCCGCGCACGGTCGAGGAGAAGATCGCCGACGCTGCCGCCGTACACCGCTTCACCGGCCTCGCGCCGAGCGTCGCCCTGCACATCCCGTGGGACGAGGTCGACGACTACGCCGCCCTCGCGACGTACGCCAAGGAGCAGGGCGTCACCCTCGGCACGATCAACTCCAACACCTTCCAGGACGACGACTACAAGCTCGGCGCGCTCACGCACACCGACCCGCGGGTGCGGCAGAAGGCGATCGACCACCACCTCGCCTGCATCGAGGTGATGCACCAGACCGGGTCGCGCGACCTGAAGATCTGGCTCGCCGAGGGCACCAACTACCCCGGCCAGGGCGACATGCGCGCCCGCCAGGACCGGCTGGCCGAGGGCCTGCGCACGATCTACGACCAGCTCTCCGAGGAGCAGCGACTGGTCCTGGAGTACAAGTTCTTCGAGCCGGCGTTCTACCACACCGACGTCCCGGACTGGGGCACGTCGTACGTCCACGTGGCCGCCCTCGGCGACCGGGCGTTGGTCTGCCTCGACACCGGCCACCACGCCCCCGGCACCAACATCGAGTTCATCGTGGCGCAGCTGCTGCGGCTCGGGAAGCTCGGCTCGTTCGACTTCAACAGCCGCTTCTACGCCGACGACGACCTGATCGTGGGCGCGGCCGACCCGTACCAGCTGTTCCGGATCATGGTCGAGGTCATCCGCGGCGGCGGCTTCGGCAACAAGGCCGACGGCACGCCCAACGACGTCGCGCTGATGCTCGACCAGTGCCACAACATCGAGGCCAAGGTGCCCGGCCAGATCCGCTCGGTGCTCAACGTGCAGGAGATGACGGCCCGCGCGCTGCTCCTCGACACCGCCGCCCTCGACGAGGCCCGCAGCTCCGGCGACGTGCTGCTCGCCAACGAGATCTTCATGGACGCCTTCTACACCGACGTACGCCGTGACCTGGCGGCCTGGCGCGAGGAGCGCGGCCTGCAGGCCGACCCGATGCGCGCCTACCTCGACTCCGGCTACCAGCAGCAGATCGAGGCGGACCGCGTCGGCGGCTCGCAGGCCGGCTGGAACTGACCTCCCCTTCCTTCTCCACCATCAGTGAAACCCGCAAAGGACCCCGCACCGTGAGTGACCTCAAGCCCACCGTCAGCCCCGCCGTGGAGGAGCTCGTCGAGCGCTCGAACCGACTGGGCGCCGACCCCAAGAACACCAACTACGCCGGCGGCAACACCTCCGCCAAGGGCACCGAGACCGACCCCGTCACCGGCGAGGACGTCGAGCTGCTGTGGGTGAAGGGCTCCGGGGGCGACCTCGGCACGCTGACCGCGGGCGGCCTCGCCGTGCTGCGGCTCGACCGGATGCGCGCGCTCGTCGACGTCTACCCCGGCGTCGACCGCGAGGACGAGATGGTCGCGGCCTTCGACTACTGCCTGCACGGCAAGGGCGGCGCCGCCCCCTCGATCGACACGGCGATGCACGGTCTCGTCGACGCCGCGCACGTCGACCACCTGCACCCCGACTCCGGCATCGCGATCGCGACCGCCGCGGACGGCGAGCAGCTCACCAAGGAGGCGTTCGGCGACAAGGTCGTCTGGGTGCCGTGGCGTCGTCCCGGCTTCCAGCTCGGCCTGGACATCGCGGCCAGCAAGGAGGCCAACCCGCAGGCGATCGGCTGCATCCTGGGCGGCCACGGCATCACCGCGTGGGGCGACACCAGCGCGCAGGCCGAGAAGAACTCGCTCTGGATCATCCGCACCGCCGAGCGCTACATCAAGAAGCACTCCAAGAAGCTGCCGTTCGGTGCGCGCCTGAAGAAGTACGAGCCCCTCGCCGCGGCCAAGCGCCGCGCCCGTGCCGCCGAGATCGCCCCGCTGCTGCGCGGCGTCGCGTCGACCGATCGCCCGATGGTCGGGCACTTCACCGACGACAAGGTCGTCCTCGACTTCCTCGCCTCCAAGAACCACGCGCGCCTCGGCGAGCTCGGGACGTCGTGCCCGGACCACTTCCTGCGCACCAAGGTCAAGCCGATGGTGCTCGACCTCGCTCCCGACGCCTCGCTCGACAAGGTGAGCGCCCGGGTGGCCGAGCTGCACGAGGCCTACCGCGCCGACTACGCGTCGTACTACGACCGCAACGCCCAGGCGCTCGGCGGCGACTGGCCGGCCATGCGCGGCGCCGACCCGCTGATCGTCCTCGTGCCCGGCATCGGGATGTTCTCCTACGGCAAGGACAAGCAGACCGCCCGCGTCGCCGGCGAGTTCTACACCAACGCCATCAACGTGATGCGCGGTGCGGAGGGCCTGTCGACGTACGCCCCGATCGACGAGTCGGAGAAGTTCCGCATCGAGTACTGGGCGCTCGAGGAGGCCAAGCTCCAGCGGATGCCGAAGCCCAAGCCCCTCGCCACCCGTGTCGCACTGGTCACCGGCGCCGCGTCCGGCATCGGCCTGGCCACCGCGCGGAAGCTCGCGGCGGAGGGCGCCTGTGTCGTGATCGCCGACCTGTCGCTGGAGAAGGCGCAGGCTGCGGCCGCCGAGATCGGCAGCACGGACGTCGCCGTCGGCGTCCAGGTCGACGTGTCGAACGCCGACGCCGTGCAGGCCGCCCTCGACGCCACGGTGCTCGCGTTCGGTGGCGTCGACCTGGTCGTGAACAACGCCGGACTGTCGCTGTCGCGATCGCTGCTCGAGACGACCGAGCAGGACTGGGACCTCCAGCACGACGTGATGGCCAAGGGCTCGTTCCTCGTCGCGAAGGCCGCCGCGAAGGCGATGATCGAGCAGAAGATGGGTGGCGACGTCGTCTACATCTCCTCGAAGAACTCGATCTTCGCCGGACCCAACAACGTGGCGTACGGCGCCGCCAAGGCCGACCAGGCCCACCAGGTGCGGCTGCTCGCGGCCGAGCTCGGCGAGCACGGCATCAAGGTCAACGGCGTGAACCCCGACGGCGTCGTCCAGGGCTCCGGCATCTTCTCCAGCGGCTGGGGTGCCTCGCGCGCCGCGGTCTACGGCGTGGAGGAGAAGGACCTCGGCGCGTTCTACGCGCAGCGCACCCTGCTCAAGCGCGAGGTGCTGCCGGACAACATCGCCAACGCGGTCTTCGTGCTCTGCTCCGACCAGCTCAGCCACACCACCGGCCTGCACATCCCCGTCGACGCCGGCGTCGCCGCCGCCTTCCTGCGCTAGTCGGTGTCGACGTGATCGAGGGGACGGGCTCCGTCAGCGTCGCCGCCGTCGACCTCGGCGCGTCGAGCGGACGGGTGATGCTGGGCGAGGTCGGCCACGACCACCTGCGCCTGAGGGCCGCCGCGCGGTTCGCCAACGGCCCGGTGCCGGCGGAGGACGGACTGCACTGGGACGTGTCAGCGCTCCACCGGCACGCGCTCGATGGGCTCCGGGCCGCCGCCGCTGCGGCACTGGGCGGCCTCGTGAGCGTCGGCATCGACTCGTGGGCCGTCGACTACGGCCTGCTGCGCGACGGCCGGCTGCTCGCCGAGCCGTTCCACTACCGCGACGAGCGGCGCGGCGAGGCCGGTCCGCGACTGGTCCACGAGCGCGTCCCGCCGGCCGAGCTGTACGCGCGCACCGGGCTCCAGCACCTCCCCTTCAACACGCTCTACCAGCTCGAGGCCGACACCCGTCTCGCCGAGGCGGACCGCGTGCTGCTCGTGCCCGACCTGCTGGCGTACTGGCTCACCGGCGCGGAGGTCGCGGAGCGCACCAACGCCTCCACGACCGGACTGCTCTCCGTCACCTCCGGCCAGTGGGACGACGAGCTCATCGAGCGGCTCGGCCTGCCCCCCGCGCTCCTCGCGGACCTCGTCGACCCCGGAGCCACGATCGGCACCCTGCTACCCGAGGTCGGCGCCGCCGTCGGCGCGCCGGGCCTGCGGGTCGTGGCGGTCGGGTCGCACGACACCGCCTCGGCCGTGGTCGGCGTACCCCTCGCCGGCGACGACGCGGCGTACATCTCCCTCGGCACGTGGGGCCTGGTCGGGCTCGAGCTGGATGCCCCGGTGCTCACCGAGGCCGCGCGCGCGGCCAACTTCACCCACGAGGGCGGCGTCGACGGCACGATCCGGTTCCTCACCAACGTGATGGGCACCTGGCTGCTCAGCGAGACCCTGCGCACGTGGGATCGCGACGACCTCCGCGCCCTGCTCGAGGCGGCCGCGGACGTCACCGGACCGGTGACCGTCTTCGACGTCCAGGACCCGCGCTTCGTCGCACCGGGCGACATGCCGGCGCGCATCGCGTCCTGGTGCGCCGAGCACGACGTCGCCGCGCCTGCCGACGCGGCCAGCCTGGTGCGCTCGATCGTCGAGAGCCTCGCGGCGGCGTACGCCGAGGCGCTGCAGACCGCCGCCACACTGGCCGGCCGGCCGGTCCGGCAGGTGCACGTCGTGGGCGGCGGCAGCCAGAACACCCTGCTCTGCCAGGCGCTCGCCGACCGCACCGGGCTCCCTGTCGTCGCCGGTCCCGTCGAGGCCACCGCGCTCGGCAACGTGCTGGTGCAGGGTCGCGCCGCCGGCGCAGTCACCGGAGGGCTCGCAGAGATGCGCGAGCTCGTCCGCCGCACCCAGGACCTGCGGCGCCACGAGCCGTGTTCCCCTCGGTAGTGCGGATGGACCATGCGCGCAGGACGGGCCTCGCCGCCGACGAGCTGCGCGTTCTCCGGCTCCTCGCCGAGGGCGAGACGGTGGACGTCGTCGCGCGCCGGCTGGGCGTGTCCGAGCGCACTGTGCGCCGCAAGACCCGGAGCGCCTGCGACAAGGTGGGGTGCGAGACCACGATCGAGGCGATCGTGTGGGCCGTACGCCACGAGCTGCTCTGACCCGAGGCACAATCGATCGAGACGAAAGGACCACGACGTGAGGGTCGCCCTCCAGGTCACCTGCGTGAACGACGCGATGTTCCCCGACACCGGGAAGGCCGTCGTGCGGTTGCTGCGACATCTCGGGGTGGACGTCGACTTCCCGTCGGCCCAGACGTGCTGCGGCCAGCCGATGGTCAACACGGGCTACCTCGACGAGGCCGTGCCCGTGGTGCGCACCTTCGTCCGCGCGTTCGCGGGGTACGACGCCGTCGTCACGCCGTCGGGCTCGTGCGCCGGGTCGGCGCGGCACCAGCACTCGATCGTGGCCGAGCGGTCGGGCGACCCGGCCCTGGTGGCCGCCGTCGCCGAGACCGGACCCCGGACGTACGAGCTCTCGGAGTTCCTCGTGGACGTGCTCGGCGTGACCGACGTCGGTGCGTACTTCCCGCACCGGGTCACCTACCACCCGACCTGCCACAGCCTGCGGATGCTCGGGGTCGGCGACCGCCCGCAGCGCCTCCTCGAGCAGGTGCGCGGGATCGAGCTCGTCGACCTGCCGATGGCGGAGGAGTGCTGCGGCTTCGGCGGCACCTTTGCACTGAAGAACGCCGACACGTCGATCGCGATGGGGGCCGACAAGGCGCGGCACGTCCGCGACACCGGCGCGGAGGTCCTCGTCGCCGGAGACAACTCGTGCCTCATGCACATCGGCGGCATGCTCTCGCGCCAGCGGGCGGGCGTACGCGTCGTGCACCTGGCCGAGATCCTCGCCTCGACCGAGGAGAGCTGATGAGCGGCACGTTCGTCGGCATGCCCGCCTTCCCCACGGCCGCGCGCGCGGCGCTGGGTGACACCCAGCTGCGGCGCAACCTCGCCCATGCCACCCAGACCATCCGCGACAAGCGGGCCTTGGTGGTGGCCGAGGTCGAGGACTGGGAGGACCTGCGGCTCGCCGGAGCCGGGGTCAAGGAGGCCGCGCTCCGCGACCTCGCCACGCACTTGGAGACCCTGGAGGCCTCGCTCACGCGGGCCGGTGCGACCGTCCACTGGGCCCGCGACGCCGCCGAGGCGTGCGCGATCGTCGCGTCGATCACCCACGCCCACGGCGCGGACGAGGTCGCCAAGGTGAAGTCGATGGCCACGGCGGAGATCGGCCTCAACGAGGCGCTCGAGGCGGAGGGCATCGCCGCCTGGGAGACCGACCTTGCCGAGCTCATCGTGCAGCTCGGCGACGACCTGCCGTCCCACATCCTCGTGCCGGCGATCCACCGCAACCGGGCGGAGATCCGCGAGATCTTCCAGCGCCGCATGGGCGACGTCGGCAAGGCCGCACCGGCCGACCTCAGCGACGAGCCGGCCGTGCTCGCGGGTGCGGCACGCGAGCACCTGCGCGAGAAGTTCCTGCGGGCCAAGGTCGCGGTGAGCGGCGCCAACTTCGCCGTCGCCGACACCGGCACCCTCGTGGTCGTCGAGTCCGAGGGCAACGGCCGGATGTGCCTGACCCTGCCCGAGGTGCTGGTCAGCGTCGTCGGGATCGAGAAGGTCGTCGCGACGTGGGCCGACCTCGACCCGATGCTCCGCCTGCTGCCGCGCTCGTCGACAGGCGAGCGGATGAACCCGTACACCTCGACCTGGTCGGGCGTCAGTCCCGGCGACGGCCCGCAGGAGGTGCACGTCGTGTTGCTCGACAACGGCCGCACCCGTGCCCTCGCGGACGACGTCGGCCGCCAGGCGCTCCGCTGCATCCGCTGCTCGGCCTGCCTCAATGTCTGCCCGGTGTACGAGCGGGTCGGCGGCCACGCGTACGGCTCGGTCTACCCCGGTCCCATCGGCGCGATCCTCAACCCGCTGCTCAACGGGGTCTCCGACGAGCAGACCGCGTCGCTGCCGTACGCCTCCTCGCTCTGCGGCGCCTGCTTCGAGGTCTGTCCCGTCCGGATCGACATCCCGTCCGTCCTGGTCGACCAGCGCGCTGCGGTCGTCGACTCCCACCGCAATGACCGGGTCCCGTCGGCCGAGGCACTCGCGATGAAGGCCACGGCCTGGGCCTTCTCCGACTCCCGCCGCCTCGCGTGGGCCGAGCGCGCGTCCGGTATCGCGGGTCGGGTGATCACCCGCTTCTCGCGTACGACGCTGCCCGGCGGCCGCGCCGCATCTGGCCGGCTCCCCGGTCCCGCGGCCGGCTGGACCGGCGCCCGCGACCTGCCCGCGCCGCCCGCGGAGTCGTTCCGCGAGTGGTGGGACCGCACCGACGGAGGTCAGCGATGACGTCCGCCCGCGACGACATCCTTGCCGCCGTACGGTCTGCGCTGGCCGACGTGTCGCCCGCCGTCTCCGTCCCGGCGGCGCCGAGGGCGCCCGACCGGGGCGACCTGGTCGCGCTGTTCGTCGAGCGCGTCGAGGACTACCGCGCCGTCGTCACCCGGTGCACGTCCGCCGAGCTGGGGGGAGTGGTCGCCGAGGTGCTCGGCGCCCGTACGTCCGTCGTACCCCCCGGGCTCGAACTCGAGGTCCCGAACGCCGTCGTCGACGACGCCTTCACCGCCGACCAGCTGGACGCCATCGACGCGGTCGTCACCCGCGCGCGCGTCGGGATCGCGGAGACCGGCACGATCGTCCTGGACCACCAGCCTGACCAGGGCCGGCGCGCGATCAGCCTCGTCCCCGACCTGCACGTCTGCATCGTGGACGTGAGCCAGGTCGTCGCCGACGTGCCCGACGCCATCGCGCTGCTCGACCCGTCGCGACCGCTCACCTGGATCAGCGGCCCGTCGGCCACCAGCGACATCGAGCTCAACCGGGTCGAGGGCGTCCACGGCCCACGCACCCTGCACGTGGTGCTCGTTCTCTGAGGGTCGAGTGCGCTCGCGGTAGTAGTCCCCGCGGGGCCGCGCACTCAACTGCTCGCGCCTGTGGATGAGCCCAGCGCGGGGTGCTCCGGTCGCACGACACTCGCGACATGGAGGACCGACTCTGGGAGGAGCTCGCGCAGGCGCAGGCCGGGCTACTGAGCCACCGGCAGCTGCGCGGGCTGTCGGTGTCGCGTGGAGAGATCCGCAACCACGTACGCGTCGGGCGCTGGGCGATTCGGTCGGGTGAGGTCGTCAGCACGACCACCGGACCACTCTAGCCCGAGCAACGACTCTGGCTCGGCATCCTGCACGGAGGACCGTCCGCCATGGTGGGAGGGCTCAGCGCGGCCGCGGTGCACGGGCTGAAGCGGTGGGAGCGCGAGGAGATCACGATCCTGGTCGCCAACCCGATGAGCTTCGAGCCCCTCGAGGGCTTCCGGTTCTTCAGGACGCGCCGGCCGTTCAAGCGCCTCGTCGCGCCGGGTGAGCTGCCGGTGTGTCGCGTCGAGCCGGCGGTGCTTCTCTTCGCCGCCCACGAGCCCCACCTCCGTACGGCGCTGGGTGCCGTCACCGCCACCGTGCAGCAGCGCCTGACGACCCATGAGCGCTTCGCCGACTGGGTCGACCAGCTCACGCCACTGCGTCGCTCGAAGCACCTGCGCGAGCTGCTGGGTGACGTCGCCGGAGGGGCTCACTCGATGGCCGAGGTCGACCTCCGCAAGGCGTGCCGCGACCACGGCGTACGACCTCCCGATGCCCAGCGCCCGCGCAACGACAGCCGCGGCCGGCGGCGCTACACGGATGCCGAGTGGCGCTTGGCAGACGGCCGGGTGGTCGTCCTCGAGGTGGACGGGAAGTTCCACGACGACGTGATGGAGGCGACGGACCACCGACGACGCAACAGGAGGCTCACCACCTCCACCCGGATCGTGGTTCAGTGCTCGGCCTGGGAGATCCGGCACGAAGCGTGGGAGGTCATGGAGGACCTCATCGCCCTCGGCGTCCCGGCCGTCGACGGTTGAGTGCGCGGCGCCGCGGCGACCAGTGCCACGAGCGCACTCGACTCTTTCGGTACGTTGTGCGCGGCCCGACCCACCCAGGAGGCAGCAGTGCGCATCGGCATCCCCCGCGAGTCACGACCCGGCGAGACGCTGGTGGCCGCCACGGCCAAGACGGCGGCCCAGCTCGTCGCGCTGGGCTACGACGTCGTGGTCGAGCAGGGCGCAGGTACGGCGGCGGACCAGCCCGACTCGGCGTACCTCGATGCCGGCATCGACATCGGCACGGCCACCGACGTGTGGACGAGCGACGTCGTGGTCAAGGTCAATGCCCCCACCGACGCCGAGATCGGGCTGCTGCGCCGCGGCGCGACAGTGATCGCGCTGCTCGCTCCCGCCCGCAGCCCCGAGCTCGTCGAGCGGCTGAGCGCCGCCGGGGTCACCGCCCTCTCGATGGACGCGGTGCCGCGGATCTCCCGCGCGCAGTCGATGGACGTCCTGTCGTCGATGGCCAATGTGGCGGGCTACCGCGCGGTCATCGAGGCGGCCCACGAGTTCGGTCGGCTCTTCACCGGCCAGGTCACCGCCGCGGGCAAGGTGCCGCCGGCCCGCGTCTTCGTCGTCGGCGCTGGCGTCGCCGGCCTCGCCGCCATCGGTGCCGCGGGGTCGCTGGGCGCGATCGTCCGCGCGTTCGACGTACGCCCCGAGGTGGCCGAGCAGGTCGAGTCGATGGGCGCGCAGTTCGTCACCGTCGACATGGAGCAGGAGGTCTCCTCCGACGGCTATGCCAAGGAGATGACCGCCGAGCAGGAGGCCGCCACCGCTGCGATGTACGACGAGGAGGCGCGGGCCGCCGACATCGTCATCACCACCGCACTGATCCCTGGCCGACCCGCACCGCTGCTCGTCACCGCCGAGACGGTCGCTGCGATGCAGCCCGGCTCCGTCGTCGTCGACATGGCCGCGGCCAACGGCGGCAACGTCGCCGCCACGGTCACCGACCAGCGGGTCGTCACCGCCAACGGTGTCACCGTCCTCGGCTACACCGACCTCGCCGGCCGGCTCGCCGCGCAGACGAGCCAGCTCTACGGCACCAACATCGTCAACCTGCTCAAGCTGATCACGCCCGAGAAGGACGGCGCGCTCACGCTCGACATGGACGACGTGATCCAGCGCGGCATCACGGTCAGCCGCAGTGTGGAAGGGGGAGGCGCGACTGCTGAAATCATGTGGCCGCCGCCGCCCGTGCAGGTCTCGGCCGCGCCCACCGGCGAGACGACCCAGGTGATGCCGGTCGAGAAGGTGCCACCGACGCCGCCCGATCCGAGGCGACGGCTGTACGCCGCCGGGCTGGCCGTCGTGCTCTTCCTCGCGCTCGCGACCCTGGCGCCGGCCAGCTTCCTGCCGAGCCTGACCGTCTTCGTGCTCGCGGTGGTGATCGGCTTCTACGTCATCGGCAACGTGCACCACGCGCTCCACACGCCCCTGATGAGCGTCACGAATGCGATCAGCGGGATCATCGTGGTCGGCGCGATCCTGCAGGCACCGATCGACAACCTCGCGGTGCAGATCATCGCCGGGGTGGCCATCCTGCTCGCCAGCATCAACGTCTTCGGTGGCTTCCTCGTCACCCGGCGGATGCTCAACATGTTCCAGAAGGGCTGAGCAGGTGGTCTCGTTCGTCTCCGGCGCCTACATCCTCTCGGCGCTCCTCTTCATCTTCGCGCTCGCCGGTCTGAGCAAGCACGAGACCGCGCGGCGCGGCAACCAGTTCGGCATGGCCGGCATGGGGCTCGCGCTCGCGGCGACGCTGCTGCTCGTCCTCGACCAGCTGTCGAGCGACTCGTACGACACCACGTCGGCGTGGGTCGGTCTGGTGATCATCCTCGTCGCCGGCACGGTCGGAGCGGTGATCGGGATCCGCCTCGCGCGTGGTGTCGAGATGACCGGCATGCCCGAGCTGATCGCGATGATGCACAGCTTCGTCGGCCTCGCGGCGGTGCTGGTCGGCTACAACACCTACATTGAGGTCGCGGAGCTCGGTGTGCACTCGGACGCGGTGCACAACGCTGAGGTGTTCCTCGGCGTCTTCATCGGCGCGGTGACGTTCACCGGCTCGATCGTGGCCAACCTCAAGCTCAGCGCAAAGATGAAGTCCTCTCCGCTGACGCTGCCCGGCCGGCACCAGCTCAACCTGGCGATCCTCGTGGTCTCCGCCGTGCTGATGGTCTGGTTCATGCTCGCCGACGGCTGGGTCGGGATGGTCCCGCTGGCGCTGATGACCGTCCTCGCGCTCGTGCTCGGCTTCCACCTCGTCGCCGCGATCGGCGGCGGCGACATGCCCGTCGTCGTGTCGATGCTCAACAGCTACTCCGGGTGGGCGGCCGCGGCCGCAGGCTTCATGCTCGGCAACGACCTGCTCATCATCACTGGTGCGCTCGTCGGCTCGTCGGGTGCGATCCTCAGCTACATCATGTGCAAGGCGATGAACCGCTCGTTCGTCAGCGTGATCGCCGGCGGCTTCGGATCCGACGGAGCCGTCAGCGGCGAGGCCCGCGACTACGGCGAGCACCGCGAGATCCAGGCGGACGACGTCGCCGCCCTCCTCACCGACGCGTCGTCCGTCGTGATCACGCCGGGCTACGGCATGGCGGTGGCCCAGGCGCAGTACCCCGTCGCCGAGCTGACCCGCAAGCTGCGTGACAAGGGCATCGACGTACGTTTCGGCATCCACCCGGTCGCCGGCCGGCTGCCCGGCCACATGAACGTGCTGCTCGCCGAGGCCAAGGTGCCCTACGACATCGTGCTCGAGATGGACGAGATCAACGACGACCTGCCCGAGGTCGACGTCGTCCTCGTGATCGGGGCCAACGACACCGTGAACCCGGCCGCGCTGGAGGAGCCGAACTCGCCCATCGCCGGCATGCCGGTGATCGAGGTCTGGAAGGCCAAGGACGTCATCGTCTTCAAGCGCTCGATGGCCACCGGCTATGCCGGCGTGCAGAACCCGCTGTTCTTCAAGGAGAACACCCAGATGCTCTTCGGTGACGCCAAGGACAAGGTCAACGAGATCGTCGCCGCCCTCGGCTGATCAGCCGAGGTGGATGCCGGCGAAGGAGCCGATGGCATAGGTGACGCCCATCGCGAGCAGCCCGCCTGCGATGTTGCGTACGACGGCGGGCAGGCGTCGGCTGTAGCCGATGCGGGCGCTGACGAACCCGGTCAGGGCGAGCGCCGCGACCACGCTGAGCACGGTGACGACCACGCGCGCGCTGTCGGGCACGAACGCCACGATGAGCAGCGGCAGCAGGGCGCCGATGGTGAAGGCCAGCATCGACGCCCAGGCGGCGTGCCACGGATTGGTGAGGTTGTCGGGGTCGATGCCGAACTCGATGTCGGCGTGGGCCCGCAGCGGGTCGTGCTCGGTGAGCTCGCGCGCCACCTTCAGGGCGGTCTCACGGGAGAGGCCCTTGTCCTCGTACATCCGGGCGAGCTCGCGCTCCTCGGTCTCCGGCATCCGCTCCAGCTCCTGGGCCTCGAGGCTGAGCAGGGACTTCTCGGAGTCGCGCTGGGTGCTGACCGAGACGTACTCGCCGGTGCCCATGCTCAGCGCGCCGGCCGTCAGCGCCGCGATGCCCGCGATCACGATCGTCCCGCGGTCGTCGGTGGCGCCCGCGACGCCCATCACGACGCCAGCGGTCGACACGATGCCGTCGTTGGCGCCGAGCACGGCTGCGCGCAGCCAGTTGAGGCGCGAGCCGACGTGCTCGCCCATCTCGTCGTGGAAGTGGCGGGGTTCCTCGTCCGTACCGATCTCAAGGCTCACCCCGACATCGTCGCCGTCGCCACGGCCCGTCGCAACGAAGGTGAGGCTGCGCTCACAGCCCGAGGTCGCGGCCGATCAGCATCTTCATGATCTCGTTGGAGCCGGCCCAGATCTTGGTGACGCGGGCGTCGCGCCAGGCGCGGGCGACGCGGTACTCGTTCATGTAGCCGTAGCCGCCGTGGACCTGGACGCAGTGGTCTAGCACGTCGTTCTGGACCTGCGAGGTCCACCACTTGGCCTTGGCCGCGTCGACCGGGGTCAGGTCCTGCTTGGTGTGGGCGACGACGCACTGGTCCACGAAGGCCTGGGTGACGTCGACCCGGGTGACCAGGTCGGCCAGCAGGAACTGCGTGTTCTGGAACGAGCCGATCGGCTGGCCGAAGGCCTGGCGGTCCTTGGCGTACTGCACCGTCTCCTCCAGGATCTGCTTGGCGTGAGCCAGGTTGGTGATGGCCGAGCCGAGGCGCTCCTGCGGCAGGAACTGCATCATCGAGATGAAGCCGGTGTCGAGCGGCCCGACGAGGTCGTCGTTGCTGACGCGGACGTTGTCGAAGGCGAGCTCGGCGGTGTCGGACTCGTCCTGGCCGACCTTGTCGAGCACCCGGCCGACGCTGAAGCCGTCGAGGGTGGTGTCGACGGCGAAGAGCGAGATGCCCTTGGCCTTCTTCTCCGGGCTGGTGCGGGCAGCGACGAGCACGAGGTCGGCGGAGCCGCCGTTGGTGATGAAGGTCTTGGAGCCGTTGAGGATCCAGTCGTCGCCGTCGCGTACGGCCGTGGTCCGGAGGTTGGCGAGGTCGGAGCCGCCACCCGGCTCGGTCATCCCGATCGCGGTGACGATCTCGCCGGTGGCGCAGCCGGGCAGCCAGCGCGCCTTCTGCTCGTCGTTGGTGAGGTGCACGAGGTAGGGCACGGTGATGTCGGCGTGGATGCCGACGCAGCTCGGCAGGGTCATGTTGACCTTGGCGAGCTCCTCGGTGAGCACGGCGTTGAAGCGGTAGTCGCCGGCCTCGGAGCCGCCGAACGCGTCGGGGATCTCCAGCGCGAGGAAACCCTGCTTGCCGGCCGCGAGCCAGAAGTCGCGGTCGAGCCCGTGGCCATCGGCGTACGACTCGAGGTGCGGGGCCACCTCGCGGTCCAGGAACTGCTTGACCGAGGCGCGGAAGGCCTCGTGGTCCTCGTCGTAGATCTCACGCTTCATGGGCGCTATGTTACCCGCGAGTCACCTGGTGGTCGCGCATCATCCCGAAGTCGCTCCCCCGGCTCACCACGCCACCGCGTAACGTGCCCTTGACTGGCTCGTTATCGGGAACGGGAGCAGTGGTGAGGGAACCAGAACCAGGGACGTTCGCGCGTCCGCGAGGACAGGCGTGGGGCAACGAGGCCCAACGCGCGGTCCTGCATGCCGTCGCCGAGGACATCGCGCGGCGCTCGGGCCACCGCGTCGCGGCGATCGAGGCGCTGCGCTCCGACGGCAACCTCGAGTTCGTGGCAATCGCCGGCAACCCCGAGGCCAGGCAGCAGCTGCTGGGGCAGGCCTCTCCCCTCTCGCTCGACCGCATCCTCGCGTTCGGCACCCAGCTCGACGGTTGGGTCCACGTCCCCTCCGACCTCATCGACGACGACACGCGCGAGTGGATGCACCGCTACGGCCACACGCCCGACCTGCCGGGGGGCGACGGGCCCGACGGGTGGCAGCCCGAGGACCGCCTGGTCCGGCTGCTGACCAACGAGGACGGCGAGCTGCGCGCCATCCTCTACCTCGACGAGCCGCTCTCGGGGCGCCGGCCGACGCCCACGTCCATCGCCGCGATCAACGAGGAGATCGAGGTGATGTACGACGCCGTGGTGAGCATCGTCGAGCGCGAGCTCTACGGCGAGCAGGTGCGGATGCTCGCGCAGGCGCGCTCCGCGATGCAGAGCGTGCGTACCGACAGGGGTGTCGGTGACTTCCTCCGGGGGATGTCGGACGCCATGGCCGAGGCGATGCCCGTCGACTCGGTCGACGTCCTCCTGGCGGACGTAAGCGTCCCGGACCTCGAGCCGCACACGGCGTTCTTCGCCGGACACATGCGTGAGGTGTGGCTCAGGCGCGGGCACCTGGTGGTCGGGCCGACGAAGACCTGGGGCGTGACGGACGCGGCGGTCCCCACGCCCGACAAGCTGCGCGGGCTGATGGAGCGTCGCAACCTCGGGTCGTGGCTCCTCGTGCCCATCGGCATGGGCGAGGAGTACCTCGGGACGATGGGCCTCGGGCGCAGACCCGGTGGTGCGCGCTGGATCGACTCCGAGATCAACGCGGCGACCGTGGTCGCCAGCGACCTCGCCGGCGTGGTCCTCGACTCGCGCCTGATGGAGCGGGAGCGTCGGCTCAACGCCGAGCTGCGCGACATCAACGACTACCGCCGCGACATGGTCATCACGCTGGCCCACGAGCTGCGCAACCCGGTCAGCGTGCTGTGGACCCATCTCGAGCTCCTCAAGCAGGACTCCTCGCCCAGCGCCGTGCGCGAGTCCCGGGACGCGATGGACCGGGCCGCCCGCAGGATCGAGGACATGACCGAGGACCTGATGGCGCTCGCCAGGGTCAGCGACCCGGAGCGTGCGATCACGGTCGAGCCCGTGGACCTGTCGGTGCTCGTGTGGGAGAGCAGCGAGTTCCTGGCCACGGTGGCGGGCAGTGCGGGAGTCGACCTGCTGACCACGGTCGCCCCCGACCAGGTGGTAGTCGGGGAGGAGGCCGGCATCCAGCGGCTGGTGGCCAACCTGCTGTCCAACGCCGTGAAGTACACCGGCTCCGGCGGCCGGGTGACGGTCACCCTGGCACCCGAGGCCGTCGACGGGCACCCGGGCGTCCGGCTGACCTGCGCCGACACCGGCATCGGCATCGGCGAGGACGACCTCACCCACGTGTTCACGCCGTTCTTCCGCTCGGGCAACCCGGAGGCCCGACGCCGGCCGGGCACCGGTCTGGGGTTGTCGATCATCGAGCGGGTCGTGAAGTGGCACGGCGGCACCATCGCGGTGACGTCCGAGCTCGGCGTGGGTACGACGTTCGCCGTCTGGTTGCCGGGCGTCGTGCCCGACGACCCCCTCTGACCCCTCCGTCGACTGCCCGGCAGGACGTCGTCATCGGGCTAGACCGGTCCCCGAGACAACAGTTCCTCCACAGGGACGGGCAAGACCTGCGGAAAAACTTCCGAGGCTCCATCCCCCCGCCTACGATCCACGCACGAGGAGGACGAGACCGCCATGGACCAGGGGCGACCAGGGGAGCGCCGGACGCGCGACCTGAGTTGGGGTGACGCACGTGCTCGGGCGCTGATGCACGCCCTGGCGCGGGACGCCGCCACCCGCGCCGGGTTCCGGGTCTGCGCCATCGAGGTGGTCCGGCCCAAGGGCCTGCTGGAGTTCGTCGCGATCTACGGCGACATGACAAGCGCCGAGGAGCGGCTCGGCACCGCCTCCCGGCTGGCCGACATGCAGGCCGCCTTCGCCGACGGCGAGCCCTTCGGGCACTTCATCTGGATCCCCGACGAGAGCTTCTCCGACGCGACGCGCGAGCTCATCGACGGCGTGGTCGTGGTGCCCGACATCCCCACCACCGGCAACCCCGACGACTGGCACCCGATGGACATGCTGGTCGCGCAGATCGCCGACGAGCGCGGTGACCTCCGGGCCCTGCTCTACCTCGACGTGCCCTCCGACCTGCGCCGGCCCGACAAGGACCGTCTCCTCGAGATCTCCGACGAGCTGGCGATGACACTGCGCTCCGTCGTCACGGCCGTGGAGCGCGAGGAGTTCGCCGACCACATGCGCGTCATCCGCGCGACGCGGCGGCTCGCCCGCTCCAACCCGGCGCGACACGACGTGCACCACCTGCTCCGCGAGGCGCGCAGCACGCTGCTCGGAGCCCTCTCGGTCGACGAGCTGGAGATCCACGTCTTCCTCGACGAGGGCGGCGAAACGCCCGACAGCCTGGGGCTCGGGATGGCACCCGACGTACGCCAGGCGCTCGACGAGGCGGCCGCCCGCGCCTGGGCCGACCAGCGGGTGCTCATCATCGAGCCGACGCAGATCTGGGGCGACCCGGAGCTCGAGGCCAGCCACTCAGGCTGGTTCGCGACCGCACTCGGCGACGCCGGCTTCGAGGCCGTGGTCGTGGCGCCGGTGGGGGTCGACGACGAGGTCCTCGGGATGCTCATGGCCGCGCGGCGCACGGGGTCACGCCGCTGGACCGACGGCGAGGGCGTGGCCGCCCTCGAGCTCGGCCACGACCTGGGCCGGGCGATCGCCAACGCCCACGCCACCCAGCGCGAGCGCCGTCTCCTCGAGGAGCTCCGTGAGCTCGAGGAGGCGCGACACCGGTTCCTGCGCGAGCTCACCCACGAGATCAACAACCCGATGACCGTGATCGCCGCCAATGCCGAGTTCCTCGCGGCCAGCGAGATCGTCGACGAGCGCGACGCCCGGCGCGCGCAGGCGATCCTGCGCGGCACCGAGCGGCTCGGCGACCTGCTCGAGGGCCTGGCGATGCTGTCGAGGGTCAGCGACCCGCAGCACCCGCCGACGATGAAGCGGATCGACCTGGTGCCGATCGTCGACCAGACCCTGGGGTCGATGGCGGCCGTGGCGGAGAAGGCCGGCATCATCCTCCACCTGGTCGGCGAGACGGGTGCCGCGGTCGTCCACGCCGACGCGCGCGAGGTCGCCGGCGCGATCAACAACCTGGTCGACAACGCCGTGAAGTACTCCAACGCCGGCGACGAGATCTGGCTCGGTGTCGAGCGCGGACCCGACGGCGCGGTCACGTTCGGTTGCCGCGACGAGGGGATCGGCATCTCCGAGGCCGACCAGGCCAACCTGTTCGCGCCGCTCTTCCGCTCGACCAACGAGGAGGCGCTGCGCCGTCCCGGCACCGGGCTCGGACTCGGCATCGTGCGCGAGATCATGCAGCGCCACGGTGGCACGGTCGAGGTGGAGTCACGCCTCGGTCGCGGCACGAGCGTACGACTGCACTTCCCGCCGCTGCCTCAGGACGAGCCGGGCCCGCCGCTCCCGAGGACCTCGTCCACCCAGGCCGGCACCAGGTGGCTCGCCGGTCCCTGACGGGACTCGACGAAGTCGCTCGCACCCGAGCTCGGCTCGAGGTTGAGCTCGAGGGTGGTGCCGCGTGCCCAGTGCACGAACGCGGCCGCCGGGTAGACCACCCCGGAGGTGCCGATGGACACGAACAGGTCGCAGCTCCAGAGGGCGTGCTCGACGACGTCCATGCCGTAGGGGATCTCGCCGAACCAGACGATGTCGGGCCGCAGCGCGCGAGCTCCACAGCCGGGGCACGGCGGTCGGTCGGCCAGCGGCCCGGCCCAGGAGTGCCGCTCGTCGCACGTCGTGCACCAGGCCGACCCGAGCCGGCCGTGGAGGTGGTGGACGCGGGTCGAGCCGGCGCGCTCGTGGAGGTCGTCGACGTTCTGGGTGACGACGAGCAGGTCGTCGCCGAGCGCCTGCTCGAGCCGCGCGAGCGCCTCGTGGGCGGCGTTGGGGGCCACCCGCGACAGGGCGGCGCGCCGCTCGTCGTAGAAGCGCTGCACGAGTGCCGGGTCGTCGGCGTACGCCTCCGGGGTCGCGACCTGTATCGGGTCGTGGCCCTCCCAGAGACCGTTGGAGTCGCGGAAGGTGGCGAGCCCGCTCTCGGCCGAGATCCCGGCTCCGGTCAGCACGACGACACGCATGGTCCAGTAGTAGCACCCGCCCACCCATTGGGGTGCGCGTGAGATGAGGGCGGGCGCCGACTCGGGTAGACAGGCGCCATGACGGACTTGGGAGGGACGTCGGACGTCGTCACGTTCGAAGGCAGCTGGGCGGGCCCGGTGGTCGCCACGTCGGTGCACGCCGGCCACGGACTGCGGGCCGAGATCGCCGACGCGATGGTGCTCGACGAGGCGACGCGGCTCCGCGAGGAGGACCCGTTCACCGACCGCATCGCCGCGGTCGTGGCGGACCGGGTGGTCACCACCCGGTCGCGCTTCGAGGCGGACCTCAACCGGCCGCGGCGCGAGGCGATCTACCGCCGTCCCGACGACTGCTGGGGCCTCGACGTGTGGCACGGCGGCGAGCTGTCCGACGAGCTCGTCGAGGGGAGCCGGGCGACGTACGACGCCTTCTACGACGCCCTCGCGCCCCGCCTCGACGCCCTGGCCGAGCGTGGGCCGTTCGTCCTGCTTGACGTGCACTCCTACAACCACCGGCGCGACGGCGCGGACGCGCCGCCCGCCCCGGTCGCGGACAACCCGGAGGTCAACGTCGGCACCGCCAGCATCGACCGCGAGCGGTTCGGTCCGCTGGTCGACCGGTTCGTCGCCGAGCTGGGCGCCACGGAGCTCGGCCCTGGCTCCGTCGATGCGCGCGAGAACGTCGCCTTCGAGGGTCGCCAGCTGGCCTGGTGGGTCCACGACCGCTACCCCGGCGCGGGCTGCGTCCTCGCACTGGAGTTCAAGAAGACCTTCATGGACGAGTGGACCGGCGAGGTCGACGACGAGGCACTGGACCGCGCGCGGGCGTCGCTGGCGGCGACGATGCCCGGCCTCGTGGAGGAGCTGGAGAAGCTGCGGTGATCGAGTCCGGCGAGGGGCTGAGCGCGTCCGACCTCGCGGTCGACCACCAGCTCGCGCTGCTCGCGGGCAGCTTCCGGTTCCTGCTCGACATCACGCCGGTCGACGCCGACGACCTGCGCGACGGCTTCATCGAGGGGCGCGACCCCGATCCCGCATTCACCTACCGCGAGCTCGAGGCCGACCTCGCCGTCGTACGCGCCGAGCTGGCGTCCGTCGACCTCGGTGACGTGGATGACCCAGTGCTGGGGCAGCTGCTGCGCGCCAAGCACCGCGAGATGGAGCTCCAGCTCGACATGCTCGAGGCGCGCGACAGCGACGACTTCCTGCCGCTGAGCGTGGAGCTGTACGGCGGTGTCTCGCCGGCCCTGCGCGCCCAGGCCGAGCGGCTGCTCGCCGGCATCACCCGCACCGAGCCGTCCGACGAGGCGCTCGACGCCCAGGAGTTCCTGGCGCTGGCCGAGGCGGAGATCGAGCTCTACCGCGCCGAGGACCCCGACCTCGACATGCACGCCGAGATCCGCGCCGACGTCAACGGCGTGATGGTCTCCGGCGACGTCCTGATGATCGGCCCGGAGACCAAGGTCCAGCAGGCGCGGGCCCAGGCGCTGCTCCACCACGAGGTCGGCACCCACCTCGTCACCCAGGCCAACGGCAGCCGCCAGCCGATCAAGGTGCTGGGCGTCGGCCTGGCCGGCTACGACGAGACCCAGGAGGGTCTCGCCGTGCTCGCCGAGATCGCGTGCGGCGGGCTCACCGCGTTCCGGCTCCGCCAGCTCGCAAGCCGCGTGGTGACCGTCCACCGCTTGATCGGCGGCGCGTCGTTCGCCGAGGCCCACGAGGCGCTCGTCGCCGACGACTTCCCCGAGGGCAGCGCCTGGACGACGGTGATGCGCGTCTATCGCTCCGGCGGCATGACCAAGGACGCGATCTACCTCCGCGGGCTCGTCGAGCTGCTCGAGCACCTCGGCGCCGGTGGCTCGCTCGACCGGCTCTGGCTCGGCAAGTTCTCGTTGCGCGACCTGCCGCTGATCGGCGACCTGGAGGATCGCGGCCTGCTCCGCAAGCCGCGGATCCTCCCCAGATACCTGAACGACCCGCAGTCCCACGCGAACCTCGCGCGGGCGGCCGGGACCGAAGATCTCGGCACACTCCTGGAGGGACACGCATGAAGATCGGATTCGTCGTCAACGACATCGACACCGAGAAGGCGGAGTACACGACCAACCGCCTCGCGATGGCGGCCAAGGAGATGGGCCACGAGGCCTGGTACATGGGGATCGGCGACTTCGCGTACGAGCCCGACGGCTCGCTGAGCGTCAAGACCCGTACGGGCCACGCGAAGACGTACCGCTCCCTCGAGCGCCACCTGGCCGACGTGCAGAAGCCCGACGTCGAGCAGATGATCCCGATGGCCGACTTCGACGTGGTGATGCTGCGCAACGACCCGGCCGACGACGCGGAGAGCGACCCGTGGCGCAACAACGCCGGCGTCGCCTTCGGCCAGCTGATCGCCTCCAGCGGCGTCCTGGTCGTCAACGACCCGACCAGCCTCGCCAACGCGCTCTCCAAGGCGTACTTCCAGCACTTCCCCGAGATCGTGCGGCCGCGCACGCTGATCTCGCGTGACGAGGGCATGATCGAGGACTTCATCAAGGACCTCGGCGGCAAGGCCGTGCTCAAGCCGCTGCAGGGCTCCGGCGGAGCGGGCGTCTTCCTCGTCGACCGCAAGGAGGCCCCGAACCTGACGCAGATCATCGAGGCCATCTCGCGCGACGGCTACGTCGTGGCGCAGGAGTACCTGCCCGAGGCCAAGAAGGGCGACGTGCGGATGTTCGTCATGAACGGCCAGCCGCTGATGGTCGACGGCAAGTACGCCGCGTTCCGCCGCACCAACACCACCAAGGACATCCGCTCGAACATGTCCGCCGGCGGCAAGGCGACGAAGGCCGCGGTCACCGACGCGATGCTGGAGATGGTCGAGATCGTGCGGCCCAAGCTGGTGAGCGACGGGATGTTCCTCGTCGGTCTCGACATCGTCGGCGACAAGCTGATGGAGATCAACGTCTTCAGCCCCGGCGGCCTCGGCAGCGCGCAGGCCCTCTACGAGGTCAACTTCGCGCCGGCGATCATCGCCGAGCTCGAGCGCAAGGTGAACATCCGCAGGCACTACCCGGAGATCGACAACCGCACGCTCGCCACGAGCTGAGGCCTCAGTCGATCCCCCAGCCCTCACGGAACTCGTCGGGACTCAGCGTCACGAGCTGGCTCCGCATCACCTCGAGGAGGACCGCGGCGGCCTCGGGGCCACCGGCCGGCACGCGGAGCTCGAGCCCGCCGTCGCGCCGGCGGCGGATGACGACGTGCCCCTCGTTGGTCAGCTCGAACCGCCCGCCGGCCATCGCGCACCACAGGTCGAGGGCTCCCGCAACGACCCGCCCGAGGCGCTCACGAGGCCGTGGCTCGACGTCGGCTGTGTAGATCTTGTCGGCCGTCAGCGGATCGAGGGTCGACGTCATGGATCCACCCTAGGCCGCGTGACCGAAAGCCCGCCTCGAGCCTCGATGCCGCTGCTACAGTCCGGCCGTGAGCGCCGCATGAAGGTCGAGATGCTCGGTGTCCGAGGCTCCACTGCGGCGCCCGGCGCCGACTTCGTGCGCTACGGCGGACACACGTCCTGCCTCGCGATCACCACTGAGGACGGCGACCGGCCCACCCTGGTGCTCGACGCCGGCACGGGCCTGAGGTCGCTGACGGCGATGCTCGGCGGTGCCGCGTTCGACGGGTCGATCGTGCTCAGCCACCTGCACTGGGACCACCTGCAGGGCTTGCCGTTCTTCGCCGCGGGGGACCGCGACGACGCACGGGTGGACTTCTACGTGCCGGCACAGGACGGTCGTTCGGGGCGCGACCTGCTGGCTCAGTCGTTCTCTCCTCCGTCGTTCCCGATCACGCCCGAGGGCCTGCGCGGGACGTGGGGGTTCTACACGCTGGAGCAGGGCGCGCACGAGATCGAGGGCGTGATGGTCACCGCCGTCGAGATCGAGCACAAGGGCGGCCAGACGTACGGCCTGCGAGTCGATGCCCCGGAGGGTTCGTTGGCCTATCTCCCTGACCACGCGCCCGCTGCCGGAGTGTCCGCCGAGCTGCTGGCGATGCTCGACGGCGTCGACGTGCTCGTCCACGATGCGCAGTTCCTCGAGGGAGAGCGGCCGGTCGCCGTGGACTACGGGCACTCGACCGTCCAGGACGCCGTCAAGCTCGGTGCGGACTGCCGGGTGGGCAAGGTCGTGCTGTTCCACCACTCGCCCGCCCGCACCGACGAGGCCCTGGACGCCATCGCGGGGTGGTCGAGTGACCTGTCCGCCGATGTGACCGTCGTCGTCGCGCGTCAGGGCATGACCCTCGACGTACGTCGCGACACGCACCAGGAGATCGGGACGGCCTAGACCAGTGGCCGGGTAGTTCGAAGGCCTGTATCAGCCTTGCGGTGAGGGACACCTAGGTCATTGACGGCCGGGCCTCGTGGCACGCACAGTGGCCGGTGGTCTCGGAGACTGAAAGGAACCCGGACTCGTGTCCTTCCCAGCATCGTCTCGTCGCAAGAAGCTCGCCCTCGCGATCGCAGCAGGCCTGGCGGTCGCGCTCAGCGGTGCGGTGACCAGCGCCGCTCCGGCCGCTAACACGGCCCCGGTCGTGGTGGTCGTCGACAGTGTGACGTCCGACGTGGTCATCCCGTCGGGCCTCCCGGGCGCGGCACTGCCGTACGTCGTGGTGAAGGCGGGCGGCACGATCCGCGTCACCGTCAGCTTCCTCGACGCCCTGGGCCAGCCCGCGGCGTTCACCAAGGACACGAGGCTGACGGTCTCGAGCAACGTCGGCACCCTGTCGAGCACCACCGGCCTGGCCCGCGCGGGCGAGCAGAGCGCCGTGGTCGCGACGAGCCTGACGGCTCCCGTCAACCGGGTGGTGCTCACCGTCGGAGCCGGATCCGGTCCGAAGGCTCCGGCCGCAGGAACGTCCTACGTCCCGGGCGTCAAGGACCTCCGCTTCGACGTGCTGTCCGACCTGAGCCCCGCCCTGACGGCCACGAACGGATCAGCCTTTGCGGCGGGCTTCGGTGGTCAGGACAGCTGCGTCCAGGCGACCGAGGCTGCGCCCGTCTGCGAGGTCGTCCTGCTGCCGCGAGGCGCCGGCTCGCAGGTGCTGCTGTCGGTCGGCGTGTGCGACACCGACCGGACGTCGACCTACGCACCCTGCTTCCGGGGAGCGAAGGGCGTGGTCGGCGGTGCCGTCGCCCAGGCGCTGTTCTCCCAGCCGTCGTCCCCTTACGAGGTGGACTCTCCTGCGACGATCATCGTCAAGTGCGACAAGACGCTGTGCGGCGGCGGTTCGATCCGCGGCGTGAGCGTCATCTACTCGCTGCTCGGCAACGGGTCGCTGGCCGCCGCGGACGCGTGTCCTGCCAAGAACACCATGGCCGCACCCGCGACCCCGTGCGTCGACTACGTGCAGAGCAAGCGTGACGGCTCCGGTGACACCCACCTCTACCTGCTCACCGATCGCGACATCCGGACCGGCATCGGCTGAGTCGACGAGCGCGGTCAGCCCGGTCGGGCCACACCCAGCGAGGCGAGTGTCTCCTGCGCGCGTCGTCCGGCGGGGTCCTCGCCCGCGCCCGACGAGCCGGCCAGGGCCGCCAGCTCGGCGAGCACGAGCGCCTGCTCGAGCAGGTCTCCGTCGCGCTCGGCGAGCTCCAGCCCGGTGGTGAAGGCGGATCGAGCGGCGTCCGCCCGGCCGTCGAGCACGTGATCGCGGCCGACCAGCCTCTGGTGGGTCGCGCTCCGGTGCTCGTCGTCGATGAGGACGAGGACGTCGCTGGCCTGCCGTGACTGTCCGGCGTCCTGCAGGAGCTCGGCCAGCACCAGGTCAGTGGTCACGACCTCGTCGGACTCCCCGAGCGTGTCGAACCGGGCTCGCGCCTCGCTCAACAGCGCGACCGCCTCGTCGAGACCACCGGATCCTGCGATGGCGCGGGCCTGCTCCCGCTGGGCCAGGGCCACGAGCTCCTCGTCCTCCACCGCGCGCGCGATCCTCAGGACGTCCGGGAGCAGGGCCCGCGCCTCGGCGTACCGACACTGGCGCACCAGGATCTCGGCCTGGTTGTACAGCGCGTTCCCCTCGGCGGCGGTGTCGCCGATGCGTCGGAAGAGGTCGGCAGCGTTCCGGAAGCTGGCCAGGGACTCGTCCCAGCGTCCGGCCGTGACGTCCTGGGCGGCCAGGTTGTTGAGGCACCAGCCCTGGTGCCGCAGGTCGCCGAGCTCGGTGTACGCCTGCAGCGCGAGCCGACCGTACGGGTACGGCTCCTCCCGACCGGAGCCCGCGTACACGTGGTTCAGCACCTCGTACGCCGCCGCCAGCGTGGTCTTGTCGACCGACTCCTCGGCGTACCTCGCTGCCAGTTGGGCCCAGTGGAAGGCGTCGTCGAGTCGACCCTGGCGGAACCGGCTGTCGGCGTAGCGTCGGGCGAGCTGGGAGCGGGCGATGTCGACGTCCGCGCCCGTCATGCCCTCGAGCCCGTGCAGACCGCGCGAGATCCTGCGCATCGCCACCGGGTGGTTGCGTCGGCGCTGGTCGATCCGCGCCTCCTTCTCGATGATGCCGGCGATGGCGACGGGGTCGCCTCGAAGGTTCCTGCGCGCCAGGGCGTACGCGTCCCCCGCCTCCCGGGACAGTCCGACCAGCCATCGGGAGTCGGCGAGCTTCTCGTACACGCGTGCCAACGCCCTCGGCTCCGCGTCGGTCTGGGTGCACGACTGGGCGGCTCGGGCGTAGAACTCGATGGCCTCGCCGTGCGCGTACTTCGCCACAGCGCGCTCACCGGCCAGCAACGAGTAGATGTACGACTTGTCGTGGCGGCCGGCGTGGAAGAAGTGCAGCGACAGCACCTCGCACTGGCTCTCGGGCGTCGCCGAGGAGCGCTCGATCGCTCGACTCACGTGGTCGTGGAGGACCTGTCGACGCCTGAACGGGAGTCCTTCGTAGGCGACGTCCCGCAACAACCCGCTGCGGAACCGGATGCCACCGCGCTCGTCGCGCACGAGGAAGTCCCCCAACCGCCCCATCGCGCCCGCCGGGACCCGGACGTCCTGCTCCTCGAGCAGCCGGTCCAGCGCCGTCTCGTCGACCATCATCCCCAGGACGGCGGCGTAGCGCAGGGCGGACCGGTCGGCGGGGTGGAGGCGGTCGATCTGGCTGGTGAGCAGCGCCTCGACAGACTCGGGAAGCCCAGCCGCCGAACCCGAGCGGCCGACCGCCCGCACCAGGGCCTCGAGGAACATGGGGTTCCCACCTCCGCGCCGGGCCAGGTCGACCACTGCGTGGGCAGGGACCGGATGGTCCTCGAGGGCGTCCTGGACGAGCTGGAGCGCGGCGTCCGGCGCGAGCGGTCCCGGGCGCAACGGGATGACGTGGGAGTCCTCCGCGGGGACGAAGCCGTGCTCGTCCTCGCGCCGGGTCACCATGATGAGCCAGGGTCGGTCCCGCGCTTCGGCCGAGAGCCGCTGCAACAGGTCGGACGAGGACTCGTCGATCGCGTGCACGTCCTCGACCAGAAGGACTGTCGGCGCGTCCAGCAGGGCGCCGAGCAGCTCGGCGATGACGTCCTCGAGCCGTACCTTGCGGAACTCCTCCTCGATCTCCTCGACCTCTCGGGTGGGCTCCATGTCGACGTCCATCGCGATGCCGATGAGCGGCAGGAACGGCACCAGGTCCGGGGCCTCGGCGACCACCCGGTCGCTCACGAGGGCGGCGACACCTTCGGGCTCCAGGTCCGCAGCGAGGCCGAGGACGTCGCGCAGCAGGCGACGGAAGGGGAAGTACGCCGTCGACGACTCGTACTGCTCGCACGGACCCGTCACGACCGTGATGTCGTCGACCCCGGTGAGCGCCTCAGCGACTAGACGGGACTTGCCGATGCCCGCCTCGCCGACGATGTCGAGGATCCGACCCCGTCCGGAACGTACGTCGGCAAGCGCCTGGTCGATGACCGCCGTCTCGTCAGCCCGTCCGACCAGCGGGAGCGCTGCGCGGTCCTCGTGACGGGCGCCGACCACCTCCCCGAGCGCGACGGCGCGCACCGGCTTCGACTTCCCCTTCACCATGAACGGTGGCAGCTCGGTGGTGTGGAAGAGCGTCTGCGAATGGGCGACCACCTCGGTGGTCGCGAGTGCCTGCCCGGGCACCGCCTTGCCCATGACCCGGGCGGCGAGGTTGATGGCGTCGCCCTTCACCGAGAACGTACGACGGAACGACGGGCCGAAGTCGCCGGCGAACACGTGTCCGCGGTTGATGCCGATCCGCAGCGGCAGCACGCCGGCGCGATCGAGGACCTGACGCGCGACGCGCAGCATCCGCTCCTCGTCGTGGTCGGCGCTGCGAGGGGCCCCGGCGGTCAACATGATCTTGCCGCCGTCGCGATTGATGTCGGTCTCGAAGAACGTGACCTCGTGGTCGGCACACGCGTGCTGCACGTTGCGTACGACCTCGTCCAGCGCGTCCGCGAGGGCGCCGGGCCCGGCTGAGACGAGCAGGTCGTCGGTCCCGGAGAACTGCACGAAGGCGACGCTGATCAGTCGGTGCTCCGGATCCGTTGCGCCGCTGAGGAGATGGGCGCGGATCGGCGGTGGGAGCACGCCGAGGGGATCGATCTGGGACGGGGGCTCCTCGTCGTCCTGGGCGACGAGCAGGCGAGGCGGCGCCGACCGGAGCAGCCGCCCGTCCAGCAGCACCGGGCCGAGGAGCCGCGGCTCGAGCAGCGCGGCCGTGGTGGGGCTGAGGCCGATCTGGCCGGCCGCGGCCGCTGCCTCGGTCTCCGCGGTGATGCTCGCGCCCGGCCCGCTGATCAGCAGTTCGCGGTGGACGTCCGGGTCGCCGACGAGGAAGAAGTCGAAGTCGCCGCTGTGCACGCCCACCGACATCCGCAGCACGACCGTGCCCGACGTGGTGGGGAGCCGGCCGATCACCTTCAGCTTCGCGCGCATCCGGTGGGATGCGCGGGCTGCGCGGTGTGCGTGGTCGTCCCCCTGGAACAACAGCAGGACGGCGTCGCCTCCCCACTTGATGAGGTCGGCGCCGTCGTCGCGGACCTCGTCGAGCAGGCCGGCGAAGGTCGCGCTGAGGATGTCGCTCATCTCCTCGGCGCCGACCTTGCCCTTGCGTGCGAGCCGTTCGGTGAGCCTGGTGAAGCCGGAGATGTCGACGAACGCAACGGTTCCGTTGACTCGCATGTGCCGGTCGTCGTCACTGCTGGACACCCAGCGCCCGAGGAGCCGAGGCACGTAGGGCATGAGGCTTGCGACGTCCCGCTCCGCGCTGGAGGTCATGGCCCCTCCCCGGTGCCTCACGTGGAGCGGAGTCTAGGGGGAGATACCGGCGGCCCTCCGGCCGCGAGCTCGCGGTCTATACCGCCGAGGAGATTCCGTCCTGATATCACCTTCGTCGCTCAGGTGCCCCTAGTGTCGCGAAAATGACGACAGCGGGACCGCCGGACACCGACGCGCAGGACCCCTCGCCGAGTCCGGGGTTCGCCGCTGGGGTCCGCACCTCGGTGCGGGAGCTCGGCGGCTCGATCGCCGCGGTGTTCCGCAATCCCGGCCTGCGACGCGTGGAGCTCGCGCTCGTCGGATCGATGATCGGCGACTGGGCGTTCGCCACCGCCGTGGTCGTGTGGGCCTACAGCGTCGGTGGGGTCACAGCGGTCGGCGTGTGGACGGCCATCCGACTGACCCTGATGGCCCTCACGGCACCCTTCGCCTCCACGCTCGTGGACCGGCTACCGCGCAAGCGCGTCATGGTCGCGTCCGACCTGCTGCGGTTGGTCCTGGTCACCGCGGCAGGAGTGTGCCTCGTCCTCGACACCCCGGCCGCGCCGATCTTCGTGCTGGCCACCTTGGCGGGACTGCTCGGGACACCGTTCCGCTGTGCCCAGCGATCGCTGATGCCCGCCCTCGCCTCCACCCCCGAGGAGCTCACCGCGTCGAACGGCACCGGGAGCACGATCGAGAGCCTCTCCTTCTTCATCGGGCCTATGCTGGGAGCCCTGCTGATCGCCGCCTCCAGCGTCGAGGTCGTCTTCTTCCTCAACGCGATCACCTTCGCCTGGTCGATGGTGATGGTCCTCGGCATCCACGTCCCGCACCGCGACGAGCCGGACCGACCGACCAGTGCGGACCCGGATGACGAACCGGCGAAGGAGAGCTTCGCGGCCGAGGTCTCCGGCGGATTCCGTGCCATCGCTGCGGACCGCGACCTCGCGGTGGTCATCTGGCTCGTCTCGGCCCAGACGATCGTCGCGGGGGCGTCTGCGGTCTTCCTGGTGGTGATGGCCGTCGACGTGCTCGGCACCGGACCTGAGGGGGTCGGCTACCTCGACTCCATCCTCGGAGTCGGCGCCATCCTGGGTGGCTTCTTTGCCATCTCCCGTGCGTCGAAGCGGAGTCTCGCGCAGGACCTCACGGTGGGGGTGGTGCTGTGGGCCGCGCCGCTGCTCCTGATCACGGCGTGGGCCTCACCCGTCACGGTGCTCGCGGCCGTGGCGCTGCTCGGCTTCGCGAACCCCCTGGTCGACGTCAACCTCGACACCATCGTGCAGCGCCTGGCGCCCGACGCGGTCATGGGCCGGGTCTTCGGCGCCCTGGAGACCTGCGTGATCGCGACGATGGCCCTCGGCGCAGCGCTGATGCCGGTGCTGATGAACGCGTACGGCCTGCGGACGTCCCTGGCCGTGGTCGGCGTGGGGGTGACGGCCCTGTCCCTCCCGTTCCTGCCCCGCATGCGGCGCCTCGATGAACGCCTCACGGCACCGGCCGGACTGGACCTGCTCACGGCGATCCCGATGTTCGTCCCGCTCACCCCCGCCACTGTCGACGGGCTCGCTCGCAAGCTGGTGCGGGTGACCGTGCCCGCCTCCGGTGTCGTCGTGACCGAGGGCGAGGAGTCCGACCGGTTCTTCATCATCGAGTCGGGCCTGGTCGACGTGATGCACGACGGCGCCGTGCTGCGGCAGGAGGGTCCGGGCGACTTCTTCGGGGAGATCGGGCTGCTCCGCGACGTACCGCGGACCGCCACCGTGGTCGCGGTCGCGGACACCGTCCTGCTGGCGCTCGGGCGCGACGACTTCCTGGCCGCGGTCACCGGGCAGAGTGAGGCGTTCCGTGCTGCCGACGACGTGGTCTCGTTCCGCCTGACGGTCTGATCGACCTCAGGCGACGCCGGCCGCTGTGCGACGGGCGTACGCCCAACCCGGTCGCCGCAGCAGCGACGACCAGCGGTCGTGCCAGGTGTCCGCGGTCGCCACGTCGGCGGCGATGTCGCGCCACTCGTGGGTCGCGATGCGGAGCGGGTTGAAGGTGTCGATGTTGGCGGTCAGGCCGTAGACGACGGGCTCGTCCTCCTCCTCGAACGTCCCGAACAGTCGGTCCCAGAGGATGAGGATGCTGCCGTGGTTGCGGTCGAGGTAGTCGCGATTGGAGCCGTGGTGAACCCGGTGGTGTGAGGGCGTGTTGAACACCTTCTCCATCCAGCCGAGGCGCTGGATCGCCTCGGTGTGGATCCAGAACTGGTAGATCAGGTTGATGCCACGGGCCTGCTCGATCAGCGCCGGGCGTACGCCGGCCAGCGCAAGCAGGCCGTAGGGGACGGTGAGGGTGACGCCCTCGGCGACCGGCTGGCGCAGGGCGGTCGAGAGGTTGTAGCGCTCGCTGGAGTGGTGCACCGAGTGGACGGCCCAGAGCCAGCGGCTCTCGTGGCTGAGCCGGTGGTTCCAGTAGTAGATGAAGTCCCAGCCGAGGACGGCCGCCACGGCCGCCCAGCGGCCACGGCCGAGGTCGAAGGGTGAGCGGGCGAACAGGACCTTGCCACCGGTCAGCGCGGCCCAGGTCGTCGAGGTCACCAGCGCCGTCGACGCGACGGCGCTGGCGGCGAGTGCCCCGTGCGTCCTCTGCGGGCCGTTCCTGGCGACGGCCCGGTCGCGGGGGTGCACAGCCGGGCCCAGCCGGATCCCGGCCAGCTCCTCCTGCACCTCGCGGACCTCCGCCGGCACGGTCTGCGGGTCCGGGAGCCGGCCGTCACGCACCCGTCGTCGTACGACGTCACCGACTGTGGTCAGCACCGCCGTCGCCGCGCCGATCGCCAGCAGCGTCCGGCCGTGCTTGCCGACCCCGAGGGTGACGGGATCGAGCAGCCGCCGCGCGACGTACGGCGCGGCCAGGCTGCCGACGCCCATGCTCAGGCTCGCGAGCGTGTCGGCCAGCTGGTAGTCGCCCGCCCGCGTGCCGGGCTCGACAGGGTGCGTCCGCTGCCAGGCGTACTCCGCGACCATGGCGCCCACGAAGGCGGGGATCGCCGCGACGGTCAGGTCGATCTTCATGCGCGCATCCTGGGTGGCTCAGTAGTACCAGGGGTAGGGCGACCAGTCGGCCTCGCGCTTCTCGAGGAACTGGTCGCGGCCCTCCTGCGCCTCGTCGGTCATGTAGGCCAGGCGGGTGGTCTCACCGGCGAAGAGCTGCTGGCCGACCAGGCCGTCGTCGAGGAGGTTGAAGGAGTACTTCAGCATCCGCTGGGCGGTCGGTGACTTGCCGTTGATCTTGCGGCCCCAGTCGAGGGCGACCTTCTCGAGCTCGGCGTGCTCGACGACGCGGTTGACCGCGCCCATGCGGTGCATGTCCTCGGCGTCGTACTCGTCGGCGAGGAAGAAGATCTCGCGGGCGAACTTCTGCCCGACCTGGCGGGCGAGGTAGGCCGAGCCGTAGCCGCCGTCGAACGACCCCACGTCGGCGTCGGTCTGCTTGAAGCGCGCGTGCTCGCGGCTCGCGAGGGTGAGGTCGGCGACGACGTGGAGGCTGTGCCCGCCGCCGGCGGCCCAGCCCGGGACGACGCAGATGACGACCTTGGGCATGAAGCGGATGACCCGCTGGCACTCGAGGATGTGGAGGCGCGCGAGCTTGGCCTGGTCGATCGCCGGTGTTGATGGGTGCTGGGGCGGGGCGCCGGCGTCGTCGTGTCCGGAGGTCCCCTCGGTCTCGTACTGGTAGCCGAACCGGCCGCGGACGCGCTGGTCGCCGCCGGTGCAGAAGGCCCACTTGCCGTTCTTCGCGCTCGGGCCGTTGCCAGTGAGGAGTACGCAGCCGACGTCGGCCGACATGCGCGCGTGCTCCAGCGTGCGCAGCAGCTCGTCGACGGTGTGCGGGCGGAACGCGTTGAGCACGTCGGGCCGGTCGAAGGCGATGCGTACGGTGCCGTGCTCGCGGGCGCGGTGGTAGGTCAGGTCGGTGAGGTCCTCGAAGCCCGGCACCACGTCCCAGGACTCGGGGTCGAAGATCTCGCTGACACCGTCGATCGCGCTCATGGCGCGAGGCTATCCGTGCGGGTGTGGAAGAGGGCGGTCGCCCGTGGTGTTGTGGCAGACATGGCACTGACTGGAACCTATGTCCCGAGCGCGACCGAGTGGGTCCGCAAGAACGTCGAGGAGTTCGAGGCCACCGACGGTGAGAAGGGCGGCACGCTGCCCGGTACGAAGTACCCGATCGTGGTGATCACGTCGGTCGGGGTGTCCTCGGGCAACCTCCGCAAGAACCCGGTGATGCGGGTCGAGCGCGACGGCGCCTACCTCGCGGTGGCGTCGAAGGGCGGTGCTCCGGAGGACCCCGTGTGGGCCGACAACTTCCGCCAGCACCCCGAGGTCGACCTCCAGGACAAGGCCGAGAAGCACACCTACCGCGTGCGCGAGCTGGACGGCGACGAGTACGACAGCTGGTGGGAGCACGCGGTCGCGACGTGGTCGACGTACGCCGAGTACAAGAAGAAGACCGACCGCAAGATCCCGCTCTTCCTGCTCGAGCGGTGACCTGCGGGGCCCGGTGGCCCACAATGACGCAGTGACCACTCAGGCGGCTCCGCGCTCGGCCTTCGACGAACCGGTCGACGCACCCCCGGCCCGCTGGATCGGGTCGCTGGTGCTGCTCAACCTCGGCCTGATGGCCGGCTGGTTCGGGCCGATCCAGGTGCTGCTCGCCCAGCAGGCGGACCGGGTCGCGTCCGCCGAGGCCGGCGGGCTCAGCAAGGAGCTGCTGCTCTCGGTCGTGCTGTTCGTCGGGGCGATCATCTCGCTGCTGGCCAACCCGGTCTGGGGCGCGTTCTCGGACCGTACGCGCTCGCGCCTGGGCCGCCGCGTGCCGTGGGTGATCGGCGGCGTCGTGATCGGCGCGGTCGGCCTGCTGCTGCTGTCGGTGGCCGACAACGCCGTCACGATGGTGCTCGCGTGGAGCCTGGTGCAGCTGGCGCTCAACGCGGCGTGGGCCGGCGGCACCGCGGCCGTCCCCGACCAGGTGCCCGTCGGGCGGCGCGGGCTGATCGGCGGGATGATCGCGATCGCCGGGACCGTCGGCGTCCTGCTCGGGATCAAGATCGCCGAGCTCACCGGCTCGATCACCCAGGGCTACGTCGTGATCGCGGTCGTGATGCTCGCGCTGTCGGTGCCCTACCTCCTCGGCTCGCGCGACATCGCGCTGCCCGCCGATCACGAGCTCGCACCGATGGACTGGAAGTCGCTGCTGCGCTCGTTCTGGATCTCGCCCAAGGAGCACCCCGACTTCGCGTGGGCCTGGGTCACCCGGTTCATGGTCAACCTCGGCAACTGGATCGCGCTCAACTACCTCTTCTACTACCTCACCGACGGCCTCGGGTTCACCGACGACGAGGCGACCGCGAAGCTCGGGATCCTGGTGCTGATCTACGGCGGCACGACCGTCGTCACCACGGTGGCCGTGGGCCACTGGAGCGACCGCATCGGTCGGCGCAAGGTGTTCGTGATCTGGTCGGGCGTACTGATCGGCACCAGCATGCTGGTGCTCGGCATCTGGCAGGCCTGGCCGGGAGCACTGCTCGCCGCCGTGATCCTGGGAGCAGGTTTCGGCGTCTACCAGGCCGTCGACTTCGCCCTGATCACCCAGGTGCTCCCGGCCGCGGACGGCCGCGCCAAGGACCTCGGCGTCATCAACATCGCCTCGGCCCTCCCGCAGGTCATCGCCCCCGCGGTGGCCGGGCTGATCCTGGTCGGCGTACGCGCGGCCGGTGGGTCCGTCGCGACCGGCGGTGAGTCGTGGTCGGTCGGCTACGGCGTCGTCTACGCCGTCGGCTTCGTGATGTGCGTCCTCGGCTCGGTCTTCGTGACCCGGATCAAGTCCGTCGCCTGACGCTGACCGGGCACTTCCTCGCGCTGTACGGCGCTGACCGGGTACTTCCTCGCGCTGAGCAACGAGAACCAGCGTGAGGAAGTGCCCGGTCGCCGCGTTGTAGCGCGAGGAAGTGCCCGGTCGGCAGGTTCCAGCGCGAGGAATCGCCCGGTCAGCGGGAGATGGTGATCGCGAGCCCGAGGAGGTGCTCGAGGCGGGCGAGCTCGGAGTCGAGGAACTCCGGTCCGCCGCGGCGGCCGATGAGCACGACGTCGTCGCCGAAGGGGGCGGCGGCCTCGACGTAGATCTCGTCGCCCGGCAGCCGCACGGGAGCGGTGATCGGGGCGAAGGAGAACTCCGTGGGGGCAGCGTCGGTCGCGTGGATGACGCGGTTGCCGTCGGCGGGGTGGACGCGTGCGGCCCAGTCCACGCGGAAGGCGATGGGGAGCAGGTCGACGAGCCGGTCGCGGGCGGTGCTGGGGTCCTCGGTGAGGGACTCGACGACCTCGAGGTCGAGAAAGAGGTTGCCGCCGGCGGCGTAGCGGTTGATCCAGAGCACGCTCACGCCGTCGAGCACGCTGCAGGCCGAGACGACCGAGTCGGGCATGACGCCCGGGACCATCTCGAGGAGCACGTCGTCGACTGCGAAGCCGTCGCGCTTCTCGACGATCTCGATGGCCTCGATGTCGCCGCCGGCCTCACCGATCGCGCTCGCGACGCGACCCAGCGACCCGGGGACGTCCGGGAGCTCGACGCGCAGGAGGTACGGCATGTGACGAGGCTATCGGGCCCCTGTGTCGGCGAGATTTCGGGCGCTCATCCGGTGGGACGCGCGTCGGGAGCGGCCGCGAGGCGCACGGCGAGGCCGCTCGCGCGCTGCGCCCGTCGGCCGATGGCGGCCCGGATCGCGGACTCCGACCCGACCACGCGTACGCGGGTGCGCGCTCGGGTCACCGCGGTGTAGAAGAGCTCGCGCGAGAGCAGGCGCGAATCCTCGTCGGGCAGCAGCACCGTGACGACGTCGGCCTGCGAGCCCTGCGACTTGTGGATCGTCATCGCGTGCATCGTCTCCACGTCGCCGAGCCGCGAGGGTGCCAGGTCGCGGGGACCATCGCTGGCGGCGATCACGGCGCGCGGACCGGCGGGCGTCAGCACGACCACGCCGCTGTCGCCGTTGTAGACGCCCAGCTGGTGGTCGTTGGCCGTGACCAGGAGCGGGCGCCCGACGTAGGCCCGCTCGAAGAGAGGGTCGCCGGTCTCGGCGGTGAGCCAGTGCTCGATGCGACGGTTCCAGTGGCGTACGCCGAACGGGCCGTCGCGGTGCGCGCACAGGAGCCGGTGGTGGTCGAGCGCCCGCAGCGCCCCGGCGATGTCGCCGCGCGCGGCTGCGTCGCGGACGGCCAGGGCGGCCGCCAGCGCCGTCGTCCGGATCCGCGGGGCCGGGTTGGTCTCGTCGACCCACTCGACGGCGTCATGGCCGGTGGCGAGCACGGCGAGCGCGCCGTCGGCGTCACCGGTGCGCAGCGCTTCGGCCAATTCGCCGATCTCCGGGCCGAAACGGTGGGTCGACTGCAGCGCCGTGACGGGCGAGTCGGCGCGCCCCTCGAACCCGCGGACCACGTCGCTCAGCACCGCGCCGGCCTCGACGGACGAGAGCTGGTGGGGGTCGCCGACCAGGACCAGCCGGGCGTCGGGCCGCACCGCCTCGAGCAGCCGCGCCATCTGGGTCAGCGACACCATGGACGACTCGTCGACCACGACGACGTCGTGGGGGAGCCGGTTGCCGCGGTGATGGCGGAACCGCGTGGAGTTGCCCGGATCGGGTCGCAGCAGCCGGTGCAGCGTGGAGGCGGTGACCCCGGCCAGCCGCACCCGGTCGCCCTCCTCGAACGCCTCGGCCTCCTGGTGCACCGCCTGCTGCAGTCGCGCCGCCGCCTTGCCGGTCGGCGCAGCGAGCGCGATCCGCAGCCCCGCGGGGTGCTGGTCGAGCAGCCCGACGAGCAGCGACGCGACGGTCGTCGTCTTCCCCGTCCCCGGCCCGCCGGTGAGGACGGTCGTCCACTGCCCGGCGGCGGCCAGGCACGCGGCCTCCTGCTCCTCGTACGTCGTGCCGGGGCGCGCGCGCCGCATCGCCGCGACGAGGCGCTTCATCGAGGCCGCCATCAGGTCGGGGTCGTACGCCGGGCTGGTGGCGGCGCGCGACATGAGGTCGTCGACGACCTGGCTCTCCTGCTCGTGGTAGCGGTCGAGGTAGAGCAGGTCGTTGTCCCAGCGGACCAGCCCGGACTCCACGAGCGGGCTGGCGGTGACCGCGGAAATCCACTCGGCCGGCGACGGCCACGGCAGGTCGGCCGGGTCGGCCACGGTCGCGAGGTCGAGGCAGACCGAGCCTCCGCGCACGGCCCGGACCGCGAGCGCGACCGCGAGGAGCACCCGCTCGTCGTCCTCGCGCCCGAGCCGGCCCAGGGCGCGGGCGACATGGACGTCGGCGCTCGTCAGCACGCCGGCACGGTTGAAGTCGGCGAGCAGGCCGGTCGCCCCGAGGGCGAGTCGCGCGTCGGTCGCGTCGACGGCCTCGAACAGGTCGCTCGTGCGGGTGCTCATGCGGGGACTCCGTCCAGCAGGTCGGACAGCGCGGTGACCAGCGAGACCGGCGGCTGCCACGAGAAGACCCCGCACGGGCGACCGTCGACGCTGGGCGTCTCCGGCCCGCACATGCCGCGGAGGTAGAGGTAGAGCACGCCGCCGAGGTGGTCGGCCGGGTCGTAGTCGGGCAGCCGCCAACGCAGGTAGCGGTGGAGGACGACGGTGTAGAGCAGCGCCTGGAGCGGGTAGTCGGAGTGGCCCATCGCCTCGTCGAGGACGGCGGGACGGTACTCCCAGGCGGTCGCCGGCGCGGTTCGGTCGCCGAGCCAGTTGGTCTTGTAGTCGATCGTCAGGAAGCGCGTGCGACCGTCGACCTGTACCCGGACCACCACGTCGATCGACCCCGTGAGGTAGCCCAGCAGTCGCTGGCCGGCGAGGTCCGGGTCCCCCGCCAGGGTGTCGGCGAAGGCGAGCAGCGGGTCGCCGACCGGCAGGTGCGCACGCAGCAGGGGACCGAGGTCGCCGAGCGCGACCTGGGCGGCGTCGCCGGCGGCGAGGTCCCCGCCCGCGAGCGGGATCTCGAAGTCGAGCTCGCGGAGGCGGTCGGGGAGGTGGACCTCCCGCAGTGTCAGCCCACCCGTGAGCGGTCCGAGCGGCGAGTCGCAGACGGCGACGAGGGCGTCGGCGAGCACGTCGGCGTCGACCTCGACGGCCCACCACGCGCGGTGCTCCTCGATCTGGTGGAGCAGCTCGGCCCGGAGGTCGGGCGCAGCGGGGTCGGTGTGCTCGAGCACCTCGTGCACCAGTGAACCGAACGCGGCGCCCACCGGCAGGTCGGCCATCGGCGACGCGACGGCCGCGAGGACGAGGTCGGCCTCGGGAGGCGGAGCGTCCTCGAGCGCCACGTCGAGCTCGGCATCGTCGAGGTCGGGGGCGTCGTCGGGCTCGGACAGGACCCGGTCGGGAGCACCGGTGTAGGGAGCGCCCGCGGCGGAGAGCGCGGAGTAGGACGTCCGGCGCCAGTCGGTGTCGACGTCGCGGTCGAAGGACCGCACCGACAGGTGCGGCAGCTCGCGCTCGATCGGAGTGGTGTCGACGACGCCCGGGGTCGCGAGCTCGGGCTGCGGACCGCCCGCGGACTTCCACCGCCCAAGGATGTCGACGACCTCGTCGTCGCCGAGGACGGACTGCTCGTCGCGGACGACCGGATGGCCGGGCGCGCGACCGAAGAGCATCCGGTGGAGGGGCGAGGGCGCGGTGTTGTTGGCGGTCGGGCAGTACCACGCGACGACCTGCGACTGGGCCCGCGTGAGCGCGACGTAGAGCAGTCGGAGCGACTCACCGGCGTCCTCGTGCCGACTGGCCGCGACGGCGGCGTTGTGCCAGGTGCTGGGTCCACCCACGTCGCGGCACCGCTCGCCGCCGGCGTCGTGGAAGAGGGGCACGTCCTCGTCGCGCACCCACCGGTCCCACAGCGTCGGGAGGTAGACGATCGGGTACTCGAGTCCCTTGCTGCCGTGGATCGTCACCAGCTGTACGGCGGCTGCGTCGGAGTCGAGCCGACGGGTGCGCTCGGAGGCGACCTCGAGCTTGTCGTCGGCGACCTGGGTCCGCAGCCAGCCGAGCAGCCCCACCACCCCGAACCGCTCGCTGACGGTCACCTTGTGCAGCGCCTCGCCGATGTGGCGCAGGTCGGTCAGGGTGCGCTCCCCACCGACCCTGCCCAGCACCCGGGCGACCAGTCCGTTCAGGACGGCGCTCTCCAGCACGGCCGCCACCCCACGCGCCACGAAGACGTCGGCGAGACGGCGTACGTGCTCGCTCAGGGCGTCGGTCGGGTCGTCGTCGGACTGGAGCTCCTCGGGGGTACGGCCGAAGAAGTCGGTCAGTGCCGCGGCCCGCACCCGGTCGGCGCGGTGCGGCTGCTCGAGCGCCTCGAGCAGGGTGAGCCACTGGGTGGAGGCCGCGGTCTTGAAGACCGAGCCGCCAGCGTTGAGCACGGCAGGTACGCCGACGGCGGCCAGCGCCTCCTGGGCGGCGAGCAGGTCGGCCCGCCTCGCCGCGAGGACGGCCACGTCCTTCGGCTCGACCGGCCGACGCTCGTCGTCGGGACCACCGGTCGCGACGGTGGCACCGCTGGTCAGCAGCCGCTTGATGTCCGCGGCGAGATCGGTGAGGACGTGCTGGCGCCAATCGCCGATGCGTGGCTTCTTGCGGCCGAGCTCCTCGTGGCGCACGACGCGGAGCCGGAACGGTTCGCCCGCACCCGCGAGCCGCGAGGTGGGGTGGTGCGCGGTGACGGGGTGCACGGTGATCCGCTCGTCGCCGAGCGCGGCGCCCTCGACCAGCACGTGGAGGGAGTCGAGCAGCGGCCTGTCGGCCCGCCAGTTGACGCCGAGGGTCTGGCGGGTGGTCGCGCGCTCGGCGGCGTCGAGGTAGGTGACGATGTCGCCGCCGCGGAAGGCGTAGATCGCCTGCTTGGGGTCGCCGATCAGCACGAGGGTCGCGGCGCCGTGGAACGCGCGCTGAAAGACCTGCCACTGCACCGGGTCGGTGTCCTGGAACTCGTCGATCAGCGCGACCTTCCAGCGCTGCCGCATCCGCGCACGGGCGGGCGAGTCGTCGGGTTCCAGCGCGTCGGCGAGCTGGCCGAGCAGGTCGTCGTACGACAGCACGCCGAGGCGTCGCTTGCGCCGGTCGATCTCGTCGAGGACGTCGCATGCGAAGCGCACCCGCGCTGCGGCGCGGCCGTCGGGATCGTCGGTGAGCGCCTCCTGCGGCGCCACCCGCGCCCGCGGGTCGTCGACGACCGCACGCGCGATGGTGAGGGCCTCGTCGCGGGTCCACGGCGCCTGCTCCTGGTGCGCGAAGAGCTGGAGGTAGCGGTCGTCGACGACCTCGTTGGTCAGCTGCTCCAGGTCCTCGACGAGCACGGCTCCGGTGTCGGTGTCGCCGGCCACGCCGAGGCTGCGGAGCACGAGCTGGCAGAACTGGTGGATGGTGGCGATCGTCGCGGCGTCGTAGGACGTCAGCGCATCGGTCAGCCGGCCGAGCCGGGTCGTACGCTCGGCCGCGTCGGCGTCGAGCAGCCAGTCGTGCAGCCGGTTGGCGGGGTCGGCGGTCGTCGGGTCGGCGAGCACCGCGGCGGCGTCGTCGAGCTGGCGGCGGACGCGGTCGCGCAGCTCCTGGCTGGCCGCCCGGGTGAACGTGACGACCAGCATCTCCTCGAGGGTCGTGACCCCCTCCGCGAGGTAGCGCGTCACGAGAGCGGCGATGGTCCAGGTCTTGCCGGTGCCGGCGCTGGCCTCGAGCAGCGTGGTCCCGCTCGGCAGCGGGCCGCAGATGTCGAAGGTGTCCATGGGCTCCACGTCAGATCGCCCGCACCAGCTCGTGCGACAGCAGCGGCGACCAGACCCGGAGGGCGTAGTGGCCGAGACGGTGGGGCGCCTCGCCCTCCTCGCCGGGGAGCAGCGGGGCGGCCAGCAGGTCGTAGGGGGCCGACTCGCCCCATGCGCGGACGTGCCACTGGTCGCCGTCCTCCTTGGGGAAGCCGGTCTCGTTGAAGCGCGGCGTCACCCACTCGGCGGCAGCCTTGGCGTCGGGATCGGCCTGTCCCTGCGCACCGATCTCGTGCTCCTCCGCAAAGGCCAGACTGGTCTTCACGGGCAGCGGCAGCGGCTCGCGCTGGCCGCGCTCCATCACGTCCACGAGGCTCCTGAGGTGGGTGCGGGCGTCCTCGGCGGTCATCGGACCCACCAGCGCGCGGCGACCGGAGCGGCCCCAGCGGCCGATCGTGTGGGCCGTCCAGTTCTCGTCGGTCCGGCCGGCGGCGAGCGCGAGGGCGTCGAGCCACGCGGCCAGGCGGTGCTTGGCGCCGAGGCTGGAGTAGCTCACCGCCACCAGGTTGTTGCCGAAGACGTTGCCGACGGTGCCGGTGAGCCGGCGGTCGCCGAGGTCGATGTCGACGTCGAGCGTGCGGACCGGGCCCGCGCGCAGCGGCACGGCTGCCTCGACCAGGGGGCGTACGCGCGTGACGATGTCGGTGAGCATCGCGGCCCCGAGGTCCTCCGGTGGCAGCAGGCCGCGCAGCTGTTCGGCCAGCATCGCCGCCTGCGGGTCGCCGCCGGTGAGCACGTCGCGCACCAGCCGGTCACCGACGTCCCACTTCTCCAGGCCGTCGAGCGTGATCGGGATGGCGTCCTTGGTCTCGTCGACGTCGTAGGGCGTGGTGATCCGGAGCCGGTGGCGCAGGAAGCTGCGCACCGGGTGGGCGAAGAACTCCTGGAGGTCGGCGAGCGAGACCTCCTCGACGACTTCGGGTGCCGGGAGCAGACCGGGCACGAGCGCGCGCGGGGCGGGCTGCGGCGCCCGAGCCGCCCGGGCCCCCGCGAGCGCGGTGCGGTCGAAGGAGAAGGGCCGGTCGAGGTCGTGGACCAGCGCGCCGGCCGTCAGGTTCGCCTCGTCGAAGGGCTGGAGCGGGTGGTGCACGACCACGTCGGGGCGTACGGCGGCCGCGCTGGTGCGGTCGAGGGTGTCGAGCAGCTCGCCGAGCGGCACGGCCGGCGGCTTGTCGTCGTTGGTGTGCTCGCCGCGTCCGGCATAGGTGATGACGAGGGTCTCGGTCGCGGCGCCGATCGCGTCGAGCAGCAGCTGCCGGTCCTCCGACCGGACGTCACGCTCGCCGGTGAGCGGTCGGCGGGCGAGCACGTCGTCGCCGTCGACCGACTCCAGCCGCGGGAAGACGCCGTCGTCGAGCCCGACGAGGCAGACGACCCGGTGCGGCACCGATCGCATCGGCACCATCGTGCAGACGGTGAGCGTGCCGGTGCGGAAGTTGCTCCGGGTCGGCCGACCGCGCAGCCGGTGCCGCAGCAGGGCGCGTACGTCGGCATGACGCAGGCGGGTCTCGTGGTCACCGACGCCCGCCGAGATCCGCGCGAGCTCGCGGTCGAACTGCGCCACCCGCCACGCGTCGTCGGAACTGCTGGCGGTCAGCCCGTGCACCGCCCGGCCGAGGGCGTCGGTCCAGTCGGCGACCGACGTCGCGTCGGCCGCGGCGCGGACGAAGGTGTGGAGGCGGTCCACCATCTCGACGAAGCTGCCGACGAGGTCGAGGTCCCCGTCGCCCACGTCGTCCAGGGGCAGCGTGGTTCGCACGAACCGGTGGCCGTCGCCCGACATCGCCGCGCCGAGGAGCACGCGCTCGAGGCCGGCGAGCCAGGTGTTGGCGTCGAGGTCGAGGCCGAAGGCACCGCGGTGGTCGCGGTCGTAGCCCCACCGGATCGCGGCCTGGTCGACCCAGCGTGCCATCCGCTCGAGGTGGTCGTCTGTGAAGCCGAAGCGCGCCCGCACCGGCTCGGTGGCGGCGAGGTCGAGGACCGCTGTGGCGGCCATCCGACCGGCGGCCAGCTCGACCAGGTCGGCCGCTACGCCCAGCAGGGGGTTGGTCGCCCCCGGCGACCGGTCGGCGAGCCGGACCCTGAGTCGGTGGGCCGGGTGGCCGACGTCCTCGTGCGTCACGTCGGCGAGGCCGAAGCCGGCCGAGATGAGGGGAGCGTAGGTCTCGATGTCGGGACACATCACGAGGATGTCGCGCGGCTCGAGGGTGGGGTCGTCCTGCAGGAGCCCCACCAGGACCTCGCGCAGCACGTCGACCTGGCGGGCGGTGCCGTGACAGGCGTGCACCTGCACCGACAGGTCGGTGTGTGCGCGGACACGCGAGGCGATGGTCGCCGGATCCGGGGAGCGATTGGCCCGGAGGTCGGCCTGGAGCCACCCGAGGAGGGTCGTGGGGTCGGCGAAGCCCGCAGCCAACTGCTCGGTCTCCAGCTCGCCCAATGTGCGGCGCAGCTCGCGGCTGTCACGCCCGAGGGAGGCCAGGAGCGGGTGCTCGACCACGCCGGCCGAGCCGTCCTCGCCGCGCGCGACGGGGCCGACGAGGGCCGTCGGGGCCAGCGCCGCCCAGAGCACGGGCGAGGGCTGCGGCAACCAGAGGTGCACGTCACGCTGCTCGCCGAGCGCGCGCAGCAACTCGACCTCGGTCACCGGCAGGCGCGTGTGCCCGAACAGCGAGAGCCGGCCGGGAAGGTCGAGCCCCGCGTCGCCGGCCGCCAGGCGCGCGAGCGTCGTCGCGTGGCGTACGTCGGGCGCGGGCGCCTCCACGCGGTCGACGAGGCGGCGCCAGAGCTCGGCCTGCCAGCGCAGGTCGGTGGCGAGCGGGACGCCGTCGCCATCGGTGTCGTCGCCGGCGCGCCAGTCGCGGACGAGCTGCGGACGCTGGACGGCGTAGGAGCTGAAGAGTCCCGCCAGCCGGCGCGCGACGGCGTAGCGCCGCGCGGAGCGCTCGTCAGTCGGGTCGCCGTGCCCGAGGTGACGGCTGAGGTCGGAGAAGCCGGGTTCGTCGAGGCAGCCGTCGATGACCTCGAGCAGCGGCCAGGCCAGCCGGTCGGGGCTCCACGGATCTTCGGCATCGCGGTCGAGCAGCATCGAGACGAGCGAGTGGGGCGTCACGAAGTCGACGCCCGCGCACACCCCGTCGCCACCACGCGCGCCCACTCCCAGGCGGTGCGACAGCCGTTGCGTGAGCCAACGCTCGACGCCGCGGGCGGGCACGACCACGACCTCGCGGGCGAACGGGTCGGCGAGCGGGGTGACCAGCAGGTCCGCCAGGCCGTCGGCGAGCGCGTCGGTCCGCTCGGCGGTGTGCAGGTGCAGGGTCACGCGGCCACCCTATGAGCGCCGACCGACACGAGCGCGCGGCCGTCCCCAGCCGGCCCGCCGGTCAGCGGTACTCGGGGTTGGGGTGGTCGGGGTCGGAGAGGTCCCAGTTGCGGGTGCTGTTGCCGTGGGCCGGGATGCCGCCGGCGTCCTTCAGGCCGCGGGCCGCGTGCAGCATGTTCCACGCGGCGAAGACCGTGTTGCGGGTCGTCCAGTGGTTCTGCGCGCCCCGGTCGTCGTCGAGGTACGACGGCCCGGGCCCGGCCTCGCCGTTCCAGTAGGCGTCGACCTGCGGCGGGATGGTGAAGCCAATGTGGCTCAGGGCGTAGAGCATCTGCGCCGCACAGTGCTTGCCGCCGTCCTCGTTGCCGGTGATCACGACGCCGCCGACCTTGCCGTAGTAGCTCCACTGGCCGGCGGCGTTGACCTCGCCGGACCAGCCGTAGAGCCGCTCGATCGCCAGCCGGGTCTGCGAGGACTGGTCGCCCAGCCAGATCGGTGTGGCCAGGATGACGATGTCGGCCGGCGCGACGAGGGTGCGGTAGATGTCGGGGAAGTCGTCGATCTCCCAGCCGTGCTCGCGCATGTCGGGCATGACGCCGGGCGGGATGACGTGGTCGACCAGGCGTACGACGTCGACACTGGCGCCGACCCCCTCGAGCACCCGCCGACTGATCTCCAGGAGACCGTCGGTGTGGCTCGGAGCAGGGGAGCGCTTGAGGGTGCCGTTGAGGATGACGACCCGCAAGTCGTCGTAGCCGGTCGTTGCCGCGGCAACCTCTGCGTCGATGAACGTTGCCACGCTGTCGGGGATCATTCCGCGAGCCTAGGAGGAAGAAGGGCCCCGGTGTGGTGCTGAGTCCTTACGGTCTTCTTGCGCACGACGGCCGGCCATCCGTGCGTGACGGAGGCCGGCCGATGCGGGGGGGGGGGGGGGGGGGGGGGGGGGGGGGAGAG
>NZ_SDWV01000024.1 GCF_004137345.1 Nocardioides zhouii
AGTGGTCTTTCGAGGCGGCGTCGTCTTGGCCGCGATCATGCTCTGGCTGGCATGACTTCAGAGACACGCCCTAGTCGGGTAGGCGTAGGGACCTCCGTCAGCCGGCAGTCGGCGCGACATGACGGCGAACATCATGGCCAGTGCGATGGCCCCGACAGTGGCGATGCCCATCGCGGCGAGACTGATGGGCCCGTACGAGGCGATCGCGTACGGCAGGCTGAAGATGCCCACGCCGATGATGCTTCCCATGACCAGCGCGGTGGACTGCGGCAGTCCCAGTCGGTCCGTCCGTGCTGCCGGCTCAGTGCCGAACGTCCCCAGTGGCCGAGGCCCTTGTGACCCGTCCAGCCGGTCGAGACACAAGGATCGGTGGACCCGGGACCTTTGGCCCTGTGTGGGACGGCCGCGACCACGTACGAAGGGGAGGTCGCACCCGCCGTCCACCGCCGGAGGATCATGAGCACGACCCCGATACGCGTCTACCTGCTCGACGACCACGAGGTGGTCCGGGGTGGCCTGCGCGCCCTCCTGGAGGGCGCCGGCGATGTCGAGGTGATCGGCGAGTCCGGATCCGCCGTCGATGCCACCCATCGGATCCCGGCGCTCAGGCCGGACGTCGCCATCCTCGACGTTCGTCTGCCCGACGGGACCGGCGTCGAGGTGTGCCGCGCGATTCGCGCCGTCGATCCGACGATCCGCGCACTGATGCTCACGTCGTACGCCGATGACGAGGCCTTGCTCGCAGCAGTGATGGCCGGCGCCTCCGGCTACGTCCTCAAGGAGATCCGCAGCTCTGACCTCGTGTCCGCGGTCCGATTGGTGGCCTCGGGAAAGTCGCTCATCGACCCGTCGATGACCGCGACGCTCCTGGAGCGCATCCGCGTCGGCCCGACATCGCCTCCGGAGCTGGCGTCACTGACCGCCCAGGAACGGGTCCTGCTCGGCCACATCGCCGAGGGGATGACCAACCGCCAGATCGCCGAGGTGATGTTCCTGGCCGAGAAGACGGTCAAGAACTATGTCTCCAGCGTGCTGTCCAAGCTGGGGCTCGAGCGACGTACCCAGGCGGCCGTGCTCGCCTCGCAGCTGATCCGCTGACTGCAGACGACAGAGCCGCGCTACTCGTAGCGCGGCTCTGGTGATTGTCGGGGTGGGCGATACTGGGTTCGAACCAGTGACCTCTTCGGTGTGAACGAAGCGCGCTACCACTGCGCCAATCGCCCGAGACGCGGGAACGATATCCCATGGTCGGAGCCCGCGAGCAATCCGGGTGGGCCCTGATCAGTTGCTGCTGCTGCGGCCCTTGATCTGCGCGCGCAGGTCGTCGGCGGCGTCGGGGTCGCCGTGGAAGCGGCGATAGCTGTAGATGATCAGGCCGACCGCGATGAAGGCCGACGCGACCTGGGTGATGCCGGTCCACATGCCGCCGGGCAGCCACCAGGTGTCCGACAGCGGCCACCAGCCCGGGGCCGGCGGCTCCATGATCCAGAGCACGCCGAAGGCAGCCAGCACCACGGCACCGAGGCACGACGCGATGATCCGCGGCACGGTCTCCACGCCCTCCGCCGCACCGAGCATCGCGCGCAGTCGTACGGGCTCGACGCGACGCTCCGCCCAGTCGTACTGCTGGGAGAGCAGGGCGAGCCCGGCGAAGATCCCGAGCAGGCCGGGACCGGGCAGGAAGATCGCCGCGATGCCCAGGAGCAGGAGCGCCCAGCCGAGGGTCTCGAGAACGATTCGTTTGGCTGCCCCCGTCATGCCTAGAACCTACCGGGCCGCACCAGCCCGGTATGGTCGAACGAAACACGAACGTTTCGTTAAGTTCGTCACGAGTCATGATCAAGATCCGGTCTGGACCGGTTCGGGTCATATTTCGCCGTTTCGCATCACGAGCAGGCGTGGATGCCGTCTCATGAGCACCGAGCCCGGAAACCCCCGTTCGGGCAGACTTCCTCAAGGAGCAACGATGAACATGTCTGGTGGCGGGCACGCGCTCGCCGATGTGACGTTGGACATCACGGTCGAGTGCGCCGACGAACGTGGCATCCGCCACGAGATCGACACCGTGCTCGGCTACCGCAGCTCCGACCCGTTCGCGGTCGCGATGACGTTCATCACCGCTGACGGCGACCTCGTGTGGACCTTTGGTCGCGACCTGCTGATGCGCGGCACCGAGTCGCCGGTCGGCGAGGGCGACGTACACGTGTCCCCGGCCATCAGCCTCAGCGGCCGCGCGATGGTGAGCATCGAGCTCAGCTCCCCCGACGGCCACCTGGTCCTGCTAGCCAGCTCCTCCGACATCAACGACTTCCTTGCCCGCTCCGTCGCCGTCGTGGCGCCGGGCACCGAGTCCGACTACTTCGACGTCGACATGCTCATCAACCAGGTGCTCACCGCCTGAGCACTGCCTGGCCTTCGGGCAGGCGGCGCCGCTAGACCTGCGAGTGCTGAGCGATCCAGCTCGCGTGCAGTCCGGCGTAGACGCTGCCCTCCTGGGTCACCAGCACGGAGTGGGGTCCGCGCTGCACGACCCGGCCCTTGTCGACGACGATCACCTCGTCGGCTCCCTCGGCCGTCGAGAGCCGGTGGGCGATCGTGACGGACGTGCGCGACTGCATGAGCCGCTCGAGGGCGCGGCCGATCTGCATCTCGAGCGCCGGGTCGACCGCGCTCGTCGCCTCGTCGAGGACGAGCAGGTCGGGGTCGGCGAGGTGTGCGCGCAGCAGCGCCACCAGCTGCCGCTCCCCCGCAGACATCGACTCGCCGCGTTGCCCGACCTGCGTGTGCAGCCCGCGCGGCAGGCCGTCGAGCCAGTCGTCGATGCCGAGCTGGGTGGCGGACTCGCGGATCTCGGCCTCGCTGGCCTCCAGCCGGCCGTAGCGCACGTTGGCGGCAATGGTGTCGTCGAAGAGGAAGCCCTCCTGCGGCACGAGCACGACGCTGCGCCGCAGTGAGCGCGGCTCGATGCGGCGTACGTCGACGCCGTCGAGGAGCACCGCACCGTCCACAGGGTCCATCAGGCGGGTGAGCAGCTTGGCGAAGGTCGACTTCCCCGAGCCGGTCTCCCCCACGATCGCGACGCGGGTGCCGGCGTCGATCGCGAGGTCGACCTCGCGCAGCACCGGCGGGCCGTCGGGGTAGTTGAAGGTGACGTCGGCGAACCGGACGTCGATCGGGCCGCGCGGCAGCACCTCGCCGTCGGGCCCGGGGTCGATCAGGTCGGCCGGGGTCTCCAGGATCCCGAGGACCCGACGCCAGCTGGAGATCGCATTCTGGGCGTCGGTGAGGATCTGCGTGCCCATCTGGACCGGACCGACGAAGAGCGACACCAGGAACGCGAATGCGAGCACCTTGCCCGGCGTCATGTCGCCGGTGAAGCCCAGCAGCACGCCGATGATGATGACGCCGGCGTTGGCCAGGCCGGCCGACAGGCCGCCGAGGGAGAACGAGGTGACCGTGTAGGTCTGCGCGTGTGTGTACGCGTTCTGCCAGTCCTGGATCGCGGTGTCGATGCGCGCCTGGGTGCGGTCCTCGACGCCGTACGAGCGGACGACAGCCGCGCCGACGACGGGCTCGGAGATCGCGCCGAGCAGCACGCCGACCTGGTGGCGTACGACGGTGTAGGCGGCCGAGAGCTTCTTCTGGAACCAGCGGATCGACAGGAAGAGCGGCAGGAAGGCGAGCCACACGACGGCCGCGAGCTCCCAGCTGTAGACGAGCATCAGCACGGTCGCGACGAGCATCTGCCCGATGCTGACGACGAAGATCAGGCCGCCGAAGACGAGGAACTGGCTGACCTGGTCGACGTCGGTGGTGACGCGGGAGACCAGCGCACCGCGGCGCTCGGTGTTCTGGGTGAGCAGCGGCAGGTCGTGCACGTGGCGGAACGCCTTGGTGCGCAGCGTCGCGAGGCCGTGCTCGGAGGTGGTGAACAGCCGCGTCGTCATGGCGTACGACGCCCAGCTGGTGAGGCCGATCGCGACGGCCGCCAGCACGCCCATCCATGCGACGTAGTCGAGGCGCGGGCCGCCGGGGGCGTTGAGCCCGCGGTCGAGGGTCTGCTGCACGGCGATCGGGACGACGATCTGTCCGCACGAGGAGATGATCGCGAACAGCATCGTGAGGCCAATGCCCTCGCGGAGCTCGGGTGAGTACTTCATGCCGAGGCGGATCGTCGCGATCGCGCCGATGTCCTCGCCGGAGTCCATCTTGGTGCCGGCCGTCGCGGCCGGGGCGGTGGTGCTCATGCGTTGTCCCTTCCCGCGTCGACGGAGGAGCCCTCGGGGTCGACCTCGTAGGCGTTGACCAGGTGGGCGTACGCCGGGCTCGACTCCAGCAGCTCGGCGTGGGTGCCGCGCCCGACGATCCGGCCGCCCTCGAGGTGGGCGACCTCGTCGGCCAGCGAGATGGTGGCCTTGCGGTAGGCCACGACGAGGAGGGACGCGGCGGCGCCGTGGACGTCGTCGCGCAGCGAGGCGAGGATCCGCGCCTCCACCTCGGGGTCGACGGCGGACGTGGCGTCGTCGAGGATCAGCAGCCGCGGACGGCGTACGAGCGCGCGGGCCAGCGAGAGCCGCTGGCGCTGGCCACCGGAGAGCGAGGTGCCACGCTCCCCCAGCTTGGTGTCGAGCCCGTCGGGCAGGGCCGCGACGAAGCCGTCGGCCTGCGAGGTGCGCAGCGCGCTCCACACCTCTTCGTCGGGGACGTCGGCGCCGAGGGTGACGTTGCCCCGGACGGTGTCGTCGAACATGAAGGCGGTCTGCGGCACCAGCGCGACGTCGCGCGGCAGCTCGCCCTTGCGCAGGGTGCGGAGGTCGCGGCCGTCGAGCCGGATCGCGCCGGCGTCGGGGTCGACGAGCCGGCTCAGCAGGCTGGTGAGCGTGCTCTTGCCCGACGCGGTGGCACCCACCAGCGCGACGGTGCGACCGGGCTTGACCTCAAGGTCGAGGCCGCGCAGCAGCGGGTTGTCGGGGTCGTAGGAGTAGTGGAGGTCCTCGACCTGCAGCAGCGCGCCGGCGTCGGTGCGGGGCAGCTCGTCGGGGCCGAAGGACATCGCGCCGGTGGCGTCGAGGACCGCCTTGGCGCGGCGGTAGCCGACGACCGAGCGCGGGAACTCGCCGAGCAGCCAGCCGATGGCCCGGATCGGGAAGGAGACGATGGTGAGCAGGTAGGCAATCGTCACCACGTCGCCGGCACTCGTCGCCCCGCTGCTCACGCGCGAGACGCCGACGGCCAGCACGACGAGCACGCCGAGGCCGGGCAGGCTGGCGAGGGCCGGGTCGAAGACCGCGCGGATGCGTCCGGCGCGGATGTTGACGTCGCGCAGCTCCTGCGCCTTGGCGCGGAACCGGTCGGTCTCCTCGACCTCGCGGCCGAGGGTCTTGACCACCATCGCGCCGTCGAAGGACTCGTGGGCGATCTCGCTGACCTCCGCGCGCAGCCCCTGGGCCCGGGTCATCAGTGGCGAGGCGTAGCGCTGGTAGAGCAGGTTCGCGACGACCACGGCCGGGAAGACGAGCAGCCCGACGATGGCCATCACCACGTCGGCGACGAACATCTGCGCGACCGCGACGACCATCATCACGACGGTGCCGAGCGCCATCGGGAGCGGCATGATCGGCGACCAGGCCGCCTCGACGTCGGAGTACGCGTTGGAGAGCAGCTGGCCGGTCGGGTGGCGCTGGTGCCACTCCATCGGGAGGGCGAGGTACTGCCGCGTGACGCCACGTCGCGTGTGGGACTGCATCCGGTAGTACATGATGCCGCCGCCGAGGCGTCGCGCGACGATGCCGATCGCGCGCAGGATCGCCACCGACATGAAGAGGACGAAGACCCAGACGAGCAGGTCGGTGCCGATCTCGCCCGTGTCGAAGGCGGGGATCAGGACGTGTTGAGTCGACCAGCCGAGCACCCAGGCGTCGGCCACGGTGAGCACACCGAAGAGGACGGCACCGAGCGTGGCGACGATGAAGACCCGCGGCTCACGCTTGACGCCGACCCACAGGACCCGGAACCCGTCGGCAGTGGTGGTGCCCTTCGAGTCCGCATCGTCTGTCACCCAGCGAGGCTATGCCTCCGCACCAACATCGGCCGAATCAAGCCCTGATCCGGGACAGGAAGGTGCGGGTCCGCTCCTCGCGGGGGTCGCCGAGGACCTGCTCGGGGGTCCCGCGCTCGTGGATCCGGCCGTCGTGGAGGAAGCAGACCTGGTCGGCGACGTCGCGGGCGAAGCCCATCTCGTGGGTGTTGAGCAGCATCGTCACGCCCTCGCCCTTGAGCTCGGTGAGCAGGTCGAGAACCTCGCCGACGAGCTCGGGGTCGAGCGCGCTGGTGACCTCGTCGAGCAGCATCAGGCGAGGGTTGGCGACGAGCGCGCGTGCGATCGCGACGCGCTGCTGCTGGCCGCCGGAGAGGTCGTCGGGCCTGGCCTGCGCCTTCTCGGCGAGGCCCACGCGGTCGAGCATCGCCAGCCCGCGCACCCTGGCCTCCTCGGCGGAGACGTCGTGCACGAGGCGTAGCGCGAGGGTGACGTTGCCGATGACGTCGAGGTGGGGGAAGAGGTTGTAGGCCTGGAAGACCATCCCCATCCGCGAGCGCACCTCGTCGCCGTCGACCCGCGGGTCGGTGATGTCGCGTCCGTCGAAGGTGATGACGCCGTCGTCGACGACCTCGAGGAGGTTGACGCAGCGCAGCAGGGTCGACTTCCCCGAACCGGATGCGCCGATGAGGACGACGCACTGCCCGGGCTCGATGGTCAGGTCGACGTCACGAAGCACGACGTGGTCGCCGAAGGACTTGCGGATGCCGGCCAGCCGCAGCAGCTCGCTCATAGAACCCCTCCTGCCCCGTGGTAGCCCTTCTTGCGGGCGTAGCGGTCGGTGAGCCGCGCCATCGGGATGGTGAGGCAGCAGAACAGCACGCCGGCGACGACGTACGGCGTGTAGTTGAAGTCGAGCGCCGTCTCGATCTGCGCCTTGCGGATCGCGTCGGTGACGCCGAGGACTGCGATCAGGCCGGAGTCCTTCTGCAGCGAGACCAGGTCGTTCATCAGCGGCGGGATCACGCGGCGCCACGCCTGCGGGAGCACGACGTGGCGCAGGGTCTGTCCGTAGGACAGGCCGAGCGAGCGACCCGCCAGCCGCTGGCTGGGGTGCACCGACTCGATGCCGGCGCGGAACACCTCCGCGACGTACGCCGAGTAGGACAGGACCAGCGCCGAGCAGCCCCAGAACAGCGGCGAGGTCGGCAAGCCCTGGAGGCGCAGCGCGGGGCCGCCGAAGCCGAGCAGGAAGATGACCAGCAGCAGCGGCAGGCCGCGGAACACGTCGACGTACGCCGTGCCGAGGAGGCGGAGCGGGAACGCCACCGGGCCGCGCAGGGTGCGCACGATGGCGACGGTGAGGCTGAGCACCAGGATCAGCACCCAGCAGATCGCCATCACCCGGATGTTGAGCCAGAGGCCCTCGAGCACGGCAGGGAACGACGAGACCGCCTTGTCCCAGCTGAAGTACGTCTCCTGCACCCGGTCCCAGCCCGGCGAGCTGAAGACCGCGCCACCGACGGCGCCGAGGAGCAGCAGCGTGCTGCCCGCCGCGATGACGGCGCTGCGCAGCGTACGACGCCGGCGCCACTCGTCGCGGTCGCGCTGGACGTCGGACGGCTGCCAGGCGTGCGTGTCCTCAGCGGCCGCCGGGGCCACCCGTTCGGACATCAGGACAGCTCGGGAGCGCCCTGCTGGGCCAGCCACTCCTGGTTGATCTGGTCGAGGATGCCGTCCTCGCGCAGGGCGTCGACGGCGCCGGAGATGCAGTCGGTGAGGGGGCTGTCGAGGCCGAGCACGGCGCCGAACTGCTCGGGCTCGCCGCCCGGCAGGGGCAGCTGGCCGACGATCACGCCGTCGTCGAGCTGGACGGCGGTCATGAAGAACGCGGTGGGCAGGTCGACGACGATTCCGTCGATCTGGCCGTTGTTCAGCGCCTGGACGGCCTGGTCGTTGGTGTCGAAGACCGCGGGCTCCTCCGACGGCTGGATCAGGTCGGTGATCGCGGTGTAGCTCGTGGTGCCGACCTGGGCGCCGAGCTTGGCGTCGGCGAGGTCGGCGACGCTGGTGATGCCGTCGATCGAGCTGCCCTTGTTGGTGATGACGGTCTGGACGACGTCGTAGTAGCCGGACGAGAAGTCGACGGCCTTGCGGCGGGCCTCGGTGATGGAGACCTGGTTGACGTCGAAGTCGAAGTCCTTCGGCCCGGGCTGGACGACCTTGTTGAACGGCACCGTCACCCAGGTGACCTGGTCGGAGGTGTAGCCGAGCTGCTCGGCGATGGCGTACGCCACGGCGGACTCGTAGCCCTCGCCGTTGGTGGGGTCGTTGTCGACGAACCACGGCTCGTAGGCCGGGTCATCGGTCGCGATGGTGATGGTGCCGTCCGCCACCGTCTCCATCGTGTCGGGCGTGCACTCGTCGGCGGCCGGCGTCTCGGACGCGGACTCGGACGTGTCGGTGGCGGTGTCCGGCTCGGCCTCGTCGGTCGGGGCACAGGCGGTGAGCACGAGCGCCGCGGTCGCGAGCGCAGCGACGGCGAGGGGCCGGGAGGTCTTCAGCATGGCGGAATCCTACGACTTCGGTCGAGTTTCGCGTACGGCATGACCCGCCGTGGACAGACCGGCCTTGACGTCGCCGATGCTGAGGGTCCCGAAGTGGAACACCGTCGCCGCGAGCACCGCGTCGGCGCCGGCATCCACGGCCGGCGGGAAGTGCTCGACCGCGCCCGCTCCCCCGCTCGCGATGACCGGGATGCTCACCTCGCGGCGGACGGCCCGGATCAGCTCGAGGTCGAACCCGTCGGTGGTGCCGTCGGCGTCCATCGCGTTGAGGAGGATCTCCCCGGCGCCGAGCTCAGCCGCGCGTACGGCCCACGCGATCGCGTCGAGGCCCGCGCTCTTGCGTCCGCCGTGGGTGGTGACCTCGAAGCCGCTGTCGGTCCCCGGTTGATCGGGACGGACACGGCGGGCGTCGACGCTCAGCACGAGCACCTGGTTGCCGAACCGGTCGGCGATCTCGGCGACCAGCTCGGGCCGGTGGATCGCGGCGGTGTTGACCGCGACCTTGTCGGCGCCCGCGCGGAGCAGCCGGTCGACGTCGTCGACGCTGCTCACCCCGCCGCCGACCGTGAGTGGGATGAAGACCTCCTCCGCGCACCTGCTGACGACCTCCATGGTCGTCGCGCGGCCCTGGTGGGAGGCGGAGATGTCGAGGAACGTGAGCTCGTCGGCGCCTTCGGCGTCGTAGATCCGGGCCAGCTCGACCGGGTCACCGGCGTCGCGGAGCTGCTCGAAGTTCACGCCCTTGACGACGCGACCGCCGTCGACGTCGAGGCACGGGATGACCCGGATCGCGAGGCTCACTTCTTCGCCTTCCATGCGGCCAGTGCGACGTCGACGATGTGCGAGCGAGGCTGTCCCTCGAGCTCGGCCAGCGGCACCCACGCGGCGTGGTCGGTCGAGCCGTCGACCTCGGTGGTGCCGAGCTCGCCGCCCGTGATCGTCGCCTCGAAGACGAACCGCTGCGAACGGAACCAGCCGTCGAAGGTGCGGCCCCTGGCCGTGAAGTGGTCGTCGGCGAGTAGCGCGCCCGGTGCGACGTGGTACCCCGTCTCCTCGAAGACCTCGCGGACCAGACCGTCGCTGATCGACTCGTCGAAGTCGATGCCGCCACCGGGCAGGGACCACTCCGGATCGCTGTGGCCTTCGCCGTTCCACCACGCGAGCAGGACCCGCTCCTGCCCGTCGACCTCGTCGACGAGCAGGACGTACGCCGCCAGCCGGACGTGGTAGTCGGTGAACTCCATGCTCATTGGCCCTTCGTCAGGGCGAGCGCGTCCTCGAGCGTGAAGCGACCCTCGTACAACGCCGTGCCTGCGATCGCGCCCTCGACGCCCTCGCCGACCAGGCCCATCAGGGCGCGGATGTCGTCGAGGGTGGTGACGCCGCCGCTGGCGACGACCGGCTTGTCCGTTGCGGCGCACACGTCACGGAGCAGCTGGAGGTTGGGGCCCTGGAGCATCCCGTCCTTGTTGACGTCGGTGACGACGTAGCGCGCGCAGCCCTCGGAGTCGAGGCGGGCCAGGGTCTCGTAGAGGTCGCCGCCCTCGCGGGTCCACCCGCGCGCGGCGAGGGTCGTTCCCCGTACGTCGAGGCCGACGGCCACGCGGTCGCCGTACGTCGCGATCGCCCGCGCGCACCACTCGGGCTCCTCGAGCGCCGCGGTGCCGATGTTGACCCGGCGGCACCCCGCTGCCATCGCGGCCTCGAGCGACTCGTCGTCGCGGATCCCGCCGCTCATCTCGACCTGGATGTCGAGCGTGCCGACGATCCGGGCCTGGAGCTCGCGGTTGTGCCCGTGCCCGAAGGCTGCGTCGAGGTCGACGAGGTGGATCCACTCCGCGCCGGCCTCCTGCCAGCGCAGCGCCGCCTCGACCGGGTCGCCGAAGCGCTTCTCCGACCCGTCCACGCCCTGCACCAGCTGGACGGCCTGCCCGCCCTTGATGTCGACGGCGGGCAGGAGCTCGAGATAGGGCTGCTCGGGAGTGCTGGGCATGGGTCGATCCTAGGAGCGCCGCATTCTGACTCCGCGCTCGCGGTGGTGCGACGAGACGGACGGGGCTCCGGCACGATGGCATGCAACCGATCCGGAGGAGCTCTCGTTGAAGGGGGTCATGAACAGAGACGAGGAGCAGGAGTTCACGGACTTCGTCACGCACTCCAGCCCTCGACTCCTGACTTTCGCCCAGCTGCTCATCGGCGACCAGGGTGAGGCCGAGGACGCCCTGCAGGTCGCGCTCATGCGACTGACCCGCCACTGGCACCGCGGGCTCGAAGCGCCCACTGCGTACGTCAGGCAGACGCTGGTCAACATCGCTCGCGACCGAGCCCGTCGACGCCACCTCGTCCCGCTGCTCACCACCTCGGGTCGTTCGCTGGACGGGTCAGCCGTGGACGGTCCGTCGGCGGTGGTCGTACGGGAGGCCATCGACGACCTGCTCGAGGGGCTGCCGCCGCGCCAGCGTGTGGCGGTCGTGCTCCGGGTCGTCGAGGGCTGCTCCGAGGCCGAGACCGCGGCGTTGATGAGGTGCGCACCTGGCACGGTCAAGAGCAACCTCGCTCGCGGCCTGGAGCGACTCCGGGCCAACCACGCTCGACGACTGACCGGTCGCGACGAACCCGTCACGGACGACCGACCCGCCCCATGCCGGGACCCGTACGAAGGAGCCTCCACATGAGCACCGTGACGAACGCGACGACGATGGGTGGCGACGCGGAACAGGAGCTGCGCGACCTGGCGGCGACGGCCTACAGCCAGTCCGCCACCACTCCCCTGCTGGCCAGCATTGTCCTGCGTCGAGCACAGCGCCAGCGGCGGCGGCGCAACGCCGTTCGCGGGTCCGTTGTCGGCGCCGTGGTCATCGGCACCGCGGCCGCGGCAACAATCGGCGGCGGGCCCTACTACGAGTACCGGCAGCCGAGCGCCGTCATGGAACCGACCGTGCCGACGGCATCGTCGGTCGTCGTCAACCGTGACCTGGCGCCCGAGCGGCTCGACGTCGTCCAGATCACTCTCCACATCGACGGACGTGAGGTGCAGGGGTTGCTGAGGGTCATCGGTATGGCGGGGGACGTGGTTGCCTGCCCCGCCAGTTCCTCGACCGCGTGCACCGTGACCGTGAACGGCGAACCCGTGGCAGACGCGACCGTGGCGGGCCTGGACACCCTGCCTTTCGACCGGGTGACGGTGCCTGAAGACGCCCTGTTCGTGCTGGGAGACGCGCGAGACAAGTCCGTGGACTCGCGTGACCTCGGTCCGGTCGACCTCGCCGATGTGAACGGCGTCGTGGTGGCGGTCATCAACGGCGCCGGCAAGGCCGGCCCTGTGGTGGGGGCCCCGGGCCACCCGGTGCCGGACGACTATGAGATAGATCCCGAGCGCCCTGTGCCACCAGCCTTCACCACGGACGACTGACATGCCTGTGGCCCCGCCGGTGGGCTGCGGGACATTGCCTGACGCGAGTGTCCGGGCGCCCCGCTGGCGCGGTGCTTCGGACACTCGGTCAGGGGGCGGGGTCAATGTCGTTCGGGTGGCTCGGGTTCGTCGATCCGGGTGGTTCCGGTGCGGTCGCGTCGGTAGTGGTGGCCGTGGGGGCTGGTCCAGTCGAAGATCCCGGGCTCGGTCATGCGGTAGGTCCAGGCGGAGTGGGTCTTGAGTCGGTGGTGGTAGCGGCACAGCGCGGCCAGGTTGTGCGTGGCGGTCGGCCCGGGTTGGGGTCGTCCTTCGACTGCTGCGTCGTGGTCGAACTCCACGACGTGGTCGACGTCGCATCCCCGGGCGGGTCGGGTGCACCACGGGAACACACACGTCTGGTCGCGAAGAACGATCTGCTCGCAGATCCGGTCGGGGACCTCGTACGCCGGTGTCGACAGCTCGACGTTGAGGTCGATGACGGGCTTGACGGTGACCTTGGTCCGCGAGTCGCCGCACCAGCCCGTGACCTGGTCGAGGAGGACCAGGCGTTGGCCGTTCTCCATCCGGCCAGTGGGCCCGAAGACCGTCTGCTCGCCGACGGTGGATGCGTCGAAGTGGGCGTGGACGACGACCTCCCGGGCGGCCGGCAGACCGTCCTCTCCATGACCAGTTCCGTGACCTTGGCTGAACAGGTCCAGTGCCGTCTGGGTACGGGCGAGGTCGCCGAGGGCCTTCGCGCGGCGTACGTCCAACGTCTCGGTCGAGCCCAATGCCTTCTGCGCGGCGGCGTTGTGGCTGAGGGCCTGGTCGAGGTCGAGGGCGTCGGCGAGGTCGAGGTCGGCCTCTACATGCAGGGTCCCGGCGTAGTGGACGTCCTCCTTGTTGACCGTCACGTGGCGTGGGTCGACGGAGAGGTAGCCGTCCTCCGGATCCGCTGCCGGGTCCGGATCAGCGAGCTCGAACCGCTTGATGGTCTCCGCGACGAGCCGGTCGAGCTGGGCGGTCCCGATCCGACCGGCGACGGCGGCGACTTGCCCGTCGATCCACCGGGCTGCGTCCATCGTCAGCGCGGGAGAGGAGTGGATGGTCGTCTCGGCGACGAGTCGGGCCCGCCACGACGGGACCCGGCCGGACTGCACCTGGGCCCACAGCCGCGGCAGGCGGTGGCGCAGCTCGAGGGCGTGGCCGATGAGCTTCTTCGCCGCCGTGGACGAGATGCCGAGGACGGCGCCGAGCTCGGCGACACAGAACTCCGCCACCAGCGGACAGCCGACACCGGCGATCGGCTCCTCGCCCTCGCAGCCGGGGACCGTGAACGCGGCCGCGGAGTGGATGGACTCGGGTGGGTGGAGGTCGGCCCAGCGGGCAGCGACCTCGAGGAGCTCGGCTGCGGCCTGGTCCTCGGCGGCTTTGCGGTCACGAGCGAGCGCGAGCAGGTCGGTGGCCGAGAGGTCGTCCTCGACCCTCCCCCTCACCCGCTCCAGCGCTTCGACCATGTGTTTGATTATAGGCGATACCACCGACAGTCGACCTCGATACACAGGCAACATTTCGACAAGAGAAGCCGTGGCTTCGAGGCCTCCGCTCGCCTCTCCCACCGGACGCCGACCAGATCGGAGCCGTGAGCCACTGCCCGACCGGGATGCGAAGACAGGTCTGAAGACAGGTCTAGCGTGGAGACGTGATCGGAGACCGGTGGGGCGTACGCGACGACGAGGTGGCCCGGCACTACGGCTGCGACGACGTGGTGAGCCGGCCGACGCTCGAGGCGTGGCGCGCGGTGACCGTGCACGCAGGTCCCGCGACGGTGTGGGCGCGGGTGCGGCAGCTGCGGCTCGCGCCGTACTCCTACGACCTCGTCGACAACCTGGGCCGACGCTCGCCGCGCGAGCTGCGCGACGTGGCGGAGCCGGCGGTCGGCGACCCGTTCACACGTGCGCTCGGGCGCGACCAGGGCCGGGTGGTCGCAGTCGTTGCCGGGCGCGAGCTCACGGCGCGCATCATGGGCGCGCACATGTCGTACGCCGTCCTCCCGCAGGATGCGGGCGGGGCCAGGCTCGTGCTCAAGGTCGTGATGGGCACGAGCCGCTGGCTGGCCCCGGCCGTCTCGGTCGGCGACCTCGTGATGGCCCGCAGACAGCTGCTGAACCTCAAGGCGCTCGCGGAGCTCGACGAGGGCTAGCTCCAGACCGGTGCGACCTCGCGTCGGTAGCGGCGGGCGAGCAGCAGGGTCAGCGGGGCAGGCTGGCGACCCAGTTCCTCAACAGTTCCGCTCCAGCGTCGCCGGACTTCTCCGGGTGGAACTGGGTCGCCGTCAGCGGCCCGTTCTCGACCGCCGCCACGAACCGGTCACCGCCGTGCTCGGACCACGTCACCAGCGGCGCCGCGGTGCGGTCGTTGGTCGCCAGGTCCCACGTGCGCGCGGCGTAGGAGTGCACGAAGTAGAACCGCTCCCCCGCCACGCCGGCGAAGAGCCGCGAGTCGCTCGGCACCTCGACGGTGTTCCAGCCCATGTGCGGCACCACGTCCGCCTGCAGCCGCGTGACGAGACCGGGCCACTCGTCGCAGCCGTCGGTCTCGACGCCGTGCTCGACCCCGCCGGCGAAGAGGACCTGCATGCCGACGCAGATGCCGAGCACCGGCCGCCCGCCGGCGAGGCGCCGCCCGACGATCCGCTCGCCCTTGATCGCGCGCAGGCCCTGCATGCAGGCGGCGTACGCCCCCACGCCCGGCACGACGAGACCGTCGGCGGCGAGGGCGGTGTCGAAGTCGCCGGTCAGCGTGACCGTGGCGCCGGCCCGCTCGACCGCGCGCACGACCGAGCGCACGTTGCCGGAGCCGTAGTCGAGGACGACGACCTCAGGGGTCACCCCAGAGGTCACAGGCTGCCCTTGGTCGACGGCACACCCGTCTCGCGCGGGTCGATCGCGACCGCGTCGCGGAAGGCCCGCGCGAACGCCTTGAACTGCGCCTCGACGAGGTGGTGCGGGTCGCGGCCCGCGAGCACGCGCACGTGCAGCGCGAGGTGGGCGTGGAAGGAGATCGTCTCGAAGACGTGGCGCGTCAGGGATCCCTGGTACGCCGCCCCGGTGCCGCCGATCGCGACGTAGACCTGGCCCTCGGGCTCGCCGGTGTGCACGCAGTAAGGACGCCCGGACACGTCGACGACGGCCTGGACCAGCGCCTCGTCGAGCGGGACCGTGGCGTCGCCGAAGCGTCGGATGCCGGACTTGTCGCCCAGCGCCTCGCGCAGCGCCTGGCCCAGCACGATCGCGGTGTCCTCGACGGAGTGGTGAGCGTCGATGTGGGTGTCGCCGCTCGTGTGCACCACGAGGTCGAGGAGGGCGTGGCGCGCGAAGGCGTCGAGCATGTGGTCGTAGAACCCGACGCCCGTGGACACGTCGGAGCGCCCGGTGCCGTCGAGGTCGACCTCGACCGTGACCTGGGACTCCTGGGTGGTGCGCTCGATCCGCGCGGTGCGGCTCATGCGGGCTCCTTGGTGAGGTCGTGGGTCTCCATTGTGTCGATGAGTGCCGCCCGGAAGGCGGCCATCTCATCCGCCGTGCCGATCGACACCCGCAGCCAGCCGTCCGGGCCGGTCTCCCGGATCAGCACGCCGCGGTCGACCAGACCCTGCCAGACCGCGTGCCGGTCGGCGAACCGGCCGAACAGGACGAAGTTGGCGTCCGAGTCGGCGACCTCGTGGCCCTGCTCGCGCAGCCAGACCACGGTCGCGTCCCGCTCGACGCGCAGGTCGTCGACGCGGCCGAGCAGCTCCTCGGCGTGCCGCAGGGCGGCCAGCGCGGTCGCCTGGGTCACGGCCGAGAGGTGGTAGGGCAGGCGCACGACACGGATCGCGTCGCAGATCGCCGGGTCGGCAGCGAGGTAGCCGAGGCGCGCCCCTGCCAGGGCGAAAGCCTTGCTCATGGTGCGGGTCACGACGAGGTTGCGGTGCTCCCCCAGCAGCTCGAGCGCGCTCGGCGTACCCGCCCTGCGGAACTCGCCGTACGCCTCGTCGACCACCACGATGCCGCCCGGCTCGTACGACGCGGCGGCCTCGCAGAGCATCGTCACCGCCTCCGGCGGCAGCGCCGTCCCGGTGGGGTTGTTGGGGCTGGGCAGCAGCACCACGGACGGGCGGCGCTCCAGCACCAGCTCGCGGGCCGCGTCGAGGTCGAGCGAGAAGTCGTCGGCCCGGTGACCGGCCACCCACTCGGTGAGGGTGTCGCGGGCGTACTCGGGATACATCGAGTACGTCGGCGCGAACGACAACGCCACGCGCCCGGGCCCGCCGAAGGCCTGCAGCAGCTGCAGCATGACCTCGTTGGAGCCGTTGGCCGCCCAGACCATGTCGGGGGTGATGCCGCTGCCGCCCGACGTGTTGAGGTACGCCGTCAGCGCGCCCCGCAGCTCGACGAACTCGCGGTCGGGATAGCGGTTGAGCGACACCGCGGCCTCGCCGACTGCGCGCGCGATGTCGGCCGCGGCTGCCGGCGAGGGGCCGTAGGGGTTCTCGTTGACGTTGAGCTGGACCGGAGCCGCCTCGTGGGAGAGCTGGGGCGCGCCGTAGGGCTCGATCCCCCGCAGCTCGTCGCGGAGGGGCGGGAAGCTGCTGCTCACCGGTCCGGCCGGGTGGCATCGAAGCGGACCGAGACGGCCTGGCCGTGCCCGGGCAGGTCCTCCGCCTCGGCCAGGGTCACGACGTGGTCGGCGACCGCGGCCAGCGCAGCCTTCGAGTAGTCGATGACGTGCACCGACCGGGTGAAGGCGCGCACGGAGAGACCACTGGAGTGGCAGGCACACCCGGCGGTGGGCAGGACGTGGTTGGAGCCGGCGCAGTAGTCGCCGAGCGACACGGGCGCCCACGGACCGACGAAGATCGCGCCCGCATTGCGGATTCGGGCGGCGTGCTCGGCCGCGTCGCGGGTGTGGATCTCGAGGTGCTCGGCCGCGTACGCGTCGACCACCTCGACGCCCTGGTCCATGTCGTCGACCAGCACGATGCCCGACTGCCGACCGCCGAGGGCGGTGCGGATCCGCTCGGTGTGGCGGGTGGCGAACACCTGCTTGCCGAGCTCGACCTCGACGGCGTCGGCCAGCTCGAGGGAGTCGGTCACCAGCACGGACGCGGCCATCGGGTCGTGCTCGGCCTGGCTGATCAGGTCGGCCGCGACGAAGGCCGCCTCGGCGCTGTCGTCGGCGAGGATCGCGATCTCGGTCGGGCCGGCCTCGGAGTCGATGCCCACCACGCCGCGCAGCAGCCGCTTGGCGGCAGCGACATAGATGTTGCCGGGGCCGGTCACGAGGTTGACCGGTGCGCACGGACCGGCGCCGTAGGCGAACATGGCGATCGCCTGGGCGCCGCCCACGGCGTACACCTCGTCGACGCCGAGGAGGGCGCACGCGGCCATGATCGTCGGCTCAGGCAGGCCGTCGCTGTTCTTCTGCGGCGGGCTGGACAGGGCGATCGAGCGCACCCCGGCGACCTGGGCGGGCACGACGTTCATCACGACGCTGCTGACCAGGGGCGCGAGACCGCCGGGGACATAGAGCCCGACGCGGTCGATCGGCACCTTGCGGTGGGTCACCGTGGCACCCGTGTCGACCTGGCTGACGACGTCGTGCTCGAGCTCTGCCTCGCTGGTCGCGCGCAACCGGCGGATCGACTCCTCCAGCGCGGCACGCACCGCCGGGTCGAGCTCGGCCAGGGCGCGATCCAGCGCCTGTCGCGGCACGCGGATGTCGTCGCTGTCGACGCCGTCGAAACGCGCCGAGAACTCGGTGACGGCCTCGACCCCCCGCGCCCGGACGGCGTCGAGGATCGGCTGCACCTGATGCGTCGCGGCCTCGACGTCGAACTCGGCGCGAGGCACGCTCGCGCGGTAGTCGACGGACGCCGGATCGGCGCCCCTCAGGTCGATGCGGCGGATCAGGGACATGCGTCCAGTCTAGGTTCCCCGGCGGGTCGGGCTCCGGTCGCGGGTGCACCGTGGACGCGGGTGGTTAGGTAGGTCACGTGAGCGACCAGCTGCCGATGTTCCCGCTGAGCACCGTGGTGTTCCCGGGGATGAGCGTGCCGCTCCACGTCTTCGAGGACCGCTACCGGATGCTGGTCAACCACCTCCTCGCCGTCGACGACCCGGCCGAGCGCGTGTTCGGGACGGTCGCGATCCGCGAGGGCTACGAGGTGGGTGAGCACGGCGCCCAGTCGGTCTACCGCGTCGGCTGCGTTCTGCAGCTCACCGAGGCCGGCCGGCGCGACGACGGGACGTTCGACATCGTGGCCGTGGCCCGCGAGCGGCTGATGCTGGAGGAGATGCAGCGCGGCGTCGACTTCCCGCAGGGCGTCGTCGCGGTTCTTCCCGAGCCCGAGATCGAGGTGCCGGTCGAGGTGCTCGACCGCGCCCGTGCCACGTTCACCGCGTTCCGGGTGGCGATGACCGAGCTGCAGGGCGACCCCTACAGCGGCACCCTGCCGCGCGACCCCGACTACCTCGCGTGGACGCTCTCGGCGCTCACGCCTCTCCCGATGGCGGAGCGCCAGTCGCTCCTCGAGGCGGAGGGCGCCACGGAGCGGCTCCAGCTCGTCACGCGGCTGCTGACCGAGGAGCTCCGCGCGATCAACGTCATCCCGTCGCTCCCCGCCACGCAGGTCGCCCGGACCGCTTGGTCCCCCAACTGACGGCTCTCGCTGCGATGGCGAAGAAAGCACGGGCACTTGGCGGTACGCCGGCCACCGTCGCACTGACCGCGGCGGGCATCGCCTTCGAGGTGCGCGCGTACGAGCACGACCCGCGGGCGACGTCGTACGGCACCGAGGCCGCCGAGGCGCTCGACGTCGACCCCGCCCGCGTCTTCAAGACCCTGCTGGCCTCCCTCGATGGGCGGCTGGTCGTCGGCATCGTGCCTGTCACCGGCCAGCTCGACCTCAAGGCGCTGGCCCGTGCGCTGGGCGGCAGCAAGGCCGCGATGGCCGACGTGACAGCCGCCGAGCGCGCCACCGGCTACGTCGCGGGCGGCATCTCGCCGGTCGGCCAGAAGCGGGCGCACCCCACCGTGCTGGACGCCAGCGCGCTGGACCACGCCACGATCCTGGTCTCGGGCGGTCGGCGCGGCTTCGACCTCGAGCTCGCACCCACCGACCTGGTGACGATCACCGGAGCGGTGACCGCCACCATCGGTCGCTGAGGCTTAGTCGGTCGTCAGCTTGAGCATGCCGTGGACGACGTCACCGTCGACCCAGCCGCTCACGCCGAAGGCGGACAGCGGCGCGACGTTCTCGCTGACCTCCGGTATGTCCTCCGTGACCCGCACCAGCCAGTCGTCGTCGGCGTCGAAGTTGACGTAGAGGACCGACTGGGCCTCGTCACTCTCGACGACCTTGGTGTAGTCGTCGGTGCCGCCGAGGTCGCCACCACTCTCGAGCTTGCCGCGGTAGTCGTCCTGCAGAGCCAGGACGGCGTAGCCGTCGCCCTCCGTCACCTTCATGAACTCGGCCATCTCGGGCGGGGACTGCGCGGCGATCTTGTCGAGCACGGCCTGGATCTCGTCGGCGTCGCCCTTGATCCGGATGCCCGCCGGGACCTCGCCCGGGCCGCCATTGGTGATGGCGTCGGGGTCGATGCCGCTGCCGACCGAGACCGTGACGCCCTCACCGAGCAGCGTCTCGATGTCCTCGGGGAAGGCCACGCCGGTCTCGCTCTCGAACTGGGCGAGCTGGTCGTCGATCGCCGCGGCCTCGTCGGGGACCGCGTCCTTGACGTAGTCGAGCATCGCGTCGGCCCAGCCCTCCTGGAGGGAGAAGCCGAAGGCCGCGAGGGTGTCCTCGGGCAAGCCGGCGACCATGTCGACGCCGGTCTCGCTGTCGATGAGCGCCGTGAGGTCCTTCTGGTAGTTGGACATGGCGTACTCGACCTCGACCGCGCCGTCGTCGAACCGGACGGTGGCGGCGGCCCCGTCGAACTCGTCGATCAGCCCCTGAAGCTGGTCGGGCACCTCCTCGCCGCCCTCCGGCGGCATGTATCCGAGCATCGAGCCCATCCCGGCCGCATCGTCGAGGTACTGGGCGGCGGCCTTGGCGACGTAGAAGGACATGAAGCCCTCGTCGCCGGCCTCACCGGTCCACTGGTCGAAGGCCGCGTCGCCGGCGAGCGAGGCGCCGTCGGTGGCGTCCACCACCTGCTGCGCGATCTCCTCGGTCTCGGCGATGACCATCCAGTCGCCGTCGACGACCCAGCCGCCGCCCTCGGACGTGTCCTCCCCGGACGTGCCGCCGCAGGTCTCGACGAGGCTGGCCATGCCGTCCTCGGCCTTGCCAGCGTCGCTCACCTGCACCACACCGACCACCGCGGGTTCGTCGTCACCGAGGTCGACCGCGGCCATCGCGGCCCGGGAGCCCACCCACGGCTTGACGTCCTCGGCGTAGTCGAGACCCTTGCACTCGCCCGCCTTGACGATCTCCTCGAAGAAGCGCTCGCGCAGGTCGTCGTCGGTGTCGAGGTTGATCTTGTCGGTGAACGCCGGGAACTTGCGCAGCGTCTTGATGGCCTCGATCTTCTGGCCGCCGCTCGGGTCGAGGTCGACGCTGAAGTAGGCGACCGTCGAGTCGGGCAGGGCCTCGGCCGGCTGCGCGCCGGAGGCGAAGAAGCTGGTGGCGGCCCAGGCGCCACCGGCGACCACGGCGCCGCCGGCGACCAGGGCACCGAGCGCGACCAGGCGCTTGCGATTGTCGGGCCCGTGGTCGGCCGCGTGCGCGGATCCTCCCGGTCCCGTTCCGTCCAGGTATTCCGGGCTCCCCGGTGTGGTGCTCATGACAGTTCTGCTCCCCCGCTGCACGTGTCCCGACAAGCTCGGGACGGCCCACTTGTGGTCGCGGCCAGCCTACCCACGAGGACGCCGGACGAACCCTCGACTTCCGAAGAGATACATGCCGACCAGACCAGTCATCGCACCCGCCGGGAGCGCCACGAACGCCGTGGAGTGCCACTGCGTACGACCGCGGTCGGGGGCGGTCAGCCCCAGGTCGCTGGGCAACGGCGTGAAGTCGGGGCTGCCGGCCGCGAGCAGCTGCGGGTCGGCGGGGCCGAGGGCGTTGCCGACGGCGTACATCGCAGCGCCGGCGAGGACGGACGCGACGACCACGGCTGCCACCGTCACCAGCTCGTGGCCGCCCCACAACCCGCTCACCACGGCCAGGACGAGGCCGAGCGCGAAGGCGATCAGCACGAACAGCGCTATCCCCTCGAAGGAGAGGTCCGGCCCGGCAGGCTCGAGGAACCACTGGTCCTCGTAGGCCAGGCCCATCGGCGGCGTCCACAGCTGCTCCCACAGCGCCCCCGCGGCCGCGCCGGCGACGACGAACCCGACGACGATCGCGCCGACTCTCGTGAGCACGGACCTCACCCGGTCAGGCATCCCGGCCCCAGCAGTTGCTTGAGGTCGGCGAAGAGGGCCGGGCTCGGGGTCACCCGCAGGTTGTCGTCGAGGCGGAGCACCTTGGTCGAGCTCCGGGTCAGCAGGCGCAGCTGGACCTCGGTCATGCCCGGGTGGGTGCCGAGCACGTCGCGGAGCTGGGCCACGACGGGCGGCGTGCAGCGCGTCGACGGCAGGCTGATCACGACGGGGCCGGTCGGGCCGTGGGTCAGGTCGGGCGCCGTGACCTCCTGGGCGCGCAGCTCCGGCTGGTCCTTGTCACGGGAGAGCTGGCCCTTGATCCGGACGATCGCGTCCTCCACGAGGAGCGTCGAGGACAAGGTGTACGCGCTCGGGAAGAGCAGCACCTCGATCGCACCGTCGAGGTCCTCGAGCGTGATCGTGGCCCATGGGTCGCCGCGCTTGGTGATCTTGCGCTGGACCGAGGTGATGAGACCGCTGACTGTGAGCGTCGAGCCGTGGGCGCGCTCCTCGTCGAGCAGCAGCTGGCCGATCGTGCAGTCGGTGCCCTGGGACAGCACGTGCTCGAGGCCGAGGAGCGGGTGGTCGGAGACGTAGAGCCCGAGCATCTCCCGCTCGTGGCCGAGGAGGGTCATCTTGTCCCAGTCCTCGATGTCGGGGATGGTCACGCTGACCCCGAAGCCCGCGTCGTCGTCGCCGAGGCCGCCGAAGAGGGAGTCCTGGCCGATCGCCTCGTTCTTCTTGAGGTCGACGAACTGGTCCACGGCCGTCTCGTGCACCGCCGCCAGCGCGCGGCGCCGGTGCTTCATGTCGTCGAACGCGCCGGCCTTGATCAGCGACTCCACCACCCGCTTGTTGCAGACCAGGGCGGGGACCTTCTCCATGAAGTCGTTGAAGTCGGCGTAGCGGCCCTTCTCCTCCCGAGCGGCCACGACGCCGGCGACGACGTTGTGACCGACGTTGCGTACGGCGGTGAGGCCGAAGCGGATGTCGTTGCCGACCGGGGTGAAGTCGGCGTGGGACTCGTTGACGTCGGGCGGCAGCACCTGGATCTTCATCCGGCGGCACTCGTTGAGGTAGATCGCCATCTTGTCCTTGTCGTCCTTCACGGACGTGAGGAGCGCCGCCATGTACTCGGTGCGGTAGTTGGCCTTGAGGTAGGCGGTCCAGTAGGTGATGACGCCATAGGCGGCGGAGTGCGACTTGTTGAAGGCGTAGTCGGAGAACGGGAGCAGGATCTCCCACAGCTTGTCGATCGCGACCTGCGGGTAGCTCCGCTCGAGCATGCCCGCCTGGAACCCGGCGTACTGCTTGTCGAGCTCCTCCTTCTTCTTTTTGCCCATCGCGCGGCGCAGGTTGTCGGCGGCACCCAGGGTGAAGCCGGCGAGCACCTGGGCGATGGCCATCACCTGCTCCTGGTAGACGATCAGGCCGTAGGTCTCGCCCAGCACGGTCTCGAGCGCGTCGGCGAGCGCCGGGTGGATCGGCTCGATCGGCTCACGGCCGTTCTTGCGGCGGGCGTACTTGTTGTGCGAGTCGGCACCCATCGGGCCGGGTCGGTAGAGCGCACTGACGGCCGTGATGTCGGCGAAGGCGTCGGGCTGCAGCGAGCGGAGCAGCGAGCGCATGCCCGAGCCGTCGAGCTGGAAGACGCCGAGCGTGTCGCCGCGGCCCATCAGCTCGTAGGTCGTGCGGTCCTCGAAGCCGAGCTCCTCCAGGACGACTGTCTCGCCCCGGTTGACCTTGATGTTGGCGATCGCGTCGTCGAGGATCCGGAGGTTGGACAGGCCGAGGAAGTCCATCTTGACCAGGCCGAGCGACTCGCACATCGGGTAGTCGAACTGGGTGATCACCGCCCCGTCCTGTGGACGGGACATGATCGGGACGATGTCGATCAGCGGCTCGCTGGACATGATCACGCCGGCGGCGTGCACGCCCCAGTTGCGGATCTGGCCCTCGAGGCCGACGGCCGTCTCGTAGATCGTGCGGACCTCGGGGTCCTGGTCGTAGAGCGCGCGGAACTCGCCGCCGTCGCGGTAGCGCTTGTGGTCGGGGTTGAAGATGTCCTTGAGCGCGACGCCCTTGCCCATCACGTCGGCCGGGTAGGCCTTGGTGATCCGGTCGCCGATCGCGAAGCCGTGGTCGAGCACGCGGGCGGCGTCCTTGATGGCGGCCTTGGCCTTCAGCCGGCCGAACGTGGCGATCTGCGCGACGCGCTCGGCGCCGTACTTGTCGCTGACGTAGTTGATGACCTCGCCGCGGCGGGCGTCGTCGAAGTCGATGTCGAAGTCGGGCATCGAGGGGCGCTCGGGGTTGAGGAACCGCTCGAAGAACAGTCCGTGCTCGAGGGGGCACAGGTCGGTGATGCGCAGCGAGTACGCCGCGATGGAGCCGGCACCCGAACCACGGCCGGGACCGACGCGGATGCCGTTGTCCTTGGCCCAGTTGATGAAGTCGGCGACCACGAGGTAGTAGCCCGAGTAGCCCTTCTGGGAGATGATCGCGAGCTCCATCTCGACCCGGTCGCGTACGCCCTGGTCGAGGCGGTCGCCGGGGTAGCGCGCCTCGATGCCGCGCCAGACCTCCTTGCGGAACCACGAGTCCTCGGTCTCGCCGGCCGGCACGTCGGCGCGGGCCATGTAGCCACCGGTGGACTCGGTGAACTCGACCTCGCAGCGCTCGGCGATCGCGAGCGTGTTGTCGCACGCCTCGGGCATGCCGAAGCGGTCGGCCCAGAGCTCGCGCATCTCCGCGGCCGACTTGATGTAGTAGCCGCCGCCGTCGAACTTCAGCCGGTTGGTGTCGGAGAGCCGCTTGCCCGATGCGACGCAGATGAGGGCGTCGTGGGCGGCCGCGTCCTCGGGGTTGTTGTAGTGGGAGTCGTTGGTGGCGATCGGCGGGATCGAGAGCTGCTTGCCGAGGCGCAGCAGGTCGTCGCGGACCCGCTTCTCGATGTCGATCCCGTGGTCCATCAGCTCGAGGAAGACGCTGTCGCGCCCGAACATGTCCTGGAGCTCGCCGGCCTCGCGCACCGCCTCGTCGTACTGGCCGAGCCGCAGGCGCGTCTGGATCGCACCACTGGGGCAGCCGGTGCTGACCATCAGGCCCTCGCTGTGCTCGGCGAGGATCTCCTTGTCCATACGGGGCTTGTAGAAGTAGCCCTCCATGCTCGAGCGGGACGACAGCCGGAACAGGTTGCGCATGCCCTCGGTGCTCTCGGCCCACATCGTCATGTGGGTGTACGCACCGCCACCGGCGACGTCGTTGCCGCCCTCCTCGGCGAGGTCGCCCTGGCCCCACCGCACCCGGCGGCGCTCGCCGCGCATGGTGCCGGGGGTGATGTAGGCCTCGATCCCGATGATCGGCTTGATGCCGTGGCGCTTGGCCTTGCTGTAGAAGTCGTACGCCCCGTGCAGGTTGCCGTGGTCGGTCATCGCGATGGCCGGCATGCCGAGCTCGCTGGTGCGCGCGAACAACCCGTCGAGCAGCGAGGCTCCGTCGAGCATGGAGTACTCGGTGTGCACGTGAAGGTGCACGAAGTCACCCGTTGAGCTTGCTGTGGTGCCGGCCGACATGGAGGAGACTTCCGCCCCTTTCGTGGGTCGCTGAGGGAGTCGATGCGTGGGACGTGCCGGCTGCGCAGCCCGCGGTGCCCAGAGGGGGAAGAGCAGTCAGCCTACGTCAGTGTGCCCGGCCCCACCGACAAGACACACGGCCCCGATCGGCGTCGGAGCGGATCGACGCCGGGGCCCCTCAGAGCCAGTCGACGGCATGCCCGTGGCCGTGGCTCCAGGCCACCGGCGTGCCGTCGAGGGCCGTCGCGAAGCGACCTGACGGGACGTCGGCATCGCCCGTCACGGCGGGCAGGACGCGGCGGCCCTCGTTGCTGATCCACCGGCAGCGTCCGTCCGCCACGAGGCTCGTCATCAGCTCGTGGAACCGACGCCGGGCGGGCTCCTCGAGGTAGGCGATGACAGCCGAGTGGAAGACCACGGGCGTGCCGTGCGGGGCGGCCTCGTCGAGCAGGCCGGGCAGGTGGTCGAACAGGTCGCCTCGGCGCAGCGCCGGCGGCTCGCGGCGGGCCACGTCGACCGCGGCACGCAGCCGGGCGCGCCGCTCGTCCTGCTCCGGCCACACCAGGTTCTCGAGCCAGGCCATCGCGTCGGGGTCGCCGACGTCGAGCGGGTGGAGGTCGACCCCACCGCGCCAGGCGACCTCGGGATGCCGCACCGGCACCGGCAGCGGTCCGGTGGCCTCGGCCGTCAGGAGCGGGCCGCCGCTCCCCCGCAGCCCGCCCAGCGGCGGCCACGAGTAGTCGTAGCGGTCGGGGAACAGGCACAGACCGGCGCTGGCGCCGACCTCGATGAGCGCCAGCGGCCCCTCGACCAGGGCGAACACCGGAGCGAGGGTGGCGAGCCGGCCGACCTCATTCGTCTGGGTCGCCCGCGCCATCACGGTCGCGCGCACCTCGGGCTCCCGCTCGAGCAGCAGCCGGCGGAGACCCGCGTACGACCCGGGCGCGGCGGCGCCGTGCCAGCGGGCCGCGGCGAAGACGAGGTTGGGCTGGCGCTTGATCGGCGGCAGCGTGCCCAGCCAGGCGAGCACCTCGGGGTCGTCGGCGACCCCGAGCGCCCACTCCTCGAAGCACGGCGAGTCGCCGGCCGCGTACGTCGCGAAGTCGCGGTACTCCTCGATCACGTCGTCGTAGAGCAGCACGGGCCCATCCTTCCTAGCGCCGGGTCGGGAAGGGGCCGTCGGGGCCGATGCCGGCGTTGCCCATCCGGATGCCGGAGAACTCCTGGCCGCGCTCCCGCACCTCGGTGAAGTGGTCGACCAGCTCGGGCAGCACCCGGAGCTCGATGCCGTGCTCCGCGTGCAGGTCCACGAGGTCGCCGACCTGCTCCGGCGGACCGAGCGGCGAGACCGCGTGGGTGGCCACGAAGGCGTGGGGGCGCTCGCCGAACGGCTCGAAGTCGGCGGCGTCGAAGCGGTAGGCGTACAGAGTGGTCGCCCGCAGCGTCGGCAGCCAGGCCTCCTCGATCGTGTGCACGCGGGGCACGCCGGCCTCCGGTGACGCGTCCCACGAGCACACGCGCGGGCACTGCCGCGGGAACCAGTAGCAAGGGCTGTTGAGCGCGTCGACCGTCCAGACGTACGCCTCCGGCTGCTGGGCGGTGGCGGCCACGTGCGGATCGAAGTCGCGGATCGACGGGTCCTCGCTGAAGTGCAGCAGCTCGCCCGGGTGCGGCAGCATCAGCGGGAGGCGTCGAGCGACTCGGTGATGATCAGGTCGACGATCCGGGCCACCCGGGCCTGCCCGAGATCCGGCGCCACCGCCGCCACCCGCCGGGCGATCTCGGCCTCGCGGGCGGGGTCGCGCTCGCCGCTGGGCTTCACCGACTGCACGGCCCGGGTCAGCGCCGTACGACGCGCGAGCACGTCACCGAGCACGAGGTCGACGTCGTCGATGAGCGCCCGCAGGAAGGCCACCGGGTCGGGGCCCGGCCACGCCACGCGGATGTCGGGCGAGCTCTCCTCGTTGGCCGCACCGTCCGTACGCTCGAGCTCCAGGCACCCCCGACCCCGGTAGAACGCGCGGGCCGGGGCGTTGGACTCGAAGACCCAGAGGCAGAAGCCGCCCGGGCGCAGGGACGTGACCAGCTCGAAAAGCGCGGTGCCCACGCCGCTCCCCTGGTGGCCGGGGTGGACGTAGAGGTCGTCGAGCCAGGTCGGCGTGCACCGGGCGTAGCCGGTGACCTCGTCGCCGCTCGCTGCCAGCCACACGTCGTACGTGGTCAGGTCCCAGCCGCCGACCCAGGCGCGCACCTCGTCGTCGGCGTGGACCCCGGGCGGGAACGCCGCGCCGGCCGCACGCCGAGCAGCCAGGTGGATCTCGGCGAGTGCTGGGAGGTCCGCGGCCGTGGCCGGGCGCAACGCCAGCTCAGTGCTCATCACGGATGACCTCGAGCGCGTGCGCGAGGTCGTCGGGGTGGGTGGACTCGTAGCTGACGTAGTCGCCCGTCTCCGGGTGCTCGAAGCCCAGGCGCATCGCGTGCAGCCACTGGCGCTCGAGCCCGAGCCGCTTGGAGAGGGTCGGGTCCGCGCCGTAGGTGAGGTCGCCCACGCACGGGTGCTTCAGCGCGCTCATGTGCACCCGGATCTGGTGGGTGCGGCCGGTCTCGAGGTGGACCTCGAGCAGGCTCGCGAACCGGTGGGCCTCGAGGGTCTCGTAGTGGGTGACGCTGTGGCGGCCGTCGGCCATCACCGCGAACTTGTAGTCGTGCTGCGGGTGGCGACCGATCGGCGCCTCGATGGTGCCGCTGAGCGGGTCGGGGTGGCCCTGCACGAGCGCGTGGTAGGTCTTGTCGACGGTGCGGTGGCGGAAGGCGTTCTTGAGCACCGAGTAGGCGCGCTCGGACTTGGCGATGACCATTACGCCGGACGTGCCGACGTCGAGCCGCTGGACGATGCCCTCGCGCTCCTTCGCCCCGGAGGTCGAGATCCGGTAGCCGGCGCCGGCGAGGTGGCCCACGACTGTCGGCCCGCGCCAGCCCGGCGAGGGGTGGACGGCGACGCCGACGGGCTTGTCGATCACGACGATCGCGTCGTCGTCGTGGATGATCCGGATCCCCTCGACGATCTCCGGCTTCACCTCGAGCGGGTCAGTCGTGGCAGGGATGGACACGTCGAGGACGGCACCGCCGTGGACCCGGTCGCTCTTGCCGACGTCGGCACCGTCCACCTGCACCAGGCCCTGGGCGATGAGGTCGGCGGCCTTGGTGCGCGAGAACCCGAACATCCGGGCCATCGCGGCGTCGACGCGCTCGCCGGCCAGCCCGTCGGGCACGAAGACCGTGCGCTGCTCGGCGTGGGAGGTCATCAGTGGGCGCTCAGGCCTGCGTCGTCGACCGGGGAGTCGGACCCGCGCTGGTGGTCGGCGTCGCGGCTTCCGTCGAGCGCCACGCCGCGGAACGTCTGCAGGATGATCAGGCCGGCGGCCACGTTGATGCACATGTCGGCGACGTTAAAGACCGGCCAGTTGGGCAGCATCAGGAAGTCGACGACGTGTCCGTGGAACGGCTCCGGCTGGCGTACGACGCGGTCCGTGAGGTTGCCGGCCACGCCGCCCAGCAGCAGGCCGAGCGCAATGGCCCACCCGGTGCTGCGCACGCGGCGGCTGAGCCACAGGACGACGACGACCGCGATCGCGGCCAGGCAGGTGAAGACGATCGTGAAGTCGGTGCCGGTGCTGAACGCTGCGCCGGGGTTGAAGGTCAGGTGGAGCGTCAGCCAGTCACCGAACACGGGGACGTCGCCGTCGGCCAGCGAGGCCAGCGCCCACTGCTTCGACCCGAGATCGATGGCATAGGCGATCGCGGCGATCGCGGCGAACACCAGACGGGCGTCGAGGCGTCGTCGGGTGGGCTCGTGATGGGCCTGGTCGCTGGGGTTCAGCGACGCTCCTCGCGCTGCTTGCATGACATGCACAGTGTCGCATGGGGCACTGCCATCAACCGATTCTTGCCGATGGGGTTGCCGCACGACTCGCAGACGCCGTACGTGCCGTCGTCGATGTGGGCCAGGGCCCGGTCGAGCTGGCCGAGGGTCTCGCGCTCGCGGGCCAGGACGGTGAGCTCGTGGTCGCGCTCGAAGCTCGTCGCGCCGACGTCGGCCTGGTCGTGTCCGGCGCCGTCGCCGGCGTCGCGCATCAACCGGGCGAGCTCCTCCTCGGCCTGGCTGATGGAGACCGTGAGGCGCTCGCGGTGCTCGTTGAGCTCCTTGACGACCTCGTTGAGCTCGCCGCGCGTCCAGGCATCCTCGCCATCGAGCACGACGAGCTTGGCGGGGGTCGACTTGCGGGGCGCTGCCTTCTTCGCGGGAGCAGAGTTCGTCACGGAGGATGCCTTCTTCGCAGGAGCGGACTTGGTGGCGGTGGGCGGGGCGGTCTTCTTCGCCGGGGTCTTCGGAGCGGAGGCCGCCGCGGATGGCGCAGTCTTCTTGGCGGGGGCCTTCTTGGCTGGCGCGGTCTTCTTGGCGGGGGCCTTCTTGGCTGGCGCGGTCTTCTTGGCGGGCGCGGCCTTCTTTGCCGGAGCCTTCGTGGCCGGCGCAGCCTTCTTGGCCGGGGCCTTCACGGCGGGCGTGGCCTTCTTGGCCGGGGTCTTCGCGGCAGGCGTGGCCTTCTTCGCCGATGCCTTCTTCGCAGCGGGGGCCTTCTTTACCGGCGCCTTCTTGGCCGGTGCAGCCTTCTTGGCCGGAGCCTTCTTCGCGGCCTTCTTCGCAGCAGGGGCCTTCTTCGCCGGAGCCTTCGCGGCCGGCGCGGCCTTCTTGGCGGGCGGCTCGACGGCCGTCTTGCGGCCGATGACCCGCCTGGCGGCGGCCGCGGCGGAGCCAGCGAGGGACTTGCGCGTGGTGCCAGCCATGTCCGAGGGCCTCCGCATGCATCGGGTGTGGCGGGAACCACACGGTCGCAGGGAGGGTATCCGGTGGCACGGAGCAGGCCAACCTCGGCTCGCCGAAATGCGAGAACGGCCACCCTGATGGGTGACCGTCCTCGTGACGAGCGTGGTGCAGGTGGTGCGAGAGGCTCAGCCCTCGTCGTCACCCAGGACCGAGCGCAGGCGCTTGGGTCCGTGACCGCTGTCCACCGGAGCCTGGCTCTCGCTGCCCGTGGACAACGACTCCAGCTGCTGGGTGAAGTAGGTCTTCAGGCGGGAGCGGTACTCGCGCTCGAACTGGCGCAGCGTCTCCACGTCGCCGTTGAGCTTGTCGCGCTCCTTCTCGAGGTCGCCGAACATCTGCTGGCGGCGCTCGGCGGTCTCGGAGTCGAGCATCTGCGAGCGCTGGCGGGCGTCCGCCTCCATGCGGTCGGACTTCGTCTTCGACTCCGACTCGAGGCGCTCGGACTTGGTGCGCGCGGCACCGACGATGCGGTCGGCCTCGTTCTTGGCCTCCTCGATGAGCTCGTCGGCGTTGCGCGTCGCGATCTCGAGCAGGCGGGCCGCGGCGTTGGACGCATCGGCGATGTTGCGCACGGGCGGGGCCTCGACGGGCGCCACCACGGCGACGGGCTCCGGCTCCGGCTCGGGCTCCGGCTCGGGCTCCACGGGGGCGAACGACACCGGCGCGGGCGCCGACGACGACGAGTCGCCACCGGACTGCGCCGCGGACAGCTTGGACCGAAGGTCGTCGTTGTCCTTGGTGAGCCGCGCGAGCTCCGCCTCGACCTCGTCGAGGAACTGGTCGACCTCGCCCATGTCGTAGCCCTCACGGAGCCGGACAGGCGTAAAGCGCTTGTTGCTCACGTCCTCAGGCGTCAGCGGCATGACCTCACCCAAACTTTCACTCTTCGAATACACGGTGACTCTGGCTGTCAGGAGACAATAGCGCCCGTCGGCTCACCCGGCACAGTGACCCGTGTGGCGGATGGTTCCGGGGGTGGGCTCACAGGAAGATGGTGGCCACCACGTTGAGCAGCAGCCATGCCGCCACCATCACCAGCAGGAAGCTCAGGTCGAGCGCGACCGAGCCGAGCCGCAGGGGCGGGACCACGCGCCGCAGCGCCACGATCGGCGGGTCGGTGGCTGAGTACACCCCCTCGAGGGCGACCAGCAGCGGGCCGCGCGGCTCCCACTGGCGCGCGAACACCTGGACCCAGTCCACGATGAACCGGATCCAGAGCAGGCCGATGAAGACGAACAGGATGAGATAGAGGGTCATGCCGATGATCTGCACGGAGTAAGACTGCCTCAGCTCTGGTTGAAGAACCCGTCCTCTGCCATCCGCTCCTTGTCCTCGGCCGCGACCGTGACGTTGGGCGGGGAGAGCAGGAAGACCTTGTTGGTCACGCGCTCGATCGTCCCACGGGTGGCGAAGATCAGGCCGGCGGCGAAGTCGACGAGACGCTTGGCGTCGTTGTCGTCCATCTCGCTGAGGTTCATGATGACCGGCGTGCCGTCGCGGTAGTTCTCACCGACGAGACGGGCCTCGTTGTAGTTGCGGGGGTGCAGGGTGGTGATGCGGCTCAACTCGGCCACGACTCCCGTCTGGACCGAGGCCGGACGACGGCGCTCGGCAAGGTCGGACACAGGGGCAGGGCCTCGGTCCCTCGCGACCGGTCGCTGGTCGACAGCGTCCTGGGTCGAGGTCTCCGTGTCGCCGTCGTAGTCGTCGTAGTGGCCGGTGTCCTCGAGCAGGCCGAGGTACTCGCCGATCTTCCTCATCGCGCCGCTCATGAGACTTGTCCTCCGCTAGACAGGGCACCCGTGATCGGGCGCCTGGTGACTGATGTCGACATTACTGGTTCGTGGGCCTCGGACCGAGGACCGCGGACCCGACACGCACGTGTGTCGCGCCGTGCCGGATGGCCGCCTCGAGGTCCCCGCTCATGCCGGCCGAGAGGACCGTCGCCTCCGGGTGCCCGGTGAGGAGCTCGGCGTGGATCGCGGCCAGGCGGGCGAAGGCCTCGAGCGGGTCGTCGTCGAGGGGCGCGACCGCCATCAGGCCGCGCAGCCGGAGCATGCCTGCCTCCTCGACCGAGCGGGCGAGCTCGTCCAGGTCGGCCGGGTCCGCGCCCGAGCGGTGGTCGGCTCCGGGCGGGTCGAGGCTGACCTGCAGGAGCACGTCGACGTCGTGGCCGCGCGCGTGCGCACCGCGAGACAGAGGACCGACGAGCTTGGCGCGGTCGAGCGACTCGACGACGTCGGCGTACGCCGCGACGGCAGCCGCCTTGTTGGACTGCAGACCCCCGATGAAGTGCCACCGCAGCCCGAGGTCGACGCACTCGGCGGCCTTGGCCTCAGCCTCCTGGTGGCGGTTCTCCCCCACATCGGTGACGCCGAGGTCGGCCAGCAGGCGTACGTCGGAGGCGGGGAAGAACTTGGTGACGACGACGAGCGAGACCTCGCCGGCATCACGGCCGGCGTCGTCGCACGACACGGCGATGCGCCGGCGTACGGCGTCGAGGTTGGCGGCGAGCTCGTCGCGACGGTCGTCGGTCACGGGTGGCTCCAGATGACGCCGGCGAACCGGGTGGCTGCCGCGCCGTCGCGGCGGTGCGACGGCCACGACGGGTCCTCGCGCGTGCAGGCGTCGACCACGCGGACGTCGGTGATGCCGGAGGCGTCCAGCTGCGCGCGTACGCCGGCACCGAGGTCGAGCGCGGGCGTGCCCCACGAGGTGGTGGAGCGGGCTTCGGGGACGACGATCGCCACCTCGTCCTGCAGGTCGGCCGGGACCTCGTAGCAGGACCCGCACACGTGCGGACCGACCCAGGCCACGGACGGGTCTGCGCCCTGTGCCCGCAACGCGGCAACAGCGGCCGGGACGACGCCCGCGGCCAAGCCGGGGCGACCGCTGTGCACGGCGGCGATCCACCCGGTGGCGGGATCGGCGAGCAGGACCGGCACGCAGTCGGCTGCCCGGGCGAGCAGCGCCACGCCGGCCTGAGCCGTGATCATGGCGTCGGCCGGGACCCGCCCGCTCGTGCGGCGGTCGTCGACGAGGTCGACGTGGGCGCCGTGCACCTGGTGCATCAGGGCGGGCGTTGCTCCGGTGGCCTCCGCGACCTGACGCAGGGCGCCCGTGCGTACGTCGTCGTCAGCCGCGTCGCCGAGGCTGAGGGAGACGTCGGTGAAGGCGACCTCGATCACGAGGTCGCCTTCGATCCGGTCGCGGTGGCGCAGGAGGCCCGTCGCGTCAGAGACGGTCACTTCAGGAAGTCGGGGACGTCCAGCTCGTCGTCGTCGAACTGGACCTGTCGGGCCGGGCGGGGCTGGGCCGCAGGCGTCGACGCGTCCGAGGTGGGCGACGGTGCGAACGTCGTCGGAGCGGGCGTGCCCGACGACTGTGCCGGAGCGGCCGCCTTGGTGGCGAGCTGCTGGGCGGCGGCCCGGGTCTGCTCCTGCGTCTGCGCCGGCTGGTTCTGGCGCAGCACGTTGCCGTCGGAGCGGCGCTTGGGCATGCCGCCGTCGAACCCGGCGGCGATGACGGTCACCCGCACCTCGTCACCGAGGGCGTCGTCGATGGTCGCGCCGAAGATGATGTTGGCCTCGGCGTGCGCGGCCTGCGACACCAGCGCGGCTGCCTCGTTGATCTCGAACAGGCCGAGGTCCGAGCCACCGGCGATCGAGAGCAGCACGCCGTGCGCGCCCTCGATGCTCGCCTCGAGCAGCGGGCTGGAGACGGCCATCTCGGCCGCGGCCACCGCGCGGTCCTCGCCGCGGGCCGAGCCGATGCCCATGAGGGCGGAGCCGGCGTTGGCCATCACGGACTTCACGTCGGCGAAGTCGAGGTTGATCAGGCCGGGCGTGGTGATGAGGTCGGTGATGCCCGAGACACCCTGCAGCAGCACCTGGTCGGCCTGCTTGAAGGCGTCGAGGATCGACACGCTGCGATCGGTGATCGAGAGCAGGCGGTCGTTGGGGATGACGATGAGGGTGTCGACCTCCTCGCGGAGCTGGCTGATGCCCTCCTCGGCGGAGTTGGCGCGACGCCGTCCCTCGAAGGCGAACGGCCGGGTCACGACGCCGATGGTCAGCGCTCCCAGCGAACGGGCGATGCGGGCCACGACGGGCGCGCCGCCGGTGCCGGTGCCGCCGCCCTCGCCGGCCGTCACGAACACCATGTCGGCGCCCTTGATGACCTCTTCGATCTCGTCGGCGTGGTCCTCGGCGGCCTTGGTGCCGACCTCGGGGTTCGCGCCTGCGCCGAGACCGCGGGTGAGCTCGCGGCCGATGTCGAGCTTGACGTCGGCGTCGCTCATGAGGAGTGCCTGGGCGTCGGTGTTGATCGCGATGAACTCGACGCCCTTGAGGCCGACCTCGATCATCCGGTTGACGGCGTTGACGCCGCCGCCACCGATGCCCACGACCTTGATGATCGCCAGGTAGTTCTGCGCTGCTGCCACGGCTCGGGGCCTTCCTTGATGGGACTGCTGGATGGGTTGCTCTGGGGGTCGTGCTGGTGGATCACGCTGGGGAAGGAACGAGGTGCTGCTTCGGACTGCTGACCCTCGTGGCCGCGGAACTGTAACCGTGAACCTGAGGGTTATAGTTATGTCAACCTCGCCTTTCGCAAGACCATAGGCAGCGTCCGGCCCCGGGCCGTGCCGACACGCCGGTCGCGCGGTGAGCCACGCGGATTTTCGGGCCGCGGAACCCGCCTCACGCACCGCTCGGCGACGAGATGGTCGCCGGGGACGTCAGGTCAACAGGCAGGCTGCGCGCAGTACGTCGGGTTGCCCGGGACGCTGACGTCGTAGAACGGCGCCTGCTGTGCGGCGAGCAGCTTGTCGACGACCTCGGCCTTGAGCGCGGACTCCTCGGCACTCCCCCACAGCACCTGGCGCTGGTCGCGCATGACGAGGGTGATCTGGTCGACGGTGACGACCTCGACGTGGTCGACGCGGCTCGCGAGTGCCTTCGGGAGCGCCGCGACGACGGTCGCGGCCTCCTTGAGCGCGTCGGTGCCGGCAGCGCCGCCGGGGCGGACCCGCGGCATCCCCTTCGGGGCAGTCTTGTACTCGCGGAAGACCACGCCGTCAGCGTCGAGTCCGCGCAGCCGTCCGGCCAGCTCGACGACCGCGACGGCGGTGCGCTCCTCGACCTCGATGCGTACGCCGTCGGGCCAGGTGCGGGTGACGTCGACCGACTTCACCTCGGGCACCGATCCCACGCGCGCGTCGGCCCGGTCGAGGTCGACCAGGGCGAGCTGCTCACCGAGCGGCACGTCGGCGATCTCGCGGACCCGGCCGTCGCTGAGGAGCGAGTTGCCGACGACCTCGACCCGCTTCACCTGCAGGGTCGCGGAGAAGAAGACCAGCCAGATCGACGTGCCGAGCAGCGCCACGACGACCAGCAGGGCGAGCACGTAGCGCAGCGACAGCCAGCGACGGGCCCACTGGCGGCGCGCGAAGCGTCGCCGGGTGCGCCTTGCGGCGCGGTCCTCCCGCTCCACTCACGCACCGCCCGGCAGGAGCAGGTCGAGCACCAACGGCCCGACCCCCGTGATGTCCCCGGCGCCGAGGGTGATCACGAGGTCGCCCGGTCGCGAGCGCTCCGCGAGCACCTGCGCCGCCGCGCCCAGGCCGTCGACGTACGTCACGTGCTCGGGCGGCAGCGGCACGGCGCGCGCCACCAGGAGGCCGGTCACCTCGGGGTCGGGGTCCTCGCGCGCGACGTAGACGTCGAGGACGACCACCTCGTCGGCCGCGCCGAGTGCGACGCCCATCGCCTCGCCGAAGATGCGGGTGCGCGAGACCAGGTGGGGCTGGAAGGCCGCCACGACCCGGCCCTCGCCCGCGAGCGCACGAGCGGCCTCGAGGTCGCCGCGGATCTCGACGGGGTGGTGGGCGTACGAGTCGTAGACGCGCACGCCGGCGGCCTCACCCTTGAGCTCCATCCGACGGCCCGTGCCGGTGAAGCCGGCGAGCCCCTCGGCGAGTGCGTCGAAGGGGAACCCCAGCTGCAGACCCAGGGCCAGTGCGGCGACGGCGTCGAGGACGTAGTGGCGGCCGGGGATCCGGAGCCGGAGCTCGCCGAGGTCGGCGCCACCGCGCGAGATCCGGCAGGTCGAGGTCGCGCCGTCGAGCGCGAGGTCGTGGATGCGGAGGTCTGCGTCGGCGGACTCCCCCACCGTCACCACGTCGAGGCCCTGGGCCCGCGCCGTACGGGCGAGCCCGGCCGCACCGGGGTCGTCGACCACGCACACGACGAAGCCGCACGGGTCGATCGTGTCGACGAACTCCTCGAACGCCCGGTGGTACGCCTCCTCGGTGCCCCAGTTGTCGAGGTGGTCGGCCTCGACGTTGGTCACGATCGCCGCGTGCGGGCGGTAGTGGAGGAAGGCGCCGTCGCTCTCGTCGGCCTCGGCGACGAACAGGTCGTCGGTGCCGGCGTCGGCGTTGCGTCCGGTCGCGGTGAGCACCCCGCCCACGGCGTACGACGGATCGGCGCCGGCGGCCAGCAGCGCTGAGGTGAGCAACCCGGTGGTCGTCGTCTTGCCGTGCGTGCCGGCCACCGCGAGCACCCGCGAACCGGTCATCACCGAGGCGAGTCCGGCCGAGCGCGGCAGGATCCGCAGGCCCAGGCGCTGGGCCTCGAGCACCTCCGGGTTGTCGTCGCGGGCCGCCGTGGTGACGACGAGGGTGTCGGCGTCACCGACGTGGGCGGCGTCGTAGCCGAGGTGGCAGGTGACGCCGAGCTCGCGCAGGGCCGGGAGGAAGGGCGTGTCGTGGTCGTCGCTGCCAGTGACGGCAATGCCGCGGGCGGCCATGATCCGGGCGATGGCGGAGATGCCGGCGCCGCCGATGCCGACGCAGTGCACGCGGCCGAGGTCGGCGGCGGGCAGGATCTCGTCGGGGACCGGGATCCTCACGACGCTCCCCCGGACCTGCCGGCGGCGCCCGCGTCGAGGATGATCCGGGCGAGCTTCTCGTCGGCGTCGAGCGGGATGACCCCGCGAGCGGCCGCGCCCATGGCGTCGAGCCGGGACCGGTCGGTCAGCAGGCCGGGCACGCTCGCGGCCACCCACTCGGGGGTCAGCGCGCCGTCAGCGACGAGGAGCCCGCCGCCGGCGTCGACGACCGGGCGCGCATTGAGCGCCTGCTCGCCGTTGCCGATCGGGAGCGGGACGTAGATCGCGGGCAGGCCCACCCCGGAGACCTCGGTGACGGTGTTGCTGCCGGCGCGGCACAGCACCGCGTCGGCGGCGGCATAGGCCAGGTCCATCCGGTCGACGTACTGGACGACGACGTAGGGCACGTCACCCGCTGCGACGGCGAGCTCGTGCTTGGGGCCGACCACGTGGAGCACCTGTACGCCGGCGGCGGCCAGGTCGGCGGCCGCGCCGGAGACCGCGGCGTTGATCCGGGCGGCACCCTGCGAGCCGCCGGTCACCAGCAGGGTGGGCAGGTCGTCGCGCAGGCCGAACGTCGCCAGCCCCTCGGCGCGGAGGGCGGCACGATCGAGGGTGGAGACGAGGCGCCGGATCGGCAGGCCCGTCCACACCGCGTGCGGCAGGTCGGTGTCGGGAAAGCTCGTCGCCACGTGCTGGGTCATCCGGGCACCGAGCCGGTTGGCGATCCCGGGGACGGTGTTGCCCTCGTGCACCACGATCGGCACGCCACGCTTGCGGGCGGCAAGGTAGGCTGGCACCGACACGTAGCCGCCGAACCCGACGACGACGTCCGGGCGGATGCGGTCGACCACCTCGAGGGCGGCGGCACGCGCGGCGCGCAACCGGGTCGGCGTACGCAGCAGGTCGGGGCCGGGGCGCCGCGGCAGGGGCACGCGAGGCACGTACTCGAGCGGCAGCCCGGCCTCCGGGACGAGTCGGGCCTCGAGGCCCTCACGTGTGCCGAGGCAGGTGATCGCGGTCGCGGGGTCGAGCCGTCGGAGGGCGTCGGCCGTGGCGAGCAGGGGCGAGGTGTGGCCGGCGGATCCGCCGCCGGCGAGGAGTACGCGCATCGGTCCTGATGCTAGTGGCGGGTCGAGGCCGAGAGACCGGCGGAGCGGTTGCGACGGCGCGCGGCGAGGGCTGCGGCCGCCTCGGGCTCGCGTCGGGCGAAGCCGATCACCAGGCCGAGCGCGACCAGCGAGGGCAGGAGCGCGGATCCGCCGTAGGACACGATGGGCAGCGGGATGCCGATGACGGGCAGGACGGCGAGGACCATGCCGACGTTGATCATCATCTGGCCGAGCAGCCAGACCACGATGCCGAAGGTGGCGTAGCGGACGAACGGGTCCTGGGTGTTGAGGGCGACCCGCACGGCGGCGTACGCGATTGTGAAGAACAGGCCGACCACGAGCAGCGTGCCGACCAGGCCCAGCTCCTCGCCCAGGACGGCGAAGATGAAGTCGGTGTGCGCCTCGGGCAGGTCGCCCCACTTCTGCGTGGAGGCGCCGATGCCCTGGCCGAACCAGCCGCCGCTCGACAGCGCGTAGAGCCCGTGGGCGGGCTGCCACCCGGCGTCGGTGTAGTCCTTGAACGGGTCGGTGAAGGTCGTGATGCGGTTGAGCCGCTCGGAGTCGGTCGCGGCGAGTGCGACGGCGGCGACGCCGAGGACCGAGATGCTCAGCACAAAGAGCCGCATCGGCGCCCCGACCACCCACAGCATGCCGAGCATGATCGCGGCCAGCACCATGGCCGTGCCGAGGTCGCGGCCGACCAGGACCAGCGCGATGACGGCGAAGAGACCCGGGACCACGGGCACCAGCAGATGGTGCAGGTCGCGGAGCCGGCGCTCCTTGTGGGCGTAGATATTGGCGGCCCACAGAACGATCGCGAGCTTGGCGATCTCCGCGGGCTGGATGTTCACCGGGCCGAGGGCCAGCCAGTTCTTGTTGCCGTTGATGAGCACGCCGAACTTCGCGACCAGGCCCAGCAGCACCAGAGCGACGAGGAAGCCGGGGTAGGCGAGGCGGCGGATGTGGCGGATCGGCAGCCGGGAGGCCACCCACGCGGCCGGCACGCCCAGGACGACCCACATCAGCTGACGCTTCACCACCGCGTAGGAGTCGTCGTAGATGACGTACGAGCGCACGCTCGACGCGCTGAGCACCATGATCACGCCGATGGTGAGGAGCAGCGCGGAGGAACCGAGCAGCAGGTAGTAGGAGGTGAGCGGCTTGTCGACCGCCTCCCGGACCGAACGCCACCCGGAGGCGATGCCCGAGCCGAGGCGCCGCGGCGCAGCGCTCACCGGGGAGAGCGGTGCTGCGACGTCCTCGGGGTTCGCGGTGGTCACTCCTCGCGCTCCCCTCGGTTGCGGATGGTCAGTCGGTGTGGGCGATCCGTGCCTGTACGGCGGCCGCGAACGCGTCGCCGCGGGCGCCGTAGTTGCTGAACATGTCCATGGAGGCACAGCCCGGCGCCAGCAGCACCGTGTCCCCGGACCTGGCGAGCCCGGCGGCCGCGTCGACCACACGCTCCATCGGGTCACCAGTCTCGTCGGCGCCCACATCGATGACAGGCACATCGGGCGCGTGTCGCGAAAGAGCGTCGGCGATGACCTGGCGGTCGCGACCCAGGAGCACGACGCCCCGCAGCCGCTCGCGGACCGCGACGACGAGGTCGTCGAAGCGCGCACCCTTGGCCAGGCCGCCGGCGACCCAGACCACCGGGTCGTACGCGCCGAGGGACGACTGTGCGGCGTGCGGGTTGGTGGCCTTGGAGTCGTCGACCCAGGTGACACCGTCGCTCTCCGCGACGAGGGCGATGCGGTGGCCGTCTGGACGGAAGGCACGCAGCCCGTCGCGCACGGCCTGCTGGCTGACGCCGTGGGCGCGGGCGAGCGCCGCGGCGGCCAGGGCGTTGGCGACGAAGTGGGGTGCTGTCGAGGCGAGGTCGTCGAGGGTGCACAGCTCGGCGGCGCTGGAGGCGCGTTCCTCGATGAACGCCCGGTCGACGAGCAGGTCCTCGACCACGCCGAGGTTCCCGGTGCCCGGCATCCCGAGCGTGAACCCGACGGCCCGGGCACCCTCGACCACGTCGGCCTCGAGCACCATCTCCTCGGTGGCGTCGTCGGCCAGGTTGTAGACGCACGCCCGCTGGACGCGCTCGAAGATCCGGGCCTTGTCGGCGGCGTAGCGCTGCATGCCCGTCGGCGTCCAGTCAGGAGCGCCCGGCTCGTCGTCGTACCAGTCGAGGTGGTCCTCGGCGAAGTTCAGCACCGCGGCCGACTCCGCCGACATGGAGTGCGTGTAGTGGAGCTGGAAGCTGGAGAGCTCGACGGCGAGCACGTCGTACGGCTCGGGGTCCATCACGGCCTCGACGATCGGCAGGCCGACGTTGCCGACCGCGACCGCGCGGAGCCCGGCCGCGAGCAGGATCGAGGTGAGCATCTGCACCGTGGTGGTCTTGCCGTTGGTGCCGGTGACCGCCAGCCACGGTGCGGCGTGCTCGGGGTCGCGCAGCCGCCAGGCGAGCTCGACCTCCCCCCACACCGGGATGCCGCGCTCGGTCGCCTGCGCAAGGAGGGGCGCGGACGGCTTCCACCCCGGCGAGGTGACCACGAGATCGACGTCGGCGGGCAGCTCGGCGGTGGCGCCGACCTCGAGGCGTACGGTCGCGCCGAGGGTCTCCAGCAGCTCGGCCTTCTCGGCCTTCTCCGGGCTCGTGGCCTCGTCGAGGGCGGTGACCTGGGCACCGAGGAAGAGCAGGTTGTCGGCGGCGGCGTACCCCGAGACGCCGAACCCGGCGACGACGACGCGGACGCCGGACCAGTCGCTGGTGCGGCTCAGGGCGTCGATGTCACCCAATGCCGGCGACCCACTCGGCGTAGAAGATGCCGAGGCCGGTGGCGACGGCGAGGCCGGTGACGATCCAGAAGCGGATCACGATGGTGACCTGCTCCCAGCCGAGCATCTCGAAGTGGTGGTGCAGGGGCGTCATCCGGAAGACGCGGTAGCCGGGCTGGACCTTGAAGATGCTCCGGAACAGCCCGCTGGCGCGGCTGATCTTGAACACGGACACCTGGATCATCACCGAGAGCGTGATGACCACGAAGAGCCCGCCGATGACGAGCAGCAGCAGCTCGGTGCGGGTCATGATCGCGAAGCCGGCCATCGCGCCGCCGAGCGACAGCGAGCCGGTGTCGCCGAGGATGATCTGCGCGGGCGAGGCGTTCCACCACAGGAAGCCGAAGCAGGCGCCGGTGATCGCGGCGGCGACCACCGCGAGGTCGAGCGGGTCGCGCACCTCGTAGCACTTCGGTCCGGCCTCGAGGGCGCACGACTGGCTGTTCTGCCAGATGTTGACGAGCGTGTACGCGGCGAAGACCAGGATCGAGGCGCCGGTGGCCAGCCCGTCGAGGCCGTCGGCGAGGTTCACGGCGTTGCTGGTGCCGGTGACGATCACCCAGAACAGCAGCATCACCACGACCGTGGGCAGCGCGAACCGCTCGTAGTCGCGGATGAAGGAGATGTGGTCCGAGGCCGGGCGCCAGCCGCGCTCGTCCTCGAGCGCCGGCGACAGCGCGAGGACGCCGAAGACCAGGCCGACCACGGTCTGGCCGACGACCTTCGCCCGGCCGCGGAGCCCGGTGCTGTGCTGACGGCTGACCTTGAGGAAGTCGTCCATGAAGCCGACCGCGCCGAGGCCGACGAGCAGGAAGAGCAGGAGGAGGGCCGACGCGGTGGGGGCGGTGCCGGTGATGACCTTGGCGGCGAAGTAGCCGATCACCGTCGCCAGGATGATCACGATGCCGCCCATGGTGGGCGTCCCGCGCTTGATGTGGTGGGTGGTCGGGCCGTCGTCGCGGATCGGCTGGCCGAATCCCTGCCGGGTGAAGAAGCGGATCGCGTAGCGCGTGCCGAGGAGGGAGATCAACAGGGAGAGTCCTCCTCCGAACAGGATGGCTCTCATCTGGTGCGTCTCCCTTCCGTGCCGCTCCCGGTGAGGAGCTCGTCGGCGATCAGTTCGAGCGCGGCCCCCCGTGATGCCTTCACGAGGACGACATCCGCAGCCGAGACATTGTGTCGCAGCCAGTCGGTCGCCGCGGCACGCCCCGCCGTGGTGATGGCCACACCCGACGTCGCCGCCGACTCGAAGCCCCGCGCCATCGCGTCTGCGGCAGGGCCGACGGTCACGAGGACGTCCACCCCGGCCGCGGCGGCGTACTCCCCCACCCCGGTGTGGGCAGCGCCGGACCCGTCGCCGAGCTCGAGCATCTCGCCGAGCACGGCGACCGTACGTCGTCCGCTCCCGGCACCGATGTCACCGAGCGTGTCGAGGGCGGCCTTCATCGACTCGGGGTTGGCGTTGTACGCGTCGTTGAGGACGACGAGCCCATCCGCGCGCTCGGTGAGCTCCATCCGCCAGCGGCTGGCGGGTACGGCGTCGCCGAGGGCGTCCGCGACCGTGTCGAGGTCGAGGCCGGCGGCGAGGGCCATCGCGGCGGCCGCGGCGGCGTTGCGCCACTGGAATGAGCCGACCTGGGCGAGGTGCACCGTGGCGCCGGAGCCGCGGTGGACCAGCTCGAAGGACTGGCGACCGAGCTCGTCGTGGGTGATCTCGCTGACCGCGACATCGGCGGCGTTGACAGTGCCGCCGAAGGTCGTCACCGTCGCGCCGGTGCGCGACGCCATCGCTGCGACGAGCTCGTCGTCGGCGTTGAGGACGGCCGTGCCGTCGGTGCGCAGCGCCTCGACGATCTCGCCCTTGGCCTGCGCGATCGCCTCGCGGCTGCCGAACTCGCCGATGTGGGCGGTGCCGACGTTGAGCACGGCGGCGACGTGCGGTGGTGCGATCCGGCAGAGCTCGGCGATGTGGCCGACGCCGCGGGCGCCCATCTCCACCACCAGGAAACGCGTGTCGGCGGTGGCCCGCAGCACCGTCAGCGGCACGCCGAGCTCGTTGTTGAAGTTGCCTCGCGTCGCGACGGTCGGGCCCGACTCGGCCAGCACGTGGGCGAGATAGTCCTTGGTGCCGGTCTTGCCCTGCGAGCCGGTCATGGCGAGCACGACCACGTCGGGCAGCCGGTCCACGACGTGCCGCGCCAGGCGGCCCAGCGCCGCGGTCACGTCGTCCACGACGACGGTGGGCAGGTCGGTGGGGCGGTCGCCGAGGGCGGCGACCGCGCCGGCGGCGCCGGCCGCCTGCACGAAGTCATGGCCGTCGACCCGCTCGCCGGCGATCGCGACGAAGAGGCCGCCCACCTCGGGAGTGCGGGTGTCGAGGAAGGCGCCGCCGGTGACGACGGCCTCGCCGTGCGCGGCACCGCCGACCACGTCGGCGATCTCGGTCAGGGTCATCTCGATCACGTGGCGACTCCGCCGGAGTCCTGCATGGCTGCAACGATCTCCTCCGCCGCGACGACCCGGTCGTCGAAGGGGTGCACGACGCCGTCGACCTCCTGGCCGCTCTCGTGGCCCTTGCCGGCGATCAGCAGCACGTCGCCCGGCTCGGCACGGCGTACGCCCTCGCGGATCGCGAGCCGGCGGTCCCCCACCTCCAGCACCTCGGCCCGACCGGCACCGGTGCCGTCGAGCACGGCGGACCGGATCGTCGCGGCATCCTCGGTGCGCGGGTTGTCGTCGGTGACGATGAGGACGTCGGCCAGGCGCGCCCCGATCTCGCCCATCAGGGGACGCTTGATCGTGTCGCGGTCGCCGCCCGCCCCGATCACCACGATCACCTGGCCCTGCGTCAGCGGGCGCAGCGTGGCGAGGACGGCCTCGAGCGCGTCGGGCTTGTGTGCGTAGTCGACGACGACGGTGTAGTCCTGCCCCTGCGCCACCGGCTCGAGGCGGCCGGGCACGCCGTCGACACGGGAGATCCCGTCGGCGACGACCCGCGGGTCGAGCCCCGCCATCGCGGCGGACGCGATGGCGGCGAGCGCGTTGGAGACGTTGAACTCTCCCGGGAGGTGGATCGATGCCACCAGCTCGACACCCGGCCCCCGGACCGTGAAGGCGGCGCCGGTGGGCGTCAGGTCGACGTCGATCGCCCGCCAGTCGGCGTCCCGCCCCTGGGAGGAGTACGTCGACATCGGGATCGTGGCCACGTCCAGGAGCCGGCGACCGAACTCGTCGTCGACGTTGGTGAGCCCGATCCGGGCGCGCTCGGGGGTGAAGAGGTCGGCCTTGGCGGCGAAGTAGTCGTCGATGTCGGCATGGAAGTCGAGGTGGTCGCGGCCGAGGTTGAGAAAGGTCGCCACGTCGAAGACGACGCCGTCGACCCGGCCGAGGACCAGCCCCTGGCTGGAGACCTCCATCGCGCAGGTGTCGACGCCGCGCTCCACCATCACCGCGAAGAGGCCGTGCAGGTCGGGCGCCTCGGGGGTGGTGAGCTCGGTCTTCACGTCCTCGCCCGCGATCCGGGTGCCGACCGTGCCGATCACGGCGGCGCTCAGGCCCGAGGCGGTGAGTCCCTGCTCGAGGAGGCGCGTGGTGGTGGTCTTGCCCTGGGTGCCGGTGACGCCGATGACGCGCAGTCGGGCGGCCGGGTCGCCGTAGATCCTCGCCGCCAGCCGACCGAGGACGCGGCGCGGCTCGGCCACGACGAGGGCGGGGGTGCCGGGTGGCAGCCGGTGGAGGCCGGACGGGTCGGTGAGCACGCCGACAGCACCCGCGGCGAGCGCCCGTTCGGCGAAGTCGGCACCGTGGGCGCGCGCGCCCGGCAGGGCGGCGTACAGGTCACCGGGGCGGATGCGTGCTGTGCTCAGCGAGATGCCGGACACGGGCACGTCGAGGTCGCCGTGCACGGCCACGTCGGTGCCGGAGCCGAGCCACACGGCCAGGTCGGCGGCCGACGTAGCGGAGGTCCGCTGCGGACGCTGCGGGATCGCTGACTCGTGCACCGACGGAGCGTATCGACTCACCACTCGACGGGGAGACGCGACGGCTTGCCGTTGGTCGGCTCCACGCCGTAGCGGCCCAGCACGTAGCCCATGATGCGCGAGAAGACCGGGCCGGCGATCGAGCCGCCGCCGCCGTCGACGCGCGGCGCGTGGACGACGACGTAGACGGTGAAGCGGGCGTCGTCGGCCGGCGCGAAGCCGCCGAACGAGACCGTGGTGCTGCCGTCGTAGCAGCCGCACTCCGCCTCGACGCGCTGCGCGGTGCCGGTCTTGCCGGCGACCAGGTAGCCCGGCACGGCCGCAGCCGGCGCGACGCCGTCCTCGGGGTCGACGACCTTCTCCATCATCTTCGCGGTGCCTCGCGCGGCCTGCTTGCTGACGACGCGGGTGCGGGTGGCGACGTCGGTGCCGACGGTCATGCCCTCGTCGGTGACGGCACTGCCGGAGATCAGGCTCGGCGAGACGCGTACGCCCTTGTTGGCGATCGTGTTCACTGCCGCGGCCATCTGGAGGACGTTGACTGACAGCGACTGCCCGAAGGCCACCCGGTCCTTCTCCTGCGAGGTCATCACGTCACCGGACTTGAGGAGACCCTGCGTCTCGCCGCTGACGCCGACGTTGGTCTTCTGGCCGAGGCCGAAGCGCTGGAGGTAGGCGACGAGCTGCGGCGGCGAGAACGCGTCCGCGGCCAGCACGGTGCCGATGTTGGACGACTTGGCGATGATCCCGGCCAGCGTCAGCCGGATCATCCCGTGGTCGAACCAGTCGCCGATCACGCGGTCCTGGCGGGCGAGGTTCGGCGGCACCTTGAACTTCTGCCGCGGGAAGGCCTTGCCGGCGTCGATGAGCGACGACACGGTGAGCACCTTCTCCACCGAGCCGGGCTCGTAGGTGTCGCTCATCGCCCGCGAGCCACGGTCCTCCTTCTTCACACCGGGCGCCGTCGGCGCGTTGGCGTCGAAGGTCGGCACGTCGACCAGCGCGAGCGTCTCGCCCGTGCGGGTGTCGAGGACGACCGCCGAGGCGCTCTCGGCGCGGTACTGCTGCACGGCCTGCGCGAGCACCTTCGCGGTGAACCACTGCAGGTCGCGGTCGATGGTGGTGTGCAGCGGGGTGCCGTCCTTCGGCTCCTTGAGCGTGCTCTCGCGCAGCGGGATGCGTACGCCCTTGCCCGAGGTGGACTGCCACGTGGCGAGGCCGTCGGTGCCCGCGAGCTGCTTGTCGAAGGTGCGCTCGAAACCGCCGAGCGGCTCGTCGGTGCCCATGTAGCCGATGAGGTTGGCCGCGACGTCGCCGGCCGGGTAGTCCCGGATCGGGTCGTCCTCGAGCGTGATGCCCTCGAAGCCGGCGTCGTCCAGCGCGGCAAGTGTGTCGCCGGCCAGCGTGCTCGGCACCCGTCGGGCGACGTACTCGTAGCGGCTGCCGGTGTTGCGACCCCGCAGCGCGGAGAGGGTCTTGAAGTAGTCGATCGAGAGCCGGTCGGACAGCAGTCGGGCCAGGTCGGGGGCCGTCCCGGCCGTCAGGACGGGGTCGGCGATCACCATCTTGCCGCGGATCGAGTCGGCCAGCGGTACGCCGTTGCGGTCGAGGATGTCGCCGCGCTCGGCCTCCAGCGGCAACCGCGCCGCACCCTCCGCGGCGGCCATGGCGGCGTACGACCGCGGGTCGACGCCCTGCAGCTGGACCAGCCGCGCGCCGAAGAAGGAGAGGACGATCGCGATGAGGACGAACCCGATGCGCAGTCGCAGCAGGGGGGCGCCCCGCGAGGCGCCGCGCTTGCCGTTGCCAGTGGCCCGTATGCTCGGCACTGATCTCCCTCATTCCCGGCCGTCGCCCTGGTGACGGCGGCCTGTCGACGAATCTATGCGTGGCGTGGCGCGGATCGATGCGCCCGCGCCGTCAGCGGTTTCGGTTCTTGCCCTGCTTGTTGCCCTGCTTGTTCTTGCCCGTCCCGGGCAACTTGGCGTCGGCCGGCTGCTCGCCGGCGGCCGGGGTCTCGGTCGTCGTCTCGGTCGTCGGCGGTACCTCGACGATCGTCGGTTCCGGCGCCAGCACGGCCGGGATCACCGGCGCGGGCGGCAGCAGCTGGATGGCGTTCTCGCGGGTGGCGGGCGTACGGACGCCACTCGTCTTGCCGGTGGCGAGGTCGAGGAAGACCGGAGCGGCCGGGATGACCATGCCCATCGACTGAGCCGCCTGGGCCACCCGCTGCGGGTTGCGCAGCTCGTCGAGCTCCATGCGCAGCGTCTGCTCGCGGGCCGCCAGGGTGTCGGCCTCGGACTGCAGCGACGACGCGGCGAACGACGCCTGCTGCATCGAGGTGTTGAAGAGGAGCAGTCCGACGATGCCGGCCACCAGCACCAGGCTGACCAGCGTCACGAAGGGCACCCGCGGTGCGCGCGAACGCACCCGCGGCACGACCGAGAGCCGCGCCTTGTCGACGGCCTCCTGGGCGAGCCGGCTAACGCGGGTCCGGGGCTGCAGGGCGGGGCTGCTCATCTGACGACTCCTGGGGGAAGAGGACGGGAGGCGGGGCGGGAGGTCTTGCGGGAGTCGGGGCGTGAGGTGGTGCGGGTCGGCAGGACGCGCTCGACGGCACGCAGCCGGACCGACGCCGCCCGGGGGTTCTCGGCGATCTCGTGCTCGTCGGCCCGCTCGGCGCCGCGGGTGACCAGGCGCAGCGCGGGCTCCGATCCCTCGGGCACGAACGGCAGGTCGTGCGGCACGTCGAGGCGGGTCGCGTCGGCGAACGCCCGCTTGACCAGCCGGTCCTCGAGCGAGTGGTAGGACTCCACGACCACGCGGCCGCCGACCCCGATCGACTCGATCGAGACAGGGATCGCACGGCGCAGGACGGCCAGCTCGTCGTTGACCGCCATCCGCAGCGCCTGGAACGTGCGCTTCGCGGGGTGACCGCCCGTACGCCGGGCCGGGGCCGGGATGGTGGCGTAGAGCAGCTCGACCAGCTCGGCGCTCGTCGTGAACGGCGTCGTCTCGCGGCGTCGTACGACCTCGCGGGCGATGCGGCTCGCGAACTTCTCCTCGCCGTACTCCCGCAGGATGCGCGTCAGCTCCTGCGGGGTCGCGGTGTTGAGGAGGTCGGCCGCGGTGTGGCCCGTCGTCGGGTCCATCCGCATGTCGAGGGGAGCGTCCTCGGAGTAGGCGAAGCCGCGGTCGCGCACGTCGAGCTGCATCGAGGACACGCCGAGGTCGAAGAAGACCGCGTCGGCGTGGTCGATGCCGAGGGAGCCGAGCACCTCGGGGAGCTCGTCGTAGACCGCGTGGACGGCGGTGAAGCGCTCGCCGTGCGCGGCCAGCCGCTCGCGGGACATCTCGAGGGCGGCGGGGTCGCGGTCGATCCCGACGACGCGTGTCTGGGGCAGCCGCTCGAGGACGGCCTCACTGTGGCCGCCCAGGCCGAGGGTGCAGTCGACGTAGACCGACCCGGGCTCCGTGAGGGCAGGCGTCAGGAGGGCGACGACCCGGTCGAGGAGCACCGGGGCGTGGCTGGGAGTGCGCATCGAGTCAGGCCCCGCTCAACCCTGTGATCCCAGGTGCGTCAGCAGGAGCAGGCCGAGCGCCAGGGCCGAGGCCGTGGCCGCGGAGAACGCGATGAGGGTGACCGCCTCGCGCGCCTGGTCGCGCACCCGCAGCGGCGGTGCCGCGGTGCGTCCCAAGGGCTGGGTGGTGCTCATGGTCTCGACCCCATTGCTACTGGTTGCTGCTCGGTGCTGCTGACGGTGCTGCTGTGGTGTGGCGGTGCTGGCGGTGCGGCTGACACTCCCCGTCGTGTGGCGCGAGGTGAGCCGCCGCACCAGGTCCCTGCCCGCTCCCTGCGTTCTTGGGGGGCCCTCTGGTGCCGGGGAAGTGCCCCAGATGGCCACGCGAGGGAGCGGGCTCGAGACCTGGTGATACGGGTCTGTCAGCTGTGGAGTTGTCGGTGCGTCGGTGCCGGTGGAGCGAAGTGGAGCGGGTGCTCAGATGCCGGGGAAGACCTCGTCGCTGAGCTCGGAGAACTTCTGCTCCTGCTCCTCCGAGTAGGTCGCCCACGCAGTGGGGTCCCAGATCTCGATGCGGTTCATCGAGCCGATGACCACGCACTCCTTGCGGAGCGAGGCGTACTCCCGCAGCGGTGCCGGGATGTTGATCCGTCCCTGCTTGTCCGGCACCTCCTGGCTGGCGGCGGCGAACAGCATGCGGACGTAGTCGCGGGTGCTCTTCTGCGTGACCGGCGCCTCTCGGAGCCGGTCGGTGAGCCGGCCGAAGTCCTCCAGCGACCAGACAGTGAGGCAGCGCTCCTGCCCCCTGGTCACCACGAGTCCCTCCGTCAGCTCGTCCCTGAACTTCGCCGGGAGGAAGAGGCGGCCCTTCTCGTCGAGCTTGGGCGTGTAGGTGCCGAAGAACATCCGGCACCTCCCCTTGCTCGGCGGGCAGATCGACCCTGTCCCCCACTTCGCACCACATTACTCCACTTCGCTCCACCGTCAATCGAATCGCGCATGTTTCCCGCGTGAATTTCGACGGATCCACCACGCCACGCGTACGCCCCTCTCCGGTGCCGAGTGGGGGTGCTGAGCGTGGAACGGGCCCGATCGACGCCGTTGCGTGCCGAGGTGGGGGTCGGGTGGGGGATCACCGCGCCGCGGGTGGTGGAAAGTGGGGCGCAGTCAGGTAACGGTCCGCATCCGGGCCTTCGACGGGCCGCGCGAGGCGGGTATGTTGCGCGCACCACATACCGTGGTGCCAGCGTGGATGGGCGCGGGCGAGGGTTGACGAGGGGATGGGCGAGACGTGACCACAGGGGCATCCGGGCAGGCACCCGACCTGGACACCGTGCGACGGGTGACCGGGGCCGTACGCCAGAACATCGAGCGCGTGATCTCCGGCAAGCCGGACGTGGTCAACGCCTGCCTCGTCGTCCTGCTGGCCGAGGGCCACCTCCTCATCGAGGACGTGCCCGGCGTCGGCAAGACGCAGCTGAGCAAGGCGCTCGCACGCAGCATCGACTGCACCGTGGCGCGGATCCAGTTCACGCCCGACCTGCTGCCCTCCGACGTCACCGGCGTCTCGATCTTCAACCAGGACACCCGCCAGTTCGAGTTCCGCCCGGGCGGCGTCTTCGCCAACATCGTGGTCGGCGACGAGATCAACCGCGCGTCCCCCAAGACACAGTCCGCCCTCCTCGAGGCGATGGAGGAGCGGCAGGTCACGGTCGACAACGCGACCTACATGCTCGAGAAGCCGTTCATGGTGATCGCGACGCAGAACCCGATCGAGATGGAGGGCACGTACGCCCTTCCCGAGGCGCAGCGCGACCGCTTCATGGCACGCGTGTCCGTGGGCTACCCGGTCGAGTCCGCCGAGATCGCGATGCTCGAGGGCCACACCGCACACAACCCGCTCGACGACCTCGAGCCGGTCACCGATGCCGGCGAGCTCCGCAAGGTCATCGAGATCGTCGGCCGCGTGCACGTCTCGTCCGCGGTCCACCGCTACGCCGTCGCGCTGACCACCGCGACCCGCACGAGCAACGACCTGCACCTCGGCGCCTCGCCCCGCGCGACGCTCCACCTGGTGCGGGCCGCCAAGGCCGTCGCCGCGACCCAGGGTCGCGACTACGTGCTCCCCGACGACATCCACGGCATCACCTCGCCGGTGCTCGCGCACCGGCTCCTGCCCAATGTCGAGGCGACGATGAGCGGACGCACCACCTCCGCGATCCTGTCCGGGATCGTGGAGTCGGTGCCGGTCCCCTCGGGGTCCGACTCCAGCGGCAGCCGTGCGTGAGGCGCTCGCTGCACTGACCGTCCGGGGACGGGCGTTCCTGGCCGCCGGCATCACCACGATCGTGGCCGCGATCATCGTCGGGCACTCCTCCGTGGTGCGCATCGGCGTGCTGGTCGCCGTGCTGCCGCTCCTCACCGCCTGGTGGGTCGGCCGCTCGCGCTACCGCCTCGCGCTCGTACGCACCGTGTCCCCGCAGCTCGTCGCCGCCGGTCAGCCGGCGACCGTCGAGCTGACGGTGTCCAACGAGTCGCGGACGCCGACGGGCGTGCTGCTGCTCGAGGAGCGGCTCCCCTACGTCCTGGGCACCCGGCCCCGCTTCGTGCTGGAGGGGCTCGGCCACGGCTGGCGGCGGCACGCGACGTACGTCGTGCGCTCGGAGCTGCGCGGCCAGTTCGACATCGGCCCGATGTCGGTGCGGGTGACCGACCCGTTCGGGCTCGTCGAGCTCGGCCGCACCTTCCACGCCACCGCCCGGCTGACCGTCACGCCGCGCACCATCACCCTGCCCACGATCCCGCTCGGCGGCGCGTGGACCGGGTCGGGCGACAACCGTCCCCGTGCCTTCGCGACCGGCAGCGCCGAGGACGTCACCGTCCGCGAGTACCGCCGGGGCGACGACCTGCGCCGCGTCCACTGGCGCAGCTCGGCGCGCGTCGGTGAGCTCATGGTCCGGCGCGAGGAGCAGCCGTGGCAGTCGCGCGCCACCGTCTTCCTCGACAACCGCGGCACCTCGCACCGGGGCCAGGGCGCGGCCAGCTCCCTCGAGGGTGCCGTCTCGGCGGCCGCATCCATCGCGGTGCATCTCACCCACCTCGGCTACACCGTGCGCCTGGTCACCGCCTCGGGTGACAGCCGCGAGACGCAGTGGCACTCCCAGACCGGCCAGGTGAGCACGGTTCCGCTGCTCGAGGCGCTCGCTGTCGTGCAGCTCGACCACCGCCCCGCACCCGACACGCAGTGGCTGGCCGAGCCCGGCCACGGGGGTCTGGTCGTCGGGGTCTTCGGAGGACTCGGCGAGCCGGACCTGCCGTTCCTGCGTCGCCTCCAGCACCACGCGTCGTCGAGCCTGGCGATCGCGCTCGACGCCGACGCGTGGGCGCCGCACCTGCCGGTCCAGCCCGGCCTCAGCTCCGCGACCCACCTCACCTCGACCGGGTGGCGCTCGGTCACCCTCGGTCCGCGCGACCGGCTCGACACCGCCTGGCAGGAGCTGGGCCTGATGCAGAGCCGGGCCACGGCATCGGCAGGAGCGGCACGATGAAGGCGACATCATGAAGTCAAGCTGGAGCAGCCTCCCTCACCAGCTGCGCGTGGCGGGCATCGCGATGCTCGCGGCCTGGGCGACCGTCCTGTCCTGGCGGGTGCTGACCACCGGCTTCGCCGAGGTCGGTTTCCCCCTCCTCTTCATCGGCGTGGTGATCGCCGGCGGCGGCGCCCTCGCGCGCTGGAGCCGACTGCCGGCCGCCGCGATCATCGCCGGCCAGCTGGTGGTGGGCGCGCTGCTCGTGCTCGGCACCACGACCGGCTCGCCGTTCCCGACGCCCGGCAACGTCGACGACTTCCGCGCGGCTCTCGATGCCGCGCTCGCGAGCTCGCGCGCGTACGCCGCCCCGGTCCAGGCCGGCGTGCCGCCCGTCTACCCGCTGCTGCTCATCGGCGGCGCGCTCGTGATCGTGCTCGTCGACATCGTGGCCTGCACGCTCCGCCGCGCGCCCGTGGCCGGGCTGGTCCTGCTGGCGGCGTACACCCTGCCCGTCGCGGTGACCGGCGAGGCCGTCTCGTGGTGGCTGTTCTCCGTCGTCGCCGGCCTCTTCCTGACCCTCGTCTTCCTCCAGCACAGCGACCACGTCACCAGCTGGGGCCGCGCCGCCGACGGCGAGAAGGGCTCGTTCTCGGTGCGCACCGGGGCGATCGGCAACACCGCCCTCGGTCTCGGCGCGGGGGCGATCGCGCTGGCCCTCGTCGTGCCCCTGTCGGTGCCCACGATGACGATGAGCGTCTTCGACGGCAACGGGCCCGGCACCCGCGAGGTCCAGGTCAAGGACCCGATGGTCGACCTGCGCCGCGACCTCAGCCGCGGTGAGGACATCGACCTGCTGACGGTCACCACCTCCGGCCCGCGGCCGACGTACTTCCGGCTCTCCGTCCTGGCGCGCTTCAACGGCTCCCAGTGGACGCCCGGCGACCGCGAGATCCCCGACACCCAGACGGCCACCGGTCCCCTGCCTCCGCTCGACGGGGTGGCGCTCGACGTGGATCGCAAGGAGTTCAAGTACGACGTCCGCATCGGTCCGGACTTCGAGTCCACGTGGCTGCCGACCACGGCGCAGACCACGCAGATCGCCGCCGGCGCGGACTGGCGCTACGACGTCAACACGCGCGACTTCATCGCCGCCCGCGACGACGTGACGACGGCCGACCGGACGTACGACTTCACCGGTGCCCAGCTGACCTACGACGCCGACTCGATGAACAGCGCGGTCTCGGGCGCGGGCACCGTGGCGGGGATCTTCACCGAGATCCCGCCCGGCCTCAACAACGAGATCCGCCGGCTGGCCGCCAGCGTGACCGCGGACGCGCCGACCCGGTTCCAGAAGGCGCAGCTGCTGCAGCAGTGGTTCCGCGAGGACGGCGACTTCCGCTACGACCAGGCCCAGGTCGAGTCGGCCGGCAGCGGTGGTGCGGACCTGCTGGCCTTCCTGCGGGACAAGGTCGGGTACTGCGAACAGTTCGCCGCGACGATGGCGATCATGGCGCGCGTCCTCGGCATCCCCAGCCGGGTGGCCGTGGGCTTCCTCGAGCCGGAGAAGTCCACCAACGGCGCGTGGGTGTTCTCCGCCCACGACCTGCACGCGTGGCCCGAGCTCTACTTCCCCGGCTCCGGCTGGGTGCGCTTCGAGCCGACCCCGCAGGCACGGGCAGGCGAGGTCCCCGACTACACCACCGCCGACTTCGCACCCGTGACCGAGGCACCGTCGCCGAGCGCGACCCAGTCGAGCGAGCTGCTGCCGGAGCGCGGCGCGAGCCCGAGCGCCGACGCAGGGTCCGCCGACGAGGACACCTCCTCCATCCCGTGGGTGCCGCTCCTGGCCGGGATCCTCGGCCTCGCGGTCGTGGCCCTGCTGCTCCTGACCCCTCGCCTGGTGCGCGCGGCGCGACGCCGTCGCCGGCTGGCCGGTGACATCGAGGACCTCTGGGTCGAGCTGCGCGACGTCGCCCGCGACCTGGGCCACGCTTGGCCCGTCGGCCGCTCCCCGCGCCGGGCCGGCGAGTGGCTCGGCCGCCTGCTGGCCGCACCCGTCACCGGCGGCGAGCGCGCCGACCGTCCCCGCCGCGGACGCGACCAGGCCCCTGAGGCGGCAGCCGCCCTCGACCGTCTGGTGCGCGTCCTCGAGCACAGTCGCTACTCACGCGAGCCGGAGACCTACACCGCCGAGCGGTTCGCGGGCGACGCGGAGCTCGTCGAGGCGGCCCTGGCCGCCGGCGTCACTCCCCGCGAGGTCCGCCGCGCGGCCTGGTGGCCCGCCTCGGTCGTGGGACGACGTACGTCCTGGCGCCCCCGCGCGGCGCGCGCCACGCAGACCCAGACGCCCGTCGACCCCGAGACCAGCCGGACGGTCGACGAGCTCGTCGGCTGACCGGGCACTTCCTCGCGCTACAGGACGCCGACCGGGCACTTCGTGCCCGTCAGGCGCGGTGATCGGGCGCTTCGTGTCCGTCAGGCAGGGTGACCGGGCGCTTCGTGCCCGTCAGGCGCGCTCGGTCATTGCGACGACGTGCCCGGTGACCCGTTGGGACGGGCACGAAGGGGGAGGTCAGCGCCACGTAGCGCGAGGAAGTGCCCGGTCGGCGCATCCCAGCGCGAGGAAGCGCCCGGTCAGCGGTGGGTCAGAAGCCGCGCTCGCGGCGCCGACGCCACCGCTCTTCCATCCGCTCCATGAAGGGGGTGCCGGACCGCTGACGGCCGACACGACCCGGACGGTGCTGGCGACCACCGTCGACCACGCCGAAGCCGGTGCGGCCGGAGGCGCGCACCTTCGGGGTCACGGCGCTGGGGCTGCGGGCCGAGGTGAGGGCGAGGATCGCGCCGCCGAGCATCACCACGAAGCCGAGGACGCCGACGATCGTCTGGATGACCGCGGTCAGCTCGAGGAGGACGGCGGCGATCAGCAGGCCGATGCCGGCCACCAGGACAACGCCGCCCAGGATCATCCGGCGACGGGCCGTGCGCTGGAACGAGGTGCCGCGGAGGGTGGAGGCGAACTTGGGGTCTTCCTCGACGAGGGCGCGCTCCATCTGCTCGAGCATTCGCAGTTCTTCCTCGGAGAGCTCCACTGTTCCTCCTCACCTCTCACCGCAAGTCTAGGCACGCGCCGGGGCCTACGGTAGGCGTCCTGGTGAAATTCACCCCGATGCGGGGGTCGTAGAAGGCTGGCACGGTCCTCGGAGCGTCATCTGGCACGTCGGCCGCCGCCGAACAGGCTCGCCGGTCGCACCGCCGTCGCGCCAAACCGACGGGTCGCACGGTCCACCGCGCGGTCGGCCTCGGCCCAGCCGTGCGCGGCCTCCCCCAGCACGAGCTGGCGGTGCACGGTGGCGCGCGGAACCAGTCCCTCGACGCGTACGCCGACGAGCCGCAGGCGCGCCCGCTGCAGGCCGAGCGCGTCGTAGAGGCGGGTCACCGCGCGGTGGATCTCGACGGTCACGTCGGTGGCCTCGGGCTGGGTGCGCGAGCGGGTGATCGTGGTGAAGTCGGCGAAACGGACCTTGAGGGTCATCGTCCGACCCGCCACGCCGGCGACCCGCATCCGACCGGCCACCCGCGCGGAAAGACGCAGCAGCTCGCGGACGATCACCTCGCGGTCGTCGGTGTCGCGCGCGAAGGTCTCGTCCGCCCCCATCGAGCGCTCGGGCTCGTACGGCCCGGCCCGCGGCGCCAGCTCGCTGCGGTCGGTGCCCCACGCCAGGTGGTGGAGCTCGCGGCCGAGGTGGCCGCCGACCGCGCGTTGCAGCGTGCCGAGCGGGGTGTGCGCGACGTCGCCCACGGTGATCAGGCCGAAGCGTTTTAGCAGCGCCTGCGTCTTCTCCCCCACGCCGTAGAGCTCACCGACGTCGAGCGGGTGGAGGAAGGAGGTCACCTCGGCCGGCGGCACGACGATCACGCCGTCGGGCTTGGCCCGCCTGCTGGCCAGCTTGGCCACCGACACGGACGCCGCCACGCCGACGGAGCAGGTGATGCCCTGCTCGTCGTGGATGGTGGAGCGCAGCCGCTCGGCGATCCGGACGGGCGACCCCAGCCGGCGCGTGGAGCCGCGCACGTCGAGGAATGCCTCGTCCAGCGAGATCGCCTCCACGAGAGGAGTGACCTCTCGGAAGGTCTCCATCACCGAGGCGGACACGCTCGTGAACGTCGCGTAGTCGGGCTCGAGGACGACGACGTGCGGGCACAACCTGCGTACTCGCGTCATCGGCAGCGCCGAGCGGACGCCGTAGCGGCGGGCGATGTAGTTGGCGGCCAGCACCACCCCCCGCCCGCTCCCCCCGACCACCACGGGCTGGTCGACGAGGTCGGGACGTTCGCGCAGCGCGACGGAGGCGTAGAACGCGTCCATGTCGACGTGCAGGATCGGTGTGACGACCCGGTCGTCGGTCATCGCGGCGCGCCGCGACGGAGGTCAGCGGCGGGCGATGACGTGCAGCTGCGCGGCGAGCGGGAGGTACTCGGGGCGGGTGGCCACGGCTCGCTCGAGCTCGACGAGGGCAGCGGACGCCCCCGGCTCGAGGTCGAGGAGGTTGCCAGGCACGAGGTCGGCGAAGACGCGTACGCCCTGGACGGACGCGGGCTGCAGCCCGGCCGCGGCGAGGAGGTCGACGACCTCGTCGTGCGTGAAGCGGCGTCCGCCCCGGCCGGTGGTGCCGGGCGAGCCGGTGGTCGAGTCGCCGTCGAGGAGCTCGCGGGCGGCCTGGAAGTGACCGGCCATCGCGCGCGCCACCACGGCCGCGTGCCGCTGGGCGACGAGCAGGCTGAGGTGCCCACCGGGGCGTAGCACGCCGGCGATGGCCGCCAGCGAGGCCGCGGGGTCGTCGACCATCTCGAGCACGCCGTGGCAGAGCACCAGGTCGGCCTGGTCGACCAGACCGGGCAGGTCGGACAGGTCGCCCTGCTGACCGGTGACCCGGTCGGCGACGCCGCGCTCGCGGGCGCGGCGGTCGAGGGAGGCGAGCGCATCGGGGCTGGGGTCGATGACCTGGACCGTGTGGCCGAGCTCGGCCAGCGGCACCGCGAACCCACCCGTGCCGCCACCGATGTCGACGATGCGGGCCTGCTCGTCGAAGGCGCCGGGCTCGTCCAGCAGCCGGCGTACGCCGTCCCACGCCACGCCCGTGCGGACGGACTGGCGGCGCTCGCTGGCAGGAGGGCTGGCAGGGGTCTGCGACATGGCAGCAACCCTAGTGGGCGGGGCGGGCAGGCCTGTCTCATCCCGGACTCCCCGGACTGCGGTGCCACAGCTTGCGGGCGACGTCCTTGGCCGGGTCGCCTGCCGGCTTGATGTCGGAGTAGGGCGACATCTGGAACCCGCTGGTGTGGACGAGCACGCGCCGCCGCTCGGGCTGATCCCCGGCGGGCTCGCGCACCGTTGCCAGCTCGGCACGGACCAGCTCGAGGCCCTCGTCGTCGGTGCGGCCCCGCTGCCACAGCGTGTACAGGGCGGGCAGCTCCCAGGCGCCGGTGGCTCGCAGCGAGACGCCTCGCGGACCGGTGCGCCGCAGCTCGCCGCGCACCACCAGCAGCCAGGACGAGAAGACCGTCGAGGCGTACGGCCCCTGCGCGTCCTCGAAGAACGTCGCGTCGACCGGGCCGGTGCCGTCGTCGAGGGTGAGGAACACGACGCGGCGGCCGGACTTGATCGGTGGCGTCTGGGTCGCGACCTTCACCCCTGCCACCAGCAGCTCGGACCGGCTGCGGCGGCGCAGGAGGTCGCGGCTGCGGGTCACGCCGAGTGCGTCGAGGAACGGGTCGTAGGAGGTGATGCCGTGCTGACTCACGTCGAGGCCGAGGATCTCGAGCTCGGCGCGCATCCGCTCCAGGGTGGTCATCTCGGGGAGGCCGGAGGGACGCTCCCCCGGCTCGCCGGGCTCGTCGCCCAGCCGGAGGGTGAGCTGCACCGACTCGGCCGCGGCCACCGGGCGCGCGGCCCGCGACTGCGCGGCCGCCCGCGCCCACACTCCCCCGTCGGCCCGGGAGTGGCGCTCGGTCGGCTCGGAACCCGACCGGACGGCCGGGTCGGAGCTGTTGCGGGCAGCGGCGTCGGTGGCAGTCGCCGCGGCCGGCAGCGGCGTACGACGACTCGAGAGCCCGCGCCCGCGGCCGCGCGAGGTGCGGTCGACCGAGCGCGCGAGCAGGTCGAGCTCGGCCACCTGCAGCAGCAGGTCGCGCCGGGTGACCCGACCGCGCCGGTGCACCGCCTGGTCGCCCGACCCGATCGCGTACACACCGTCGAACCCGCCGGCGAGCACCAGCCGCTCGAGCACCGGCCGTGAGACGCGGGCGCGGTGGAAGAAGTCGGAGAGCGAGACGTAGGGCCCGCCGCCGCGCGCCTCGACGATCCGCGCGACCTCGGCCCCGCTGATGCCCTTGACGTCGGTGAGCGAGAGCCGGATCGCGTGGGCCTCCTCGCGCTCCCCGCGCTCCACGACGTACGACGCCGCGCTGGCGTTGACGTCGAGACCGAGCACCCCGACCCCGAACTGTCGCGCGTCGTCGAGGATCAGGCGCTTGGGATACATGCCGGGGTCGTGGGTGAGGACGCCGGAGAGGAAGTGAGCCGGCCAGTGCGCCTTGAGCCACGCCGACTGGAAGGTCGGGAGGGCGAAGGCGGCGGCGTGGGCCTTGCAGAAGCCGAACGAGGCGAAGGCCTCGAGCACCTTCCAGACCTGCTCGACGAGCGCGAGGTCGTAGCCCTGCGCCAGGGCACGCGGGAAGAACCACGCCCGGGTCGTCGCCATCCCCTCGGTGTCGCCGAGCGCGCGCCGCCGCTCGTCGCCCTCGGCGTAGGAGACACCGCCGAAGCAGGCGATCATCTCGATGACCTGCTCGTGGAAGACCACCACGCCACGGGTCTGCTCGAGGATCGGGCGGAGGTCGTCGTGGAGGTAGTGGGCGGTGGTCCACCCCTGCTTGACCTCGAGATAGGGGGTGATCATGTCGCTCTTCACCGGGCCGGGCCGGAAGAGCGAGATGTCGGTGATGATGTCGTCGAAGCTCTCGATACCGGACTTGCCGACGAGCTCGCGCTGGCCGGGCGACTCGATCTGGAAGACGCCGAGCGTCTTCGCACTGCTGATCATGGCGTAGGTCGTCGGGTCGTCGAAGGGCACCTGCGCCTCGTCGTCGAGGTCGAGGCGCACGCCGTCGACCCGCTCGACCTCGGCGACGGCGTGGGCCATCGCCGACTGCATCCGGATGCCGAGCACGTCGAGCTTGAGCAGGCCGAGCTCCTCGACGTCGTCCTTGTCGAACTGGCTCATCGGGAAGCCGGCCCACGACGCCTCGACCGGCGTGCGGTCGAGGAGCGTGTCGTCGGACAGCAGCACCCCGCAGGGGTGCATCGCGATGTGGCGCGGCAGCCCGTCGAGCCGCTCGACCAGGCCGAAGAAGGTGTCGAGCTCGCCGTCGCCGAGGCCGGTGACGCGCAGCTCGGGCAGGTCGCGCAGCGCCAGCCGGGCGTCGCGGGCGCGGATGTGCGGGAACGCCTTGGCGATGGCGTCGATCTCGCCCGGCGGCATGCCCAGCGCGGCGCCGACGTCGCGGACGGCGTGGCGGACGCGGTAGGTGTCCATCATCGACACGGCCGCGCACCGCTCGCCGCCGTAGCGGTCGAGGATCGCGCGGTAGACCTCCTCGCGCCGCGCGGACTCGACGTCGACGTCGATGTCGGGCAGCGAGGCGCGGCGTACGGACAGGAAGCGCTCCATCAGCAGGCCGTGGCGGATCGGGTCGACCCCGGAGATGGCGAGCAGGTAGTTGACCAGGCTGCCGGCGCCCGACCCGCGCGCCGCCCGGCGGATGCCCATCCGGCCGATCAGGTCGGTGACGTCGGCGACGGTGAGGAAGTAGGACGCGTAGCCCAGGATGCGGATCGTCTCGAGCTCGTCGTCGAGGCGCTTCCAGACCACCGCCATCGGACCGTTGCCGTAGCGCGCCCCGATCGCGGCCTCGCAGCGACCGCGCAGCGCGAGGTCGGCGGTCGGGGCACGGGTGTCGGAGAGGGCGAACTCGGGGAAGTGCACCTCGCCGATGCCGAGGTCGGTGCGCGGGTCGAGCGCGCACCGGTCGGCCACCACCCGGGTGCGGGCGAGCAGCCTCCTCGCCTCCACCTCGCCGTCGCCGAGGCCGGCCAGCCGGCAGATCTCCTCGGCGACCTCGTGCATCTGCTTGCCGGACTTGAGGAAGCCCTCCGCGTTGCCCCGACTCCCGCCGGGACCCACATCGCGCAGGTGGGAGGAGCCGAGCGGCACCAGCCGCCGGGCTGCGTCGAGGACGTCGACGGTCGGGGCGTCGAGCCGGTCGGCGTAGCGCACGCTGTTGGTCAGGACCGTGGTCACCCCCGCCGTCCGGGCGATGCCGGCCATCCGGGCGGCGTGCGGCGAGGTGCCCGGCCCCCAGTCCCCCGCCCGGCCGCCGAGCCGGTGTGACACGAGCTCGACGACGAGGTTGTCGCGGGGCAGCACCTCGAGCCACGGGGCGATCGCGGCCAGGCCCAGGTCGTCGCGTCGCCGGGTCGCGGCCGAGCCGAGATCCGACGACGGTCCCAGCAGCACCACGACGTCGCCACCGCCCAGGTGCGGCGCCAGCAGGTCGACCGTGGCGACCGGACGCCCGCGCTCGCCCGCGAGGTGGACGGACGAGACCATCCGGCACAGCGCGGCCCAGCCCGCCTTCCCGCTGGCCAGGAACGTCACCCGCTGGTCCGCAGGCTCGCGGACCGCGCCACCCCGCACGGGCGTACGACGCTGGGCCGGCGCGGGTCCGGAGCCACCCGGCGCCAGCGCCAGGTCGACGCCCAGCACCGGCCGGATCCCGACTCGCCGCGCCGCGCGCACGAACCTCACGGCACCATAGGTGCCGTCGCGGTCGGTGAGCGCGAGCGTGTCCATCTCCTGCTCGGCGGCCCGCTCCACCAGCGCGTGCGGGTGGGACGCGCCGTACTGGAGGGAGTAGCCCGAGGCGACATGGAGATGGACGAACGGGTCAGGCGACACTGGCGTGGGGCACCAGCCCGAGCGCCTGCTCGATGACGGCCAGGAACCGATCGGCGTCGCGAACCAGGTCGTCGGCCTCGCGCTCGCTGACCGCGCGGGTCGAGCCGGCCTCCGCAGCCGCGCGCTTGGCCGCACCGGCGGCGAAGAAGCTCGCCCACTCGGAGAGCTCGGGGGCGACCTCGGCGAGGAGCACCCACGCGTTCTTCTGGCGTCGGCCCCGGGGTGCGGGCCGCGCCCGGGCGGCGAGCAGGGCAGCCGCCGCGCACAGCGCCGCGACGTGGGCGCAGGCATAGCGGGTGGGCACGTCGCGCGCCGTGATCGCATCGCGCAGCGAGGTCGCGGACCGCTCGAGGTAGGAGTGGGCGGTGGCCGGGAGCATGTGGGGTCCCATCACGTCACTCCCTCAGTCCTGGCAGCCGACGAGCTGCCACCCGTCGGTCCAGTCGAAGGACAGGTCGAAGACGCCGTAGGTCTCGGTGTCGACGACCTGGATCCCGCGCCCTGCCTCGACGCGCCACAGCTCACGCTCCGCGACCAGGTCGGCGGCAGCACCGTCGCGGGCGGACCCGCTGTCGGTGCCAGTGCCCTGCCACCACGGGCCGGTCTCCACCCAGTGCGCGACCACGGCACGCACCTTCCACAGTCGGCCCCGCCACAGGAACTGGTCGGGGTCCTCCGCCTCGCCTCGTCGCACCTCGACGGGGTCGTCGTACTGCCTCATCGCGCCTCCTCGACACATCACCGACCCCGGGCCGACCCGGGCGGGGATGGGGGTCGAGGTCACCGCCACCCGGGTCGCATCGAACATCTGTTCGAACAGCACGAACGTTACTACCGACTACCGACAGCGCGTCAAGGGCTGGCGGCCGGATGTGGAGAAGTGCGGCTGGGTGCGGCTCAGACGTCGCGCAGGTAGGCCGTGGTCTCGCGCTGCCAGAGGAAGAACGAGAGCACCAGGCCCTCGATGATGATGAGGGCGGACAGCACCACGAAGACCGCCGGCAGGTGGGCGTCGATGCAGACTGCGCCGACCAGCACGCCGACGCCCGCGGTGGCGGTGAGCACCAGCCGGGTCCAGCCGTGGCCGCCGAGGAAGAACGAGGCGAGGACCATCGCGAGCAGGCCGAAGCCGACGAAGGCGACGATCGCCAGGGCCACGAAGCCGGGGACGATCGGGCTGTCCCGGAGCTGGTCGATGCCGCCCTGGGCCAGGATCTCCTGGGCCGACGGGTTGCCCTCGGCCCAGCCGAGGACGACCTCGTCGAGCAGCAGCCAGATCAGCACCGCGATCACGCCGGAGGTGGCGACGATCAGGCCCAGCATGCGCACGCTGTTGACCACGGACCCGGGCACATCACGCGCCATTCCTGCACTCCCTGAGGATCGTCGGTTGTCGTCGCTAGGCTCGCATCATGCCGACCGAGCACGCATCCATCACCTCATTTCGAGGCGAGCTCACCCGCCGCGGTGGGACGGGTGACGTGGTCATCCTGCCCGACAGCGCCCACACCGCCGCACTTGCCGCGGCCGCGCTGGGCTGCGAGGTCGGTGCGATCGCCAACAGCCTGCTCTTCGACGCCGGCGGCGAGCCGGTCCTGATCCTCACCTCGGGCGCCCACCGGGTCGACACCGCGGCCGCTGCCGAGCGCATCGGCGTGGGCAGGTTGAAGCGCGCGGACCCCGAGTTCGTACGCCGGCACACCGGGCAGGTCATCGGCGGCGTCTCCCCCCTCGACCATCCCGCCCCGGTCCGCACCTGGATCGACCCGTGGCTGCGACAGCACCCCGTCGTCTGGGCCGCCGCCGGCCACCCGGCCGCGGTCTTCTCCACGACGTACGACGAGCTGGTCGCGATGACCGGCGCCGTCGAGGTCGAGGTCGGCCCCAAGGCCGACTGAGAGGATCACCCCGTGGACGCACTGGCACTCACCTTCTCCAGCGGCTGGGCGAGCGGCATCAACGCCTACCTCGTCGTCCTCGTCATGGGCCTCGCCGACAGGTTCGGCTCGTTCACCGACGTCCCCGACGTGCTCGCGCGCTGGGACGTGCTGGCGGTGGCCGCCTTGCTGTACTCGATGGAATTCATCGCCGACAAGATCCCGTTCATCGACTCGACCTGGGACGCGATCTCGACGGCGATCCGGCCGACGGCCGGCGCCGTCATCGGCGTCCTGCTCGCCGGCGACGCCTCCTCGCTCGACCAGGCGGTGCTCGGGGTCGTGGGCGGCGGCACAGCGCTGCTGAGCCACCTGGTCAAGGCCGGCGGACGCCTCGCCATCAACTCCTCGCCGGAGCCGGCGAGCAACATCGTGGCCAGCCTGACCGAGGACGCGGCTGTCCTCGGGGTCGTGTGGTTCGCCCTCGACCACCCGGAGGCCGCCGCCGCGATCGCCGGGGTGCTGCTCCTCCTCGGCCTGGTGATGCTGTTCTTCGTCGGGCGGCTGGTCCGTCGCGGCTGGCGGCGCTGGAAGAAGAAGGGCCCGATCCACCAGACGGCCTGACCACCGCGGGACCTAGGGTTCCCCCGTGGCTCGTGTCGTGGTGATCGGTGGCGGCTTCGGCGGCATGGCCGCCGCGGCCCGGCTCGCCAAGCTCGGCCACGACGTGACGCTCCTCGAGCGCTCGGCGCAGCTCGGTGGCGCACTGACGACGGTCGAGCTCGACGAGTTCGCCTGGGACGCCGGCCCCACGAGCACGCTCCTGCCTGCGGTGATCCGCGACCTCTTCCGCAAGTCCGGCCGCCCGCTCGAGCGCGAGGTCGACCTCCAGCCGCTCGACCTCGTGCGTGAGCACCGGTTCGCCGACGGCACCTCCCTCCAGTTGCCCGGCGCCTCGCGAGCCGCCCAGCTCGCCGCCGTCGACGGCCTCGGCACGGGCCTCGGCCAGCAGTGGGTCGACCACGTCGCGACGTACGGCGAGACGTGGGAGCTGTTGCGCAAGGAGTGGTTCGAGCGGCCCTTCGACGACGTCGTCGCGCCGGCCGAGCTCACCTCGCTCCTCGGGCGCCGCGAGTCGCTCGACAAGCGGCTGCGGCGTACGTTCCGCGACGAGCGGCTGCGCCTCGTCGCGGGGCACCGACTCGTGATGGACGGCCACGTGCTCCGCGACGTGCCGGTGTTCGCGGGCGTCGACATCTACCTCGAGCAGCGGTTCGGTGCCTGGACCGTGCCGGGCGGGCTCGCCACCCTCGGGACGGCCATGGCCGAGCGGCTGGTGCTGCGCGGGGTCACCGTGCTGACCTCCACCGCCGCGACCGACCTCGTCGTGACCGGCGGGCGCGTGGCCGCGGTGCGAACCGACCAGGGCGAGGTGCCCGCCGACCACGTCGTCGTCGCGATCGACCCGCGCCGGCTGCCCGCGCTGGCGTCGTACGTCCGGCGGACGATGCCCGCGTTCCCGCCGGTCGTGTGCCACGTCGGGCTGGAGGGCGACGTCCCCGACCTGCCGCACGAGGTCGTGCTCCACGGCGACCCGCTGCTCGTGGTGCGTACGGGTGGCCGCGCGCCCGACGGCGCCGCCGCCTGGACGGTGCTGGGGCGGGGCCGGATCGCCGAGGACGTGCTGACCGCCCTCGCCCGCCAGGGCCTCGACGTCCGGAAGAAGGTCGTCGCGCGGGTCGACCGCAGCCCGCGCGACCTGGTGGAACGGTGGGGCGGGTCGCCGCACGGCGTGCTCTGGCAGGGTCCGCGCACGGCGCGCACGCGGCTGGGTCCGCGCACCCCGATCGATGGGGTGCTCACGGCCGGTGCGCACGCCACGACCGGCTCCGGTCTGCCCTTCGCCGGACTCAGTGCCGCGCTGGTGGCGGAGGTCGTCGGCCGGGCGTGACACCGGAGCAGGTCGTCAGTAGACGATCTCCCACACGACGGTGACCGAGCAGCTCACCGAGGCCTCCCCCGGCTCGATCCCACCACCCGAGTCGCGCATCATCGCGAGCTTGGGCATCGGGGACGGACCGTCGCCACCGGTGCCCTCGACGATCGTCTGGACGGTGCCGAGGCCGGCCCCCGCCATCCGCGCCAGCGCGGCCGCGCGCTCGCGGGCGTCGTGGAACGCGGCCTCGCGGGCCTGCGCGTCCGCGCCGTGGTCCTCGGTCACCTCGAGCCCGACGCTGTCGATCACCAGCCCGTCGCCGACCTCGCCCGCCAGCTCGGAGAGCAGCGTGCCGGCACCCGCGAGGTCGTCGCACCCGATCGCGAACGAGTGGCGGGCCTCGAACCCGTCGGGCCTGCCCTCCCGGTCGTGCGTCGGCCACACGGTGATGCCGGTCGAGCCGACCCGACGCTCCTCGACGTGGCGCCCGGCCACCTCGACCAGGGTGGTCGCCGCCGCGGTCATGGCGGCGTACGCCTCGGCGACGCCTGCTCCACGGCCGACGGCCGCGAGACGTACGACGGCGCTGTCCGGCGCGACCTTGCTCGTGCCGGTCCCGGTCACGGTGACGGTGAACATGAGAGCCAACCTAGCCAACGCCCACCCGGGACTACCCTCGCCCGATGGCCGTCGACTGGAACGCAGAGGTGCTCGACCAGGTCCGGACCCACTGGGACGAGCAGCTGCGTCCCCGGCTGGAAGGGCTCACCGACGAGGAGCTCGTCTAGGAGCCGGCCCCGGGAGTGACCACGATCGCCTGGCGGCTGGGCCACCTGGTCGAGGGACTCGCGTCCATGAACGGCGTCTACTTCGGCGGTCCGCGGGTGGACCCGGACACGTACGACACCGGCTCCGCCGCGACGACGCTCGCGCGGCTCGACGAGGAGTACGCCGCCTGGGTCGCCGGCGTGCGCGGCCTGGGCGAGGCGGGACTCGCCGAGCCGCAGGGCGACCGGAGCCCGCCCGCGTTCGCGGACGCGCCCGTGGCGAGGGTCGTGCTCTACACGAGCGTCGAGCTGATCCACCACGGCGCCGAGGTCTGCCTGCTGCGGGACCTCTGGGTGGGGTCGGCGGAGCTCAGACGGTGATGCGGAGGTTCGCGAAGATCTCGCGGGTCGCCTTGGACCGGTTCAGCGTGTAGAAGTGCAGCCCCGGCGCGCCCGCGTCGAGCAGGGCCTCGCAGAGCTCTGTGGCGATCGCGATGCCCTCGGCCCGCAGCGCGGCGGGGTCCTCGGCCAGCGGCGAGAGCCGATCGGTGATCTCCTGCGGGAGCTGCCGGCGGGAGAACTCCACCATCCGCTCCATCGAGCGGAGGTTCAGGATCGGCATGATGCCCGGGATGATCGGCAGGTCGGCGCCGACGGCCTTGGCCCGCTCGACCAGCCCGACGTAGTCGCTCGCCCGCAGCACCATGTCGGTCACGGCGAACTCGGCCCCCGCGTCGTACTTGGCCCGCAGCACGCGCGCGTCGGTGTCGAGGTCGGCGGCGTCGACGTGGCCCTCGGGGAAGGCTGCGACGCCGATGCGCATGTCGTCGCGCTCGTGGATCAGGGCCACCAGCTCGTTGGCGTACGTCAGGCCGCCCTCGGTCGGCGTCCACGGGGTGCCCGGACCGGTCGGCGGGTCGCCGCGCAGGGCCATCACGTGGGTGACGCCGGCCGCACGGAGGTCGTCGAGGATCGAGGTGATCTCGTCGGTCGTGTGACCGACGCAGGTGAGGTGCGCGACCGGCAGCATGCTGGTGTCGCGGGCGATGCGCTCGGTGATCGCAACGGTGCGGTCGCGGGTCGTGCCGCCCGCGCCGTAGGTGACCGACACGAAGGTCGGGCCGAAGGGCTCGAGCTCGGTGATCGCCCGCCAGAGCTGTTCCTCACCGGCCTCGTCCTTGGGCGGGAAGAACTCGAAGGAGAAGGAACGGTCGCCTCGGGCGAGGCGCTCGCTCATGCTCAGGTCCCGTCCGTGCGTCATGCGCAACAGCCTACGGACGACCACGATGTCCTCGGCGCACTGTCCACTGACTAGGCTCGCCGACGTGACGACCTGGGATCCCGCACCCTTCCGCGACCAGGTCCAGCAGGTGCTCGACGCCTTCCTCGACGAGCGCGAGGCCGAGCTCGCCCCGCTCGGCCCCGACGCCGGCCGGCTGATCGCCGAGGCGCGTACGTCGGTGAGCGGGGGCAAGCGGTTCCGCGCCGCCTTCTGCCACTGGGGTCACCGGGCGATCCGACCGGAGCCGACGGACCCCGCGGCGCTGGCCCGCGCCTGCGCGTCGCTGGAGATGCTGCACGCGAGCGCCCTCGTCCACGACGACTACATGGACGCCTCCGACACGCGCCGGGGCCGCCCGGCGACCCACCGGGCGTTCGGGGCCGAGCACCGCGCGGCCGGCTGGCGCGGTGATCCCGAGCAGTACGGCGCGGCCGCCGCGATCCTGCTCGGCGACCTGCTGCTGGGCTGGGCCGGCGACCTGCTCCGCCACTCCGGCTTCGGCGCGGACGAGGTCGCCCCCGGTCTCGACCTGTTCGAGCGGTGCCGCACCGAGGTGATCGGCGGACAGTTCCTCGACGTCTCGGTCCAGGCCCGCGGGCACGCCGACGTCGACACCGCGATGACGGTGCTGCGCTACAAGTCCGCCAAGTACTCGATCGAGCGGCCGCTGCACATCGGCGCCGCCCTCGCCGGTGCCGACCAGGCCCGGATCGAGCACCTCAGCCGCTTCGGCCTGCCCCTCGGCGAGGCCTTCCAGCTCCGCGACGACCTGCTCGGCGTCTTCGGCGACCCGGCCGAGACCGGCAAGCCCGCGGGCGACGACCTGGTCGAGGGCAAGCGGACCGTCCTGGTCGCCCTCGCCCTCGACTCCGCCCCGCGTGCGGACGCCGAGCGGCTCGACAACGCCCTCGGTACGCCGTTGCGCGACGCCGACGTCGACGAGCTGCGCGCGATCATCGACTCCTCCGGCGCCCGCGCCCAGGTGGAGGAGGTCATCGCCTCCCTCGCCGAGCGCGCGGTCGAGGCCCTGCGGGCAGCCGACGTCGACGGGGAGGCCCGCGTGGTGCTCACCGAGCTGGCCGCGGCCGCCACCCAGCGCACCGTCTGAGCGGTCCAGCCGCCCGGCGTACGAGGATCACCGTCAGTCGAGGCTGGCGATCCCTGGGACGGGCGGACCGTCACCGCGGAGCAGCACGGAGAACGGCACGCCGCGGTCGGCGTTGACGCGCGAGCCCAGCACGCTCAGGGCGATGCTGAAGGCCTTCTCGTCGGCCCGGGCCAGGGTCGCCCACCCGTCCCACAGCAGCACGACCCCGTCGGTGCCGGCGCCGATGTCGTGCAGGCAGTCGGCGAGCGCATCGAAGTTCTGCCCGTAGTAGTCGGGGAAGCCGAGCGTCTCGCCCACCGCCGCTAGGAACGCGGACCTGGAGTCGGCGCGCGTCCAGCCGTCGACGTACCCGAACCCCCAGCCGGCGTGCTCGACCGTGTGGCGTACGTCGGCGGCGTCGAACGCGCCGTGCCACAGGTGGATCCCCGGTCCCTCGTGCCCGGCCAGGACGGCCGCCAGTCCGCTCATTCGGGGTCCCCGCGGCGTTGCTCGGGGGAGCGAAGCGGCGGAGAGGAACGTCGTGGGGTGATCCTCATTCGGTCGTCCTCTGGATGCGTGAGAAGGAGTCGTAGTGGTCGTCGGTCCAGTAGTACTCGCCGGCGTCACCGGTGACGATCCGGCGAGGCCCCCGCACCCGCGGGGCGGTCTCGACGGTGTACTCGCGGTAGTAGCCCTCGGGATGGTCGGGCAGCAGCTCCTCGCGATTCTCGAACGTCACGTCATCGTTGTCGGGGTACTTGAACGGGCCGCCGGCGTCGATGCGGTCGAGCACGTCCCGAGCCTCGGCGGGCAGGCTCGCCTCGTCGACGTACGGCAGCCCGCTCTCAGGGTCCGTACCGGGCGACGGCGTGGCCGAGGGCTCGGCGCTCGGGGTGTTGGTCTCGGTGAACTCGTGCGACGGCGACGAGGACGGCGAGGACGTCGGCTCGGTGGCGGTCGACCCGCCGGGCTCGGGCTCCTGTCCTCCCCCGGTCACCAGCCACGCGACGAGCATCGCGGCGGCGACGAGCAGCAGCAGCCACCGGTAGCGATCCCGGCCGGCTCCCGCTCGCGAGGCCATCAGTACTCCAGCACCTGCGCGCGACGCTTGACCTCGCTGCCGCGGTTCTCGCGCAGCGCGTCGATGGGGCGACCCGGGAGGTCGTCGTCGGTGAAGAGCCAGGCGATGCACTCGCGGTCGTTGAAGCGGTGGTCGTGGAGCAGCATGAGGAGCCCGGACAGTCCCTTGACGACGAGGCCGTCCTGGATGAAGTCGGCCGGCACGCGCGGACCGGCTCCGGGCGCGGAGACCGCCTCGGCGAGCTCGTGGTCGCGGACCATGGTGCGCACCTTGGCGGGCGTCACGCCCAGCAGTGCGGCGGCCTGGCTCCAGTCGAGCCACTCGGGGACCAGGGCGGCCAGGTCACGGTCGGCCAGCGGTACGAAACTCATGACCGCAGCCTAGGGCGCGGACGCTGGCCCACGCGAAGTTGTCGCGGGCGCACGGCATCCGTAGCGTGTTGCGGATGCACCCCCTCCGCTCCGCACTCGCCGCGGCCCTGGTCGGCCTGCTGGCGCTCACCCTGTCCCCGGTCGTCGCCCCTGCGTCGGCCGACCACTACGACGGCGCCCCGGGGCCCGTCCACGCCGGCAACACGTTCGGGTGGTACCAGTTCGGCGCCTTCCGCCAGGAGTTCGTCGGCCCCAAGCCGGCCTTCTGGAAGCAGAAGGGTCGCGGCATCGTCCGCACCCAGAACGGCATGCTCACGCTGATGAGCACCCAGCGGGGCAGCGTGTCGGCCACGCTCGACCTGAAGGGCCACACGTACGGCCGCTGGGAGATCCGCATGCGGGCCCGCACGATGTCCAAGGTGAAGGGCGGCAAGCCCTTCAAGGTCGTCACCGAGCTCGTCCCCGGCGGCACCCGCGACCAGCACTGCGGCGGCCGCGACATCGCCCTGGAGAACTTCACCCTCGGCCGCAACACGGTGAAGTCCTACATCCACACGCTGCCCAACAGCTCCTACCGCGGCTTCCTGGGCCGTCACCTGCGCAACGACCGGTGGCACACGTACGCCGTCGAGGTCGCCCCGGACCACGTGTCGTGGTTCGTCGACGCTCACGTCATCCACACCGAGCGCCGCACCGAGGCCCTCGACCCGGTCTCGCGGCAGCTGAAGTTCGAGCTGCGCGCCACGGGCGGCAAGAAGATGCACCCGGCCCGGATGCAGATGGACTGGATGCGCTACTGGTCGATGCGCGCCCCCAACGAGAAGTCCATCAAGGCTCCCCAGCTCGAGCTCAGCACCTACAACGGCGCCTGCTGAGGCTCGGCTCCAGCCTCCGCGACACGCCCGAGGGGCCCTTCGCCTCGCGAGGGGCCCCTCGGTCTCGCTACCGTCGAATGCTCGTTCGGCGCGCTTCCCTCCCGCAGGGCCCCAGGTCCTCGGGCGCAGCCGACGAGGCAGGAGTGCCTCCCGTGTCCCGACCCGTGTCCCGACCTGATCGCTACCGCTTCCTCACCGCCCTGGTGCTGGCCGCGAGCCTCTCCGTCCCGCTCTCGACCGCGCTCGTCGCACCCGCGCACGCGGACCACGCCGATGCGCCCGACGGACGCACGCTCGTGTCGTACGTCGTCCGCCCGGGTGACACCGCGTCGGGACTCGCGGTGCGGTTCCACGCGTGGACGGCGGAGATCGTGTCCTCCAACCACCTCGGCCGGAGCGGCACCCTGCACGTCGGCGACCGGATCGTCATCCCGGTGGTGCACACGGGCGACCGGTCGGGCGACGGTGGCACGAAGCAGGGCGGCAAGCAGGGCGGCAAGGGCCGTACGACGACGATGTGGCAGCACCCCGACCGCGACCGCGAGAAGGTGCGACGGGTGATCGCGGGGGCCGCGCGCCACCACGACGTCGACCCGCAGCTCGCGCTCGCGATCGCGTGGCAGGAGTCGGGCTGGCAGATGGGCGTGGTGTCGAGCGCGAACGCCATCGGGGCGATGCAGGTGCTGCCCGCGACGGCGCGCTGGATGGAGCACTACGCCGGGCGCCGGCTGCGCCTGCACACGCTCGGCGACAACGCTAGGGCCGGCGTCCTGCTGCTCCGCGTGCTCTCGCACCACACCCAGCGGCGTACGCACAAGATCGGCGCCTACTACCAGGGTCTCGGCGCCGTCCGGGAGCACGGGCTGTACGAGGAGACCCGGGCGTACGTCGGCAACGTGGTCGCGATCAAGCGACGGCTGGAGGACGGCCGACCTCCCTCGTGAGCGAATCGTGAGCGCGCGCCACGCCGGAACCACGCCTGAGCGGCGCCGCAGGCGGCGGCTTTCGTAGAGTGGGGGTGCCGGATCCTTCCCCGTGTGCCCCTCCAAGATCCGGCGCGGAGGTCGACAGTGGAGCCTGAGCACGCCCGCGCAGCCGCGCCCGGCGTCTCTGGCGACCCCATGGTCGGGCGTCTGCTCGAGCGTCGCTATCGCATCGGCCCCCGCATCGCGCGCGGCGGCATGGCCAGTGTCTACGAAGCCACCGACACCCGCCTGGACCGCACCGTCGCGGTGAAGGTGATGCACCCCGGGCTCGGTGACGACCAGGAGTTCGCCGAGCGCTTCGTCCGCGAGGCCCGTGCCGCTGCCCGGCTCAACCACCCGCACGTCGTCGGCGTGTACGACCAGGGCGACGACACCTCCGACGGCCAGGACACCGTCTTCCTGGTCATGGAGTACGTCCCCGGCCACACGCTGCGCGACGTCGTGCGCAAGGAGGCGCCGATGCCGCCCCGGCGCGCGCTCGCGCTCCTCGAGCCGGTCGTCTCGGCGCTCGGCGCCGCCCACCGTGCCGGGCTGATCCACCGCGACGTGAAGCCGGAGAACGTGCTGATCGCCGACGAGGCGCACGGTGGTCGGATCAAGGTCGCCGACTTCGGCCTCGCCAAGGCCGTCAGCGCCGACACCCAGCACACCGCGACCGGTGGGGTGCTGATCGGCACCGTGTCCTACCTCGCGCCCGAGCTGGTCGTCGACGGCCGGGCCGACGCCCGCGCGGACGTGTACGCCGTCGGCGTCGTCCTCTACGAGCTGCTGACCGGCGCCAAGCCCCACGAGGGCGAGTCGCCGATCCAGGTGGCGTACCGCCACGTTCACCACGACGTCCCGATGCCCTCGCTGGTGCAGCCCGGCATCCCCGACTATGTCGACGCGCTCGTCGCCCGCGCCACCTCCCGCGACCGCGACCACCGGCCCGCCGACGCCACCGTCCTGCTGCACCACCTCCACCGCGTCGAGCAGGCGTTGCGCGAGGGGCTCGACTCCGACCCCGAGCTGGCCGCCGACCTGCTCCCCCGCCGTACACCCGCGGACGACGTCCCGGAGCCCGGCAACGACACCACCCCCGAGCCCTTCGACGCGGGCGCCCTTGCGCTGCTCACCGAGGTCGACCCCCGCGACTCGGGCCTCGTCGCCGACGGCAGCCCCGACCGCACCACCGCGATCGAGCGGCACCCGGTGCCGGCCCACACGACGCCGGTGGCACCGATGACCGAGCCGATGATGGTCGCGGCACCCATTGCGGCCGCGGCACCGGCTGCCGCCGCAGCGACTCCCCCGGCGTCCCGCTCCGCGCCAGGCCGCGCCCCCGGTCGGGCGCCGACCAAGGCCGCCCCCGTCGCCACGACCGCCCGCCGCCGCTCGGTGAAGGGACCGGTCGCCCTGCTGCTGGCGATCCTGCTCGTCGCCGGCATCGCCCTCGGCGCCTGGTGGTTCGGCTGGGAGCGCTACACGACCACCCCCGGGGTGCTCGGGCTCGACGAGGCGGCGGCGAGCGCCGAGCTCGAGGACGCCGGACTCGAGGCCGAGGCCGGCGAGCCGGCGTACTCCGAGAACGTGGCGGCCGGCCTGGTCATCGACAGCGACCCGGAGCCCGGCGGCAAGGTCCTCGACGGCGGCACCGTCACGCTGGTGCTGTCGCTGGGACCCGAGCGCTACGACGTGCCGGAGCTGGCAGGCCAGACCGAGGACCAGGCGCAGGACGCGCTCGCCGCGACCAACCTCGCCTTCGGCACCAGCGCGGGCAGGTGGAGCGAGACCGTGCCGGAGGGCCAGGTCATCCGCACCTCGCCGAAGGCCGGGACGACCCTCAAGCCCGGTGCCACGGTTGACCTCGTGCTGAGCCGCGGACGCAAGCCGATCACCATCAAGGACTGGACGGGCAAGCCCCTCGCGAACGCCAAGGTGGCCCTGGAGCGACGCGGCCTCGAGGTCAGCGTGACCAGCGAGGTCCACAGCGACACCGTCGCCGAGGGCGACGTCATCTCGCAGGACCCCACGACGGGGACGCTCTACCGCGGCGACACGGTGTCGTTCACGGTCTCGCTCGGACCCGAGCTCGTCGAGGTGCCGAACGTCGAGGCGATGGGCGTCGAGGCAGCCACCGAGCTGCTGGAAGGACTCGGGTTCGAGGTCGAGACCCAGCAGGCCCAGATCTACCTCGGCCTCGGCTACGTCTCGAGCTCCGACCCGGGTGAGGGCGAGCGCGTCGCGAAGGGCTCGACGATCACGTTGTCGGTGGTCTGAGGACCTAGCCTTCCTCCGGTGAGTCACGAGCCGTCCCGTCGTACGACGCTGCTGGCCGCGGCTGTGCTGCTGGCGCTGGCTGCCTGCTGGGGATCGACGTTCTTCCTCATCAAGGACCTGCTCGACCGGGTGCCGACCCTCGACTTCCTGGCGCTCCGCTTCACCATCGCGTCCGCCGCGCTGCTCCTCGTCGCACCCCGGGCGCTGGGTCGGCTGTCCCCCACCGTCCGCAGGCACGCCGTCGTGCTCGGCCTGCTCTACGGCGTCGCCCAGATCCTCCAGACGACCGGTCTCGCACACACGCCGGCGAGCGTCAGCGGCTTCGTCACCGGCCTGTACGTCGTCTTCACGCCGCTGCTCGCAGCCGCGATCCTGCACACCCGCATCCCGCCGATCACGTGGGTCGCCGTCGTGCTCGCCACGATCGGCCTCGGCGTGCTGGCGCTGCGCGGCTTCAGCACCGGCTACGGCGAGCTGATCACGCTGGCCTCGGCGGTGCTCTACGCCCTCCACATCGTCGGGCTCGGCGCGTGGTCGACCGCGCAGGACGCAGTCGGCATGACGATCCTGCAGGTGATGGTGATCGCCCTCGTCTGCACCCTCGCGACCGTGCCCGACGGGATCGTCCTGCCGGCGCGTACGAGCGACTGGGTGTCGGTGGCGTACATGGCCGTGATCGTCGGGGCCATGGGGCTGCTCGGACAGACGTGGGCGCAGGCCCACCTGCCACCCACCCGCACCGCGCTCATCATGAGCATGGAGCCGGTCTTCGCGTCGCTCTTCGCCGTCTGGCTCGGCGGCGAGGACGTCACGAACCGCCTGCTCCTCGGAGGCTCGATGGTGCTGGGCGCCATGCTCATCGTCGAGCTCGCGCCCCGCCGCGTGGTCGAGGGCGAGGTCCCGCACATCGCGGTCTGAGACCCCGGGACGGGAGGACGGGATGGGCTCCTCCCCCTATCGTGGCCCCGTGGACACCTGTGTGCGGTGCGGGGCAGACCTCGGCGTGGGCCGGTTCTGCCTGAACTGCGGGCACCCCATCGGCGAGCCGGCGCCGGTCGCTGCACCGCCGCCCCCGGTCGCGGTGGACCCCGGCCCGCCTCCCGCACCGGCCGACGCACCGCCCGAGCCGACCGCGTTCCCGGTCCAGGCAGCCGACCCGACACCCGTCGCCCCGGTGGCCGATCCTCTGGCCGATCCGGTGGCACCCGTGGCGCCTGCTCCTCCCCCGCGGACCCCGGCGCCCACGGCACCGGCTCCTGCCCGCTCCGCCTGGGACCCCGAGCGGGACCTGCTCCCGTACGAGGAGGTCGACGCGCTCCACACCGACGACCCGGTGCGGGGTCGGGCGTGGATCTTCTGGGTGCTCGGAGCGGTGCTGCTCGTCGGCCTGGTCGTCGTCCTGCTCGAGGCCTTCGCGACCGACGAGGACGGCACCACAGCGTCCGACCCGACGTCGAGCGCCTCGACGGCGCCGAATGACACCGGTGACGGCGAGTCGACCGAGCCCGACGAAGAGGCGGAGGAGGCGCCGAAGGGCGTCGGCAAGCTCGTCAACCTGGCAGGCCAGGCCACCTTCGAGGTTCCGGGCACCGCCCCGCCCACGACCGACTTCGACGGCAACCTGGTGGCGTACGAGGCGAGCCAGATGCAGGACGGCAACCTGAGCACCACGTGGCGTACGGCCGGCGACGCGTCCGGTCAGGCCGTGACGATCACCCTGCCGGAGCCGGGCGTCGTCTCCCGCGTCGGGCTGGTCAACGGCTACACCAAGCAGGTCGCCGGAGTCGACTGGTACCCCAACAACCGGCGGATCCTGTCGGTCACCTGGGGCTTCGACGACGGCACGTCGGTGGAGCAGACCTTCTCCGAGCGACCCGGGATGCAGCGGCTGAAGGTGCCGCCGGTGGAGACGTCGACGATCACGATCACCATCACGGCGGTGACGCCGCCCGGCAGTGGCAACCTCGGGCGCGACTACACCGCGATCAGCGAGGTCGCGGTCATCGGGCGGCGAGCCGGCTGAGCACCACGGCCGCGCGGTCCGCGTCGGCCGGCGTGACGTCGAGGTGCGTGACGAGTCGCACCGCCCGCGGTCCGACCGTGGCGATCCGTACGCCCTCGTCGGCGGCGGCAGCCACGAACGACGCCGCGTCGGGACGGTCCACCACGACGATGTTGGTGTCGACCGTCGCTGGGTCGAGGCCGAGCGCCTCGCCGAGCAACCGCGCGTGGACGTGGTCGTCGGCCAGCCGGTCGACGTGGTGGTCCAGGGCGTACGCCCCTGCTGCCGCGAGCACGCCGACCTGGCGCATCCCGCCGCCCATCCGCTTGCGTCGTACGCGCGCCAGGTCGATGGCGTCGGCCGAGCCGATCATCAGCGAGCCGATGGGTGCCCCGAGGCCCTTGGAGAGGCAGACGGCGAGCACGTCGGCGATCCGTCCGTAGTCCGCCAGCGGCGTACCGGTCGCGACGTGGGCGTTCCAGAGGCGCGCGCCGTCGAGGTGGAGCTTGGTCCCCGTGGTGTCGGCCCAGGCCCGGAGGTCGCGCAGGTCGTCGATCGGCAGGACGGTGCCGCCGGCGAAGTTGTGGGTGTTCTCGACCGAGACGGCCGCGGTCCGGACGAAGAACGGGCCCATGTCCGGGGCGTACATCGACTCGATGGCCGCCAGGTCGACCTGACCGCGCTCGCCGGTCCAGGTGCGCATGGTGATGCCGCTGATCGCCCCGTGGGCGCCGAGCTCGGCGCGGGCGATGTGTGCCGAGGAGTCGCACAGCACCTCCTCGCCCGGCGAGACGACCGACGCGACGGCGAGCACGTTGGCCATCGACCCGGTCGGCGTGAACAGCGCGGCCTCGTGGCCGAACATCCCCGCGACCCGCTCCTGCAACGCCAGGACCGTCGGGTCCTCGCCGTACACGTCGTCCCCGACCTCCGCGCGTGCCATCGCCTCGCGCATCGCCTCGGTCGGCCGGGTCAGGGTGTCGGAACGCAGGTCGATCACGGTGGCGAACCTACCGGGGGCCGTCCCGTCCTCCGGCGAGCGGTGGCCCACCCACACTCCGCGCGAGGCGAATGTGGCTGGGCCACCGCTCGGCGGCGCGCCGCGTACGACACGCGCGTGGGCGGTGGTGGAGCCACACTTCCGGCCGAGGAAAGGTGGCTGGACCACCGCTCGAGCAGGGATCAGGCCTTCCGGAGCATCTCCGCGACCAGGAACGAGAGCTCGAGGGACTGGACCCGGTTGAGGCGGGGGTCGCAGACGGACTCGTAGCGGTTGGCCAGCCCGGCCTCGTCGATCTCCTCGCCGCCGCCGATGCACTCGGTGACGTCGTCGCCGGTGAGCTCGACGTGAACGCCGCCGGGCCAGGTGCCGAGGCTGCGGTGCACGTCGAAGAAGCCCTGGACCTCCTCGATGACGTCGTCGAAGCGACGGGTCTTGTAGCCCGAGGACGCCTCGAAGGTGTTGCCGTGCATCGGGTCGCAGACCCACGCGACCTGGACGCCCTCGGCCGTGACCTTCTCGACGAGCGCCGGGAGGCCGTCGCGGATCTTGTGGGCGCCGAAGCGGGTGATGAAGGTGAGGCGCCCGGGCGTGTTGTCCGGGTTGAGGCGCGCGGCGTAGGCCAGTGCGTCGTCCGGGGTCGTCGTCGGGCCGAGCTTGATGCCGATCGGGTTCTGGATGCGCGAGAGGAGCTCGATGTGGGCTCCGTCGAGCTGGCGGGTGCGCTCGCCGATCCACACGAAGTGGGCCGACACGTTGTAGGGCAGGTCGGTGCGCGAGTCGATGCGCGTCAGCGACTGCTCGTACTCCAGCAGCAGGGCTTCGTGGCTGGAGTGGAAGTCGACGCGGTGGAACTCGTCGGGGTCGGCGCCGATCGCCTTCATGAAGGTGAGGGCGCGCTCGATCTCGTCGGCCATCGCCTCGTAGCGCTGGCCGAACGGCGAGCTCTGCACGAAGTCGGTGTTCCAGGTGTGCACCTGGCGCAGGTCGGCGTAGCCGCCGGTGACGAACGCGCGGACCAGGTTGAGGGTCGCCGCGGACGAGTTGTAGACGTCGACCAGCCGCTGCGGGTCGGGGATGCGGGACTCGGGGGTGAAGTCGTAGCCGTTGACGGCGTCTCCGCGGTAGGCCGGCAGCGTCACGCCGTCGCGGGTCTCGAGGTCCGAGCTCCGCGGCTTGGCGTACTGCCCCGCGAGCCGGCCGAGCTTCACCACGGGCACCGAGGCGGCGTACGTCAGGACGACGGCCATCTGGAGCAGCACCCGCAGCTTGTTGCGCACGTTGTCGGCGGTGACGCCGGAGAAGGTCTCGGCGCAGTCGCCACCCTGCAGGAGGAACGCCTCGCCGCGGGTCACGGCGGCGATCTTCTCGGTCAGGTCGTCACACTCACCCGCAAAGACGAGCGGCGGCACGGTCCTCAACCGAGCGACGGCAGTGTCGACTGCTCCCGCGTCGGGGTAGGTCGGCTGCTGCAGGGGCCCGAGCGCGTGGAGCTCCTCGAGGGTGGGGATGGCGGTCACCCTGCAAGGGTACGGCGCCGCGCCCGCCCGACCCGAACCGTGACCGCCCGGTGGGCGGACGCCGGCCGGACCGTCAGGGCCGGGGAGCGAGCACGCCGTCGGCGTCGTCCACCCGCAGCCCGCCGGACCGGGTGCGGCTGGCCTCGAGCGTGCCGGTGACGAGGGAGGCGTCGGGATAGCTGATGTGGCCGGGCGCGCCCTGGCGCGAGGTGGTCCAGAGCCGGTCCTCGAAGCCGATCTCACCGCGGAACTGGTGGTTCTCCAGGACCAGCCGGTCGGCAGTGGCCTGGCCGACCACGTACGACGCCTCGCCCCGGTAGAACAGCGACCCGTGGGAGACCTCGAGGATCCCGTCGCGCTGGTGGACCGTCTGGTCGTGCACCTCGCCGCTGAGGTAGACGTCGACGCCGCCGTCGACCATCGCCCGCCACAGGTCGGAGCGCACCCCCTTCTCGTACGACAGGTGGCTCGAGTTGCGCGCGCGGACGTCACCGGTCATCGGGACGTGCCCCTGCACCATCACCCACGGCACGTCGTCGCGGCGGGCCTGGCGCAGCACCCGCTCGAGCCACGCGAGCTGGGCCGGGTCGACGGACATGTGCACGTCGCCCCCGCGACGCTCGAACACGTCGAGGGTCACCAGCAGCACGTCCTCGTCGAGGCGGACGGCGTACGCGGTGCGCCGGGCCGGACCGGTGGGTGGGTGCTTCGAGAAGCGGGACCGTCCGCCGGCACCCGCCAGCATCTCGTCGGCGAAGATCCGCTTGAACTCCGGCACGTGGCGGCGCTTGAAGTCGATCCAGGCGTCACGCGGCGCGCGCCACGGGTCGTCGCCGATCTCGTGGTCGCCCACCGCGGGGAAGGTGCGCAGGTCGTGGCTGGCGAAGCGCTCGCGATAGGCCGGGTAGTAGACCGCGGCCGCCCGGCGCCACGCGCGCATCCGCTGCGCCTCCGTACGGACCGGTCCGAAGACGCCGCTGCGAGAGTCGTCGCGGCCCCAGCGACCCTCGACGAGGTCACCCGCGACGAGCACGTCGCGGGTGCCGTGCGACGCCATCTCGCTCATCACGTGGTCGAGCCCGGCGTCGTACTCGGCGTTGGTGGAGTTGGCGACCTCCCCCGTGCGCGGGTCGATGAACTCCTTGCGCCCGTCGGCGGTCAGGTCGGCGACGTCCTGGTTGAGGAAGTCGGGGGCCGAGACGAACCGGTACGCGCGCCGCAGCTCGGGGGCGGCCGGCACCGCCGGTCGGTCGCGCGGGCCACCTCGGGGCAGGGCTCCCTCCGGGCCTCCGTCGGCAGTCGGCGAGGTCGTCGGAGCGGGGTACTCGCCGCCCGGCGTGGCGCTCGCCGAGGGCGACGAGGGGGCGACCGAGGTGCAGCCGAGCGCCGAAGCGATCAGCAGCCCCAACAGCATTCCGAGAGGTCGTCGTGTCACTCGGCCCACCGTAGACGGCCATCCCGATCGGGCCGTCCTCGACACGGCCGGGACGTCCCGGCCGTGCGCTACTCGAGGTGGTCGATGTCGCGGAAGCCGGTCTTCTTGGCCCGGACCCCGCGGTTGGTGGCCCAGGTGAGCGCCCAGAGCACGACGCCGATGGCGAGCAGTCCGCCGGCGATCTTGTACTGGACCATGTCGGCCTCGAGCCGGGCCCACGGGCCGAGCAGGTAGCCGCAGCAGATGGCGCCGATCACCGGCAGCACGGTCGGGGCGCGGAACGCCCGTTCCGGGGTCGGGTCGCGGCGCAGCACGAGGCAGGCGATGTTGACGATGGTGAAGACGGCCAGCAGCAGGAGGGCCGTCGTGCCGGACAGCGCGGCCACCACCGACGACTCAGCGTCGAGGGTGACGACGCTGATCAGGCCCAGCGCCAGCAGCGTGGTGAAGAGGATCGCGGTCCACGGCGACCGGCGACCCGGCAGCACCTTGCCAAGCGAGCGCGGCAGCACGTCCTGCTGCGCCATGCCGTAGATCAGCCGGCTGGCCATCAGCATGTTGATGAGCGCGGTGTTGGCGACCGCGAAGACGGTGAGGAACGGGAAGAGCTTGTCGATGGGCAGGTCGGGCGCACCGGTCTTCACCACGTCGAGCAGAATGCCCGCCTCGGCGTTGGTGGGCTCGGCGATCTGGCCGGCCGGGATGACCGCGACGACGGAGATCGCGACCAGCATGTAGATCACGACCGCGATCCCGAGCCCGGTGAGCATCACGCGCGGGAAGATCTTCAGCGGGTCCTGGGTCTCCTCGACCATGTTGACCGAGTCCTCGAAGCCCACCATCGAGAAGAACGCGATCGCGGTGGCGATGGTGACGGCCATGAAGAGGCCCTTGTCGTCCGGGCTCTCGAAGACGGTGATCCGGCTCAGGTCGCCGTCGCCGCGCCCGATCACCCAGACGCCGATGCCGATCACGATGGCCAGCGCGGTCATCTCGACGATGGTGAGGATGACGTTGAACTTCACGCTCTCGCCGACACCGCGGAGGTTGATCGCGGCGAGGATGAGCATGAAGACGAGGGCGGTCACGAGGGTCGTCGTCGTGCTCGGGTCCTCGTTGCCGAAGCCGATCAGCAGGTTCGCGGCGAGCAGGTTGGACGACGTCGACGCGCTGGTGATGCCCGAGCACACGACCGTGAAGGCCACGAGGAAGGTGATGAAGTGGATGCCGAACGCCTTGTGCGTGTAGAGCGCGGCCCCGGCGGCCTGCGGGTACTTCGTCACGAGCTCGAGGTAGGAGAAGGCGGTCACCGTCGCGACGGCGAAGGCCACCAGGAACGGCAGCCAGGCGATGCCGCCGACCTGCCCGGCCAGCTTGCCGGTGACGGCGTACACGCCCGCGCCGAGGATGTCGCCGACGATGAACAGCAGCAGGAGCTTGGGTCCGAGGACGCGCTTGAGGTCGGCGTCCTCCGGGCCGTTGACATCCGGTTGTGTGGCTTCTGTCGTGCTCATCGAGACTCCCCTCGTCGGTCCGTGCACCGCACGGCGTTGCCTCACAATGGCCTTTGTCTTCGGGACTGGGCAACCATCGACCCACCCCTACAACGGGGTCGAACGCACTTCGTCACTGTCGGGCCCACGGTCGGGTGAGTGACCGCAGTGCGGTCGCCCTTCCGCTCTCGGACCGTTTCCTCACTACCCTGCTGCCCATGCCGACTCGCGTTGCGCTCCTGACCGCCGGTGGCTATGCCCCGTGCCTGTCCTCCGCCGTAGGTGCCCTGATCGAGACCTACGACGCCACCGATCCCGACATCGAGCTGATCGCCTACAAGCACGGCTACCACGGCCTGCTCACCGGCAACAGCCTCGTGATCGGTCCCGAGGAGCGTGCCGGCGCGGCACTCCTGCACCGCTTCGGCGGGAGCCCGATCGGCAACAGCCGCGTGAAGCTCACCAACGACGCCGACTGCCGCAAGCGCGGTCTCATCGGCGAGGACGAGACCGCACTGGCCGTGGCCGCCGCACGGCTGCAGGCCGACGGCGTCGACATCCTGCACACCATCGGCGGCGACGACACCAACACGGCGGCGGCCGACCTGGCGGCGTACCTCCGTACGCAGGGCTCGGAGCTCACCGTCGTCGGGCTGCCGAAGACCATCGACAACGACATCGTGCCGATCCGGCAGAGCCTCGGCGCGCAGACCGCCGCGCAGGAGGCGTCCCGCTTCGCCCAGCACGTCCTCGCCGAGCACGGCTCCAACCCGCGGATGCTGATCGTGCACGAGGTGATGGGCCGGGCCAGTGGCTGGCTGACGGCCGCTGCCGCGCGCGACTACATGGCCTGGCACGGCGAGCAGCAGTGGCTCCCCGGCATCGGCCTCGACCCGCGCCGCTGGGCGATCCACGCAATCTACGTCCCTGAGCGCGGCATCGACCTCGCCGCCGAGGCCGACCGGCTGCGTACGGTCATGGACGAGGTCGGCTGCGTCAACATCTTCCTCGCCGAGGGCGCGGGGATCGACGACATCGTCACGGCCCTCGAGGCGGCCGGGGAGACGGTCGGGCGCGACCCGTTCGGCCACGTGAAGATCGACCTGGTCAACCCGGGTCGCTACTTCGCCGACCGGTTCTCCGAGGCGATCGGCGCGGAGAAGCGGATGGTGCAGAAGTCCGGCTACTACTCCCGCTCGGCTCCGGCCAACGAGACCGACCTCGCGCTCATCCGGGAGATGGCCGAGCTCGCGGTGACGTGCGCGCTCGCGGGCACGCCGGGCGTCATCGGCCACGACGAGGACCGCGGCGACGAGCTGCGCGCGATCGAGTTCGAGCGGATCGCCGGGCACAAGCCGTTCGACCCCGAGCAGGCCTGGTTCACCGAGCTGCTGCGCGGCACCGGCCAGGCCTGACCGGCACCGTCACTCCGGGGCCGGCACCGGCTCCGTACGCTGGGTGACCCGCAGGGCAGCGGCCGGCAGGACGCGCGGCAGCGTCCGGAGGTACGCCGCGGTGGCGAGCGCCACCACGGTCAGCACCCACCACAGCGTGGACTGCCCGTGGGCGAGCAGCCACGTGAACGCGATCGGCGTCACCGCGCCGCCGATCCCCCAGCTGAGCTGGAACAGCCCGAGGTAGCGGCCGCGGAGGTGGTCGGGCGCTGCCTCGGCGGCCGTCGCGCTGAAGACGGGGCCGCCGACCAGCTCGCCGCCCGTGTAGACGGCGGCACCGACGAGCATCACCACGACGGCGAGCCACACGGGCAGCCAGCCGGCGAGGACGAACAGGAGGTAGCCGGCGGCGAAGACCAGCTGGGCGAGCGCCATCATCCGGCCGCGGACACGCCCGGTCATGCGGCGTACGACGAGTCCCTGGCCGAGCCCGACGAGCGCGGTGTTCAGCGTGAAGATCGCGCCGACGACCCAGCCGGGCAGGTCGATCGTCTCGGCGACGTAGACCGGCAGGGCGAAGTTGAGCACCATCATCCCGACCACGAAGCCGAACTGTCCGACCACGAGCCGGAGGTAGGCCCGGTCGCGCAGGACGACACCCCAGCCCTCGACCGGCGCGTCGTGGGCTTGGGCCACACGGTGGTCGGGCACGTCGAGGAGCAGCACGAAGGCGAGCACGAACGTCACGGCGTTGACCACCACGACCGATTGGTACGCCGCGTCGGTCCCGATCTGCAGCGCGACGCCGGCCAGCACGCCACCCACCGAGAAGCCCAGGTTGCGCACCGCCTGCAGGAAACCGAACCAGAGCTCGCGCTCCCCCGGCGCCGAGATCGCGGTCACGACGTTGCCGAAGGACCCCCAGAACGACTGGCGGCCCAGGTTGAGCAGCGCGGTCCACAGCGCCACGGCGAGGAGCGAGTCGGCCCAGAGGTAGGCGATCATCCCGGCCGCCTGCACGAGGTTGCCCGCGAGCATCATCTTGCGCGGGCCGAAGCGGTCGACGAGCGTGCCGATGACGAACGCCGCGGGCATGCTCAGCAGCGCCGACAGCGACAACGCCGAGCCGACCTGCACGAGGGACAGGTCGGTCATCGCGATGAAGTAGAGCAACGTGATCGGCATGAAGAGCCCACTGCCGACGGTGTCGGCGACGATCGCCGCGACGAACCTGCGGTGCTCCCCGACGCTGGGGAATCCGAGACGGGTGAGCACGCAGCCACCCTAGGACGCGGGTACGACGCCTCGCCTCCCAGTTCCTGCGGTCTCGCACACAAGGATCGCGGTCTCGATACAGCCCGTCACGACCTCGCGAGCTCGGTCGTGGGGCCACTCGACCTGGCCTTCCACCTAGCAACCGCTCGTTCCTCGCTGCCGCTATGTTTCGGCTCATGACGTTCTCGATCGTGGCCCGGTCCGACGACGGCGAGTCGTGGGGCGTCGCCGTCGCCTCCAAGTTCCTAGCGGTCGGCTCCGCCGTCCCGGCCGCGGCGGCCGGCGTCGGCGCGATCGCCAGCCAGGCCGACGCCAACCTGGCCTACAAGTACCTCGGCCTCGCCCACCTCGACGACGGCGCGACGGCCCAGGTCGCGCTCGACCGGCTGGTCGAGGAGGACGACGGGCGCGAGCACCGCCAGGCCGGGATCGTCGACTCCGACGGCAACGCGGCGACGTGGACCGGCGCCGAGTGCTTCGCCTGGGCCGGTGGCGTCACCGGGCGCAGCGGCGAGAGCGGCGGGTACGCCATCCAGGGCAACATCCTCACCGGCCCGGAGGTCGTCGAGGCGATGGAGAAGGCCTGGCTCGACGGCGTCGACCAGCCGGTCGAACGGCGCCTGCTCGCGGCCCTCGCGGCCGGCGACGCCGCTGGTGGCGACAGCCGGGGCCGGCAGTCGGCGGCCCTGCTCGTCGTACGCGACGGGGCGGGCTACGGCGGGCACGACGACGTGGCCGTGGACCTCCGCGTCGACGACCACGCCGACCCGGTCACCGAGCTGGCCCGCCTGGTCGACCTCAACGAGCTCTACCTCACCGTCTCGACTCCCGAGGAGCAGGTGCCCGTCGACGACGCGCTCCTGATCGAGCTCGAGACGCTGGCGAAGGCCGACGGCAAGGACAGCTTCCACATGTGGGTGGGCTCGGAGAACTACGAGATGCGTGTGGGTCCGGGGGCGAGGCCGGAGTGGATCGACCGGCGGATCCTGGCGATCATCCGGGGCGAGGGGGCGGGGGCATGAGTTGCCCTGTGTCTACCCCTGACCGTTCAGGCCGCTTTCTCGGTGGTGTTGTTGAGGACGTTTTGGAGCGC
>NZ_SDWV01000025.1 GCF_004137345.1 Nocardioides zhouii
ACGCCGCCACAGCGCACTCGGAGGCAACCCACCCATCAGCCGACTGCTACCAACCTGATGGCCGGGTACACCTAGCGGGCAGACCGCGGGTGCTCGTGGCCGACGAACCGACGACGGCGCTCGACGTCACGGTGCAGTCCGAGATTCTCTCCCTGCTCCACGAGCTCCAGGAGACAACCGGGTTGGCGCTCCTACTCATCACGCACGACTGGGGTGTCGTTGCAGACATCTGCGACCGGGCAGTCGTCATGTACGCCGGCGACGTCGTCGAGGTAGCGCCCGCGCACACGGTCTTCACCGCCCCCACGCATCCCTACACAGCGGCACTCCTCGCAGCAGATCCGTCGATCGAGCACTCAGGTCGACTGCCGACGCTGCCCGGCCGAGTGCCCGCGCCGGGTTTGTGGCCTCAAGGCTGCCGCTTCGCAGCGCGTTGCCGACTCGCGACAGAGGCATGCAGCGAAGCTCGTGTACCGCTTATCAAGACGTCCGAAGCGCTGTCGCGGTGCCTACACACTGACCTACTGAAGCTGGAGAAACGCGCATGAGCACCGAGACCGTCCTGGATGTGCGCAACATCAAGGTCGGGTTCCGTCGCAAGCGGCGCGAACCTATCTTCTGGGCCCTCGACGGCGTGAGCCTCAGCATCCGTCCCGGCAGGACCGCCGGTCTGGTGGGGGAGTCCGGCTCGGGGAAGTCGACCCTGGCCCGGGCCGTGATGGGGCTGCAAGCCGTCGACGGCGGGACGATCGAGGTCGCTGGTGTCTCGATCACAGCCTCGCGGCATCTCAGCCACAAGCGCCTGGCTCGTGATCTCCAGGCCGTCTTTCAGGACCCCACAGGATCCCTGAACCCGTCGTACACCATCGGCCGTAGCCTCGGCGAGCCACTGGTCGCACAGGGTGTCGCTCGTCGGCAGATCCGCGCGCGTGTCGAGGAGGCGCTCGTGCGGGTCGGGATGGACCCGTCCGCCGCCGACCGGTTGCCGCGCCACTTCTCGGGTGGCCAGCGGCAACGCATCTGTATCGCTAGGGCGCTCATGACACAGGCGCAGGTCGTGGTGTGCGACGAGGCGGTGAGCGCCCTCGACCTGTCCGTCCAAGCCCAGGTGCTCAACTTGCTCATGGACCTCCAGGACGAGTCCGGACTGGCCTACCTGTTCATCTCGCACGACATGAACGTCGTGCGGCACCTGTGCCACGACGTCACCGTCCTCTACCGCGGACAGGTGATGGAGTCCGGCCCGACGAGCCAGGTCGTCGCCGACCCCTCGCACCCGTACACCCGGGCCCTGCTGGACGCCGCCCCGGTCGCCGATCCGGAGCGGCAAGCGGCACGTCGTGCCGCTCAGGTGCGGACGGGCACGGCGACGGCAACAGGCGCCACGGAGGAGGGTTGCCCCTTCGCATCGAGGTGTGCCTTCGTGCAGGACCGCTGCCGCACGACGCGGCCTCCGCTCGTCCAGGCATCGAACGGCGTGTCCGTGGCATGCCACCGGTTCCCCGAGTGGAAGAGCGAGGCCCCGCCGACATCACCAGCCGAGACAGCACCGCAGGGGAGCTCCGTGGCATGAGCGCTGCAGCAACGGCCGCCCTTCGGCAGGCCCGTGACGACCTCGTCGCTCGCCGCACCGACTACGCCGGGGCCGTCGACTCGTTCACCTGGCCCGATGTTGGCGCCACGTTCAACTTCGCCCACGACTGGTTCGACGGTTTTGCTCGTGGCAATCAGGACCTCGGTTTGGTGATTGTCGAGGAGGACGGTTCACGACAGGCGTACAGCTTCGACGAGCTGGCCACCCGTTCCGACCAGGTGGCCTCTCTCCTGAGTTCGGCCGGGATCCGCAAGGGAGACAGTGTCATGGTGATGCTCGGGAACCAGGTCGAGCTGTGGGAAAGCATGCTCGCAATCGTGAAGCTCGGCGCCGTCGTCATGCCGACCACGACGGCGGTGGGAAGCACCGAACTGCTCGACCGGCTCGACCGCGGCCGAGCGCGAGCGGTCATCTGCAACAGCGACGAGACAGCCAAATTCAACGACGTGCCTGGGGACTACGTCAGGCTCGTGGTTGGAGCTGCCCCACGTCCGGAGGGGTGGCAGGCGTACGCAAATGCCTACGGTATCGCCGACCCGCCTGTGCAGCACCCTGGGAACACCAGCCGCGACCGGATGCTTCTCTACTTCACCTCAGGCACGACGAGCCGCCCCAAGCTCGTTGAACACACGCACACGTCCTATCCCGTGGGCCACCTTTCAACGTTGTACTGGCTCGGACTGCAGCCGGGCGACGTGCATCTGAACATCTCCAGCCCAGGCTGGGCCAAGCACGCGTGGTCGAACTTCTTCGCGCCCTGGCTCGCTGAGGCCACGATCTTCGTCTACAACTACGGGCGCTTCGACGCGAAAGCGCTCCTCGACCAGATCCGCAAAGAAGGTGTGACCACCTTCTGTGCCCCGCCGACCGTATGGCGCATGCTCATTAACGCGGACCTCAGTGCCGGACCCGGGCTCCTGCGCGAGGCCATCGCCGCTGGGGAGCCGTTGAACCCAGAGGTCATCAGCCAGGTCCAACGACAGTGGGGCCTGACCATCCGGGACGGGTTCGGGCAGACGGAGACGACCGCTTGCATCGCTAACACTCCCGGCCAGCCAGTCAGGGCCGGCTCCATGGGCCGCCCATTGCCCGGCGTCCCTGTCGCGCTGGTTGACCAGATTGACGGCACTGTGGTGGATGGACCGGGGGAGGGGGAGATCTGCCTCGACCTCGCGACCGAACCGCTGACGCTCATGACCGGTTACCAGGGCGACGCCGCACGCAACGACGAAGCGATGGCGGGCGGTTTCTATCACACCGGCGACGTCGCCCTTCGCGACGAAGACGGTTACATCACATACATCGGTCGCACCGATGACGTGTTCAAGGCTTCTGACTACAAAATCAGTCCTTTCGAGCTCGAGTCCGTGCTCCTCGAGCACCCAGCCGTCGCCGAAGCGGCCGTAGTCCCCGCCCCCGACCCTGTGCGACTCGCGGTTCCGAAGGCGTACATCGCCCTCGTCGAGGGCTTTGCCCCGGATGCGGACACCGCCCGGTCAATCCTGTCCTATGCCCGCACGCACCTAGCGCCGTACCTACGGGTGCGCCGGATCGAGTTCTTCGACCTTCCCAAGACCGTCTCAGGCAAGATCCGCCGGGTCGAGCTGCGCACCCGCGAAACCCAGGCGGGAAGCGACCGGTCGCCTGGAGAGTTCCGCGACGAGGACTTTCCAGATCTCAAGAACTGACCGCGTCACCGCAGACCCACGACACCTCACAAGGAGCGCCCATGACCCCCGCCATCGCTGGTCACCACGACGAAGCATTCGCCGGAGTGATAGGTGCCTTCCGCAGTCACCTCGTGAGCACGCCCTACGGAGGAGCGGCTCTCGCCATCTACGTGGACGGGCAGCTCGTCGTTGACGTCTGGGGTGGGATGGCCGACGTCGTCAGGGGGAGGACGTGGGAGCGCAACACCTTGGCACTGGCGTTTTCGGTAAGCAAGAGCGTCACGGCTATCACAGTTCTGCACCTGGTCGAGGACGAGCTGCTGACGCTCGATGAGCCGGTAGGAACGTACTGGCCAGAGTTTGCCGAACACGGCAAGGCCGAGATCACCTTGCGGCAGGTGCTCGCGCATCGGGCTGGCGTCCCTCTCGTAGATGCGCCTCTTACTCGGGAGCAAGTCATCGACGGCGGTCCTGTGCTGCGAGCACTCGAGGCGCAGGCACCCCTCTGGGCCCCAGGAGGGGCGCACGCCTATCACGCCATCACCGTCGGTCACATCGCTGCAGAAGTAGTTCGCCGCGTGACCGGACGACCGTTCGGCGAGGTCTTCCGCGAGCGGATCGCCGACCCACTCGGGCTGGACGTATGGATTGGCCTTCCTCCATCCGAGCATGCCCGCGTGGCGTTGACCTTGCCCAGCGATCCCACGACCATTTCGTACGAGCTGGTCCAAGCACTTCAGACCATGAACTCCGAGGACCCTAGGCCCCTCCGCGCGCTGACCCTCAATGGGGCACTCGGAATCCCGGTGCCTGGACTCGTCACAGAGAACTCGATGAACGATCCCGCGTTCTGGGCCGCAGAGCTGCCTGCCGCCAACGGCATCGGCACCGCCCGAAGCTTCGCGAAGCTCCACGCGGCCTTGGTCTCCAACGTGGGGGACGGTCGTGCCGATGACAGTCAGGGCGCGGAGGGCCCGAAGGTGGGACTCAGCGTCAAGACGCTGGACGACGCCACGCGGGTCCAGACTGAAGGTCAGCCGGTGCTGGGCCCGCCGCTCGCCGCCTTCCCGAGATGGGGGACCGGGCTCATGCTCTCCTCCGTCGTGCGGCCGATGCTCGGACCTTCGAGCTTCGGCCACGACGGCGCGGCCGGCGCCTTGGTCTTCGCGGACCGAGACGCGCGAGTCGGGTTCGCCTTCCTGCCGAGTGTAATGGGTCCCATCCCGGAGGAACGTGTCACGCCGATCGTCGAGGAACTTCGCCGCGTCCTCCTCTCTCGACAGTGACCGATGGCCGGGGGCGCGCGGGGTAGCCCCCTAGTCCCAAGAAGTGGCTGAAGTAGCCTGACGGCGCACCTACAAGGGCAATTTGTTGGCTGTTTCTGACGAGCGATGGTATCTGCCCCCGCGAGGCGTGGCTGTGGCCGGCGAGCAAGCCCACTTGAGCAAAGTCTCCATCCGAGGCAGGGCCTGCTACTGCATCGGGGACCTAGGCCTGAGCCGCTACGCGCCATCTCGGGGCCGAAGCCAAACCAACCGTGAACGTCCTCGTCAGCGGCGCGACGATACGCACTGTGTCCCAGGTGTGTCCGCCAAACAACGAGCGCGCAATTGATGGAAACTGGAAGCTGCGCGAGAAACACAAAGCCGCAGGTCAGCGGGTGTGACCTGCGGCTTTTCTGTTTGCGCGCCTGTAGGGATTCGAACCCCAAACCTTCTGATCCGTAGTCAGATGCTCTATCCGTTGAGCTACAGGCGCTCGTCGCCCGCACTGCGTACGCACCGCGAGGACTCACCGAGGATAGCCGACCGGCTCGGGGCGGACGAAATCAGGACCACCCCCGAGGCCGGGTCGCACGGGCTGGGACGTGCCCTAGGGTGCCTAGCACCCGCACACGCGACGGCCCGGGTCGTCGCACGATGAGAGGTAGCGCGATGGCAGATCTCGAGGCCGCCCTGGACGACGCCGGGCTGACCAATCCCCAGGTCCGTGAGTTCGTGAAGGAGTACGCCGAGCTCACCGGCGCCGAGCGCATCGAGGTGGTCAACGCCTCCGACGACGCGCGCCTGCTCGAGGAGGCCGTGGCCGCCGGCGAGCTGTCGATGGCGGGGGAGGGGCGCTACTACTCCCGCAGCTACTACAAGGACACCGCCCGCTCCGAGGAGCGCACGATCGTCGCGACGAACGACGAGAAGGACAAGGGCGTCTACAACAACTGGCGGCCGGCCTCGGAGATGAAGCCGATGCTCCACGACCGGATGCGCGGCGCATCGGTGGGCAAGACGATGTACGTCATCCCCTACCTGATGTCCCCCGCCGGCAACGCTCTCGCGCCGTGGGCCGCCGGCGTCGAGCTGACCGACACCCGCACGGTCGTGCTCCACATGATCCGGATGGCCCGCGTCGGCGTGCAGTACGTCAACGACCTCGAGGACCCGGACTCCTTCGTCCGCGCGGTCCACGTCACCGGCGACCTGGAGAACCTCGGCCAGGGCACGGCCGACGACCAGCGCTACTTCGTGACCGTCGCCGACGAGCGCACGATCCTGCACTTCGGCTCGTCCTACGGCGGCAACGCGCTGCTCGGCAAGATCGCGCACGGCCTGCGGCAGGGGGCGTACGACGGCTGGGCGAGCAAGAAGTTCCTCGCCGAGCAGTACATGCTCATCGGCATCCACGACAAGGAGACGGGGAAGACCTACCACGTCTGCGGCGGCTTCCCGAGTGCCTCGGGCAAGACCAACCTGGCGATGATGGCGGCCCCCGACGCGCTGGGCGATCGCTACCACGTCTCGTTCTACGGCGACGACATCGCGTGGCTGTGGGTCGACGAGGAGTCGGGCCGCCTGATGGGGATGAACCCAGAGTACGGCGTCTTCGGTGTCGCCAAGGACACCAACGAGAAGACCAACCCCAACGCACTCGCGTCCATCGACGAGGGCACGAAGGCGATCTTCACCAATGTCTCCCACAACCCGACCACGGGTGAGGTGTGGTGGGAGGGCAAGACCAAGAAGCCGCCGAAGAAGGTGCACGGCTGGCTCGACTGGATGGGCTCGCCGCTGGCCGACCGCAAGAGCGACGACACGGCGGCGTGGTCCCACCCCAACAGCCGCTTCACCACGACCCTCGACAACGTCCCCAACATCGCGCCCGACTACGACGAGCCGATGGGTGTGCCGATCGACGCGATCATCTTCGGCGGGCGTACGAGCGACCGTGAGCCGTTGATCCGCGCGATCACCGACCTGGCCGAGGGCGTGTACGACGGGCTGACGCTCGGCGCGGAGGCCACCTTCGCCGCCGAGGGCGTCGACGGCCAGCTGCGCTACGACCCGATGTCCAACCGGCCGTTCATGGCCTACGGCGAGGGCGACTACGCCCGCCACTACCTCGACATCGTCGGGGCAGCGTCGGAGCAGCCGATCTTCGCGCACGTCAACTGGTTCCAGAAGGACCCCGACGACGGCCACTTCCTCTGGCCCGGATACCGCGACAACCTCCGCCCGTTGCTGTGGCTGCTCCAGCTCAAGAACGGCGAGGTCGAGGGCCGGAAGACGGCCGTCGGCATCATCCCGACGGAGGAGGAGCTCGACCTGTCGGGCATGGACATCCCGGCCGCCGACCTCGAGCGCATCCTCACCATCGACAAGGAGCGCTGGCAGCAGGAGATGGGCTTCCGCGAGGAGCACCTCGCCCAGTTCGACCGGATGCCCGAGGAGATCTGGGAGGCCCACCGCCGGGTGGCCGCCGACCTCGACGCCGAGGACTGAGCCGACTCCGGCTTCCGCCGAAATGACGCGGAAGTGCCGTCGCGAACCCGAGCGAGATCCAGGTCACAACTCTTAGACCGATCCAATATGTGCGCGCATTCACAAGCACTAGCGTCCCGGAAAAGTCGCCGACAACGAGGCCGCGCGAACCGCGACGAACGCTGAAGGAACTCCGGGATGACCGCAACGACCGACCACCTGACCGCCACGACGACACACGAGGGCATCGCCGCATGGGTCGCCGAGGTCGCCGAGCTCACCCAGCCCGACCGCATCCACTGGTGCACCGGGTCCGACGAGGAGTGGGCCGAGCTCACCGCCTCCCTCGAGGCGACGGGCACGTTCACCCGCCTCAACCCCGACGTGATGCCCAACTCGTTCCACGCGGCCTCCGACCCCACCGACGTGGCGCGCGTCGAGGACCGTACGTACATCTGCTCCGTCGCCGAGCGCGACGCCGGCCCCACCAACAACTGGATGGAGCCGGAGCAGATGAAGGACCTCATGCGCGGGCTCTACGCCGGCTGCATGAAGGGCCGCACGATGTACGTCATCCCCTTCGTGATGGGCCACGTCGACGCCGAGAAGCCGATGTTCGGCATCGAGGTCACCGACTCGGCGTACGTCACCGTGTCCATGCGCGTCATGGCCCGGATGGGCACCGACGTGCTGACCCGCATCGAGGAGCTCGCCGCTGCCGGCGAGGACCCGCAGTGGGTGCCGGCGCTGCACTCGGTCGGCATGCCGCTCGAGCCCGGCCAGGACGACGTCGCGTGGCCGTGCAACGACACCAAGTACATCGTGCAGTTCCCCGAGGAGCGGATGATCTGGAGCTTCGGCTCCGGCTACGGCGGCAACGCCCTGCTCGGCAAGAAGTGCTACGCGCTGCGCATCGCCTCGGTCATGGCGCGCGACGAGGGCTGGCTGGCCGAGCACATGCTCATCCTCAAGCTCACCTCGCCGCAGGGCGTGACCAAGTACGTCGCCGCGGCCTTCCCGAGCGCGTGCGGCAAGACCAACCTGGCGATGCTCAAGCCGACCGTCCCGGGCTGGAAGGTCGAGGCGATCGGCGACGACATCGCCTGGATGCGGATCGGCGAGGACGGGCGCCTGTGGGCGGTCAACCCCGAGTTCGGCTTCTTCGGCGTCGCGCCCGGCACCAACGAGCACACCAACCCGCACGCGATGGAGACCATCCGCAAGGGCAACTCGGTCTTCACCAACGTCGCGCTCACCCCCGACGGCAACGTGTGGTGGGAGGGCCTGGAGAACACGCCCGCCGAGGCCACCAGCTGGAAGGGCGAGCGCTGGACGCCGGAGATCGCGGCGGAGACGGGCGAGCTGTCCAGCCACGCCAACAGCCGCTACTGCACCCCGATCAAGCAGTGCTCGATCCTCGCCGACGAGTACGACGACCCGCGCGGCGTGCCGATCGACGCGATCCTCTTCGGTGGCCGTCGCAAGACGACGATCCCGCTGGTGACCGAGGCCCGCGACTGGAACCACGGCACCTTCATGGGCGCCACGCTCTCCTCGGAGACCACGGCCGCCGCGGTCGGCGCCGTGGGCGTCGTACGCCGTGACCCGATGGCGATGCTGCCCTTCATCGGCTACAACGCCGGCGACTACTTCAGCCACTGGGTCGGCATCGGCAAGGACAACGACGCGGCCAAGCTGCCGAAGATGTTCTACGTTAACTGGTTCCGCCGTGCCAAGCTCGATGACGGCCGTGACGGCGACTTCCTGTGGCCCGGCTTCGGCGAGAACAGCCGCGTCCTCAAGTGGGTCATCGAGCGCCTCGACGGCCAGGCTGCCGCGGTCGAGACCCCGATCGGCCACGTGCCGGCGCCCGGCTCGCTCGACCTCGACGGCCTCGACCTCACCGAGGAGCAGGTCGCCCAGGCCCTCGCTGTCGACGCCGACGAGTGGCGCGCCGAGCTGCCGCAGATCGAGGAGTGGTTCGAGAAGTTCGGCGACGACCTCCCCGCCGTGCTGTGGACCGAGCTCGACACGCTCAAGGCCCGCCTCGACGCCTGATCCACGCACCCGTACGCCCTCCGACCCGTCCTTCCGCACCAGGGAGGGCGGGTCGGTGCGATTTCCGGCCGATCGGCCGGGTGCTGTGTGGCACGATCCTCCCACTGGGTCGGTGGGAACGCGGGAGGTGAGCCATGCCCTTGGGTCAGCACGAACGCGCCCTGTTCGAGGAGCGTGCCGCTCCTCTCTACGAGGAGATCCTGGGCGCGGGCGGCATCAGCGCGTCAGACAAGCGCATCGCCCGGCGCGGCGAGCTCCACGAGGCCTTCGAGCTCCTGGTCGACGTCGGACTCGTCAACAAGAGCGACGACGAGACCCAGTGGCATGCGGTCGATCCGGCCGCCGTCCAGGCGCAGGTCGTGGCACCGCTCGGCCAGCAGGGTGCGGAGCTGATCGCCGAGTCGGCCCACTGGGCCCAGGCCTTCAGCTCCCTGTCGCACGCGTGGCGCCGTTCGCCGAGTGCTGTGGGTGGGCCGTTCGCCGAGATTCGCGGCGTCACCACGATCCGCACCGTCCTCCTGTCGATGGTCGCCGACTCCGAGGACGAGATCCTCACGGCCCAGCCGCAGGACAGGCGCGGGGTCAAGCAGCTCTCGGAGGTGACCGCGCGAGAGATCTCGCTGCTCGAGCGCGGCGTCAAGATGCGCACGCTCTACCAGCACGCCGCCCGTCGCGGCGCTGACACCCGCAAGTACGTCGCCGCGGTCACGGCCGCCGGCGCCGAGGTTCGGACCCTGGACGAGTTCTTCAACCGCCTCATCGTCATCGACCGCCGGATCGCGATCATCCCCAGCCACGAGGGTCTGAATGCGGCCATGGTGATCAGCGACCGGTCGATGGTGGGCTACCTCGTCGACATGTTCGAGCGGCACTGGGAGCGCGCCCGGCCGTTCAGCAGCAGCGAGAGCTCGCTGATGCGGGACATCGCGACCGAGCAACGCGCGATGACGATCCGGATGCTGCTCGAGGGCCGGGCCGACCCGGCCGGTGCGAAGCGCCTGGGCGTCAGCCCCCGGACGTACGCCGGCTACGTGGCCGACCTGAAGAACGAGTTCGAGGTCGAGACGCGCTTCCAGCTCGGCTACGAGATGGGCAAGCGCGGCATCTCGGGACGCGAGATGGACGAGCCGACGGCCTGACCACTCACGTGGTGCTCGTGTTGCAAAGGTGTGCAAATGAGGCGAGGGCAGCAGCTCGATAAGCTGCTGCCCTCGTGCCGGGACTGGCCTGTGGGGGAGGCCTTCGGACCAGAACTCGTGGGGGGTTGAGGAGTCCGTGTCCCGGCTTCTTCAGTGCGTGCCGCTGGGGCACGCACTGGATCAGTGCGTCAGCCCTTGACCCGCGCGCCCCAGGTGATGTCGGCGTTGGCCGGTGCGCTGGTGATCCCGACGAATCCGAGGCCAAGCGCGCCCACGAGGGCGGCGGCGGCGATGCGGCGAACTGCGGTCATAGTGGTTCCCACCTCATAGTCATGTGTCACAGGGGATGACCTGTTCATTCTCCCCCACCGTCAGCGGCAGCGTCAGGCCGATGGTGCTGCAGGTCTGTGCATTGCAGGTTCTTGCAAAGGTGCGCACGCTGCACTGGACCGGCCCCCACACCCGGAAGGGGGCCGATCTCTTGGCGGAGGCGGAGGGATTTGAACCCTCGATGGGGTTTTAGCCCCAAACCCGCTTAGCAGGCGGGCGCCATAGACCGGACTAGGCGACGCCTCCATGCCCGGCAGACCGGGCGCAGAGAAGGGTACAAGGCGCGGCGCGACTGCGCCGAATCAGGTCAGAACTTCCGCAGCCCGCGACCGCGCTGCAGGTGCTCCTGGAGGTCGCGTACGAACTCCTCGCGGCTGGTCGCGAGCACCTCGACGGGGATCGTCGTCGTCCGGCCGTCACGCAGGCGGAGCACCACGACGGGGGCGTTCGCCACGGTGGTGGCGACGCCGTCCTCGACGTCCTGCCAGCGACCCGAGGCCACCCCGACACCGCGTACCCACTGGACCCGGTAGCCCTCGGGGGTCAGCCGTACGACCCAGCCCTTGGTGCGCCACGCCCACGCGGCGAGGGCGAGGACCACGAACGTCGCTCCGACCGGCACCAGCAGGAAGACCGTGTGGAGGTCGAGGACGGCGAGGGCGACGGTGCTGAGGAGGATGAGTACGGCGACCGCGCACAGCACGACGCCCAGCAGGCGCGCGGCGACCGCCGGAGCGAGGCGGTGGACGCTGGTGGTCTCGGTCGTCACGTCGCGATTTCATCACGTGCGTGGCCGGCCGGACCGGTTGGGTAGAGTCCCGCGGTGTGCGGCGCCTGGCGCAGCACGAGGAGGGGTGCCGGAGCGGCCGATCGGAACCGCCTTGAAAGCGGTCGTAGGGAGACCTACCGCGGGTTCGAATCCCGCCCCCTCTGCTCAGTCTTCGCGGAGCGAAGACTGAGCAGAGGCTGCCTGAAACCTCAGCCACGAGCTCCCGTCACGCGGCGGATAGGCTCGGCGGCGTGACGACGAGTTGGTTCAGCAGCCCCGACGACGCGGCCACCCGCCTGCGCGCGGCCGGCTACCTCACCGACGACGCCACCGCGCTGACGGCGTACCTCGCGGGCGCGCTCGAGAAGCCGCTGCTGGTCGAGGGGCCGGCGGGGGTCGGGAAGACCGAGCTCGCCAAGGCGGTCGCGCGTGCCGCGGGCGCGGAGCTCGTACGGCTGCAGTGCTACGAGGGCCTCGACGAGGCGCGGGCGCTCTACGAGTGGAACTACAAGAAGCAGCTCCTCCGGATCCAGGCCAGCGGCGGGGAGGACTCGTGGAGCGAGACCCACGACGACATCTTCACCGAGGAGTTCCTGCTCACCCGCCCGCTGCTCAGCGCGATCCGTCGCGACGAGCCGACGGTCCTGCTCATCGACGAGGTCGACAAGACCGACGTCGAGGTCGAGGGCCTGCTGCTCGAGGTGCTGAGCGACTTCCAGGTGACCATCCCCGAGCTCGGCACGGTGAGCGCGACGCGCAGGCCATTCGTGGTGTTGACGTCCAACGCCAGCCGCGAGCTGTCGGAGGCGGTCAAGCGGCGCTGCCTGTTCCTGCACCTCGGCTACCCCGACGCCGAGCGCGAGCGGGCGATCGTCACCAGCCAGGTGCCCGGTCTCGACGACAAGGTGGCCGCCCAGCTCGTCGATGTCGTCGTCCGCCTGCGCGAGCTGGAGCTGAAGAAGGCGCCGTCCATCGCGGAGTCGATCGACTGGGCGCGCACGCTGATCGCGCTCCAGATCGGTGACCTCGACGAGGCCACCGTCGCGCGGACCCTCGGCGTCATCCTCAAGCACGCCTCGGACCAGCGGCGCGCGATCAAGGAGCTCAAGCTGGCGGTGTCGTGACCCTCCTTCACACCCACATCGGCTTCGTCGAGGCGCTGCGCTCGGCGGGCCTGTCGGTGTCGCTGGCCGAAGGGCTCGACGCGATCGGCGCGCTCGAGAAGGTGCGCTGGCACGACCGCGAGACGGTCCGGGCGGCGTACGCCGCGACGCTGGTGAAGCGCCAGCCGCAGCGGGTCACCTTCGACGCGGTCTTCGACATCTACTTCCCGCGCCTGATCGGCAGCGGGGTCGCCGGTGAGGACGCGGCGGACGACGACGGGGTGCCTGACACCGGTGCCCAGCTCGAGCGGTTCCGCGAGGCGCTGGCCGAGGCCCTCGCGTCCGGCGACCAGCAGGCGTTGCAGGACCTTGCAGTGGAGGCGGTCGCGCGGTTCGGAGCGATGCCAGGTCGCGGGCCGGGGCTCTCGAGCTGGTCGGCGTACACCTCTCTCCAACGGGTCTCGCCCGCCGAGCTGATGGACCGGCTGGTGCAGGGCATGCTGTCCGGCGGTCTCGACGCCGAGCAGGCGCAGCGCGCCGCGGGCCGGCGGATCGGGGACTTCACCCGCCTCGTCGAGGGGGACGCCCGCCGGCGCATCGCCGAGGAGAAGGGGCCCGAGCACGTCACCGACGTGACGGTGCGGCCGACCATCGACCGCCTCGACTTCACCGCCGCCCGCCGCAGTGACCTCGAGGAGATGCGCCGCGAGATCTACCCGCTCGCCCGGCGACTGGCGGCCCGGCTGACCAAGGAGCAGCACGCGCAGCGGCGTGGCCCGCTCGACGTACGCCGCACCGTGCGGGCCTCGATCGCCACGGGCGGGGTGCCGCTGACCACGCACCACCGGCCGCGGCGCCCGCACCGCACCGACCTGGTCGTGCTGTGCGACGTCAGCGGCTCGGTGGCGAACTTCGCGCAGTTCACCCTGATGCTCGTCTTCGCCCTGCGCGAGGCGTTCAGCGGCGTACGGGCGTTCACCTTTGTCGACGACGTGGTGGAGGTCAGCGACACGTTCCGGCCGGGCACCGACGTCGTCGAGGTGATGGAGTCGCTGGCCGCGAGCATCTCGCACGCGGCCCTGTGGGGGCGCACCAACTACGGGCGGGCGCTGACCCGCTTCGCCGAGCAGCACGCCGACGCCATCGGACCGCGGTCGTCACTGCTGGTCCTCGGTGACGCGCGGTCCAACTACAGCGACCTCGCGCTGCCGGTGCTGTCCGACCTCGCCGGCCGGGCGCGTCACGCCTGGTGGCTGAACCCCGAGCACCCGCGCCACTGGGGCACGGGCGACAGCGCGGCGGACAGCTACGGCGAGATCGTGCCGATGGGGGAGTGCCGCAACCTCGCCCAGCTGGGCGAGTTCGTGCACGAGATCGTCTGAAGGCGCTCAGCCCGCGAGGTAGCCCAGGTCCTGCATGCGGGTGATCTCCGCGCGCAGCTCGGGGTGCTCGGCGCTGTCGGCAGCCTTGGCGCCGGTGACGTAGATGTCCGAGCCACCGGAGCTGCCGTCGAACACCACGGTCAGCCGGTTGGTCGTCGAGGCGTTGATCAGCGAGCCGAGGAGGGCGACCGGGTCCGACCGGTCCTCCAGCGACAGCACGCGGGTGGCGTCGGGGATCCGGGGCACCTGGGCCGAGGGGGCGCCGGCCGTGACGACCTGGTCGACGACGAAGCGCTCCGAGCTGGCCGCGGCCGCGATCTCCGCCGCCACGGTGCCACCGGCGGCGGACCCGACCAGCATGACGCGGGCGTCGTCCTCGGTGACGACCTTCTCGATCGCGCGCACGACCTGGGCGGCCGAGGTGGTCGGGTCCGCGCCGACGAGGCGCAGCCGGCCGGAGTCACCGCCGAGCGTCCCCGGGAGGTAGGCGATGTAGCGCCCGGTGCCGACGCGCTGCACGGAGATCCGGCGGTCCTCGGCGAGGAGGTTGGCCATCAGCTCCTCGAGCGAGCGGGGTGCCTGGCCCTCGGTGGAGGTGGCCTCCGCCTCGGGCACCTCGGCCTCGACGAACGATCCGGCCGAGTCCCTGAAGGCGAAGACCGCGTCGGTCGGGAACGGGTCGATGCCGATCGCCCGCAGCCCGCCGCGGGCCGCGTGGGCACCCTGGTCGGAGGCGAGGACGCCGGCGGTGAGGAGCGAGCGCATGTGGAGGCCGTCGAGCAGGCCGCCCCCGCCGGAGAGGTGCTCCATGAGGTCGGGGTTGTTCTCGGCGAGCTCGCTGAGGTAGGCCGTGACGCCGTCGCGGTCGAGCGCGTCGGTCTCGATGAGGCCGGCGCTGACGATCGCACCGCCGAGCGCGACCTCGGGGGCGAGGTAGCCGATGGCGCGGCCGGCGATGGAGCCGAGCGTCTTGTAGGCCGCCTGCTGGAGCTCGTCGATCCACCGGTAGGTCAGCACCGTGGCGCGTACGACGAGCGCGTCGGCGTCGAGCTCGACCGAGCGGGTCAGCAGGCCGTGCTTGCCCGTCGTGGCGCCGCGGACGTCCTCCTCGGCCAGGCCCCAGGTCGCGGGGGAGAGCTGACCGGAGTCGACGACGTCGTCGTCACCGAGGATGTCGGCACCGAGCCGGGCGCGGGTGCGCATCTCGTTGCCCGTGGAGTCGAACAGGTCGGCGAGCGCCAGCATCTGGTCGTACTTGTCGGCGGCCACGGAGGCGGAGGAGTCGGCGCTGTCGTGGGTGCGGGGGATGTCGAGGTCGCTCATGTCGGGGTCCCTGCGGCGTTGTCGGACGGGGGAGCGCAGCGGAGGAGGGAGAGAACGTCGTGGGGTGGCTTCATCGGTGGGTGACGTCCTCTCGGGTCGAGACCTGGGCCAGCACCGGGGCGAGCTCGGTCGGCAGGTCGTCCGGCTCGACGCGGCGTACGGAGACCCGCGCGCCGTCGTCGTGGTGGGGGGTGAGGGAGTGCCAGCCGTCGTTGAGCAGGACCCACGAGACCACGCCCACCGAGGACGTCGCGCCCTCGGAGACCTCGGCGGCCAGGATGCGCAGCCGCCCGCGGGTCTCGGAGTGGACGGCGGACAGGGCCGTGCCGGCCCCGGTCTCGCCGAGGGGTTCGCCGTCGGCGCGGACCGATCCCTCTGCCTGGGACAGGAGGACGGCCACCAGGTCGGAGCGGCCCGAGCGGATGGCCTCGCCCACTGCGTCGGCGAGGGCGTACGGCACGTCGAGGAGTGCCGGAACCTGGGAGGCGGACAGCGGCAGGTCCTCGGGCACCGCGGTGACGCGGCCCAGCTCCACGGTCCACTGGTCGACGGGGAACCACGCGATCTCGAAGACGATGCCGTCGCACGTGGACAGGCTCGCGACCGCGCCGCCGGACTGGCGGTGCCAGGCCTTCACCTGGGTGGAGCCCGCGGCGACGTCGAGGTCGAGGGCCAGCCGCGGTGTGGCGAGCAGACCGACCGCGCCGAGGAGTCCGGGATCGGCGCCCTCGTCGGTCACCAGTCCGCGTCGCCGAAGGGTGTCCTCGGGGTCGTTGAGCATGCCGATCGCCTCGGTGTAGGCCGAGTCCTCCGTGGACCCGCGGCTCGCCCCGAGCCGTCCGGTCAGTGAGCAGGTGCCGCTGGTCGCGCCCTCCGTGGGCTGGAGGTCGAACGGCAGCGGCGCGCCGCCGGCCAGGTCGGCGACGAGGCGCAGCTCGGGCAACGTCAGCGCAAGCCGTCGGGCCGTGCCGTCGAGGAACGTCGCCGGCGGGGCGGGAGGCGTGGTCAGGTCGATGGTCACCATGTCAGAGCCCCGGGAGGTCGACGGTCAGCCAGTCGCGGTGACCGGCGGGGGGAGGGTCGAACGCCAGCACGACGCCGTCGGCCTCGTCCGCGGTCGCTCCCGGAGCGGCCTCGCTCGTGCGCGTACGGGCGTCCTCGACGAGGGTCGTGGCCTTGCGTGAGCGGGTGTCGATGGCCTCCTTGAGGCGGTCGACCTCGACGAGGTGGCCGGCGAGCGACTCGGCCGCGGTGTCGTGCTGGGCGGCGGCGGCGCGGAGGTGGCCGGCACGCTCGCGGATGCGCTCGCGCATCGAGTCGGCGGCCTTGCCGTGCCACGGCACGGCCTCCGCCTGGGACACGAGACGGGCGGCGAGGGCCCGGATGTCGCCACCCTGCTCACGGAGCTCGGCCACGCGCTTGCGGCCGGTGGCAGTGTCGCCGTACATCGATCACACCCTTTCGTCCGTGGACGCCTACCCGCGCTGGCCGGTCTCAAACGTCGGTCGCGCCTGATTCTGGCCCCGGACGCGCTCATCGGCGCCCGGTGACCACGGATAGGATCGAGCCCCAGGCCAGCCCCGTCTCAGCCGATGGCACGAGGTGACCATGACATTCGACGTCCACCAGCTCGACGTGTTCGTGCTGGTCGGCGCGGTCGTGACGCTGGCGGCGATCCTCGCGGTGCGGGTGTCGGCGGGGGCCGGGCTGCCGTCGCTGCTCATCTACCTGCTCATCGGCGTGCTCCTCGGCGAGAGCGGACCCTTCGCGATCGCGTTCGACGACGCGCAGCTCGCGCACGCGCTGGGCTTCGGTGCGCTGGCGATCATCCTGGCCGAGGGTGGACTCACCACCGAGTGGCGCCAGATGCGCTCCAGCATCAGGCTGGGGTTGTCGCTGGCGACGCTGGGTGTGGCGGTGTCCGTCGCGGTCGTCGCGGTGGGGACCCACTACCTGCTGGGGCTGCCGTGGGAGCTGGCGATCCTGCTGGGGGCCATCTGCTCGCCGACCGACGCGGCCGCGGTGTTCTCGGTGCTGCGCGCGCTGCCCTTGCCCAAGCGGCTGACGGGGGCGCTCGAGGCGGAGTCCGGACTCAACGACGCCCCCACCGTGGTCCTGGTCGGCATCATCTCGACAGGGGCGGTCGGCACGTCCGGGGTCGTCGAGGTCGGCGGCATCATCGTCTTCGAGCTCGTGGTCGGCGGGTTGCTCGGCGTCGCGATCGGAGTTGCCGGCGCCTGGATCATGCGCCGGGCCGCGCTGCCGTCGTCCGGGCTCTACCCGCTCGCGGTCATGTGCCTGGCCTTCACGGCGTACGGCGTCGCGGCCGCCGTGCACGCGTCCGGCTTCGCCGCGATCTACGTCGCCGCGCTGATCCTCGGCAACAGCGAGCTGCCGCACCGGGTGGCGACCCGGTCGTTCGCCGAGGGGGTCGCCTGGCTGGCGCAGATCGGCCTGTTCGTCATGCTCGGCCTGCTCCTCTCGCCCAGCCGGATCGACGGCCACACGGTGGTGCAGGCGCTCGTGACCGGACTGGTGCTGACGATCGTCGCGCGGCCGCTGTCGGTGCTGGCGAGCAGCATCGTCCAGCCCATGGCGCTGCGCGAGCTGGGCTTCATCTCGTGGGCGGGCCTGCGCGGCGCCGTGCCGATCGTGCTCGCCACCATCCCGCTGGCCGAGGGCGTCGACGGGGCCGACGAGCTCTTCGACATCGTCTTCGTGATGGTCGTGATCTACACCTTGCTCACCGGTCCGACGCTGCCGTGGGTCGCGGAGCGGCTCCATGTCGCGCGGCGCAACGAGCCCCGCGGACTCGACGTCGAGGTCGCGCCGCTCGACCGGGTCGCGGCCGACCTGCTCCAGGTCACCATCGCGCCCACGTCGAAGATGCACGGCGTGGAGGTGGGGGAGCTGCGGCTGCCGCCTGGCTGCTCGGTCTCGCTGGTGATCCGCAGCGGCACGGTGCTGGTGCCGGAGAGACGTACGGTCCTGCGCGCGGGCGACGACCTGCTCGTCGTCACCCCGCGCAAGCAGCGCGAGGCGACCGAGGACCGGCTGCGCCAGGTGTCGCAGAACGGTCGGCTCGCCCAGTGGCTGGGCGACCCGTCACGCCCCGACCGCGACTGACCCTGGTCGGGCGCGGGCCTACTCGGAGCCGGTGGCCCGGCAGAAGGTCGCGGCCGACTCGGCGAGCACGGACTCGACCTGCTTGTTCTTGAGGGTCTTGAACTTGTCGCCGACCACGACCACGATCCCGTCGCCGAGCGGGTCGCCGGCGACGATCCTGGCCTGCTTGAACTGCTGCTGGACCAGGAGCACGGCCGGGTTGGTGGGCTCGGAGGACCAGATCTGCGTGCTGGCTGCCGGGAGGGGCGCGTCGCCCACGTCGCCCTCGACGAACCCGCGCTCGGCCAGCTGGGCCATGGTGGAGCTGGCCAGGCCGCTGCGGTCGCTTCCGTTGAAGACGCTGACGACGACCTGGTCGCGGCGCACCTCGCCGCCGGCGGCGACGTTGGTCGGCTCGCAGATCGCGACCGGTTCGTCCTCGGGGAGCGGCTCGGTCAGGGCGGCCCAGCCCCACACTGCCGCGGCGACGACGAGCATCGCGAGCACCGCGAGGGTGACGCCCGACTTGAGGGCCGCGGTCATGGGGTGCTCACTCCTCGGCCTTGTGGACGCGGGCGTGCAGGACGATGCGCTGCTGCAGCGCCGCGCGCAGCGCGCGGTGCAGGCCGTCCTCGAGGTAGAGATCGCCGCGCCACGACACGACGTGCGCGAAGAGGTCGCCGTAGAACGTGGAGTCCTCGTCGAGCAGGGTGTCGAGCTGCAAGGTGTCCTTGGTGGTCACCAGCTCGTCGAGCCGGACCTGGCGCGGCGGGAGGTCGGCCCACGTGCGCGAGGTCAGCCCGTGGTCGGGGTAGGGCCGGCCGACGCCCACCCGCTTGAAGATCACGCCGGTGATCATAACGACGCCCTCGTCGGGACTCCCCTTCGCTGACTACGCTCGTGGGATGACCGAGATCCCCGGGACCGAGCCGACGCCGACCGACCCCGCAGCCGCCGAGCCCGTCGCGCCGTCGGAGCCCGCGACCCCGACGGACCCGATCTCCACCGCCGTCGCGCCGGGCTACCGGTTCGAAGGACCGGCGCTCGAGCTGGGCGGCCTCATGCTCAACGCCGACGACCTCAGCGACGTACACATCAGGATCCCGCTCGGGATGCTCAACCGCCACGGCCTGGTTGCGGGCGCCACCGGCACCGGCAAGACCAAGACGCTCCAGCTGCTCGCCGAGCAGCTCAGCGCCAACGGCGTGCCGGTGTTCGCCGCCGACATCAAGGGCGACCTGTCCGGTCTCAGCCTCCCCGGCGAGCCGAGCGACAAGCTCACCGCCCGTACGGCGAGCGTCGGCCAGCAGTGGACGGCGACCGGCTTCCCGACGGAGTTCTACGCGATCGGCGGACAGGGGGTCGGCGTTCCCGTGCGGGTCACGATGACCGCCTTCGGCCCGACGCTCCTCGCCAAGGTGCTGGGGCTCAACGAGACCCAGGAGTCCTCGCTCGGGCTGGTCTTCTACTACTGCGACAAGCAGGGCCTGCCCCTCCTCGACCTGTCCGACCTGCGTGCCGTGCTGCAGTACCTCACCGGCGATGCTGCCGGGAAAGCCGAGCTCAAGACCATCGGCGGACTGTCACCGCAGACGGCCGGCGTCATCCTGCGCGAGCTGGTGTCGTTCGAGGCGCAGGGCGCCGACGTCTTCTTCGGCGAGCCGGAGTTCGAGACCAAGGACTTCCTGCGCACCACCGAGGACGGCCGCGGCATCATCAGCCTGCTCGAGCTGCCCAACCTCCAGGACCGGCCGGCGCTGTTCTCCACCTTCCTCATGTGGCTGCTGGCCGACCTCTTCCACGACCTGCCGGAGGAGGGCGACCTCGACAAGCCCAAGCTGGTCTTCTTCTTCGACGAGGCCCACCTGCTCTTCAACGACGCCTCCGACGCGTTCCTCGACCAGATCGCCCAGACCGTACGGCTCATCCGGTCCAAGGGCGTCGGCGTCTTCTTCGTCACCCAGTCGCCCACCGACGTGCCCGACGACGTGCTCGCGCAGCTCGGCTCGCGCGTGCAGCACCAGCTCCGCGCGCACACGCCCAACGACGCCAAGGCGCTCAGGGCGACCGTCAACACCTACCCCAACAGCGCGTACGACGACCTCGGCGAGGTCATCACGTCGCTGGGGATCGGCGAGGCGATCATCACCGTCATGAACGAGCGCGGCGCCCCGACCCCCGTCGCCTGGACCCGGCTGCGGGCACCCGAGTCACTGATGGACGCGGCCGACACCTCGGTGATGGAGGCGGCCGTCAAGGCCTCCCCGCTCGCGTCTAAGTACGCCGAGGGCATCGACCGCGAGTCCGCCCGCGAGCTGCTCGCCAAGAAGCTCGAGGAGGGCGCCCGCAAGGCCGCCGAGGACGCCCGCGTCCAGGAGATGGCCCGCGAGCAGAAGAACGAGCGCGTCACGAAGAAGTCGACGGAGAAGGCGGCCAAGGACGACGACGGGATCGTGATGGACGTCGTGAAGTCGACCGCGTTCAAGGACTTCATGCGCACCGCCGCCCGCGAGATCGCGCGGGGGATGTTCAACTCCGGTCGCCGCTGACGCTCGGCAGAGCTCACATGGTCGGGTCGAGCCAGGCCAGCTGGGCGGTCTGGGTGCCGCCGTCGCGGGTGATGACGCGGGCGCGGCCCTCCGGCGCGGGCTGGGGGCGCAGGTTGCCGATGAGGACGCCCTCGTCGCGCGGGCCCGAGAGCATGACGCCGGGCATGGCGAGGTCGCGCAGGGACTGGATGACCGGCTCGTAGAGCGCGCGGGAGGCACCACCCGTACGCCGGGCAACGACGACGTGGAGCCCGAGGTCGCGGGCCTGCGCCATCAGCGGCTGCAGGGACGAGACCGGTGACGACTGGGCGGTGGCGACCAGGTCGTAGTCGTCGACCACGACGTAGACCTCCGCACCGGTCCACCACGAGCGGCTGCGCAGCTGCTCGGGCGTCACGTCGGGGCCGGGGATCCGGCCCTCGAGGTACGACGCGATGTCCTTCAGCGTGGGCGTGGCCTGGGTGGCGGAGGTGAGGTAGTTGAGCAGGTACTCGTCCGGCACCTCGCCGAGCAGCGAGCGCCGGTAGTCCACCAGCACGATCTGCGCCTCCTTGGGAGTGCGCGTGCGCATGATCTCGTGGACGTATGCCCGCAGCAGGGCGCTCTTGCCCGACTGGCCGTCGCCGAAGATCAGCATGTGCGGCTCGGCGTCGACGTCGAGGCCGATGGGCGCGAGCTCCTTCTCGTTGATGCCGAGCAGGATCTGGCGCTCGGGGACCTTGCGGCGGATCGCGTCCTCGCGGACGGCCTCCAGCGTGACCTTCGCCGGCAGCAGCCGCAGCTTGGGCCCCTCGGGGCCCTTCCAGGCGGCGACCATCTGGTCGATCAGGTCGTCGACGCCGTCGCCGAGCGTGTCGGCGCTGCCGTCGCCGTCGATGCGCGGGAGGGCACCGAGGAAGTGCAGCTTCGACGGGATGAGACCGCGACCGGGCCGGCCGACCGGCACCAGTGCGGCGACCTTGCGGTCGACCTCGGAGTCGAGCGGGTCGCCGAGGCGCAGCTCGAGCTTGGACCCGAAGACGTCGCGCATCGCGGCGCGGTAGTCGGCCCAGCGGGTGGACGCGGTGACGATGTGGAGGCCGAACGTGAGGCCGCGGGCGGCCAGCTGCTGGATCTCCATCTCGAGGTCGTCGAACTCCGCGCGCAGCGTGCTCCACCCGTCGATGACGAGGAAGACGTCGCCCCAGCCGTCGTCGGCGCGACCCTGCGCGCGTCGCGAGCGGTAGGTCTCGATCGAGTCGATCCCGTTGGTGCGGAAGTAGGCCTCGCGCCGGTCGACGATGCCCTCGACCTCCGCCATCACGCGGCGTACGACGTCGGGCTCGGACCGCGTCGCGACACCGGAGACGTGCGGCAGCCGCGTCATCGGCGCGAAGGCGCCGCCGCCGAAGTCGAGGACGAAGAACTGCGACTCCGTCGGCGTCGTCACCAGCGCCATGCTCGTCACGATGCTGCGCAGGAGCGTGCTCTTGCCGGAGCGCGGGCCACCGACGACGGCGACGTGGCCGGCGGCGCCTGTGAGGTTCAGCGTCATCGTGTCGCGGCGCTGCTCGCGCGGACGGTCGACTGTGCCGAGAGGGATGACCAGGCCGGGGACCGAGCGCCACTGCTGCGACGTCAGGCCGAGCTCGGGGTGGGCGGCGAGGTCGGGCATGAGCTCGTCGAGGGTGTCGGGGACGTCGAGCGGCGGGAGCCAGACCTGGTGGGCCTCGGGTCCCTTGCCGATCATCCGGGTGACCGCGACGTCGAGCAGCGACGGCTGCTCGCCCTGCCCCTGCCGCTGCGGCTGCGGGGCCGCAACCTCGACGGGGTCGTCGCCGGTCGGCTCGAGCGCCTGCACCTCGGAGATCGTGAAGGGCAGGATCCCGCGGATGCCGCCGCCCTCGTCGCGGGTGACCCGGGCGCGGCTCGACGGCGGCCCGGAGACGTACGCCGCCTTGAACCGCAGCAGCGTGGACTGGTCGGGCTTGAGGTAGCCCAGGCCCGGGACGGCGGGGAGCTCGTACGCGTCCGGCACGCCGAGGACCGCGCGGGACTCGCCGGCGGAGAACGTACGGAGGCCCACGCGGTAGGACAGGTGCGACTCGAGGCCGCGGAGCCGGCCCTCCTCCAGTCGCTGCGAGGCGAGGAGGAGGTGGAGGCCGAGCGAGCGGCCGAGACGACCGATGGCGACGAAGAGGTCGATGAACTCGGGCTTGGCCGAGAGCATCTCGGAGAACTCGTCGACCACGATGAAGAGCGACGGCATCGGCTCGAGGGGCTCGCCGTTGGCGCGGGCCTTCTCGTAGTCGCGGACCGAGGCGTAGTTGCCGGCGTCGCGCAGCAGCTCCTGGCGGCGCGTCATCTCGCCGGACAGGGCGTCCTGCATGCGGTCGACGAGGGTGAGCTCGTTGGCCAGGTTGGTGATGACGGCCGAGACGTGCGGCATGTCGGCCATGCCGGCGAAGGTCGCGCCGCCCTTGAAGTCGACGAGCACGAGGTTGAGCTGCTCGGAGGAGTGCGTCATCACGAGGCCGAGCACGAGCGTACGGAGGAACTCCGACTTGCCCGAGCCGGTCGCGCCGATCACCAGGCCGTGCGGGCCCATGCCCTGCTGGGCCGACTCCTTGATGTCGAGGTGGATCAGGCCACCGGAGTCGCCGATGCCGATCGGCACGCGCAGCCGGTCGCGTACGGGGCGCGGGCGCCAGGCGGTGGCGGGGTCGTAGGTGAAGATGTCGCCGAGGCCGAGCAGGTCCATGTGGTCGGGCGTCGTCGAGGTGATGTCGACCGCCCCGCCGGCCGAGGACGACTCCGCGCTCGCGGTCTTCAGCGGCGCGATTCGGCGGGCGAAGGCCTCCGCCGTCGCGATGTCGCACTGGTCGGCGAGCGCCTTGATCGGCTCGCCGCGCAGCCGCAGCGCGCGCACTGGTCGCTTGCCGAGCTCGTCGGGCCCGCCGGCGAACTCGAGCCGGAGCCTCGTCGAGTCCTCGAGCTCGTCCCAGCGGGCGGGCAGGTCGAGGAGGGTGACGCCGTGGAGGCCGTCGGGCGGCACGATGTGGTTGCCCGGCGGCAGGTGCCCGCCGTCGATGACGAGCAGGATGTGCGGGGTCGCGGCGCGCTCGTCGGCGCCGAAGCGCGGGCGGTCGCTGAGGTCGGGCGGGAGCAGGTTGCCGAGGTCGTCGAGCGACGTCGACACCAGACGCATCGGGCCGACCGCGTCGGCCTCGCGCCCGCTCTGGGCGTGGGGGAGCCACTTCACCCAGTCCCAGTGGGTGAGGTTCTGCTCCGAGCTCAGCACCGCGACGATCAGCTGGTCGGGGTTCTGGAAGGCCGTGGCCGAGCAGATGATCGCCCGGGCCGTCGAGCGGACCTCCTCGGACTCGCCGCACAGCTCGATGCGGTCGAAGGCACGCAGATCGATCGACGCCGGCAGGTGCGGCTGGAGGCGGTGCACGACGAGCAGCCGGTGCAGGGCGGAGGCGGCGGCCGGGTCGACCTGGTCGACGGGCGCGCTCTCCGGCGGCACCAGCTCCAGCGACAACGGCTGCGAGCACAGGCCGTAGCGCACGTGGAGGAAGTTGTCGTCGGTGCCGGTGTGCTCCCACAGGCGGGTGCGGTCCTCGGCCAGCGAGGGCAGTGCCGACGGCTCGGGGTGGTGCCAGTTGAGGGCGCGGCGCTGCTGGTCGGCGGCCTCGCGCGCCACCTTGCGGATGTTGCTGAGGTAGCGCAGGTACTCCGTCCGCGAGCCCGTCACCTGCTGGGCCCGCTGCTTCCGCTGCCGGTCGATCTGGACGACGATGAAGCCGAGCGTGGCGAAGAGGAACATGCCGGCCGCCAGGAAGCTGCGACCCCGGTTGGCGCCACCGCCCATCGTCGCCACGAGCACGATCGAGCCGAGGCTGCCGAGCATCGGGATGGCGTTCATGAGGACGCCGCTCGCGCCCTCGCCCTCCTGCAGCTCCGGCGGCGGCTGCAGGACGATCTGGCCGCCCGGCATCTCCGGCTCGTCGAGCCGCTGGCCGCCCCGCAGTGTCGTGCTCACGTGTCCCCCGATGCCTCACCCGTTGACGTCGCGTCGATGATAGGTGCTCCGCTTCGGGTCGCCACTGCGACTACTCTCCAGCTGACAAGCGCTCGATGCACGCGAGGGGCGGACGTGAAGGGGGACACCGTGTCGGACGTCGTCTTGCCCGGCTCCGCCGACGCGACCATGGTGCTCAGCGTCCACGGCCAGGCCGGGGTGCTGGACCTCGTCGTCCCCGCCGGTGCGACCGCGGTCGACGTCGCCCGTGAGTACGCCAAGCAGGTCCAGTCGCAGGTGGCGGGCGCCGTGCCGGGCATCCCGCTCCTGCAGACCGCGCTGGGCGAGCGGCTCAACGCGAGCGTCCCGCTGGCCGAGGCCGGGGTGCAGCCGGGCGACGTGCTGGTCGCCACGAGCGGCGTGCACCGTCCCCGGAAGACGACGCTGCTCGACGCGGCCAAGAACGCGCCCGAGAGCCCGGCGCTCGCCTCGATGATCGCGACGGTGGGAGCCGGCGCTGCCGTGCTCGCCGCCTGGTACGCCGCTCGCGTGGGTGACGAGACCGTACGCACGGTCGCCGTCGGGATCCTGCTGGCGTGCGCGCTGGTCGGCGTGCTCCCTGTCGGGCGCCACACCCGGCAGCGGGTGGGCGCCGCTCCTGCGTTCGCCGCCGCGGCCGCCTTCGCCGCCCTGTACGAACCCGGCGTCCACCTGCTGCCGGCGGTCCTCGGCGCGGCCGGGATCTCCGCCGCGGTGGTGGCCGGCATCGGTCGCGCGCTCGCCGTGCGCAGCGACGAGACGAGCACGGTGTGGATCGCGAGCGGGCTCACCGTCTTCGCGTGCTGCGCCCTCCCGGCGATGCTGGGCTGGGACGCCCGGGTCGCGTGGACCCTCCTGGTCTTCCTGGCGATGATGGCCGCGCGCTTCGCGCCGTCGCTCGCCATCGACGTACCCGACGAGGCCCTGCTCGACCTCGACCGGCTGGCGGTCACGGCGTGGTCGGCGCGCGACAGCCAGCGGGGTGGGCGTCGCGGCCGCATCGTGGTCGGCGCCGAGGCGATGGAACGGCTCGTACGCCGCGCCTCGCGGATCGTCACCGGCGCCGCGGTCGCGATCATGGTGACCACGCTCGTGGCCAGCCCGCTCCTGCTGCACAGCGCGGACATCGACCTCGACCGGATCGGTGCGCGCTGCCTGGTCTTCTTCGCCGGCTGCTCGCTGCTGCTGGCCGCCCGGTCCTACCGGCATGCCGCCGCGCGGACCTTCCTCCGCCTCGCTGGCCTCGGCGCCCTGGCCTCGCTGGCCGTCCACCTGGCCGTCGGCGCGGGCGCCGCGCACCTCGACACCTTCTTCTACGTCGCCGTGGGTCTCGGGGTCGTCGCACTGGCCGCCGCGGTCGCGACCGGCCGCGGGTGGCGCTCGGTCTGGTGGTCGCGCCGTGCCGAGGTGGCGGAGTCGTTGTGCGGCAGCTTCGCCTTCGCCGCCGCGGTCGTGGCCGCGGGCGTCTTCCGACGCCTGTGGGAGATGACGTCGTAGTCCCCCATCTGATGACACCTCGGTGGATACATGTTTAGCCCCGATTTCGTCGGGTAGATGCACGTCAGCGCGGGGGGCCGGGACGTCTCCCCGAGCATCAGGTTCACCAGACAGTGGATCACCACCACACACAAGACACTCGGCCGGTTCGACCGCCCGGGGGAGAAGGAAACTTCCATGAGCGACATGTATGGCCAGACAGAGAAGGCCCTCTCCAAGGGCGCCGACTACGTCGACCAGGCCCGCGGTGACGTCAAGAACAAGTGTGGCGTCCTCTCCGGCAACATCCAGACCATGATGGCTGGATGGGGCGGCCAGGGTGCCTCCGCGTTCAACAACCTGATGATCTCCTGGGACCAGAAGCAGGAGACCATCCTCAAGGCCCTCGACCAGCTCTCCGCGTCGATGAAGGAGACGGAGCGCGACAACGTCTCGACCGACGAGAACCAGTCCGCCACCCACGCCAACCTCCAGGGCCGTCTCGGCTGACGCCGAGCCCCTACACAGACTTAGGAGATCGATGATGAGCTTCGACGGAATCAAGGTTCAGCACGGCCACCTCGACGCGGGTGCCGCCGACGTGATGAAGGCGGCCAAGGACATCGAGTCCCGCCTCGACCAGCTCGAGAACGAGCTCAACCCGCTGAAGGCGGACTGGAACGGTAACGCCAAGATGGCGTACGACCAGGCCAAGGCCAAGTGGGACCAGGCCATGCAGGAGATGACCCTCCTGCTGCAGCAGGCCAGCCAGGGCGTGGACTCGTCCAATGCCGAGTACAAAGCGGCCGACGCCCGCGGTGCCAACCGCTTCTGAGCGTCCACTGCTCGACCGAGGCCGGTCGTCCCTCCGGGGATGACCGGCCTCGGCCCATTTCCGGCGTCACCGTCGCCTAGGCTGACGCCGGCACGGTCAGGTTCGCTCAGGGGGAAATACATATGAGTCAGGGGTCCTCGGTCGCCTCGGGACTGGTCCGGGTCACCATCGCCTCGGGATCGCGGCGCGTCGACCTGGTGCTGCCGGGGTCGATCCCGGTCGCCGAGCTCGTGCCCGAGCTCGCCCGCTCCGTCGGCCTGCTCGACGCCTCCACGGTCTACGGCGGCTACCGCCTGGTGACGCAGGAGGGCCGGATCCTGGCCGACAACGCAGGCCTCACGATGCAGGGCATCGAGGACGGCGGCCTGCTGACCGTCACCGCCGGCGTCGACGACAAGGCGCCTCGTGTGTACGACGACGTGGTCGAGGCGATGGCCGACGTCGTGGAGAACGAGCTGCGGCCGTGGGAGCCCGCGGCGGGACGGCGTACGGCGCTCGGTGCCGGCAGCATCCTGCTCGGCCTCGGCGCCCTGGCCCTGCTGCTGCAGGGCGAGAGCCTGTTCGGTGGCGTCGCCGCCGCCGGGATCTCCGGCCTCCTCGTCGTCGGTGGGATCGTCCTTGCCCGCGCCCAGGGTGAGCCCGAGGCGGGCGTCGCGGTGGCGCTCCTCGCCGCCATGTACGCCGGTGTCGCCGGCCTGCTGCTCGCTCCGGGCGACCTGCCCGCCTGGCAGTGGCCGCTCGACGACGCCTTCTTCACAGACCCGCTGCTCTTCGCCGGGATCGGCATCCTCGCCATCGGCCTGGTCGCTGTCGTCGGCCTCCAGGACGGCCGTCCCCTGGTGATCCCGGCGATCGTCGTCGGTGCCGTGCTGGTCGCCAGCGCGGTGCTGATCCGCGTCGCCTCGCTCGAGCCCGGACCCGTCTTCACCGTGCTGATGACGCTGGTCGTGCTGGCCGGCAGCATCTTCCCGTGGCTTGCGCTGGGGGTCACCGGCACCAGCGTCGACCAGCTCTACTCCCTGCACGACATCACCGCAGACCCCGAGGAGATCGACCCCGACGAGGTGGCCGGCGACGCCCGGGTCGGCCACGAGATCCTGCTGGCGGTCTCCGCGACCGTCGGCACGCTGCTCGTCATCTTCGCCCCCTTCGCGGTGGACCGCGGCGTCTACGGCACCGTCCTCGCGGCGGTCTGCTGCCTCGCCGTCATGTTCCGCACCCGCCAGTACCGCACCGGCGCCGAGGTCCTGGCCGGCCTGACGTCCGGCATCCTCGGGCTGGTGTCGGTGGCCGTCTCCATGCTGCTGATCCACGACGGCTGGCGCGCCGGTGCCGCGATCGGCCTGGCCGCCGTCGGTGCCGTGCTGCTCGCCCTCACCCTCGTGCCGGCCTCCGCCTCCGTCCGCCGCGGCCGGATGGGCGACATCGTCGAGACGGTCACCCTGCTCGCGCTCCTGCCCCTGATGGTGCTCGCGGCCGGATTCGTCGCCGCTGTGGCGGGCTGATCGATGGCCACCAAGAAGGACCTGGTCGAGGCCCACGCCTTCAGCCGCCGCCGGCTGGTCACCGCGTTCGTCTCGGGTGCCCCCGGTGGCCGCGAGGTCGAGCCGGTGCGGCCGGGCCGCGTGCTCATCGGCGGCGTCGCCCTGTCCGTGCTGCTGCTGGCCGGTGCCGCGATCGCCGGCTTCCTGCTGGGTCGCCCGCCCGCGCAGTGGCTCGACGAGGGCAGCTTCGTCATCTCCAAGGACACCGGCGAGCAGTACGTCGTCATGGTGGGCGGTGACAACCCGCTGCTGCAGCGGGTGCCCAACTACGTCTCCGCCCAGCTGCTGCTGGGGGATGCCGAGCTGACTCCGTACACGGTCCGCGACAAGTACATCCGTACGGTGCAGCTCGGCGAGGACCTCGGCATCGAGGGCGCCCCGGCCGGACTCCCCAGCGCCGCCGAGCTCGTCGACGACGGCTGGACGGCGTGCACCGGCGACGGCCTGGGCATCAAGATCGCCGTGCAGGAGACCCCCGCGGTCGAGGACCTGGCCGCGTCGTCGTTCCTCGTCTCCAGCGGGGGCGCGCGGTGGCTGATCGCCACGGCGCCGTCGCTCGGCAGCCAGGAGGGGCGCGCCTACCGCTACCAGATGCCGGCCGACGAGACCCAGGCCTCCACGCTCGGGATCCGGCTCGACTTCGGCGCCACGCCCTTCGAGGTCGACGACGAGTGGCTCAACCTGTTCCCGGAGGGTGACCCCCTCGAGGCCTCATCGTTCGGGGTGACGCAGGACGGCCAGCCCGTGCCGTACGGCGACACCGCCCAGGACCTGTCCCGGTTCCAGATCGGCGACCTGCTCCGCTCTCCCGACGGCAACTACTTCCTGCTCGGTGACGAGGCCCCGCAGAACCTCGGCGACTTCGCCGCAGCGGTCTACGGCGTGGTGCACGGACAGGCCACCGAGATCCCCGAGGACCTGGCGGCGCAGTTCGACGACCCGGAGTACCCGGCCGAATGGCCCGCCGGCGTCCCGGCAGCGGTGACGGCGGGATCCCTGTGCGCCGTGCTCCACCCAGCGCCGGCGGTCGACGCCCGCGTCAGCCTGGCCACCAACCCGACCGGCGCCGCCGATCCCGGCGGGCCCGAGCCGATCGCCCCCGGCCGCCACGACGTCGACGTCGAGCCCAGCGCCGGCGCCTACGTGCTCGCCGGCTCGGACGAGGCTGCCGACGGCGGCACCCCGTACGTCGTCGACACGAAGGGCGAGAAGTACCTGCTCGGACCCGACGTGTCCACCTACATCGGCTACGAGGGCGTCGTACCTCCCCTGGTGCCGAGCACCTGGATGGGCTTCTTCGACCCGGGCGTCCCCCTGACGACCAACAGCGCGCGCAGGGTGCCGGAGGACGCACCCCCGCCGGACGACTCCGCAGAGGACGCCGGCTGATGAACCAGCTGCGTACGGCGCTCGCGGCCGGCGTGGTCGCGGCCGCGGTCGTGCCGGTGTGGGCCGCGCCGGCGAGCGCCGACCACGAGGCTCCCTGCTCGATCACCGAGGTGCCCGGATCCGAGCGGCTGGCCGACACGCACGAGAAGGACAACCCGGCGTACGACCGGATGCACGTGGAGCGGGCGCAGGAGCTCGCGACCGGCAAGGGCGTGAAGGTCGCCGTGATCGACAGCGGGATCGTGGGCGGCCAGGGAGCCGTGATCCCCTACGGCGGCGTCGCGATCCCGGGGGTCAACCCCAACACCCGCCTGTCGGGGCACGGCACGATCGTCGCCAACCTCATCGCCGGCCCGCACGGCGTCGCGCGGGACGCCCAGGTCTTCGACGTCAAGGTCTTCGACGTCGAAGGTGCCGACACGACGCAGGGGGAGCGACCGCTGACGTCGGCCGGGATGGTCGCGGGCATCGAGGAGGTGATCGCCGCCGACAAGCGCGAGGGCTTCGACGTGGTCAACCTCTCGCTGGCCGTGCCCGAGTCCGACCCGCGCCTCGAGGCCGCGGTCGCCCGGCTCGTCGCCCTCGACCTCGTCGTCGTCGCGTCCTCGGGCAACGTCGAGGAGGGTGACGCCTCCAGCGAGGACGGGTTCAAGGGCACCCCCGGCAACGACGCCGAGGTCTACCCGGCCGACTACCCGGGCGTGGTGGCGGTCAGCGCGACCCCGGCCGACGGCAGTGACCCGAGCCAGTACGTCAAGCCGAACCTCGACACCGACGTGGCGGCCCCGACGGCGGGCGCGATCTCGGTCAACGCGACCGGCCAGGTGTGCGTCGTCCCGCAGGTAGCGACGTCGTGGGCGGCAGCCGAGGTCAGCGGGATCCTGGCCCTGCTGCGTGAACGTTTCCCCCGGGAGACCCCGCGCCAGCTGGTGGCCCGGCTGCAGGCCACGACGGAGGGCGGCGGCGTACCCCCGGCGTCCGACGACGAGGGCGACGACGCGGCCGCCATGGCTGACCCGTGGACCGGTGCGGGAGTGGTCCAGGCCCACGACGCGCTGACGCGCGAGCTCGAGCCGGGGCGTCAGGGCAAGGTCGAGACGACCCTGCGCGAGGTCCGGGCCGACGCGCAGGCACCGCCCGCGCCCGAGCGGGTCGACCTGCTCGGCACCCCGCGCGCCATCCTGCTGTGGTCGGGACTGGTCGCCGGATCGCTGCTCGCGCTCGCCTTCATGCTGCGCCCGTTGTTGCGACGCTGAGCGGCCGCCACGGCCGCCATGATGGAATCGCCCCATGACTGACACCGCGGACGAGCCCGTCGCCGTCATCCTGGCCGGTGGCCAGGGGTCACGGCTGTGGCCGATCAGCCGCGACCGACGGCCCAAGCAGTTCCAGCCGGTCGTCCACGACCGCCCGCTGCTGACCGCGACGATCGAGCGGCTCAGCGAGATCGTCGACCCGTCCCGCATCCACGTCTCCACCCGGGCGCGCTTCGCCGAGGCCGCGCGGGCGACGCTGGGCCCGGTGCCGCCGGAGAACCTGATCCTCGAGGAGGACCCGGCTGGGCCGGCCACCGCCTTCGCACTGAGCATCGCGACACTGGCCCACCGCTACGGCAACGCACCGGCGCTGATCGCTCCGTCTGACCACCTCATCCTCGAGGAGGAGGCCTTCAACCAGGCCTCGCGCGACATGCTCGGCCAGCTCGTCGAGACCCCCGAGTCGATGGTGGTGCTCGGTGCGGAGCCCACCGGGTTCGACGGCAGCCTCGGCTACATCCACACCCAGGGCGAGGGTGGTCCCGTCGAGGTGATCACCAGCTTCTTCGAGAAGCCCGACCCGGCGACGATCGACGAGATCGGCGACGACGGCTCGCTCTACTGGAACACGGCCTGCTACGGCGTACGCGTCGAGAAGGCCTGCGACGCCTATCGCGCGGCCATGCCGCTCATCTTCGACAGCATCGAGCGCTTCGCCCGCGACCGGCCCGACGTCAACGGCTACCGCGGTGCGGCCATCGGCGGCCACGAGCTCTACCCGCTGATCGCGGCCGGGATGGAGTGCCTGGTCGTCCCGCGCCACCTCGGCTGGAGCGACATCGGCACCTGGAAGCGGCTCGAGCGCGTGCTCTCCGAGCAGCAGGCGGATTCCAGCCGTGCTCTCCAGCTCGACACCGACGACGTGCTCGTCGCCAGCATGGACGGGCGACCCGTCGTCACGCTCGGCGCATCCGGTCTGATCGTGGTCACCCACGAGGACGCGGTCTACGTCCTGGACAAGCAGAAGGCGCTGGACCCCGGCACGCTGGAGCACCTCCGTTCGCTGCTCGCGGCGAGCACCCGCGAAGATCTCCTCTGACCCGGCACCAGCTCGAACCCGAAGGAACCCATGTCCCACGAGAACAGCCAGCACATCGTCGTCGTCGGCACCAAGCCCGACATCATCAAGCAGGCGCCGATCTACCACGAGCTGCGTGAGCGGGGCCACGACGTGGTGCTGTGCCACACCGGCCAGCACTACGACCACAACCTGTCGCAGTCGATGCTCGACGAGTTCGGCGTGCGCGAGGACGTCAACCTCGAGGTGCGCGGCGGCGTCAACGACCTGGTCTCCGGCATCACGGCCAAGCTCGCTCTCTACCTGCGTGGCTTCGCCGAGCGCGGCGGCTTCCCGATCACGTACGTCCACGGCGACACCACCACCGCGATGGCCGGCGCGCTCGCCACCTTCGGCGAGCGCCAGGCGCTCGTGCACGTCGAGGCCGGCCTGCGCACGCTCTCGCCGAAGCCCGAGGTGCTGCAGGGCTGGCTCGACCAGGGCGCCGACCTCGACTGGGCGTCGTTCCGCGAGCAGTCGATCGACCGCACCAGCTGGTCCAAGGGCAGTCGCGAGCCGTCGCCCGAGCAGTTCAACACCCGCGTCGCCGACGCGGGCACCGACCTCCACGCCGCCCCGGTCGAGCTCAACCGGGAGTTCCTCATCGACGAGGGGTTTGCGCCCGCCGCGATCGACGTGGTCGGCAACTCGGTCGTCGACGCGCTCGCCCTGGCGATCGCCGGCAGCGACAAGAACCAGGTGCTGCAGAAGTTCCCGCAGATGGGTGACGGGTCGTTCCTGCGCTTCTGCGTGCACCGCCGCGAGAACACCACCAACCACTTCCGCTTCAACCTGCTGATGGACGCGATGGAGTCGCTGCTCGAGCAGGGCCACCACGTCCTCTTCATCCGCCTGCTCGGCACCGAGGCGGCCATCGACAACTTCGGGCGCCGCCAGTGGCTCGAGGACCTCGAGGCGAGGTACGGCGACGCGCTGATCTCGACGCCCGTGTGGGACAGCTACCTCGACGTCGTTGCCGCAATGGCCATGTGCGCGGTGATCGTGACCGACTCCGGCAGCATCGTGGAGGAGGCCAACGTCCTCGACGTGCCTTGCGTGACCCTGCGCTTCGGCTCCGACCGGTCCGAGACCTTCCTCGCCGGCAGCAACTTCCTCGCCCCGCCCATCGACAAGGCGTTGATGACCGCCGTCATCCACAACGTCTTCGAGCACCGCGGCGAGCTGTCGTGGGAGCGCGTCTACCCCGAGGGTGCCTCGCGGATGCTGGTCGATGCCGTCGAGCGGCGCCTCGACGAGGGCAGCCTGCTGATCTCCGAGGAGTGGCGCTACGGGCTCAAGGCCCAGCTGCGCTGACCGACGTACGCCCTGCACGACGAAGGCCCCGCGACCGTGTGAACGGTGCGGGGCCTTCGGTGTGCGGCGGAGGTAGGGGGATTCGAACCCCCGAGGGCGTTAACCCAACCCGCTTTCCAAGCGAGCGCCATAGGCCACTAGGCGATACCTCCGCCGAGGAGAGTACCGGTCCGCCCGGAGACGATGAAATCGCCCGCGGAGCCCTCGGTTTGGGGGCCGGATCGGCGCTCGCCTAGACTCCCCGGCAACCCCCCACGCGACGTCACCTCGCCGAATCCCCCAGGGCCGGAAGGCAGCAAGGGCACGTGAGCTCTGATGGGTGCGTGGGGGGCCTCTTCATGTCCGGTGACCGGCGGTGGTCGCTGTGGGTGCCCCCGGTTAGGGTTCACGACGTGGAGTCACCGCTCGCGCTCTATCGCCGCTACCGGCCCGAGACCTTCCAGGAGGTCATCGGGCAGGACCACGTGACCGAGCCGCTCCGCGCCGCGCTCGCGGCCAACCGCGTCAACCACGCCTATCTCTTCTCCGGGCCGCGCGGCTGCGGCAAGACCACCTCGGCCCGCATCCTCGCCCGCTCGCTCAACTGCGCGCAGGCGCCCGTGTCGGACCCCTGCGGCGAGTGCGACAGCTGCCGCGAGCTGGCCCGCGGCGGGCCCGGGTCGATCGACGTCATCGAGATCGACGCGGCGTCCCACGGCGGTGTGGACGACGCCCGCGACCTGCGCGAGAAGGCCTTCTTCGCGCCGGTGCGCGACAAGTACAAGGTCTACATCATCGACGAGGCCCACATGGTCACGACGCAGGGCTTCAACGCCCTGCTCAAGCTGGTCGAGGAGCCGCCGCCCCACCTGCGGTTCATCTTCGCCACGACCGAGCCCGACAAGGTGCTGCCGACGATCCGCTCGCGCACCCACCACTACCCCTTCCGGCTGATCCCGCCGCGCCTGCTGAGCGACTACCTGTCCCAGCTCGCGGGCGAGGAGGGCGTGGCCATCGAGCCGGCCGCGCTGCCCCTCGTCGTACGCGCCGGGGCGGGGTCCGCGCGCGACAGCCTGTCCGTGCTCGACCAGCTGCTCGGCGGTGCCGGTCCGGCCGGTGTGACCCACAAGCTCGCCACCGACCTGCTCGGCTTCACGCCCGACTCGCTCCTCGACGAGGTGGTCGAGGCGTTCGCCTCGCGCGACGGCGCCTCGGTCTTCTCGGTCGTCGACAAGGTCGTCGAGACCGGCCAGGACCCGCGCCGCTTCACCGAGGACCTGCTCCGCCGGCTGCGCGACCTCGTGATCGTCACGGCCGTGCCCGACGCCCCCGCCACCGGCCTGATCGACGTCCCGCAGGACGCGGGGGAGCGGCTGGTCGCGCAGGCCGCACGCTTCGGCGCCATCGAGCTGAGCCGGGCCGCCGACATCGTGGCCGCCGGGCTGACCGAGATGCGGGGTGCCACCGCGCCGCGTCTCCTGCTCGAGCTGCTCTGTGCCCGGGTGCTGCTGCCCGGGGCCGACCACTCCTCCGAGGGAGTGATGGCCCGCCTCGAGCGCCTCGAGCGACGAATGGACGTGACCGGCACGCCGGCTCCCGCCGCCGCGCCCGCTCGTCCCGCGCCGGAGCCCGTCGCGGCTCCAGTCCAGGAAGCTCCCGCGACCGTCGCGCCTGCTCACGACGAGCCCGCACCGCCGATCCCGACGCCGTCCCCCCGCCACGACGGTCCGCCGCCGCCGCCGCCCCCGCCGATGCCGACCTCCGTTCCCGAGCCGACGCCCGTGGTCGAGGACCCGGCCCCGGCCGCCGCGTCGACGTCCGGCGCGCCGGTCGCCGAGCAGCCGGCCGGTCCGCAGGGCGGCCTCAGCCTCGTCGACGTGCGCCGGCTGTGGCCCGACATCCTCGAGCAGACCAAGAACCGTCGCCGGCTCGCGTGGATGGTGCTCTCGCAGCACGCCCACGTCGTCGACGTCGACGCCACCCGGCTGACGATCGGCTTCGCCAACGCCGGAGCGCGCGACTCGTTCGTCAACGGCGGCTGCGACGAGATCCTGCGCCAGGCCTCGATCGACGTGGTCGGGATGGACTGGCGCGTGGAGTCGATCGTCGACCCCAGCGGCGCCGCCGCGCAGGCCCCGGTCGTACGCCAGTCGGCCACCGAATCGGCCGCTCCGGCCGGTGCCACCCCGGCGCAGTCGTCGCCCGACGGTCCGCCGGACTGGGTCACGGGCAGTGCAGCCCCGGCTGCCGAGGCCCCCAGCGGCGAACCAGTGCCGCCCCCGGCCGAGCCGCCCGTGTCGGCCGCTCCCGCCCGCGAGGCCCTCGAGGCCGCGCGGGCCGGCGGCGTGAGCGAGCCGAGCGCGCCGGTCCGCTCGGCCGATGACGACGTCGACCGCGACGACCCCGACGCCGAGTCGGCGGCCCTCGACACCGAGTCCCTGCTCAGCCAGACCCTCGGCGCGAAGCTGATCGAAGAGATCAAGAACGACTGACCGAGTTTCGGCCGACCACATTCGATGTGCCGCGACCCTTGCCCCTCTACCCGGGAGACCCGATGACCCAGAACCCGTTCGACGCCCTCGGCGGCGGCTTCGACATGAACGCCCTCCTCCAGCAGGCGCAGCAGATGCAGCAGCAGCTCGAGGAGGCCCAGGCCGCCCTCGCCAAGCAGACCGTCGACGGCACCGTCGCCGGCGGCGCGGTCACCGTCACGGCCAACGGCGTGGGCGAGCTCGTCGGCGTGACCATCCGCGCCGGTGAGTTCGACGGCACCGACCCCGACGACCTGTCGGACCTCTCCGACCTCATCGTCGCGGCCTACCGCGACGCGCGGGCCAAGTCCGAGGCGCTGGCCGGCGACTCGCTCGGCCCCCTGTCCGAGGGCCTGGGCGGTGCGGGCGGCGGCCTGGGCTTCCCCGGCCTGGGCTGAGGCGACACACCTTGTACGAAGGTGTCGTCCAGGACCTGATCGACGAGCTGGGCCGCCTGCCCGGCGTCGGTCCGAAGAGCGCCCAGCGCATCGCGTTCCACCTGCTGCAGGCCGAGCCGGTTGACGTACGCCGCCTCGCCGACGTCCTGATCGAGGTCAAGGCGAAGGTGAAGTTCTGCTCGGTCTGCTTCAACGTCAGCGAGGACGAGCAGTGCCGGATCTGCCGCGACGAGCGGCGCGACCCGAGCATCCTGTGCGTCGTCGAGGAGTACAAGGACGTCGTCGCCATCGAGCGCACCCGTGAGTTCCGCGGGCGCTACCACGTGCTCGGCGGCGCCATCTCGCCGATCGACGGCATTGGCCCCGACCAGCTCCACGTCAAGGAGCTGATGCCGCGCCTGGCCAACGGCGTCGTCACCGAAGTCATCCTCGCCACCGACCCCAACCTCGAGGGCGAGGCCACCGCGACCTATCTCACGCGACTGCTCCTCCCGATGGGGTTGCGCGTGACCCGCTTGGCGAGTGGACTGCCAGTGGGCGGTGACCTCGAGTACGCCGACGAGGTCACGCTCGGCCGTGCATTCGCCGGAAGGAGATCAGCAGAATGACCCAGTCCGACAACATCGCGTTCGAGGAGCAGATCGCCGACCAGGTGACGAGCTTCCTGCTCGCCCTGCGCGAGATTGCCCGCGAGGGCAACGGGTCGCAGGCCGTCTCGCTGCTGCTGCTGGAGATCAGCCAGGTGCTGCTGGCCGGCGCCCGGCTCGGCGCCCAGACCGACTTCGCCCCGCGCGAGGAGTTCCAGCCCGACGTCGGCCCGGAGGCCGACATCGACGAGCTGCGGCTGCGCCTCGCCGAGATGCTCGAGGGGGTCGACGTCTACACGTTCGTCTTCGATCCCTACGTGCCCGAGGTGGTCGAGAGCCGGCTCTCCGACGACCTGACGTCGATCGCGATCGACCTCGAGAACGGCCTGCGCCACTTCCGCGCCGGTGACGTCGACGAGGCGCTGTGGTGGTGGCAGTTCTCGTACGTCAACAACTGGGGCAACCTCGCCGGTGCGGCGCTCAACGCCCTGCTCACCGTCGTCGCGCACGACCGGTTCGACACCGACTTCGAGGAGAACGCCGAGGCGGTCGCCGTCGCCGATGAGATGCTGGAGAGCCCGCCGGCCGTCCAGTCGTAGAATCAAGGCTGTCAGCCGCACCCGATCTCCGAGGACCACACCGTGGGCATTGTCGTGCAGAAGTACGGCGGCTCCTCGCTCGCCGACGCCGACGCCATCAAGCGCGTCGCGAGGCGCATCGTCGAGGTCAAGAAGTCCGGCCACGACGTCGTCGTCGCCGTCTCCGCGATGGGCGACACGACTGACGACCTCGAGGACCTGGCGTCGGGTGTCTCGCCGCTGCCGCCGGCCCGCGAGATGGACATGCTGCTCACTGCGGGCGAGCGCATCTCGATGGCGCTCGTCGCGATGGCGATCAGCGACCTCGGCTTCACCGCCCGGTCGTTCACCGGGTCCCAGGCCGGCGTGATCACCGACTCGGTGCACGGCAAGGCCAAGATCATCGACGTCACTCCCGGCCGGATCACCGAGGCGATCGGCAACGGCCACATCGTCATCGTGGCCGGCTTCCAGGGCGTCTCGGCCGACACCAAGGAGATCACCACCCTCGGCCGCGGCGGCAGCGACACCACCGCCGTCGCGCTCGCGGCCGCGCTCGAGGCGGACGTCTGCGAGATCTACACCGACGTCGACGGCGTCTTCACCGCCGACCCGCGGGTCGTCCCGCACGCCCGCAAGCTCGACCGGGTCTCCTACGAGGAGATGCTCGAACTCGCCGCGTGCGGCTCCAAGATCCTGCACCTGCGGTGCGTCGAGTACGGCCGCCGCTACGGCGTCCCGATCCACGTCCGCTCGTCGTTCAGCCAGCTCGAGGGCACCTGGGTCGTCAACGACCCGAGGCCCGACGGAACCGAGGAAGAGACCATGGAACAGCCCATCATCGCCGGTGTCGCCCACGACGTCAGCGAGGCCAAGATCACCGTTGTCGGCGTCCCGGACAAGGTCGGCGAGGCTGCGCGCATCTTCGAGGCGCTGGCCGACGCGCAGATCAACCTCGACATGATCGTGCAGAACATCTCGGCGGCTGCGACGAGCCTGACCGACATCTCGTTCACCCTGCCGCGGACGGACGGCCAGACCGCGATGACCGCGCTGGCGCGGATCCAGGGCGAGGTCGGCTACGACAAGCTTCTCTACGACGACAAGATCGGCAAGGTCTCGCTGATCGGTGCCGGGATGCGCTCCCACCCGGGCATCACCTCGAAGTTCTTCGGCGCGCTGGCCTCCGCCGGCGTCAACATCGGGATGATCTCCACCTCCGAGATCCGGATCTCGGTGATCGTGGACGAGAACGTCGTCGCCGACGCCGTCCGCGCCACGCACACGGCGTTCGACCTGGACGCCGACGAGGTCGAGGCGGTCGTCTACGGAGGGACCGGCCGATGAGCGTCAACATCGGCATCGTCGGTGCGACAGGGCAGGTCGGCGTCGCGATGCGCCAGATCCTGCTGGAGCGCGACTTCCCTGCCGACCAGGTGCGGTTCTTTGCCTCCGCGCGCTCGGCCGGCACGGTGCTGCCCTTCGGTGACCGCGAGATCACGGTGGAGGACGCCTCGACCGCGGACCCGTCGGGACTGGACATCGCCCTCTTCTCGGCCGGTGCCACGACGTCGCGCGCACTCGTCCCGAAGTTCGTCGAGGCCGGCGTGATCGTGGTCGACAACTCCTCGGCGTTCCGCAAGGACCCCGCGATCCCGCTGGTCGTCTCCGAGGTCAACCCGGGCGCGCTGGCGGAGGTCATCGGCGCGGGTCGCGGCATCATCGCCAACCCCAACTGCACGACGATGGCCGCGATGCCGGCCCTCAAGGCGCTGCACGAGGAGGCCGGGCTGCTGCGCCTCATCGTCTCGACCTACCAGGCCGTGTCCGGCTCCGGCGTCGCTGGCGTCGAGGAGCTGGCCAACGGCGTCACCGAGGCGGGCGACAAGGCTCGCGAGCTGGCGTACGACGGGTCCGCGATCGCCTTCTCCGACCCCGTGACGTACACCCAGCCGATCGCCTACAACGTGCTCCCGATGGCCGGATCGGTCGTCGACGACGGCCTCAACGAGACCGACGAGGAGCAGAAGCTCCGCCACGAGTCCCGCAAGATCCTCGGCCTCCCCGACCTGCTGGTCTCCGGCATCTGCGTCCGGGTGCCGGTCTTCACCGGCCACTCCCTGGCCATCAACGCCGAGTTCGAGCGGCCGCTCACGCCCGAGCGCGCCCGCGAGGTGCTCGCCTCCGCTCCCGGCGTGGAGCTCGACGAGGTGCCGACCCCGCTGAAGGCGGCGGGAAACGACCCGACGTACGTCGGCCGGCTCCGTCGCGACCCGGGCGTCCCCGACGACCGCGGCCTGGCGATGTTCATCAGCAACGACAACCTCCGCAAGGGCGCCGCGCTCAACACGGTCCAGATCGCCGAGCTGATCGCCGCCGCCCTCTGAGGCTGCTTGTTTCAGCGGAGGCCTGACAACCCCGGTCAGCGGACGTCGTACGGCTCCGCGACCTCCGCGTCGGTGTCGTCGCCCACGACGGCGTTGGTGACCCACCAGGAGGCGGTGTAGCCGACGACGGCGGTGACGGGGATCGCGATGGCGGCCCACCAGGCGTCGAGCGAGCCGAGCAGGAAGACCATCACGAGCACCGCCATGACCCCGACGGCCAGCAGGCTGGTGGAGCCGGACTCGGGAACGCCGAAGCGGTCGAGCAGCCAGCTGCCGGCCATGGCCAACGCCACGAGCACCAGCAGCAGGATCAGGAAGCCGGGGCCACCGCCGCACGACGACGTACCCCGTACTGCTTCGCAGCCGACGCTCGCGAGCCAGGCGAGCAGCACGGCGAGGAGTCCGACGGCGACACCGGTCGCGGCCGCCGCGGGCAGGCCGGAGAGCGGGATCTCGCGGCGCGGGCGCTGCTCCTCGTCGCGCTCGGGCTCCTCGGCAGCTGGCTCTGGTGCGTGGACGACGGGTACGACGGCCGTCGGGGGCTCGTACGCCGGCTGCGGCGGAATGACGGCGGTCGGCTCGGGCTCGGGGACCGGCTCCGGCTCCGGCTCGTGGACGGGCTCCGGCACGGGCTCGTACGCCGGTTCGGGCTCGGGGATCGGTTCGGGCTCGGGGATCGGTTCGGGCTCGGGGATCGGCTCCGGCTCGGGGGCGACGACCTCCTCGGCGGTCGGGTCCGTGGTCGCGTCCTCGGGCGGCGGTGCCTTCTTCTTGCGCCTCAGCGAGAAGGAGGGCATCTCCAGTGAGGGCGCGTCGTCGTTGCCGTCGTCGGGCTTTCCGGTGTCTGCCATGGGGGCAGTGTGCCAAACGTCGCCGGTGCCAGTCCTACGTCGCGGCCATCCAGTCGAGGACGTCCTGGATCTGGGCGTCCCACAGGCCCCACTCGTGCACCCCGGGGCGGAAGTCGGTGGTGACGTCGAGGCCGCGCGCCCGAGCCTCGCCGACGAACCGCTCGTTCGGCGGCATCAGCCGGTCCTCCTCGGTGCCGCAGCCGACGTAGAGCCGCGGGGCGGTGGCGGGGTCGAGCCCCGCGAGGAGCTCGAACAGGTCGTCCTCGGGACCGAAGGTGCCGCCGAAGACCCGGTCCACGATCTCCGCGCGCTCGAGCCGCTCGCCGAGCTGCCGGATGTCGGCGACCCCGGAGAGGGAGGCCACACCGGCGTAGCGCTCGGGGTGGGTGACGGCGTGCTTCAGCGCGCCGTAGCCGCCCATCGACAACCCGGCCACGAAGGTGTCGGCGGGGTCGTCGGACACGCGGAGGAACCGACCGACGATCTGGGGGAGCTCCTCCGAGACGTAGTCCCAGTAGGCGTGCCCAGCCTTCTCGTTGGCGTAGAAGGAGCGGTCGACGGCGGGCATCACGATCGCGAAGCCGCGCTCGGTCGCGTACCGCTCGATCGAGGTGTAGCGCACCCACGCGGTGTGGTCGTCGGAGAGGCCGTGCAGTAGGTAGAGCACCCGTGGCGGTCCCTGCGAAGCAGCGCTGCTGACCCCGATCTGCTCCTGGGTGGGCTGCGGCAGGACCACGTTCATCGACGTGCCGCGCTGGAGGGCCTCGGAGAAGAAGTCGCACGTGAGCAGGGCCATCGGACCACTCTAGGCACCGGGCAGACAGCGGGTCTCGACCCGCCACATGACGAACGGACCCGCCTTCCGGCAGGTCCGTCCACTGGTCGGGGTGACAGGATTTGAACCTGCGGCCTCGTCGTCCCGAACGACGCGCGCTACCAAGCTGCGCCACACCCCGCCACCCATCCGAAACTCCGGCTGGGCAACGCGGGCGAGCATACCGGAGCGGTGAGGGCCGCCCGAAATCGCCCCGACTCCCGGGCGGTTGTGCGGAGTTTCGCGCCTCTGGGCCGTTGCAACGGCCCAGGAGCGCGGGAGTCACCGCTTAGGCGGGGACTCCTGCAGCAGGAGCTGCCCGGCGCGTCAGGGACAGGTGCGTGACCCCGCTCGGCGACGAGACGGCCTCGGTGTCGTACTGCTCCTCGATCCCCTCCAGCCCGTCCCAGAGGCGGGTGCCGCGGCCGAGCACGATGGGCACGATGACGAGGTGGAGCTGGTCGACGAGGCCCGCGGCGAGGAAGTCCCGCACCGTGCTCGCGCCACCTCCGAGGCGTACGTCGAGCTCGCCCGCCGCTTCCTTCGCGACGGCCAGCGCCTCCGCCGGCGAGGCGTCGAGGAAGTGGAACGTGGTGCCGCCCTCCATCTCGAGCGGCGACCGGGGCCGGTGGGTGAGGACGTAGGTCGGGGTGTGGAACGGCGGGTCCTCGCCCCACCAGCCGCGCCAGTCGGGGTCGTCCTGCCAGCCGGGCGGGCCGAACTTGTTCGAGCCCATGATCTCGGCGCCGAACCCGATCTCGTGGCGCGAGGCGAAGGCGAGGTCGACACCGGTGGAGCCGGCGGGGTCCCAGAAGCTGGTGGCGATCATCCACTGGTGGAGCTTCTGGCCGGCGTGGCCGAAGGGCGTCTCGAGTGACTGCGGCTCGCCGGCGCCGAAGCCGTCGAGGGAGATCGAGAAGTTGTGGACGCGGACCAGGGACATCGGTGGCCTCCTCAGGCGCGGGGGACGAGGGTCATCAGGGTCGCCTCGGGCCGGCAGGCGACCCGGATCCGGACGTACGGGTTGGTCCCCAGGCCGGCGGACACGTGGAGCCAGGCCGAGGCCTCGTCGCCGGGTTCGGAGTCCGCCGGGTGACGGTGCAGGCCGCGCGCGCGGGCCGGCTCGAGGTCGCAGTTGGTCGTCAGGGCCCGGCCTCCGGGCAGGCAGACCTGGCCGCCGTGGGTGTGGCCGGCGATGATCGCGTCGTAGCCGTCGGCGGCGAACTGGTCGAGGACGCGGACGTACGGAGCGTGCGTGACGCCGAGCCGCACGTCGGTGGCCGGGTCGGCCGGTCCGGCCACTCGCGCCAGGTCGTCGTACTGCAGGTGAGGGTCGTCGACCCCGGCGAACGCGATCGACGTCCCGCCGACGTCCAGCCGGCCGAAGCCGTTGGTCAGGTCGAGCCAGCCGGCGGAGTTGAAGCGCTCCTTGAGCTCAGGCCACGGGAGCTGTCGGCCCGACGTGTGGCGGGCGCCGGTGTCGGGGAGCAGGTAGAGGAAGGGGTTGCGCATACCCGGCACCCAGTAGTCGTTGGAGCCGAGGACGTAGACGCCGGGCACGTCGAGGAGGCCGCCGAGCGCGTCGGCCACGACCGGGACGGACCGGCTGTGCGCGAGGTTGTCGCCCGTGTTGACGACGAAGTCCGGCTCGAGGGCGGCCAGCCCGCGCAGCCACTCCTGCTTGGCACGCTGGTCGGGAGCCATGTGGATGTCACTGAGGTGCAGCACCTTCAGCGGCGCGTGGCCGGGCGGGAGCAGCGGCACCGTCACCCGCCGCAGCGTGTACTGCCGCGCCTCCCAGGCGGCGTACGTCGTCAGCCCCGCCCCGGCCAGCGCGCCGAGGGTCAGCGTGCGCCGCAGAAAGGGGAGGAAGGACATTCGGACAGGCTGCCACAATGGGTCGCATGAGTGCTCTGAAGGACCGACTGCGTGCCGACCTCACCACCGCCATCAAGGCGCGTGACGAGCTGCGCTCCTCGACGCTTCGGATGGTGCTGACCTCCATCACCAACGCCGAGGTCGCCGGCAAGGAGGCCCGCGAGCTCTCCGACGACGACATCCTCGGGGTGCTGTCGTCCGAGGCGAAGCGCCGCCGCGAGGCGGCCACCGCCTTCCACGACGGCGGGCGCGAGGAGATGGCGGCCAAGGAGGCGGCCGAGGGTGAGGTCATTGCCGAGTACCTCCCGGCCCCGCTGACCGAGGCCGAGATCGTCGAGCTGGTGACCGCTGCGGTCGCGCAGACGGGCGCCGCCGAGGAGGGCATGCGCGCCATGGGCAAGGTGATGGGCGTGGTGACCCCGCAGGTCAAGGGTCGTGCCGACGGCGGCGTCGTCGCAGCGGAGGTACGCCGCCAGCTCGGCTGACCAGCGCGAGGAAGGGGGGAGGTCGCCGCGCTGCAGCGCGAGGAAGGGGGGAGGTCAGCCGTTGCCGCGGCCGCCGCCGCGACCCCCGCCGTTGCCGTTCCCGTTGCCGTTGCCTCCACCACCACCGCCACCGCCGCCACCGCCGCCGCTTGACGGGGGCGGCGGAACGTAGCCGGTCGACGTGTAGAGCGTGACGGTGTCGCCGCTGCTGAGCGACGTACCTCCCGCGGGCGAGGTGTACGCGACCAGGCCCTCGGCGACCTCGGAGTTGACCTGGCCGCCGTCGGCGACGCTGAAGCCGGAGGCCTCGAGGGTCGAGGTGGCCGCCTCCACGGACTGGCCCGCGACATCGGGGACGGTGCTCAGCACGCCGGCGATCTCGTCACCCGCCGGCGCCTGGAAGTTCTCGTAGGGAAGCTTGGCCGAGATGGCCGCCATCGCGTCGCCCCAGATCGGACCGGCGTAGCCGGAGCCCGAGGCCTCGCTGATGTACTGGCCGCCGACGGTCTGACCGCCCAGCTCCAGCCACTGGCCCTCCTCGTTGGCGCCGGCGATCATCGCGGCGGCGGCCAGCGTCGGGGTGTAACCGGCGAACCACACCGAGCGGCCACTGGTCGTCGTACCGGTCTTGCCGGCCGACGGCTTGTCGAGGGCGAGGTCGTCTCCGAAGCCACCCGGCTCCATGACCCCCCGGAGGATGTCGTTGACCGCGTCGGCGGTCGCGCCCGGCATGACCTGCTCGCACGTGGTGGGGAACTCCTTGAGCGACTGGCCCTGCGAGTCGAGCACCTCCGTGACGGGCCGCGGGTCGCAGTGGAGCCCACGGGCGGCGAAGGTGGCGTAGGCCTGGGCCAGCTCGAGCGGGTTGCTGTCGGAGACGCCGAGGATCCACGACGGCACCTTCTGCGCCAGCGGCACCTTGACGCCCATGTCGGCCGCGAGCTGCAGCGGCTCGCACATGCCGGTCTGGGCCTCGAGCTGGGCGAAGAACGTGTTCACCGAGTTCTGGGTGCCGGAGTAGAGGTCGAAGGTGCCCTCGCCCGTGGAGTTCTTGACGTCCCAGCCCATGCCGTCGCCTGCGTAGGGACCGTCGCAGTTCTCGAACTCCTCGTCGTCGAGGTGCAGCTCCTGCGGCGAGTTGATCGTCGTGCTCAGCGGGATGCCCTGGTTGATGGCGGAGGCCAGGACGAAGACCTTGAACGTCGAGCCGGCCTGGAAGCCGTTGGCGGCGCCGTACTGCTTGGGGACCGTGTAGTTGAGGGCGGTCTCGCCGGCGGCCTTGTCCTGACCCATGGGGCGCGACTGCGCCAGCGCACGTACGTCGCCGGTGCCGGGCTCGACCATGGCCAGGCCGCCGATGGCCTGGTCGGTCGGGAAGACGTGGGCCTGCACCGACGCGTCGGCGGCCCTCTGCATGTCGAGGTCGATGGTGGTCCTGATGGTGAGGCCACCGTTCTTGAGCGCGGTCTTGCGCTCCTTGGTCGTGTCGCCCAGCACCGGGTCCTTCATCAACCAGTTGACGACGTAGTCGCAGAAGAACGGCGCCTGCGACTGCTGGCAGCCGTTGGCGGCGTTCTTGACCTTGAGCGTCTCCTCGATCGGCGTGGCCTTGAGCCGCTCGGCCTTCTTCTCGCTCAGCACGCCGAGCTGGGCGAGCCGGTCGAGCACGACGTTGCGGCGGCTCTCAGCGCGATCCGGGTTGTCCACCGGGTCGTAGCCGACCGGGTTCTTGACCAGTCCGGCGAGCGTCGCCGACTCGAGGAGGTCGAGCCTGCTGGCGTTCTTGGAGAAGAAGTGCCGCGCGGCGGCCTGGACGCCGAACGCCCCGTCACCGAAGTAGGCGATGTTGAGGTAGCGCTCGAGGATCCAGTCCTTGGTGTGGTTCTTCTCGAACGCGATCGCGTAGCGCAGCTCGCGGATCTTGCGGGCGTACGTCTCCTCGGTCGCGGCCGCCTTCTCCTCGTCGGTCTCCGCCTGGTAGAGCAGCGTCTGCTTCACCATCTGCTGGGTGATCGACGAACCACCCTGCACCGAGCCGCCGTTGGCCTGGTTGGTGATGAAGGCGCGGAGCGTGCCCTTGAGGTCGAGGGCGCCGTGGTCGTAGAAGCGGTAGTCCTCGATCGCGACGATGGCCTTGACCATCGGGCGCGAGATCGACGTGAGCGGGACGTTGATCCGGTTCTGGTCGTACAGCGAGGCGATGAGGTTGCCGTTGACGTCGTAGATCCGCGTCTTCTGCGACAGGTCCTTGGCCTCCAGCGACTCGGGCAGGTTGACCATGCCCTTGCTGACGTCCTTCGCGGCAACGCCGACCAGGCCCGCGAACGGGATGGCGAGGCAGGCGATCAGGACGCCCATCACCACTGCGACGGCCGCCATCACGGTGAGGTGGGCGGCGATCCGGCCGGCGTCGGGACGCCCGTGCGGGCGCGCGGGACGAGGGGACGTACGGGAGGACATGGGCACCAGAGTACGGGGAGTCGGCATAGCACCTTCAATTCCGCCCGCGCAGCCGGATAGTCACATTGGACTATGCGAATTGAGCCAACTGGCCCCTGTCTGGACCGGTGGCAAGTCGTTTACTTTTCTACTCGAGTCGGGAATGGCCGCTATGGGGGCGGCCGATCGGCTCGAGAACCGTGGGGATTGACTATGTGGGTAGAGGACTGGGCATCGCGCGCCGCTTGCAAGGCGGACACGCCGGACGCACTCTTCGTGCGCGGCGCGGAGCAGAACAAGGCCAAGCAGGTGTGTGCGGGTTGCCCCGTACGCACCGAGTGCCTGGCCGAGGCACTGGACAACCAGATCGAATGGGGTGTCTGGGGCGGCATGACCGAGCGTGAGCGCCGTGCGCTGCTCCGCCGTCGTCCCGGCTCGTCGTGGCGCTCCATCCTGGAGACCGCGCGGACCAAGGTCGAGGCTCCCTCGGTCACTGTCTGACCGAGATCAGTCCTGCGCCGCCATCGCTTCGCCGATGGCGCGCAGGCCTGCGAGGTCGTGGACGTCCGAGGCCATCGCGGGCACGACCGCCGTCGGCACCTGCGGGTGTGAGGCGACGAAGCGCTCGCGCAGGTGCTGCTCGCGCTCGACCATGCGTACCCGGTCGGCGTGGAGCCGCAGCAGCCCGGCTGCCAGCGACGAGCTGTCGCCCGACCGGAGCCGCTCCGCGGCGGTGATCGCCTCCTCCGCCGAGAGATCGGTGCGCGGGGCGGGGGCCGCCCGGTTGACCACGAGTCCGGCCAGCGGCATGTCGTCGTCGGTAAGCCGGTCGACGAAGTACGCCGCCTCGCGCAGCGCGTCGGGCTCGGGTGCCGCGACCACGACGAACGCCGTCCCGTTGGCCTGCAGCAGCGCGAAGGTCTTGTCTGCGCGCTGCCGGAAGCTGCCGAAGAGCGTGTCGAGAGCGGCGACGAACGTCTGCACGTCGCGCAGCATCGGTCCGCCGAGGATCTTGGTGAGCGCGCCGGTGATCAGCGAGAAGCCGGCGGTCATCAGCCTCGCCGGGCCGCGCGCCGGCGCGATCAGCAGCCGGATCAGCCGTCCGTCCAGGAAGCTGGACAGCCGCTCGGGGGCGTCGAGGAAGTCGAGCGCCGAGCGCGACGGCGGGGTGTCGACCACGATCAGGTCGTACGTGCCGTCCGCCTGCGCCTCCCGGTGCAGCTGGCCGAGCTTCTCCATCGCCATGTACTCCTGCGTCCCCGCGAAGGAGCTCGACAGCGCGACGTAGAACGGGTTCTCCAGGATCTGCTTCGCCTTCTCCGGGCTGGCCTGGCTCTCGACCACCTCGTCGAAGGTGCGCTTCATGTCGAGCATCATCGCGTCGAGCGTGCCGCCGCCCGCCGGGTCGACCCCGGCCACCGGGCGCGGCGTGTTGTCGAGCTGCTCGATGCCCATCGCCTGGGCGAGCCGGCGCGCCGGGTCGATGGTCAGCACGACCACCTTCCGGCCGCGTTCAGCCGCGCGGAGCGCGAGCGCAGCGGAGGTCGTGGTCTTGCCGACGCCGCCCGAGCCGCAGCACACGATGATCTCGGTGCCGCGGTCGTCGAGGAGCGCGTCGATGTCCAGGACTGGCGTCATGACGTCATCCCCTGTGCGCGGAGGAGTTGGGCGAGCTCGAGCAGGGCGCCACGGTCGATGCCGCCGGCGAGACGAGGCAGCTCGTAGGTCGGCAGGTCCTCGGCCGCCACCAGCGCGCGCTGCTCGTCCTCGAGCTGACGGCGTACGGCGTGGTCACGGGCCTGGTCGACGAGCGAGGCGACCAGGGCGGCATCGACGTCGACCTTGGCGCGCTTGAGGTCCGAGATGATCGCCGTCGGGTCGACCACGTCGTCACGCACCTGGGCCAACGACGCTGCGCTGAGGTCCTGCGGGCGGACGAGGTTGACCACCACTCCGCCCACCGGGAGGCCGGCGGCCCGCAGCTCGGCGATGCCGTCCGAGGTCTCCTGCACGGGCATCTCCTCGAGGATCGTGACGAGGTGGACCGCGGTGCGGGGCGAGCGCAGCAGCCCCATGATGTTGTCGGCCTGGTTCTTGATCGGGCCCACCTTGGCCAGGCCGGCGAGCTCGGAGTTCACACCCAGGAACTGGCCGATCCGCCCGGTCGGCGGTGCGTCGAGCACCACGGCGTCGTACGTGATCTGGCTCTTGTTCCGCCCGCCGCGGGGTCGCTGCACGGCCTCGTAGACCTTGCCGGTGAGCAGCACGTCGCGTACGCCGGGCGCGACGGTCGTGGCGAAGTCGATGACGCCGAAGCGGTCGAGCGCCTTCCCGGCGCGGCCGAGCTTGTAGTACATCGCGAGGTACTCCAGCAGCGCCGACTCCGGGTCGATGTGCAGCGCGTGCACCTGGCCTGCGCGGCCGGCTCCGTCGGGCGCGCCCTTGGCGATCCGGCGCTCCTCGTAGGGCAGCGAGTCGACGTCGAACATCCGGGCGATGCCCTGCCGGCCCTCGACCTCGCACAGCAGGACGTTGCGCCCCACCGTCGCGAGCGCGAGCGCAAGGGCGGCCGCGACAGTCGACTTCCCGGTGCCGCCCTTGCCGGTCACCACGTGGAGACGGACTCCCGGCCAGTCGGCGGCACGGTCAGGTTGGGCGGTCACGTCTCCAGCGTAGGGGCGGCCCCCAGTGCCACCCCGAGGGGCGAAGTGTGGTCCCGGCCCACACAGTGGCGACGCTCACACGGCCGCTAGGGTGCCGGGCATGGACAAAGTGGTCAGCTCGGCCGCCGCTGCAGTGGCCGACATTCCGGACGGGGCGACCCTCGCGGTCGGCGGATTCGGACTGTGCGGCATCCCGTCGGTGCTCATCGACGCGGTGCTGGAGGCCGGCACCACCGACCTGCAGGCGGTCTCCAACAACTGTGGCGTGGACGAGTGGGGCCTCGGCCGACTGCTCTTCGAGAAGCGGCTGCGGCGGATGATCTCGTCGTACGTCGGGGAGAACAAGGAGTTCGCCCGGCAGTACCTGTCCGGTGAGCTCGAGGTGGAGCTGACGCCGCAGGGGACGCTGGCCGAGCGGATGCGCGCGGGCGGTTCGGGCATCCCGGGCTTCTACACCGCGACCGGTGTCGGCACGCAGGTCGCCGAGGGCGGCCTGCCGTGGAAGTACGACACCGAGGGCAACGTGATCGTGGCCTCGCCGCCGAAGGAGACGAAGGTCTTCTCGACCGCCGAAGGTGACCGGGAGTACGTGCTGGAGGAGGCCATCGTCGCCGACTTCGGGTTGGTGCGGGCCTGGAAGGGCGACCGCCACGGCAACCTGATCTACCGCCAGTCCTCACGCAACTTTAACCCGCTGGCTGCGATGTGCGGGCGGATCACGATCGCCGAGGTGGAGGAGCTGGTCGAGCCCGGCGAGCTCGACCCCAACGACGTCCACACTCCTGGGGTCTACGTGCAGCGCGTGGTCGCGCTCACGCCGGAGCAGGCCGCGGACAAGCGGATCGAGAGGACGACCACGCGACCGCGTCCCGCGACGGACTCGTCGAGCGGCGCGCTCGTGGACGACGCGGCGACGCACGGACTGGGAGGCTGACATGAGCTGGAGTCGTGAGGAGATGGCGGCGCGCGCCGCTTCGGAGCTCAAGGACGGGTCGTACGTCAACCTCGGCATCGGGCTGCCGACGCTGGTGCCCAACTACGTCGCCGACGACGTCGAGCTGGTGCTGCAGTCGGAGAACGGCATCCTCGGCGTGGGGGCGTACCCCTTCGAGGGCGATGAGGACCCCGACCTGATCAACGCGGGCAAGGAGACGGTGACGCTGCGCAAGGGGGCGTCGTTCTTCGACTCCGCGCAGTCGTTCGGGATGATCCGCGGCGGCAAGATCGACGCCGCGATCCTCGGCGCGATGCAGGTCTCGGCCGCGGGCGACATCGCCAACTGGATGATCCCCGGCAAGATGGTCAAGGGCATGGGCGGTGCGATGGACCTGGTCCACGGCGCGAAGCGGGTCATCGTGCTGATGGAGCACACCGCCAAGGACGGCTCGCTCAAGATCCTCGACGAGTGCGACCTGCCCTACACCGGCAAGCGCGTCGTGCAGCGGATCATCACCGACCTCGCCGTCATCGACGTGATCGACCCCGCCACCGGTGAGGTCGCACGCTCGGGCACCCTCGGCGAGCGGGTGCTCAGGCTCGTCGAGCTCGCCCCCGGCGTCACCGAGGACGAGGTCCGGGAGAAGACCCAGCCCGATCTGGTCTGACAGCGTCAACGGTGGTTCGGCGCGGTTGACGCACGGTCAGCAGGACCTCAGCCCGAGGCCTCCGCGATATTGCGCTGCCACCCAGACTTCGGAGAGATAGCCGAAGCGGCCATCACCCCATCGGATTCCGTACCAGCGAGTGCTGGTGACCAGACCCGGGTTGCTGTCATCGATGGAGCTGTTGTCCTGGCCGTTGGTGGTGCGACTTCCCAAGATCGTGCATTCGGCGAGGAGGCTACGGCCGCTTCCGAAGTCGGTGCCTGCGAGCGCGCACCCGTCGCGTTTGCAGAAGTTGGCAGTCACTGTAGAGAGGTACGCCGGAGCGTCGTCTTCTCGCATCTGTGTTGCGCCATTGGTCACCCGGTTGTCGGATACGACCGTCGCCAGGTTCGGATTCGGCGTGGGCGTGGGCGTGGGCGTGGGCGTCGGGGTGGGCGTGGGAGTAGGAGAGGAACCAGGGGCGGCGAGCGCCACATTCACCTGCGCGCTCGAACCTTCGGTGACCACCTCGACGAGTGCATCGACCACCGTCTGCAACGTCTGGACGAGAAGACTTCCAAGTCCAAGCAACTTGAAGAGGACTCCGTACTTGACCAGTCGACCACCCACCTTGGTCAGCTCGTCTGTCAACTGCGCCGTAGAAAGGCCGCTCAACTTGCCCTCAGTCAGACTGAGCGCCACGTCAAAAGCCTTGTCCGGGTCCGCAAGATTCTCGGCCTCTTCGACGATGCAACGCACAATGCTCACGGGATCGAGGTCGGACAGCGCCGTGACCGGGTCGGTGAGATTTCCGTTCGTGAGGTCATAGACCCCGAGGCAATCTTGAGCCATTCGCACTGTTGCGACCCACAGCACTTTGTCCTCAGCCACGTCGGCCAGGGATTTGATCCCGTAGTAGATCCAGGTCAGAGCAATGCTCTTGTACGTACTCGCTACATAGTTCGTGACGGCGGTCCTCTGTGCCGGTTGCCGGTACCCAACCGTCATGTAGCCAGCGTCGCCCGGCGAGAGGAAGACGGTCGTACTGGGGTCGGTGGACGTGAGTGCACCAAGCGCTCTGCGAAGTGCATCAGGCTGGCCCTGGACGTACACGAAGTCGCGGTTCCCGCCCAGAGTGACCTGCTGCACGACGTTCCGGTTGTTCTTGATCCGAACCTCAGCCCGCTGTCCGCCGTCCGTGGCTGGATTGTCTTGTCCGCAGGCATGCGATGTGACCGTCAGGTTCGACACGGTGAACCAAGCAGGCGCCGGCTTCGGGCAGGTGACCGCGCTCGTGCGTCCCCCCACGTAGCGAGCGAGAAACGATCCAACAGAATTGCTGAGGGCGCCCACGTCGAGCCAGCTAGGAAGATTCACGGAGAATCTCCGCGTGCGGACCGTCATCCGCCCGTACTTGTCGATCTTGGCTGGCTTGAGTTCCCAACTACCGTCGTGCTTACGGTGCGCAAATGCAGGAAGCGTGCCCATTGGTTGGTCCGACACTCGCTGCGTCAACTTGAGCGGTTTCACGAGCTTGGTCCCACGTATGCCGACGTCCAAACCAAGCCCGGCCGTCGTCACCCCAGTGACGCGTCCTTTGAACTTCTGCACGCGGATGATTCCCGGGCTGGATACGGTGCGCCGCCCGCCCGAGATCGTCCCCACGCCCCGGATGCGGATCCGGATTCGCTCACTCGGGCGAACGCGGTACTTGCGAGGAGTGCCGACCGCCCGCAGTTTCCCGGCGGCCAAGAAGTCGGCGCCGGGTGAGACATCGACGATGGCGGCCGACCTGCCTGCAGGCGAAGGGAGGGTGCTTGTCGCCACGGAGTTGGACTGCAGCAATGGCATCAGGCAAACGAGGAGAATGAGCGCCACCCCCGCGCCGAGACGATGGAAACGACTGCGCATACCGTGCTCCTTGGCGGGGGAGGTTGACCTCAGCCCGGACCCTAGCGCGACGATGATGTCGTGAATCTCGAACGCTGAACTTGCGTCGATGAACGCCACGGCGTTTGGATCTCAGACCTTATGGACTAGTCCACCGCCTTTCTCTACCTAGGAATCCGAGGTGCTGTTCCTATTGCTTCGAACCCACTCCTCGAGTGCATGGAGAGTCTCCTCGTCGAGGGCGGCTCTTGGGTCGGCCACGATCTCGCGCTGGAGGTGCTCGCGCGCCGCGTCGTAGAGCGGCGGGCTGAGCGCCCAGGGCAGGTGGTCGACGTACCAGGGGCGGAAGACGTGCGCTCCGAGTGCCTGCACCAGCTGCGCGACGAGCCCCGGCCTGCCCCGGCGTACCCAGAAGCCGACGGCCTGGGCCAGCACGACGGCGAGCCCGAACGCCAGCGCCATGACGACCAGCGTCGAGGCGATCTCGTCGCTCGCGAAGTTGTCCGTCACCGTGGTCAGGCCGCCGTAGTAGACGGGGATGAGCACGTCGACCTGGTCCGCGTACGGACGGACCTGATCGGCCACGCCCGCGAGCTGCTCGAGCGAGTCGAGGTCGGGCCGCGAGCTGTAGGCGTTGCCGACGTGCCCGATCGCCTCGCGGACGTTGTCGAAGGTCCCGGTGATCCCGTCGATCTGCAGCACGTCCCGCGCGGCGGCCACCTCGTCGTACGTCGTCTGGATGCTGTCGAGCGTCCGTACGCTCTCGTCCGCCGCCCGCTGGAGCTCGTCCTGGGGGAGGGTGTGCTCGTTGAGGTAGGTGACGGCGGCCTGGATCTCCTCGCGGTGGTCGACGACGTACCTCGCCTGGTCCCACTCCTCCGCCAGGCTGGGCACCGCGCGAACGGCGTCGCTCGCCTTGCCGCCCACGGTCTCGGCATCGCTCAGCGCGACGGCCACGACCGCGCCGACGCCGTACGCCTTGATCGCCGTCTCCAGAAGGGAGCCGGCCACCAGGCGGCCGAGCTCGAGCCGCCGCCGGAGGGTCGAGAGATCGGGGCGGGACATTGCGGAATCCTCCCTCACGAGGACGGGATCCCGGGCCCTCCGCCGCCGATCTCCACCCCCAGGGGTGCGCTCAGGCTTCGGGGTTGACCCCGTCGCCACCGGCGCCGGCCGACCAGTCGGGCAGCTCCTGGAGCGCCCAGCCGTTGCCGTCTGGGTCGGCGAAGAAGACGAACCGACCCCACGCGAGCTCGTCGACCTCGCTCACCGTGACGCCGCGCGCAACCAGGTCGGCGTGGGTCGCGTCGGCGTCGGAGATCACCATCTGCAGGTTGTCGAGCGAGCCCGGCTCCATGCGGGTCAGCCCGCGACCGATGGCGATCGAGCAGGCGGACCCGGGCGGGGTCAGCTGCACGAACCGCACCTCGTCGCTCACGGTCTGGTCGTGACGGTTGCTGGATCCGGACGGCAGACTGGCGTGGTGATCGACCCGAACCTCGTCCGCGGTGCGCTCGAGCTCGAGCCCACCGACCGTGGCCTGCTGCCGCACCGGCTGCCTGCCTGGGCGCGGGCGCAGTCCGACGACCCGCAGCTCCACCTCGTCGAGGCCCAGCCCGCCGGCGTACGCCTGGCGTTGCGGACCGCGGCGACCCGGCTCGAGCTCGACGTGCTGCCGACCAAGCGCCGCTACGTCGGCACGCCCCAGCGGCCGGACGGGTGGTACGACGTGCTCGTCGACGGCGAGCTGGTCGAGCGGCTGCAGGCGCCCGGCGGCAACGTGCTCGATGTCGAGATGGACGACGAAGCCGACCCTCTCGTAGAACTCCTTGGCCCGGTCGACGTCCGACACGGGCACCATCACCAGCTCCAGCTTCATGTCCATGCCCCGAGGCTAGGACGCCTTCAGGTCACCGGGCGACCTCAATGCCGGGCTATCTAGGGACGTTCTGGTCGGCGATGTGGGCGGATTTCCTACCAGAACGTCCCTAAATACCGGGGCCGGGCGATGGACAGGGGTCGGAGGTGGCGGCGCCCATGTGCTATCTGTAGTAACTCACTAGACAAAATGCGGAAAGGAGCGCTCCTGCGATGGAGTTCCTCTGGTACATCCCCAACCAGGTCACCGCCGGCCACCGGCTGGACGACACGGTCGAGGGGCACAACAGCCTCGACCGCCTGACCGAGCTCGCGCGCCTCACCGAGGACCACGGCTGGGGCGGTGCCCTGATCGGCACCGGCTGGAAGCGCCCCGACACCTTCACCGTGTCGACCGCGCTCGCCGCGCGGACCACGACGTTCAACCCCCTCATCGCCATCCGCCCGGGCTACTGGACGCCCGCCCACTTCGCCTCGTCCGCGGCGACCCTCGATCAGCTCAGCGGCGGGCGGGTGAAGGTCAACATCGTCTCTGGCGCGGACCACCAGCCGCAGTACGGCGACGACGAGGGCGACCAGGCCCAGCGCTACGCCCGGACCCGCGAGTTCATGCGGCTCGTCCGGGGCTACTGGACCGAGGACGACATCACCTTCGCCGGTGAGCACTACCGGGCCGAGGGCGCGACGCTCGAGCACAAGCCGTGCGCCACCGAGGGCCGGCCGCACCCGCAGCTCTACTTCGGCGGCGCGTCCGAGGCGGCCCAGCGCACCGCGGCCGCCGAGGCCGACGTGCAGCTGTTCTGGGGCGAGCCGCTCGACGGCGTCGCCGGTCGCATCGACCACCTCCGTACGCTCAGCGCCGAGCTCGACCGCGACCTGCCCCCGCTGCAGTTCGGCCTCCGGATCACCACGCTGGTGCGCGACACGACCGAGGAGGCCTGGGCCGATGCCGAGGCCAAGGTCGCGGCGATGGCCGCGGGCCAGCACGAGTGGACCGCCGACCCCGGTCGCAAGGTCGCGATCGGCCAGCAGCGGCTGCTCGACCTCGCGGACCAGGGCGACGTCCTCGACGACTGCCTCTACACCGCCCCCGGCCGGGTCGGTGGCGGCGGTGCCGGCACGACCTGGCTGGTCGGGTCGCCCGACGACGTGGCCAAGGCGCTGCGGCGCTACGCCGACCTCGGCGTCACGCACTTCGTGCTGAGCGACACGCCGTACGAGCAGGAGATCGTCCGCATCGGCGACTCCCTGCTGCCCCTCCTGCGCAGCGCCTGAGGCGACCGGCCCTGCCACCAGGGGTGACAGGGAACACGCCGACACCCCATTGTGTGGTTTGTCGACTCAATTACAGTACTTTGATACCCCCGCAGTCCCGATGAGGAGAACTTTGATGTCACGACGAGGGCCCCACCGCCCCATGATCCGTCGCCCCCTGATCCGCACCGCCGCGCTGGTAGCTGCCGGAATGATGGCGCTCACCGCCTGCGGCGGCGCCGAGGCCGGCCCCAAGCTCGAGCTCTCGGCTGCCCTCCCCGACGCCGCCGCCGAGGGAACCGTGCTCCGCGTCGGGGACCCCGCCACGCAGGTCGCGCTCGAGACGTCCGGTCTCATCGACGACCTCGACGTGGAGATCGAGTGGGCCAACATCACCGGCGGTCCCAAGACGCTCGAGGCGTTCCGTGCCGACGCGATCGACATCGGCTCGGTCGCCGACATCCCGCCGCTCTTCGCGCACTGGACCGGCACCGACGTACGCATCGTCGCGGCCCGCGAGACCGTCGACCCCGAGGCGCACCCGACGTACGAGCTCGGCGTCGCACCCGGCGTCGAGGTCAGCAGCATCGAGGATCTCAAGGGCAAGAAGATCGCCTACAGCCCGGGCCAGGCCCAGGGCGCGCTGGTGCTCAACGTGCTCCGTGAGGCCGGACTGACCCAGGACGACGTCGAGCTGGTCGAGATGCAGAGCGTCGACGACTCATTCTCGGTCGCGCTGGCCGGCAAGCAGGTCGACGTGGCGCCGCTCCAGCAGGTGCTGCTCAAGACCTACCTGGCGAAGTACGAGCGCGACGGCGCGACGGCGATCCCGTCCGGCGTGCGCGACGACGCGTGGACGCTCTACGCGCCGACCACCGTGCTCGAGGACGCCGACAAGGCGGCTGCCATCAAGGAGTACGTCGTCGCGTGGGCCAAGGCCCAGCAGTGGATCTCCGAGCACCACGACGAGTTCGCGCAGGCCTTCTACGTCGACCACGAGGGCCTCACGCCCGAGGACGCGGCGTACGTCGTCGAGGCCTACGGCGACTACACCGTGCCGACCAGCTGGGACGAGTTCATCGCCCGGCACCAGGTCACGGTCGACACGCTCGTCAAGGAGCAGGACCAGGAACCGCTGGACGTGGACACCCTGTACGACCGACGCTTCGAGAAGGCCATCAAGGCTGCAGTGGAGGGGTCCTCATGACCGCCACCCTGACCGCACCGTCGCGCCCGGCCGCCGCCGTCGAGGACGTACGACCCGTCCGTCGTCGGCTGGGCCCCGGCAAGCCGATCCGGTTCGGCGGGCTCATCGGCATCGCCGTGCTGCTCGCCATCTGGATCGTCGGCTCGGCCACCGGTCTGATCGACGAGCGCAACCTGAGCGCACCGTGGACCGTCGTCACGACGGCCGAGACGCTCATCGAGAACGGCCGGCTCCAGGAGAGCCTGATCACCTCGGGCATCCGGGCGGCGATCGGTCTCGGGCTCGGCGTCGTCGTCGGCATCGTGCTCGCCCTCCTCTCGGGGCTGTCGAGGATCGGCGAGACCCTCATCGACGGCCCGGTGCAGGTGAAGCGCTCGATCCCGACCCTCGCGCTGATCCCGCTGCTGCTCCTGTGGTTCGGCATCGGTGAACCGTTCAAGATCCTCACGATCGCGCTCGCGGTGTTCGTGCCGATCTACATCCACACCCACAACGGGCTGCGCACGATCGAGGGCAGGTACGCCGAGCTGGCCGAGACCCTGGGCGTCACGCGCTGGGAGTTCATCCGGCACGTGGTGCTCCCTGGAGCGATGCCCGGCTTCCTGCTCGGCCTGCGCTTCGCGGTGACCTCGTCGCTGCTCGCGCTGGTCGTCGTCGAGGTCATCAACGCCACCAGCGGCATCGGCCACATGATCACGCTGGCGTCCAACTACGGCCAGACCGACATCATCGTCGTCGGCCTCGTCGTCTACGCGCTGCTCGGCGTCACGGCCGACGCGGCGGTCCGGCTCATCGAGAGGAAGGCACTGTCATGGCGTCGCACACTGGCGAGCTGACCCCTGCGGTGCGGGTCAAGGACCTGCACCGCAGCTTCAACAAGGCCGGAGGCGTGCTCAACGGCCTCGACCTCGACATCGCTCCCGGCGAGTTCGTGGCCCTGCTCGGTCGCAGCGGCTCGGGCAAGAGCACGCTGCTGCGGGCCCTCGCCGGCCTCGACCGCGGCGTGACCGGCACCGGCCGGATCGAGGTGCCCGAGAAGGTCTCCGTCGTCTTCCAGGACTCGCGGCTGCTGCCGTGGAAGCGCCTTCTCGACAACGTCACCCTGGGCCTCCGGGTCGCCAACGCCGCCGAGCGTGGCGTGCAGGCGCTCGCCGAGGTCGGCGTCGCCGGCCGGGAGAAGGCGTGGCCGCACGAGCTCTCCGGCGGTGAGCAGCAGCGCGCCGCGCTGGCCCGATCGCTCGTACGCGACCCCGAGCTCCTGCTCGCCGACGAGCCGTTCGGCGCGCTCGACGCGCTGACCCGGATCCGGATGCACACGCTGCTGCGCAAGCTGTGCGAGGTGCACCAGCCGGCCGTCCTGCTCGTCACCCACGACGTCGACGAGGCGATCGTCCTCGCCGACCGCGTGATCGTGCTCGATGACGGCGTCGTACGCCACGACGCGCGGATCGACATCCACGGTCGCCGGTCGCAGGCCGACCCGGCGTTCGCCCGGCTCCGCGCCCAGCTGCTCACCGAGCTGGGTGTCGAGGACGACCACGATGCGCCCGGGCGACCGACGCGGGCCCACCTCGACGAGAGGGCGGCCTCGTGACCCCCTCCCACGACAAGAGCCTGAACCTCAACCTCTTCATCTATCCCGACGGCCACCACGAGGCGGCCTGGCGCCACCCGGACAGCCAGACCGACCGGATCCTCGACATCTCCTACTACCAGGAGCTGGCGCAGAAGGCGGAGGCCGCGAAGTTCGACGCGGTGTTCTTCGCCGACGGCCCGTCGCTGGCGGAGAACATCCAGTACGCCGCCCGCTTCCGGCTCGAGCCGATCACCGTGATGACGGCGATCGTCGCGGCCACGGAGCGGATCGGCGTGATCGGCACGGCGTCGACGACGTACACCGAGCCCTACAACCTGGCCCGGCAGTTCGCGGCGCTCGACCACCTCAGCAACGGGCGCGCCGGCTGGAACATCGTCACGACCGGTGCGGCCAACGCGGCCCTCAACTTCGGCCTCGACGCGCACCCGCTCCACCGCGACCGCTACGCGCGCGCCGAGGAGTACGTCGAGGTCATCACCAAGCTGTGGGACAGCTGGGAGGACGACGCGGTCGTCGCCGACCGCGAGACCGGCGTCTTCGCCGACCCCGACAAGATCCACACGATCGACCACGTCGGGAAGTGCTTCCGGGTGAAGGGGCCGCTCAACGCGCCCCGCTCGCCGCAGGGCCGGCCGGTCTACGTGCAGGCCGGGTCGTCCGAGGACGGCCGCGCCTTCGCCGCCCGCTGGGCCGAGGCGATCTTCACCGCCCACCAGACGCTCGGGTCGGCGCAGGAGTTCTACGCCGACATCAAGCGGCGGGCGCAGGCGGTCGGACGCGATCCGCGCGGCCTGAAGGTGCTGCCGGGCATCAGCCCGTTCATCGGCTCGACGGCGCAGGAGGCCGAGGACCTGCACCAGCAGTTCAACGACCTCACGCAGCCGGTTCCAGCTGGTGCTCGACATCGTCGAGCGCGAGCAGCCGACCCTGCGCCAGCTGTGCCACCGGCTCGCCGGCGCGCGCGGGCACCGGGTCGTCACCGGCACCCCCGACCAGGTCGCCGACACCATCCAGGACTGGGCCGAGCACGGCGCCGCCGACGGCTTCAACGTGATGCCGCCGTGGCTCCCGGGCGGGATCGAGGTCTTCATCGAGGAGGTCGTTCCGATCCTGCGCGCCCGCGGCCTGTTCCGCACCGAGTACACAGGAAGGACGCTCCGCGACCACCTCGGTCTCGAGCGCCCCGAGAGCCAGTACGCACCCAAGATCCAGGAGAAGACCGCATGAACGAGCGGAGCGAGTTCATCATCCAACACAGTGCGACATGTGCCTCATGCGCGCACGGAGCGAAGCGAGTACGCGTATGAGCTACGAGCACTACCGCCCACTGGGCCGCACCGGCGTCCAGGTCAGCCCGCTGACCCTCGGCGCGATGATGTTCGGCGCGTGGGGCAACCCCGACCACGACGAGTCGATCTCGATCATCCACCGCGCGCTCGACGCCGGGATCAACGTCATCGACACCGCCGACGTCTACGCCCGCGGCGAGTCCGAGGAGATCGTCGGCAAGGCGCTGCAGGCCCGCAAGGGCAGCCGCGCCGACGTCTTCCTCGCCACCAAGTTCCACGGCAACATGCACGACGACGACCCCAACCAGGCGGGCAACTCGCGCCGCTGGATCGTCCGCGAGGTCGAGGACTCGCTGCGTCGGCTGCAGACCGACCACGTCGACCTCTACCAGGTGCACCGCCCGCGCCCGGAGGTCGACATCGACGAGACCCTCGGCGCCCTCACGGACCTCGTCCGCCAGGGCAAGATCCGCTACATCGGCACGTCGACTTTCCTGCCGTCGCAGGTCGTCGAGGCCCAGTGGGTCGCCGAGAAGCGCCAGCGCGAGCGCCCCGTCTCCGAGCAGCCGCCGTACTCGATCCTCGCCCGCGAGGTGGAGCGCGACATCCTGCCGACCGCGCAGAAGTACGGCATCGGCGTGCTGCCGTGGAGCCCGCTGGCCGGTGGCTGGCTCTCGGGCCGCTACCGCCGCGGCGAGGACCCTGCGGTGACCTCGAGCCGGCTCAAGCGCCAGCCCGCGCGGCACGACCCGGCCTCCCCGGAAAACAAGGTGAAGCTCGAGGCCGTCTACCAGCTGCAGGAGCTCGCCGACGAGGCCGGCCTGTCGCTGATCCACCTCGCGCTCGGCTTCGTGCTCGCGCACCCGGCGGTGTCGTCGGCCATCATCGGCCCGCGCACGCTGGAGCAGCTCGAGTCGCAGCTCGGTGTGGACAAGGTCATCCTGACCCCCGACGTGCTCGACCGGATCGACGAGATCGTCCCGCCGGGCACCACGCTCAACGAGGCCGACCGGGGTTACGCACCACCGGCCCTCGTGGAGGCGGCGCTCCGGCGCCGCTGACCCTGTCCGCCACTGGACTGCCCCGCGGGGGTGCAGTCCAGTGGCGGACGGCCGTCCCGGGCCGGGGTAGTCCAGTGAGTTCTGGCTGTCGGGCCGGGGTAGTCCAGTGAGTTTTGGCTGCCAACAAGGGACATTTCCGACCATTCCTCACTGGACTACCCCGACGGGTGGGACGGGCTGTGACTGATCTCTCGTCGGGGAACATCCACGTCCCGACGGTGGCTGAGGAAGGTCGTACAGTCCTCAACCATCTGGAGGCAGCACCTACATGTCCCGTGCATTCGAGTCCCTCACCGTCGGCCGCTGGCAGCTCCCGCAGCGCTTCGTGATGGCGCCGCTGACGCGCAACCGCGCCGGCGCCGGCCACGCCCCGACGACCCTCAACGCCGAGTACTACGCCCAGCGCGCCGGCGCCGGGCTGATCGTGACCGAGGGCACCGCGCCCAGCCAGGTCGGCCAGGGCTACCTCGACGTCCCGGGCCTCTACACCGACGAGCAGGTCGCCGGCTGGCGCCTGGTCGCGGACGCCGTACACGCCCGTGACGGCGTGGTCGTCGCCCAGCTCATGCACGCCGGCCGCATCGCGCACGCCGACAACAAGGATGGCGTCGAGACCGTGTCCGCGAGCGCCGTGCAGGCGCCCGGCGAGATGGTCACCGCAGACGGCAACAAGCCCCACGACGTGCCACGCGCTCCGTCCACCGACGAGGTCGCCGGACTGGTCGCCGACTTCGTGACCGCAGCCCGCAACGCCGTCGCGGCCGGGCTCGACGGTGTCGAGGTGCACGCGGCCAACGGCTACCTGCTGCACCAGTTCCTCGACCCGACGATCAATCTGCGCGACGACGTGTACGGCGGTACGCCGGAGAACCGGGCGCGCTTCGTCGTCGAGGTCGTGACCGCGGTGGCCGAGGCCATCGGCGCCGACCGGGTGGGCCTGCGGCTGAGCCCCGGCCACCAGTTCAACGGCGTCGGCGAGGAGCTCGGCTCCACCGACCTGACGGCGACCTACCGCGCCGTCGTCGACGGGGTTGCCCCGCTCGGCCTGGCCTACCTCAGCCTGCTGGCGAGCCCGCTCGAGCCGCTCGAGACGCTCGTACGCGACCTGCGCGAGCGCTTCGACGGCATCGTGTTAATCAACGACGGCTTCGGTGACGTCACCAGTCTCGGCTCGGTCGAGGAGCTGCTCGAGACCGGTCTGGCCGACGCTGTCGTCGTCGGCCGCCCGTTCCTGGCCAACCCGGACCTCGACGAGCGCTGGCGCCAGGGTGCCGAGCTCAACGAGCCCGACCAGGCCACGTTCTACGGCGGCGGCGCCGAGGGCTACACCGACTACCCGACGCTCGAGGCCTCCTGACCCTCGCAGCACCCCTGATCGTCCGGCCGTCCCTCTCCCCCGTGGGGCGGCCGGACCTGTCTTCCGGCCGGTCGCGCCTCAGGCGGCCGGCGCGGCCGTACGCCGTGCCGCGATGACGCCGAGCAGCGCGATGGCCACGGCGATCGCGTAGACCGCCGGGAACGGGTCGAGGTCGGAGCGCACCGCGACGGCGTACGCGATCCCGCTGAGCGAGAGCGCGAGCGCGGCGCCGAGCGAGTCGGCGACCGAGAGCGCGGAGGAGTTGAAGCCGCGGTCCGCATCGGTGGTGACCGCGAGCATCGCCACGCTCGTACGGGGGTAGGCGAAGCCCATCCCGACGCTGGCGAAGACGTACGCGGCGATCGGCGCGACCGCCGGCAGGTCGGTGCCCCTGGAGCGGAGCAGGACGACGACCGCCACCCCGGTCACGCCTGCAAGCACGATCGAGGTGCCGAACCGCATCGCCGCGACGTTGCCGACCTGCGTACCCAGCCGTGAGGACAACTGGCTGGACGCGGCCCACACCACGCCGACGCAGGTGAGCGCGATGCCGGCCTGGCCGGGGGAGAGGCCCCAGAGCTCCTGGAGGGCGTAGACGATGTAGGCCTCGGCGCAGAAGAAGGCCGCGCTGAGGAGTCCGCGGGTGACGATGACGGCCGGCAGCCCGCGGCGGGCGAGCAGGGCGCCGGCCGGCAGCAGCGGCCGCAGCCCCACGATGACCAGGACGAAGGCCAGCGCGGCCGCGACCAGGGTCAGCCCGCTCCCGGAGCCGAGGAGCTCGAGCGACATGACCGCGACGGCCGCCAGGAGGGCCCACCACAGCTGGCGGCGCGACGACGTGGTCGGCGACTCCGGCGTGGGCAGCGCGCGGAGTGAGGGGGCGACGAGGACCGCGGCCAGCGCCACCAGCGCGACCATGCCGAGGAAGACCCAGCGCCATCCGACCGTGTCGGCGACGAAGGCGGCCACGGCCGGGCCGAAGAGTGCCGGCAGCACCCACGCGGCCGCGAAGGAGGCGAAGACCGCCGTCCGCAGGGCGGCGGGGTAGATCAGCCCGACGACGACGTAGATCGCGACCACCATCGCGCCGCTGCCGAGGCCCTGGAGCACCCGGCCGACGACGAGGACCTCCATCGACGGCGCGGTGCCGCACACCACGAGCCCGAGGGAGAACATCGCCATCGAGGCGAACAGCGGGCGCAGCGCGCCGCTGCGGTCGGTCCACATCCCCGACGCCACCATGCCGACGACACCGCTCGCGAAGGGCGCGGCGAACGCGAGGGCGTACTGGTCGAAGCCGTCGAGGTCGCGGGCCACCGTCGGCATCACGGTCGTCACGGCCATCGCCTCGAAGGCGGCGAACGCGATGAGCGAGAAGAGGCCGATCGTCGTCACGGCGTACGCGGGGGAGAGGATCCGCTCGCGCGGCTCGGTGGTGCTGGTGGTCACCCGGTCGACGGTAGGTCCTCACGTGCACTTGAGGCCAAACAGAAGGCACCGCCGGAATATCCCCCGGCCGTCGGACGCTGCACCGACAGTGACTGCCCTCTCCGTGCTCGACCTCGTTCCCGTCCGCAGCGACCAGACGACCGGCGACGCGATCGCCGCCTCACTCGGCCTGGCCCGGGTCGCCGACGAGCTGGGCTACCGCCGCTACTGGGTGGCCGAGCACCACAACATGCCGGCCGTCGCGGCGACCAACCCGCCGGTCCTGATCGCGATGCTCGCCTCCGCGACGTCGCGGATCAAGGTGGGCTCCGGCGGCGTGATGCTGCCCAACCACGCACCGCTCGTGGTGGCCGAGCAGTTCGCCCTGCTGGAGGCGGCCTTCCCGGGGCGCATCGACCTCGGCATCGGTCGCGCGCCCGGCACCGACCCGCTGACCAGGTACGTCCTGCGCGGCGGCAGTGCCGAGTCGGCCGACGAGGCCGTCACCAAGTTCCCCGAGTACGTCGACGACATCCGTACGCTCATGACGACCGAGGGCGTCGAGCTGCAGATCGGGCCGCGCCGCCAGCCGTTGCGCGCGACCCCGGCCGCGACGTCGGTGGCCGAGATGTGGTTGCTCGGGTCGTCGGACTACTCCGCGCGACTGGCTGCCGAGAAGGGTCTGCCGTACGTCTTCGCGCACCACTTCTCGGGTGAGGGGACCGGCGCCGCGATCGACCTCTACCGGTCGTCGTACGTCCCGTCGCCCGAGCATCCCGAGCCGCGCACCTTCCTCACGGTCAACGCCGTCGTCGCCGAGACCGAGGAGGAGGCCCGTCGTCGCGCTCTGCCCAACGTGCAGCAGATGATCGCGCTGCGCACCGGCGCCCCGCTCCACCCGCAGCGCCTGGTCGAGGAGGCCGAGGCCGTCGAGATGACGCCGGAGCAGCGGGCCTTCGGTCACGCGATGTCTCAGCGCTGGATCGTCGGCTCCGCCGAGCAGGCGCGCGAACAGCTCGACAAGCTCGCTGCCGAGTACGACGTCGACGAGGTGATGGTGCACCCGGTCTCCGGCGCCGCAGCCGGCGCCGACGTCAGGACCTCGGCTGCCCGCGAGGAGACGCTGCGCCTGCTGGCCGCCTGACGGCTAGTGGCGTTCCTCGAGGCCGACCGCCTCGCGGAGGTTGTCCACGGCCTCCCGCAGCTCGTGGGAGTCGTCCTCGAGCTGGGCCTCCATCAGGGCGGCGAGCGCTTCGGCCAGGACGTTGAGCTTCTCCTGCATCGCCTCGGTGTTGCGGCGCCCGGCGTTCTCGAGCAGCACCAGCAGCAGCAGCGACAGCACGCCGCCGAAGGTGTGGATCGCCAGCTCCCACTTGGTGGTGCTCTTCCAGAGCGGGTAGCTCGCTCCCCAGATGACGACGACGGCGACCACCACGGCGAAGAACGGCGCCCTGCTGATCAGCTTCGTCGAGATCTCGACGAACCTCTCGAACGGGTCCAGCCCGCTGCTCTTCTCACGGCTCTCGGCCGCATCGGTGCGCTCCATCCCCGGAATCTAGCGGTGTCGCGGCCCGAGTAGGGTGCGAGCCATGACCCAGTGGGAATACCAGGTGGCGCCGATTCCGCTCCACAACGAAGCGCTCATGCTCAACAACTTCGGCCAGGACGGCTGGGAGCTGGTGGCCATTCACACCAACGCCCAGGGCGGCCTCGTGGCCTTCCTCAAGAAGCCGAAGGCGGCCTGACATGGGTGCAGAGGCGAAGCTCGCCGAGCTGGGCATCACCCTGCCCGGCGTCGTGCCGCCGCTCGCGGCGTACCAGCCCACCGCCCGCACCGGGAACCTCGTCTTCACCGCCGGCCAGCTGCCGGCGCGCGACGGCGAGATGCTCGCGATCGGCAAGGTCGGCGGCGAGGTCACCGAGGAGCAGGCGTACGAGTGTGCTCGCCAGTGCGCGCTCAACGCGCTCGCTGCGGTCAAGGCGGAGATCGGCTCGCTCGACGACGTGAAGCGCGTCGTCAAGGTCGTCGTCTTCGTTGCCTCGACTCCCGACTTCACCGGCCAGCCCAAGGTCGCCAACGGCGCCTCCGAGCTGTTCGGCGAGGTGTTCGGCGAGGCCGGCAAGCACGCCCGCTCGGCCGTCGGCGTGTCCGTCCTCCCGCTGGACGTGCCCGTCGAGGTCGAGATCGTCGTCGAGATCTAAGCCCTGACCGTGCAACGCCCGCCTCTCCCGGAGGCCCTTGTCGCGCAGGCCCGGTCGTACGCCGACGGCGACGCCGAGCCTGCCGAGCCGCGGGACGCCGCCACGGTCGTCCTGCTGCGCCCGGGTGCGTCTTCTTCACCGGCGGGTCCGGAGATCTACCTGCTGCGCCGCCAGACGTCGATGGCCTTCGCCGGCGGGATGTGCGTCTTCCCGGGCGGCGGGGTCGACCCGCGCGACTATGCCGACGAGCTCGTCGACCGGGGCCTGTGGGCCGGCCCGTCGCCAGCCGAGTGGGCCGAGCGGCTGGGCGTCGACGAGCCCAAGGCGCGCGCCTTGGTCTGCGCGGCCGTGCGCGAGACCTTCGAGGAGTCGGGGGTGTTGCTCGCCGGTACGGACGCCGACGAGGTCGTCGCCGACACGACCGGCGACGACTGGGAGGCCGACCGGGTCGCCCTCGAGACGCGCGAGCTGTCGATGACGGCGTTCCTGGAGAAGCGGTCGCTGGTGCTGCGCACCGACCTGCTCGGGCCGTGGTCGGGCTGGCTGACACCGGTCTTCGAGCCGCGCCGCTACCGCACCTGGTTCTTCGTCGCCCGCCTGCCCGAGGGGCAGGTGACCCGCGACGTGTCGACGGAGTCGTCGGCCGTCACCTGGACCGCCGCGATGGACGCGGTGGAGCAGGTCGAGCAGCGGCAGATCCTGATGATGCCCCCGACCTGGCTGACCTGCCTCGATGTCGGCCAGCACGCCGATCCCGCCGCCGTGCTCGCCGAGTCCCGTGGCCGGCACGTGGAGATCTTCATGCCCGAGGTGGTGCCGGACGGCGACGACTTCATCCTGTCGACGCCGCCGCACTGCTCGGCGCTGATGGCTGCACGATGACCGCTTGGGCAGGGGGTTCCTTCGGCGAGACAGGGACCTGTGTCCTCGCTCCCAATGCCGACATCATGACCCTCGACGGCACCAACACCTGGGTGCTGCGCGACCCCGACTCCTCGCGGTCCGTCGTGGTCGATCCCGGCCCGTCGATCGCCGCGCACCTCGACGCCATCGACGCCGTTGCTGGCGACGTGGCGGTCGTCCTGCTGACCCACCACCACGCCGACCACAGCGAGGCCGCCCGTGAGTACGCCGAGCGGCACGGGTGCGGCGTACGCGCCCTGGATCCGGCGTACCGCCTCGGCTCCGAGGGCCTCGGTGAGGGCGACGTCGTCGCGGTCGGTGGCCTCGAGGTGCACGTCGTCGCGACGCCGGGACACACCTCCGACTCGCTGTCCTTCGTCGTCCCGCGGGACCGGGCCGTGCTGACCGGCGACACCGTCCTCGGCCGCGGCACCACCGTCGTGGCGCACCCCGACGGCCAGCTCGGCGCGTACCTCTCCTCCCTCCAGCGGCTCCACGCGCTCTGCGGCGAACAGGGCATCACCACCGTCTGGCCCGGGCACGGCCCGGTCATCGACGACGCCCTCGGTGCCCTCGACTTCTACCTCGCCCACCGTGAGCAGCGGCTCGGGCAGGTGCGCCAGGCGCTCCGCGACCTGCACGCGATCGAGCGCGAGGGTGGCACGCCCCATGGATCGGCACTGGCGCACGAGACGCTGCCGCGCGCAATCGTCGAGATCGTGTACGCCGACGTCGACCCGGTGCTGTGGGGTGCGGCCGAGCTCTCGGTCCGCGCCCAGCTGGCGTACCTCACCACCATCTCGGGGTAGTCCGCATCAAAGTTCCGCCTCGGAGTCCGGCGGGTTCTAGGTAGTCATGCAACACCTCGATGTTGAGGAGATGTGTGATGGGTGCTCGTCCGAAGAGTCCGCGGG
>NZ_SDWV01000026.1 GCF_004137345.1 Nocardioides zhouii
AGCCACATCCCATCCGGAGGTTCTCACTCGTTCAACCAGGCTCGCCGCTACCAATGTCGTGGCCGGGTACAGCTAGGCGGTGCCCATCGAACATAGCCTCTGCAAGCGGACGGGGCGAGAGCGCGTCCCCGATGCAGTAGACGGCTTCGATGCCCGCCTCGTGCAACGCCTCACGGTCAATGGTGAGTTCCTGGTAAAGGTCGTCGATCGGGGACCTCATCGTCACCAGCACAAGAGCGTCACTCTTCAACGAGAAGGGCTGATCGAACTCACCCACTCCGATGACGCCTTCCGGGCGGGCTGAAGTCAACGAGACCTCGCGGTACATAGCCACGCCGCTGCTGTGAAGGGACGCGCGCACCGCGGGCCCCTCCAGCGTGAGATCCCCCTCTGCCGCCACCTGCGAATGGGGCGTGACAACGGAGACTTTGTACCCTTCGTCGGCGAGCAGCTGGGCGATGCTGGTCCCCATGTAGCCGCCCTCAGCGTCATAGACAGTGACGTGAGATTTCTCGGCAGGCCGCTTGCCCCGGACGAGCAATTCGTCGGGCGTGAACACCCAGCTCGCGCCTTCGACAACCCCCTGCAGCGGCTCGTGCGTGCCGGGCGTGAGCCCCGTGCCCAACCAGCGAGCGCCCGTCGCCACGACGACATGCGACGCTCCGTAGTCGCGGACGTCGTCGGCGCTCAGTCTGGTCGACGGGATGAACTGCAGGTTCGGCAGCTTGTCGATCTGGATCATCCGGTGATCGATGAACCGTCCCCACTCTCGCAGACCCGGCAGTCGGACGACTGGCCCAAGATGTCCACCCAGCTGATCCACTGAATCCACGAGGTGCACCATGTCGGCTCCTCGTTTCGCCAGACCGATCGCGGCCTCCATGCCCGCCGGGCCCGCGCCTACCACCAGGACGCTGACATCAGGACGGGAAAGGGGTTCGAAGCGCTCCGGGTGCCACCCGCGTCGGTACTCCTCCCCCGCGGTGGCGTTCTGAGCACAAGTCATGTTGCCTCGGTCAAGACTGCTGATGCAGTGGTTGATCCCCATGCACTCGCGAATGTCTTCGATGCGGCCCTCCCGGACCTTCTGGGGGAAGAAGGGATCGGCAATCGACTGACGGGCAGATCCGACAATGTCAATGACCCCAGACCGCACGGCCTGCGCCATGAGATCAGGACTTGTCCACCGCGACACTCCCACCACGGGCTTCTTCGTCGCCTGACGTACGCGCGCGAAGAGCTCGAGGTTGCGCCCTTCTGGAATGACCCGAGACGGACTGATGTCGCTGCCCCAGTCAAGGACGGACCCCACGTTCAGATCCCAGAGGTCGACCAAAGGATCAGCCATACGGACCAGAGCGACGCTGTCGTCGATGCTGTGCCCCCAGGGACCTTGGGTCTCGATCGACAAGCGCGTAGCAATGGCGCAGTCGTCACCCACGGCGTCGCGAACGCGACCGAGCGTCTCCAACCAGAATCGCGCGCGGTTCTCCAAGGAACCGCCGTACTCGTCCGTGCGGCGGTTGTGGAACGTTGACAGAAACTGCGCGAAAAGGTAGCCGTAGCCGGCGAGCACCTCCACGATGTCGTAGCCCACGTCGCGAGCGCGAACGGCTGCGTCTGCGAAGGCCTGCTCGATCCTTTCGATGTCGTCCACAGTCATGACCTTCGGGGTGCCTAGCGGCCCGGCCGGCGGGGGTAGCTCCGGCGCAAGGCCGGAGGCGGAGAAGGCTGGCTCTCGGGACACTCGACGCATCGCGTGGGCGCCCCCGTGGTGCAGCTCAATGCCGGCCAGGGCGCCGTGGCGATGGACAGAGTCGACCATCAGCTTGTGGCGCCGGCCGTCTTCATCGTCCCAGATGTCACTTGAGTGCAGCGGAAACTCATCACTGCTGGGGCCGACACTGGAGAACTCTGCCGACACAGCCGCCCATCCGCCTTCAGCACGAACCGCCCGATACGACGCCCACGTGGAGGGGCGGAGAACTCCGTACGCGGTGCCGTGAGGCACGTTGTAAAAACGATTTCGAAGGATCTTGGGGCCAATGGCAACCGGCTCGAACAGGATCTTGTGATGGTCGGCGAGGGACATGAAGGAGACCCTTTTCTCTGCGGAACCGAGGCGGCATCGGTGGCGCTCTCCAATTTAGAGACCCGACTTCCTGGCCATGACCGCAAGCTAGCCGGACTTCCCTCCAGCGCCTTGTCGCGAAGCGACAAAGCGGTGCAGCCTGCTGCCAGATCTCTGCATCGTTGGCACGACGAGAACGTCTCCGGCCCGTCGCCGCGCAGCGGGCCGGGAGCGACAGCTACGGCGACCCGACTGATCCGCGATGCCTCCGCCGACATGCCGGTGAGATGACTACTGCGAGGTGTCCGCAACGAGGTCGCCAATAGCCCACGCATAGCTCAGTTGAACCAGGTGCCACACGATCTCTAGCTCGGTTCGGTCCCGAGGACCGAAGACAAGGAATGCATCTTGCACCGGATGAGGGACCCCCCACCCGCTACGAACTGCCTGGTCTATCACCCAATCAGGAAGAGAGAGATGCAAGCTTCCATCGTGATGAGGGTGAAGGTGCGCGAATTCGCGCCCGCCTTGGAACCGATTTGGCGGAGCAGAACCGAAGTCCTCGACGAGATGTAGCGCCCGTGCATGAGACACGGACACCAATGTCGGGGCCATGTAGGCGTATGGCAGCGAGCGCATGCGTGACCACAGTTCTTCCTGCACCATGACAGGAGCGATCTGCGACCGTTGGGCGTGCGGAGCCGGGCCAATGATGTCTGGCATCGGACCCTCGCGCGGCGGCAGCGGGCCGCAGGTTGCGCTAGTCATCACGCCAGTGTGCCCTTTGTCGAGGCGACCGAAAGCATCGACAGTCCAATCCGTTCACAGCGATCGGTTCGTATGGGCCGACAGGGCCACGGCCACGTCCGAAGCGGCATGGTGGCCACTGCGAATTGCCCCTTCCATCAAGCCGGTGAAGTCCGGGTCGGCGTACTCGCCAGCGAAGAACACGCGGCCTACGGGGCGTCGGATGGATTCCATGTCGGCGGAGGAGGCGTCTGCGCCCATGGCCGAGTAGGCGCCACGGGCCAGCGGGTCATCCGACCACGTGGTGAGGACCGCGTCACTCCCGGGCGCGAAGTCAAGATCCGAACGGAGCGCGCGCACCGCGGCCGCCCAGCCAACGCTCAGGGCGTCTTGACCATACGCCGCAAGCGCCGGGGCGCTCCCCATGAAACAGTTGAGGACTGCCCCGACGCTGCCGTCCTCGGAGCGCGCCGTCCAGGTCCAGAAACGATCCCCGACGGACATGACCGCTGATGTCCCGGGTGACAGGGAGAGAGGCATGTGGAGCTTGGCCGCATGGCCCTGCACAAGATGGTCCAACGCTTGGCGCTTCCAGTCAGGCATATCGAGCACGGGTGATCGCGTTCCCCGAAGCGTGGCCAAGGGGAGCGCAACGATTACGGCGTCGAATCGGTTGGTGTCGGTATCCGTCGTGACCGCCACGCCTGTCGGGTCCTGTTCGAGTTGGAGCACTTTCTGCCCCAATCGCACGCGGTCCTTGATCGCGTCGGCCATTGCGTTGGGAAGGCTCTGGTTGCCTCCCGCGACGCGCCAACTGGGCCGAGGTTCGATGGACGCTATGTGACGGAGGGCAGAAGCGTTGACTTCTCGCGCCTCTGCGGCCGCAGAGATCTCGATGCGCGCCCGGAGGGCGTCGACGAGCTCATCGTCGCCCACCTGTTGGAGCACTTCCTCAGCTGAGGTCTGGACGTCGGGGTCGTCGCCAACGAGCTGGATGGCCCGCCGTCCGGCCGCGACGATGTTGTCCGTGGTGACGCCACCGACGTCGCCGACCTCCCGAACGTAGTAGCTCATCCCAGTCTCGACTAGTTGGAGACCGTACTCGTCCAACAGGCCGCGCATTTCTTCGTATCCGTAGAGCACGAATTCGGCACCCCGCTCGATGGCGAGGGAGCCGTCGGGTCCGTCGATCGAGTCGGACCAGACGCGTCCACCGACGCGTTCGCGGGCCTCGAAGACCGTGACGTCGTATCCCTCGCGGACGAGGCGAGTAGCTGCAGCGAGTCCAGCCAGCCCCGCTCCCAGCACGGCAACAGTCGGGGTAGCGGCGCGCGTGACTTCTCCTCGTCGCGCGCCCGCCGGATCCGGCAAACGCGAGTCGCTCAGGGAGTGGCGAGCACGGTCGGCGTTCGGCAGGGTCATGCTGATCCTTTGAAGAGGGGGTCGTCATCGACGTTAGGCAGAAGCCGCTGATCCGTCATTGCTCGCGCCGTATGAATAGATGGACCGCTCCATCCGTTCGTACAGGAGGTACTCGCCCGTTCTCAGGGTGACCTGCTGACTAGGAGCGATCGCAGGGCGTGCCTCGACAGTTGTCGGCGAGGAAACATTGCAGGAAGGTGATAGCGGTCACGTGGGTTTCGTCAGAACCGGGTAACGGGATCGCCTGGGGGTTCGCCAAGATGTCTGTCACGCGAACGAGAGGGAACAACATGGTGGACAGCGCCGAGATCGCGGTCGTCGGAGCGGGATTTGCCGGCCTTCGGGTGGCACGCGACCTGAGCGCCGCCGGCCGCTCCGTGGTCCTACTCGAAGCAGCGGACCGCGTGGGCGGCCGGGCCTACAGTCGTGAGTCAACTACTGACCCCGGGACGATCGTGGAGGTGGGCGGCGCCTATTTCCACCGGCACCACCACACGCGTCTTGCCGCTGAGGTCGACCGCTACCGCATCGAGACACAACCCGCTGCGCCGTTCAAGGTGTTCCGCAACCGGTTGGCGCCGGGTGAGCACAACTCCGCTTTCCCGATCCCGGCAGAGGAGTTCGTCGAAGCCGAGCGGATCCTGTTCTGCCTTGTCAGGGACGCGCGCCGCATCGATCCGCAGGCTGGCCTGGAGAATCAAGGCCTTGAAGACCTCGACATCTCGGCGCGGGACTACTTGCAGTCCCTGGATCCTCCTCCCGTCACTGGCCAACTCCTGCGCTCGTGGATCTGGAACATGATGGGGCAGCGCGTGGAGGAGGCATCAGCACTCTGGGTCCTCCAGTTCATCGCCTCGCACAACTACTCCGTCCTGGGCGTCATCCTGTCCCTCGACGAGGTCATGTCCAGCGGTACGGGCGCCCTGACATCCGCCATGGCCAATGAGGTGTCCGACCTCCGCCTGAGCGAAGCTGTGCAGTCCATCCGTCAGGACGCGGATCGAGTCCATGTCACCTACGGTGCAGGACGAGTCCTCCGAGCCGACCACATCGTCGTGGCAACGCCCTTGAACTGCATGCGGGAGCTGCAGCTCGAGCCGCCTTTCAAGGGACCCCGGGCTGATGTTGTCGCTGAAGGTCACGGAGGGCGAGGCTTGAAGCTCCTCATCCATGCGCAGGGCGTGCCCGAAGGCATCTCGTGCACGGGCGATGGAATCTTCCCCACGCTGTACGACTACTTGCCGGCGTCCGACGGTGGCCGCATCCTTGTCGCGTTCACCGACCGCAACTCTTTCGACCCGACCGACAGCGACGCGATTGAGGCCGCGGTGCACCACTACCTGCCCGACGCAGTGGTGGTGGGCACCGACTACCACGACTGGTGCGAGGACCCCCACGTGCGCGCACCCTGGGTGTCGCCCCGCATCGGTCAGGCAACTCGCGCTCACAAGTCGCTCGGCGAGCAGCACGGGCGCATGCACTTCGCTGGATCAGACGTGTCTCTGCAGTTCCCCGGCTACATCGAAGGTGCTCTCGAGACGGCCGACCGGGTTCTAGCGGAAGTCAGCGACTGAACCTCTGCTTTTCGAGCGACAACTGGTGCCTTTCACTACTCGGCAGTCGGACGTGCGCCTCGCCGTTCGACAACGCGCCTCGGGTCGCCGAACCGTGCCCTGTAGCACGAGACAGAGGAATCGATATGCGTTCGATGCATGCCACCAGGCGGCATACCACGCTAGGGGTAGGCGACACCATCGCTGTGATGACCGCGGTAGCGGCTCGCAGCACGGAATCCAACGAGACCACCACGTCGGGGCCACGCGCGGACGAGGGGCACAGCGCGCTACCGAGACACTTGAGTCGACCATCTACGGTCAGCGCAGCTACGCCGAGCCGGCTAGCGATGGTCGCGAAGCTCAGCCGAGCCCTCGCATCACTGCGGAAACGGGGGCGTATGACAGCGCTCCGTCGCGTCGTGGAGCAACGGCACCGATGTCGATTGCAGGATGGTGACAGGGATCACGGCGAATTCGTCGAATCTCGGCAACGAGTCTCGTCACTGTTAGCCCTCAATATGTCTCTCACCGAACGATAAGACGAGCCGTGAGACGCACCAGGTCTGTGCAGTCGAAGTCCGCGTCCCCGAGCCGTACATGACTTCGGGACTCCAACTCAAAAGCACAGACTTCTGATCCCCGCTTCGTGCTCAACCCATGCGCTCACACACCACAGCGCTGCGGGCCGAGAGTCAGAGCACCTATCTGACCCCCATGTCGGTCTGAATCTCGGAACATGCACCAACCAGCGGCCGCATCTCATGGTGTGAGCCCGCTGCACCAAACAGGTCCCGACCTGTCCCGCACAGCACTCGAAAGAGGAACGACATGTTTTCAACATTTGGCTCGCGGGCCCGCCACCTAACCGGTGCCGTCCTCGTGCTGGCGGTGCTGGGCGCCACTGGCGGCTGCAGCACCGAATCCGGGGGCCCGGCCACTAGTGCGTCCAGCGACGACGAGGTGGCGCAGAACGCAACCGCCGCCATCGAGAAGCTCTACGGCGACGGAACCTTCGTAGAACCATCGTCAACCGGACCAGAGGCGCAATCCGGCTACAAGGTCGCGCTCGTGAGCTCGGGTGTCCAATCCCCCACCGGCACCTCCATGGCCAACGGCGCCAAGGCCGCTGCAAAGCTCCTGGGCTGGGACTTCTCCGTGTACGACGGCAAGTACGAGCCGTCTGAGTACCAGGAGGGAATCCGTCAGGCCATCTCCCAGGACGCCGATGCCATCTGGCTGTACTCAATCGACTGTCCGCTGGTTAAGACCGCGCTGGACGAGGCCAAGAAGGCCGGCATCCCGGTCTTCTCTCAAGAAGCCGCCGACTGCAGTGACGTCGACCCAAGTGAGCCGTCGTACTACGAGCGGAGCCTGGAATTCGTCGAAGGTGACTTCATCGCCTGGGGCGAGGGTCTCGGCGCAGCTGAAGCGACGTGGCTCCTGTCCAAGCTGGGATCGAAGGCTGACATCATCGAGGTCAGCAACACGGAGCTCGTCATCACCAAAGCCGTGCACGATGGCTTCCAGAAGGCCATGAAGGAGGAGTGCCCCGACTGCAAGGTCACGACCCTGAACATCCGGCTGGCCGATTTCGGGCCCGTGTTGCAGGAGAAGATCTCGACGGCTCTTCTCCGAAACCCGGCGGCCAACGGGATGGCCCTCTCCTACGACGACTTGGTGACGTCTGGCGGCGCCGCGGCGGTGATGGCATCCGGCCGCAACGACAGCATGGAGGTCGTATCTGGCAGCGGTTACGCCGCGAACATCGACCTCGTCCGCCGGAACAAGGGGCAGGATGCTGGCTGGACCTACGACGGGGCGTACGAGGCCTGGTCGGCGGCCGACATGATCAACCGGTTCTTCGCTGGCGAGGAGAGTGTCCCTTCGGGGGTGGGTATCTCCATGTTCGACCACGACCACGACCTGCCGCCGGAGGGTGAGGGCTGGTCGACGGGTATCGATTACGAACCCGTCTTCAAGACGCTGTGGGGCGTTTCCTGACCGTTGGCGCCGGGGGGAGGGCACGGGTTTGCGCCTGTGCCCTCCTCTGCGTTTGCTAGCACGGGCCCTGGTTCGCTGAAACGCCGTCTCGCTGCGGGGAGCAGCGCTCTACAATTCGGATATGTCGATCGAGCACGACTTACGAGCGGTCGCGGACGAACTCATCCTGAAGATCCCCGCCATCAGCGGGGAGATCCGAGAGCGCAGCCGCTCAGGCGCGCCGAACTACTACCGCCGTAATGACCCGATGCTGCTTGAGACCGAGCTTCCCAGCATCACCGGGGCCCTTACGAGCATCATCCATGGGCTGCGTAACGCTCGCCACCTCCCGGACGGCGCCTCTGAGGGCGCCCTGGAGGAGGCGAGGGTCGCCGCGCAGGCGGGTGTCGAGCTGACCGACCTGCTGTTGACGAGGCGGATCGGGCAACTCGTCCTCTGGAACTGGATCCTCGACACAGCTGTTCGTGTCGTCCCTGCTGGCCCTCGCCAGATTGCGGTATTGAAGCAGGCCGCAGAATTCCACTTCGCCTGGAACGACCGCATCACCCACGACGTCGTTGCCACGTATGAGCAGGAGAAGTCGGCGTACTTCTTCCACAGCAGGGACCGCCAGCGACGCGCCGTCGTCACGGATCTACTGAACGGTGTGCCGACTGACACCGAGCAACTGGGTTACAACCTGAAGGTTGATCATCTCGCCGTAGTGGCTTGGGGAAATGCTCCGCGAGCTGCACTCAAGTCCTTGGCGACCATGCTCGACGCGTCCCTGCTTGTGGTGGAAGGTACCGGAGGGACATCCCTGGCGTGGCTCGGCAACAGCCGACTCAGCGAATCCTTCGAGGAGAATTTCCCGGCAATCCAGCCACCTCCAGCCACCTACGTCGCCCTGGGTGGACCGTTGAACGGCGTTGAAGGTTTCCGTCGTGGGCACAGGCAAGCTTGGCAAGCGTGCCGCGTGGGGCGGTTGCGGTCCAGCGCGGTGACGCGCTACCGCGACGTTGCTCTTGAGAGCGTCGTGTTGCGCGACGCTCCGGCTGCACGAGACTTCATGGTCAGCGAGCTGGGGCCGATCGGTGAGAACGACTCGCGCACACAACTCCTACGAGAAACGCTGCGGGCCTACTTCGAGACTGGCCAGAACGCTGCAGCAACGGCTGGTCGAATTCGCGTACACGAACGGACGGTCGCCTACCGGCTGAAGTCGATCGAGGAACGGCTTGGCTTCCCCATCAACGAGAGACGCGACGAGCTTGCAGTCGCGCTGCGTCTCGCCGAGGTGCTGCATGACGCCAGTGACCATCAGTTGTCCATGATCGGTGAAAACAGCCCTGGCGAGACAGGCATTTGAGGCCAACACGAAAAGCTCTGGGCTTGCGGGGGGACTGAGCGCAGTCGCAGACAGCACGTCCGCAATCCCACAAAACGACCCTCCATCTTGTCGGAGCATGCAGAGGCGTTCTTGATGGGTGGCTTCCAAACTGACGCAGCGCAGTCGCGCACTCACGCGTTAGCAAAGGAGAGTTCCCCATGATTCGCCATGTCTTTTCCTGGCGTGTGGCCGAGGGCCACAGCAACGACGACGTCATCGAGTTGCTGAACACCCTTCGTGAGCCGTACCCCTACATCCAGTACTGGGAGCTCGGTGCGCACGAGGGCGACCCGGGCGACAACGGCCAGCCCTTCAGTGGGGTGCTGATCAACGACTTCGAGTCCTGGGATGACCTGCAGAAGTACTCAGTCGACGAGTTCCACCTCGAGGTCGTGGCGAAGCTCAAGCCCAAGCTGGCCGAGCGCGCCGTCGTGGACTTCGTGCGTGAGGAGTCCTGATGGGTCCAAGGGCAGACATCAAGGTCGCCGAAAGTCCCTGGGGACCCGATGATCAGCTCGGGGCACTCAACCACCTGAGCCCCGAGGGTTCCGCCGCGATCCTCGCGCGGGTCGACGGCACGCGTAGTTACGACCTGAGCATCGACTACTTCGTGGGGATGCCAAGCTTCCAGGCGGCCGGAGACCCGAGCTACCAGCTGTTCATGAGTCATACGCCGTCCGGAACGGTCGTCGACAACATGAACGGAGCGGGGGAGGCCGGAAACCGGCACGTCTGCTACTCCGGCGACGTTGTCTTCATGTACACCCACACCGGAACTCACATCGACTCGCTGAGCCACTTCGGCGTCGACGGCCACATCTACAACGGCTTCTCGGCCGAGGACAACCTGGGCAGTCGCGGATGGACCAAGGGTGGGGCAGAAGTGATTCCGCCGATCATCACCCGCGGTGTTCTGCTGGACGTGGCCAAGAGCCGTGGGGTCGACTGCCTGCCTGACTCCTACGCCATCACCGTCGAGGACTGCAAGAAGGTGCTCGAGGATGCGGGGATCACTTTGCAGCCTGGTGATGTCGCGATGGTCCGGACAGGACGGATGGGCTTTTGGCCCGACGGTTCGAAGGTGCTGGGTAATCCCCCTGGACTCAGCCTTGAAGCCGCTAAGTGGCTGACGAGCCAGAGCATCTCTGCGATCGCTGCCGATCAGGAATGTGTCGAGGTCGGCCCCTCGCAGCACGAAGACAACTGGCTCCCTGGCCACTGTCACTTCCTGGCAGAGGCCGGGGTTCCGATGATCGAGCTGGTGAACCTGGAGGAGCTGTCTCGCGACGACGTAGTGGAGTTCTGCCTCATCGCGGCGCCGATCCGCCTGCGCGGTGCAAGTGGAGCGCCGCTGCGCCCCATCGCCCTGCCTTTGCGCGACAACTGATCCCGACGACGGCGCGATGAGGAGGAACGGGATGAGCATGCCAAGGATCGCTGTGATCGGTGGTTCGATCGCGGGTCTGACCGCGGCGAATGTGTTGCGCGACGCTGGCTGTGAGGTGGACGTCTACGAGCGCAGCAGCACGCTTCTTTCGGGCTTCGGCACTGGGATCGTAGTCCAGCCCGAGCTCGTTCGATACCTGCTCGAGCGCACTCCCACCACGTTGGAGGACATCAGCGTTCCGAGCCATTGGATGCGGTACTTCGATGCCGCCACAGGGGAGAGCAAGGGCGGGGTCAACGCTGGATGGCGCTTCACCGCCTATAACGCGGTCTACCAAAAGCTGCTTGACGCGTTCGGAACACAGCGCTACCACCTCGACAAGGAACTCGTCGCAGTGGAACCGGGACTGGAGCGGTCGACTGCTACGTTCGCTGACGGCACCGAGGTCACCGCTGACCTTCTCGTGTGCGCGGATGGTGGGGGTTCGGTTGCTCGAGCGCAGCTGCTCGGCAGGCGCCCCGAGTACGCCGGGTACGTGACGTGGCGTGGCATGGTGGACGAGGCCGACGTCACGCATGAGACGTGGGAATTCTTTCAGGACGCCTTCACCTATGGGCTGCTACCCGACAGCCACATCATCGCCTACCCCATCAGCCACGTGTCCTCCGAGGGGGAGGTGACGGGCGCTACCCGGCTCAACTTCCAGTGGTACTGGAACGTGGCGGGAGACGAGCTGGACGCTCTGATGACCGGCAACGACGGGGCCCGACGACCGGTCTCCGTCCACTATCCGGCACTGGCTGCTTCCAATCTCGAAGCCTTCCGCACGCGCGCCTCCGACGAGCTGGCGCCGGCGTTCCGAGAGCTCATCACTGGGGCAGCCAAGCCATTCGTCACGATCGTCTCCGACGCAGACGTCCCCCAGATGGCGTTCGACCGGCTCGTCTTAATCGGCGACGCCGCGTTCACGCCTCGACCTCACGCCGCAGCAGGAGCCGCGAAGGCTGCCGCCGATGCCTGGACTCTCGCCGAACGACTGATCGCCTACTCAGGCGATGTCCCCCAAGCCTTGAAAGCTTGGGAACCGGAACGCCTGGCCGTGGGACAGGCGTATCTGGCCAAGGTGCGGGCCATGGCCTCCGCTCTACAGCACGGCGGCGACTTCCCGCCGGGCTCACCCCAATTCAGGTTCGGTCTGCCCAGACCTGCGTGATGCTGACTCCGCCTTCACCCTGAGGGTGCCAGCAGGTTGCGATTGACGCACTATTGGATTACCGCGCCTAGCGCAGAAGGAGAAACCCGATGCAGTTGCTCAACGAGTTCGAGGTAGCGCTCTCACCGCAGGAGACGTGGGTCCTGCTTACGGACCTACAGAAGGTGGCTCCGTGCCTTCCTGGCGCCTCGATCACCTCGGTCGAGGGTGACGACTTCCATGGCCGCGCCAAGATCAAGGTTGGCCCCATCACAGCGGAGTACAAGGGCATCGCGCAGTTCACCGAGCTGGACGAGAAGACCCACACCGCCGTGCTGCTCGCGCGAGGCAAGGATTCCCGCGGTCAGGGAGACGCAACTGCCAACGTCCGAGCGACGCTGGTCCCGAAGGGCAGTGGCACTCGCGTGCTGGTCGAGACCGAGCTGGCGCTCACCGGCAAGGTGGCCCAGTTCGGGCGAGGCGTGCTGGCTGATGTGAGTGGGGCGCTTATGACGATGTTTGCCCAGCGGTTGCAGGAGATGGTGGCAGCGGAGGGCGGATCGGATCCAGTGCCTTCCGCGGGGTCCAACTCCGCCGCGGCGCACGACGTAGACCAGGGACAAGACCAGGGATCCAATATGAGCTCGGCGCCGCTCAGTGCGTCACCGTCACCGTCACCGGCGGCGGCGGCTCGGCGTGGTCCTGACCGCGACGACGAGGTGCTCGATGTCCTGGCTCTTGCGGGCGGCATGTCATGGGCCAAGGCCCTACCTGCCGGGGGAACGCTTGTCAGCGTCGTGGCTGCGTTAATCAGTGTCTTTGCAGCGGGTTACGCCTCGGCGCGGGCTCGCTCGGGAAATCGCTGAATCGAATCGTTCACCTTGATTGAGGGAGTAGGCCTTGAAACCACCCAAGTTCAGCTACGTAGCACCGACGACGCTCGACGATGCGTTGAAGCACCTGGCTTCTGATCCCGACGCGAAGGTGCTCTCAGGTGGTCAGAGCCTGATGCCGCTGCTCGCTATGCGCCTAGCGGCTCCCTCGATCTTGGTCGATCTTCAGCACGTGCCGAACCTCAGCGACATCGAGGACCGCGGCGACCACATCCGCATCGGAGCTCGCGTGACGCATCGCGAGATCGAGCGTTCAGCGCTGCTCGCGGACCGGTTGCCGATCTTGTCGGCGGCGGCGTCTCACATCGCCCATCCGCAGATCCGCTCCCGGGGGACATTCGGCGGCAGCACGGCTCACGCGGACCCGTCCGGAGAATGGCCCACCATTCTTCTTGCACTTTCAGCAACTATGCAGGCCGTGGGTCCCCACGGCAACAGGACGATCGAAGCGGACGACTTCTTCGTGGGGCCGTTCACCTCCACGCTGCGGGACGACGAGATCCTGACCCACGTGTCGATTCCTACGACGCGCACCGCGTGGTCCTTCCAGGAGGCGGCGGTGAAGAAGGGTGACTATGGTTTGGCTCTGATCGCGGCTACCGGTACGCCTCGAGGTGGCGTGCTCGTCGATCCGCGGGTCACTGTGGGCGCGGCGGTCGGTTCGGTGACGAGGCTCGTCGCGGTCGAGCGGATCCTCACTGACGAACCTCTTACAGATGAACTCGCCGAAGAGGCAGCCGTGGCCGCGGCCGAGTCGGTGAAGCCAATCTCAGACATCCACGGCAGCAGTGACTACCGCCGCAAGCTGGTCGCATCACTCGTTCGCCGCGCCGTAGTCGAACTCAAGAACGGAGCCTGACGTGTCCATCACCCCCGAAGAGCGCCTCAATGTCGCTATGACGATCAACGGACGTAGGTATCGCGCCGGCGTCGAGGCACGAAAGACGCTGGCCGACTTCATCCGTGAGGATGCCCAGCTTCCGGGCACCAAGCTTGGCTGCGAGCACGGTGTCTGCGGCTCGTGCACCGTGCTGCTCGATGATCTTCCGGCGCGTTCCTGCCTCACCCTTGCTGTTCAGGCGGAGGGGCGCCAAATCCGCACGGTCGAGAGCCTGGCCGACGGCCAGGAGCTGAACACGCTTCAGCGCGCGTTCCGTGAGCAGCACGGCCTCCAGTGCGGCTTCTGCACTGCTGGCTTCCTCATGACAGCCACAGCGCTGTTGGAGGAGAACCCGGCACCCACACGAGAGGACATCGTCGAGACGGTCTCGGGCTCACTGTGTCGGTGCACCGGATACGAGACCATCGTCGCCGCCATCGAGCAAGCAGCTGCCGACGGTGCCGAGGGCAACGACGACGCGAAGGACGGGGCCCAGTGAAGAAGCTCGACAGTCACCAGCACATGACAACGCCTGTGATTGCGGCTCGTTCGGTCGGCACACGCGTGCTGCGGTCGGAAGACCCGCGGCTGCTCAGCGGCCGAGGCGAGTTCATCGCGGATATCAACCTTCCCGGCCAGCTCCACGTGGCGTTCGTTCGGAGTCCAGTCGCGCACGCGCGGATCATCCACATGGACCTGTCAGCCATCCGTGACGCCGACGGCGTTGCGCTGGCCTGGTCCGGACAAGACGTCGCTCCCCTCTGCGAGGGGCTTGTCGGTGAGATGGCAGTCGAGGGATGCTTCCCGACCACGATGCCGCTCCTTGCCAAGGACGAGGTCCTGTACGTCGGTGAGCCCATCGCGGTCGTGGTCGCTGATTCGCGGTATGCCGCTGAGGATGCCTGCGAGCTCATCGATTGGGACTTCGAGGAGCTGCCGGCAGTGACCAACGCGGACGCTGCACTGGCCGGTGGTCCCGTCGCCAATCCTCAGCTATCCGACAACCTGGGCCTGAAGGGAGGAGCAAGCTTCGGCAACGTCTCTGAGGCCTTCGAACAGGCCGATCAGGTGGTGCAGGGACGCTTCTACACCTGTCGCGTGTCTGCAGCGCCGATGGAGACACGCGGCGTGATCGCCGACTACGAGTGGGCGTCGAAGGGACTACGCCTGTGGTCCAACACCCAGATGCCGCACTACCTCAAGTACATGCTCACTGCCTACCTCGGCTTCCCAGAACAAGGTGTCGAGGTCATCACGCCAGACACTGGGGGCGGGTTCGGCCAGAAGGCGCACGTCTATCCCGAGGAGATGTTGCTCCCGCTGCTGGCGAGGGAGGTCGGCCGACCGGTCAAATGGATCGAGGACCGTCGAGAGAACCTCATCGCCGGCGCTCACGCACACGAGCAGTTCGTTGACATCGCCTATGCGCTTGATGCCGACGGCAAGATCACGGGCGTGCGTACTGACGCCCTGGGGGACGGCGGCGCCTACCACATGCCCCCGTGGTCGATGGCCGTTGAACCCTGGTGCGCAGTCGTGATGACACCCACCGGCATCTACGACATCCCGGCAGCGGAGTACACCTACTCGGCCGTGGCCACTAACAAGACCCCCGTGGGGGCCTATCGCGGGGTGGGCTACATGGCTGGGACGCTCGCTCGAGAGTGCCTCGCCGACGACGCTGCTCGCGCTTTGGGAATGTCTCCCTTCGAGTTCCGCCGACACAACGTGGTGCGGGACTTTCCCTGGACCAACGCACAAGACATCGTCTACCAGGAGGGCAGCTGGCTTGAGACGATCAACGTGCTGGAGAAGATGGTCGACTACCCAGCGTTCCTCCAGCGGCAGTCCGAGCTGCGGGAACAGGGTCGCTACATCGGTCTGGGACTGAGTGTCTTCGTCGAGAGCAGCGGCGAGAGCACTGCCACCAGCCAGGAGCACGGTCTGGGCGACGTCTACCACGACACAGCTACCGTCCGCCTGAATCCGAACGGCACCGCCAACGTCACTATCGGTCTGTCGGCGCAGGGTCAGGGGCTTGCCACGACGATGGCACAGATGGCCGCGGACACGTTGGGGATAAACGTCGAACACGTCAGCGTCCAAACAGCGCGGTCGACTTCTCACGCCTACGGTTCCGGCACCATCGGTAGCCGAGGAGCCGTTGTTGCGGGCGGAGCGGTCGCGCGAGCCGCCGACGTGGTCCGGGAAAAGGTGCGGCTCGTGGCTGCCAACATGCTGGAGGCTTCGGTCGACGACATCCAGCTGACCGACGGTCTCGCCTCCGTCAAGGGCGTCGCTGATGCCTCTGTGTCAATTGCCGACGTTGCGACCTCGATTTACTTCGACACCAGCTCATGGCCTGAGGACTTCGAGCCCTCGCTCGAAGCCACTCAGGCATACGACCCGGCTCAGGCGATGTTCAGCAACGGCGGCCACGCCATTCTCGTCGAGCTGGACCCGGAAACGGGATTCGTTCGCTTTGAGAAGGTCTACTCTGTGGAGGACTGCGGAACGGTCATCAATCCCAACATCGTGGAAGGACAGATCCGCGGTGGCGTCCTCCAGGGCATAGGAGCGTCAGTCTTCGAAGAACTCGCCTACGACGAGTCAGGTCAGATTCTGACCACCACGTTCCTCGACTACGGACTTCCAACCATGGACGTCGCTCCTCCGTTCGAGATCCACCACCTCGAGACGCCCTCCTCGCACTCTGCATCGGGGGTGAAGGGAATGGGGGAGTCAGGACTGATTGCAGCGCCCGCCGCAGTGCTGAATGCGGTGAACGACGCGCTGACACCTTTCAACGTGGTTCTGCGAGACCTGCCTCTGACACCCCAGAGGGTGCTTAAAGCCATGTCTGGTGAATTGTCGACTGCGCAGCAGGAAGCGACGTCGACGCAGGGCGAGACGGGACACGCGTGAACGGACTCAAGGTGGCTCTGCTTCAGGTCTCGTACGGCGATGACGAGCCGCTGCGTGACCGAGTCGAGCGAGTCAGCCAGTGGGTCCGCGGTCTGGAACCCACGGACCTCGTACTTCTCCCGGAGTTGTGGGCTCATGGCGGTTTCGCGTCGGCGTCGTGGCGCACGACCGCGGAGCTCGTAAGTGGACAAACCATCGCCCAGATGGCATCGGTCGCCCGCGAGACTGGGACGTGGTTGCATGCGGGGTCCGTCATCGAGAAGGCCGATGAGGGCGCGGACCGCGGGTCTGAGGGCCGGGGGCTTTGGAACACCTCTGTGCTGCTTTCCCCGCAGGGCGAGGTCCACAAGACATACCGCAAGATTCACCGCTTCGGCTTTGGGGATGGAGAACCCCGGCTCCTGGAAGCCGGCACGGACCTCGCCGTCGTGGATCTGGAGGCCAACTCAGGATCAGTCCGGGTGGGCATGGCGACCTGCTACGACCTGCGCTTTCCTGAGCTCTTCCGGCAGCTCGGAGATCAAGGCGTGGAGGTGGTTCTCCTGCCGGCGGCGTGGCCCATGCCCCGGGTAGAGCACTGGCGTCTTCTGGGTCGCGCGCGCGCCCTCGAAAACCAAACGTGGGTGCTCCAGTGCAACACGGCCGGCACGCACAGCGGTGTGGAGATGGGGGGGCACAGTCAGATCGTCGCGCCTACGGGGGAGGTCCTTGCCGAGCTCGGAAGTGGTGAAGGCGCGCTGGTCGCAGAGCTTGATCTCGATCTGTTGAAGAGGGTTCGGGCGGATTTTCCGGTCCTGGCCGACCGCAGGCTTTCCACGCTCGGCTACTGAGCCCGCGTCGGACAGTAGACCGTGACCATCACGGGAAGCGTGCGCTCAGGCACCGGAGGTTCTTCACGAGCAGCGGTGGTGACGTCACGGGTCCGTTGCCACCCAATCGTCACGTGTCAAGGTCGAGAGTGATCAGGTCGCGATGGCATCGACAGCTCCGGGGCTGTCGCCGATCACCTCGACGGTCTCGCCGAAGCCGACCCCGAGCGACATAATCAGCAGCGGTGAGCGAGCGTCGACCGGGTCCTTGTCACCCACGGCCAGGTGAACTTCATCGTCGAAGCTAGCCGCGAATTCGGCGATCAACGTGGCGGCCTTGCGTGCAGACCTACGACCGAGCCTACGGTCACGCAGCGGCGAGTCATGGGCATCCTTTCACAGCGTTCCACCGTTGGAAGCGACAACCGTGCGGTACCACGAAAAGCTGTCCTTCCGAATCCTTCGCGCGTTGGAACACCGAGCCCGGCTGGTCCAGGTCTTCCCGACCGTCGACATCACCCCCGCCGACATCACCGCGGACATCGTCGTCTCGCCTGTCGAGCTCAAAGGCTTCGACCTCACCCGCACCGTGATCGTGAGCCCGATGCTGACGCGTCACGACATCGACCGGATTGAAGCGAAGGTGCGCGACTATGAACGCCGATCGACGTTCGTCAGGGCCGTGACGCAGGTCCAGCAACTCATGGACAGAAGCATCTTCTTCCCCGATTCGGGCACAAGCACGCGCGACGAAGTCCTCCTGCGACTCACCGCCGCTCTCGAACAGGCTGGCATGGTCCCGCCGAGCTTCCACGCAGAGGTTCAGGAGCGGGAGCGCATGTCCTCGACCGCATTGAACGACATTGTCGCTCTTCCGCACTCCATGACCATGAACGCGGATCGGAGCGCGATCGCCGTGCTGGTCTCGAAGGATCCGATCGACTGGGGTGGTACGCCCGTAAACCTAGTAGCACTCATCGCCTTCAACCCGGATGAACGCCAGCTCTTTCGGGACGTCTTCGACCAATTGGTGGTGGTGCTCACGGAGCCGAGCCGGGTGCGTCGGTTGGTGTCTAGCGGCACCACGTATGAGGCGTTCGTCGCTGAGCTGATCGCGCTGATGGACCTATGACTTCGCGCTGCCCTACCCTCGTCCGGAGACGAACTCAAGGACTAGGGCAGCGCGACGCCGGATGCTCCAGTGTCAGTCTGCGAGCACCCAGACCTCGCGGAACTTGGTGTGAAAGGTCCACGTCGACGTGTGTCCGGCAGGCAGGAAGGCCTGCATTCCCGCCTTCAGGTCGACCTTGGAGCCGTTCTCCAGCTCAATTGTCACTTCGCCCTCAAGGACGTAGATGATCTCGTTGAACTCCAGTGTGTACGTGGTCTTCGACGGCTCGCACTCGAACACTCCGGTCCCCCGCGCGCCGTTGTCATAGTCCTCGAACAAGGTATAGCCGCGCCCTGCGGGGTCTCCGTCGAGGATAGTTACGCCTTCCGGCTGCCACGACTCGAGCTCCACGGTGGCGGATTCCACTACCTTGATTTCGTCCATGATGAGGTTCCTGCCGTTCCGCAGCCGGCTGGCTGCTGTTGAGGAATGGTGTGGCCCGCGCGACGCCGCGTCAACACACGCCGCGCGGACCCGATCAGGGGTGCAGCTGGTGCGTGAGCCAATCGGCCATGCGGAGGCGGGGAGCGGGGCCGAGGTTGTGGCAGCAGTGATCACCCTCCGGCTCGAGATCGAGGGTGATGTCGGCGTTCACGGCGTACTCCTGCAGAAGGTCGAGCTCCGTGATGGGGGTCTCGTCCTTGCCGCCGTGCAGGACGTAGGTCGGGACCTTGAGGCCGGCGAGCACCGGCCGGACGTCGATGGCATCACGGACGCGGCGCTGGGCGGTCGCCAGGTCAGGCGACTTGGTGACGTACTGCCAGCTGAGCTTCGTCATCGGATACTCAAAGTCCCAGTCATCCATCTGCACGAAGCCGCCCCATGTGACACATGCCTTGAATCGGCCGTCCATCGCGGCTGCGCGGAGCGCATAATGCCCTCCCAGGCTGCGTCCCAGCACGCCGATCTGGTCACTGGCGATCGTGTCGCTGAGGGTCTCCAGGTAGTCCACGACCCGCGAGCTGTATCGGTGGTAGTCGTCGGCAAGGGCCACGTCCTCGAACATCTCCCCTTGTCCCGGGCCGTCGAAGGTGAATGTTGCGACACCTCGCTCGAGAAGGAGGTTCTCGAACATGTAGCTCTCCTCCTTGGTGCTCTCCAGTCCTCCCAGCAGGACGGCGCAGGGCACTGGTCCCTGCGCTCCCTTCGGCCTCCGCAGGTACCCGATGATGACTGTGTCATCGATTGGCAGGTCGACCCGCTCGGCCGGGGGATCGAGCAGGGGGGCAGCTCGGTGGTAGAGCTCCGCCTTGCGGAGCTGACCGCGAGGGCGACGCTCGTCGAACCACAGGAACTGCGCGTACTGCGCAGCCATGGATCCCACCCAGAACCAGTAGCCCGCAGTGAGCGTGTTTCCATCCCTGAGCGCCTCGTCGCCCATCGACTCGTAGTCATCGGCTTTCGCCATCCAGAACGCGAACCATGACGTATCGGAGTCCCGGCGCTGGGCGGCAAGCAGATCGGCAAATGGCAGGCCGTCCATGAGCAGGCGGCCCCAGTTCAGCATCTCCTCCTCCGCCGTCGGAATCTGCGGTGTCTCGGTCGTCATCTCTTCTCCATCCTTCGGGGTCGCAGCATCCTCGCGAGTGCGGGCCCGTTCACGGTCTACATGTTCCGCGAATCCAGTGGGTCTCTTTGCCGCCACCTAGCAAAGAGCAGCTTCGTGTACAGGTTCTGCCCATTTGAGTGGCGCGCCTTACGCCCAGCGAGCAGCGAGGAAAGCGGCACAGCGACGACACTGCGGCTCTTGAACATCGCAACGGAGTGAGGACGAACAGTGGGTAAACCTGGAGCTTCCGGCGGACTCGGACCCTCAGCGAAGCGGTTCGTGGGAAAATCGGTGCGTCGTCGTGAGGACCCGCGACTACTGCGAGGTGATGCGCGTTTCGTCGACGATGTCGACCTTCACGGTCAGCTGTTCTTGAGCGTGGTCAGGTCGTCCGAGGCACATGCGCACATCGTGTCCGTCGATGCGTCAGCGGCCCGGCGAGCGCGCGGCGTCCGGTTGGTCATCACTGCGGAAGACATTGCTGCCGAGGTACCGCTGGAACAGATCGGCTACCACGAGGTTTATCCACAGATTGACGACTACCTGCATCCGGTCTTCGCTTCGGATCGAGTCCGCTACGTGGGTCAGCCGGTGGCCGCGGTCATTGCTGACACTCCGTACTTGGCCGAGGATGCGGCAGGGCTGGTGGAGGTGACCTACGACAGCCTCCCTCCCGTGCTTGATCCGCAGTACGCGTTGACGGACGAGGCGGAGCTTCTGTTCGAGGGGCAGCCGAACGAGGCCGTCCGCATAGTCAAGTCGTACGGAGACGTGGGTGGAGCGTTTGAGAGGGCGACTCACGTCGTCAAGGGCCGCTACGTCGTAGGTCGCCACTCCGGAGTGCCGATGGAGACCAGGGGCTGCATCGCAGAACCTGACCGTGGGCGGAACCAATTGTTCATGTGGGGGCCGGTGCACACCCACGACTGCCAGCGTTTGATCGCGCAGGTGCTTGGGATGCCACTGGCCAATCTGCGCATGAAGCACGTCGACATCGGGGGCAGCTTCGGCGTCAAGGGCGGGGTCTTTCCCGAATACATCATGGTGGGCTGGGCCGCGATGCACCTCGGTCGACCAGTCAAGTGGACCGAGGACCGCCTCGAACACATGGTGGCGACCGCACATGCACGCGAACAGGTTCATGAGATGACGGCTGCATTCGACGCAGACGGAATGCTTCTGGCGTTAACGGACGAGATTTGGCACAACCATGGAGCGTTCATTCGGCAGGCAGAGCCACTCGTCAGCGATATCACCGTTGGCATGGTGCCCGGTCCGTACCGTGTGCCCGCGTACGACGGACTGTTGCATGTAGTGGTGTCCAACAAGACTCCCCTGTCGGCCTACCGCGCTCCGGGGAGGTACGAAGGGACATTCGCGCGCGAGCGCCTCCTCGACCAGGCTGCCGAGCAAATCGGCCTCTCGCAGGTCGAGATTCGCCGCCGCAATCTCTTGACCACGGCTGATCTTCCATTTGTGCCGGGCATGGACATCTGTTTCGAGCCGTACCACTTTGACTCGGGTGACGTTGTGGACCACCTCGACAAGGCGCTCGACTCAGCGGGGTTCGCTGACTGGGAGCAGGAAGCGGCCGACCTGCGGGCCCAAGGGCGCCTGGTCGGAAACGGCATCGGCATGCTCATGGACAAGGCCGGCCTGGGGCTCTACGAGACGAGCGCGGTGGACGTCGATCCGTCGGGCCGCATTCGGGTGCGCACAGGGGCGTCCTCTGTAGGCCAGGGGATTGAAACGGTTCTCGCGCAAATCGTCGCCGAGGAGCTACAGGTGGAACCTGACCTGATTGACGTGATCCACGGCGATACCGAGCTCGTGCCGGAGGGTGTGGGGTCATGGTCCAGTCGTTCCACAGTGCTGGCGGGTGGGGCAGCTCGCCAGGCCGCGCTTGACACCCTGGCCAAGGCCAAGAGGCTCGCCGGCGAGATGCTGGAGGCGAACGTCGACGACCTGATCCTCGTCGACGGCCGGATCGTGGTTTCTGGGGCAGCGCACGAGGGGCTCAGCCTCGCCGAGATCGCTGGCCGATGGGACGGTTGGTCGGCACGCCTGGCCTACGACGAGCCTGGGCTGGGCGCGCAAGCGGTCTACCTCGACGAGCACATGAACTATCCCTATGGCGTGACCTTGGTTCAGATCGAGATCGATCCCGCCACGGGCGGGCACACACTTCGTCGCTTCGTCACCAGCACCGAAGCTGGGCGAGCCATCAATCCGATGACGACGCGCGGTCAAGTGATCGGGGCAGCAGCTCAGGGTATCGGTGGGGCGCTTTACGAAGAGTTCCTGTATGACGAGTCCGGACAACCGCTGGCCACATCGTTCATGGACTATCTGCTACCAACCTCTCTGGACGTCCCCGAGATCGACTTCTTCATGACGGAAGACGCGCCGACGCCGAACAACCCGTTCGGGGCCAAGGGACTTGGTGAAGTAGGTCTGATCGCCGTCGGTGCGGCCGTGGCCGGTGCCATCGACGACGCCTTTGGCGAAGGTGTGATCACAACCAAGGTGCCGGTCACCCCCGAGACCCTGTGGCGCAGGTCCCATCCCAACTCGGACGTCGACGCACGATCCATGTGAGTCGAAACACCCGGATGGTGCCAAAGGGTGCTCGCGCATTGTCCGGAATCGAATAGCCCCACCGACTGGCTCGGCAGCACAGTTCCGTTAGCTTCGTCCGTCCCGCCGGCCACGCCGAGCGACTGGCAAAGCCGGTTGCGAACCGTCCGCTGAGCTGGGACCCATTCAGGAGTAGCGATGAACGAACACATGAGGAGTGAGTCCGCCAGCGCCGAACCCGGCAGCAGGGTGGCGCTCGCTGCTGAGGACATCAGCAAGACCTACGGTGCGACGCGCGCACTTGACGAGGTCTCGCTTGAGGTCTCATCCGGTGCGATCCACGGTCTGATGGGCGGAAACGGATCGGGCAAGTCCACCTTCATCAAGATGCTGGCCGGAGTCGTGACGCCCGATCAGGGACGACTGGCGCTTCAGGGGGAATGGATCGAAGCGCGGTCGCACACGCCGGCACGGGCAAAGGCGTCGGGGCTGCACTTCGTCCATCAGCAGAACTCGACCTTTCCTGACCTGACCGTGGCCGAGAACCTCGCGCTGGGGCGTGGCTTCGAGTCGACCACCTTGAAGTCGATCGACTGGAAGGCCCAGAAGGCACGATCTCGGCGAGTTCTGGACCGGTTTGAGATCGACGTCGCCGCCGACACCCACATGGTCCGCTTGTCTCCGGCAGCTCAGATGATGGTTGCCATCGCCCGTGCCCTTCAGGACCAGGACGAGACCGATGAGCGCGGCGTGCTGGTGCTGGACGAACCGACTGCCAGCTTGCCCAAGCACGAGGTGGACGTCCTGCTGACGGCTTTGAGACGGTATGCCGCGGACGGCCAAACGATCATCTACGTGTCGCACCGTCTCGAAGAGGTCACCGCTATCGCCGACGAGGTCACGGTCCTACGCAACGGTCGTGTGGCATCGCGTCTGGTGGGCGCCGAGATCAGTCACGACTCGTTGGTAGCCGGCATCACCGGGTCGGTCGCGGCCAAGCAGGCCGGAACGGTTCCTCGTGGCAGCGGGGTCGTCGACAGCCGGGTCCACCTGTCCCACGTGGCGGGTTTTCGCGAAACGGCGCTGACGCTCCGCCGCCCGTCGCTCACAGAGGTCGACGATGAAACTCTGCTGCTCCGCGCCGGTGAGATCGTCGGTGTCGCAGGTCTGCTCGGGTCCGGTCGTTCCCGCCTCCTGAAGCAGATCTTCGGTGCTGTGCCGCGGGACGACCTTGAAGTCACCCTGAACTCGGGTCCTGTGCCTCCGTCCGACGTGCGAGCCGCAATGAAGAAAGGTATTGCCTTTGTTCCGGAGAATCGCTTGCGTGAGGCGGCTCTTCCGGAGTTGAGCATTGCAGAAAACCTTTCGGTGACGTGCCTGAGCGACCACTCGCGTGCTGGATGGATCAAGCCTTCCCGAGAGCGAAAGGCCGCTCAGCGGTTGATTAAGGAGTTCGGCGTGCGAGCGCCGAGTGCGTCAGCGCCGTTGACAGCCCTTTCCGGAGGAAATCAGCAAAAAGTGATCTTGGCCAGGTGGTTGCAACGACGACCGACTGTGTTGCTCCTTGATGAGCCAACCCAAGGCGTCGACATCGGTGCGCGGAACGAGATCCATGAGCTCGTGCGCGCCGCAGCAGCCGCCGGGACCGCCGTGCTGGTGGTCTCCTCGGACTTCGGGGAGCTGGCGTCGCTGGCTCACCGTGCCGTAGTAATGAGCGGCAGCGAGATCGTCGACAGCATCGACGGTCCGCTGACCGAGGACATCCTCAATGACGTCGTATACGCACAGGAGAAGTCACTATGAGCAACATCCAAGAAACGAGTGGACCCGGGGGGGCCTCGGAGACCACCACGGTGGTATCTCCAACTGCATCCCCTGAGACGGAGCAGAAGCTCAAGGCCGCAAAGTCGCGTACGGGGAAAGCTCGCCTTATCAACTTCCTAGAGGCCTACGCGCTTCTGGTCCTGTTGGCTCTGATTGCGGTGTTCTTCTGCTTCTGGTCAGAGACATCCTCGACCTTCCCGACCCTCGCAAACATGCGCATCCTGCTCGCCAGCCAAGCGGTGATCGGTGTGATTTCGCTGGGACTACTTCTGCCCCTGCTCTGCCAGGAGTTTGATCTCTCCGTGGGCAACATCGCCGGGCTCGCCGCCATCATGGTCGCTGCGTCCGTGTCCGAGAGCGGCAACGTCCTAGCGGCGGTCGCACTCGCCCTCACCATTGGTCTCGTGATCGGGGGCGTGAACGCGCTGATCGTCACCCGCCTGCACGTCAACGGTGTCATCGCGACACTCGGCATGTCGACAATCTTGGGCGGCATCATCCTGCAGCGCACAGGCGGGCTTGCGCCTGCAAGCAACATCCCGCAGTCGCTGACGAATTTCGGGACGGGGCTGGTTGCCGGCGTCCCGGTCATCTTCATCACGTTGCTGGTCATCGCTGCAATCACCTACTTCGTGCTCAGCCACACGTCCCTGGGTCGCCAGATCTATGCGGTGGGGTCGAATATGGAGGCAGCAAAGCTCGTCGGTCTCCGAACCGACGGGCTGCGTGCTGCCACCTTCGTGGCGGCCGGCCTTCTCTGTGGGCTGGGCGGGCTGCTCTATGTCTCACGCGCCGGGGGAGCGTCGCCCAACGTGGGCGCGACGTTCACGCTGCCTGCTTTTGCGGCGGCCTTCCTCAGCGCTGCGTCGGTCCGCCCGGGGCGATTCAACGTGTGGGGCACGATCATCGCGGTCTACTTTTTGGCCGTCCTCAATAACGGGCTAAACCTTTCCGGAGTCGACCCCTATGTCAACGACTACGTGAACGGCGGTGCTCTCATTGCTGGAGTCGCACTGGCCACCGTTCTGTACCGCCGGCGGACCACCTGATGGTGCTCGCCACGGACGATCACGATCCTGTGCGCCCTACCGATCCGTTTCAGGACCCAGAACTGATCAACCCCAGCAACGGGGTTGTCACCGTCTGGTCAGACATCGGCTGTCCGTGGGCGAGCCTGGCACTCCACACTCTGCGTTCACGCGTGCTTCAGCGGGACGTCGACGTCATCATCGACCACCGAGCCTTTCCCCTGGAGCTCTTCAACAAGCGTGGTACTCCCAAGGGGATCGTCGATGTGGAAGTGACGGCCATCGCCGGCCTCGTGCCTGCGCTGGGCTGGCAGCCTTGGAGCGCGCCGGATTGGCAGTACGCAGTGTCTACCGTCCCAGCGATGGCGGCTGTGCAGGCTGCCAAGGCACTCAGCGTCGGAGGTCTGCGTGCCAGCGACGAGCTCGACCATGCTTTGCGTCAGGCGTTTTATGTACGCGGTCGGTCGATCAGCGTCCACTCGGAGATTCTTGCCGCGGCGGAAGGGTGCCCGTCCCTGTACTTGCCAGCACTGGAATCGGCTCTCGAGGAGGGGCGAGGTTATGCGACGGTGTTCACCCACTGGCGTACAGCTGAAGCCTTACCCGTGCAAGGCAGCCCGCACATCTTCGTGAAGGATCGTTACGCCGAGCACAATCCCGGGGTGGACTACCACTGGACGGCCCGCCCAGGCGAGGGATTCCCCCGATTCGAGCAATACGACGAGTCATGGGCGGACGCAGTTCTTGACGCCGTCGATGCGTAGCAGCCCCTGGCAGGTGCGGCGAGCGCCTGCCAGCAACGTGTTTACAGAGCGGGCCTAGGATCGCCCAATGACGATCGAGACGGACCTGCGGGCCGTGGCTGATGCAGTCCGCGCACGCATTCCGGAACTTGTGTCTGCTATCGAGCGGATGTCTTTGCAAGAGGTACCCGAGATCCACGAAAAGGATGATCCGGTCCTGGCCGAGGCAGAACGTCCCAGCATCATCTCTGCGTTGACCAGCATCATTGATGGCTTAGCGCGGGGACGACGTCCGCCCGACCGTGCCTCTGACGCGGCACTTCAAGAGGCACGCGTGGCGGCACAAGCGGGCATCGATCTGCACTCGCTGTTGCGCACCTACCGTGTGGGTCAATCGATCCTTTGGGACGTCATCCTGGAGGAGACGCTCCGTGCGGTCGACTCGGATGAGCAGCGCATCACCATCCTCAGGCAAGCCTCGGACTACCAGTACGCGTGGAACAACAAGGTGACCGAGTCCGTCATCGCGACCTATCAGGCTGAGCACAACGCCTACTTCTTCAGGAGCCAAGATCGGAAGCGGCGGGCGGTGGTGAGCGACATCCTGCGTGGAGTGCCTGCCGACGTCCAACAACTGGGATACAGCCTGCGCGCCGGTCACTTGGCTGTCGTCGCATGGGGGCGCTCGCCCGAGGCCAACATCCGAGCCCTGGCTGTTGCCCTGGATGCGAGACATCTGACCGTGAGCGGCACCTCCGGGACGTACCTGGGCTGGCTGGGCTCCTCCGCCTTGTATCGAGTGCTGGAAGCGCGACCGGAGAGTATTCGTTCCATGCCTGAAACGCATCTGGCGCTGGGCGACGTGGAGCATGGGATCGAAGGTTTCCGGTTGAGCCACCGCCAAGCGTGGCAGGCCTACAGGGTAGGCAGATTGCGCGCCTCGGGAGTCGTCCGCTACGGCGACGTTGCCTTGGAATCCTTGGTGCTCAAGGATCGCCAAGCCGTTCATGACTTCGTCTCCCGCGAGCTCGGTGCACTCCACGAGGAAGACTCGCGAGGCGAACTTCTCAAAGCCACCTTGCAGGCCTACTTCCAGTGCGGACAAAATGCAGCGTCTACTGCCCAAGCCATCCATGTCCACGAACGGACGGTTGCCTACCGGTTGCGCTCCATTGAGTCCCGGCTGGGAGTGACCATAAGCGATCGCCGCGACGAACTCGCCGTGGCTCTTCGGCTCGCGAACCTCTTCAACCAGGCGTCGGACAATGAGCTGCAAGACCTCGACGAGCATGCAGACGCGGGACTTGGGCCGGACCCGGATGCTGGCTCTCCCTGACACGACCCATGCGCACCGTCTTGTCAGGTGTCGACCAAGCTGCGGATGACTTTGCCTGACTGCGTAGTGGTCACTTCGCTTTCAGGGTCACAAACTGTTTTGGACAGTCGTCAGACAATGGATCGTCCATGGGTAGCGCGTACCTGCGTCGCACCCCTCACGACCTTCCGCGAGAGGGACGCCCGTGAAGCCACCGCCCTTTGATTATGTTGTCGCCACGTCACTTGACCAAGCTATTGATCTAGTTAGCTCCGACGAGGACGCGAAGTTCATAGCAGGGGGGCAGAGCCTCATTCCCCTGCTCAGCTTGAGGTTTGCCCGACCCACGCTTCTGGTGGACATCTCTCGCCTCTCAGTCCTTCGAGGCGTCCGTAGCGTGGCCGATGCACTGAACATCGGCGCTTCCACTCGTCACGCCGACATCGAACGGCTCCCTGTCGTTCGAGAATGCGCACCGCTGCTCTCCGCGGCTGCCGGATGGGTTGCTCACGCGCAGATCCGTAACCGGGGCACGTTCGGCGGGGCAGTCGCCCACAGCGATAGCGCCGCCGAGTTCCCAGCGGCGCTTCTTGCAATGGGGGCCACGATTGTCACTCGCTCTAGCAGCGGTGAGCGCCGCATCCCGAGCACACAGTTCTTCGGAGCACATTTCCAAACCGCTCTCCAGCACGGCGAACTGGTCGTAGCCGTGGAGGTCCCGACCGCCGATCGGTTCAGCCGGTGGGGATTCTCGGAATTTGCGCGGCGCAAGGGCGACTACGCGATCGGTGGGGCCGCCGTGAGTGCTCGACTCAACGAAGACGGCGAGTGCACCTCCGTACGCGCAGGGCTCATCGCTGCCGGCCCCGGTCCGACCTCGGCCGAAGGTCTCGAGGAAACCTTGGTCGGTCACCTTGTCGACGAGTCTGCCGTCGACGCCGCAGTTGCCCAGTGCGAACGGTCTCTCAGCCCAGAGAGCAACGTCCACGGCTCCAAGGAATACCGACGGGCGGTGGTCGCAGAGTCCCTGCGACGCGCCCTTCATCAAGCGTTCGACCTCGGTGGAACTCAGGACGAGAGGAGATCGGCATGAAGACTCACGTGACCGTAAACGGCGAGGGATACGAGCGTGACGTCGAGCCGCGCATGCTTCTCTCCGACTTCCTTCGCCATGAACTGGGGCTCACTGGCACCAACGTCGGCTGTGAGCACGGCGTGTGTGGCAGTTGCACCGTGCTTCTCGACGGAGAACCCGTGCGTTCCTGCACGATGCTCGCGGTACAGAGCGATCGGCGCCGTCTGACCACGGTTGAGGGCCTGGCTTGCGAGGAGAACCTGCACGGGCTGCAGGAGGCGTTCACGGCCTGCCACGGCCTTCAGTGCGGTTTTTGCACGCCCGGAATGCTCATGACCCTGTTGCCGATCTACAACGAGGCGCGTCGACTCACCGACGACGAGATAAGGGATGCGATCTCCGGCAACCTCTGTCGGTGCACCGGGTACCAACAGATCGTCGAGTCCGCTCGCAAGGCCTTGGACGAAGCTGCCGACCTGGCTGAGTTCGGAGCCGACGCGGAAGGTTGACCTCGCTGGGCGGCCTTGATGACCGCGTGACGATTGATATTGTCCAGCCCCGAGGTTGTGTTTAATGCGAACAACGCGTTGAGCGATGTGCGCGGACACAGATCGCGCAGCGCCACCACTTCTTAAAGCTGCAGCAGGCGCTCGACCCGACCCCCTCCTGGACGGTGGCCGGTTGTCGAAGACGGAGCTCACGACTTCAACGGAGGCCCGGTCGGATGGAATGCGCCGTCGATGACAGGAGTTGTGCGGTCGGTGCGGCCGCCGCCTTTGTGACCCACCGGACGACGTGGCGGGCAGAGACGCGAGCTGGCGGACAAGCGGCTTGCCCGCTGAGCCAGTTGCCGGAAAGCGTCAAGTCCGCCGGTCGTTTGTAACAGGAGCAGCGAAGACGAGAGTCTGACGCAGGCTTACGGTCGTGCCGTCCGTCCGACAGGGCGGTGTCACTTGGAACGAGGATGGAGACAGATGGCGACGTACTTGCTGTTGGGACTGGCCATAGCGGTGGAGGTCATGGCTACGTTGTCGCTGCGCGCGTCGGAAGGTTTCAGCAAGCTTGTGCCGAGTCTCTTGGTGCTAGGGGGATACGGCTTTTCGTTCATCCTCTTGTCCTTGGTGCTTCAACGAGGTCTGGACGTGGCTGTCGTTTACGCACTGTGGTCCGCGGCGGGAATCGTCGCTATCGCCGTCATCGGAGCGGTGTTCCTCGACGAACGCCTCACTGGTGCACAAGTCCTGGGAATGGCTCTGATCGTCAGCGGTGTAGTTGCGTTAGAACTGGGCGCTCGCAACGCATGAAGCCTAGCGGCGTGCGCCAGCGACTTGCTGCAAGCCTTTATTCACGTTTTGCGCGTCCATTCAAGGATCGAGGGTCAGGTGAACTCTCAGATGGAGACCGTCGGCACGGTCGCTCAGTTGCACACGGCCGTGACCAAGGGGTTTGCTCTCCGTGAGACTCAAAGCATTCAGGTCACACCGTCGGGAATTGTCGGAAATCGAGACTTCTTTCTAGTCGACGTCGACGAGCATTTGTACTCGGTTCCTCGAGATCCCATTTTTCTGGGCTACTGGACGTCCTATGACCCTTTGCTTAACCTGTTCCAGGTGGGTCGAGGAGCGGCGATCGAGTGCGCCGACCAGGTGCGCGCCGCGGGTCCGGTCCGCCGGTTTCGATTCGACGAGCGCACGGTCGACGGCAGGTGGGTCCCAGGTCCGTGGGATGCGTTCATTTCCGATGTCGCCGGACGGAACTTGCGGCTCGTGCGATGTGCACGCCCCGGTGGCGGCGGGGACATCCACCCGGTCACGATCCTGTCCACTGCCTCCCTGGCGTCTTTAGGCACGGAGGCAGACGGCCAGCCTGTGGACGTACGTCGGTTCAGGTTGAATCTGACGCTGGACGTCGGAACGACTCCCTTTCGCGAAGACACGTGGACGGGGCGCTCGATCACAGTCGGAAACTGTGTTCTACGACTCCGTGGTGGAATCCCGCGATGTGTGGCCGTCGAGAACCGTCCCCATGACGGCGACAGGGCCCTCCAGGTCCAGCGACGCATCCGAGAGGTCCGGGGTGCAACCCCGAGCCGGTGGGGCCCGTCAGTGCTGTTCGGGGCCTACGCAGACGTAGTGCTATCAGGGCGGGTGAAGGTAGGGGATCCAGTCCAGCTCGCCACCTGAGATCGGATGTAAGTCGGCGGGGTGCATTCAGTCTCAGGAAAGGATCTGCTTGATCGCGTGGTGCACACGTTCCGCGTCCTCGCGATACTTCACCAGTGCGCCCAGGCTCGCTGCGGCTGCTTTGAGGTCAAGCTCGACAGCCCCCAGGTGCTTCAGCGCGCGTGCCCAGTCCAGGGTCTCCGCGACGCCCGGAGGCTTGACGAGCCCATGTACCTCGTTGCGAATTTCCTGCGTTACGCCCACGACTTGCGTCGCAAGCGCGTGAGGGACCTCCGGAGCTCGGGACCGGAGAATGGCCAGCTCACGTTCCGGTCCAGGGTGCTCGATCCAGTGATAGAGGCATCGACGTTTGAGGGCGTCGTGGAGCTCACGCGTTCGATTCGAGGTCAATACCACGATCGGCGGAATGACAGCTTGGACCGTCCCGAGCTCAGGCACGCTCACCTGGTACGTGGACAGGACTTCGAGTAGGAAGGCTTCGAACTCGTCATCCGCTCGGTCGACTTCGTCGACGAGCAATACGGTGGGGGCCTGCTGTAGCGCTTTGAGCACGGGACGCGAAAGAAGGAAGCGCTCGTCATACAGTCCCTTTTCTGCTGCCGATGCGTCGACAGCGCCCGCCGCCTCCAGGGCTCGCAGGTGCAGGATCTGACGAGGAAAGTCCCAGTCGTAGAGGGCTTGCGTGGAATCGATGCCCTCGTAGCACTGAAGTCGCAGGAGCGGCAGCTGCCAAGCGGTCGCTACGGCCTCAGCCAGGGCAGTTTTTCCCGTACCCGGCTCGCCCTCGAGGAGCAACGGTCGGTGCATCTTCATCGCAAAGAACACAACGGTTGCTAGTTCAGAGGAACATAAGTAGCCGGTTCCTTCGAGCAACCGCCTCACATCATCCGGGGAGTCGAGTAGGTCTCCCGGAATCATGGCGTAGCTCCATGTGCCGCATGGTGAATGGCGCCAGCCGTTGCGCCCAGAGGTACCCCTGTTCCACCCCAACGTGTCGAGATGATCTCGGCCGCGATGCTCACCGCTGTCTCCTCGGGGGTACGAGCGCCCAGATCTAGACCGATGGGGCTCGACATCCGATCCAGCTGGTGCTCCGTGACGCCCGCCTCTCGCAGGCGTGCAAGGCGGTCCTCGTGGGTGACGCGTGAGCCCATGACCCCGACATACGCGGCCGGAAGTGTGAGGGCGACGGTCAGAAGGGGCACGTCGAACTTGGGGTCGTGAGTCAGGACCGTGATGACTGTGCGCCGGTCGATTCGACCGCCCTGATGTTCCTCCGCAAGGTATCTGTGGGGCCAGTCGACGACGACCTCGTCTGCCTGGGGAAACCGCGCCGGCGTAGCAAAGACAGGTCTCGCGTCGCACACAGTGACCGCGTAGCCAAGAAAGGAGCCAATAGAAGCCACTGCCGCCGCGAAGTCGATGGCACCGAAAATGAGCAGGCGAGGCTGCGGCGCGAAGGTCTGCACGAATACGCGCATGCCGTCGCCGAGCCGCTGACCGTCGGGGCCGTAGCTCAAGATGCCGTTGTGCCCGGCTGCGAGTAAACCGAGGGCGTCGTCGACGACTGCCGAGTCCGCCCGGCTGCTGCCCAAGGTGCCACTCACTGGCAGGCCTGACTCCTCCGGGTGAAGCACTATCCGTCGACCGCGCCACGACGGGTTCGGGTGATCCACGATCGTCGCTAACGCCACAGGTCGGTTGCCGCGAATGTCGTCGGCGATTTCTGAGAACTGCGGGAATGTTTGACGGTCCAGTCGTTCGATGAAGACGTCGAGTTCTCCTCCGCACGTGAGGCCGACCGCGAACGCTTCATCGTTGGAGTACCCGTAGTGCTCGAGCACCGGAATGCCACCGACCACGACCTCGCGTGCAATCTCGTAGACGGCGCCCTCAACGCAGCCACCCGAGACAGAGCCAAAGACGGACCCGTCAGGGCCGACGCCCATCGCCGCGCCGGGCTCACGGGGCGCGGACTTTGAGGTGTCAACGACGGTGGCCAGGCCGATCGAGTCTCCGCTCTCCCACCATGTGACGAGGTGATCCAAGATGTCTCGCACGGGTTGTCTCCTTGCTGTCGGCTATCCCAGGAAGCTGGTGGGGTCGATGCGAGCCGTTAGGCGAGTTGCCAGATCGACCTTGTCTTCCGCGTCCTGTTTGAGGTCCTGACGGATCATGGCCGTCTTGACCAGTTGGCCGCCGACGTAGCGAATGGGTTCGCGCGGGAGTCCCCGTCCCGACGGCATCCTCGCCAAGAAGGACGTGGTCATTCCGTCACGGGTCTCGGTGGCTAGGCCTGCCAGGATCTGGGCGCCGATGACTGACGGTCCGATGCCGTCCCCTGAGTACCCCGTGCCGAAGTAGACGCCCGGGAATCCGCCGAGCTCGCCGAAAAAGGGCAGTGAGGACAAGGAGTACTCGACGGGCGCTCGCCACGACGACAGGACCGTGGAGTCCTTCAAGCTAGGCACGGCGCGGGTCATCTGCGTCACGAGCCGATCAGGACGGGGGACGGAGGCGTAAAGCGTGTTGGTGCCGCGGATACCCCAACCCAGTCCCATACCGGCCTTGCCGAAGAGAACATTCCCTCCCGTCATTGGCCGCCAGTAGTCCAGGAGGCGGCCCGCGTCGGAGACATTGGTCAAAGGCGGCTCACCCAGCGTCCGCCGCGGGCGTACGACGACGTTGTCGGATGCAGTGGTCACCAAGTGTGCGCGGAGCTGGGGGAACTGATTGCACCACGCGTTGATCGCCAGAATCACGGAAGAGGCTTGGACCGAGCCTGTGCTGGTGGACACCGTTGTACCAGCGTGCTCTCGAGTCAAGCCCGTCATGGGGCTGTGTTCATGCACGATGACCCCAAGGGCCCGAGCCACTCGCAGGAGACCTCGGACCAGGCGTGCGGGGTGGAGGCCAACGCAAGTCGGGTCGAAGACACCGCCGCGCGCCGGAGCGCCCGCCAACCGGGTCGCTTCTTCCGCGTCCACCTCGACAAACGGAGAATCCCGATGGGCGGCCGCGGTCTCTAGGGTCTCGACCCAAGCGCCGTCCTGACTGCTGTTGTTTGAGGCCCACAGCCAACCATTTGGCTCCACTTGTGCGTCGATTCCGTGCTCAAGACAGAAGCGCCGGATGTGATCAATCGCCTCCACCGAAGCCCGGGCAACGTCTGCGCCCTCGTCCTTGCCTCCAGCGCGCACAAGCGCGGGAAGCTTCGGCCACAGGTTCATCAAGATACCTGCATTGGTTCCGCTGGCGCCGCAACCGCACAGTCCGGCTTCGAGGACGACCACATCGATACTGGGAATGCGTGACTTGAGCTCGATTGCCGTCCATAGGCCAGTAAACCCGCCACCCACGATGCACACGTCGGCCCTTGCCGACGAGGTAAGCGCTTCCGCTTTTGGGAGATTGGCCTCATCGACAAGCGCGTCGGCCATCCAGAACGATCGGACTCCTGCGTCCGCACTATCCAGAGCGCGAACCTGCGGGACTCTCCATGTCTGACTCACCGGGCAGCTCGGCCGGAACGTGCGACCGCGTGTGCTGGGCCCACGTGGCGGACGACGAACCGCAACGTGGCATTCATCTGGCCAACCTAGGACCGCGGCGAGCCGAGGACCTGCACTGTGGCATGCAAAGTTGCTCGCCTGTTTGTTGGTTATCAGCAACGCCGCAGGTTGCGCGGCTGGGTTAAGAATGTCGTCGGCGGCGGGGCTGGGGCCGTCGCGCAACCAACACTTGGTCGAGGGAGTTGAGACGGTGACTTTCGTCATCACGCAAAGGTGCTGTGACGATGCAGCCTGCGTTCCTGTCTGCCCCGTGCAGTGCATACGGCCTCGTCCGGGGGACCCTGACTTCAGCAGCACAGAGCAGCTCTACATCGACCCGCTGAGCTGTATTGATTGCGGAGCCTGTGCAACCGCGTGCCCGGTGGACGCCATCTTCCCAGAAAGTGACTTGCCGCCAGCGCTGACTGACTTCAGCGCCATCAATGCCGAGTACTTTGCGGCCCATCCCCTAATTGACGTGAGCCCGCTTCCCGTGGCTCGTCATCGTCTGCCGCCCGGTCTCCCGACGTTGAGAGTTGCCATCGTCGGGGCGGGCCCGGCGGCGCTGTATGCAGCGATCGAACTGAGCGAGCTGAATGGTGTCGAGGTCACTCTGTTCGAGCGCCTCCCCACCCCATTCGGCCTGGTGCGCGCGGGAGTGGCCCCCGACCATGACGCGACCAAGAGCATCACTGAGCGGCTGGGCCGGGTTCTGGTCCGACCCAACGTTCAATGCCTGTTCGATGTCGAAGTAGGACGCGACGTGTCAGCGGCCGAGCTACTGGAGCATCACCACGCAGTACTGTGGGCGACCGGCGCATCGGCGGATCGCAAGCTCAACATTCCCGGCGAGGATCTCGTCGGCTCAGTGTCCGCGCAGGAGTTCGTGTCCTGGTACAACGGCCACCCTGATAGTGCCGCCCGTGACTACAGTCTGAGCGGCAGACGCGCGATCGTCATTGGCAACGGCAACGTAGCCTTGGACGTTGCGCGCCTGCTTGTCCAGCCAGCGCTCGCATATGCGACAACGTCTGTGTCGGACAATGCGCTGAAGGCGATGGCGACGAGCACGATCGACGAGGTGATGGTCATCGGGCGGCGGGCCCAAGTGTTTGCCGCGTACGGCACGGCTGAGCTGGCGGCACTGACGCGTTTGCCCGAGGTGGACCTGCTCGCTGAGCCAAGCGAGGTCGGCGTCACCGACGACGAGCTTGAAGCAGCCGCGCTCTCCGGCCGCTCATGGGCTCTGGCGCGACGCCGCGCAATCATCGACGACGCGGCAAACCGCACGCCGACGCAGCCGAGACGGATCATCATGCGTTACCGGGCTTCACCGACGGCTTTACTAGGTAACGAAGCAGTGACAGGTCTGGTGGTTGCTGGCCCCGACGGAACGTCCGAGCAGCTCGAGACGTCGCTCGTCATCCGTGCCGTAGGTTTTCGGGGGCGCCCCGTGCCAGGGATGCCCTTCGACATCGAAAGAGGAGTTCTGCCGAACAACGCTGGTCGCGTCGTGGATCCGCAAAACGGTCGCCCTGTTCGCGGGATCTACTGCGCCGGATGGATCAAGCGCGGTCCATCTGGGGTCATCGGCACAAACCGCGTCGATTCCGCGGAGACTGTGACTTCGTTGCTCGAAGACTTCGAGAGGGGAAATCTCAAGGCGCCCACTCACGATACTGGTGCGCTCGTGCGTTTGATACGGGAACGGCAGCCGAACGTGCTCGACGTTGCTGGGTGGCAGCGGATCGATGAGACCGAGTTGGCGGCTGGGCGCGGCCAAGGGCGCAGCCGAGTCAAGTTGCTGACGTGGGAAGACCTCAGAGCTGTGGGCCGTAGCGATGGAGACTGATGCCGCGGGCGGGCGCAGTACTCACCAGCCGACGCAACACTAAGCAGCCGACGGCCGTGGAACGTCGAGGTGGCGAACGACCGGACTCGTCAGGCGGATCGAGAGACCGATGAAGCCATCGCGACGAGCGGCGTTGCGATACCGACTCGGCGCTCTGCTAGCTCAACGACATTCTTCAGCAACATGGCTCTTGTCATAGGTCCTACTCCGCCCGTTGCGCGAGTCCAGCGTCCCGCGACACCTTCAACGTCCGGATGAACATCGCCAAGAATGCCCTCGACCGTTCGCGTGATCCCTACGGAGAGCACGGTGGCGCCAGGCTTGATCCAATAGGGCTGCACGAGGTGGGCCACACCGGCGGCAGCAATTACGACATCCGCCACGCGGGTGTGCGCGGCCACGTCAACCGTTGCTTCGTTGACCATGGTGACGGTCGCGTGCTCGCTCGGACGTGTCAGCATCAACCCCAGTGGACGACCAACCGTAGTACCGCACCCGATGACGCAGAACTGTGATCCCGTGATCGGCACGTCGTTGCCTCGAAGCAGTTCCAAGATCCCACGCGGCGTACAGGGAAGTGTCCCAGGCTGATTGAGAACTAATCGACCAAGGTTGACGGGATGAAGCCCATCAGCATCCTTTTCTGGATCGATCGCGTTCAGCACTATGTGCGTGTCGATGTGCGAGGGAAGCGGAAGTTGGACGATGAACCCGGTGCACCGCGGGTCCTCATTCAGTTGTTTCACTGCGTCGAGCACAGAAGTCTGGGAAGCATCTGACGGGAGGTCGATACGGATCGACTCCACGCCCACTTCGGCGCAGTCGCGGTGCTTGCCGCCCACATAGGAGCGCGAGCCGGGGTCGTCTCCGACGAGGATCGTTCCAAGACCCGGGCGTTGACCGAGCGCCTCAACGGCGGCAATCCGCGGCACAAGTGAGTCCTTAACGCCTCCGGCTGCAAGGTTACCGTCCAGGACGAGGGCCTTTCGGTCCATCAGGTCTGGGCCTTTCTGATACACCGTGCCAGTGGACAGCAATCAAGGATGAAGGCGCGCTGCGCCCTGTTCCCGCGTGCCGAGTTACCGGCGCGACCCGGCACGAGCATGGTTCACCGTTCCTGATTCGACGCGTTTGCACCATTGTTCGATGGCACAGCCGTGGTGCCTCGTGTCGATGCACCGACGCATGGCGAGCGGCGTTTTGGTGCGGCACCGTGCGCGTAACGAAAGGTGGCTTCATGGGAACCCAGCAACTGCCTGGCCGGGCGCAGGTCGTGATCGTGGGCGGGGGCATTATCGGGACCAGCACCGCCTATCACCTCGCTCGTCGGGGGTGGACCGACGTAGTCCTCCTCGAGCGCAACACATTGACATCAGGTACGACCTGGCACGCAGCCGGTCTCGTGACCCAGGCGCGGGGTAGCTGGGGAACGCGTGAGGTCGTGCAGAGAAGCCTCGAAGTGTTTCGGACACTGGAGGAGGACACCGGATTCTCGACGGGCTTCGTCAAAACCGGAACCATCAACTTGGCGACGTCCGCCGACCGGCTTGAGGAAATGAAGCACCTCGCCAGTGTCGTGCGCGGCAACGGCATTGATGTCCAGCTGCTCGACACGGACCGCACTCTGGAGCTGCACCCTCTCCTGAACCCTGACGGGCTCCACGGCAGCCTGCACTTCCCCGAGGATGGGCGGGGCAGTGCCACGGACACGACCATCTCGTTGGCGCGAGGGGCTGCTCAGAGAGGTGTGCGGATTATCGAAGGAGCCGTCGTGACGGACGTGCAGACAGCTGGTGGACGGGTCACCGGCGTTAGCACGACCATGGGCGACATCGAGGCCGAGTACGTCGTAAACGCGGGCGGTATGTGGGGGCGGGAACTCGGTGCGATGGCGGGCGTAGAAGTTCCACTCCAAGCGCTGGCCCACTACTACGTCGTGACCGAGGCGATTCCGGACCTCCCGCGAAACCTGCCCACTGTTAAGAGTGGTGACGAGTACTCCTACGTCAAGGACGAGGCTGGCGCACTGATGGTCGGCTTCTTCGAGCCGGGCAGCTACCCCTGGGCATCGCGTGGGATCCCGGTGACGGATGGCTACATCCAGCTCCCCGAGGACTGGGATCACTTGGGACAGTTCTACGAGAAGATGATCGAACGTGTCCCGATCCTCGCCGATGCAGGCATCAGACTGCACTTCTGCGGACCCGAGAGCTTCACCCCTGATGGGCAGTACCACCTTGGCGAGGCTCCAAACTTGCGCAACTTCTTCGTTGCTGCGGGCTTCAACTCTGTCGGCTTCTTGTCTGGACCCGGCGCCGGCTCGGTCTTGGCGGACTGGATCGTCGACGGGCGCAGCCCGGTGGACCTTCCCGAGACTGATCTGGGTCGCGTCCAGCGCCATGAGACGAATCGTCGCTTCTTAGAAAAGCGGGTCGTCGAGTCGTTGGATCTTGCATACGAGATTCATTGGCCGTTCCAGCAGCGCTCCTCCGCCCGACCGCTGCGGATGAGTCCGCTCTACGAGCCGACGTCACAGGCGGGCGCGGTGTTCGGCGAGCTCGCCGGGTGGGAGCGGGCGAACTGGTACGCGCCGGCTGGCATCGAACGCCGCTATGAGTACTCATTCGACCGTCCCAACTGGTTCGACCACTCGGCGCGGGAACACCGTGCCGTCCGTGAGTCCGTTGGCATGATCGACACATCGTCCTTCGGAAAGCTCCTCGTCCAGGGTCGAGATGCGGTCCACGTTCTCAACCGCCTCTCGGTGAATAACGTTGACACCTCGGTAGGTCGTATCACTTATACGCAGTGGCTCAACGAGCACGCCGGCATCGAGGCCGACGTCACGATTACGCGCATTGCTGACGACCAGTTTCTCGTGTTGTCGGGGCCTGCCACGATCAACCGCGATTGTGCGCACCTTCGGCGGCACATCCGCGGGGATGAGTACTGCACCGTCGCGGACATAAGTGGCAGTTTGGCCATGCTCGCGGTGATGGGACCGCTCGCACGCGACCTGCTCGCGCCGTTGACCGACGCCGATCTGTCCAACGAAAACTTTCCCTTCGGTGCGTCGCGTGAGATCGACCTCGGCCTGACTTACGTGCGTGCCACCCGAGTGACCTACGTCGGCGAACTGGGATGGGAACTCCTCATTCCGGCTGAGAGTGCCCGCCACATCTGGGATGTGCTTCAAGATGCTGGACCACCGCACGGGCTGTCGCCCGTCGGATATCACGCCATGAACTCGTTGCGGCTCGAGAAGGCCTACCGCAGCTGGGGCCACGACATCTCCGCCGCTGACAACCCGACTGAGGCCGGCCTGTCGTTCACCGTGAAGTGGGACAAGCCGTCTGGGTTCGTTGGCCGAGAGGCCCTCTTGAAGGTAAAGAGCGAGGGCGTTGACCGACGTCTCGTGCAGTTCCTGCTGGAAGACACCAATGCCCTCCTCTTCCACGACGAGCCGATCTATCGAGAGGGCCACCTGGTCGGACGAGTGGCATCAGCCCAGTACGGACACGCCCTTGGCGGTGCTGTGGCGCTCGGCTGGGTCCAAGCTCCTGAGATCGTCCCCCGCGGTTGGTTCGAGGCGCAGCCGTACGAGATCGAAGTGGGTGGGCGACGAGTACCGGCCCGGGCGTCTCTCAGCCCTATGTACGACCCCAAGTCCGAAAGGCCCAAGAGCTGATGCACGATCTGATCCTGACCCTCGCCTGCAGCGACAGGCAGGGAATCGTAGCCATGGTGGGAGGCTTCCTGGCTGACCGGGGTTTCACCATCCGCGACAGCCAGCAGTTCGGTGATGAGGAGACCAACCTCTTTTTCATGAGGGTCCACGCGGCACTTCTCCCAGACCGGCCCATCGACTTTCATCAGGTCCGAGCTGAGTTCGGTGAGTCCGTTGGCGAGGTCCTTAAGGCAGATTGGGCGATCCATGATCCCCGTCACAAACATCGGGTGCTCGTCATGGTCTCGCGGCAGGGTCATTGCCTCAACGACCTGCTGCACCGCGTCCGGACTGGCTCGATGCAAGCCGACGTTGTTGCTGTGGTCTCCAACCACGACGACCTCCGAGAGCTGGTGGAGTGGCATGGCATTCCCTTTCACCACGTCCCGGTCACGCCCGAGACCAAGAACTGGGCGGAGACGGAGCTACGGAAGCTGGTGTCGTCCTATGACGCCGAGTCGGTCATCCTTGCCCGATACATGCAGATCCTCTCCAACGAGCTCTGTAAGGATCTTGCCGGCCGAGCCATCAACATCCATCACAGCTTGCTGCCTAGCTTCAAGGGTGCTCGCCCGTATTTTCAGGCGCACGCACGTGGGGTGAAGGTCATTGGCGCGACGGCCCACTACGTGACAGGTGACCTGGATGAGGGGCCAATCATCGAGCAGGACTTCATTCGCGTCGATCACTTGCACTCGGCAGCCGACCTGACCGCCGTCGGTCGAGACCTGGAAGCCCTCGCTCTGGCACGAGCTGTGATGGCGCACGCTGAGCACAAGGTCTTGATGAATGGCACGAGAACAGTGGTTTTCCGATGAGCTACAGGTGGACGATCCCGCCCGAGTGGGATCCCCCAAACGGTGAAACGGACTGGTACCCGGACGCCGTGAACGCTGCGGCGGGAGCACACATTGTCTTGGGTGAGAACTAGCAAGACGGTGAACTCCGCAGGTGGCTCATTCGGCCCTGAGAAGGCTCAAGGTACGCAGCGCCAGATAAAGCTCGGCCTGAACTCCGAAGTCTTGGAGGTCGGCCCCCGTGAGTTTCTCAATCTTTTTGATTCGGTACACGAGCGTCTGCTTGTGAATGTCCAGGCGCTTGGCACCTTCCTGCCATGATCGATTCGCCTCAAAGTAGACCTGCAACGACCGAACCAGCTCCGCATCGTGCTCGTCGTCGTACTGAATCAAGGTGCCAAGAAGGCGTCGCACCACGAGCTCACCCTCTGCGACCGTGTTAGGCATGAAGTAGGACCCGTGTGACCCGTAGACCGCCGAATCGGTTCCGGCCTGCCTAGCACTCTCTAGTGCCCATCGGGCTTCCCGGAACGCGTCCGCGAAGCGAGAAACGGCCGAGAACGGTTGGCTGACGCCCTGCGTTGCGCCGAGGTTCTCGAAGTCGAGCCCCTGCTCGTACTGCTCATGCAGAACGGCAACGAGATGAGTGTCGTCGACGTAGGCATAAAGATGGGGCCACGAGACGAACGCCAAGGCATCCACGACGGGGCTGGACGAGGGATCGTGGCCCTCCGAAGCCGTTCTTGCTCGCCATGCCGTCACTCGCCACGGTCCTGCACCAAGCCCAAGCGCTGCCATCTGGGAAACGGCCGCCTCGGGAGCGATGGTCCCGTTCAACATGTCTCGAGCAAGTCCCGCGGCACGAGCCCTCACCCGCGACGCCCGCGCAGCCCGCCGCTCGACCTCGAATTCTGCGATAGTCGCTGCATGCTGGGCCAGGACGAGGTCTGGGGCTTCTCTGGTCTCAGCTGTCCGCAAAACAAGAGCAGCCGCATCGTTCGTGCCGATAGGCACCAGCAGAGCGGAGACTTGGCCGTCCTTGATGCGATTGAACGCAGACAACTTGCCGTCCTGCCGCGCGACACGATCCAGCACTTCCATGCGAAGTGTCTCTGGAATGTCGCTGCGGCTCGGTAGGAGTTGACGGCCTCGCTTGAGATCCAACACATTGAGGTCCGCACGCAGCTCAGCGGCGCACAGGTCGAGAAGGTCGTCTCCGGCACCCGCCATCTGCGTGCGGCGCAAAATGTTGTATAGCCGCAGCACCCGTGAGGCACGCGAGCTCCCCTGGCCTCCGTTGGCTTCTGCGACGAGGCGTGCGATCGTGACAAACGGGACGCTTCGAGCCGTGAGCAGGATGGGGAAGCCGAGGTCGTCTGCTGTCCTGAGGGCCTCACTCGTCAGAGGCGGTGCGACGAAACCCTCACCAAGGGCTAATCCCGCGATGTTGGCCTGCGCGAGCTCACGGACAAAGTCCGTCTGGCCATCAGGATCAGATGGAAAGCTGTACCCGTCGGTCATCAACAGGTCCCCACTGCCGAGCCAGTTCCAAGGATCCTCGACCTCGCAGGTGTGTGCCCACGTCACCTGCCGGTTGCGCCCGCTTCCGCCGGCGACGAGCCGTGTGCGGACCAATGGGTCCTCGATCAGAGAATCGACGGTGAAGTGCACTTCAACATGGTCCCACGCCATGTGGGTGTCGGGGCTGCGTCCATTCTGGAAGCCCCGAGCAGGGAGCTACGCAATTAGGTAAACGCCTAGGTCGGGCAGCGTGGATGATCTGTCAAGCTTTCGGTACTGTCTTGTTGGGCGACCGCCCGACGCCCGGCTGGCCCGCGAAGGCTTGAGCGATGGTCATCCACCGCTGGGCGTTCTGACCTCTCACCACTAGAGCGGTGTCGGCGATGTGGCAGCGCTGCGTGACGACGAGGCAGAACTCTTTCGCGTCCCCGACCACGGACTCATCTGCATCCTCGGGTCCCCAGGACCACGAAGAGAAGCCGTCAGGAGCCGACAGTTCAACGCGGATGTTGGCATCAGGAACAGACAACCCGCGCGTCCTGAAGCTGTTGGCGAAGGCAAGCACCCCGATGCGCGCCACGTGTGCGAGCCGCGCGGTTGGCTCGCGAGTGACGCCAAACGTGTCGGCGACGTCCTGGCCGTGCGCCCAGGTCTCCACAATCCTTGCCGTGAGCTTGGATGCCAGGCTCATCGGCGGTCCGAACCAAGGCACTCGCGTCGACGGTTCCGCGACGGTCGCGGCGTCGCGGAGCTCTCGATTCTCCGAGCGCCACCAAGCAGTGGTCGCTTCTCCGTCACGCCACTGATTGCCTCGACCGATGCCGTCAATGTAGGCCTGCAGGTCCGTGAGGCCGTCACGGAGCGAGGCGAACTCGACAGGGCTCTGAATACTGAGCCGGGTCAGGTGATCGAAGTGAGCGAGGTGCGACACCTGGTCGTGAACGTTCCACCCCACCGCGGGAGTGGGTGTCTGCCAGTCGGCCCGTGCCAGTCCGTCGAGAATGGGCAAAACCGAGGCCACCTCGTCACGCAGGTCGATCACCAGGGAGGGGACGACGCCTGTTGCAGCTGGAGAGGTCACGATCACAATCCCAGTTCTTGCGCAGAGGTCTCGCGCATCTCCACCTTGCGCACCTTGCCGGTCACCGTCATCGGAAAGTCCTCGACCACTCGTACGTAGCGAGGAATCTTGTAGTGCGCCAGCTTGCCGTGGCAGAACGCCTGAACTCCGGCAGCGTCGAGTGCGGGTGCGCCCGCCTTGAGCCGGATCCAGGCGCAGAGTTCTTCGCCGTACTTCTCGTCCGGCACGCCGATGACCTGAACGTCCTCAACGTTGGGGTGGGTGTAGAGGAAGTCTTCGACCTCACGCGGATAGATGTTCTCGCCACCGCGGATGACCATGTCTTTGATGCGACCCACAATGTTGCAGTAGCCGTCCGTTCGCATCTCGGCGAGGTCTCCGGTATGCATCCACCCTTCGGAGTCGATGGCTTCTGCAGTCTTCTCGGGGTCGTTCCAGTAGCCGAGCATCACGGAGTAGCCGCGGGTGCAGAACTCCCCCGCCTGGCCGCGCTCGACCGTCTCTCCTGAGATGGGGTCGATGATCTTGATCTCTAGGTGCGGGTGGACTTTCCCGATCGTGGCTGTGCGTCGGTCGAGGTCGTCGTCGACGCGGGTCTGGCATGACACCGGAGATGTCTCGGTCATGCCGTAGGCGATCGCCACTTCGCTCATGTGCATGTCGTCGACGCAGCGTTTCATCACCTCCGCCGGGCAGATGGAGCCCGCCATGATGCCGGTACGCAGGGAGGAAAGGTCGTGGTCGGTGAAGGTGGGGTGGTTCAGCATCGCGATGAACATGGTGGGGACCCCGTACACGGCGGTGCATCGCTCTGTCGCGATGGTCCGCAGAGTGATTTCCGGGTCGAAGCCTGGCGCTGGAATCACCATGGTTGTGCCGTGGGACGTGCACCCGAGGTTGGCCATCACCATGCCGAAGCAGTGATAGAAGGGCACCGGGATGCAGAGACGATCTTCCGGTCCTAGTTTGATGAGCTCGGTCGTTAGGTAGCCGTTGTTGAGGATGTTGCGGTGGCTCAAGGTGGCGCCCTTGGGGCGACCGGTCGTTCCTGAGGTGTACTGGATGTTGATGGGGTCGTGCGCCTCAAGCGACTCGAGGCGTTGCGCGACCGCGTTGTCCCCGACGTAGGAACCTTCTGCGACAAGCGTTGCCCAGTCCGCCGTGTCGAGGAACACCACCCTCTCGAGGGCGGGGCACTCGTTCCTGGTCTCTTCAACCATCGCACGGTAGTTGCTGGTCTTGAATCCGGTCGCGGCGATCAGCATCCGCATCCCGGACTGGTTGACTGCATACGCGAACTCGTGGGTTCGATAAGCGGGATTGATGTTGACCAGCACGATGCCGAGCTTGGCCGTGGCGTACTGCACGATGGTCCATTCCGCGCAGTTCGGTGCCCACATGCCGACCCGGTCGCCCTTCTCGATGCCGGCGGCCAGCAGTCCACGGGCGAAGGCGTTCACATCGGCGTCGAGTTCGGCCCATGTCCAGCGTCGATTGCTGGCCACCTCGACGAGTGCCTCTCGGTCGGCGTGCGCAGCGACCGTCCGCTCGAAGTTGGCACCAATGGTTTCTTCCAAAAGGCGACCCTCACCCAGAGCGCTCTCGTAGGCCGGATTGTTCGTCATGTCTGGACTTTAGATACGACCATGATGCGGAGACACCTCCGATCAGAGGTGCGGTCGAGGCCGCGATGTTGCATGCTTGACGTGGCGCCTGTCACACAACCTTGGGCTAGGAAGGAGGCGTGCCTGTGCCGTCGGCGATCGAGTTGGTACTTACCCGTCTGGCTCCGGCCTTGCCATCGTGGCGCAGCGTCGCTGGGACCAACCTGGCGTTTGGGAGCATCGTCGACCCAGAGTCCGGAACAGGCCGGATCCTTTGTGTTGTAGGCGCGAAGACGCAGGCGCTGAATAACCTGGAAATAGTCACAGGCACGGGGCTCGGGGGAAGGGCGCTGGCCCTATCGCGGCCGACGAGCGTGGCCCGCTACGAGTCCGCAAGAGGTATCACTCACCACTACGACCATGCGGTGCGCAGCGAAAACCTGGTCACGGCGGCGGCGGTTCCCATCGTGGTCGATGGAAGGCCGCGGGCGGTCGTATACCTGTGCAGCACAGCCGAGCTCTCCCTGGGTGATCGCTGGTTCGACGCTCTCGATCCCCTCCGGCGGCGCCTTCAGCACGAGATCCTCGTCGAGGATGCGGTGCACGCTCGCCTGGCACAGATGGCCACCCAAGTCCCCCCGCAGTCGGGACCGGGGGCCGCCGAGCTTGCTGCTGTCGTCCGGGAGCTTGGGGATCTGTCTGAGGAACTGGCCGACCCTGCCGTCGCTGCGCGGCTAGAGCTGATCCGGCAGCGACTGGGAGGTGGTCCTTCCGTGCGTCGCGGCGCCGTGCTGCCGGATGGGACGCAGTTGACCCGCAGGGAAATGCAGGTGTTGGTCGAGGCTGCGCGCGGGCACACGAATCGGCAGATAGCGGAGCATCTTGGGCTGCTCCCCAACACGGTCAAGTCGTACCTGCAAGACCTGATGCGCAAACTGGGATGCGCCAACCGGGTGCAAGCGATCGCCTACGCACGCGATGCTGGCTGGATCGGCTAGGCCTGAGCAACCCGAAATCGTCGCCGATCAGACGCGCCGCCCCATTGATTTGGGCGGTGCTTCGGCAGCGCTCGCGCATCGTGGGCACCGTTCACCCTCCAGTGTTTCGAATGGCAGGGTCAAGAACTTGTTCCACGACAGCGCGGACTTTCCACACAGCGTGATCGTGGTGCCCATCTCCTTGCCGTGGACAGGCGGTACCGGCATCTTCACGACATGACCGTCGATTGCGTGTGCGCTCGAGAAGGGTGCTGTCGCAACTGCGGTGGAGATGCTTTGCGGGGACATCATGGTGTCACCAAAAGAGGTTGCGTCTTCTCCCGCACCTCGTCCTCGGTGACGCCGGGGGCGAGCTCGACGAGCCTGAGCGCGCGGTCGCCGAGGGTGCCCGACGGCGCGACCTCACCGGTCGCGGGGTCGATCACGTCGATGACCGCCAGGTCGGTGATGATCCGCTGCACGACGCGCTTGCCGGTGTAGGGCAGGTCGCACTCCTCGAGGATCTTCAGCGACCCGTCCTTGGCGGTGTGCTCCATCAGCACGATCACCCGCTTGGCGCCGTGGACCAGGTCCATCGCGCCGCCCATGCCCTTGACCATCTTGCCGGGGATCATCCAGTTCGCGATGTCGCCCGCGGCCGAGACCTGCATGGCGCCGAGGATCGCGGCGTCGATCTTGCCACCGCGGATCATTCCGAACGACTGCGCGGAGTCGAAGAACGACGCCCCCTTGCGCAGCGTCACCGTCTCCTTGCCCGCGTTGATCAGGTCGGGGTCCTCCTCACCCTCGAACGGGTACGCCCCCACCCCGAGGATGCCGTTCTCCGACTGGAGCACCAGCTCCACGTCGTCGCCGACGTAGTTGGGCACCAGCGTCGGCAGGCCGATGCCGAGGTTGACGTACGACCCGTCCCTGAGCTCGGAGGCCGCCCGTGCGGCCATCTCCTCACGCGTCCAGCCCGTGCTCCCTGCCATCCGGATCAGCCTCCCAGTCCGTGCGTCGCAACGTCGTCGACCAGGGCGTCCCCGGCCGAACCAGCCCTCGCGGGCTCGGGTCGGGGCCGCGTGGTGACCTTCTCGATCCGCTTGTCCTTCGCCTGCTCCGGGGTCAGCGCGACCACGCGCTGCACGTAGACCCCCGGGGTGTGTACGTCGTTGGGGTCGAGCTCGCCGGGCTCGACGAGCTCCTCGACCTCGGCGATCGTGACCCGCCCGCACATCGCGGCGAGCGGGTTGAAGTTGCGCGCGGAGTCGCGGTAGACGAGGTTGCCGTGGCGGTCGCCCTTCCGGGCCCGCACCAGCGCGAAGTCGGCCACGATGGCCTCCTCCAGGACGTACTCCCGCTCACCCTCGGCCGTGCTGAAGACGCGCGTCTCCTTCGGCGGCGAGGCGACGATGACGTTGCCCTCGGTGTCGTACTTCCACGGCAGGCCGCCCTCGGCGACCTGCGTGCCGACACCGGTCGCGGTGTAGAAGCCCGGGATGCCCGAACCTCCCGCGCGCATCCGCTCGGCCAGGGTCCCCTGCGGCGTCAGCTCGACCTCGAGCTCACCGGAGAGGTACTGCCGGGCGAACTCCTTGTTCTCCCCGACGTAGGACGAGATCATCCGCCGCAGCCGCTTCGCGAACAGCAGCCGACCGAGGCCCCACTCGTCCACCCCGCAGTTGTTCGAGACCGCCTCCAGGTCGGTCGTGCCGGCCTCCAGCACCGCCTCGATGAGGACCGACGGAATGCCGCACAGTCCGAAACCGCCAACCGCGAGCCTCGCACCGTCCGGAATGTCAGCCACGGCAGTGTGGGCGTTCTTCACAACCTTGTCCATGACTACTCCTCCTCGAGGACCACGAAGAGCGCAGCACCGAGAGGTACTTGCGCTCCCACCATCGCATCGACACTTGAGATGGTGCCTGCGAACGGAGCTCTGAGGCTCAGCTCCATCTTCATGGCCTCCATGACCCCTAGCACCGCTCCGGTATCGACGTGCTCCCCATGCACGACACGGACATCCAGGACTGTGCCAGGCATGGGGGCATTGATGATGCCGTCCCCGACTGGCACCGAACCGGCAAGGCGGTCGGGGGCGACGAATACGTGCCGATGTCCCTGCCAGGCGATCTCGAGCAATCCCGCTCGCACATCAACTACCACGCGCACGCGCCGACCATCCACGAGCAGGTCCAGGTCGTGGCCGTGGGAGTGCAAAGAAAGGGTTTGCACGGCCCGTCCGTCGACCGTGCCCGCGCCGACATCCACCATGATTGGCTGGTCCAGCTCGACCAGGATCGGCGCCGGATACGCGGCGAGTCGAAAGCCGTCCGGCTGAAAGGGATGTGGCCCGCCGACGGCGATCTTGGTGGCGGATGCCCATGCAACAAGCGCTCGAGGGAGTTGGTTCGAGGGTTCCGGGACCTCCGCGGTGTCGAGCCAAGCGGTGTCGATGGTGGCGTCGCGGAACTCCACGGAGTCGACGAGGGCGCGGAGGAATCCCGCGTTCGTGGTCAGGCCAAGGATCGATGTGGCGTCCAGCGCCCCGACCAGAGCTAGGCGGGCGCTCTCGCGGTCGGGGCCGTGCGCGATCACCTTGCCAAGCATGGGGTCGAAGGACGTCGAGACTACTTGGTTCGACTCGAGGGCGTGGTCCACGCGGATACCGGGTCGGCCGGTCGGCCAACGCACGATGGACGCGGCGCCAGCCTGAGGCAAGAATCCGCCGAAGGAGTCCTCGGCGTAGACCCGGGCCTCGATGGCGTGACCGTCGAGGTGGATGTCGTCCTGTGTGAGGCCCAGGGGCTCGCCGCTGGCAATCCGCAGTTGCAGCTCCACAAGGTCGAGACCCGTGATTGCCTCTGTGACGGGGTGCTCGACCTGGAGGCGCGTGTTCATCTCGAGGAAGTAGAACTCGCCGGTGGCATTGTCCAGCAGGAACTCAACGGTGCCGGCGTTCGTGTAGCCGACATGCGCTGCGAGGTTGACCGCTGCTTGTCGTACCTGCTGACGCGTGGACTCATCCAGGGTCGGTGCAGGGGCCTCCTCGAGGACCTTCTGGTGCCGGCGCTGGGTGGAGCAGTCCCTTTCGAAAAAGTGCAGGACGTTTCCTTGGGCGTCGCCCATGACTTGGACCTCGATGTGTCGGCCGTGCTCGACGTACTTCTCGATGAGCATGGTGTCGTCGCCGAAGGCGGCCTTGGCTTCGCGCTTCGCGGCTGCGGTGGCCTCGGGGAGATCGGCCTCGTCGCGCACGACCCGCATGCCTTTTCCGCCCCCGCCTGCTGCGGCCTTGACCAGCACGGGGAAGCCTGCGTCCTCGCCACGGGGAACCACCGGCACACCGGCTGCGAGGGCTATTTCACGAGCTGCGTCCTTGCGACCCATCTGCTCCATGATCGTCGAGCTCGGCCCGACCAACCGCACACCGGCGTCCTCCAGGGCGGCCGCGAAGGTCGCGCGTTCGGACAGGAAGCCGTAACCAGGGTGGACAGCGTCCGCGCCGACGGCGCGTGCGGCGGCAACCACGGCGGCCACGTCGAGGTAGCTGTCCACGCGGATCGCGTCGTCGGCGGCACGCACGTGGGGGGCGGCTGCGTCAAGGTCTGTGAAGACCGCGACGGTGCGGATGCCGAGGCGCGATGCTGTTCGGAACACGCGCAGCGCAATCTCTCCGCGATTGGCGACGAGCAGCGTCTTGATGGTGGTCATCACATCCTCCAGATGCCGTAGCTGGGGGCCGCGATGGGGGCGTTGGCGGCGGCCGCGAGGCCCATGCCGAGCACGCGGCGGGTGTCGGCGGGGTCGATGACGCCGTCGTCCCACAGGCGGGCAGTGGCGTAGTAGGGCGAGCCCTGGGTCTCGTACTGTTCGCGGATCGGCGCCTTGAAGGCTTCGACCTGTTCGTCGGTATGGAGGTCAGGGCGGACGGTGGCAAGCACCGAGGCGGCCTGCTCGCCGCCCATCACCGAGATGCGTGCGTTGGGCCACATCCACATGAAGCGCGGGTCGTAGGCGCGCCCGCACATGCCGTAGTTTCCGGCGCCGAAAGAGCCGCCGATGACCACGGTGAACTTTGGAACGACGCTGCACGCCACGGCGGTGACGAGCTTGGCGCCGTCACGTGCGATCCCATTGTTCTCGTACTCGCGCCCGACCATGAAGCCGGTGATGTTCTGCAGGAAGACAATGGGAATCCCGCGTTGGTTGCAGAGCTCGATGAAGTGCGCGCCCTTTCGTGCCGATTCGCTGAAGAGGATGCCGTTGTTGGCGACGATGCCGACCGGGTGACCCCACACGTGGGCAAAGCCGGTCACTAGCGTCTCCGCGTACAGGGCCTTGAACTCATGAAAGCGACTGCCGTCGACGATGCGCCGGATGACGTCGCGGACGTCGTACGGAGTTCGGGTGTCAGTGGGGACGACGTCATAGAGGGTCACGGGGTCGAGCGCGGGCTCCTCGGGCTCGCGGACTTCCCACGGCGCGCCCGCAACGGGTCGCAGGGTCTCCACAATGCTGCGGACGATGGCGATGGCGTGGGCGTCGTCGTCGGCCAGGTGGTCGACGACGCCGGACTTGCGGGCGTGGACATCGCCGCCACCGAGGTCTTCGGCGGTGACCACTTCACCGGTCGCGGCCTTCACCAGCGGTGGACCGCCGAGGAAAATCGTGCCTTGGTCCTTAACGATGACGGTCTCGTCGCTCATGGCGGGGATGTAGGCGCCTCCGGCGGTGCAAGACCCCATCACCGAGGAGATCTGGGGGATGCCGCGGGCCGACAGGTTGGCCTGGTTGTAAAAAATCCGGCCGAAGTGCTCCCGGTCCGGAAAGACCTCGTCCTGCAGGGGCAGGAAGCCGCCCCCGGAGTCGACGAGATAGATGCAAGGGAGGCGGTTCTCGGAGGCCACAGCCTGCGCGCGAAGGTGCTTCTTCACCGTCATTGGGTAGTAGGTGCCTCCCTTGACGGTCGCGTCGTTGGCTACGACGACAACTTCGCGGCCCTGCACCCGACCGATGCCAGTGACGACCCCTGCGCTAGGCACTTCGCCGCCGTACATTCCATTGGCGGCGAGCGAGCTCAGCTCGAGGAACGGGCTGCCGGGGTCGAGCAGGCGGTCGATGCGGACACGCACGAGCAGCTTGCCGCGGTCGGCGTGCTTGGTCCGGGCAGTCTCGCTGCCGCCTTGACGAACGACCGACAGCCGTTCCCTGAGGTCGGCGACCAGTTCGTGCATCGTGCGGGCTTCACTCATGGTCATCTTCTGCTTGTCCCGCCAAAGCTGCGCGCCGCAGCACCCGCTCGGCCTGCTTGAAGATGGGGCCGTCCACCATCCGACCCTCGAAAGTGGCGACGCCCCGGGAGCCGCCAACATGGGCAAGGAGTCGCTGCGCCCACGCCAGCGCGTCCGCGGAAGGGGCGTACGAGGCCCGGATGACGTCAACCTGGGACGGGTGGATGGCCACGCTGGCATCGAATCCGACAGCGACGGCGTCCTCACACTCTGCTGCAAGCCCGTCGAGGTCCGATATGTCCATGTGCACCCCGTCGAGGGCCAAGCGTCCGTGGGCTTTTGCAGTGATCAGGACTCGTTGTCGTGCGTAATTAGCGGTGTCCCGGTAGGTCCCGTCAGGATGCCTGCTGCTGACTCCGCCCAGCCCGGCGACGAGGTCGTCGGCGCCCCACATCACGGCCACGACGTTGTCCGGCGCAGCGAGCGAAGCCACGGACTCGACACCACGCGGGGTTTCGGCGAGCGCTATGACGTCGTGGTCGAGCGCGAGGATGTCTTCCGGCTTCTCAGTCTTGGCGAGCATCACCACGCGCACGCCCGCCGCTGCTGCCAGCTTGACGTCTGCGGCATGATCGGCAGTGCCGGCAGCGTTCAGTCGCAGCACGGTCCGATCGACCGCAAGGGCGCCAGCGTCTGCCAGGAGCTGGACTTGAATCCGAGCCGCAGCCTTGTCCTCTGGGGCCACGGCATCCTCAAGATCCAGGATGACGACGTCGGCTAGGCTGAGCGCCTTCCGATAACGGTCGGGGCGACTTGCCGGGCAGAACAACCAGGCTGGGCCGGGCCGCCATTCACTCATCGGGGATCATCCGGACCAACGTGCTGCGAGTCGCAAGCGCCACGACCTCGCCCTTGTGGTTCCGGGCGGTGTGGGCCAGCTCCACTATGCCTTCGCCGGTGCGTTTGGCAGAGGGGCGCTTGTTCAGGATCTTCGTCTCCGCGTAGAGCGTGTCTCCAATACGCACCGGCGCCGGGAAGGAAACTTCCGTGAAGCCCAGGTTTGCCACGATCGTGCCCAGGGTCAATTGGGCTACAGATAGGCCGACCAAGGTCGAGAACGTGAACATGGAGTTGACCAGCCTCTCGTTGAAAGGGCCGATCTCAGCGCTAGCCGCCGCGTCGAGGTGGAGTGGTTGCGTGTTCATCGTCAACGTCGTGAAGAGGACATTGTCCGCCTCGGTGACGGTGCGCCCAGGTCGATGCTCATAGGTGGTGCCCACCTCGAACTCCTCGAACCAAAGTCCACGCTGAAGCACCACTCGTCGACCCGCGTCGTCCTGTGTCATCCCTGCTCCTCGTTGTGCGTAATGCGCCAGTTCAAGGGAGAGTCCACTCGCCCTACTCGACAGGGAGACCCAGACCGCGCGCAATGAGCATGCGCTGAACCTCCGAAGTGCCTTCGCCGATCTCCAGCACCTTCGCGTCGCGGTAGAAGCGAGTGACCGGGTACTCCTCCATGAACCCGTAGCCGCCGAAGACCTGGGTAGCGATCCGGGTCGCGGTGACGGCTGACTCAGTGGCGTAAACCTTGGCGACCGAGGCGGCCTGCTTGAACTCGCCATAGGGCGCTCCAGCATCCTTCATGGCTGCCGCGCGGTAGGTCAGCATGCGGCTTGCCTGCAGCATGACTTCGAGGTCGGCAATCTGGAACGCGACGCCCTGCTTGCGGCCGATCGGGCCTCCGAAGGTCTGTCTCTCCCCGGCGTACTGCAGCGACATGTCGAGACACGCTTGAATGCAGCCGACACTCAGGGCGGAGATGGCGACCCTGCCGTCGTCGAGTGTCGCAAGGAACTGGGCGTACCCGCGGCCCTGGTCACCCAACAGGTGGTCTGCGGGTACGCGGACGTCTTGGAACGAAAGGGGGTGCGTGTCAGAGGCGTGCCAACCAAGCTTGTCGTAGGCCTTTTCCGCCACGAAACCTGGAGTCTTAGTGGGCAACATGATGGCCGAGATTTCTGCGGATCCGTCATCGCGTGTCCCCGTACGCGCTGTGACCGTCACCAGGCTGGTGATGTCGGAGCCTGAGTTGGTGATGAACTGCTTGGAGCCGTTGACCACCCACTGGCCGTCACGCAACTCGGCTTTGGTCTTGGTGGCGCCAGCGTCGGATCCCGCGCCCGGCTCGGTCAGCCCGAACCCTGCCAGCGTGTTCCCAGCGACCAGGTCGGGGAGCCACTGGTCCTTTTGTTCGGCGGTCCCGTAAGTCAGGATCGGGTTGATGCCTAGACCGACTGCGCCCTGCAGGGTGACGCCTATCGATTGGTCGACTCGGCCGAGTTCTTCGATCGCAAGACACAGACTGGTGAAGTCGCCGTCTTCTCCCGCACCGCCGTACTCTTCGGGAGCGGTCAGGCCGAAGAGGCCAAGTCTGCCCATCGTCTGCACCACATCTACTGGGAAGTGGCGCTCTCGATCCCAGCGCGCGGCGTGAGGCGCAATCTCAGCCTGCGCGAACTCGCGCACGCTCTGACGGAAATCTTCGTGCTCGCGGGACAACTCGAAGGACATACCCGAACCGTAGCCAGGAGGTTAACGATCGCTAACCTCCGTTCGGAGGTCACTGCTGCGTTTCACCTCATCAGCGCACCGCGTGCTCAGCGCCGCCACTCATAGGACCCATCGGCAGTCGTCCGAGAGGTATGGCTCGCACGTTAGGCATCGGTTTTCTGAGCAACCCGCGCAACGTTCAAGTCGTTCTCCGCAGTCCTGGCAAAGCACACGTATGGCGGACTGAACCACGGACCAACCGGTCTTCGCTGGCGTTGCCCAAGACGCTCGTCCGGGGGGCGGCTGTCGATCCGTCATGGTTTCGGACTCCATCCAGGGCTGCGGGCGTGCACGGTTTGCAGCCCTAGTGTCGCTATCGGCCTTCTCCGACACTTTGTTTGATTCAGAAGAAGGCGCAACGAGGGTGTCCAGTGCCGCGCAAGCACCCGGGCCAGTTGCTGGCACAGCTAGCAGCCGATGGGGCCGATTCGTGTGGGGGCTACTCGCGTTGCGCGAGGCTTCGGGTTGCGCTCTGCCGTTGCTCTGTTCAGTCGGACGCGCGCGCGATGAGTGTCACGGGTGCGCTAGTGATTGCAGGCTGTTTGCTGCCCACGCCGAGCGTCTCGGCCACGTTCGCCGCAATGACGGCCGCGTCCTGGGTTAAGTCGAACCGGACGCTGCTTAACGGAGGTGCGGTGAGCGAAGCGATAGGTGTGTCGTCAACGCCAATGACGCCTAAATCCTCGGGAACGGAGATCCCCAGGGTTTGAGCGGCACTCAGGATGCCGACGGCGGTCATGTCGTTCCAGGCGCAGACTCCGATGCGGGACTCGTTCACTGCTCGCGCCGCGGTCAGCGCGTCTACGAACCCGTCAAGTTCGCCGTCGAGAACCACAACATCTGCGTCACCGATGCCGGCGGCGACGGTGAGGTTTCGGAACGCCCTGACACGTGCGTCGATGAATCGCTGGTTGCGCGGGTCGCGGATGACCGCGTAGATCATTCTGCGGTAGCCACGGGCGATGAGCCTGTCGAGCTGGAGCTGCACGACGGTCGCTTGATCGATGCGTACGGTGTGTCCTTCGGGTCCGTCCAGTAGCCAGGCGCGGACCTCGGGGATGGTGGACATCGCCATCGCATCCCTGTCAGCGTCAGACAAGGGAGAAAAGGTGACCACGGCGGCCGCAGTCACCTTGCCCAGCAGCGACCCCAGGTGTCCGTGCCATTGTGGTCCCTCGTACCTCAAGCAGACGAAGCCTTCCTTGGAAATCAGAGTTCCAACTTCCTCTAGAAAATGGCCGAGCTCACCCGTCGTGTCCCAGTCCGGGAGGAGGAAGAGCACAACGTCACCGCGGCCGGCGCGTAGAGCCCGGGCCGCAGGGGACGGCTGGTAGCCGAGCTGACGGGCCGCCAGAAGGACCTGCTCGCGGGTGGCGGGGGTGATCCGCACATCGCTGCGATTGTTTAGTACGTAGCTCACCGTCGCGCGCGACACGCCGGCCTCCCGCGCCACGTCGGCGCTGGTCGGGGCGGTCTTGGACACGGAAACTTCTTTCGGTCGAGGTGGGTGGGCGCCGGTTCGAGCCCGGTGGCTGAGTGGATTCGTGCTCATTCTGCTCCGCGACATGTTGCCGAGGGGCAGCGCCTCGCTGAGGACACGCGTACGTGAATTACCGCTGCTGGCGTTGTGGCAACCAGTCGTCCGGGGCGTCGATCAGCTCTAGGCGCGCGCCGTCGTTGGACCAGGCGACCCGGACAGGATCAGCGAGCTCCCCGACGAAGGCACCGCTCTCGTCCAGGTTGCGGAAGGCCAGCAGGGACCATGCCGTCGTCGGATCTTGTATGAGGCGACCGCTGTAGACCGTCTCGTTGGTCAGGCGCCGTGCTTCGTCGATATTGAAGGCTTGCTTGCCGTCAGTGAGCGCGTACCAAATCCCGCCCCGTTGGCCCCTCGCGCGGCGTTCACCGCTCAGGGCTGCTGTGGGACACGAGAAGATGAGGACTGCTCGGCCGTTGACGACCTCAGCTTGGAGCACTTCGAGGTGTCCGAAGCCGGCGCCGGGCAGAGTGAGCGGGGCTTGTTGTTGCCAGCTCCTCAGGTCGGAAGAGGTTGCGACCCCCACCACGCCTCGATTGTCGGGCGCTCCGTCCTTGTCGCGCGCCGTGATCAGCATCTGCCAGGGTCCGTCGGTAGAGGTGCGCGCAACCCAAGGGTCGCGGAACGCCTCCTCGTGCCACCCGTCGTCATCGAGTTTCTCGTACCAACGGGCATCGGCCTCGAGCACCAGGCCGGGACGTTTGTGCCATGTCATCAGGTCGGTCGAGGTGGCGGCCAGGATCTTTTGGACGAGACCGTGCTCGCGCCGGGCCACGCCGGTGTAGAACATCCACCATCCGCCTTGGTCGTCCCGGATGACCGAACCCGTCCAAACGGCGAGGTCGTCTGCTGCCGGAGCGTCGGATGGGACGAGTGCGTCCGCGACTTCCGTCCATGAGCGAAGGTCTTCGCTGATCGCGTGCCCGATGGTTGCGCGCAGATGCCGACGGTCGGGATCATGCAGGGCGCGCGATGCTTTTAAAAAGAACAGATGGTAGGTCGACTCGTCTCGGATCAACCAGAAGTCCCAGGTCCAAGAAGACGGAAGTCTGAGCACAAGTAATCCCCTTCAGGGTGCCACGATTATGCAACGTGGGAGTCGTCGGACCCGCCGGGCTTGCTCGGGACGGCGGGCAGGACGAGGCGGGCCGATGCAAGATCGATGGTGTGGTGGGTGGCCACCAGCGTGGTGCTTGATCCGAGCGACTCAGCGGTGCCTAGGTGTCGCTCGTAGTGGGGAAAGGCCCCTCCTGCCATGTGGAGGCGTAGTCGGTGGCCAACCTCGAAGCGGTAGGCCGTGGGGTCGAGGTGAAGGACCAACGGATGGTTGGGGAGTCGGTCCAATCGGACGAATCCATCGGTGACGTTGCGTGATTTGCCGTCGGGTGACACGTCACTCACCCGGACGAAGAGGTCGCAGTGTGGGTTGTCGCTCGTGTGGTTGACCTCGAGGTACGGTGTTCCGATGACTTCGAGGGCCGAGTCCAGGGGCGCGCCAGTGAACGAGACCGTGTCATCGCGCATCGCAAGGGCACTGTCGTCCTGGTAACCCGAGCGAGACGGCGTGAGCATCCTGCCGCCCAGAGCGGGGGTCGGGTCCGATGGGTCATAGCAGAACGTGGCGCCTTCGCCGGCGGCCGCTGGCGTGAGCGCCAAGGCTCCGTCTGCGTGCGGGTGCACAACGTGTGCGGTCGTCGGAGGCGGCCACGCTTCCAGATTGCGCCACGTGTTGTCCCCGGCGACGCAGATGCTCACTGGGCTGGGACGCGACGAGGTAGCTCCGATCATGTGTTTGTCCAACCAGTCCAAAGCCTCGCCCAACAAGCGGGCCACCCCTTTGGTGCCCATCTCACCGTGAGTCCAGGGACCCACCGTCATAGCCACATCGACACCTCGGCGACGCAAGTGTTGGTACTGCTCGAGGGTGTCGGTTATGAAGAGGTCCTGCCATCCGCCGGCGAGCATCACGGGAGTGGAGACCCGGTCTAGCGCACTGTTTACGTTGTAACTGGACCAGAACGAGTCGTCCGGATCGCGCCGGGTCGCCCACTCGCTAAACCAGGACCAGCGGTGTCCCGTGATCTCGTCCGCCGCCTCCTTTAGGGGCAGGGTCGAAAGTGCGGGCGTGACACGGCGCTCGACGCGCGAACCCCGGACCATTGAGCGCAACGTTGAGAAGTCTTCCTGATGTGCGAGCTGCTCGCTCCATGTCAGGGCTAGCTCAAGGTTGAACGCGCCTTGGGCGTACAGGGCTCGCCTGAAGTCGGCTGGACCTGCCCAAATGACGGAGGTGACAAGCTCCGGCGGCGGGTCCATCAGCAGCGCCCACTGTGTGAAGCCGAAGTAGGACCCCCCCAGTGTGGCTAGGTTGCCGGCGAACCAGGGCTGTTGCCGCAGCCATGCCGCCGTGTCTGCGCCGTCTGATTCCTCATGGACGACGGGCTCGAATTTCCCGCCGGACCCGAAAGTGCCTCGCGTCCGGGCCAGGACGACGTGGTAGCCGTTGCGGGCGAAGAAGCTTCCGAAGATTGCCGTGGTAAGGAAGTTCCACCCGTACGGGGAGCGCACGAGGATCGTTCCTTTGGCTGTCCCGGTCGGCGCTAGGTGGTCCGCTAAGAGGATGGTGCCGTCCCGCATGGGGATTTCTAGATCCGTTTCACGCCTCGCGTGCCCAGAGGCACCGGGTAGCCGGAGCGCTCGGCTCAAGAGCGGGTACACGCTCCGGTACCTCGGCGGGGCTCCGTAGTTTCGGTCGTCGAAGCTTCTCTGTGGCACGGGCTGCTCCTCGCTGCTGCCAGCGTTCGATTGTGCGCTTAGGCACGGTGAACGTGCCCCTGCGCAACAGAGTGTGGGTGCGATGGTTACTCGTGTCAATGGACTGCACTACGTTTTCATCGCAGTCGCGAGTCCTGCTGGTTTGACACGTGTAAGTGATCTACGTCACATGGGGATTGACGAACTGACGTGACGCTGCGCACACTCTGGTTACACGTGTAAGTGATGCGCAGCACACGTGAGGGCGACTCCGCAGTCGCACCTGAGCCACGTCACACCTCAGATGGGACATGACCATGCTTCAAGTTCACGACCGAATCAGCACTCGCAGCCGTTGGCGTCGCAACGCGGCCGCAACCCTGGCAGTCATCCTGTGCGCCGCACTGGCGGCGTGCAGCAACAGTACGAACGATGCCGACACTGGGGGCGACGACTCCGGCAAGGGCGGCACGTTCACCTTCGGCATCATCGGCGCGCCGCCCACCCTCAACCCGGCACTCGGCGACCCCGCGTACAACCCCTTGTACCAGTGGGCCTACGAGCCCCTTGTGGTCCTCGAGCCCGACGGCACGTACTCCTCCGGACTCGCCGACAAGTTCGGTTACACCGACGACGAGAACAAGGTGTACGAGGTCACCCTGCGCGAGGACCTGCAGTTCAGTGACGGCGAGACCCTCGACGCGGAGGCCTTGAAAACCTTCTTCACCTACGAGAAGAAGCAGAGCAGCAGCGCCGGTCTGCTGCTGGGCTCCGTCGAGTCGATGGAGGTGACTGACCCCCTGACAGTGCGTCTGACCTTGGGTCGGAGCGACCCCGGCTTCAGCTTCTACTTTGCCCAGGCCTTCGGTGCAGGCAACGTCATCAGCCCCAAGGCGATCAAGGACCCAGACACTCTCAACACGGGCACCGCTGGCGCCGGCCAGTACACGGCCGTCCCGGGCGAGACGGTCACTGGGGATCACTACACGTTTGAGAAAAACCCAAACTATTACGACCAGGACGCCATCCAGTTCGACAAGGTCGTGGTCAAGATCATCGCCAACGCCTCCTCGATGCTGCAGGCGTTGAAGTCCGGACAAATCCAGGCGGCCTCTGCGGACATCACCACGCTGCAGACAGCGAAGTCGGATGGCATCAACGTGGTCTCGGCGCCGCAGACGCTCGTGGGTCTCAACTTCACGGATCGAACCGGGGAGCTCAGCGAACCCATGGGAGACGTCCGAGTCCGTCAGGCCCTTCAGATGGCTGTGGACCGCAAAGCCATCGCGCAAGGACTGCTCGGCGACGAGAGCCTCGCCCTGTCTCAATTCGCGCTTCCCGACACCCCGGGGTTCCTGCCGGAGCTCGAGGAGGAGATGGCCTACGACCCGGACAAGGCCCGCCAACTTCTGGCTGAGGCGGGATACCCGGACGGGTTCACGCTGAAGACCCTCACCACCCCGTTCAGCGGTTTGGACAAGATCACTGAGGCTATCGCCGGTGAACTCGCCAAGGTAGGAGTGACGCTCGAAATTACCAGCAAGCCCACGCCGAACGACTACCTGCAGGCGATGCTGAGCAACGAGTACCCGGCCATTGCTCTGGGCTACGGACTCAACGACGCGAATAGCTTGTATGCGGGTTTCATCAATCCTCAGGGGCCGTTCAATCCGGCGCACTACTCCGATTCTGAGCTGGACAAGCTCTACGCCACGTACTTTGCGACCCCGAGCGAGGAAGCGGGCGAGCTGGAGCAGGCGATCAACCAACGCCTGGTCGACCAGGGATGGGCGCTGCCCGTGCTTGGCACGCCCCTCGGCTACTACGTCGCGGACGGCTTCAAGGGGCTCGAAGCGACGGCGCTGAACTCTGCCGTCCCTCACTTCACGGAACTGCGTCGCGGCTGACACATATGGACTGGCGAGCCGGCACAGCCGGCTCGCCAGTCCACCACCGCCAATGAGCCAACCTTGCGAAAAGGCAGGACGACATGACCCTCGATGCTGACATGGCGCGAGTGCTCGAGGAGCAGCGCGCGCGCAGCCCACGCGCGGACGAGCAAACCACAGACATGCAAGGCCTTCTGGCGCAGCTGCGTCGACAGCACGAGGAGGGGGTGCAGTGGATGACCCCTCCAGCCGTTCGCGACCGGGTTTCGGACGTTGAGGACATTGGTCTCGAGGACGAAGAGGGCGCCCGCGTAGCTTCTCGCATCTACCGACCAGATGCGTACGGGCAGGGCACGCTCGTGTGGCTGCACGGCGGTGGCTGGATGACTGGAAGCCTCGAAACGGCTGACGTCGTTGCGCGTGCCCTGTGTGCCAGGGCAGGTCTTGTCGTGGTGTCCGTCGACTACCGGCTGGCACCCGAGCACCCGTGGCCCGCTGCCGTGGACGACGCACGCAACGCAGTGAATTGGGTGGCCAAAAAGGTACGGTCGCGAGAGCTCCCGGGCCCAGTCCTCGTCGGCGGCGACAGTGCAGGCGGGAACATCGCGGCTGTGATCGCCCTCGAGCCAGACTTGAAGGACGTACTGGGGGGCCAAGTGTTGGTCTACCCGGCCGTGCGTCTTGACGCGGAACCGCCTGGCCTGCCGTCGCGCGCGGAGTACAAGGAAGGTTTCGGGCTAGAGCCCAACGCACTCGAGATCGCTGTACAGGCGTACGCCCCACGGGCACAAGACCGTACGGACCCGCGTGTCTCCCCGGGGCTGTCCACAGAACTTGCGGCCGCTCCGCCCACGATCGTGGTCACAGCGGGCTGCGATCCGCTTCGCGACGAGGGCAACGGCTACGCCGACGCTCTGCGCGCTGCCGGAGTGCCAGTCCAGCTCATCGAGCTGCCGGGACTCATCCACGGGTGCCTGGATATGACTGGACAGTCGTCCGTCGCCGACCGCGCGGCCAGTGAAGTAGCGGCCGCGCTGAATAAGCTGGTCCGGGAGTACGCGAGCCCAGTTGACGCGCCCATGAGAAGCCGGAGGTCAGCGCCATGACCCGTTTCCTGGTGCGCAGGGTGGTGGCCGCGGTCCCCCTTCTCCTCGTCGTCTCAGCTGCCACGTTCCTGCTGGTGGCCCTCGTCCCGGGCGACGCCGCGCGGTCTATCGCCGGCCGCAACGCGACGCCTGAGCAGGTGGCCCAAGTACGCACGGAACTCGGACTCGATCGTCCCGTGTGGACGCAGTACATCGACTGGCTCGGATCCGCGATAAACGGTGATCTAGGCACCTCTCTCATCAATCAGCAGGCGGTGACCGAACAGCTGAACGCCCGCCTGGGGGCGACGATGTCGCTCATCATCGGCGCGACTGTGGTCGCGGCTGTCGTCGGTGTCACCCTTGGAGTCCTGGGTGCCCGCGGTGGCTGGCTCGGTCGAACCGTCGACGCGGCCAGCCTGATCGGCTTCGCCGTGCCCACCTTCTGGTTGGCTCTGGTCCTCGTCGTGCTCTTGGCGGTCAAGGTGGCAGCCTTTCCGGCGCTCGGATACACGCCACTGGGGCAGTCCCCGTCCCAGTGGATGGCCAGCCTCTTCCTTCCGGTCGTGACACTCGCGGTTCCAGCCACAGCCTCCGTCGCCAAAGTGACCCGGGACGCAGTCTCAGATGCCATGCAGCGGCCCTTCGTGCGCACGCTGCGCGCCGCTGGCGTACCGGAGAGAGCCATCATCGCCCGGCACGCACTTAAGAACGCGGCTGTACCCATCCTGACGATCGTGGGACTCACCTTCATAGGTGCGCTCACCGGTGCCGTGCTGATCGAGCAGATTTTTGCCCTACCTGGCCTCGGGGGCACCGCTGTGACAGCAACAGCCGCTGGAGACCTGCCACTCATCCAAGGAGTGGTCATCTATTTCACCGTCATTGTCATCGCGGTCAACCTCTTGGTCGACCTCGCTTACGCCTTTTTCAATCCCCGGGTGCGTGTGTCATGACAACGTCTCCAGCCATTGTTTCGCCCATTGGTCCCGAAAGTGAGCTGCTCACCTCGCGCCGCGCTCGCGGAACAAGCAAACCAGGACTACTGCGGAGTCCTGTGGCAACTCTTGCGCTCGTGTTCCTTGGCCTTGTCGTGCTGGCAGGCGTCTTCGCCGAACAGCTCGCGCGCCCTACCCAGTGGGGTTGCAGGACCTGACAAGGGTGCTTCAGGGGCCGTCGGCCGAGCACTGGTTGGGCACGGACACCCTCGGGCGCGACGTGCTCAGCCGCATGCTCTACGGCATTTCGCCTACGGCATCCGGTGCGGCGCAAGCCCTTATCGTCTTCTTGGCTCTCGGGATTCCGCTCGGGGTGATCGCCGGCTACCGCGGGGGCCTGGCAGACCAAGTGATTTCCAGGGTCGCGGATCTCGCCCTCTCCATTCCGCCCATCATCATCGTGCTGGTCGTCATCGTGGTCTCAGCGGGTCGTCCCGTCGCCGCCATGGCCTCACTCGGAGTGCTGGGTGCGCCGGGCCTCATCCGTGTGGTGCGAGCTGCGTCCGCAGCGGTACGCGACGAGCTATTCGTGACAGCCGCCAAGGTCTCAGGTGTCTCTCAATTGCGCATCATGCGTACCCACGTGCTGCGCCGAATCCGGGGTCCCGTTGTCGTGCAGGCTTCGCTCTTCGGTGGCGTCGCGCTGCTCTTCCAGGCCGGTCTCAGTTTCCTCGGTCTGCTCGACCCCGATCGGCCCACCTGGGGAGCCATCATGGGTGAGGCGTCCACCGTCATCACCCAGTCGCAGTGGCTCCTCATTCCGCCCGGGGTAGCCATCACTCTCACCGTGCTCGCCTTGGGCTTCCTCGGCGACGCCGTCCGCGACGCCTCGGCCGACACCGACGCGGTCGCCACGGCTAAGGCATCGCGGGAGGCTGCCTCGCCCAGAACCAGCACCGCCACCTCCGCAGCGCTACCGGACCCATCGGACTACGTGCTGAGCGTGCGCGAACTCCACGTGCACACCACGTCAGGGGTGCCGCTGATCACTGACATCAGCTTCGACCTCGCCGCAGGTGAGACAGTCGGGCTCGTCGGAGAATCCGGCTGCGGCAAGAGCATCACCGCCCTGGCGGTATTGGGACTGACACCCGGCGGCATTCGCATCGCTGGGGGTGGAGTGTACTTCGACGGCACCGACCTCGTGGCCGGCGGCGAGGCCGCCTACCGACGGATCCGCGGCTCGGGGCTGGGGTACATCTCCCAGGACCCGATGGCCGCGCTCGATCCTGTGCACACCGTCGGCAGCCACCTGAACGAAGTCCTGAAGCTCCGGGGTGTCGGCTCGTCAGCGGCGCGGCGTGAGCGTGCCCTTGAGCTTTTGTCCCAGGTTCACATTGCCGATCCGCAACGGGTGCTGAAGTCGTACCCGCACCAGATCTCAGGCGGTATGGCCCAGCGGATCAGCATCGCCATCGCCCTAGCTGTACCCGGCCACGACATTGGTAGCGGCGAGCCTGGTTGAACGAGTGAGAACCTCCGGATGGGATGTGGCT
>NZ_SDWV01000027.1 GCF_004137345.1 Nocardioides zhouii
CGGTGGTCCGGTGGGGACCAGGGGTGCATCGGCAGCCCATCTGGAACTACCGACAAGAGGATGGTGCACCAGTGAGCGTCCTCGCGATCGACGCCGGCACGACGGGCGTCACTGCCGTCGTGGTCACACCCGACGGGCGGATCCAGGCCAAGGGCTACCAGGAGTTCCAGCAGCACTTCCCGCAGCCGGGCTGGGTCGAGCACTCCGCCGAGGACATCTGGCAGGCGACGATCGAGGCGACCCGCGAGGTGCTCGGCAAGGTCGACGCGTCCGAGCTCACAGCGCTAGGCATCACCAACCAGCGCGAGACCATCGTGCTGTGGGACCGCGAGACCCTCGGGTCCCCCCGCCGCGCGATCGTGTGGCAGGACCGGCGCACCGCCGACATCTGCGACCGACTCCGCGACGAAGGCCACGCGGAGCGCGTCACCCAGCTCACCGGCCTCCGGCTCGACCCCTACTTCTCCGGCACCAAGCTGATGTGGCTGGCCGAGCACGAGCCGCACACGTGGGCGCTGGTCGAGTCGGGCAGGTACGCCGTCGGCACCGTCGACTCCTACCTGATCGCCCGGATGACCCGCGGCACCTGGCACGTCACCGACGTCTCCAACGCCTGCCGCACGCTGCTCTTCGACCTCGAGGCGGGCGACTGGTCCGACGAGCTCTGCGCGCTGTTCGGGGTGCCGCGCGACGCGCTGCCCGAGCTGGTGCCCAACTGGGGCGAGGTCGCCCCGACCGAGCCGTCGGTCTTCCTCGGCCTCTCGCTGCCCATCGCCGGGATCGCCGGCGACCAGCAGTCGGCGCTCTTCGGCCAGACCTGCTTCGAGGAGGGCGAGTCCAAGTGCACGTACGGCACCGGCTCGTTCATCCTCACCAACACCGGCTCCTCGGTGGTGCGCAGCGACGCCGGCCTGCTGTCGACGGCCGCGTGGCGCTCCCCCGACGGCGACATGACGTACGCCCTCGAGGGCGCGATCTTCGTGACCGGGTCGGCAGTCCAGTGGCTGCGCGACGGGCTGCAGATCGTCGGCAACGCCGCCGAGACGGCCGCGATCGCGCAGACGGTCGACGACTCCGACGGCGTCGTCTTCGTCCCCGCCCTGACCGGGCTCGGCGCACCCCACTGGGACCCGCACGCCCGCGGCATGATCATCGGGATCACCCGCGGCACGACCCGCGCCCACATCGTCCGCGCCACCCTCGAGGCGATCGCCTTCGAGGTGCGCGACGTCCTCGAGACCCTTCCTGAACTGACCACCCTGCGCGTCGACGGCGGCGCCTCGGCCAACGACCTGCTCTGCCAGATGCAGGCCGACCAGGTCGGTCGCGCGGTCGAACGACCCGAGATCGTCGAGACCACCGCACTCGGCGCGGCGTTCCTCGCCGGGCTCGGCACCGGCGTGTGGGGCTCGACGGACGACCTCCGGGAGACGTGGGCCCTCGACCGACGGTTCGAACCCGGCGGTGACCGCAAGGCGCTCGATGCGTCGTACGCGCGCTGGAGCGACGCGGTCGAGCGGTCGAAGGGCTGGGCCTCGTTGTAGGAGTCACCGCTTCAGCGGTGACTCCCGCGCGGATAGGCCGTTGCAACAGCCCATCAGCGCAAGACTTCCCCCACCTGCTCGGCCATCAGCCCTTGAGCCGCTCCCGCGCGGCACGGGCCTCGTCGACCGCCGCCGTCGCCTCGTCGACGGCCTCCTCGGCCTCGGCCTGCACCGCCTCGGCCTCGCCGAGCTCGTCGTCAACCTCCTCGACCTCGGAGTCGAGGGCGGCGATCCGGCTGCGGAGCTCGTCGATCTCCGCCTGGAGCTGCAAGGTCTTCGCGCGGAGCTTCTCCACGGCCCGCCGCGAGGACCGGTGCTCCTTCTCGGCCTCGCCCAGCGCGGCACGGGCCTCCGCCAGCCGCTGGTCGGCGGCCTTGCGAGCCTTCACGTCGGCATCGGGATCGGGTACGACGTGGAGCTGGGGCCGCTGCGTCGGGTCGGGCGCCGCCACGGGCCGGGCCGTCGCGCTGAAGCCGAGCGCCTCGGGCAGCGCCACGGCGCCGCTGAGGTCGAGGTCGCCGAGGCCGGTCGCGGCGATCGCGGTCACCAGCAGTCCGCTCCGCACCGCCTTGGCCGCGTCGGGCTCGAGCATCGCTGCCGTGAGGGTCGCCTCGATCTGGTCGCCCACCGCCTCGGTCGTCTTCACCCCCTCCTCGCGCGCCAGTCGTCGCGCGGCCGTGGTCACCGACGCAGTCAGCTGGCGGCGCTGCTTCGTGAACTCCCGGAGCTGGGTGGCATCGAGGTTCTCCTGCGCGTCCCGCAGCGCCTCGCCGACGGCCAGCACCTGGTCGACCTGGTCGGGGTCGCGCCGTACGAGCAGGTTGACGACCCATGCCGGGAGCGACGACTTGCGCAGTCCCTTGACGGCGGAGGCCAGCGCCTTGTCGGCCTTGTGCTCCTTGACCAGGGCGTCACGCGCGGGCGTGAAGTCCGCGAGCGGCAGGGCGTAGAGGTCGTCGGCGATCTCCAGCAGTGGGTCGGCCATGGGAGTGATCCTAGGGAGCGGCGTACTCGAGCTCGGTGGGGAACGGCTGCCAGGGGCACTCCTGGCTCTCCCCGGTCGGCGTCCACCCCAGGGACTCGTAGAGCCGGCGGGCGCGGCCGTTGTCGGCCAGCACCCACAGCCGCCGGGCGCCTGCCGCCTCCGCCCGGTGGAACCCCTCGCGACCGAGTCCCGCGCTCCAGTGGTCCGGACGCACAGCCAGGTGGCGCAGGTTCTCCCCGTCGTGGGCGGCCAGCGCCAGGAGGCCGTCCTCGTCCTCGACGACCTCCACGACCACCGACGGGTCATCGAGCAGCAGCACCCAGCGGGCCAGCACGTCGTCGTCGGGATAGGGCAGCTCGCCGAAGACGTGCGCGAGACCCTGCCGACTGGCGGCCCGCTCGAGGTCGCGGAGCGCCACGACGTCATCAGAGGTCGCACGCCGCCACGCCGTCACGGCCGACCCGCCTCGTCCCAGGCCCGGTGGGCGTTCTGCATCCGCTGCCAGAGCGAGGCCCACTCGTCGGCGGCGACGTCCGCGACCGGGAGCAGGAGGTCCTCGACCAGCGCGGCGCGCCACTCGTCGTACGTCGTCAGGTCCCGCTGCTCGCGGTCGGTCGGCGTACGCACCTGGTGCACCAGCCCCCGGACCGCGCGCTGCCGCTCGCCGTCGATCCGCTGGGCGACGACGATGCGCCGGAACGGCGAGTCCGGGCTCGTGCAGCGGTCGAGATGAGCGGCATCGACCGCCGGCGACGAGTGGTCGCGTGACGTGACGACCACGCCGCGGACCACCCCGTCGGGCAAGTGCCGGTAGGTCCACGCAGCCGGTCCCGTCGGGCGCCCGGCCGCCTGCGCGCCGTAGCCGGCGCCGATCCCGAACGACCACCCGTCGACGACGTGGTCGCCGCGCACGAGCGGCAGCGGCTCGGCGAACCCCTCGCCCATCCCGGCGTCGGGCCACCAGTGACCACCGGGGTTGTCGTCCGTCGGCAGCCCGGAGACCACCAGCACGAGGTGGTTGAGGTCGGGGCCGAGCTGATGCTCGGGGCGTGCCCACACGTGCCCGTGGCGCCGGCTGACGGAGAAGCCGAGCTCCGTCAGGAGCCACTCGAGGGCGCTGTTCTGGTGGAAGCAGTAGCCCAGCCGCCCTCCCTCCACCACGCGGGCGACCGAGTCCGCCGCCGCGATCGGGTCGGGCCGGCCGAGCATGATCGAGAGGTTGTCGTACGGGATCCGCGCGACATGGGCGCGGTGGAGCTCGCGCAGGCCCTCGAGGGTGGCCGTCGGCCGGTCGGTCAGGCCGATGCGGGCGAGGTAGCCGTCGAGGTCACGCGCCGTCATGCCTCAGCATCACCGTCGAGGCCGTGCTCGATCGCCCACCGCGTGAGCTGGACGCGGTTGTTCATCTGCAGCTTGCGCAGCGTGTTCTGCACGTGGTTCTGGACCGTACGGTGCGAGAGCACCAGCCGCGCGGCGATCTGCTTGTAGCTCATGCCGGTGGCGACCATCTTGAGGATCTCGGTCTCCCGCTCGGTGAGCTGGTCGCGCGGGTCGTCGGCCGGTCCCTCCGCGATCCTGCGGAACTCGCCCAGCACCAGGCCGGCGAGCCCGGGCGTGAAGACCGCCTCGCCCTCCGACGTGCGGACCACCGCGTCGACGAGCTCGGCGCTGGACGCGGACTTCACGAGGTAGCCCGTCGCGCCCGCCTTGATCGCCTCGAGCACGTCGTCCTGCTCACCGCTCGCCGACAGGATCAGCACCCGCACGGTCGGGTCGTGCTCGAGCATCATGCTCGTGACCTGCACCCCGCTGTGGTCCGGCAGCTGCAGGTCGAGCACCACGACCTGGGGCGCGGACGCGGGGAACCGCGCCATCGCCTCGCGACCGTTGGACGCGACCGCGACCACGTCATGACCGGCCGCCTGCAGGTCGCGTTCGACCGCATCGCGCCACATCGGGTGGTCGTCGACCACCATCACCCTCACCATGTCGCCCCCCGGCTCCCTCGGTTGGGGGGAATCGTAGCCATGTCAGTCCGTGGGCGGCAGGTAGCGACCTCTGCGGTGGACGAGTGGGTCCACGTCGTCACCCACGACGACCTCGGAGATCCGGCAGGTGACGAGCCACGACCACCCGGCCTCGACGTCCGACTCCACCTCGAGCCCGGCCCAGGTCGCGGCGTGCGCCAGGCGCGGTCCGTGGTCCGTGTCGACCCACTCGGACAACCGCCAGGGGCCACCGGGAGCGGGCGCCGTGCCGGCGAAGACGTCGGCGAGGCCGCGGTCGTCCCACGTCAGCAGTTGCAGGACCCCGCGCCCGGTCGCGAGCAGTACGTCGGTGAGGTCGGCGTCCGGGTCGAGGAGGGCCAGCACCCTCCCGGGCTCGCCCCCTGCGACCAGCCATGACGAGACCGTGAGCCCCGCGCGCTCAGCCGCCGCACCGGCGGTCCACAGCGACACCGTCCCGCCGAGGCGCCCGCGCAGCCGGCGTACGGGATCGCGGTCGCCCTCCGGTTCCTTAAACGGGTGGCTGGTGTGGATGGTCACCCGGTCACGCTAGCGGCACCGAGAGCTCCCACTCGGTGCCCCAGTCGCCGCTCTCGACGACCGCGGTCCCGCCGAGGTCCTCGATGCGGCCGCGGATCGACGAGACGACTCCGAGGCGCCCGTCGGCCGCCGCGCGCTCCAGCCGGCCGGTCTCGATGCCGGGGCCGTCGTCGCGCACCGAGATCGTCACAGCGTCGCGCGAGGCCTGGGCCAGCACCCAGGCGTTCGCCTCCGGACCCACGTGGGCGAGGACGTTGTCGAGGCAGGCCCGGACCGCCGCGACGGTCTCGGTCGCGACGCGCTCGTCCACCAGCACCGCTCCGCCGGGAGTGGCGACCTCGACGTGTACGGGGTGGGCTGCGGCCATCGCCTCGAGCGCACCGGCCAGGTCCACCCGCCCACCGGCGGCGGTCGGCACCGTGTCCTGCTGGCGGATCAGCGACCGGAGGCTGCGCTCCTGCTCCCCCGCGAGCCGGCCGAGCTCCGCCCACTCACCGCCCGCGGCGGCACCCTGGCGCTGGGTCATGGTGAGCACCTGGAGCACGCCGTCGTGCACGGCGCGGGCCAGCCGGGTGCGCTCCTCGGCCGCGGCGGCCGCGTGCTCCGCGGCGTCACGCTCGCGGGCCATCCGCTGCAGGGACTCGCACATGAAGCCGACGATCGGGCCGCCGATCAGCACGAGGAACACGTTGCCGTAGTTGCCCTGGTCCATCTCCGAGCGCGGGAACAGATCGAAGGCGGCGATCAGCACGGAGGCGACGAGGCCGCCCTTCCAGTGCCAGTGGATCGCCCACGCCAGCAGGGCGCCCATCACCCAGAAGCCCGGGATCGTCGCGTTGAAGTCGGCGCCCTTCACCACCGGGGTCGCGGCCATCGCGGCCAGCGCGATCGCGAGGTCCGCGACCAGCAGGACCGACGTACGCCGCGCGCGGTCGTGGTAGAGCCAGATGGCCGCAGCGGTCCAGGCGACGAGCACCAGCACGATCACCAGCCCGGCCGTGGGGTGGTCGAAGTTGTCGCGCCGGTAGGCGTTGAGGCCCACCATGTTGATGGTGACGATGACCCTCACCAGGGCCAGCGCGGAGTAGAGCCGGTCCTCGACCGCGAGCGCGGAATCGGCTCGCGGCGGCAGCGCGCGGCCGGCGGCGTACGCGCTCAGGACGCCTTCTTCTCCGGCTCCGGACCGTCGCCGGCCTCCTCGCGGGCGGCCCGGTCGCGCTCGGCCTGCTCCGCGGCGGCCTGCTTGGCCTTCTCCTTGTCGAGCTCCTTGGCCTTGCTGGCGTAGAGGTCGACGTACTCCTGCCCGGAGAGCCGCATGATCTCGTACATGATCTCGTCGGTGATCGAGCGCAGGATGTAGCGGTCGTTCTCCATGCCGGCGTAGCGCGAGAAGTCGAGGGGCTTGCCGAAGCGCACCGCGGGCCGGGTCCACGTGCCGTAGACCTTCCCGGCGGGCGCCACGACGTCGGTGCCGACGACGGCGCACGGGATCACGGGCGCGCCGGTCTCCAGGGCGAGGCGGGCCACGCCGGTCTTGCCGCGGTAGAGCTTGCCGTCGTGGGACCGGGTGCCCTCGGGGTAGATCCCGAACAGGTCACCCTCGGCCAGGATCTTCATCGCCGACTTCATCGCACCCTCGGCTGCGTTGGCGCCGGAGCGGTCGATCGGCACCTGGCCGGCGCCGGAGAAGAACTTCTTCTGGAACCAGCCCTTGATGCCGGGGGTGGTGAAGTACTCCGCCTTGGCGACGAACGTGACGCGGCGGTTGAGGGTGAGCGGCATGAAGAGCCAGTCGGCGTACGACAGGTGGTTGCTCGCCAGGATCGCCGGGCCCTCCTCCGGCACGTGTTCGACACCGTCGGCCTTGGGTCTGAAGACCAGGCGGAGCACCGGCCCGAGGGCGATCCACTTCAGGAACCAATAGAGCACGCCGAGAAGCCTAGCCCTGCTGCTGTGCGGTGACCCGCTCGATGAACTCGGCCGACTCGGCGAAGATCCGCGGCGCGTCGTTGTCGAGGGTGGCGACGTGGTAGCTGTCCTCGAGCACGCGCTCCTCGAAGTCCTTCGACGACAGCCCGGCGTTGAGCGCGCGCGAGCTGGAGATGTCGACGACGTGGTCCTCGGCGGAGCGGAAGAACAGCACCGGGACGGTGATCCGCGGCAGGTCCTTGCGGAGCTCGGCGTAGCCGGCGAACATCGACGCGGCCGCCCTGAGCGGGGTCGTCGGGTAGCCGTGCTCGTCCGCGCCCGGCTTCTTGATGTCGTTGGCGATGCCCGGGAAGCCGGGCACCACGTGCTTGAGCACCGGCAGCAGCTTGACGTCCTTGCGGAGCGTGTCGACCGCGGGATTGACGATGCAGATGCCCGCCAGGCCGTCGCCCTTGTCCGCTGCCAGGCGCAGGCAGAGCGCGCCGCCCATCGACAGGCCCACTGCTACCACCGCGTCGTTCTCGGCGGCGAGCTTCTCGTACGCACTGTCGACCGTGGCGACCCAGTCGGCCCACGTGACCTTGTTGAGGTCCTGCCAGCGCGTGCCGTGGCCCGGCAGCAGCGGCATCTCGACGGCGTAGCCACGCGCGGCGAGGTCCTCGGCCCACGGCCGCATCGACACCGGGTTGCCGGTGAAACCGTGCTGGACCAGCACGCCGATGCGTCGACCGCCGGTGAGCTCGGGACGCGCCGGCGTGGACATCGGGGCGACGAGGGCGGGGTCGAGGGGGGCCACCGGGGCACCGCGGAACGGGATCTTCACGCGCACAGTGTGCACCACCTTGCAGGTACCGTTGCGCCCGTGAGCACGCCAGGCGACGAGAGCCGCACCGAGGTGGCCTGGCGGGAGATCGTGGAGCACTACGGCGAGCGCCCGCTGCTGGACGACGAGTCCACCCACGTCGTACGCACCCCGGCGGAGCCGGTGCCCGCCGAGGACGAGCAGGACGACGACAGCGCCGCGACCGACGACGTCCCGGCCGCCGAGGGGTTCCGGCCGCCACCCCCGCCGCCCTTCCCGACCCCTCGCACGTGGCAGCGCGGCGTCGCCTGGGCCGGCATCCTGGTGGCGCCGGCACTCGCACTGCTGATCGGCCTGCTCTCCATCTACGTCGCGCCCCTCATCGGCTGGGCGCTCGTCCTGTGGTTCGTCGGGAGCTTCGGCTACCTCGTCCTGATGATGCCCCGGTCGCCGCGCGACCCGTGGGACGACGGCTCCCGCATCTGAGCCGGACCTCTCGTCGAGGAAGGTGCCCTGGCGCCTGTCACGAGAGCCTTGACGACGTAGGGTCGCTCCCGTGGGGGCGAGTGAGACCGTCGAGGTCACGGGACACCTGATGGACAGCGGCATCCTGTCGCGCATCCTCGACGACATCCGCGACTACGGCGGCGACTACGTCATCGACAAGTTCGACGTCGGTCACGAGGCCCACGACCCCAGCAGCGCGAAGATCACCATCCAGGCTGACGACGACGCGTCCCTCCAGCGGCTGCTGATGCGGCTGCAGACCCGCGGGGTGAACCAGCTCGACCCCGGCGAGGCGGTCACCGCCGCTGCCGAGCAGGCGGGTGTCCTGCCAGACGGCTTCTACTCCACGACCAACCTCGAGACGCGCGTACGTATCGACGGCACCTGGTACGACGTGGAGAACCCCGAGATGGACTGCGGCCTCGTCGTCGCGGAGTCCCCTGAGGGTGCCGTCCGGGTACGGACGCTGCCGATGTCCGACGTCGCCGTCGGCATGCGCATCGTGGTCGGCGCCTCCGGCATCGAGGTCTCGGTCCCGAGCCCCGAGGCCGTCGCCGGCTCCTTCGCCTCGGCCGACACCGACGCCGCCTTCGAGAAGCCGCAGGCCGTCCTCGTGCGGCAGGTCGCCGACGGGATGCGTGAGGCGAGGGACGCGGGCAAGCGCCTGCTGTGGGTCGCCGGCCCCGGCGTCGTGCACACCGGCGCCGTTCCCGCGCTCGTGGCGCTGATCCGCGCCGGCTTCGTCGACACCCTCTTCGCCGGCAACGCCCTGGCGATGCACGACATCGAGTTCTCGCTCTACGGCACCACCCTCGGGCTGGACCTGAGCATGACCCAGGGCGTCGAGCACGGCCACGAGCACCACGTCCGGGCGCTCAACACGATCCGCAAGTCGGGCTCGATCGCTCGGGCCGTCGACGACGGCGTGGTGACGGGCGGGATCATGCACGCGCTCGTCACCCACGAGAAGCGCTACGTGCTGGTCGGTTCCGTGCGCGACGACGGCCCGCTCCCGGGCGTCCACACTGACGTGCTCGAGGGCCTGCGCGCGATGCGCGCGGAGATCGTCGACGTCGGCTACTGCCTGATGCTGGCCACCCAGCTGCACTCGGTCGCGACGGCCAACATCCTGCCCGCGACGGTGCCCCTCGTCTGCGTCGACATCAACCCGAGCACGGTCACCCGGCTCGCCGACCGCGGCTCCAACCAGGGACGCGGGATCGTCACTGACGTCGGGCTCTTCCTCGAGCAGCTCGTCCTCGAGCTGGTGCCGAACTACCGACGCGGCTGACCCGACCTCAATCGGCCGTCACCAGCAGCGCTGCACCGATCATGCCGGCGCGGGGCCCGAGGGTGGCCGCGACCAGGTCGGGGACCCGGCGGTGCGCCGCGCCCACGAGCGTACGTCGCAGTGCGCCGCGCGCCGGGTCGAGGAGCTTGTCGCCGGCGGCCGACACACCGCCTCCGATGACCACCACCTGCGGGTCGAGTGCTGCCACCAGGTTGGCGGTGCCGACCCCGAGCCAGTCGCCGACCGACGCGAAGGCCTGACGCGCGACGAGGTCGCCCTCCTCGGCGGCCGAGGTGACCATCGGGCCGGTCACTCGTTCCGGCCGGCCACCGCACATCTCGTCCAGCACCGACGGCTGCTCGGCCATGAGCGCCCGTGCGTTGCGGACCAGCGCGTTGCCCGACGAGTACTGCTCCCAGCAGCCGCTCTTCCCGCACTCGCAGGCCTGGCCGCCCGGCACGACCTGCATGTGCCCGAACTCCCCGGCCATGCCGTTGGCACCGCGCAGCACCTTGCCGTCGAGCAGCACGGCACCACCGATGCCGGTGCCCATCGTGATCATCAGGCCCGATGCAGCGCCCCGGGCGGCACCGTGGCGCGCCTCGGCGCTGGCGGCGCAGTTGGCGTCGTTGTCGAGCAACACCTGGCATCCGAGGCGGGCCTGGAGCAGGTCGCGCAGCGGCTCACCCTGCCACGGCAGGTGGGGCGCGAACATCACGCGCTCCCCGGGCGGGTCGACGAAGCCGGCCGCCGCGATGCCGACGCCGGCCAGCGGCCTCCCGGCCGCCGACTCGGTGATCGCCTCGACCATCGCGTCCTCGACCTGACTGGTCACGACGCGGCGGCCCGGCGTGGTCCGGAGCGCTGTCGACGACACGTGTCCCTGGGCGTCCACGACACCCGCGAGCACCTTGGTGCCGCCGATGTCGACACCGACGACGACCTGTCCACTCATCCGGACATCCTCCCGCATGGACTGGTTGGACCACTCGTCTAGTCATTCCGGGCCATCTTTGTCGGCGGTCGGTCAAGACTGCCGACAAAGCAGCGACAGCCGCGCCCAGCGGCTCGTACGGTGGCAGGCGAATCGTTTCGGGGACAAGGGGAAATTCATGCGCTGGCGCATCAGCAGGAAAGCACGCGACGAACGCGGTGTCTCCGCGGTCGAGTTCGCGCTCACGCTGATCCCGCTCCTCATGGTGATCGCCGGGATCGTCAACTTCGGCCTCATCTTCGCCCAGCAGCTGTCCCTCGACAACGCCGTGCGGGCAGGCGCCCGTGCCGGCGTCGTGCAGACGGGCAACGTCCCGGGGACCATCGCCACCAACCAGTGGAACTCGACCGCCATCGCGAAGACCCAGACCTCGGGGTTCGCCATCTCCTACCCCGGCGCCGTCGGCTCCACGTGCAAGAACAGCACGTTCGGCCAGAGCATGGTCGTGCGCGGCGTGGTGACCAGCAAGTTCCTCATCCCGTGGCCGCTGCCGGGCTCGTTGGTCCCCAAGCAGGTCACCCTCAGCAGTCAGGCGGAGTTCCAGTGCGAGTACCAGTGATCTTCCGGCGGGTGACGGCGCCCCGCGACGAGCGTGGTGCGACCGCGGTCCTGGTCGGCATCCTCGCCGTCTTCCTCGTCGGCCTCTCCGCCTTCACCGTCGACATCGGCGCCGCGTACGTGAGCAACCGCAACCTCCAGAAGGCCGCCGACGCCGGCGCCCTCGCCGCAGCCCAGTCGCTGACCAAGGTGTCCGGCACCTGCAACGCCGTGCTGTCGAACTCCGTCGAGGTGGGCAAGGCCCACGCACTCGCGATCTCCGTCGCCAAGCGGAACTACCCCAGCGCCACCTGGAGCGAGGACGGCACCTGGAAGGTCGCGTGCGACCCCCAGCTCAAGGTCGTCACCGTCCAGTTCGGCAACAAGGGCATCACGGATGCACGGTTCTCCGGCGTCTTCGGCGGCGCGCGAAAGATCACCACCTCCCGCACCGCCGAGGCGACCATCGACGTGGCCCCCGGCGCCGGCGAGAGCGTACGGCCTCTGGCCATCTGCTCGGCGGCCGTGGGCAACAGCCTGCCCGGCCAGTTCGTCCAGATCTTCTACCCCGGCAACGGCACGAGGTCGCCTGCCCAGTGCCCCAAGCCCTCGACCCCGGGCAACTGGTGGACCCTCGACTGCCCCGAGGAGCGGACGGGCGCGACCGGCACGCTCCAGGACGAGATCCAGAACGGGTGCAAGAGCCGGGTGACGGTCATCCCCGGCCAGGCGAACGCCAACACACCGGGTGCCCTCACCGTGACCCTGGAGGCGGCGTGCCCTTCGGCGCCCGCGGGCTCCGCGACCTGCATGAGCGGCGACCCCGGCAGCCTCGACGCGGGCCACATCGCCGACGCCTGGAAGTACCTCGTCGACACCCAGAAGGTCAGCATCTTCCCGGTCTTCTGCGTCCAGCCCCAGTGCAGCGACGACACCACGTCGGGTCAGGGCACCAACTCGGTCTTCCCGGTCTACAAGCTCCTGGGTGCGATCGTCTGCGGCTACCACTTCAGCCGGAACGAGAAGCATCACTCGACCACCGGGGAGTGCGCGGGAAACCCCTACCTGGCTGCCAGCGACCCCGACAACAGCAACGCCAACAACTACCTGGTGCTCAAGTACATCTCGGTCCGCACCAGTGGGTCGAACGCCACGTCGGAGTGCGCGCTCGGCGCGACCTGCGACGGCGGGCTGCGTCGTACGCGCCTCACCCAGTGAGCTGATCGCCGCGAGACCCGAGGGACCGGCGTCAGCCGGTGCCGTCGGGGTCGTCCGGCCACTCGTCGTCGAGCGTGATGTGCTCGACGCCGGCCGGGTCCGAGGCGCGCGGCGCGGGCGTCGCCAGCAGTGCGGCAGCCGCTTGGGCCAGTGACGACACCGCCGACGTGAGGTGCGTCGTCACCTCGGGGCTGAGCTGACGGACGGCGTGGACGGCGCGGCACACCGGGCACACGGTGCACTCGGCCGCGCCGGTGGCGAGGTGCTCGTCGATGCCGTGGACCGCCGACGCGGCCTGGGCCGCCAGTCCCGACAAGCCCTCGTTGGCCTCGCCGGCGTGATCGCGGGCCCAGCCCGACAACGCGCTGAAGAGCTTGGCGGCCTCCTCGCCGAGGGGACCGACCTCGTGGGCATCGCTCACGTGCCCTCCTTGTCCGTGGCTGCGTCGACGAACCTGACCTGCAGCTCGCCCCCGTGCACCCGCGCCCCCGCCACGCGGTGCCGCGCCACGCCCGAGGGAAGCGTCAGGAGGCGACGATACGACCCGACGCTGATCACGAGCTCGTCGCCCTTGCGCGCGAGACGTACGTCGTCGCGGTCGGCGAGCGGCAGGGGCAGTGACAGCACCAGCCCACCCGACCGTGTCCGCACCTCCATCGGCACCCGCTCCACCCCACGGGCCAGCGGATCGGCGTCGCCGTACACGCTCGCGGCCACCTCCAGGAGCTGGTCACGACCCACCGGCTCGGTCGCGCGGTAGGGCGACGTCCGCAGGTCGAGGCCGGCGAACGAGTCCTCCGCGTCGACCAGCACTCCTTGCTGCGCCCGCACCCACGTCGCGCGCCACTCGTCGGCGCCGCCGTCGGGAAAGACGCGGTTCACGATGGCGGTGTCCACCGCGTAGCCGAAGAGGGTGAGGAAGGTGTACGCGCGACGCGCCTCGGCCAGCACGACCGACTCGGGAGTCAGCACCAGCCGGACGGACGTCTCGGCCCCGGTCAGCACCGCGCGTACGTCGTCGAGCTCGGCGTGCAGCCGCTCGATCGCGTCGAACACCGAGTCTTCCGGCATCGGCACGCCGGCCGCCCGGGTGAGCACCGGCTTCAGGACCTTGACCACGCGCCGTTCGACCGGCAGCACGCGGGTCATGTACCACCCGAGCGCCTCGGGCAGGGCGAGCAGCCGCAGGGTCTCCGCGGTCGGCGCACAGTCGACCACCAGCACGTCCCACTCCCCCGACCGAGCCTGCGCGCGCACCTCGAGGAGGGCAAGCACCTCCTCGGCACCGGGGATCACCGTGAGCTCTTCCGCGGTGACCGGGTCGACACCGGCCACGTCGAGGACGCTCAGCAGATAGCCCTGGATCTCGCCCCAGGACCGCTCGAACCGCTCCTGAGCGTCGACATGCTGCACCCACAGGTCGGGCGCCACCTCGGTGGGCTCGCCCGTGGCCGTGACGGCCAGGGCATCGGCGAGCGAGTGGGCGGCATCGGTGGACAGCACCAGCGTGCGGTGACCCGCGGCCGCGCTGGCGCAGGCGGTCGCCGCGGCGAGCGTGGACTTGCCGACACCGCCCTTGCCCGTGAACAGGAGGATCCGCATCCCGGACCCTGGCCTCAGAGCGACTCGACGCGCTTCTTGAGGCCCTTCAGCGCGGTGTCGATGAGGATCTTCTCGCCCTTCCGCTTGAGCATGCCGATCAGCGGGATGCTCACGTCGAGGGCGAGGCGGTAGGTGACGTCCGTGGTGCCGTCGCCCCGGCCGGCCAGGGTGTAGGCGCCGTCCAGCATCTTCAGCATGTTGCCCTCGACGAGGGTCCAGGTGACCTCACGGTCGGCGTCCCAGACGTAGGCCAGCGTGTACTCGTCCTTGATCGGCGAGACGTCGAGCGCGAAGTAGACCTGCTCGGCACGCCCCCCTGCGCCCGGAACCACGACCTCCGCCTTCTGGACGCCCTTCGCCCACTCCGGGTAGGAGTCGAAGTCGGCGATGACGGCCATGACGTCGGCCGGAGGGGCGTCGACCGTGATCGAGGAGGAGGTCTGTTCGGCCATGGCGTGAACCTATCGCGCGCCCCGCTTGGGCGAAACGCCTGCCCGGCGCCTGGATCGGCACTAGCCTCGGATGGCCCGCCCCTGCACCAGAAAGTCGCGCCCGTGACCACCACCCAGACCAGCCGACGACTCGACCCCGGTCGACTCGTCGCCGTCACGCTGTTCACCTTCTTCCTGGTCCTCAACGGCGCGCACCTGGCGCAGGAGGACCCGCTGTCCTCCCCCCTCAAGACCGTCGCCACGGCGCTCACCATGGCGTTCTACCTGCTGCTCATCTGGGCCTACCTCCGCCGTGTCCCCTCTGACCGGACCGACCTGCGCTGGTCCTCCTGGCTGGTCGCGTTCGCCGGCACCGCCGCGCCGTTCGCCATCCCGCTCGTGTCGGACGGCCTGGCCACCGGCGCGGCTCGCGAGTCGCTCTCGGCCGCCGTGCTGGCCATCGGCCTCGCCGCGATGCTCTGGGCGCTCGGCGCGCTGGGCACCAACATCAGCGTCGTCCCGCAGGCACGCGAGGTCGTCACCCACGGCCCGTACGCCAAGGTCCGCCACCCGCTCTACGCCGCCGAGCTCCTCAACGTGGTCGGGCTGTGCCTCGCGCACTCCGGCGCCTGGCCGTGGGTGGTCCTGGTGGCCCTCGCCGTGTTCCAGGTGATGCGTGCCAGGCGCGAGGAGGCGCTGCTGGCCGCCGAGCTGCCCGGCTATGCGGAGTACAAGAGCCGGACCCCTATGCTCGTGCCGGCACTCGGCCGCAGCTAGGAGGTCCCCCGTGCGTGAGTTCTCCGCACCGCTCTCGATCACCATCCCCACCACGGGCAACCTCACCGACGACGTCGTCGCCAACGCGCGCGACGCTGGCGATGCCGCGGTGTTCAGCCGACGCACCGTCGACGGCTGGATCGACGTCACCGCCGCCCAGTTCCACGACGAGGTCCGGGCAGTCGCCAAGGGCCTGGTCGCGGCCGGCATCGAGGTCGGCGACCGCGTCGCACTACTGTCCAAGACCCGCTACGAGTGGACCCTGTTCGACTACGCGATCTGGTTCGCCGGCGCCGTCACCGTGCCGATCTACGAGACCTCGTCGGCCGAGCAGATCGGCTGGATCCTCCAGGACTCCGGCGCGCGCGCCGTCGTCGCCGAGGGCCCGGACCACCTCGCCCGGGTGCGCGAGGCGCGCGAGGCCGGCGACCTGACCGAGCTCCAGCACGTCTGGTCGATCGAGGACAACGCGGTCGACGTCCTCGGCCGCCTCGGCTCCGACATCGTCGACGACCTCCTCGAGCAGCGGCGTACGGCCGCGACTCCCCTCGACCTCGCCACGCTGATCTACACGAGCGGCACCACGGGCAAGTCCAAGGGCTGCATGCTCACCCACGGCAACTTCATGTTCGAGCTGGGCGTCGCCGTCGACGAGCTCGGCGACCTGTTCGACACCGAGGGCGCCTCGACCCTGCTGTTCCTGCCGCTCGCGCACGTGTTCGCGCGGATCATCCAGGTCGGCTGCGTGAAGAGCCGGGCCCGGATGGGGCACAGCGCCGACATCAAGAACCTCGTCGCCGACCTCGGTGAGTTCGAGCCCACCTTCATCCTCGCCGTCCCCCGCGTGTTCGAGAAGGTCTTCAACACCGCCTCGCAGCGCGCCACCGCCGACGGCCGGGGCAAGGTCTTCGACCGCGCCGCGGACGTGGCGATCGCGTGGTCGCGTGCGCTCGACGGCAAGCGGGTGCCGGTCCGGCTGCGCGCCCAGCACGCCCTCTTCGACCGCCTCGTCTACGGCAGGCTGCGCCAGGCGCTCGGCGGCAGCTGTGCGTACGCCATCTCCGGCGGCGCGCCGCTGGGTGAGCGCCTCGGCCACTTCTACCGCGGCGTCGGCCTGACGGTCCTCGAGGGCTACGGCCTGACCGAGACGACGGCCGCCCTCACCGCCAACCTCCCCGACGCGACGAAGATCGGCACCGTCGGCCGGCCGCTGCCGGGCACGGCCGTCCGCGTCGCCGACGACGGCGAGCTGCTCTTCCGTGGTGGCCAGGTGTTCGCCGGCTACTGGGGCAACGAGTCTGCGACGAGCGAGGCTCTGGACCGCGACAGCTGGTTCCACACCGGCGACGTCGGTGAGGTCGACGACGAGGGGTTCGTTCGGATCACGGGGCGCAAGAAGGAGATCCTCGTGACGGCCGGCGGCAAGAACGTCGCGCCTGCGGTGCTCGAGGACCGCCTGCGCGCGCACGCCCTCGTCGACCAGTGCCTCGTCGTCGGCGACGGCCAGCCCTTCATCGGCGCCCTCGTCACCATCGATCGCGAGTCCTACGCGGCGTGGGCCACGGAGCACGACAAGCCCCGTCACGTCGCGGACGCCGTCGACGACACCGACCTCGTCGCGGCCGTGCAGACGGGAGTCGACGAGGCCAACCGGGCGGTCTCCAAGGCGGAGGCGATCCGCAAGTTCACGATCCTCCCCGGCGAGTGGACCGAGGAGGGCGGACAGCTCACGCCCAGCCTCAAGCTGAAGCGCAACGTCGTGGTCCGCGAGGCGCGCCGCGAGATCGAGGCTCTTTACCTCGGGTGAGCCGTCACCGCCACTGTCCGGAGCGCCGAGCCCGCGGGCTAGGCGGTGACTACGTCGGAGTAGTCATTTCGGGCTAGTCCTGGACCGCTTTCGGGTGGTTTGCGCGGTTTAGCCCACACCTCCGTTTCGTGCGCCCCTACATTCGATCCGCTGGGAGGGCACCGGGGCTCGACAACATGAGAAGTCCCCTCGATCCGCCTACGCGACCGAATCCCCACTGTGGGGATCCCATGACCCGCGAAGGACTGCACCATGGCTCGCCGTTCTGTTCTCCTCCTCGTCGCCGCCCTCATCGCACTGGCCGGCACCGCCATGATCGTGCTCTACGTGCAGGGCATCGACGCCCGCGCCACCAAGGACCAGGAACTGGTGGAGGTGCTCGTCGCCACCGAGACCATCGACATCGGCGAGACCGTCACCGAGGCCCAGGACGCCGGCAAGATCGAGAAGTCCGAGGTGCGCCGGGTCGATCTGGTCGACGGCAGCCTGTCCTCGACGAGCTCGATCGCCGACGACGTCGCGGTCGGCACGATCTACCCCGGCGAGCAGCTCATCGCCAAGAAGTTCGGCACCCTGGGCGACACCCAGAGCCTGGTCATCCCCGAGGACACGATGGCCGTGTCCGTCGAGCTGACCGACTTCGAGCGCGTCGCCGGGTTCGTCAACCCGGGCAACGAGGTGGCCGTGTTCGCCACCGTGCTCGACCCGATCCGGATCCTGCCGGACGGCAAGGAGCAGAAGCTCGGGAGCTACACGCGGATCGTCCTGACGCGCAACCTCGTCCTCGGCGTCGGCACCACCAGCGTCACCTCCCGGACCGTCCAGGACGAGGAGGGCGCCACCGCCACCGAGGAGGTCGCCAAGACGATCCTCACGATCGCGGTGACCCAGGAAGAGGCCGAGAAGCTCGTCCAGGCGGATCGCACGGGCGAGCTCAACTTCGCACTCCTCACGGACGACACCAAGACCGCTGACAACGAAGGCGCGTTCCTGCGGGACGTCTACCCCGAGCTGTTCCGGGGCGTCGCGCCGTGACCGCCGTCCTCGAGCCGGACGCCGCACAGCGCGGCATCCTCCAGGCGATGCTGCACGGGTCCACGGCCTTCGCGGACCTCGAGGGCCTCGACCAGCACATCCGTTCGACGACCAACGAGTTCGCGGTGGTGATCGGGCCGTCCGTCCCGAGCGAGGCAGCAGCAGAGCTCGCCCAGTGGGCACGGGTGCACCGTCCCGACCTCGGCGTGATCCTGCTCCGGCACGACGTCGACAGCACGGCGCTCTCCCTGGCGTTGCGCAGCGGCATGCGTGAGGTGGTCGCCGCGCGCGACCTCGCCGGCATCACCACCGCCGTCCAGCGATCCCGCAGCGTCGCGAACGCGATCGGCCAGACCCTCATGGACGAGGCCCAGGCCGCGGCGGAATTCGCCCGTGCGGCAGCTGCCGCCGAGATCGCCGAGGCAGCCGCGGTGGCACAGGCCCAGGCCGACGCCCCGCAAGGCAAGATCCTCACCGTCTTCTCGACCAAGGGCGGCGTCGGCAAGAGCCTGGTCGCGACCAACGTGGGTGTGGCGCTCGCGGGTGCCGGCCGGACGGTCTGCCTGGTCGACCTCGACGTCAACAGCGGCGACGTGGCGATCATGCTGCAGCTGACGCCCCACCGCACGATCAACGACCTCGTCGGCTTCAACGGCGTGATCGACGCGGAGGGCATCTCCTCGATCCTCACCCAGCACTCCGACAACCTCTCGGTCGTCGCGGCGCCCGTACGCATCGATTCCCCCGACCAGGCCTCGCAGGAGGATGTCGCCAAGCTGCTCGACGCACTGCGCCGGATGGTGGACTTCGTGGTGGTCGACACCTCCGGGATGTTCGACGACCTCGCTCTCTGCGCGCTCGACCGGTCCGACGCCATCGTCCTCGTCGGGACCCTCGACATCCCCTCGCTCAAGGCGCTCAAGCTGGCCACCAGCACGCTCGAGGTCCTGAACTTCCCGAAGTCGACGTGGCGCTTCGTGCTCAACCGTGCCGACGGCAAGGTCGGCCTCACGGTCGACGAGTACGAGAAGACGGTCGGCCTCAAGGCCGACTCGTCCCTGGTCTCGAGCCGCGAGGTCCTCGCCGCGGTGAACCGGGGCGAGGCCCTGGTGACCGCGTACCCGAACCACCCGAACTCCAAGGCCCTCGTCGCGTTCTCGAAGAGCGTGGCCGACAGTCTCGCCGAGTCGAGCGCTGCCACTGCGAGCACACCATCCAGCCGGAAGTCCAGCGGCTCCCGGCTTCGCCTGAGGAGGGCATGACGTGAGTCTCACCGACCGCTTGGCCGCCGCCCGTGGCCGTACGACCGACACCGATGCGGGTGCACCGGCCGCCGGGATCCCCGGCACCACCCCCGCCGTGCAGAGCACCGTCGCGTCGACGGAGGCGAAGAAGCGCGCCGGCGCCAAGACGGACCCCTTCCAGGACCTCAAGCGCATCGTGCACCAGCGCCTCGTCGAAGCACTGGGCCCCAAGTTGTACGACGCGCACATGACGCAGTCCGAGCTGGAGCAGCAGGTGCGTCTCGCGCTGCAGACGGCCATCGGCGACACGGACATCCCGATGTCCTCGGCGGACCGCACCCGTATCTCGCAGGAGATCGCCGACGACATCCTCGGCTACGGACCGATCGAGCCGCTCCTGCGTGATCCCACCCTGACCGAGGTCATGGTGAACTCGTTCCAGAGCATCTACGTCGAGCGCAGCGGCAAGCTGGTCAAGGTCGACACGTCCTTCACCGACGAGGCCCACCTCCGGCGCACCATCGACAAGATCGTCAGCAAGATCGGGCGGCGCGTCGACGAGACCAGCCCGATGGTGGACGCCCGCCTGCCTGACGGCAGCCGTGTCAACGCGATCATCCCGCCGCTCGCCCTCGACGGCTCCAAGCTGACCATCCGCAAGTTCTCCGAGGACCCCTACACGGTCGACGACCTGATCAACTTCGGGACCCTGACCAAGGCCTCGGCCGGGCTCCTGGAAGGGTGCGTCCGCGGGCGCCTCAACATCCTCGTCTCCGGCGGTACGGGTTCGGGGAAGACCACGACGCTCAACGTGCTCTCGGCCTTCATCCCCGATGACGAGCGCATCGTCACCATCGAGGACGCCGCCGAGCTGCGACTCGGCCAGGACCACGTGCTCCGGCTCGAGTCCCGCCCGCCGAACATCGAGGGCAAGGGCGCGGTCACCATCCGCGACCTGGTGAAGAACTCACTGCGTATGCGCCCCGACCGCGTCGTCGTCGGCGAGATCCGCGACGCCGCGGCGCTCGACATGCTCCAGGCCATGAACACCGGCCACGACGGGTCGATCTCGACCCTCCACGCCAACACCCCGCGCGACGCCCTGGCTCGCCTCGAGACGATGGTGCTGATGGCGGGCATGGACCTGCCCGTGCGCGCCATCCGCGAGCAGGTCGCCAGCGCGGTTGACCTGATCATCCAGCAGACGCGTCTGAAGGACGGCACCCGTCGCATCACCGCCATCACCGAGATCGTCGGCATGGAGGGCGACATCATCACCACCCAGGACGTCTTCATGTTCGACTACGCCGCCGGGGTCGGCGAGGACGGCAGGTTCCAGGGCGGTCTGAAGTCGATGGGCCTGCGCCCCCGCTTCCTCGAGCACCTCTCGGACCACGGCGTGCACATCGACCCCGCGATCTTCGCCACCGGGGGAACTCTGCGATGAGCTCACGACAGACTCCTCGAGCCGCCCGGGTGGCCGCGGCGCTCGTCGCCGGCGGGCTGTTCGCCCTGGGCGTCGCGAGCCCCAGCCACGCCGAGGACGAGGTCAACATCGACCACCTCGAGTCCGCGGACGGAGTCGTCTCGCTGGTCCTGGCGGTCGACGGTGTCCCCGACGGGGCCGCGGTCGACCCCGCGACGGTCCGGGTCGAGATCGACGGCCGCGCCGTCGAGTCCTCGGCGAAGGTGATCTCCGCCGGCGACGTCGAGCGGACGACCGTCCTCGTGCTCGACGCGAGCAACAGCATGCTCCAGGGCGGCAAGTTCACGGCCGCCAAGGAGGCCGTCGACGCGTTCCTCGCCGCCGCACCGGCCGACATCCGCATCGGCCTGGTGGCGTTCGCCGGCGACATCGGCGAGGTCATCGAGCCCACCGTCGACCACGACTCCGTGCGCGCCGCCCTCGCCGACATCGAGCTCCGCAAGGGCACGTCGGTGTACGACGGCATCGGCGAGGGCCTTGACCTCGTGGGGACCGAAGGGTCCCGCTCGCTGCTCGTGCTCTCCGACGGTGGTGACACCAACAGCGCCACCACCCTCGACGTCGTCACCACCGACGCCCAGGACGAGGGCGTCGTCGTGGACGTCGTCTCGCTCGCCAACCCCAAGAACGCCGCCACCATGTCCGACCTGGCGGACAGCACGGGCGGTCAGGTGATCCCCGCGGAGCAGGGTGCCCTCGGCGCCGTCTTCTCCGCGCAGGCCGACGCACTGGCCCAGCAGCTCGTGGTCACCTTCGACCGGCCCGAGGACGCGGCCGACGAGGTCAACCTCGGCGTGACCGTCGACGCCGGCGGCGCGTCGTTCACCGACTCCGCCTTCGTCTCGATCGGCGCGGCCGAGTCCGCTCCCGACATCGTGAAGTCCGGCAAGTCCCTGGTGGGTACGCCGGGGATGCTCGGCGGCGCCCTGGCCCTGGCCCTCGGACTGGCCGGCCTCCTCGCCGTCGTGATCGGAGGCCCCAACAAGTCGTCCGCCGACCGTCGCCTCGACGCCTACTTCGGCGAGAAGAAGGGCGGCAAGGGGAAGTCGACCGGCGGCACCGACCTCCGCGGCTCGGCCGTCGCGCTCACCGACAAGGCACTCTCGGCGGACCTCGAGACCCGCGTCTCGCAGCGCCTCGCCGGCGCCGGCTCGGCGCTCACCGCGGCGGAGTGGCTGCTCCTCCACGCCGGTATCGCCATCGGCGTCGCCGTCCTCGGGTTCGTCTACAGGGGGCTCGTGTTCGCGGTCCTCGGCCTCGTGGTGGGCGTGATCGGACCGTGGATCTACCTCAAGATCCGGCACTCGCGCCGGCTCAACAAGTTCAACGGCCAGCTGGCCGAGACCCTCGGCCTGATGGCCGGTGGCCTCCAGGCCGGTCTGTCCCTTCCGCAGGCGGTGGACAGCGTGGTCCGCGAGGGCAGCGAGCCCATGGCGGGCGAGCTCCGACGCGCCCTCATCGAGCAGCGGCTCGGTGTGGACATCACCGATGCCCTCGACGGCGTGGGCCGTCGCATGGACAGCGAGGACTTCGACTGGATCGTGATGGCCATCCGCATCCAGCGCGAGGTGGGTGGCAACCTGGCCGAGATCCTGCACACGGTGTCCGACACCCTCCGCGAGCGGGAGTACCTCCGTCGGCAGGTCAAGGCGCTCAGCGCCGAGGGCCGCCTGTCGGGGTACATTCTGGTCGGCCTGCCACCGATCATCGGGTTGTACATGATGCTCGTCAACCCGGACTACATTGGCGTGCTCTTCACGACCCTCCCGGGTCTCATCCTGCTCGGCGTGGCCGGGGTACTCCTGGCGATCGGATCGTTCGCCATGGCCAAGCTCGCAAAGGTGACGGTGTGACATGACCGAGTCGATGATGCTGGTCGGTGCCGGGCTCCTCTGCCTGTCGATGATCCTCGCGCTGTCCGTGATCGGTGTGATCACGGCCGAACGGCGTGGCGTGGCCCGCTCCGTGGCCGCCATCCAGGCCCTCGACTCCGCGCCGAGCGTGCTCAAGGCGGAGATCGAGCGGCCGTTCGCCGAGCGCGTCATCGCGCCTCTGGGCGAGCGCATGGTCGGCCTCGGGCGCCGGCTGGTCCGCGCCGACACGGCACGCAAGATCCAGTACCGCCTCAACATCGCCGGCAACCCGCCGGCCTGGGACGTCAACCGCATCCTGGGCCTCAAGGTACTGGGCGGAGGCATCTTCACGGTGCTGGGGTTCTTCTACCTGCTCGGCCAGCACTGGCCGCTCTACAAGCTGGTCCTGGCGACCGTCGCGGCCGGCCTGTTCGGTTACGTCCTGCCCAACATCATGCTCTACAACGCCGGCCAGAAGCGCGAGCTGCTCATGCGCAACTCACTGCCCGACGCGATGGACCTGCTGACGATCTCGGTCGAAGCCGGCCTCGGCTTCGATGCGGCGGTCAGCCGGGTCGCGAAGAACGGTGACGGACCGCTCAACCAGGAGTTCGCACGCCTCCTCCAGGAGATGCAGCTGGGGCGCGGCCGGACCGAGGCGATGCGAGCCATGGCCGAGCGCACCTCGCTGCAGGACCTCAAGTCCTTCTGCCTCGCCATGGTGCAGGCCGACAGCCTGGGCATCCCGATCGCTCGCGTGCTGCGGATCCAGAGCAAGGAGATGCGCACCAAGCGTCGTCAGCGGGCCGAGGAGAAGGCCCAGCAGGTGCCGATCCGGATGATGATCCCGCTGGTCCTGTTCATCCTCCCGTGCTTGTTCATCGTGATCCTGGGCCCGGCCGGCATCCAGATCGCGGACACGTTCGCCAACATGTGATGAGCACATGACGCTGACGGTCACCCAGGACGCGGGCGTCTCGAGACCGGCACTCCAGTCGTGGCGGACGACGACGGCCGTCCGGGTCTTCGCGCTCTCCCTGGCAACGGGAACGGTGCTCAGCCAGGGCTTCCTGGTCGAGTCCACACCCATGCTGGTGGTGCTCGCGCTGGTTGCCTCCGTGAGCTCGCTCCTGGAGTGGATGACGCGCAACCGCCCTGCCCACTGGCACGCGGTCGGCGAGGCAGTCGCCGTGACCATGCTGCTTGTCTCCACCCAGTCGACCGCCGAGCTCGGTGCCTACCTCGCGGTCGCCCCCATCGTCGCCGGCGTCCGCTACGGCTGGGTCACCACCCTCAACGTCACCCTGGTCTCCGGCCTGACGGCCGCCGCCTCGGTCGCCGCCGACCCGCGGACCGACGCCCTCTCCCGCCTGGGCGAGACCCTGCCCTGGCTCGTGATCGGCGTCGGGGTGGGGCTCCTGGCCAGCTGGCAGTCACGCTCCACCCGCGACCAGGCAGCGCGACAGGCGCCGTACGCCGCCGCCCACCACCTGATGGCGCGCATCCACCACCTGGCGAGCTCGGGCAGCCTCGGCCTCAACAGCACGTCGCTCGCCATGGAGCTCGACGCCGCGATGCGACTGGCCACCGGGGGCGCACGCTCAGCGATCTTCGTCGTCGAGCCGGACAACTCCCTGCGCCCCCTCAACGCCGGCGAGGACGTCGAGCGGTTGGCCCAGGAGATCGAGATCCCGGACTCCGACCGGACCCCCGGTGCGGCCGTGGTGCCGCTCCGCGGTGCCCAGGAGGTGCTCGGCTACTGCGTGGTCGTGGGGGTGCCCCGGTGGACGCCCGAGCTCGACGAGCGGGCCCGGGAGGTGGCGGACGAGTTCGCCGTACGCCTCGACACCGCCGTCCTGTTCGACGAGGTCCGCACCCTGGCGACGTCCGAGGAGCGCAACCGCATCGCGCGCGAGATGCACGACGGGGTGGCGCAGGAGATCGTCGGTCTCGGCTACATCGTCGACGAGATCGAGTCGATCAGCGACCACGACCAGACGCGCGAGCTCGCAGCAGCGTTGCGTGCCGAGATCACCCGGCTCGTCTCGGAGATCCGGTTCTCCATCTTCGACCTGCGCCACGAGGTGTCCGACGGCCGGCTCTCGAGTTCCCTCGCCGACTATGCGCGCGAGGTCGGCCATGCCACCGGCCTGCGGGTGCACCTCTCCTTGGCGGAGTCCGGTCCCCCGCTCGACGCCCGGACCGCCACCGAGGTGCTGCGGGTGGCCCAGGAGGCCATCGGCAACGTACGCAAGCACGCGCGGGCCGACAACCTGTGGGTCACGCTCGAGTCCGACGGCTCGCGGCTCAGCCTCGAGGTACGCGACGACGGCGTGGGCAACGCCGGACCGCGCGAGAACCACTGGGGCCTGCAGACCATGCGCGAACGCGCCGCGACTGTCGGCGCCGAACTGGACATCACCACCCGACCCGACGGCGGAACCGCCGTCAGCCTGCGGTCGCCGACGACCGCACCCCACGAAGGAGAGACTGCCCATGGGCACCACCGTGCTACTGGTTGACGACCACGAGCTCATCCGGCAAGGCCTCGCGCGCGCGTTCGAGCGCGACGAGGACATGACCGTGGTGGGGCAGGCCGGGAGCCTCCAGGAGGGCGTCGCCGCGTGGGAGAGCCTCCGGCCCGACGTCGTGGTGACGGACCTGCAGCTGCCCGACGGCCACGGCCTCGACGTCGTACGCGCCATCCGCGCGACCAGCGACACCACCGGCGTGGTCGTGCTGACCATGCACGCCGGTGACGACCACATCTTCGCGGCGATGGAGGCCGGCGCCTCGGCGTTCGTCGGCAAGGACACCAGGGCCGCAGAGGTCGTCAGTGCGGCCAAGCACGCAGCCGTCGCCCCCCGTACGTTCCTGTGCGCCGGGCTCAGCCAGGCCGTGATGCGCCGGGCCACCTCGCCCGCTCCGCCCAAGCTCTCCGGCCGCGAGGCCGAGGTCCTCTCCCTCCTCGCCGACGGCCTCGGCACCGGTGAGATCGCCGGGTCGCTCTACATGAGCGAGTCGACGGCGAAGACCCACATCACGCACATCTACCAGAAGCTGGGCGCCGCCAACCGCGCGCAGGCGCTGGTGACGGCGATGCGCATGGGGCTGCTCGACCACGCCTCACCACAGCGCTTCTGAGCCGGTGCCCCCGGCTGAGGCCGCGGCCGCGCCCGGGAGCCGCCGATCGGGGCACCGGGCATGGACAGGGGTGGGGTGCGACGGGCCTGTGCGGGTGACCCGCAGATAGTCACAAGGGACTACGGATCCAGGGCCGATCACCCGATTCGAGGACCTGGGAAACGCGGCAAAGTATTCCTCGACGGGTCCTCGTGGGCTCGGAACCGAGACTCATCAAACTCATACCAAAAGGGGAAACACCATGCTCGAGAAGTTCATCACCCTCATGCTGATCGGCCGCGACGAGGAGCAGGGCGCCACCGCTGTTGAGTACGGCCTGATGGTCGCCCTCATCGCCGTCGCCATCATCGGCACCGTCTCCGCGCTCGGCACGGGCCTCAACGGTCTCTTCACGACCATCACCGGCTCGCTCTGATCCAGGGATCTTCCAGGGGCCGGCGCTTCGAGACCTAGATCTCGACGCCGGCCCCTTCCTTTGGACGACGACCAGGAGAGGAGCCAACGATGATGAAGCACCTGTTTCGTGCGCGTGACGAGCGCGGCGCCACGTCTGTCGAGTACGGCCTGATGGTGGCGTGCATCGCGATCGCGATCATCGGAGGCGTCACGATCTTCGGACTCGGCGTCAACGGACTCTTCGCAAGCATCCCGCCGAACCTCTGAGGCCGGCCAAGCCCGGACGGCGGCGACGGTGGCGGGCTCGTCCCGACGACCGCGACCATGCTGGCGGCGTGGGGTCAGCCAGACGTCGCACCGCACCACCAGCACGAACCTGAAGGCGACCGGAGACCGGTCGCCTTCAGTCATTTCCCGGCACCTGGTGCCGGCTACCGCGCAACCAGCTCGAGCCGCGCGCGCCAGAGCCTGACGAGCTCGGACACCGGTAGTCCACGGCGACCCAGTGCCGACGTCACGGGCGTGCCCGATCCGGCGGCGTCGTAGACCGCCACGAAGCCCCGCTCCCCCAGTCGCTCGGCGATGATCCGGCAGGCGAGCCAGGCCTCCTCGTAGCGTGCCTGGAGGTCAGGCGCCTGGGTGCCGAGGTCGGCGGCAGTGGGCAGGCCGTCCGGCGCACCGTCGCGACGTACGGCCGCGATCGCGCGTCCCAGGGTGGTGCGGTCCGGCAGGCCGGTGTCGCGCAGCGCGACGTAGTCCGCGAAGCCCTCGACCAGCCACGGCTCCGTGCCGCTGCGAGCGGCATCAGTGGCCACGTGCACCAGCTCGTGGCTCATCACCACCTGTGCACCGGCGCGACGCAGACCGGCCGTGACCTCCGGGTTCACGAACACGTGCACCGGCGCCTCGTCGTCAGTCCCGCTGCCAGCGGTCGCGGTGACGGCGGCGATCCCGGCGTACGTCCCGGGCGCGACGCCCAGGGTCTCGTCGAGGTCGGCGGCGCTCGCCGGGACCTCGACGACGACCGGTGCGCGCCACGCGGGCAGGACCCGGCGTACGACCGCGATCCCGCGCTCGACCCGCGCCACCACCTCCGCGGCATCCGCCCGGCTCCCGTCGACGAGCACCAGCACACCGGGTGCCCCGGAGACCGAGAGGTCGCCGTGGAGCCAGAGCGGCACGCGGCCCCGCGCGCTGGTGGCGCCGGCACCGAAGCCGGTGATGCCGAGCCCGTCGCCCGACGGAGCGAACGACACGAGGACCTCGCCCTGCGACGGCTCGGCGTCGAACGAGCCGAACTGCCAGGTGAGCTCGGTGAGAGCGGTCCACGACCCGTCCTCGGCGACGGTGCCGACCTGGTCGACGTACCTGGCGCTCACCTGGCGCAGGTCGAGCTCCGGCAGGTCGGAGCCGATGCCCGTGAGGAGGTCGGCGGCGGCGTCGTCGCCGACGGGGGCGAGGGCCGCCAGCGCATCCGCGTCTTCCGCGTCGACAGCCGCCACGAAGTCCCGCAGCACCTGGGCCGCCGCGGCCGGGCTGGCCCGCTGCACGTCGACCACACCGGGCTCGACCTCGTGCCGCCCACCTCGCGTCACGAGCACCACGGCCACGATGGCGACCACGAACAGAGAAAGGCCGGCCGCCCACAGGAGTGGGCGACCGGCCTTCGAGGTCTGCTGGTCAGCCAGGACGGACCGCGCCGACGTAGGGCATCGAGTAGAGGCCGGAGACGGCGACCCCCGTGCCCGGGTTGGCGGCGTGGACGATCATGCCGTTGCCGATGTACATCCCGACGTGGCTGATGGGGCTGTAGTAGAACACCAGGTCGCCCGGCTGCAGGTCGCTCGCGGCGATGTGCGGGCCGGAGCCGTACTGGGCGCTCGAGGAGTGCGGCAGCGACACGCCGGCCTGGGCCCACGCACGCATGGTGAGGCCGCTGCAGTCGAAGGCGTTCTCGCCCATCGCGCCGTAGACGTAGGCGTCACCGACCTGGGCCATCGCGTACTGGACGGCGGCGGCGGCACGGCCGGAGGCCGGCACCGAGCTCGGCATGCGGGAGACGCCGCTGCGCGAGCTGAGCAGCCGCTCGCGCTCCTCGGCCTCGAGGTCTGAGAGGACGCTCTTGGCCTCGGCGAGCTTCTCGTCGACGGTCGCCTTCTCGGTGCTGAGCTGCTCGGTGAGCTCGGCGATCTCCTTCGCGCGGGAGTCGGTGGCCTCCTGGCGGATCTCCAGGGCCTCGAGCTGCGTGTCGTAGTCGGCGAGCATCGACGACTGGAGGTCGTTGAACGACGACATGGTGGAGAGCGTGTCGAGGAAGGCGCCGGGGTCGTCGGAGACGACGACCTGGCCGACCGTCGAGATGCCCTCGCCCTCGAGCTGGCGCACGACCGCGTCGGAGACCTGGTCGCGCACCTCGTCGAGGCGCTGGTCCTGGCGGGCCTGGTCGGCCCTCAGGCCGGCGAGGTCGCGACGCAGGTCGGCGAGATCGATGCGGGCGTCGTGCAGACGCTCCTGGGCGGCCTCGGCGTCGTGGTAGAGCCGGTCGACGCGAGCCTTGACGTCCTTGATGGACGGGTCGGCCTGGGCGGGGGTTGCAGGCACGAATGCGATGGCGGCGATGGCAATGAGACCAAGAACGGTCGCGCCGGCACGCTTGCGGGTGTGAGCCACGAGCGGGGGAACTCCTCGGGGGTGTCGTACGCCTACCAGGTGAGCTGACGGGTTCGGCACGACGTTGCCTACCCCTGCTCCACGCACCGCTCGCGCGATGCGCCTTGCAGGGGATTCACCCCAGGGGGAAGGTTGGTTCCCCGGCTCGTCGACCACGGGTGGTGCAGGGCGTGGTCCACGACTCGGCGCGACCTCCGCGCGGGCCGGGTGACCCACTTCCACGGAAGCCAGCCCACAGAGTAGACCGCATCCCCGGGCCCCGCCAATCTTCGACGGATCTTCTCGGCATGTGTCTCACGCCGACTCGATGACCGGGCTGGGGACCGGCTCGACGAGTCGCAGCGGTGGGACGAGTCCGCCGATGGCCAGCGCGTCGAGCGCGGCCATCTCGTCGTCGTCGATGGTGAGCTCGGGTGGTGGGCCGAGCAGCACCGTCACCACGCAGTCGTGGCAGTGCAGCCCGCGCACCACGCAGGTGTCGCAATCGATCCGTGTCGTCATGGATCGAACGGTGACAGGGGCCACCGACAACGGCTCCCCGGAGGTGTCGGGGGCCGCGTGTCGCTCAACCCGAGACGAGCCCGATCAGCGCGGCCGCGGGGAGGGCGCGGGCGCCCTCGCGCGCAACGTCACGCGCCACCGCCTGGTCGCCGCTGACGACGACGACCATCCGGCCGCGGGGCTCGGCGACGACGAGCTGGCGGATGACGTCGTCGGCGATCACGCCCTCGGGGCTGAACACCACGCGTACGCCGCGCGGGGCCGGCATGACGGTACGGGCCGTCGACTCGGCCGCGTCGAACACGACCGTAGTCTCGGCACCCGACCTGGCGACCACGGGCCCGAGGGCCGCCACCAGCCGGCTGCGCTGGGCCTCGAGGCTGGCCGTGGGCCACGCGGCCTTCGTGACGTTGTAGCCGTCGACGATCAGACGCGCGTGCGGCAGGGCGATGAGCTGCTCGAGGAGTGCGGGGGTCGCCGGAGCGCTGGACCCCGGCGCGGCAACGGCGCCGGCCAGCGCCGCCTCCACCGCGTCGCCCGGCGAACCGTCCACTGCGGGGAGGCCGAGCTCGCGGCGCAGGCCCGTCGCCGAGTCGACGACCGCGTCGAGGAGGAGCCGCGCCCGGACCGTGGCCGCGTCGCGCCCGGAGCGAGCGTCACGCCGGGTCGCCGCGAGGCCCGCCTCGGCCTCGTCGAGCTGCGTGCGCAGGCGGCGTACGTCGGCCTCGGCGGTCCTCGTCGCCGTGTCGGCGGTGGCCACGGCCTCGTCCCGGGCCAGGACCGCAGCATCGCGCTCGCCCTCGGCGCCACGCAGCGCGCTGCGCGCCTCGCCGAGCCGCTGGCGCAGCACCTTGTGGTCTGCCGCCGCGCGGTCCATTTCCTCGCGGTGCTCTGCCTTGAGGGTGGCCAGCTCGGCCTGCAGGGACGCCACCTGCGAGGTGAGCCGGGCGAGCTCGGCCCGGTCCTGGTCGTCGCGTGCCTCTGCGGTCCCCAGCGTCTCGGCCACGGCGTCGACGCGGGACTGCCACCCCTCGTCGCGGGTCAACCAGGCGCGGGCGGCGGCGTCGACCGGGTCGTCGCGGCCGGCGGGCACGGCGGCGACCTGCACGGCGGCGTGGCCGCGGAACTCGTCGTCACCGAGGGCGTCCCAGATCAGGTTGCCCCCGAGGCGGGCGCGCCGAGCAGGGGCGAAGCCGGCCACCTTCCGCAGCTGCGGCGGGACCGGGGTGATCGAGGGCAGCACCGCCGACACGAGGGCCACCACCCGCAGGCGGAGCCGCTCGGGAAGGAGGGCCGCGTCGTTCACGTCCGACCCATCACCCGGCGGCCGGGTCGCCGGCCGTGTCGGCGGCGGCCCGGTCCACGACCTCGATCGCGTCCGAGCGGCCGCACCACCGGCACGACACGGACTCCACCGACTCGGCGAGCACCGTCTCCTCCTCGACGCGGTGGTCACCGGCGAGGTCGAAGTGCCAGTAGTCCGTCGTACGTCGGGTGCGGGTCACGTCGAAGCGGGTGAGGTTGCCACAGCCCGCGCAGCGCCAGCGCTCACCGTCGGCAGGCACGCGGAGGTCGGCGGTCTGGTCGGCCACGGAGGCTCCTCTGGATCGGGTCTGGACCGCTCGGGGTGCGGCGCGGGCCAGCGTAGTGCGCGCGCCATCCCGCCATTGTCGGATCCCACGTCTAGCGTCGTCGGACATGAGCTCGACTGCCCACCGACCGACGCGGGAGACATCCCGCTGGGAGGCGCAGCGCAGCTTCGACGAGCTGGGGCGGCCGTTGCGCGACCTCACCTTCTGCGTCGTCGACCTCGAGACGACCGGCGGATCGGCCGAGGGCGGGTCGATGATCACCGAGATCGGTGCGGTGAAGGTCCGCGGCGGCGAGGTGCTCGGCGAGTTCCAGACCCTGGTCAACCCGCACACGGAGATCCCCGCCTTCATTGCGGTGCTGACCGGCATCACCAACTCGATGGTCCACGACGCGCCGCCGATCGAGTCCGCGCTGCCGGCCTTCCTCGAGTTCGCCGCCGGCTGCGTCCTGGTCGCGCACAACGCTCCCTTCGACGTCGGCTTCCTCCAGCACTTCGCACGCCAGCAGGGCCGGCCGTGGCCGAGGTTCGAGGTGCTCGACACCGCCAAGCTGGCCCGCCGGGTGATCACGCGTGACGACGCGCCCAACTGCAAGCTGTCCTCGCTGGCCAAGGTCTTCAACTCCTCCACGACGCCCAACCACCGTGCCCTCTCCGACGCCCAGGCCACGGTCGACGTGCTCCACGGCCTGATGGAGCGACTCGGCGGCCTCGGCGTGCACACGCTCGAGGAGCTCCAGACCTTCTCTGCGCGAGTGAGCACCGCCCAACGCCGCAAGCGCCACCTCGCCGAGGGCCTCCCCCACGCCCCGGGCGTCTACCTCTTCCGCGACGACAGGTCTCGCGTCCTCTACGTCGGCACCTCGCGCGACCTCCGCACCCGGGTCCGCACCTACTTCACCGCGTCGGAGACGCGCAGCCGGATGGGCGAGATGGTCGGCATCGCCACCTCGGTCACCGGCATCGAGTGCGCCACGCCCCTCGAGGCGGAGGTGCGCGAGCTGCGCCTGATCGCCGAGCACAAGCCGCGCTACAACCGACGCTCGCGCTTCCCCGAGAAGGTCCACTTCCTCAAGTTGACCCGGGAGGCGTGGCCGCGGCTCTCGCTGGTGCGCAAGGTGCTCGACGACGACGCCGACTACCTCGGCCCCTTCTCGTCGAGGAAGACAGCGGAGAAGTGCCTTGCCGCCCTCCACGAGACCTTCCCCGTGCGGCAGTGCAGCGGCACGATGCCCCTGGTCCCGTCGGGGTCGGCGTGCGTGCTGGCCGAGATGGATCGCTGCCTCTCCCCCTGCGACGGCTCGACCGACGGGTCGACCTACGGCGCCGTCGTACGCCAGCTGCGCGACACGCTGCTGCGCAGCCCGCAGGAGGTGGTCGATGCGATCAACGTGCGGATGACCGCGCTGGCCGACCGCGAGCGCTTCGAGGAGGCAGGCGTCCACCGCGACCGCCTGGCGACGTTCGTCCGTGCCGCCGCCCGGACCCAGCGGCTCTCCGCCCTCACCCGCTGCCCCGAGATCGTCGCCGCCCGTCGCGAGGACGACGGCCGGTGGGCCGTCCACGTCGTGCGGCACGGTCGCCTTGCGGCGGCCGGGGTGATCCCGTCCGGCAGCGACGCCCATCAGTACGTGCGCGAGCTCGGCGCGAGCGCGGAGACCGTGGGTGGGGCGCCCGGACCGGTGCCCGCTGCGACGGCCGAGGAGTCCGAGCGGATCCTGCGGTGGCTCGAGTCGCCGGGGGTGCGGCTGGTCGACGTCGAGGGTGAGTGGACGTGCCCGCTCGGAGGTGCGGCACGGCACCTGTCGCTCTACGACGCGGCGAACCAGTCGCGGCTGTCGCTGGTGCCCTTCGACGAGAAGCGGCTCCCGTCGCCGGTGCACCGCCCGGTGCGGTGATGCGCCCCGCTCCGACCTAGTCGAGGCCGATGCTGAACGCCGACTCGAGGTCGTGCTGGGAGTAGGTGCGGAAGGCGATGTGCGTCTCGGTCTCGGTGACGCCTTCGACCTTGTTGAGCCGGTCGGCCACCACCGAGGCGACGTCCTCGTGCTCGCGCACCCGCACCAGCGCGATCAGGTCGATCTGCCCCGTCACGGAGTAGACCTCGCTCACCCCGTCGAGGGAGGCGATCGCCTCTGCCACCTCGGGGATGCGCGCGACGTCGGCCTTCACGAAGACGATGGCGGTGATCATGGGGCCACGGTAGCGCCACGCGGCCCGTCCGTCGCTCGGTGACCGATCGGCTGGACCGACCTAGTCATTTGTGACTACAGCAGGCCATTCGTCAGCGCGGCCGGTCAGTGCGACCTAGCGTGGTGCGGTCTGGGCCACCCAACGACGGGGAGATTTTGGGATGTTGCTACGAGTTGACCGCACGCGCGCACTGGCTGGCGTGAGCCTGTCGGCGGTTGCCGCACTGGTGGTGACGGTCCTCGGGCCGACCACCAGTGCGTTCTCCGTCGCGCCCGCCCAGCCGACCAACCTGTCGGTGCAGCAGCCCAACGACGCCACCTCGGTGCTGTCGTGGGACCACGTCGCGGGGGCGACCCGCTACGAGCTGCAGGTGGACGACGACCCGAACTTCGGCTCGCCGGCGCTGATCCCTGCGGCGATCAACTCGACCGTCAACAACACCTACGTCCCGACGGCGAACCTCCCCGCCGGTGACAAGTACTGGCGGGTGCGGGCGCGTAACGCCGCCAACGAGGACTCGCCCTGGTCGATCTCCCAGTTCGGCAGCCCTTCGGTCAAGGTGCCGCAGCCGGCCGCGCCGCCGGACAACACGACGCTGTCGCAGCCCTCGCAGCCGCCGCTGCTGACCTGGTCCACGTCGCCCGGAGCCACCAAGTACATCGTCGAGGTCGATGGGGACTCCGACTTTGTCGGCGCGGTCGCCGTCGAGACCGCATCGACGTCGCTCGTCTGGCCCAACCCGCTTTTTGCCGGCACCGTCGCCCTCCCGGCCGACTACTACTGGCGCGTCACCGCGAGCAAGGGTTCCGGCCTCAACTCGCAGCCCAGCCCCGCCTCGCGGTTCATCATCGGCTCGCTGGCCGCGCCGACCATCACCGCTCCCCCCTCGAGCCCGAACTTCGAGCTCCAGGACGTCGTCATGGACTGGGAGCCGGTGCCCGGCGCCAAGTCGTACGACGTCGAGGTCGCGCTGAACCAGACCTTCACCACGATCGTGGAGTCCAAGACCGGCATCACGGGCACGCGCTACTCGCCCGTCGTGTCCTACGACAACGACCAGTACTACTGGCGCGTCCGGGCCCGTGACCTCGACAACCAGCAGACGCCGTGGACCGAGTCCATCTACGACTACAACCGCACCTGGCCGCACCAGCCGCAGGCCGTGTTCCCGGCGGACCCCGGTCTTGAGACCGTCACCAGCCCGGCCTACTTCGAGTGGACCTCGGTGCCGCACGCCTCGGAGTACGAGATCCAGGTCAGCACGACCCCCGGCTTCACCGAGGCGACCTCGAACTCGTGCCTCACCGCCGGGACGACGTACACCCCCGGCATGTTCGCCATCAACACGACCGGCATCCCGTCCACCTTCCGTTTCGAGGAGGACTGCGAGGTCATCCCCGGCACCGTGAACTACTGGAAGGTCCGCCCGCTCGACCGCCCGTTCGTCAAGCAGGGCGCGGGCGACCTGCCCGGCATCCAGGGCATCTTCAGCGAGGTCCAGTCCTTCCTCTACGACCCGGTCCAGGTCAGCGGGATGTCACCGACCGGCGGCGCGAGCGTCGACAACGCGTCGTTCAGCTGGGACCCGACCCCGGGTGCGGAGTCGTACACCGTGGTCGTCAAGAACGCGGCGGGCACCGAGGTCGACCGGCAGAAGACGTTCGCGACGTCCTACACCGTCGATGGCACCACGGCCCTGCCCACGTCGGGCAACCCGTACACGTGGGAGCTCTTCGCGACCACGGCTGACGGCGTCAATTCCGTGCGCTACACGAGGTCGTTCAACCTGACCGGCAACGCTCCTGTCGTCCCCGCCGACCCGGCCGACTACCTCAAGCCCATCACCGGGACACAGGCCACCGGTCCCTACCAGACCGCGCCCGCCCTGTCGTGGCAGCCGATGCCCGGCGCCACGCGCTACCGGGTCAACGTCGGCTACGCGGCGGACTCCGGCCAGATCTACTTCGGGCACCAGGCAGGCAAGGACCTGTTCGACCAGCCGATGCCCTACACCGCCTTCACCGACGTCGGCGACCGGCTGCTGCTTCCGGGCCTCTACGACTGGTCCGTGTCCGCCTACAACTCCGCGGGCAACTTCCTCGGCACCGGACCCGAGGGACGCTTCACGGTGTCCGACGTGGCTCCGACCTCCGAGCACGCCCTGGCGATCGGCGGCCGTCAGCTCGACGCCAACTACCCCGGCACGAAGACGCCGTGCAACCCGCTGAGCGGGCCGTGCGTCGTCCCGACCACGCCGGTGCTCAAGTGGAAGGCGCAGGCCTACGCGTCCTACTACATGGTCTACGTCAGCCGCGACGCCAGCTTCACCAACCTGCTGGAGCCGGCAAACGCCATCCCGGCGACGACCAACTCGATGTACGCCCCGGCGCTCGACAACCAGTTCTGGACCTACCCGGACACCGAGGCCGGCGAGGCGCTCTACTGGCACATCCGACCGTGCCGCAAGGTGAACAACTGCGCTGACAGCCCCATCTCCACCATCGGCCGGGCGCAGCACGCCTTCACGAAGAGCTCGCCGAAGGTCGTCGGGCTGACCAGCTCCGACCCGAGCAAGAGCGAGATCACCTTCTCGTGGAACGACTACTTCGACACCAACCGCGCGTCGCAGTGGGCGCAGACCGGCGAGGACCGTCCGCAGTCGGCCATGCAGTACCGGATCCAGGTCGACGACGTCGAGTCGTTCGGCACCGGGACGGCACTCGTCGACGAGCGCATCGTCGACCAGGCGACCTACACCGCCTTCGACAACCTCTACCCCGAGGGCACGCTCTACTGGCGGGTGCAGGCCATCGACTCGAAGGGCGACATCTTCGGCAACGGTCGCCTGTCGTGGTCGGACACCCAGACCTTCGTCAAGTCGAGCCCGCGCGTCGAGCTGCTCGGCCCCGTGGACAGCGCGACCGTCCCCGGCACCGTCGCTCTCCGCTGGAAGCCGCAGGCGTTCGCCGGCACCTACAAGGTGGAGGTCTACAAGAACAACGACACGACCTTCTCCCAGCCGAACCGCGTGGTCCAGGCGACCGTGCGCACGGCGGCGTACGCCCCGCTGACGCCGCTCCCTGTGGCAAACGACCCCTACGTCTGGCGCGTGCAGCGCGTCGACACGGACGGCAACGCCGGTCCGTGGTCGTGGGGCGGGACCCCCGACTCCGGCGGGAACCCGGTGGGTCGGTTCAGCGTCGGAACGGGCCTGATGGAGATCACCTCCCCCGCTCCCGGTGGCGTCCAGCCGCCCAATGGTCCGGTCCTCACCTGGCGTGACTTCCCCGGTGCCGTGAAGTACACCGTCGACATCACGTCGCCGAGCGGAGGCTTCGCCGCCACGGCGCAGACCGTCGCCACGGCGTACGCGACGACGATCAACTTCGCCACCGGCACCTACCCGTGGAAGGTCACCGCCCTCGACGCCAGCAACAACCAGATCGGGTCCGCGTCGTCCACCTTCACCGTGGATGCCCGTCTCGTCGCCACCGCACCGCCCGAGGTCCAGGCCCCCAACGGCACGGGCGTCGGCGCGACGCTGACGAGCACGCCCCCGTCGTGGAACCAGGCGGACGTGGCCATGACCTACCAGTGGCTGCGGGACGGCCAGCCGATCCTCGGCGCCACCGGCACGACGTACGTGCTGACGGTCACCGACTTCGGCAAGGCCATCTCCCTGCGGGTCACCGGCAAGAAGTCCGGCTTCTCCGACGGGACCACGGTCAGCAGCCCGATCGGCACCACCGCCGGCGGTGCCCTCCAGGCGACCGTCCAGCCGACGATCACGGGCATCCCGAAGGTGGGCAACCTGCTCCAGGTGACCCCGGGAACGTGGTCGCAGCCCGCACCGACGCTGAAGTACCAGTGGCTGCGGACAGGTGCGCCGATCCCCGGTGCGACCACTGCCCTCTACAAGCTGGTGCCGGACGATGCAGGCAAGGACGTCTCCGTGACGGTGCTGGCCAGCAAGCCCGGCTTCGCGGACGGATCCGCCTCGGCACCCGCGGTCGCCATCGCGAAGATGACCTCGACGACGACGTCGACACTGTCCGCCACGAGGGTCAAGCGCGGCAAGACGATCAAGGTGGGCGTCACCCTCACGATCCCGGGTGTCCTGACACCGTCGGGCGTCCTGAAGATCCAGGACGGCGTGAAGACGATCAAGACCTTCACCATGGACCCGTTCCGCAAGGGCAAGATGACGATCAAGCTCGCGACGAAGAAGTTGAAGGTGGGTCGCCACAAGATCAAGGTGGTCTTCACCGGCAACCCCTCGACCGACATGTCGAAGTCCAAGGTCATCAAGCTGTACATCATCAAGTAGCCGATGGGAGCCCGTGGCAGGTGCGGCAGCAGCGCACCCGCCACGGGCTTCGTCGTTTCCGCAGGTGGGCGGGGACGGCAGTAGTCTCCGGGCCGTGAACTGGCTCGCCGACCACTGGCTCGACATCCTCGGATGGGGAGGCAGCGCCCTCCTCGTCTACTCGCTGCTGCAGGCGAGCGTCCTGCGCCTCCGCGTGCTCAACGCGATCGCGTGCGTGCTCCTCATCGTCTTCAACGCGGCGCTCGAGGTCTGGCCGATGGTGGGCATGAACACCGTCCTGGTGGCCATCAACGCGTTCTTCATCGTCCGACTCCTGCGCGACCGGCACGACGAGACGGCCTACGAGGTGCTCGCAGTGTCCCCCACCGACGAGTACCTGCGGCACGTGCTGCGGGTCCACGGGGCGGACATCCTGAAGTTCAACCCCACGTTCGTCCACGACCCGTCCGAGACGCACGACGCGTTCCTCGTCCAGAAGGGCGACGAGACGGTCGGCGTCGTCCTGCTGCGCGAGGACGGCGACACCGCCCACGTGCTCCTCGACTTCGTCACGGCGCGCTACCGCGACTTCTCCCCCGGTGAGTTCGTCTGGCGCCGCAGCGGACTCCTCACGCAGCGTGGGATCCGTCGCGTGGTCACGCCGCCCGGGATGGTCGGGGCCTACTACGACCGTCTGGGCTTCACGCGTACGGGCGACTCCTGGGTCCTCGACCTGTAGATCTCGGCGTTTCCCGCACATTCCGGGCGTCGGACTGGTCGAATTGACCCTGTCACGCACACCACGGGGGTCCCATGAACGTCGTACGAGCCAGGCAAGCAGTCGCCGCTGCCCTGGCTGCCCTGCTCCTCACGTCCTGCGGCAGCCTGCCCAGCGAAGTGGGCTTCCTGAAGAGGCACAACGAGTTCCTGGACCAGAGCCCGCACGCCATCGCCAAGGCGGCCTTCGCCGACATGCAGAAGGTGAAGTCCCTGCGGATCCTCGGCACCGTGAACCTGGACGACGAGGAAGGGGCACGGATGGACGTCCGGCTCGAGGGCAGCGAGTGCGTGGCCACCTTCGACGTCGAGGAGGGCAGCATGACGTTCCTCCAGAATGACAAGGGGAGCTGGATCCGGCCGGACAACGACATCTGGCGGTCCAAGACTTCGTCGACGCAGGAGGCGACGAAGGTGCTCGATCGCTACGCCGGGAAGTGGTTCGACGCCGGAACGTCACCGTTCGCGAAGCTGTGCAACGTCGACAAGCTCCTGAAGGGCTTCGAGGTCGATGAGGGTGACCGGGGCACGATCGACGTCGGGAAGGTCGAGAAGGTCGGCGATGTCGACGCGATCCCGCTCAGCGGTCGGGACGGCAAGAAGCGCTGCACCCTGTGGATCGCCGTGGAGGCGCCTCACCACGTGGTGAAGTTGTCCCAGAAGGAGCCCAACCAGATGCCCGAGGTGCTCGCCTTCGAGGAGTTCGGCGCCGAGGTCGACGCCCCGTCCCCGGACAAGAAGGACATCGTCGTTCTCCCCGGTTCCTGACCAGGCGGGCACCTACAGGCGGTTCAGCGCGATCCCGGTCGGCAGCACGAAGGACAGCACGAGGACGACCACCGCCACCATCACGGCCGGGCCGGCCAGGCCCTCACCGCGCGCCATGGCCAGGGCGGCGCACACCATGCCGACGATCCCGAGCATGGGGCCGTACCCCAGCACCACGGCAGCGGCACAGACGAACGCGACGACGGACAGCACCGAGCTGGGTTGCCCGCCGTACGCCATGTCGCGAGTGTCGCAGATCGACCCGGCCGCTAGCGGGACGTCGCAGCCACCCAGCGCTCGAGGGCCTCGCGGGCAGATCCCGAGTCGATCGCCTCGGTCGCCTTCGTCACCCCGGCTGCCAAAGCGACCGGCACGTCGTCGTCCGGTGCGTCGTAGACCGCGAGCGCCGCACCCGCGTTGAGCACCACGGCGTCGCGCACCGGACCCGCTTCGCCCGCCAGGAGGCGGCGTACGACGTCAGCGTTGTGGGCGGCATCGCCGCCGCGCAGGTCCTCGGTGGTGGCCCGGGCGATGCCCAGCGAGGCGGGGTCGACCGTGTGCTCGGTGACCTCTCCCCCGTGGACGCGCCAGAGCGTCGAAGTGGTGGTCGTGGTGAGCTCGTCGAGGCCGTCGTCGCCACGGAACACCCAGGCGTCGACGCCGCGCTCGGCGAGCACACCGGCCATGACCGGCGCCATCCGCTTGTCCGCGCAGCCGATGGCCTGCGCCTGGGGGCGCGCGGGGTTGGTCAGCGGGCCGAGGATGTTGAAGGTCGTGGCGATGCCGAGCTCGCGGCGCGGGACGGCGGCGTGGCGCATTGCGGGGTGGAAGGCGGCGGAGAAGCAGAAGGTGATGCCGGCCTCCTCAGCGACCTCGGCCACCCGGGCCGGGGTGAGGTCCAGCCGGATGCCCAGCGCCTCGAGCACGTCGGCCGAGCCGGACTGCGACGAGGCGGAGCGGTTGCCGTGCTTGACCACCCGGGCCCCGGCGCCCGCGGCCACGATCGCCGCCATGGTCGAGATGTTGACCGACATCGAGCGGTCGCCTCCGGTGCCGACGACGTCGAGCAGGCGACCGGGCACCGAGATCGGGTTGGCGGCCGCGAGCATCGCCGAGGCGATGCCGGAGACCTCTTCGACGGTCTCGCCCTTGGCCCGCAGCGCGACCACGAGGCCGGCGAGCTGGACGGGCGTCGCCGCACCGGCGAAGACCTCGTCCATGGCCCATCGCGCCTGCTCGGTCGTCAGGTCGCGACCGGCGACCAGCGTGGAGAGGACATCGGGCCAGGTGTGCGACATGACCTCAGGCTAATGGCCGGACCACGGCGTACGCCGTGGGTGTCAAGACGTGGGTCAGGAGGTGGCCGGCACGGACGGGCGCATCAGGGCGATGACGGCCTCGGCGAGCTGGATCGGGTCGATCGGGTGCGGGACGGCGGCCTCGGCGCGCGACCAGGTCGCCAGCCAGGCGTCCTGCGGGCGACCGGTGAGGACCACGACGGGCGGGCACTCGTAGATCTCGTCCTTGAGCTGCTTGGCGATGCCCATGCCGCCGGCGGGCACCGCCTCGCCGTCGAGGATCGCGAGGTTGATCGTGCCGGAGTCCATGTTCTGCAGGACCACGGGCTCCGTGGCTACCTCGACGTACTCGAACTCGGGAAGGTCGGGGTGCGGACGTCGGCCGAGGGCGAGGATCACCTGCTGGCGCGTGTTGACGTCGTCGCTGTAGACGAGGACCTTGACCGGACGGGCTGCGGTGGCATCGGGCACGAGGGGAATCGTAGCCCGCTACTCGACCACGGATGAGGCCGACCGGCGCTCCGCCAGGTCGAGGCGGCGGTCCTCGCGCTCCGCCTCCTTCATCGACGAGCGCAGCCACTGGGTGAAGAGCACGGCGAAGAACAGCACGCCGATGAGGTCACCGGTCGCCCAGAGGATGCCGCCGGCCAGGTGCTGGTCGTCCAGCGCCGGTGGCAGCCACGCCCCCATCGGGCCCTCGCGCAGCGCGAGGTAGTGCTCCCCGCCGATCAGGGTGGTCTGGCCCATGATCGTGACGCCGAGGAAGGCGTGGAAGGGCAGGGTCATGATCGTGAGCAGGACCCGGAACGGGTACCCGACACGTCCCGGCACCGGGTCGATGCCCATGAGCGGCCAGAAGAAGAGCGTGCCGACCAGGACCAGGTGGACGTGCATCATCTGGTGGACGTACGTCGACGCGAGGCTGGCGTCGTACCACCCGCTGAAGTAGAGCGCCCACGGCGAGGCGACATAGAGGGCGAAGGCGAGCGGCGGGAAGGCCAGGACCTTCGCCACCGGAGAGTGGAGCACGGCGAGCAGCCACCGACGCGGAGCCGCCGGCAGCGTACGCAGCGCCAGCGTGACCGGCGCCCCGAGCGCGAGCGCCAGCGGGACCACCATCGACAGGATCATGTGCTGGACCATGTGCACGCTCAGCAGCGTCGTGTCGTAGCGGGCCAGCCCGGACGCCGTCGCGAAGAAGAACGACCCCATTCCCAGGCCCACGAACGCCAGCGTCCGACCGACCGGCCAGCGGTCCCCGCGGCGCCGCATCACGACCACCCCGAGGGCGTACAGACCGACCGCCCAGACCGTCACCACGAAGGGGATCGGGTCGATCCCCCAGTCGGTCAGCAGCCGCTCCGCGGTGAATCGCGGGAGGACCTCGGGGTCGGTGGAGAGGGCGAGCAACACAGTGTGAACTTTATGACCCCATTGCACAGGGGGTCGGGGTGCCCTCCGTGGGATCGAGCAGCCATAATGGATGACGTGGCGACAGCGACAACGACGATTCCGGCATCCCGGCTGCACGGGCACCACGACCGACCGAGCATGGTCAGCGTGGGCACGATCATCTGGCTCTCCAGCGAGCTGATGTTCTTCGCCGCGCTGTTCGCGGCCTACTTCACGATCCGCGCCGTCAGCCCCGAGCTGTGGGCGCAGGAGACGCAGCTGCTCAACGTGCCGTTCTCCACGGCCAACACCGCCATCCTCGTGGCGTCGTCGTTCGCCTGCCAGTGGGGCGTCTTCGCCGCCGAGCGTGGGCAGGTGGGCCGCTCCGGTTCACTGGTCAACTTCACCAAGTGGGGCCTGCGTGAGTGGTTCACCCTCACCTACGTCATGGGCGCCATCTTCATCGGCGGCCAGGCGCTCGAGTACGCCGAGCTGATCCACGAGGGCGTGACGATCCCGAGCTCGGCCTACGGCTCGATGTTCTATCTGACCACCGGTTTCCACGGCCTCCACGTCACCGGTGGCCTGATCGCCTTCCTCTTCGTGCTGGGACGCACCTACCTGGCCCGACGGTTCACCCACGAGCAGGCCGTGACCGCGATCGTCGTGTCCTACTACTGGCACTTCGTCGACGTGGTCTGGATCGGCCTGTTCTTCACGATCTACGTCATCAAGTAAGCCCCAGAAGCAAGCCCGAAACCGAACCCGGCAAGGACTCAAAGTGCGCGTGCTCAACCGAACCGCTGGTCGCCTGTCCCGGCACCGTCGCGGCCCTCTTGCTGGTCTCGCCGTGCTGCTGCTCGGGCTGCTCATCAGTGGATCCCTCTACACCGCCTTCGCGCCGGCACAGGCCACGAGCCAGGCGAGCCAGGCCGACCAGGTCGCGCAGGGCAAGGAGCTCTTCCTCGCCAGCTGCGCGTTCTGCCACGGCAAGAACGGTGAGGGCATCCCGACCGTCCGCGACGGCTACCAGATCGGCCCGTCGCTGGTCGGTGTCGGAGCCGCGGCGGTCGACTTCCAGGTCGGCACCGGTCGCATGCCGATGGCGAGCCCGGGTGCCCAGGCACCCCGCAAGGCCGTCGTGTTCAACGACGAGGAGGTCGCGGCCCTGGCGGCGTACGTCGCCTCGCTCGCGCCCGGCCCGGCCATCCCGAACCAGTCGGACTACTCGATCGAGGGCCTGTCGGAGGAGGAGCGCCAGGAGGCGATCTCCCGCGGTGGGCAGATCTTCCTGACCAACTGCACGGCCTGCCACAACTTCAACGGCGCCGGCGGCGCGATGCCGCGCGGCGGCTACGCCCCTTCGCTGCACGGCGTCGAGGGCAAGTACATCTACGAGGCGCTGCTGACCGGGCCGCAGAACATGCCCAACTTCAGCAACGGCAACCTCTCCCCCGACGAGAAGCGCGACGTCATCGCCTACCTCGACAGCATCGAGGACACCCCTGAGTACGCCGGCTTCGCGCTCGGCGGCCTGGGTCCGGTCTCCGAGGGCTTGTTCGCGTGGTTGGCCGGCATAGGCTCGTTGGTGGGGGCAGCCGTCTGGATCGCTTCGCACACCACGCGGAGCAAGAAGAGCAAGGTGAACGCGTGAGCCACGACGACCACAGCACGGCCCTCACCCCCGAGGTCCACGACTCGCACGTGCCGACGCACCGCGAGGTCGAGCCGCTCGCCGACCCGGGACTGCCGCCGCACACGTGGCGCCCGACGGACGTCGACCCCAAGGCCGAGAAGCGTGCCGAGCGCCAGATCGCGGCGATGTTCATCGCCGCGATGATCATGGCCGTCCTCTTCGTCGTCGCCTACTTCAGCTTCGAGGTCGGTGACAACTGGGACACCTTCGCCGGCATGGGCGCCTCCACGGTGTCGCTGGGCGTGACCCTGGGCCTCTCCCTGCTGCTCATCGGCATCGGGATCATCCACCTCGCCCGCAAGCTGATGGCGGACGCCGAGATGGTCGAGATGCGCCACCCCGCCGCCTCCCCGCAGGAGGACCGCGACGCCACCATCCAGGCCCTCACCGACGGCCTCGACGAGGCCGGCATCGGCCGCCGCCCGCTCGTGCGCAACACGATGCTCGGTGCCATGGGCGTGCTCGGCCTGCCGGTCGTCGTGCTGCTGCGCGACCTGGCCCCGGGCGATGCCCTCGACACCAGCAAGCTCGCGCACACGATCTGGGAGCCGGAGATGCGCCTCGTGCGCGACGTCGTCGGCACCCCGATCCTCGCCAGCGAGATCGAGGTCGGCGACCTCATCAACGCAGCGCCCGAGGCGATGTTCCCCACCGAGGAGAACGGCTACCCGGAGCTCGAAGGAGCCGAGGAGCAGTCCGAGAAGGCCAAGGGCGCGATCATCATCGTCCGGATGGACCCCGACGACATCACCCCGGCCAAGGGCCGGGAGAAGTGGACCGTCGACGGGATCATCTGCTACTCCAAGATCTGCACCCACGTCGGTTGCCCGATCTCCCTCTACGAGCGCACCACGCACCACGTGCTGTGCCCGTGCCACCAGTCGACCTTCGACCTCGCGGACGCCGCCAAGGTCGTCTTCGGTCCGGCTGCCCGCCCCCTTCCGCAGCTGCCCCTGGCAGTCGACGGAGAGGGCTACCTGGTCGCACAGAGCGACTTCAACGAGCCCATCGGGGCCAGCTACTGGGAGCGTGAGAAGCAGTGAGCACCGACTCAAGGCTCGACACCAGCAAGGTTGCGACCAGCAACCGCACGGATGCCGCGACCGCGTCGAAGCCGAGCCCGGCGGGCTCGCTGGCCTCGTGGGCCGACGACCGCCTCGGGCTCGCCACGGTCATGAAGAAGAACCTGCGCAAGGTCTTCCCCGACCACTGGTCGTTCATGCTCGGCGAGATCGCGCTGTGGAGCTTCGTCGTGCTGCTCCTCACCGGCGTGTTCCTCACCCTGTGGTTCAACCCGTCGATGGGCCACGTGACCTATGAGGGCTCGTACGACCAGCTCCGCGGCATCGGCATGTCCGAGGCGATGGCCTCCACCTTGAACATCTCCTTTGACGTGCGCGGCGGCCTGCTCATGCGCCAGATGCACCACTGGGCCGCGATGATCTTCATCGCCTCGATGATGGTGCACCTGTTGCGCGTCTACTTCACGGGCGCACACCGCAAGCCGCGTGAGCTCAACTGGCTCATCGGCTGCGTGCTGCTGCTGCTCGGCACCCTCGAGGGCTTCACCGGCTACTCGCTCCCCGACGACCTGCTGTCCGGCACCGGCGTCCGCGCCGCGGACGGCTTCCTCAAGGCCACCCCGGTCGCCGGGTCGTACATGTCGTTCCTGCTCTTCGGCGGCGAGTTCCCGGGTGAGTCGATCATCCCGAGGCTCTACATCGTCCACGTGCTGCTGATCCCCGGCATCCTGCTCGCCCTGATCGCCGCCCACATGCTGCTTCTCGTCTACCACAAGCACACCCAGTGGCCCGGGCCCGGCCGCACCGAGCAGAACGTCGTCGGCTACCCGATGCTGCCCGTGTACGCCGCCAAGGCCGGTGGCTTCTTCTTCATGGTCTTCGGCGTCATCGCCCTCATGGGCGGCCTGCTGTCGATCAACCCGGTGTGGAAGTTCGGCCCCTACGACCCGACCAAGGTCACGGCCGGATCGCAGCCCGACTGGTACATGGGCTGGCCCGACGGCCTGCTGCGCATCATGCCCACGGGCTGGGAGTCGGTGATCTTCGGCTACACGATCTCGTGGAACGTGATGATCCCGATCCTCATCGTGCCGCCGCTGATGCTCGTGGTCCTGATGCTGCTCCCGTTCGTCGAAGGCTGGATCACCGGAGACAAGCGCGACCACCACCTGCTCCAGCGCCCGCGCAACGCGCCGACGCGCACCGCGGTGATGGTGGCCCTGATGACGTTCTACGGACTCGCCTGGGCGGCCGGCGGCAACGACATCATCGCCATCAAGCTGCACGCCAGCATCAACCAGATCACGTACTTCATGCGGGTCGCGATCTTCGTCGGCCCCGTGATCGCCTTCTGGATCACACGACGCTGGTGCATCTCGCTCCAGCGCCACGACAACGAGGTACTGCTCCACGGCTACGAGACGGGCATCATCACCCGCTCCCCCGAGGGCCAGTACGCCGAACGGCACCTGCCGATCAGCGGCTCGAGCGCGTACACCCTCACGGCGCGCGAGCGCGACGAGATCCACGCGGTGCAGGGCGACACCGACGCTGCCGGCGTCGCCGCCCCGAACTCCCGCTCGGAGAAGCTGCGCGCCAAGCTCTCGTCGTGGATGTACAGCAACAACGTGCAGAAGCCGACCCGCGCCGAGCTCGAGGAGGCGCACCACCACGCCGAGCACGAGGCCGAGCTCCAGTCGGGACTCGACCACCCGGTCGACGGTCACCAGTTCGACGACCACCGGCTGCGTGACACCGACGAGGTACCGCTCCGCGACCACTGAGTCACACGTACGACGCTTCGACCAAGGCCCGCCGGGATGATCCCGGCGGGCCTTCGTCGTCCGGAGGGTTCGCTGTCAGGGTGGCGGCATACGACACCCCGGCCGCCAAGGTGGCGGCATACGACACCTCAACGGCGACGTGGTCTGCCGGATCCCGCCAGGGTCAGGGCCAACCGATGTCGTGTGCCGCCATCCAAGAGCTCGACATCGCGCGGGACGTCACGCCGCGTCACCGGACCCGGGTGCTGCGCGCCGGCGCTTGGGCAGCCGAGGATTGACCCGCGCGAGAAACGCGGCCTGACCCGAGTCCGTGAAGAGGGACTTGCGCAGTTCGTCGTGCCAGGGCCGGATCCGGCTCGGGTCGTGTGGACGCCCGAGCGACCGATCGGCATCCTGGAGCACCGTGACACCACGTCGAAGGATGTCCCCAGAGGTGTAGCCGCGGCGCACATACCCGGCGGCATCGATGGCTCGGTCTCGTCGACGGTCCTTGACGCGACGTGGCGCCTTCTCGTGCTCGTCGCCGTCGTACTCGGGAGCCGCATCCGTACCAACAATCCGCAGGTCAACTCGAGCAACCTCGGTGCCGGTGTCGTCGCGAATGACGTACTGCGGCTCGACGTCGACGCCGCAGAGGACGTGGAGCAGACGAGTCAGGGTCTCGAACGGTGACTCGGAGCACCCGTCGGCCAGCGCCAGTGCCCTCTCGAGGGCCTTCGCCCCAGGTCGCCTCGGCCGCACCACCGCCTTGATCGCGGCCTCGTCACACTGCTTCGTGTGCAGGACGCAGTCGAGGAGCACGACCATGTCGATCAGGCACAGCCACCGCGCGCAAGCGAGCAGGGTCTCCGGGATCGCGGCACAGCGCACCCCACCGATCTCCTCGAAGGGAATCGCACGTGTGTGGCGACTCGTACGCACGCCGGCTCGCATGGGGCGCGGATCGTCGAGTCCCAGCGCCATGAAGACCGGTGCTCCCGGTGGGAGTGGAGGCAGCCACCAACCGCGGATCTCAGCGCTGGTCAGGGCCGTGAAGCAGCCCTCGTCGGTCATCAGCAGTTGCCACGCGTGCAGCGATGCCAGCAGGTCCTGGCCCAGGTCCGCCCGCCTGTGCACGGCGTGGGACTCCCGGACGTACGACACCGCGCGCGGGTGTCCTCGGACTGCGAGGGGGAGGTCGGCGTCGGGGCGGCGGGCGATGTCCATGCCGCGACGTTCGTCCGCCCGCAGGTGAGGTCGCCATCGCACGTCTCTCGGCCTGTGCAAAGGCTGGCCGCTGGCCTGGCTGTGGACTGATTCTGGCGCGGTCGCGCAGGGCGATGTCACCCTGGCGGCGTACGACAACCGATCGGCGCGGGATGGCGGCATACGACATTGATCCGCTCCTCAGGCGGGTCGTATGCCGCCACCCTCGCCGGGCGTACGTCGTATGCCGCCACCCTCGCCAGGCGGGTCGAATGCCGCCACCCTCGCCGGGCGTACGTCGTATGCCGCCACCCAGAGCGGCGGACGCCTCCACGCTCCTCAGGAGAGGGCGGAGCCGGTCTTCCAGTCGGGGAAGGAGAGGTTCCAGTCGCCGTAACCGTTCTCGAGGGTCATCTGGCGCTCGGTGCCGGTGTACTCGACGACGTCGCCGCGGCGGCTCATGGCGTAGAGCCAGCCGGCGTCGGCGGTCGACATGCCGGTGCAGCCGTGGGAGACGTTGGCGTAGCCCTGAGAGCCGACCGACCACGGAGCGGCGTGGATGAACTCGCCGGAGTAGGTGACCCGCATGGCCCACTGCACGTCGTCGATGTCGTAAGCCTCGGGGCTGTCGCGGTTGATGCCGACGGTCTCGGAGTTCATCCGCTTCTCGGCGAACTTCTCGATGATCACCTTCGTGCCGGAGCGCGTGATGAAGCCGGCCTTGCCGGTGGTGATCGGGAGGGTGCGCAGCAGCGCCCCGTTGGAAAAGACCTGCATCTGGTGGGTCTGGGCGTTCACCTTGTAGACGTGGGCGTCGCCGATCTGGAAGTCGATCGTGCGCGACTCCTGGCCGTAGATCCCGTTGCCCGCGGGGAGGCTGTTGAGGTCGAGGTCGACCGAGACGTCGGTGCCGGCCTTCCAGTACGACGCGGGGCGGAAGTGCGCCTCCTGGTCGTTCAGCCAGCGCCACGAGCCGCGCTGGGCGGGCGCGCTGGTGACATGCATGTGCTTCTCGAAGAGCGCGCGATCGGTGACGGGGACATCGAAGGTGACGATAACCGGCATGCCCACGCCGACCGTCTCGCCGTCGAGCGGCGCGATCGAGGCGTAGGTCTGCTCCTGGAGCGTCAGGTCGACGGTACGGAAGGAACGGGTGCGCTCGATGCTCCGCCCGTCGCTGCGGGTGGTGGAGGCGGTGATGACGTAGTCGGTGCCGGGCTCGAGGCGGTCCTCGGCGGTCCAGTCCCCGTCGGCGACCTTGCCGGCGAGGGACCCCGCCGCCGAGGTGACCTCGACGTCGTCGAGCGTGCCGCCCTCGGCGCTCACCGTGAGCGGGGCGTCGATGGGCACGGCCGTCGCGTCGGTGAAGCTCGTCGCGAGCCGTACGGGCTCGGGCTTCGCGGACTCGGAGGCACCCGTCGCACCGGGACCGTCGGCGTCACCGGAGCCAGACCCGTTGTCCGTCGTCGAGGTGCAGGCGGCGAGCCCGCCGGCGAGCGTCAGCAGCGCTGCCGCGATGGTCGTACGACGGCGCGCGGAGCGCCATGGACCGGACGCGCGAGTGCGCATGCGACGAACCCCCAGGAATGTGCGATGAGCCGAAATCAGAAGAGCCCGTCCAGCGTACGTCGCGGACGGGCCCTTCGGTAAAAGCGAGGCAGGCCAGGCCTAGTGAGCGTGCTCACCGCGGTAGTACTCGAAGATGAAGCCGCACAGGACGACCGCACCGACGGTGAAGCCGATGAAGACCAGCCACCACGCGGCCAGCGCGGTACCGTAGACGATCACGCCGAGCGCGAGGGCGCACCAAAGGGGCCACCAGGAGTAGGGCGGGAAGAAGCCCAGCTCGCCGGCGCCGTCGGCGATCTCGCCCTCCTTGCGGTCCTCCGGGCGCGGATCCATGCGCGAGGCGTGGAACCCGAGGTAGAGGGTGACCATGCCGAACAGCAGCGTGGTCATGACCAGGGCTGACGTGCCGGTCGGGTCCTCGGTGAGGAACCAGTACGCCGGCGAGACGACCCCCACGAAGAGTGCGGTGATGCCGAAGACCCAGGCTTCTGCCTTCATCGGTTGTCTCCCTCAGTGGTGTCGCCGTCGACGCGCTCGCGCAGCATCTCCTCGCGGCCCTGCACCTCCGGCGCGTCGACCACGTCGCTCTCACCCTCGGCGTCGTTCTCGTGGAGCTCCATGAGTGCGATCTCCGGGTGGTGCAGGTCGAAGGCCGGCGACTCGGAGCGGATCCGAGGGAGGGTGTGGAAGTTGTGGCGCGGCGGCGGGCAGCTGGTGGCCCACTCGAGCGAGCGTCCCCAGCCCCACGGGTCGTCGACCTCGATCTTCGGGCCCTTGGAGGAGATGTAGACGTTGTAGAGGAACGGCAGCGTCGAGGCGCCGAGCAGGAACGCTCCCACCGTCGAGATCTGGTTCAGCGTGGTGAAGCCGTCCTCGGGCAGGTAGTCGGCGTAGCGACGGGGCATGCCCTCGACGCCGAGCCAGTGCTGCACGAGGAACGTGGTGTGGAAGCCCACGAACAGGATCCAGAAGTGGAGCTTGCCGAGCCGCTCGTCGAGCATCTTGCCCGTCATCTTCGGCCACCAGAAGTAGAACCCGGCGAACATCGCGAAGACGACGGTGCCGAAGACGACGTAGTGGAAGTGCGCGACCACGAAGTAGGAGTCGGACACGTGGAAGTCCAGCGGCGGGCTGGCCAGGATCACACCGGTGAGGCCACCGAAGAGGAAGGTCGTGAGGAAGCCGATCGCCCACAGCATCGGAGTGTCGAAGGACAGAGATCCCCCCCACATCGTGCCGATCCAGTTGAAGAACTTCACTCCCGTGGGCACCGCGATCAGGAACGTCATGCCGGAGAAGAACGGCAGGTCGACCGCGCCGGTGACGAACATGTGGTGCGCCCACACGGCCACCGACAGCATGGCGATGCCGAGCGTCGCGGCGACCAGGCCGACGTAGCCGAAGATCGGCTTGCGGCTGAAGACCGGCAGCACCTCGGAGATGATGCCGAAGAACGGCAGCGCGATGATGTAGACCTCGGGGTGCCCGAAGAACCAGAACAGGTGCTGCCACAGGATCGGCCCGCCGTGCGACGGGTCGAAGACGTGGGCTCCGAGTATCCGGTCGGCCTCCAGCGAGAGCAGCGCGCCGGCGAGGATCGGGAACACCATGATCACGAGCATGCTGGTGATGAGGGTGTTCCAGACGAAGATCGGCATCCGGAACATGGTCATGCCGGGCGCGCGCATGCAGATGATCGTGGTGATGAAGTTGACGCCACCGAGGATCGAGCCGAGGCCGGCCATCCAGAGGCCCATGATCCAGAGGTCGCCACCGACACCCGGACTGCGTACGGCGTCGGAGAGCGGCGTGTAGGCGAACCAGCCGAAGTCGGCGGCTCCCTGCGGGGTCAGGAACCCGGAGCCGGCGATGATGCCGCCGAACAGGAACAGCCAGTAGCTGAACATGTTGAGCCGCGGGAACGCCACGTCGGGCGCGCCGATCTGCAGCGGCATGATGACGTTGGCGAAGCCGAAGAACAGAGGCGTCGCGAACAGCAGCAGCATGATCGTGCCGTGCATCGTGAAGAGCTGGTTGTAGAGCTGCTCGCTCACGACCTGCTGGCCCGGGTAGGCCAGCTCGGAGCGGATCAGCATGGCCATCAGACCGGCGATGAGGAACCACGCGAACGAGGTGCCCAGGTAGAGCTTGCCGATCAGCTTGTGGTCGGTCGTGGTCAGCAGTCGTACGACCTGCTCGCCCAGGGCCTTGCGCGGCTGCTCGCCGCCGGGCGTGTGCGATGCCGACTGGGTGACGGTGGGGGCGCTCACTCCTCGCTCCCTTCCTGGGACTGGCTCTCGTCCAGACCCGTCTGCGTGGTCACGTTGGCGCCTCCGATGATCGGCTGCTCGGCGGTCTGGCCGGCGTCGGCCAGGTCGGAGATGTACTGCTGGTACTCCGCCTCGCTGACGACCTTGACCTTGAAGAGCATCCGCGAGTGGTAGACCCCGCAGAGCTCGTAGCACTTGCCGACGTAGTCGCCCTCGACGGTCGGGGTCACCTGGAGCTGGTTGAGGCGCCCCGGGATCACGTCCATCTTGATCAGGAACGACGGCACGCCGAAGTCGTGGATCACGTCGGGCGAGCGCAGGTTGAACTGGATGCGCTGGTCGACGGGGAGGACCAGCGTCGGGATCTCGCTGCCGTCACCCGAGGTGTAGACGTAGGAGTCGTACGCGTAGTCGTCCGGCTGGCCGGTGGCGTCGGGGTTCTGCTCGCCGACGCCGTGGTTGAAGGTCCACGACCACTGCTGCCCGGTCACCTCGACGGTCACGTCGGGCGTGGTCAGCTCGGTCTGGATGTCCTGGACGCGCACGGTGTGGAAGAAGAACACGATGCACATCAGGACCGGGGCGATCGTGTAGAAGACCTCGAGCGGCAGGTTGTAGCGCGTCTGCCGCGGCACCTCGTCGTCACTGCGGCGACGGAACTTCACCACGACGTAGAAGATGAGGCCCCAGACGATGACGCCGGTCACCATCGCGGCGACCCAGGCCCATTTCCAGAGCTCGTAGGTGTAGGGGCCCTGCTCCGTGATGCGGTCGGGCATGGCGAGGTTGCGGATCTGGTGCTCGTCGGCTGCAGAGCACCCGGCCAGCACCAGCATCGTCACGCCGAGCAGCGCGACCCTCAGGAAGCGCCGTGCCGGCGCGCCCGAGATCTTGGGGACTTGCAGACCCACTGACGAGCCTCTCTCTCGGTCCATCTCCGACGTGCAAAGACTATCCCCCACAGGCCGCATCGTGCGGGGCAGGGTCGGGTGTCGCGGACGGGTGGCAGAGTTCGCCGTGTGACAGCGCCCGTGCCTCCGGGAGGAGACCTCGACAGCGCGTCCGCCTCGCCGTTGCACCCGGCGGCGCGGGAGGTGCTGCTCGCTGCGCTCGAGCGGGGGTACGCCGACCCGCGCCGGTTGCATCGCGCCGGTCGCGACGCGCGGCTGCTGCTCGACAACGCCCGCGAGGCGACGGCCGACGCCCTCGGCGTACGCGCCGACGAGGTCACCTTCACGCCGAGCGGCACGCACGCGGTCCACCTCGGTCTGCTGGGGCTGGTGCGCGGGTCGCGCCGCGGCACGTGGGTGGTCCATCCCTCCATCGAGCACTCCGCTGTCCGGCACGCGGTCGCGTGGGGTGCCGACGGCAACGACGAGGGCGTGCACGTCGACCGCGAGGGTCGGGTCGACGAGGGCAGCCTGGTCGCGGACGCCTGCTCACCGAACGTCGGTGTCGTCGCGCTCCAGACCGCCAACCACGAGGTCGGCACGGTCCAGCCCGTCGGCGAGTTCGAGCTGCCCAACAACATCCCGCTCTTCACCGACGCGTGTGCGTCGATGGGCCGGCTCCCGCTGCCCCACGGCTGGGCCGCGGCTGCCGGTTCCGCGCACAAGTGGGGCGGTCCGGCCGGGGTCGGCGTGCTGCTCGTGCGCAAGCGCGCCCGCTGGCGCAACCCGTTCCCCGGCGACGACCGGATCGACGAGCGTTCGACGGGCTTCGAGAACGTCCCGGCCGTCCTGGCCGCGGCCGCGGCGCTGCAGGCCGTGGTGGCCGAGCGCGAGGAGGTCAACGCCCGTCAGCACGCGCTCGTGGACGTCGTACGCCGCCGGGTCGCGGCCGAGGTGCCCGACGTGGAGGTGGTGGGCGACCCCGTACGCCGACTCCCCCACCTGGTGACGTTCTCGTGCCTCTACGTCGACGGCGAGGCGCTGGTCACCGAGCTCGACCGCCGCGGCTTCGGCATCGCCAGCGGCTCGGCCTGCACCGCCTCGACGCTCACGCCCAGCCACGTGCTCGAGGCGATGGGCGTGCTGACCCACGGCAACGTGCGCCTCTCCCTGCAGCGCGACACCACGCGGGCCGACGTCGACGCGTTCTGCGACGCGCTGCCCGGCGTCGTGGCCGGGATCCGGGCGCGGGTGGGGATGTGAGCCCAGTCGACGTCGCGCTGGAGCTGGACTGCCGCACGCTGCCCTGCCCGATGCCGGTGATCGAGCTCGCCCGGCACCTCACGGACGTCGCCGTCGGCGAGCTGCTGGCCGTGGTCGCGCACGACCCGGCCGCCGCGGTCGACGTGCCCGCCTGGTGCCGGATGAAGGAGCAGGAGTACGTCGGCGCGGACACCGCCGACGACGGCGCCCCGCGCTATGTCGTACGCCGGCTCAGCTGAGGGTCGCGCGCCTACCTAGGGACGTTTTCGTGGGTGAACCACGGTCCCGACCTACCAGATCGTCCCTAGATACGCAGCCCGAGACGCCAGCCCGCAGGTCAGGGACGGATGGTCTGGAGGTGCGGCTCGAAGTCGGCGACGGCCTCGTCCCCGTACGTCGCCGCGCACCGCGCGAGGAAGGCACTGCGGGAGATCTCGTACTCCTGGGTGCCGACCTGCTCGACGACGTAGACGGCGAGGAGGCAGCCGAGCTGGGCGGCGCGCTCGTGGCCGAGGCCCCAGCTCAGGGCGGCCAGGAAGCCCGCGCGGAACGCGTCGCCGACGCCGGTGGGCTCGACCTTCTCGATCTCGGGGACCGCGGCCACGACGACGGACTCCTCGCCGGCGCGGTCGATGCGTACGCCGGCGGGGCCGAGCGTGACGACCCAGGTGCCGACCCGCGAGAGGACCTCCTCGACGCTCCAGCCGGTCTTCTGGGTGATGAGGCTGGCCTCGTACTCGTTGGAGAACAGGATCTCCGCGCCGTCGATCAGCGGGCGGATGAGGTCGCCGTCGCCGAAGGCGAGCTGCTGCGAAGGGTCAGCCAGGAACGGGTAGCCGCGCTGGCGGCACTCCTCGGTGTGGCGCAGCATCCCCTGCGGGTCGTCCGGGCCGATGATCACGAAGTCGGGAGCGCCGACACGGTCGACGATCGGCTTGAGCTCGATCTCGCGCGACTCGCTCATCGCACCGGCGTAGAAGCTGGCGATCTGGGCGTGCGCGCTGTCGTTGGTGCATACGAAGCGCGCGGTGTGGCGGGTCTCGGAGACGTGGACCGAGTCGCAGTCGACGTTGTGCCGCTCGAGCCATGCGCGGTACTCCGCGAAGTCCTCGCCGACGGCGCCGACGAGCACCGGTCGCAGGCCCAGGTTGCCGAGGCCGAAGCAGATGTTGGCGGCGCACCCGCCGCGGCGTACCTCGAGGTCCTCGACCAGGAAGGACACCGACAGCTTGTCGAGCTGGTCGACGACCAGGCTGTCGGCGAACCGGCCCGGGAAGGACATCAGGTGGTCGGTCGCGATGGATCCGGCAACGAGGAGGGACACGACGCGCAACACTACCCTTGGGTACGACTCGGGATACCCCGCAGTAGCCAATAGCGTCGACGCCATGACGACGTCACAGCCCGGATCCAGCCGCGCCTCCCACCTGGTCCACGACGAGCTGGGGACCCCCGCCGAGATGGCCGCCGACGGCCGCGAGGCGGGACGCAACCTCGGGCTCGACGCCCGCCTCGAACGTCGCTTCGACCGCGCCGCCCGGGCCGCCGTCGGCACGCCGCCCAGCATCCGCTTCGAGGACTACCCGGCCGAGGTCGGCAAGCGCGAGATCCGGGTCTCCGACGCGGCCGCCCGCCTGGCCAACGCGATGCACCTGCACCTCGACTGACCCGACCACCGACTGAGCATCACCCGCTCAACGACGAAGGGCCCCAGCCAATCGGCTGGGGCCCTTCGTCTGCGTCACATCAGTGGAACGAGTCGCCGCACGCGCACGAACCCGTGGCGTTGGGGTTGTCGATCGTGAAGCCCTGCTTCTCGATGGTGTCGACGAAGTCGATCTCGGCACCGTTGAGGTAGGGAACGCTCATCCGGTCGACGACGACGGTCACGCCGTCGAAGTCGGTGGTGACGTCGCCGTCGAGGGTGCGCTCGTCGAAGAAGAGCTGGTAGCGCAGTCCCGAGCAGCCACCAGGCTGCACGGAGATGCGCAGGGCCAGGTCGTCGCGACCCTCCTGCTCGAGGAGGCTCTTGATCTTGCCGGCAGCGACATCGGACAGGTTGATCTGGTCGGTGCGGCGCTCGGTGGTCTCGGCCTGCTCGGTCATCTCATCACTCCAGAAGTCTCGGGTACTGCTTGGCTCAATGGTCGCACACGCCGCGATATTCCCAGCCTCCTTGTCACGCCCGCGGCAGGCGTACCTCGAACCGCGCTCCCCCGTCGCTCTCGCCGATGCGTACCGTGCCGCCGTGCCGTTCGGCCACCGCCCGGGCGATCGAGAGCCCGAGGCCCGTGCCGGCACCATGGGTCCGGGCGGGGTCACCGCGTCGGAATCGTTCGAAGACCGTTTCGCGCAGCGCCGGCTCGATGCCCGCTCCGTCGTCGGCGACGACGAGGAGCGTGCCGGACTCGTCCTGGTGGCAGGCGACCTCGACACGTACGCGCGCATGGCGTACGCCGTTGGCGAGCAGGTTGCCCACCATCCGGGCCAGGTCGTCCCGGCTGCCGCGCACCGGGGCTGCGGACACGCCACCGGTGTCGACCACGACGGTGGTGCCCGGACGTACGCGGGCCACCTCCTCCAGGACGACGTCGTCGAGGTCGACCAGCGTCCAGCCGGTCACCGGCGACGAGTCCTGGCGTGCCAGGAAGAGGAGGTCCCGCACCAGCCGCTCCATCCGGTCGGTGTCGGCCAGGAGGTCGGCGGCCACCTCGCGCCATGCCTTCGGATCGTCGTGCCGTTGCGCGACCTCGAGCTGCGCCCGGTAGGCCGCCAGTGGGCTCTGGAGCTCGTGGGCGGCATCGGCGACGAACGCGCGCTGGCGACGGTGGGCCTCCTCGACCGGCCGGAGCGTGCGACCGAGGAGCAGCCACAGCAGGCCGCCGGCCGCCACCAGCACGAGCGGCATCGCCACGAGGAGGGCCAGTCCCAGGGCCACGACGTCCTCACGGATCGACTCTCGGCTGGCGCCGACGACGGCCGTGTAGCTACCGTCGGGCCCCTCCTCAGTCACCACCCACGCCCGGTAGTCCTCCGTCTCGTCGTCGTCGGGCACGTCGTCGAGGTCGACCTGCACCGCCTCGTCGCCGGCACTCCGCACATCCGTGATGGCGGGCGCCCCGGTCAGGCCGTCGGACGCTGCCAAGACCGAGCCGTCGGGGCCGATGACCTGACCGACGGCGTCGTCGCCGATGTCGGCCAGCAGCGCGGGCACGGCGCTGTCGGCCGCAAGCGTGGCGAGGTCCGCTGCCCGGCCGCGGGCGAGGTCGTCGGCGGACGAGAGGACCTGGCGCTGGAAGAGCACGAGCACGAGGGCGCTCGCGGCCACCAGCACGACCGCGGAGACGGCCGTGGCGACGCCGGTCAGGCGACGCCGGGTGTGCATCAGGCGTCCTGCGCGTCGAGCCGGTAGCCGACGAGGCGGACCGTCTGGATGCTGTGCCGACCGAAGGGCTCGTCGATCCGGGTGCGGAGCTGGCGCACGTAGACCTCGACGATGTTGGGGTCGCCCTCGAAGGCGAAGTCCCAGACGTGGGCGAGGATCTCCGACTTCGGCACCACCTCGCCCGTGCGGCGCATCAGCAGCTCGAGCAGCGAGAGCTGGCGCGGCGTGAGCGGCACCTCGACGTCGCCCCTCCACACGCGGTGGGCGGCCGGATCGAGACGGAGGTCGCCGACCACGAGCTCGGTCGGGCGCGGCCCGCTCCCCCGACGTACGAGCGCCCGCAGCCGGGCCACCAGCACGGCGTACGAGAACGGCTTGCCGAGGAAGTCATCGGCACCGCCGTCGAGTGCGCGGGCCTCGTCGTCGGGCTGGTCCTGCGCGGTGAGCATGAGGATCGGGGTCCAGTCGCCACGCTCGCGGAGCTCGGCGCAGAGGTCGAGCCCGCTCACGCCGGGCAGCATCACGTCGAGGACCAGGGCGTCGTAGTCGTTCTCCCCGGCGAGCCAGCGGCCGTCCTCGCCGTCGAGTGCCACGTCGACGGCATAGCCCTCGGCCTCCAGTCCGCGCCGCAGCGCTCCGGCCACCCGCTTGTCGTCCTCCACGACCAGGATCCGCACCCGCCCACGGTCGCACGCCCCGGCTGAAGGCGCGCTGAAGGGCGGCTGAAGGATCGCGACCGTCCGTTCAGCGTGGCTTCAGCGCACGCCGTCCATGCTGGGTGTCGACGGAACATCCGAGGCCTGGAAAGGTGCATGTCATGAAGCGCAGCAAGAAGATCATCGTGGCGACGACAGCAGCCGGGATCGTGGTGATCGGTGGCGCGGGCGCCGCTCTCGCGGGTGGCAACGACGACGACGCCAGCGACCGGCCGATCGAGGGTCCGGCGCTCGAGCAGGCCTCCGACGCCGCACTCGCAGAGACCGGTGGCGGCACCGTGACCGAGACCGAGCAGGGCGACGAGGAGAGCCTCTACGAGGTCGAGGTCACCCTCGACAACGGCGACCAGGTCGACGTGCAGCTCGACGAGGAGTTCCAGGTCGTGGGGACGAAGACCGAGTCGGGCGGCGAGACCGACGACTGACGTCGGTCGCGGCTAGCGCGACCACCTCAGCGCGACCACCTCAGCGCGACCACCTCAGCGCGACCACCTCAGCGCGACCACCTCAGCGCGACCAC
>NZ_SDWV01000028.1 GCF_004137345.1 Nocardioides zhouii
GGGGCAGTGACCCAACGGCACCTCGGGTGCATCAGCGATCAGGTGACCGCCGACAGGAAGATGGTGCACCAGTGAGCATGGACAGGAAGACTTCGATCCTCAGCGACTATGACGCCCTGCTGTCGTCCTACTACGGCGGTGGGCCCGCCCACCGCCGGCACCGACGCAGGCGGAGCGGCTACTCGACGCAACCTGACGCCAAGCGGCCGGTTCCGACCGCCCTGTCCCTGAGCATGGACGACGGCGAGGTGCTCGTCGCGCCCGGAGGTGCGACGGACACGCCCGAGTACGTCGTGAGCTCCCCGCAGCCGGTCGGCGCGCCCCCTGCAGCGCCGGTCGAGCCTCCCGCGCGTCCGGCACTCCCCGTGTCACCGGTCGCGCCGGAGCCGACCGCGCTGCGCATCCCGGAGGCGCCCGAGACCCCCCGGCCGCCCGAGCCGGAGCTCCCGCCACTCGCGTCCGGACCCGACCGCACGGACGAGGCCTCCGGCCCGCTGAGCGAGACCGAGCTGCTCGCCGACATGCAGCGCATCCTGTCCGGTCAGGCCAGCTGGGACCCCGAGGCCCGGAAGGTGACCGACACCCCGCCACGGCGGCTGCCCTCCGACGACGCGCCGCCGGTGCCCAGCGGGCTGCCGATGTCCAGCGAGCACGCGTTCTTCGACCAGCTCGCCGCCAGCATGGAGTACGCCAATGCGTACGACCTGGGCACCCTCGAGCTGCAGCAGCAGAAGTTCGGCGACTTCGACCGGATGGCGACGCTGAAGCAACAGGCCGCTTCGCTGCCGCCCTCGGCCGCGGCGTTCAGCGTCGCCGCGCCACGCCCGGCAGCGCCCACCGCCTCTCCGTCGACGGTGCGCGACGGCGACCCGCTGGTGGGCAGCGCCGAGTTCATCCGCGACCTCGACGCGATCTCGGCTGCCCACTCGGTCCCGATGGCGTACGGCGTCGCCGACGACCCCAAGGGCCGCTGGTCGGACCTGCCCGGCTGGAACACCGCCTGCGCGCCGACGACGCTGAGCCTGAGCGACGACGACGATCCGCACAGCGTGGCGATGTACGACACCGGCGAGCGCGTCCTCGCCGCCGGGAACCTCTACCCGGACGCCCTCCGGGTGGGTGCCGCGCCGGGCGTTCTGCTCTCCTACGGGCAGGTCGTCGCGATGGGCGGGGACCTGGTCAGCGCGCCCGAGACGATGATGTCGATGCCGGCGGCCGACCTGCTGAGGTTGAAGTCGCTCGTCGAGCGCAGCACGAAGTACTACGAGGGGAAGAAGTCAGACAAGCGCCTCGACGTCTCGAACTCGGAGTGGGACGACGCCACGCACGGCCAGTACCTCGTGCTCGCGGACAAGAACGACGACCACTTCGCGCCGCACACGCTGCCGCTGCCGTTCGCGCCGAACAACCCCCACACGAACCACAAGGCCGCCTGGGAGTTCTTCCACGGGTCCGCGATCGAGGAGGCGCAGCGCTACTACCTCGCCAACCCGTCGGGCACGTTCCCCGAGCAGGCACTCATCCGCAACGCGTTCGCCGACCACTTCCTGACCGACGCTTTCTCCGCCGGGCACCTGTTCAACAAGGAAGTGCTCAAGTCGATGTTCCGGCAGAACTTCTATCTCGGGGCCGCCCTCAACCCCGGCGGCGAGAGGTTCTTCGAGCGGATGGCCAAGAAGGCGTTCGTCGGTGAGGTGGCCCAGAAGTTCAGCGCCCTCGAGACGGCCGACTACCCGGTGTGCGTGTGGGGCCTGTGCCTCAAGTGGCACCCGGACATCAACTCCGCCGACCGGTTCGCCTCGTTGCTCAAGGCGGCGGCCACCCAGCAGCCCGACAAGATCTCCAACCTCGTCGTCAAGGCGCTGCACGACGACCTCAACGAGCGCGGCTACATGGTGAGCAACGCGGCGGGCAGGAGCTGGCACCTCAAGGGCGACGGGCACCTGACGGCCGAGACCAAGGCGATCATGCAGGTCGCGGTCGGGGAGTCGGCGGCCACGATCACCGACCCGGCCATCCGGGTCAGCGGGATCGACGTGGCTGCGCTCCACGCCAAGGTGTGGCGTCACACGCCCCAACCGACGCCGGCGTCCGTCAAGGACATCGTCCGGTTGGCGCACGAGTACACCAACACCGACTCCGACCGGTTGGTGAACGCTGCCGCGGAGATCCTCTCCGGCAACGTCAACAGCCTGATCAAGGAGCTCCTCGACCAGAAGAAGCTCAAGAAGGCCTGAGGGGCTCGTCCAGCTCGTCCAGGAGGACGTCATGACCCAGAACCGTTTTGTCGAGATGCACAACTACCTGAGGTGCGCCCCGCCACCGGGTCGCGGCGCCAGCCGGCCGGTGCTGAGCAGGCCCCACGGCTACGCGAGCGCCCAGAGCGTGTCCCGGTCGATGGCGGCGACCGACCGGGCACTCGTGGTCCTGTTGGACAACGGGGGAGTGGACCTCGGCCTGCCCGCCCTCGTCGACAAGATCCTCGACGCGCTGCCCGGGTCGAGCATGATCCCGAGCTCGGTCAAGCGGGACATCGTCTCTGCGGTGGAGCGCAAGCTCAGGGAGGTGACCGACAACCTGCTGGAGAGCGCCGAGCTGGCACTCGCCAGGTACGAGAAGGCCAAACCCGGTCAGTATGCGGACGTGACGGTGCTGCGGAACAGCGCGTCCCTGGCCGACGACATGAAGGCGAAGCTCTTCGCCCTCGGGCGGGCCGGGAAGATCATCGACGTCTACGTCCTGACCCACGGGAGCGACAAGTCCATCGCGATCAACGACGGCGGTGCCGACATCACCGACACGACGATCCGAGGGTGGAAGACGGAGTACGGCTCGGCGTTGCCCCTGCGGAGCGTCTACATGATGAACTGCGAGGCGTCGACGCTGAACCAGGCCTGGCTCGACGCCGGGGCGAAGGTCGTGTCCGGATCGGTCGGCCTCAACGTGCTGCCCGAGCCGACGACGTACTTCTTCTGGAACAACTGGAAGGACGGCCAGGGCTTCGACACCGCGATCACGGGTGCGTACACCCGGACCGTCGGCCTGATGAACGCCGCCGTCCGGGCCGTGGTCGGTGCCGTCCCCGTCGTCGGCGACCAGCTGGCCGCAAGCATCGACGTGGGCACCATCGCGGCCATCAAGTCGAGTGCCCCCGTGGTCAAGGGGGAGGGCTCGCTCACCATCAGCTCCGACGCCCTCACCTTCGCCACGTCGCTCGGGCACACGTCGATGGTCACCGTCGTCGTCCCGATGTCCGACGTCTCCCAGCTCGGCAGCCGGTCGAGCGGGGCCGCGCGCAGCGTCTCCCGGGCAGGGATGGAGCTCATCCGACAGTGGGAGCAGGGCGCGGACGTGGAGCAACGTGTGGCGGCTGCCCTGCGGACGCTGGACGAGACCGCGTCCGTCTCCCTCAACCAGAACCAGGTCGACGCGCTGGCGTGCTTCATCTGCGGCATCGGGGAGGATCCATTCCGCCGCTCGACGCTGCTGCGGATGCTGCGGGACGGCGCCCACGGCCAGGTCCCCGCGGAGATGAAGAAGTGGGTCCAGGCCCGTCGCGGTGCGGACATCGTCCAGCTCGACGAGCTGCTCCGCCGTCGTCAGGCAGAGGCCGACCTGTACGCCCGACCGCCCGGTGTGCCGTCCGATGACGCGGTGCCGGCGCTGGCGAAGTCCGTGTACGAGAGCGGCGGCACGCTCGCGGTGCCGATGACGGCGTACTCGTATGCGCAGAACCCCCTCGCGGGGATCGCGATCGCGGACGCCATCCAGATCGGGCTCGGCAGCGCGTCCATCGCCCAGAGCGCGCTCCAGGCCGGGGGCGGTGGCCTCGACTTCACCTACCAGCAGGTCGAGCGGCTGCTGACGACGCAGGCCAGGCTCCAGATGCCAGGTGCGGCGGCGACCAAGCAGTCGTACAAGCACCGGTTCCTCAGCCTGGACGCGATGAAGCCGGGGATGGCCAACGCGGACCTAGTGGTCACGTGGGAGGGCAATGCCTTCGGGGAGATCTCCACCGTCGTGATGAAGAAGGACCTCGCGACCTCCACGGACTGGACCAAGGCGGAGGGCAAGGTCACGGTCATCAAGGTCAGCCCGATCCCGGCTGCGGGGACGGACCCGCGGACCTGGCCGATCACCTACCGCTACGAGGGGTCCTTCGACCCGGTCGGCAACGGCAAGTGGGAGTTCGAGGGCGAGTTCGAGATCAACGCGTTCGGTGGGTTCAAGGTCAACAACCACAGCGTCGTCTCGCGCTCGCTGAGCGACTTCCTCAAGGCGCACGACAAGGAGTCCTACGTGAAGCGGGGCGTGAACCACATCCCCGCTGTGCCGCCCCTTCCGCCGGAGCAGCTGGACTACCTCCGCAAGAACGCCCCCTAGGGCAGGGGCACGCGGTAGACCCGGTCGGCCTTGAAGGACGACACCCAGGCCTCGCCGCCGGCGACGGCCAGGTCGAGGTTGGCGCTGTCGTAGAGCGCGGTCTCCTCGCCCAGCAGCACGTCGTCGGTGACCTCGCCGGAGGCGGGATCGATCGACACCAGCCGCGGACCTTCCTCGGCCACCACGAGGAGCCGGCCGCCCTCGGCGACGACCGAGTCGGGCAGGCCCTCGACCGGGATCCGTGACGTGCGCTCGAGCGTCACCGGGTCGAGCGAGACCACCTCGTCGGAGAAGGTGCACGCGACCCAGAGCTGTCCGGCCGCCTCCGCCATCCCCTGCGGGCCGCTGCACACCTTCGCGGAACGGCGTACGTCGAGGGTGCGGGGATCGACGCGCAGCACCCGATCGTCGGCAAAGGCGGCGACGTAGACGGCCGTCCGGCCGGCGTGGGGGAGCCGCGCGCCCACGCCGATGTCAGTCCGGGACGTCACCTCCGCCGATCCGGGGTCGACCCGGACGAGCGTGCCGGAGTCCTGCTCGACGAACCAGACGGAGCCGAAGCCGGCGGTGACGCCCTCGGGTCCGGCTCCGGTCGGGAGCGTGTCGGTGACCGTGCCGGTGGCGGTGTCGATGCGCAGCAGCTGCTCGCCGCGGAACGACGTGACCCAGAGTGCGCCGTCGACGGCGACGGCACGGAGCGGAGTGCCGGGCACGTCGACCGTCAGGTCGGGCTCGTCCGCGCCGACCGGGATCCGCCCCACGGCGTCGTCACCGCTCAGCACGACCCACACGGCGGCGTCCCCGTCGGCCGCGAGGCCTATCGGAGCGGTCCCGACCTCGACGAAGGGCGCGATCTCCGTCTCGGACGTCGCGGGTGTCGTCGGCTCGGCCGTCCGCGACGCCGTGTCTGGATCCGGCTCCGGCAACGGTTCCGTGCCGCCGCAGGCACCGAGGCCGGCCAGCAGGACCAGGGCAGCCACCGAGCCGGGGAGTCGCGCCATGGACCGAAGGCTAGGCCCGCAAGAGCAAGGTGTCGAGATATTTCGACACTGGGTTAGACGTGCGGGAACGCGCGGGCCGCGTGGGCGAGGTCGTCGAAGCCGGCCGGCCGCAGTGCGTAGAGGTTGGCCTCGCCCGCCAGGACCTCGATCTCGATCAGGCCCGACGACCGCAGCAGCGCGAGGTGGTGCAGCAGTGTGGTGCGGGGGCTGTCCAGGGACTCGCAGAGCTCGGGCAGCGTCCGGGGGGAGAGCCGGAGGGTGTGGAGCAGCCGGATCCGGGTGTCGTCCCCGAGGGCTCGGCCCAGCTCGCGCAGCCTGGCGCCGGCGTCGTCGGGACCGTCCTCCGCGAGCGGCGGGTGGAGGATCACGCTGCGTTCGGCCTCGTCGACGACGACCAGGATCGGCGCGACGCCGGGCGAGCTCACCAGCACCACGTCCGCCAGGACGCCGGACCCGTAGGCGACCCCGGGAGCGACCTCGGCCAGCAGCGCCTCGGGTCCCACCTCCTCGAGGCGGCGGCGCATCCGGGGCAGGGGAGTGGCGCGCGGCTCGTGGGGCAGCCGGTCGATCACGGAGAGGCACGTACGCCGGATGGTGGCGGCGTCCGCGCTCAGCAACCAGGGCGACACCTGGAGCAAAGTGTCGCCGAGCGCGCGGCGCCAGGTCGTACGCGCTGCGCGGTCCCCGCCCACCGCGGCGGCGATGGTCGCGTCGTCGAGACGCGACCGCAGCTGGTGGCGGCGGGCACCGGTCAGGACGAGACGGAGCTCGTCGGGGTCCGACCCGTCCACCCACTCCCGCAGCGCATCGACCGTCCACGCGGCACGCGTCCCGGTGAGGGGGCCGGCCAGGTTGATCCAGCCGAACCGGCCGAAGCGGGCGACGTCGCGCACGAGGTCGCTGCCGCCGGCGGCCCTCGCGGCGGCGTACGACGCAGGCCCGCGCTCGAAGACCCCGCGCCAGTCGGCATCGGCGACCGAGACCGCCGACATCAGCAGCTCGATGCCGGAGCCCGCCCCCAGCCGTACGCGGATCGACATGCGCCCATCCTGCACGAGGAGGGACGCGGCGCTAGCGTGGCGCGCATGCACAGCGAGACCCGCACCTATCGCACCGGCGGCGACGAGGTGGTGCTCGACCTGACCGCCGACGCGGCCGACTTCGTCGCCGATCGCGGTGACGGCCTGCTGCACGTCTTCGTGCCCCACGCCACGGCGGGTCTCGCGATCGTCGAGACGGGCGCGGGGTCGGACGACGACCTGCTCGCCGCGCTCGCCGACCTGTTGCCCGCCGACGACCGGTGGCGGCACCGCCACGGCTCGCCGGGGCACGGTCGCTCGCACGTGATGCCGGCGATCGTGCCGCCGCACTGCACGGTGCCGGTGCTGGCGGGTCGGCTCGCGCTCGGCACCTGGCAGAGCATCTGCCTCGTTGACCTCAACGTCGACAACGACCGGCGCGAGGTCCGCTGGTCCTTCCTGGAGGGATGACCCGGTGGACCGGGCGCGCGCCACCGGCGCGGAGCGGCACGCCCCGCTGCCCGGCGACGAGCTCGTGGCAGCCGATGTCGTGATGGACCGCGCGTTCGACCTGCCTGCGCCGCCCGACGAGGTCTGGCCGTGGCTCGTCCAGCTGGGCAAGCGTCGCGCGGGGTGGTACCTGCCCGGGTCCGTCGAGCGGCTCGTGCCGCGGTCGCGCCGGGCCCTGCGGCGCATCGAGCCCCGGTGGCTGGACCACGAGGTCGGCGACGTGATCCCGGACTGGGGTGGGTCCGACGCGACCTTCACGCTGGCTGCGATCGAGGAACCGCGGACGCTGGTCTACACCTCTCGACGCGGGCGCACCGACCTCACCTGGTGCCTGCACCTGGCGCCGATCGGGACCACTGGCACCCGCGTGCACCTGCGGCTGCGGCTCGGACCGGTCCGCCACCAGCGGCTGGCCGGCACGGTCGGCGGGGCCTTCGACGCGCTCACGATCATCGGTCTCGCGGCCGGGCTCCGCGAACGCGTCGGGCGCTAGCGTGGTGTCGATGAGCCAGCAGCCAGACGTCGAGATCCGGTCCGCCTCCGCAGCCGACACGGCCGGCATCGATGCCGTGATCCGAGCCGCGTTCGGGGCCGCCGACCCCGCCCACGGCGACCAGGTCGGGGACCTGTGGTCCGACGTCCGCGCGGGGGAGCACCTGCTGGCGGAACGGGTGGCCGTCGTCGAGGGCGAGGTCGTCGGCCACGTCGGGATCAGCCACTGCTGGATCGACGCGAGGCGTGAGCTGGTCGCGGCCTGCATGCTGTCGCCGCTGAGCACGTCGCCCGCACACCAGGAGCGGGGGATCGGCACGGCCCTCGTGGCCGCAGCGATCCACGCGGCCCGCGGACTCGGCCGGCCGGCCCTATTCCTCGAGGGCAGTCCGTCGTTCTACTCCGCCCGCTGCTTCGAGCCGGCGGCGACGTACGGCATCGAGGCGCCGACGACTCGGGTGCCGCCACCGGCGTTCCAGGTCGTTCCCTTCGCCCTCGAGGAGTGGATGACGGGTCGGGTGGTCTATCCCGAGGTGTGGTGGCGGCACGACTCGACCGGGCTGCGCGACCCCGACCTGGCCGACGTCGAGGCGGCGCTCGGGCTGGCCTGAACCCTGTCACAAACGAACAGGTGTTCGATAGAGTGGCTACGTGTTCCCCACCCCCCAGCCCCGGCAGCGCCCCACGCCACCGCAGGGCCACCGGGGCGTCGCGCCGCCGGGCTGGCCGCGCCAGGTGCGCCCGCCCGATGCACCCGACTGGGAGGTGACCGCGGCGAGCTGGCTGCTGGACCAGTGCCCGCCGGACTACCGCCGGTTCTCCGGCCTGCGCCGGCACGTCGTCGTGCTGGCGAGGTTCGCGGTGCTGCACGTCGAGGCGCAGCAGCTGGCCACCCGGCGCGGACTGAGCGAGATCCGGGGCGACCTCAGGGACGTGGCCGACGAGGCGGTCGTGACGGCGGCGGTGCAGACCTTCCAGCTCGAGGACGCCCGCCTGCTCGGCGTACGCCGCGAGGTCGGCCTGGTCGAGGACGCGCTGCGCGGGCGGCGCTACCGGGTGCGGATGTGAGCTCCGACCTCGTGGGATGTGGCTAGGGTCGGCGGATGCAGCCAGCGAGCGGGAGCGCCGTCCGCACCGACTTCGTCCAGGTGACCCTGATCGATCCACGCGGGCGGGTGCTGATGCAGGAGCGCGACGAGCACGCGCCGGTGTGGCCGGACATGTGGTGCTTCCCCGGCGGTGGCCTCGAGGACGGCGAGGAGCCGGCCGCGGGCGCCGTACGCGAGCTTGCCGAGGAGACCGGTGTCGTCCTCGCGCCGGAGGACCTGACCGACCTCGGGCAGTTCGAGCTGGTCACCGACGACCACGGCACCTTCCACTTCCACGCGTACGTGGCGCGGACCGCCCTCAGCGACCGCGACGTGGAGTGCCACGAGGGCCGCCAGATGGTCTTCGTCGACGCGGACCCGCTGCCCGACCTCGACCTCGTGCGGTCGACCGCGATGGTGGCACCGGTGCTCCGCGCGTGGACCGCGGCGCACCCGTTCGTGCCCGCAGCCGACCAGCACCGCTTCTCCGGCGTCATCCTGGTCGACCGGAGGGGCTGGATCCTCCTGCAGGAGCGCGACGAGCACCCGCGCATCGACCCCGAGAAGTGGGGCCTCGCCGGAGGCCACGTCGATCCGGGCGAGGAGTTCGAGCCCGCGGCCCACCGCGAGCTCGAGGAGGAGACCGGCGTACGCCTCCCACCCGGCGACCTCACGTTCTTCGGCGAGTTCGTCGTCGACCACCGCGAGGCCTACGGCACCTGGGACCTGATGCAGGTCTACGTCGCCGCGACCGACCTGACCGACAGCGACATCGACTGCCGCGAGGGCCGACAGATCGTGTTCGTCGACCCGGACGTCGCGCGCGGACTGGACCTGACAGCCGGTACGACCGACATCGTCCCCGCCTTCCTCGACTCACCGACCTACACCGCACTCACACGCCAGGAGCGAGCATGACCTTCACCGTGCACCCCGTCCCGTCGATGGGCGCCGAGGACGTGCTCGTCGGCCCCGACGGCATCGTCTGGACGGGCACCGAGGACGGTGCGATCTGGGCGATCGACGCGGCGACCGGCAGCGCCCGGCGCGTGGCCGACACGGGCGGTCGCCCGCTCGGCCTCGAGCTCCTGGACGGCGGTGACCTGCTGGTGTGCGACGCCAGGCGCGGCCTGCTGCGGGTCGACCCCCGCTCGGGCGCGGTCGAGGTGCTGCTCGACCGGCTCGAGGGCCGCCCGATGAGGTTCTGCAACAACGCCGCCGTCGCCGCGGACGGGACGATCTGGTTCTCGGACTCCTCCCGTCACTACGGCATCGAGCAGTGGAAGGACGACTTCATCCAGGACACCCGCACCGGCCGCCTTGCGCGGCGCGATCCCGACGGCACGGTCACGGTCGTGCTCGACGGCCTGGCCTTCGCCAACGGGGTGGCCCTGGCCCAGGACGAGTCGTTCGTGTGCGTCGCCGAGACCCGCGCGCGCACCGTCGTACGCCTCTGGCTGACCGGGCCGCGCGCCGGTGAGCGCGACCATCTCGCGCAGGACCTGCCGGGCTATCCGGACAACATCAGCCGCGGCAGCGACGGGCTCATCTGGGTGACGATCGGCAGCCCGCTCGACGGGCTCGTCGAGCGCCTCGGCTCCGCCCCGCTGGCGCTCCGCAAGCTGGTCACCAGGATCCCCGAGCGCCTGCAACCCGCACCGAAGCGCACGATCCGTGCGCAGGCGTACGACCTCGACGGCCGGCTGGTGCACGACGTCGACATCGACCACCCCGGCTTCCACATGGTCACCGGCGTGCGGGAGCACGACGGGCAGGTCTGGCTGGGCAGCCTCCACGAGCCTGCGGTGGCCGTCCACGACCTGGCATGAAATAGACTCGGTCGACATGGCACTCCTCGACTCGATCTCCTCCCCGCGCGACCTCCGCGGGCTGTCGGAGGAGCAGCTGGCCGAGCTGGCCGCCGAGATCCGCGACGTGATGATCCGCACCGTCGCCACGAACTCCGGGCACCTCGGCCCCAACCTCGGCGTGGTCGAGCTGACCCTCGCGATCCACCGCGTCTTCGAGTCCCCGCGCGACCGGGTCGTCTTCGACACCGGCCACCAGTCGTACGTCCACAAGCTCGTCACCGGCCGGCACCCGCGCTTCGACACGCTCCGCAAGGAGGGCGGCGTCAGCGGCTACCCCAGCCAGGCCGAGTCCGACCACGACATCGTGGAGAACTCCCACGCGTCCACATCGCTGTCCTACGCCGACGGGCTCGCCAAGGCGTACGCCATCCGCGGCGACGACCGCCACGTCGTGGCCGTGATCGGTGATGGCGCGCTGACCGGCGGGATGGCGTGGGAGGCGCTCAACAACATCGCGATCGCCCGGTCGAGCCGGCTCGTGATCGTGGTCAACGACAACGAGCGGTCCTACACGCCCACGATCGGCGGCCTCGCGACCGCGCTCACGGCGCTGCGCACCAACCCGCGCTACGAGCAGGTCCTCGACCTGGTCAAGAAGCGGCTCAACGCGGTGCCGGGCGTCGGCCACGCGGCGTACGACGCGCTCCACGCGGTCAAGAAGGGCATGAAGGACGCGCTCGCGCCGCAGGGCCTCTTCGAGGACCTCGGCCTCAAGTACGTCGGGCCGGTCGACGGCCACGACCGCGCGGCGATGGAGCAGGCGCTGGCGCAGGCCAAGCGCTTCGGCGGGCCGGTCATCGTCCACGCCATCACCCGCAAGGGCCAGGGCTACGACCCGGCCCTGCGCCACGAGGCCGACCAGTTCCACGCGCCCGGTCCCTTCGACGTGCAGACCGGTGCGGAGAAGCCCAAGGGCAAGATCTGGACCGACCACTTCTCCGAGGCGATCGTCGACCTGGGCGCCCGTCGCACCGACGTCGTGGCGATCACCGCCGCGATGATGCACCCCGTCGGCCTCGACGTCTTCGCGCAGAAGTACCCCGAGCGCACCTTCGACGTCGGCATCGCCGAGCAGCACGCCGTGACGTCGGCAGCCGGCCTCGCGATGGGTGGGCTCCACCCGGTCTTCGCGGTGTACGCCACCTTCCTCAACCGGGCCTTCGACCAGGTGCTGATGGACGTCGCGTTGCACAAGTGCGGCGTCACCTTCGTCCTGGACCGCTCCGGGGTCACCGGCGACGACGGCGCCAGCCACAACGGCATGTGGGACATGTCGATCCTCCAGGTGGTGCCGGGCCTGCGGCTGGCGGCGCCGCGCGACGTCACCCGCCTCCGCGAGCTCCTCGACGAGGCCGTCGAGGTCGACGACGCACCCACCGTGGTGCGCTTCCCCAAGGGCCCGCCCCCGGCGGACGTGCCGGCGATCGATCGCGCCGGCGGCGCTGACGTGCTGGTCCGCGAGGGTGACCACGACGTGCTCATCGTCGCCGTCGGCTCGATGGCCACGACGGCTGTCGAGGTCGCCGAGCGGCTGACCGCGCAGGGCATCGGCGTGACCGTGGTCGACCCCCGATGGGTCAAGCCGGTCGACCCGGCGATCGTCGAGCTGGCGCGCAGGCACCGCCTGGTCGTCAGCGTCGAGGACAACGGCCGCGTCGGCGGCTGCGGTGCGGTGCTGCTCCAGACCCTCAACGACGCCGGGGTGCACACGCCGTTCCGCCTCCACGGGATCCCGCAGGAGTTCCTCGACCACGCGAAGCGCGACGCGATCCTCACCCGCATCGGCCTGACCGCCGAGACACTGGCGCGCGGGATCGTCGAGGACTTCTCGGCCCTGTCGGACGGCGACACGCGCTCCGCGTCGGTGGGCTGACGCCGCGGTCGTACGCCGCTAGGTTGGCGACGTGACGAGCACTCGACTGACGGTCCCGACCTCCGGCGGCGCGATGCCCGCCCACCTGTGGCTCCCAGCGTCGGGCTCCGGTCCGGGAGTCCTGCTGCTGCAGGAGATCTTCGGCATCAGCCCCTACATCGAGCGGCGCGCCCAGGACCTCGCCGACCTCGGCTACGTCGTGGTCGCGCCCGAGATCTGGTGGCGGCAGGGCGTCTCGCGTGTCGCGGAAGGTCCCGACGCCATGGACATCGCCTTCGGTCTCCTCAACGACGTGGACTGGGCGGCGGCCGTGGGAGACAGCATCGCCGGCCTCGACGTCCTCCGGCAGCGCGACGAGGTGACGGGTGGGGTCGGAGTCATGGGCTTCTGCTTCGGGGGCGGGCTCGCCTTCGACGTGGCAGCCCGGACCCAGGTCGATGCACTCGTCAGCTACTACGGCTCCGCACTGCCCGACCTGCTCGGCGTCGTCGAGGCCGACCCGCGCGTGACGGTCGTCGGCCCCGAGGCGGTCACCGCTCCGTCGCTGCACCAGTTCGGCATGACCGACCAGTTCCTCACCAGGCCGGTCGTGGAGCAGATCCAGGGCCTCCTCGAGCCGCTGCCCAACGTCACGTGGCACGGCTACGAGACGGCCGACCACGCCTTCGACAACCCCGACTTCTTCCTCTACGACGCCGAGGCCTCGCGTCTCGCGTGGGAGCGTACGTCCGCCTGGCTCGCCGCCACGCTCTGAACCCGCACCCCGGCTCGACGTACGCCGCGTGCCGGTTCTAGGTTGCTGGGATGAGCGTCTTCCGCACGAAGTCAGTCGAGCAGTCGATCGCCGAGACCGAGGAGCCCGAGCATCGCCTGAAGAAGAACCTGGGCGCGCTCGACCTCACCATCTTCGGCGTCGGCGTCATCATCGGGGCCGGGATCTTCGTCTACACCGGGCTGGTCGCCGCGACGAACGCCGGCCCGGCCATCGCGCTGTCGTTCCTCGTCGCCGGACTGGCGTGCGCTCTCGCGGCCCTCTGCTACGCCGAGTTCGCCTCGACGGTCCCGGTCGCCGGCAGCGCGTACACGTTCTCCTACGCCACCTTCGGCGAGCTGATCGCCTGGATCATCGGCTGGGACCTGGTGCTGGAGTTCACCGTCGGCGCGTCCGCGCTCGCCGCCGGGTTCTCGGGCTACCTCCAGAACGTCCTCGAGGGCACGCCGCTCGAGATCCCCGCGTCGCTCGCCTCGGCCAGCGACGGGATCGTCAACCTGCCCGCTGTGGTGATCTCGCTGCTCGTCGCCGCCGTGCTGATCGGTGGCATCAAGCTGTCGAGCCGGATCAACCAGGTCATCGTCGCGATCAAGCTGACGGTCGTCGGCCTCGTCATCGTGATGGGCATCGGCTACATCAAGACCGCCAACTACACGCCGTTCATCCCGCCGAGCCAGCCCTCCGGCGGCGGCGAGGCGTCATTCTGGAAGTCGCCGCTGATCACGTCGATCTTCGGCATGGAACCGGCGGTCTTCGGCATCGGCGGCGTGATCGCGGGAGCAGCGATCGTCTTCTTCGCCTTCATCGGCTTCGACGTGGTCGCGACGACCGCGGAGGAGACGAAGAACCCGCAGCGCGACGTGCCCATCGGCATCCTCGGCTCGCTCGCGATCGTGACCGTGCTCTACATCGCCGTCTGCTTCGTCATCACCGGCATGCAGTCCTACGACACCATCGACCCCAATGACCCGGCGCCCCTCGCCACCGCCTTCGACAAGGCGGGGGTCGAGTGGATCGCCAACATCATCGCCGTCGGCGCGACGATCGGACTGACCGTCGTGGTGCTGATCCTGATGATGGGGCAGACCCGCGTTGCCTTCGCCATGGCGCGCGACGGCCTGCTGCCGACGTCGCTGGCCAAGGTGCACCCCACCTTCGGCACGCCCTACCGGCTCACGGCCATCACCGGCGTCGGCGTCGCGCTCCTGTCGGGCTTCGTCGACTTCGCCACCCTGGGCGACCTGGTCAGCATCGGCACCCTGTTCGCCTTCATGCTGGTCAGCGTGGGTGTGCTCGTCCTGCGTCGTACGCGTCCCGAGCTGCCACGCGCCTTCCGTACGCCCGCCGCACCGGTCGTCGCGACGCTCTCGGTGCTGCTCTGCTTCTACCTGATGCTGAACCTGATCGGCGAGACCTGGGTGCGGTTCGGGGTCTGGATGCTGATCGGCCTGGTCGTCTACTTCGCCTACGGCCGCTCCCACAGCCGGCTCGGGCGGGGCGAGTACGACAAGCACATCCCGGTCGGCGACCGGGCGATCTGACGCTCGCGGGTCTGCTTCGCCCATGTCGCGATCCCCGGGTACCCGGGGAAACTGGAGCCTCACCCCCGAAGTTTCGGGGGTGAGGCTCCAGTTTGGGACGTGAACCTCGGGCGCAGCGGTCAGTGGAAGCGGCGGCCGGTCGCCTTCTCCGAGATGCCCTGGACATCGAGCATGAAGGTCAGGCCTCCGTTCCAGAACGAGAAGCCGGCGCCGGTGATCATCGCCAGGTCGATGTCCTGGGGAGCCGCGACGACGCCCTCGTCCAGCATCAGGCGCGCTTCCTCGGCGAGCCCGGCGAGGGTCTTCTCGCGGACCTCCTCAGCGGTGAGCACCACCGGCGACGTCGGCTTCTCCAGCAGCGCCTCGACCTCAGGGTCGAGCGACCCGTCCGGGCCGTAGTAGCTGGTCTTGCGAGCCGCGACCATCCGCTCGAGGGCGGGGGAGACGTAGAAGCGGTCGGGGAACGCACCCTTGAGCGCCTCGTTGTTGTGCAGCGCGATCGCCGGTCCGACGAGCGAGAGCAGCACGAACGGCGGCATCGGCGCGATGCCGGCGAACGCGTTGTCGGCCACCTGGACCGGCGTGCCCTCGTCGACGATGCGGCCGACCTCGCTCATGAAGCGGCCGAGCAGTCGGTTCACGATGAACGACGGGCTGTCCTTGACCAGGATGCTCGTCTTCTTGAGCGTGCGACTGGTCGCGAACGCCGTCGCCAGGGTCGCGTCGTCGGTCTGCTCGCCCGTGACGATCTCCAGCAGCGGCATCACCGCGACCGGGTTGAAGAAGTGGAAGCCCACGACCCGCTCCGGGTGCTGGAGGTCGGCGGCCATCTCGGTGATCGACAGCGACGACGTGTTGGTCGCCAGCACGCACTCGGCCGAGACGACCTTCTCCACGTCGGCGAAGACGGTCTTCTTCACCGACATCTCCTCGAAGACGGCCTCAATCACGAAGTCGGCGTCGCCGAAGGCGACCTGCTTGTCGGTCTCGCCCGACACCAGCGCCTTGTGGCGGTTGGCCTTGTCCTGGTTGATCCTGCCCTTGGCGAGCAGCTTGTCGATCTCGGCGTGCACGTAGCCCACGCCCTTGTCGGCGCGCTCCTGGTCGAGGTCGGTGAGCACGACGGGGACCTCGAGGCGGCGTACGAAGAGCAGCGCCAGCTGGCTGGCCATCAGGCCCGCGCCCACGATGCCGACTTTGGTGACCGGTCGCGCGAGCGCCTTGTCCGGAGCACCGGCGGGCCGCTTGGCCCGCTTCTGCACGAGGTCGAAGGAGTAAAGGGAGGCGAGCAGCGCGGCCGTCTGCGACAGCGCGTGCAGCGCGTCGTCCTCGGCCGCGAAGCCCGTGTCACGGTCGGTGTCGCGTGCTGCGGCGATCAGCTCGACGGCCTTCGTCGCGGCCGGCGAGCCGCCACCGGTCCGAGCGGCGACGATGCCCTCGGCACGTACGACGGCTGCGTCCCACGCCTCGCCGCGGTCCACCTCGGGCCGCTCGACGACGACGTCGCCCCGCAGCACGGAGGCGGCCCAGAGCAGCGACTGCTCCAGGAAGTCGGCTCCGTTGAACACCGCGTCGGCGAGCCCGAGGTCGTACGCCGCCTGCCCGCCGAGGGTCTTGCCCTGGTTGAGCGGGTTCTCGAGGATCAGGGTGACGGCCTTGTCGGCGCCGACGAGGTTGGGCACGAGCCATGCGCCGCCCCAGCCGGGGACGAGGCCGAGCATCACCTCGGGCAGCCCGAGCGCGGGCGCGGAGTCCATGACGGTGCGGTAGGTGCAGTGCAGCGCCACCTCGAGCCCTCCACCGAGCGCGAGGCCGTTGACCAGGCCGAACGACGGCTTGCCGCCCTCGCCCAGCTTGCGGAAGACCGCGTGGCCGAGCTCGGCCACGATGCGTACGGCGTCGGGGCCACCGCCCTGGATGGACGTGAGGTCGGCGCCCGCAGCGAGGATGAACGGCTTGCCGGTGACCGCGATCGCGTCGATCGTCTCGTCGGCCAAGGCCGCGTCGATCGCCGTGTTCAGGGACAGCAGCCCGGCCGGGCCGAACGTGTTGGGCCTGGTGTGGTCCTCGCCGTTGTCGAGGGTGATCAGCCCGATCGTGGCGCCGGGGAGGCTGACGCGGCGCAGGTGGGCCTGTGTCACACGCTCGCCGCCCGCGACGATCGCCTGCGCGCGCTCAAAGATGGTGCTCACTTGGTCTCTCCGTCCGAGGTGCCGGTCCAGTGGGGGTTCTCCCAGATCACGGTGCCGCCCATGCCGATGCCGATGCACATGGTGGTGAGGCCGTAGCGGACCTCGGGGCGCTCCTCGAACGCGGCCGCGAGCTGGTTCATCAGGCGTACGCCGGACGAGGCCAGCGGGTGGCCCATCGCGATCGCGCCGCCGTAGGGGTTCACCCGGGCGTCGTCGTCGGCGATGCCGTAGTGCTCGAGGAACGCCAGCACCTGCACGGCGAACGCCTCGTTGACCTCGAAGGCCCCGATGTCGTCGATCGTCAGGCCGGCGAGGCGCAGCGCCTTCTCCGTGGCGGGGATCGGGCCCGCACCCATCACCTCGGGCTCGACCCCCACGAAGGCGTAGGTGACCAGGCGCATCTTGACCGGCAGGCCGAGCTCGCGGGCGGTCTCCTCGTCGGCGAGCAGCGCGGCGGTGGCGCCGTCGTTGATGCCGGCGGCGTTGCCCGCGGTCACGTTGCCGTGCGAGCGGAACGGCGTCTTGAGGCCGGCGAGCGACTCCATGGTCGTCTCGGGGCGCATCGGCTCGTCGAGCGTGGCCAGGCCCCAGCCGGCCTCGGCCGAGCGGGTCGCGACGGGCACCAGGTCGGGCTGGATCTTGCCGGCGTCGTACGCCGCCTTGGTCTTCTGCTGGCTGCGGACGGCGTACGCGTCGACCCGCTGCTTGGTGATCGTGGGGTAACGGTCGTGCAGGTTCTCGGCCGTCTTGCCCATCACGAGCGCGTCAGGGTTGACGATCCGCTCGGACAGGATGCGCGGGTTGGGGTCGACGCCCTCGCCCATCGGGTGGCGGCCCATGTGCTCGACGCCGCCGGCGATCGCGACGTCGTACGCCCCGAAGGCGATGCCCGACGCGACGTTGGTCACCGCGGTCATCGCGCCGGCGCACATGCGGTCGATGGAGTAGCCAGGGACGCTCTGCGGCAGTCCGGCCAGCAGCGCGGCGGTGCGCCCGAGGGTGAGGCCCTGGTCGCCGATCTGGGTCGTGGCCGCGAGGGCGACCTCGTCGATGCGCTCGGGCGGCAGCGACGGGTTGCGGCGCATCAGGTCGGTGATGCACTTGATGACGAGATCATCGGCACGGGTCTCGGCGTACTGGCCCTTGGCCTTGCCGAACGGTGTGCGCACGCCGTCGACGAAGACGACCTCACGCTGGGGACGGGGCACGGACACTCCTGGGCTGGCGGTGACGGGACGCCGTCAGGTTACCCCTCGGTAACAACGCCTGCCCAGCACCGCCGGTGTGTGTCGGGTCACTGGTGGCCGGGTCCTCGAGATCAGTCACTAGGGTTGAGGCATGGCCGACAGACTCGTGCACATCGTCGACGACGCCGAGGTACTGGCGGAGGCCGGTGACCTGACGCTCGTCAGTGTGCTCACCGGATTCCTCGACGCGGGCAAGTCCGCCGAGCTCGCCGCGAACCACCTCGCCGGGGGCTCCGACGGCGGCGGCAAGGTCGTGGCCACCTTCGACGTCGACGCGCTGCACGACTACCGCGCCCGCCGCCCGCCGATGACGTTCGTACGCGACCACTACACCGACTACGAGGCACCGCGGCTGGTGGTGCGCGCGCTTCGCGACGCCGGCGGCACTCCGTACCTGCTGCTGACCGGACCCGAGCCCGACATCCGGTGGGAGGCCTTCGCGCGGGCCGTGCGCGAGGTGGTCGAGCACTTCGGCGTCTCGCGGGTCGTCAGCCTCGGTGCCGTGCCGATGGCCGTGCCGCACACCCGTCCGATCGCGATCACGCCCCACGCCAACCGGCCCGAGCTGGTCCCCGGCGAGAGCCCGTGGCAGGGCGAGCTGCGGGTCCCGGCGAGCGCCCAGGCGCTGCTCGAGATCCGGCTGGGGGAGTGGGGTCACGACGCGCTCGGCTTCGTCGCCCACATCCCGCACTACCTCGCGCAGATGGAGTACCCCCAGGCCGCGCTGGTGCTGCTCGAGCACCTCGAGATCGGCGCCCGGCTCACCATCGACCTGGGTGAGCTCCGCGAGGCCGCGGAGATCACGGAGACCGAGGTCGACCGCTATCTCTCCTCCCACGACGAGGTCGGCGACGTCGTACGCGGACTGGAGCAGCAGTACGACTCCTTCCGCGAGGCCGAGGCCGCGGGCACGTCGCTGCTCGCCAGCGACGGCACCCTGCCCACGGGCGAAGAGATCGGCCGCGATTTCGAGGCGTTCCTCGCCGAGCTCGACGACCAGTCCAAGGACGGCGACGACTCGGGCGCCGGCTGGGACGGCCGCTGATGGCCGGGTCGGCCGCTGAGCTCGTCACGCTGCTCGAGCTCGAGCAGCTGGAGGTCGACCTGTTCCGGGGCGCGCAGGCGCGTACGGAGCGGCAGCGCGTGTTCGGGGGCCAGGTGGCCGCGCAGGCCGTGGTGGCCGCCACCCGCAGCGTCGAGGGCGAGTTCGTCCTCCACTCGCTGCACTCCTACTTCCTCCGGCCAGGCGACACCACGGTGCCGATCGTGTACGACGTCGAGCGCATCCGCGACGGGCGGAGCTTCGCAACACGACGGGTGTCCGCCCGCCAGCACGGCCGTCCGATCTACTACATGACCGCCAACTTCCAGATCCCCGAGCCGGGCCTCGAGCACCAGGACCAGATGCCCGACGTGGTGGGTCCCGAGCACGGCATGCCGCTGGTCGAGCTGGCCCGCGAGCGCGGACCCGAGGCGGCCGAGCACTGGGAGCGCGAGTGGGCGGCGCTCGACATCCGCCACGTCGGCGTGACCGGCCGCGGCATCCCCGACGACCCCGAGCACCCGGCGCGCGCCCGGCTCTGGATCAAGGTCGACGGCACCCTGTCGGACGACCCGACGGTCCAGACCGCGGCGTTCACCTATGCCAGCGACCTGACGCTGCTCGGCGCGGCACTCGTGCCGCACGGCATCCACATCGCCTCGCCGCGCCTGCAGCCGGCCTCGCTCGACCACACCATCTGGTTCCACCGGCCGTTCCGCGTCGACGACTGGTGGCTCTACGACCAGTTCTCCCCGTTTGCGGGTGGCGGTCGCGGTCTGGCGCTCGCGCGGGTCTTCTCCCGTACGGGCGAGCTGGTCGCGACGGTGGCCCAGGAGGGCCTCATCCGGGTGCGCGAACCCCGCCCCTAGCGCGAGCGCGGCGTGTAGTTCAACGCATTTATCGCCTCGACCCAGATATCTGAGGACGTGGTGAACGGATCTCGGGGTCGATCCCGTCCATAACGTCCTCAGGTATCACGGGGTCGACGTACGTCCGACCAGGTGCGGCGAGCCGTCCTTGGGGCTGGTCAGCGCGAATGTCCAGCCGGCGTCGCCCTGGCGCGCCGCGAAGGCGACCGTGCCGGGGAGGAAGACCGGCTTCTTGAAGGCGACCTCGACGGTCACCGCCTCGGGCAGCCGGTTCTCGATCGCGGCGATCGAGCGCGCCTTGGTCCACATGCCGTGGGCGATCTGGCGCGGGAAGCCGAGCGCCTTGGCCGTCAGCGGGTAGAGGTGGATCGGGTTGGCGTCCCCCGACACCGAGGCGTACGTGCGCCCGAGGTTGGCGGGCAGCCGCCACTCGACGCCACCGGACGGCGGGTCGGTGATCACCAGGCCGACGGCGGCGTCGCCGTCGACGGTGCGGCCGCGGCGCAGGTAGGTCGACGTCGACTCCCACACGATGTCGGTGCCGGCGGCGACAGTGGTGACGAAGTCGAGCAGCACGCCCTTGGCGTGGGGTCGCGCTGCCCCGACCTCGGTCACGACGTCGAGCACCTCGCCGACGCCGATCGCGCGGTGCGCGGTGATCGTGTTCTCGACGTGCACCATGCCGATCGCGGGATAGGGGAAGCCCGGGTCGCTCATGATCGCCATGTGCAGCGGGAACGCCAGCATGTGCGGATAGGTGAGGGGGACGACGTCCTTGCGGGGGAAGCCGCACACGGCCGCGTACGCATCGACGCGGGGCCGCTCGGCGACCACACCCTCGCGGCGGAAGGCGAGCCCGGTGAAGTCGGCCGCCGATCCCTTGCGTACACCGGGCAGCTGGTTGAGACCGGGCACCACGGGCAGGGCTGCGCGCACCAGCGTGCTGAGCCCACCGGGCTCGCCGTCGAGGACCTTCGGAGTCGTGGCCATCAGGCGCCCAGCATCATCTGACCGCAGACGCGCACGACGTTGCCGTTGACCGCGCCCGAGCCGGCACTGGCGAACCAGGCGATGGTCTCGGCCACGTCGACCGGCAGGCCGCCCTGCGACATCGCGTTGAGGCGCTGGCCGACCTCACGGGTCGCGAACGGAACGGCCGCGGTCATCTGGGTGATGATGAACCCGGGTGCTACCGCGTTGACGGTGATGCCGTCGGTGAGCTCGTCGCGCAGGCTCTCGACCAGGCCGATGACGCCGGCCTTCGAGGTCGCGTAGTTCGTCTGGCCGACGTTGCCGGCGATGCCGGCGATCGACGCGACGCCGATGACGCGGCCGCCGGTGTTGATCACGCCGGCATCGAGGAGCTCGCGGGTGATCAGCTCGGGCGCGGTGAGGTTGACCGCGATGACGCTGCTCCAGCGGTCCTCGGCCATGTTGGCGAGCTTCTTGTCGCGGGTGATGCCGGCGTTGTGCACGACCACGTCGACGCCGCCGTGGTGCTCGCGGAGGTGGTGGGCGATGCGCTGCGGCGCGTCCATGGCGGTGATGTCGAGGACGAGGTGGTCGCCCTCGAGCTCGGCCATGAGGGTCTGGAGCTCGCTCGCGGCCTGCGGCACGTCGACGCCGACGACGGTCGCGCCGTCGCGGTGCAGCACCCGGGCGATCTCCTCGCCGATGCCGCGGCTGGCGCCGGTGACGAGGGCGATCTTCCCGGCGAGGGGCCGGGTCCAGTCGTCGACCTGGTCGGTCGAGGTCGAGCCGTGCGCGCCGATGCGGACGACTTGGCCCGAGACGTACGCCGACTTGGGGGAGAGGAGGAACGCGAGGGTCGAGCTGATCGCACCGTCGGCGGCCGGCGCGACGTACACGAGCTGGACGGCCCCGCCGCGGCCGATCTCCTTGCCGAGCGAGCGGGTGAAGCCCTCGAGCGCGCGCTGCGCGACCCGCTCGGAGCCCGACGTCAGCTCCGGCGGCGTACCGATGACGACGACCCGCGGGCAGGTGTCGAGGCGGCGCATGAGGGGCGTGAAGAACTCCTGCAGCGCGCTCAGACCGGCGGTGTCGACGATGCCGGTGGCGTCGAGGACGAGGGCCTTGGCGCGGCCGCCGTCGGCGAGGGACGTGGTCGAGGCGATGCCGAGCCCGTCGAGCGTGGTGGGCAGCACCTCGGCGAGGCGTCCGGTGCCGCCGAGCACCACGACGCCGTCGACCAGCGGCGCGCCGTCGGTCCAGCGCTCGAGCTCGGTCGGGTTGGGGAGGCCGAGGTTCTTGACGAACAGCTGGCCGATCGAGGTGGACACGAAGCCCTGGTAGCGGTCGCTCATGGTGACGGGGATCCCTCTTCGACGGATGGTCGGAAATCTGGCGGTGATGGATGTAACTCACTGTGCAACTGCGAGTCCACATTTCGTGACGTGCCCCTCACCCCGTTGGCGCGGGGCACCCCACCCGGCAAGGATAGGAACATGCAGCCCACCACCCGTCCCGTCGCCGTCATCGGCGGCAACCGCATCCCGTTCGCCCGGTCCAACTCGGTGTACGCCGGGGTCTCCAACCAGGAGATGCTCACCGCGGCGATCGACGGCCTCGCGGACCGCTTCGACCTCCAGGGCGAGCGCCTCGGCGAGGTCGTCGCCGGCGCCGTGCTCAAGCACTCGCGCGACTTCAACCTCACCCGCGAGTCGGTGCTCGGCTCGAAGCTCGCGCCCGAGACGCCTGCCACCGACATCCAGCAGGCCTGCGGCACCGGGCTGCAGGCGGCCATCCAGGTGGCCAACAAGATCGCGCTGGGCGTCATCGACGTCGGCGTCGCCGGTGGCACCGACACCACGTCCGACGCTCCCGTGGCGATCAGCGACAAGCTCCGCAAGAAGCTGATGAAGGTGAACTCGGCCAAGGACACCGCCAGCCGGCTCAAGGCGCTGGGCGCCATCCGGCCCGGCGACATCGGCCTCGACATCCCGCAGAACGGCGAGCCCCGTACGCGCCTCTCGATGGGCGAGCACGCGGCCCTCACGGCGCTGGAGTGGCGGATCACCCGCGAGGCGCAGGACGAGCTGGCCGCGCGGTCGCACCACAACCTCGCCCGGTCCTACGACGAGGGCTTCCACGACGACCTGATCACGCCGTTCCGCGGCGTCGAGCGCGACAACAACATGCGCCCGGACTCGTCGGTCGAGAAGCTCGCCACCCTCAAGCCGGTCTTCGGCAAGGGAGCCGCGGCGACGATGACCGCAGGCAACAGCACGCCGCTCTCCGACGGCGCCTCCGCGGTGCTGCTCTCGAGCGACGAGTGGGCCGAGGAGCGCGGCCTGCCCGTGCTGGCACACCTCGTCGACGCCGAGACCGCAGCCGTCGACTACGTCAACGGTCACGAGGGCCTCCTGATGGCTCCGGCGTACGCGGTTCCGCGGATGCTGGCGCGCAACGGGCTGACGCTGCAGGACTTCGACTACTACGAGATCCACGAGGCGTTCGCCTCGCAGGTGCTCTCGACCCTCGCCGCCTGGGAGGACCCGGTGTTCTGCCGGGAGCGCCTCGGCCTCGACGCGCCGCTGGGCACGATCGACCGCGACAAGCTCAACGTCAACGGCTCCTCGCTCGCCGCCGCGCACCCGTTCGCCGCCACCGGCGGCCGGATCGTCCCCGTCGCCGCCAAGCTGCTCGCTCAGAAGGCTGAGTCGACCGGCAAGGGGGGCCGTGCCCTGATCACCATCTGCGCCGCCGGCGGCCAGGGAGTCGTGGCGATCCTCGAGCGCTGACCGGGCGCTTCGTGCCCGTCTCGGCGGCTGACCGGGCACTTCGTTCCGCATGACGGGCACGAAGTGCCCGGTCGATCTGCCTGACCGGCACGAAGCGCCCGGTCACCTGTAGGGTCTGCGTCGATCGACATCCTTTAACGAGCCGTCCCGTGAGGCGGAGAAGGAGGTCCGGCGAGCAGATGGCTGACCCTGACACCGACCCGACGAGGTCGGACCGCACCGTCCTCGACGCCCGTGACATCTCCCGGGCGCTGACCCGGATCTCCCACGAGCTGCTCGAGCGCAACAAGGGCGCCACCGACCTGGTGCTGCTCGGCCTCCACACCCGCGGGGTACCGCTCGCGCGGCGCATCGCGGACAAGATCGCCGCCGTCGAGGGCGCTCCCGTCGCGGTGGGCGAGCTCGACGTCACGATGTACCGCGACGATCTCCGCTCGCAGCCGACCCGGCGCGCGCACAAGACCGCGCTCCCGCCCGGCGGCATCGATCGCAAGGTGGTCGTGCTCGTCGACGACGTGCTCTTCTCCGGACGCACCATCCGCGCCGCGCTGGACGCGCTCGCCGACCTCGGCCGCCCCTCCGCCGTACGCCTCGCGGTCCTGGTCGACCGCGGCCACCGCGAGCTCCCGATCCGCGCCGACCACGTCGGCAAGAACCTGCCCAGCGCCCTCGCCGAGCGCGTGAGCGTACGGCTTGCCGAGATCGACGGCACCGACGAGGTGACGATCTCGTGAAGCACCTGCTGTCCATCGACGACCTCTCGGTCGACGAGATCGAGTCCCTGTTCGCCACCGCCGCCGACATGCACGACGTGCAGCGCCGCGAGGTCAAGAAGCTGCCCGCGCTCCGCGGCCGCACGGTCGTGAACATGTTCTTCGAGGACTCCACCCGCACCCGCTCGTCGTTCGAGATCGCGGGGAAGTGGCTCTCCGCCGACGTGATCAACGTCAGCGCCAAGGGCTCGAGCACGTCGAAGGGCGAGAGCCTGCGCGACACCGTGCTCACCGTCTGCGCGATGGGCGTCGACGGACTCGTCATCCGCCACCCGGCCAGCGGTGCCGCGGTCCAGGTCAGCGAGTGGGTCGACGCCTCGGTGGTCAACGCCGGCGACGGCACGCATGAGCACCCCACCCAGGCACTGCTCGACGCCTACACGCTGCAGCGCCGGCTCGGCTCACTCGAGGGCCGGCACGTCGCGATCATCGGCGACCTGACCCACAGCCGGGTCTTCCGCTCCAACGTCCAGTGCCTGACCAAGCTCGGGGCCCGCGTCACCGTCGTGGCGCCCCCGACGCTGATGCCCAGCGGCATCGCCGCGTGGTCGGCCGCGGCCGGGTTCGAGACGTCGTACGACCTCGACGCCGTGCTGCCCGAGGCGGACGCCGTGATGATGCTGAGGGTGCAGCGCGAGCGGATGTCGGGCGCGTTCTTCCCCAGCGCGCGGGAGTACACCGTCGGCTACGGCCTGACCCGCAACCGGCTGGCGCTGCTCAAGCCGGACGTGCCGATCTGCCACCCCGGACCGATGAACCGCGGCCTCGAGATCGCCGCCGACGCCGCCGACGCAGCCCAGTCGGTCGTGCTGGAGCAGGTCTCCAGCGGGCTGGCGATCCGGATGGCCGTGCTCTACCACTTGCTGGCAGGAGAGGAAGCCTGATGTCTCTGGTGATCAAGGGAGCCGCGCTCCTCGGTGAGCAGGCTTGCGACCTGTACGTCGATGACAGCGGGATGTTCGTCGACTCGGCGCTGGACGGCGCCGAGACGATCGACGCCGACGGGCTGGTCGCCCTGCCCGGGCTCGTGGACCTGCACACCCACCTGCGCGAGCCCGGCCGCGAGGACGCCGAGACCGTGCTCACCGGGTCGCAGGCAGCCGCACTCGGCGGCTACACCGCGATCCTGGCGATGGCCAACACCTCGCCCGTGACCGACACCGCCGAGGCAGCGACCCGGGTCTGGGAGCTCGGCCGCGAGGCGGGGCTGGTGCACGTGGAGCCCGTCGGCGCGGTGACTCGCGGTCTGGCCGGCGAGGAGCTCGCCGAGCTCGGTCTGATGCACCGCTCGCGCGCCGGCGTGACCGTCTTCTCCGACGACGGCAAGTGCGTCCACGACGCCCGGGTGATGCGCCGAGCGCTGGAGTACGTCAAGGCGTTCGGCGGCGTGGTGTCCCAGCACTCCCAGGACCCGTCGCTCGCCGGTCCGGCGGCCTGCTGCCACGAGGGTGAGCTCTCCGGCCGGCTCGGACTTCCCGGCTGGCCCGGCATCGCGGAGGAGGTCATCGTGGCCCGCGACGTGATGCTCGCCCGCCACACCGGCTCGCGCGTCCACGTCGCGCACGTCTCGACGGCCGGCTCCGTCGAGGTGCTCCGCTGGGCCAAGGCGCAGAAGATCGATGTCACCGCCGAGGTCACGCCGCACCACCTGCTGCTCACCACCGACCTGCTCACCGGCTACGACCCGACCTACAAGGTCAACCCGCCGCTGCGCCCGCAGGAGGACGTCGACGCCCTGCGCGAAGCGCTGCGCGACGGCACGATCGACGCGGTCGCGACCGACCACGCGCCGCACGCCCGCCACGACAAGGAGCACGCCTTCGTCGACGCGGCCTTCGGGATGGTCGGCCTCGAGACCGCACTGGGCGTCGTCCGTACGGCGCTTCCGGACCTGTCGTGGAGCGACGTCGCGCGGGTCATGTCGACGACCCCGGCCCGGATCGCGGGGCTGGCCGACCAGGGCCGACCGCTGGCCGCCGGGTCGCCCGCGCACGTCGTGCTGGTCGACCCCGATGCGGCTGTCACGGTCGACCGGGACGCGTCCGCCTCGCTGTCACGCAACAACCCCTGGCACGGCCGCGGGCTGACCTCGCGGGTCGTGCACACGGTGTACGCCGGCCGGGTGACGGTGCGCGACGGCGCCCTGGCCTGACATGCTCCGAGGGTGACCGACCCCGCGGACTGGCTGCTCACCGCGAGCGAACGTGCCAACGCAGACACGGTGATCGACCAGCAGTGCGACGACGGCACCGCCTGGCTCGACGGCAACCTCGTCACGCCGCTGGTGCACGGCTCGGCGTACTTCGCCGACCTCCACGCCCGGCTCCTGGCCACCGAGCCCGGTGACCTGGTCCTCTTCACCGACTGGCAGGGTGACGCCGACGAGCGGCTCACCGGCGAGCCTGGCAGCGAGGTGCTCGAGGTGCTGGGCTCGGCCGACGAGCGCGGGGTCGACGTCCGCGGCCTGGTCTGGCGCTCGCACCTCGACCAGACCGGGTTCTTCGCCGCCGAGAACCGCCACCTCGGGGAGCGCCTGCAGCAGCGCGGCGCCGAGGTGCTCCTCGACATGCGGGTGCGCGCCGGCGGCTCGCACCACCAGAAGTTCGTGGTGATCCGCCACCGCGACGACCCGTCGCGCGACGTCGCCTGGATCGGCGGGATCGACCTCGCCCACAGCCGGCGCGACGACGCCGAGCACCGGGGTGACCCGCAGTCCGACCCCCTCGCCGACGAGTACGGCGACCGCCCGCCGTGGCACGACGTCCAGGTCCGGGTGCAGGGCCCCGCCGTGCATGCCGTCGAGACCGTCTTCCGCGAGCGGTGGGAGGACCCGACGCCCCTGAGCCGCAGCCCGCTGCGGCAGTGGGCCGACCGGCTGCGCCGCCTCGACACCAGCCCGGACCCGCTGCCTCCGCAGTCGCCTCCGCCGCCCGTGGCCGGGGCGCACCGCGTGCAGCTGTTGCGCACCTACCCGAACCTCCGGCACGGGCGCGACTACCCCTTCGCCCGGGGCGGCGAGCGCTCCGTGGCCCGCGGCTACACCAAGGCCGTACGCCGGGCGCGACGGCTGGTCTACGTCGAGGACCAGTACTTCTGGGGCGACGACGTCGCAGGCACGTTCCTGCCCGCGCTGCGCGAGCACCCGGAGCTGCGCGTGGTCGTGGTGATCCCGCTCTACCCCGACGTCGCCGGCAGGCTGTCCCGGCCCGCCGAGCTCCTCGGACGCACCCGCGCGCTGAAGGCCCTGATCGAGGCCGCTCCCGGTCGGGTGGCGGCGTACGGCATCGAGAACCACGCCGGCACGCCGGTCTACGTCCACGCCAAGGTGTGCGTGATGGACGACGTCTGGGCGAGCGTCGGCTCGGACAACTTCAACCGCCGCTCCTGGACCCACGACTCCGAGCTGTCCTGCGTCGTCCTCGACGAGGACTACGCCACCTCGCTGCGCCTCGAGCTGGCCGCCGAGCACCTCGACCGCGAGCCCGGCGACACCGACGACCTGCGCGACCCGTACGCGATGTACGACGCCTACGAGCATTCGGCAGCCGCGCTCGACGCCTGGCACGACGGTGGACGGACGGGGGAGCGACCGCCCGGGCGGCTGCGGACGCTGCCGCTGGAGGAGCTCGGTCCGTGGCAGGCACGGCTGGCGCAGCTCCCGCTGTCACACGTGCACGACCCCGACGGTCGTCCCGGCCCGCTGCGGGGCGGGACGGACTACTGACCCTCGTCAGTCCCGGCGCGGCCGGAGGTCGAGGACGTTGTCGACCCCGCGGTCGCGGACCGTCGTACGTCCTCGCGTGACGGTGACGGTGTTCCCGTCCCCGGTGAGGACGACGCGGACGGCGCGGGTGAGCGCGACGCTGCTGCCGGCACCGGTGATCCGGGTGCGGTACGCCTTGCGCGCCGTGACCGTGTCGGCCCCGCGCACGCGGAGCGCGTTGATCGTGTCCGCCGTCAGCGACGAGGAGCTGCTGGTGAGCTCCGCGCGCTCGACCAGCCCGGCGACGGTGACCGTCGACCCGGCGCCACTGAGCGCCAACGACCGGATGCTCGGGGCGGTGATGCTGGTGTCGGCACCGCCGACCTGTACCTCGGTCAGGGGCTTGGCGGTCACCGTGTTGCCGGCGCCGTCCACGAGCAGCCGCGTCGCGCCCGGCATCGTCACGGTCATCCCGTCGCCGGTCAGCCGGACCACGCCGCAGGGGCCGCGCAGGTCGTACTCGACGTCGTCCCAGGCCAGGACGGTCTCCGACCCGAGCTCGCACTGCACGGGGATGACGAGACCCGCCGCCTGGGCCGGTACCGCGGCGGCGCCGACGGCGACGGGGGTCAGGACGAGGAGCGCGGACAGGGCATTCCGGTGGAAGGACACATACCGAGAGTACGCATGTTCACCGGGCCGCGGGCCGTGCGTCGCGTCACACCGTCCGGGTGACCGTACCGGTCCGCGGGTCGCGGTCGGTGAGGCAGTAGACCTGGCCGCCGGGCGCCATCAGCACGGACCAGTAGGCGTGCACCGCCCGCACCGTCGCGCCCAGCCGGACATGGCGGTCGGTGTCGGCGGCGCGGTCGGCGGTGGCGAGGTCCGGGTGCGCCCGGCCCGGTCCGTCGGGATCGTCGAGGCGCTGGAGCAGGATGCGCGGCTGGTCCGGTGCCACGAGACGGGCAAAGCCGGGAGCGGTCGCCTCCTGCAGCTCGCGGCCGGTCAGGTCGCGCCAGAAAGCAACCTCCGTGTCCCACGACGACGACGGGATGTCGAGGCAGACCTGGTCGAGGATCGTGGACCCGTCGCGGACCAGGACGGGCCTGTCGTCGAGATGGTCGGCGAGCAGTGTCTGGCAGAACGTGAAGCCGCCGGGGGAGCGCATCACCTCGACGTCGTGGTAGGTCCAGGCGGTCGTGGCGCCGAGCTCGCGCGCCTGCTCGATGGTCGCCGGCCGGTCGACCGAGTCGAGGTCGAGGTGGAGCCCCGCGGGACCGTCGACGGCCTGCATCTTGACGTACGCCGACCCAGCCGCCGGCAGCAGCGTGAGGAACTGGCCGTCCTCGCCGCGTCGCTCGGAGACGCGCCACCCGGTGGCGGCCGACCAGAAGGCGACGGCCTCCTCGAAGGTGACGACCGGTGAGTCGAGGAAGACCTGGATCCACGGCAGAGGGGTCATGACATCGATCCTGACACCTCGTAGGTTCGACGGATGAGCGACGTCCCGCTGCTGCTGCACACGGTCCTCGACGCCCGCGACGTGCGGCAGGAGGCGGATTTCTGGCGCACGTTGCTCCGCCTGGTCTACCGACCCGGCGACGAGGCGCCGGGGGATGCCGACTGGCTGGTGCTGATCCACGACGACGGGCGCCGCTGCCTCGCGATCCAGGAGGTCGAGTCGCTGCCCGAGAGCAGCTGGCCGGAACCTGGACACCCGTCGGTGAGCCACCTCGACACCACCGTGCCCGACCGCGAGGCCCTCGACGCCGCCCACGAGCGCGTCCTCGCGCTGGGCGGCGAGCTCCGCCTCGACCGTACCGACGACCCCGCCGAGCCGCTGCGGGCGTACGCCAGTCCCGCCGGCCACGTCTTCTGCGTCTTCGTGGCACCCACGGCGCCCGGCGCCGCGCGTCGTACGCGAACGGGGACGTGCTCGTTCCGGCTGATGCCGACCGACGAGCTCGCCGAGGCGCCGTCCAGCCTGGTCGTCGACGAGGTGGCGGCCGGCCGGGCGACGCTGCTGACGTACACCTGGTGGCACCCGCGGGACGGTGAGCAGACGGGCACCCTCGTGCTCGGCGTCGCCGGCGACGATGGCACCGTCACCGCGTCCTGGGTCGACAGCTGGCACCAGCCGGACGTCGTGCTGCTGACCGGGACGGGCGACACGACCTCAGGATCGGTGGGCTACGACTACGCACCGGGGTGGCGGTGGGAGGTCGACGTCACCGTCGGCGAGGCGACCATCTCGATGGTCATGCGCAACGTCGTGCCGGAGGGCCAGGGCGGCCCGGCGGGGCCGTACGACGTGATGCGGGCGAGCTGGACCTAGGCCAGGCCGAGCGCCCGCGCCTCCTCCCACAGGTCCTCGCGCACGCTCGGGTGGGCGGCGTACTGGATGAGGTTGCGCGCCTGCTCGCGCTCGCTGCGCCCCCACATCCATGCGATGCCCTGCTCGGTCACCACCGCTCCGTGCTGGAACGACGTCACCGGCTCGTCGACCAGCGGCACGATCGTCGACACGTCGGCGCGCGGGTGCCAGCTGCGCAGCGCCATGAACGCCCGACCACCCGGCGAGTGGCTCGCGCCGACCGTGAAGTCGGTCTGCCCGCCGAACCCGCTGTAGATGCGTGCCCCGATCCGGGACGCGTTGGCCTGGTCGAACAGGTCGACCTGGAGGGCCGTGTTGATCGAGGTCATCGCCGGCTGCTGCGCGATCTCGGCCGGCGAGTTCGTCGTCTCGGTCCGCAGCATCCGGACCCGCGGGTTGTTGTCGACCCAGTCGTAGAGCTCCTGACTGCCGAAGACGAACGACGTACGCACGGGGGTGCCGCGGTCGAGCGCCCCCGCCTCCTCGAGGACGAGGACACCGTCGCTGAACATCTCGGTCCAGATCTTCAGTCCGCGGCGCTCGAGGACTCCGGCGATCGTCGCGTCGGGGACCTCGCCGATGCCCGCCTGCAGCGTCGCCCCGTCACCGATCTCGGCGGCCACCCGGGACCCGATGAGCCGGGCGTCGTCGCCCGGCACCCGACCGGTGTGGGTGGTGAGGGGTGCGTCCACCTCGACACCGAGGTCGAGGTCCTCGACCGACACCTCCGCGTCACCGAAGGTCCACGGCATGCGGGGGTTGAGCATCGCGACCACCAGCGCGCCCCGCTCGCGGGCGGCCTCGATGGCGGCGGGCAGGACGTTGACCTCGAGCCCGAGCGAGACCAGTCCGTTGCGCGGCGTCGTGGTGTGCACGACGACCACGTCGGGTGCCAGTGGGCCGTGGAAGAGCCGCGGCACCATGGACAGCCGGCAGGGGACGTACGCCAGGCGGGGGTGGCGCCGGAAGCCTGGTCCGACGAACGTCGTCTCCGGCACGACCCCGTCGTGCATCGGCAGGTCAGGCTGGGCGTTGAGGGCGTGGAGGCGGGCTGCAGGGAGCTCCGTCAGCAAGGGACCGAGCAGGGCCACGGGGGAGGCGAAGTTGCCGCTCGTCACCACCCGCGGGTCGTGGTCGAGCGCACCGCAGTGCTCCCGCACCTCACGGACTCCCTGCTCGAGCTCGACGACACGCATGGACCCAGCGTGTCAGCACGCGCCACAAAATGAATGGGCCGTTCGGGCCCTCGGTCCTAGGCTGGTCGCACCATGTGGATCCAGGACTGAACCGACTCGCGTCCGCGGCGGCGCACCAGTGCGCCCTCCTGCCCGGCGAGTCACCCTCCTGACGCCGAAGGACCACCGCATGTCCGAACCGACCACCACGCTCGCGCCGCTCGTCGTAGCCGGGCTGTCCGTCACCTTCCCCGACCGCGCCGTCCTGACCGGGATCGACCTGCTCGCCCAGCCCGGCCGCCGGATCGGGCTCGTCGGGGAGAACGGCGTCGGCAAGTCCACCCTGCTCCGGGCCGTGGCTGGCCGGCTGCCCGACCGCGCGCAGGTCTCGGGGACGATCGAGGCGCCCGCAGACCTCGTGCTGCTGGGGCAGGAGCCGCCCTTTCGGGACCGGGCCACCGTCGCCGAGGTCCTCGCGATGACCCTCGCGCCCCTGCGCACGGCGGTGGCCGACGTCGAGCGGCTCGCGGCCGGGGTGGGCAGCGCGGTCGGCGCCGCGGCGTACGGGCGCGCCCTCGAGCTCGCGGTCGCCCACGACGCGTGGGACGCCGACCGCCGGGCGTCCGTCGCGGCCGCTCGGCTCGGGCTCGACCACCTCGATCCCGAGCGGGCCGTGGGGACGCTGTCCGGAGGTCAGCGCACCCGTCTCGCGCTCGCCACGATCATGACCACCCGGCCGACGTGCCTGCTGCTCGACGAGCCCACCAACCATCTCGACGACGAGGCGATCGAGGTGCTGACCGGCTTCCTGCTCGAACTCCCGGGAGTCGTGCTGCTGGCGAGCCACGACCGGGTGCTGCTCGACGACGTCTGCACGGACCTCGTCGACCTCGACGCCGGCGAGCTCGGCACGGACGGGAGCGGCGGGCGCCGGTTCGGCGGCAGCTGGAGCGCGTACGAGGCCGCGCGCGCCGAGGCCCGTCGGCGCTGGGAGCAGACGTACGCCGAGCAGCAGGAGGAGCTCACCCGCCTGCGCGCCGCCACCCGGATCGGCACCGGCGCGATCGCGCACGATCGGGGCCCGACCGACGGCGACAAGTACATCTACTCGTGGAAGGGCGGTCGGGTCGACCAGACCCTGGCCCGCCGCAAGAAGGACGCGCAGCGACGGCTCGACATCGCCGAGCGCGAACAGCTGGGCAAGCCACCGGCGCCGCTACGGTTCCGAGGTGAGCTGACGACCACCGCGTCCGGGCGGCTCGTCCAGGCGCGCGACGTGGAGGTCGCGGGTCGGATGCGCGTCGACCGGCTCGACCTCGCGGCGGGGGAGCACCTGCTCCTCACCGGAGCCAACGGGTCGGGCAAGTCCACCCTGCTGGGCGCCCTGTCCGGGCGGCTGGCCGCCACCCGCGGCTCGGTCGACGTCTCCGCCCGCACGGTCCGCGAGCTCACCCAGGACCCGAGTCCCTCCGACCCGGCGCGCTCCGCGCTGGCGACGTACGACGCTGCTGTCCGCGACCTCGCCGACCCGCCGCGCCTCCGCGAGCTCGGACTGCTGCACCCACGCGACCACCGCACGCCTGTCGGCAGCCTGTCGGTCGGCCAGCGGCGGCGGCTGCAGCTGGCGGTCGCGATCGCCGCCGCGCCCGACCTGCTCCTGCTCGACGAGCCGACCAACCACGTCTCGCTCGCCCTCGCCGGCGAGCTCGAGGAAGCACTCGGCGCAGCACCCGGCGGGGTCGTGCTGGCCTCCCACGACCGGTGGCTGCGGCGCCGCTGGGAGGGACCAGAGCTGGGCCTGACTCAATGGTGATGACTGCCGGGGGGACACGTGCCGACGTCAGAGGCGGCGCACCACGAGCAGGACCTGGTCGCTCGACCGCTGTCCAGCAACTGTCGCGGTGAGGACGAGCGTGTACCTGCCGTCGGGCGCCGGTCGGCCGCGCACCTTGCCGTTCCACGTGATGGTGCTGCGTCCGGCAGTCGCAGCCTGAACGACCCTGGCCACCGGCCGTCCGTTGCGCCGCACCTCGAGGACGACGCCCGCGTCGCGGGTGAGTGCGTACGCCAGCCGGACGCGGCGCCCGGCAACGGCAGTCAGTCGCGCGGTCGACGAGACGACGGCGAGTCGGTCGACCAGGGTGACGGGTCCCGCCGGTCCGACCGGCCCGGTCGCGCCCGCTGCCCCGGCCGGGCCGGTGGCGCCGACAGCACCGGCCGCGCCGGCAGGGCCTGTGGCTCCGTCAGCGCCGTTCTCCCCGGCCGGCCCCGCTGGACCCGCCGGCCCCGCAGATCCAGCAGGTCCCTGCGGCCCGGACTGGGCTGGGAGCACGGTGAGGTCGAAGGGAGCGACCTCGGCCTGGCACGAGGCGGCACCACAGACGCTGGTGGCGCGGAAGGAAAAGGTGTCCGGTCCGGTGTATCCCGTGCCAGGTGTATAGGTCACGCGGCCGCTGTTGATGTCCGCAATCCCGAGCGCCCCGTGCTGCGGGGCCTGGGTGATCGAGAGGGACGTGATCGGGTCACCTGCCGAATCACAGACCAGGCGCAGGACGGTGGAGGTGCCGGGCGCCACGGACTGGGAGTCGGCCCAGCAGGTCGGCGCGGTGCCCGCGCCGATGACCATCGACACGGTCCGGACGGGGCTGAGCTCGTCGGAGCCGCCGCTGCCGCTACCAGGAGAAATTCCGCGGTAGGTGAACGAGTCCGGGCCCGACTGACCGGGGGCCGGTGTGTAGACGACCCAACCATCCGTGCTGGTGCCACCCGGGGCGATGCTCAAGGTGCCTTTCGTGGGCCAGGACGCGATGAGGACGTCGGGCGAGCCCGCCCCCGTGCCGCCGGAGCACTCGACGAGGAACGGCAGTGCCGCGTTGTGGAGCACGCCCACGTTCATGTCCGAGCAGGTGGGCGCGACAGCGGGCGCGTCAGCGCTTCGACACACCCCGGCCGGTGGACACGATGCCCTCCGGGGGCTGCTCCGCTGGTAGGGTCGGCGGCGGTTCGAACATCCTTTAACGATCCGTCCCGTGAGGCGGAGAAGGAGGTACGGCATGGCTCTGCCTGCCCCAGCCCAGTCCCGATCAGCCCCGCCCGGATCAGCACTGCTGGTCCTCGAGGACGGCCGCACCTTTCGCGGCGAGTCCTTCGGTGCCGAGGGCGAGACCTTCGGCGAAGCGGTCTTCTCCACCGGCATGTCCGGCTACCAGGAGACGCTGACGGACCCCAGCTATCACCGCCAGGTCGTCGTGATGACGGCCCCGCACGTCGGCAACACCGGCATGAACGACGAGGACCCGGAGTCCTCGCGCATCTGGGTGGCCGGCTACGTCGTCCGCGACCCCGCCCGCGTGCCGTCCAACTGGCGCAGCGTCCGCGGGCTCGGCGACGAGCTCCGCGACCAGGGCGTCGTCGGCATCAGCGGCGTCGACACCCGCGCGCTCACCCGCCACCTGCGCGAGCGCGGCGCGATGCGCGTCGGCATCTCGACCACCGAGGCCGACCCCACGCTCCTGCTGCAGCGGGTGCTGCAGTCGGGCGAGATGGCCGGCGCGAACCTGAGCGAGGCCGTCTCCACCGCCGAGGCGTACGTCGTCCCGGCCCAGGGCCAGCGCCGGTTCACCGTCGCCGCGATCGACCTCGGCATCAAGGCCAACACGCCCCGCATGATGAGCGAGCGCGGTATCGAGGTGCACGTGCTCCCGGCGACCGCCACGCTCGCCGAGGTGCAGGCCATTGGCCCTGACGGGCTCTTCTTCTCCAACGGCCCGGGCGACCCGGCGGCCACGACCGCGCAGGTCGAGCTGCTCCAGGGCGCCCTGCGCGCCGGCATCCCCTACTTCGGGATCTGCTTCGGCAACCAGCTCTTCGGCCGCGCGCTCGGCTTCGGCACCTACAAGCTGAAGTACGGCCACCGCGGCATCAACCAGCCGGTGATGGACCGCACCACGGGCAAGGTCGAGGTCACCGCGCACAACCACGGCTTCGCGGTCGACGCGCCGCTCGAGGGCAGCACCACGACCGAGTTCGGTGAGGTGACCGTGAGCCACGTCTGCCTCAACGACGACGTCGTCGAGGGCCTCGAGCTCCGTGACGCCGACGGCGCGCTGACGAGCTTCTCCGTGCAGTACCACCCGGAGGCGGCGGCCGGTCCGCACGATGCGGCGTACCTCTTCGACCGCTTCGCCGATCTCATGTCCGAGCGGAAGGTGGCCTGACATGCCCAAGCGCACCGACATCCAGAGCGTGATGGTCATCGGCTCGGGGCCGATCATCATCGGCCAGGCCTGCGAGTTCGACTACTCCGGCACCCAGGCGTGCCGGGTGCTCCGCGAGGAGGGCCTGCGGGTCGTCCTGGTGAACTCCAACCCGGCCACGATCATGACCGACCCCGAGTTCGCCGACGCGACGTACGTCGAGCCGATCACGCCGGAGTACGTCGAGAAGGTCATCGCCAAGGAGCGCCCCGACGCGCTGCTCGCGACCCTCGGCGGCCAGACGGCCCTCAACTGCGCGATGGCGCTCGACAAGGCCGGCGTCCTCGAGAAGTACGGCGTCGAGCTAATCGGCGCGTCCATCGAGGCGATCGAGCGCGGTGAGAACCGCCAGCAGTTCAAGAAGATCGTCGAGCAGCTGGGCGGCGAGAGCGCCCGCAGCACCATCTGCCACACGATCGACGACCTGCTCGAGGCGGCCGAGGACCTCGGCTACCCGATGGTCGTGCGGCCCTCGTTCACGATGGGCGGCACCGGCTCCGGGATGGCGTACGACGAGACCGACCTGCGCCGCATCGGCGGCTCCGGCCTGGCCGCCAGCCCGACCACCGAGGTGCTCCTCGAGGAGTCGATCATCGGCTGGAAGGAGTACGAGCTCGAGGTCATGCGCGACCGCATGGACAACAGCGTGATCGTCTGCTCGATCGAGAACCTCGACCCGATGGGCGTGCACACCGGCGACTCGATCACCGTCGCGCCCGCCATGACGCTCACGGACCGCGAGTACCAGGCGATGCGCGACCTCGCCATCGGCATCATCCGCGCGGTCGGCGTCGACACCGGCGGTTGCAACATCCAGTACGCCGTCAACCCGGCGGACGGCCGCCTCATCGTCATCGAGATGAACCCGCGCGTCTCGCGATCCTCCGCGTTGGCGTCCAAGGCGACCGGCTTCCCGATCGCCAAGATCGCCGCGAAGGTCGCCATCGGCTACACGCTCGACGAGATCACCAACGACATCACGCGGGAGACGCCGGCGTCGTTCGAGCCGACGCTCGACTACGTCGTGGTGAAGGTCCCGCGCTTCGCCTTCGAGAAGTTCCCCGAGGCCGACCCGACGCTGACGACCCACATGAAGTCGGTCGGCGAGGCGATGGCCATCGGCCGCAACTTCACCGAGGCGCTGCAGAAGGCGCTGCGCTCGCTGGAGAGCAAGCACGCGCCCTTCGACTGGCACAAGGAGCACGTCGAGCTCGACAAGGACGCCCTGCTCGCCGAGATCGCGGTGCCGCACGACGGCCGGCTCAAGAAGGTCATGGACGCGATCCGGGCCGGCGCGACGCCGGAGGAGGTCTTCGAGGCCACCAAGATCGACCCGTGGTTCCTCGACCAGCTCGCGCTGATCAACGAGGTCGCGGTGCAGCTCATCGACGCCACCGAGCTCACCCCCGACCTGCTGCGCCGGGCCAAGCGCCACGGCTTCTCCGACGAGCAGATCGGCAAGATCCGGGGCTTGAGCTCCGACGTGATCCGCGGCGTGCGCCACGCGCTCGGCATCCGGCCGGTCTTCAAGACCGTCGACACCTGCGCGGCCGAGTTCGCCGCCCAGACGCCGTACCACTACTCGTCGTACGACGAGGAGACCGAGGTGCAGCCGCGGGCCGAGGGCAAGGAGGCCGTGATCATCCTCGGCTCCGGGCCCAACCGCATCGGCCAGGGCATCGAGTTCGACTACAGCTGCGTCCACGCCTCGATGGCGCTGGCCGAGGCCGGCTACGAGACGATCATGGTCAACTGCAACCCGGAGACCGTCAGCACCGACTACGACACCTCCGACCGGCTCTACTTCGAGCCGCTGACCCTCGAGGACGTCCTCGAGATCGTCCACGCCGAGACGCTCGCCGGCCCGATCGCGGGCGTCGTGTGCCAGCTCGGCGGCCAGACACCGCTCGGCCTGGCGCAGGGTCTCGCCGACGCCGGCGTGAAGATCGTCGGCACGTCGCCGGAGTCGATCCACCTCGCCGAGGAGCGCGGCGCCTTCGGTCGCGTCCTCGCCGACGCTGGCCTGCCGGCGCCCAAGCACGGCACGGCGACGTCGTACCCCCAGGCGCAGCGGATCGCCCACGAGATCGGCTATCCGGTGCTCGTGCGGCCGTCGTACGTCCTCGGTGGACGCGGCATGGAGATCGTGTACGACGACGGCGCGCTGGAGGCCTACCTCGAGAAGTACGTCGCCAACGGGCTGATCAACGAGCGCCAGCCGGTGCTGGTCGACCGGTTCCTCGACGACGCGGTCGAGATCGACGTCGACGCGATCTTCGACGGCGAGGAGCTCTTCCTCGGCGGCGTGATGGAGCACATCGAGGAGGCCGGGATCCACTCCGGGGACTCCTCGTGCGCACTCCCGCCGATCACCCTCGGGCGCGAGGAGATCGACCGGATCCGGAGCTCGACCGAGGCGATCGCCCGCGGGCTCGACGTGCGGGGGCTGCTCAACATCCAGTTCGCCCTCGCCTCAGACGTGCTCTACGTCCTCGAGGCCAACCCGCGCGCATCGCGGACGGTGCCGTTCGTCTCCAAGGCCACGGCCACGCCGCTCGCCAAGGCGGCCGCCCGGGTGATGCTCGGTGAGTCGATCGCCGACCTGCGGGCGATCGGCCTGCTGCCCGCCGAGGGCGACGGTGGCCACCTGCCCGACGGCTCGCCGATCGCGGTGAAGGAGGCGGTGATGCCCTTCGACCGCTTCAAGACCGCCGACGGTCGCACCGTCGACTCGCTGCTGGGACCGGAGATGCGCTCCACCGGCGAGGTGATGGGCTTCGACGCCACCTTCGGCACCGCGTTCGCGAAGGCGCAGGCCGCGGCGTACGGGTCGCTGCCGCTGACGGGCAAGGTCTTCGTGTCGGTCGCCAACCGCGACAAGCGGCACATGATCTTCCCGGTCAAGCAGATCGCCGACATGGGCTTCGAGATCCTCGCGACCGCCGGCACCGCCGAGGTGCTGCGGCGCAACGGCGTCCGGTCGACGGTGGTGCGCAAGCACTCCGAGGGCGAGGGTCCTGACGGCGAGCCCACCATCGTCGGGCGGATCTGGGCGCGGGAGGTCGACCTGGTCATCAACACGCCGCACGGCGCGACCAGCGGCGGCTCGCCTCGCGCCGACGGCTACGACATCCGCACCGCCGCGGTCTCCACCGACATCCCGTGCATCACGACCATCCAGGGCCTGGGTGCCGCAGTGCAGGGGTTGGAGGCGATGCGCCGCGGCGACATCGGGGTCCGGTCGCTGCAGGACTGGGCCACGCTGACAGCGGAGGCCCGGGACGCGTGAAGGCCTATGACCTCCTCTTCGACCAGGCACTGACCCGGGTCGACGCGGAGCGGATCCACCACGCCGCGTTCCGGGCGATCCGGGCCGCCGAGCCCGTGACGAGTCGGCTGATCGGTGCACCCCGGACCGGTCTGGTCGAGGCGATGGGGCTCGCCTTCCCGCACCCGCTCGGCCTGGCCGCGGGGTTCGACAAGAACGCCGTCGGCATCGACGGGCTCGCAGCCCTGGGCTTCGGGCACGTCGAGATCGGGACGGTGACGGGGGAGGCCCAGCCCGGCAACCCCCAGCCGCGGCTCTTCCGGCTCAAGGCCGACCGCGCGATCGTCAACAGGATGGGGTTCAACAACGACGGCGCCGAGGTGGTCGCGCGTCGGCTCGCCGGCTGGCGCGCGCAGGGCGGTTCGACCCTTCTCGGTGTCAACATCGGCAAGACCAAGGTCGTGCCCGAGGAGGAGGCCGTCCGCGACTACGAGAAGTCGGCCGGACTCCTCGCGCCCCACGCCGACTACCTCGTCGTCAACGTGTCCTCGCCCAACACGCCCGGCCTGCGCGACCTGCAGGCCGTCGAGAAGCTCGAGCCCCTGCTGGCCGCCGTACGCCGTCGCGCCGAGGAGGCCAGTCCCGAGCGCCGGGTGCCTCTGCTGGTGAAGATCGCGCCCGACCTCAGCGACGACGACGTGCTCGCGGTGGCCGACCTGGCGCTGGCGTCCGGCCTCGACGGGATCATCGCCACCAACACCACGATCAGCCGCGCCGGCCTGGCCAGCCCGGAGGATGCCGTCGAGGCGATCGGCGCCGGTGGCCTCAGCGGGCGCCCGCTCACGCAGCGGTCGGAGGACGTCGTACGCCTCATGCGCGGGCGGGTCGGTCCCGACCTGACGCTGGTCGGCGTGGGTGGCATCACCACGGTCGACGACGCGCGCCGGCGCCTCGCGGCGGGCGCGAACCTCCTGCAGGCCTACACCGCGTTCGTCTACGAGGGCCCGCTGTGGCCGCGACGCATCGTGCGGGGGCTGACCCTGCCTCAGGCGCGTGATGTCTGAGGTGCAGGGGCCGGTGCACGTGGCGGCCGAGGTGGTCGCCACCAAGCGCATCGGCGGCTACCGCCACCTGACCCTCACCGCGCCCGGCGTGCCGGAGCGCTTCCGCGCGGGCAACTTCGTGGCGGTGACCGTCGACGGCCACGTCGCCCGACGCGCCCTGTGGGTGCACCGGGTCCGCGCGTCCAGCGCGTTCGGCCCGACCCTCGACGTCGTGGTCGAGGTGCGCGGCACCGGCACCGCGTGGCTCGCCGCCCAGCCGGTCGGCGCGCGGATCGCCCTCACCGGGCCGCTGGGTCGCGCGTTCGCGCTGCCCAAGGAGGCCGTCTCGTGCCTGCTGGTCGGCGAGGGGTACGCCGCCGCGCCGCTCTTCCCGCTGGCCGAACGGCTCCGGGAGCGCGGCTGCGCGGTCTCGATGGTCGTGTCGGCGCCCGACGAGGCGCGCCTGCTGTCCGCGCTGGAGGCAAGGCGCTCGGCGCGCTCGGTCACCGTCCTCACCGCCGACGGGTCCGTCGGCCAGCGTGGCACCCCGGCTGACCACCTCGACGACCTCGTACGCCGCAGCGAGGCCGACGTCGTCTACGCCGCCGGCCCGCCGTCCGTCCTGCGCGCCGCGGCCGGTGCCGCCGAGCGTGCGGGTGCGTGGAGCCAGGTCGCGGTCGAGGTGCCCACGCCCTGCGGCACCGGGCTGTGCCACGGCTGCCCGCTGTCGGTGGTGGGGGAGGACGGCGTCGACCGCGTCGTCCGCGCCTGCGCCGAGGGACCCGTCGTCCGGGGCGACCGCGTGCGTTGGGACGCTCTGTGACCACCCCGATCCCGGGACCGGTGATGGTCGCCGCCGGCTGTGGCGGCACCGGCCGGGAGCTGGCTGCGTACTCCGGTCCCGACGGCCTCGACGGCCTCGACTTCGTGACCCGCTCGATCACCCTCGACGCCCGGATGGGCGGCCCCGGGCCGCGGGTCGAGGAGGTCCCCGGCGGGCTGGTCAATGCGGTCGGCCTGCCCAACCCGGGTCTCGAGCACTTCCTGGCGACCGAGCTGCCGTGGCTGGTGCGCGCGGGCGTACGCGTCGTCGTGTCGATCGCCGGCTCGACGATGGGGGAGTACGCCGACCTTGCGCGCCGGCTCAGCCGCGCCCCGGGCGTCGCGGGGCTCGAGGTCAACGTCGGCGCGCCCGACGAGGTGGGCGTCGGTCTCTTCGAGGTCCGCGAGCCCTACCACTCGGCCAGCGTGATCGCGGCCGTACGCCGTGAGTTCCCCGCGGACCGCCCGGTGCTCGCCAAGCTGCGCCCCGACGTGTCTCGCATCGTCGAGGGCGCCCGCTCGTGCCACGAGGCCGGCGCCACCGCCGTCGTCATCGGCAACGCCGTCCCGGCCGCCTTCCCCGACGGTCGCTCCGGCGGACTGAGCGGTCCGGCGATCGCGCCCGTCGCGCTGCGGTGCGTTGCCGAGGCGCACCGCGCGCTGCCCGACCTGCCCCTCATCGGCTGCGGCGGCGTGCACGACCTCCGCTCGGCCAACGCCTACCTCGACGCCGGCGCGACCAGCGTCCAGGTGGGCACCGCCCTGCTCCACGACCCGACGACCGTGGCCCGGCTCCGGGCCGACCTCTCGAGATCCCACCAGGAGATGTGATGACCGACTTCGGCACCCGGCTGGCCCGCGCGATCGAGGAGCGCGGCCGCTTCTGCGTGGGCATCGACCCGCACGTGGCGCTGCTCCAGCAATGGGGCCTGTCCGACGACGTCGCCTCGCTCGAGCGGTTCGCGCTGACCGTGGTCGAGGCCGTCGCGCCGGTGGTGGGCGTGGTCAAGCCGCAGAGCGCGTTCTACGAGCGGTTCGGCAGCCGCGGCGTCGCCGTGCTCGAGCGCGTGATCGCCGAGTCGCGGGCGGCAGGCGCGCTGGTGCTGCTCGACGTCAAGCGCGGCGACATCGGCTCGACCAGCCAGGCGTACGCCGACGCCTACCTCGACCCCGCGTCACCGCTCGCGTCCGACGCCATCACCGCGAGCCCCTACCTCGGGTTCGGCTCGCTCGACCCGATGGTCGAGGCCTGCCGCCGCCACGACGCCGGCCTGTTCGTCCTCGTGCTCACCTCCAACAAGGAGGGCCCGGAGGTCCAGCACGCCCGCGGCGCGGACGGCACGGTCGCCGGCGTGGTCCTCGACCACCTCCGTCGCCTCAACGCCGACGCCCGGCCGATCGGCTCCTTCGGTGCGGTCATCGGCGCCACGATCGGGTCGACGGAGGAGGACCTCGACATCAACGGCCCCTTCCTCGTCCCCGGCTACGGCGCGCAGGGCGGCACGACCGACGACCTGCGCCGGATCTTCGGCAGCGCGGCACGCTGGGCGCTGCCGAGCTCCTCGCGCGAGGTGCTGGCCGCCGGCCCCGACGTCACTGCACTTCGCGACGCCGCGCGACGCGGCAACGACGCCGTGCGAGGGTTGGACGCGTGATCCGAGCCCTCGCAGCCGTCCCCCTGCTCCTGCCGGCCTGCCTCGTCCTCACCGGCTGCTCGGACGACCCGCAGGCCGACTACTGCGACACGGTCACCGAGCACCAGGTCGAGCTCTCCGAGATCGCCGCCTCGGAGGACGCCGGTGCCCTCTTCGGCGCCCTCGACACCTACGACGAGCTGCGCGAGCAAGCGCCGCGTGACATCGCCGACGACTGGGACGCGGTGATCGACCCGCTCCGCGAGCTCGAGCAGGTGCTCTCGGACCACGGCGTCGACCCGTCGTCGTACGCCGCCGACGAGCCGCCCGCCGACCTCGACGACGCAGGTCGCCGGGAGATCGAGGCCGCCGCCCGCGAGGTCGGCTCCGAGCAGACGGTGACCGCGATGGGGGCAGTCGAGCAGCACGCGCTCGACGTGTGCGGCACGCCGCTCTCGCGCTGAGGCGGGCGCGATTGCCCACCGCGTCGCGCTCTGACTAGATTGACCCGCACCAACCTGCACGACCCACCCGCACCTCTGCATAAGGATCTTCTTCGTGGCCCTGCCCCCTCTGACGCCCGAGCAGCGCCAGGCAGCCCTGGCCAAGGCAGCGGCCTCCCGTCGCGAGCGCGCCGAGGTCAAGAACCGACTCAAGAACTCCGGTGGCTCGATCCTCGACGTCCTCGTGGAGGGCCGGACCAACGAGGTCATCGGCAAGATGCGGGTCGTCGAGCTGCTCCAGTCGGTGCCCGGACTGGGCCGCGTACGCGCCCGTCAGGTGATGCAGCGCCTCGGCATCGCCGAGAGCCGCCGGGTGCGTGGCCTGGGCGTCAACCAGGTCGCGGCGCTCGAGCGCGAGTTCGGCCCCGACGCCTCGTGATCGAGTCCGGACGGGGCAACCCCACCCGTCGCTCGCGGCTGATCGTGCTCGCCGGCCCGACCGCCGTCGGCAAGGGCACCGTCGCGGCCGACGTACGCCGTACGCACCCCGAGGTCTGGCTCTCCGTCTCCGCCACGACCCGGCCCCCGCGTCCCGGCGAGGAGAACGGCGTCCACTACTGGTTCGTCTCCGACGAGGAGTTCGACGCGATGATCGCGAAGGGCGACCTCCTCGAGTGGGCGGTCGTCCACAAGGCGGCGCGCTACGGCACGCCGCGCGGACCCGTCGACCTCGCCCTGGCCTCCGGACACCCCGCGATGCTGGAGATCGACCTGCAGGGCGCCCGCCAGGTGCGCGAGACGATGCCCGACGCGCTGTTCGTCTTCCTCAAGCCGCCATCGTGGGAGGAGCTCGTACGCCGCCTCGTCGGTCGCGGCACCGAGAGCGAGGCCGAGCGGGAGCGCCGGCTCGAGACCGCGCGGGCCGAGCTGGCCGCCGAGAGCGAGTTCGACGTGACCATTGTGAACCACGAAGTTCACGCTGCGGCCGAGCAGTTGGTATCCTTGATGGTTGGATCCAATTCCTCCTCATCTGACTAGCGAGGCATTATCACTGTGGCTTCTCCCACCATCGCCGCCGAGGGCGTCACCAACCCCTCGATCGACGACCTGCTCACCAAGACCGACAGCAAGTACAAGCTGGTGCTCTACAGCGCCCAGCGGGCCCGTCAGATCAACGCGTACTACTCCCAGCTCGGCGAGGGCCTGCTGGAGTACGTCGGCCCCCTCGTCGACACCCACGTGCAGGAGAAGCCGCTCTCGATCGCGCTCCGAGAGATCAACGACGACCTCCTGACCTGCGAGGACATCGACCCCGCCGCCGAGGCCGCTGCCGCTGAGGCCGCTGCCGGTGGCGCCACGGAGTGACGCGAGCCTCACGATGACCGCACGGGTCGTCCTGGGCGTCTCCGGCGGGATCGCGGCCTACAAGGCGTGTGAACTGCTGCGTCGCTTCACCGAGTCCGGCCACGACGTGACCGTGGTGCCGACGGCCTCCGCACTGGAGTTCGTCGGCGCCCCCACGTGGGCCGCGCTCTCCGGCAAGCCCGTGTCCACGGAGGTCTGGACCGACGTCCACGTCGTCCCGCACGTGCAGATCGGGCAGCACGCCGACGTCGTCGTCGTCGCCCCGGCGACCGCGAACCTGCTCGCCAAGGCGGCGCACGGGCTGGCCGACGACCTGCTGACCACCACGTTGCTCACCGCGCGCTGCCCGGTCGTGTTCGCACCGGCCATGCACACCGAGATGTGGGAGCACCCCGCCACGCAGGCCAACGTCGCGACGCTGCGCCAGCGCGGCGCGATCGTGATCGAGCCCGCCGAGGGCCGGCTCACCGGCGCCGACACGGGCAAGGGCCGGCTGCCCGACCCCACCGAGATCTTCGAGCTGGTGCGCGGCGTGCTCGACCGCGGCGCCGGGTCGTCGACCGACCTGGCCGGCCGCAAGGTGGTCGTGTCCGCCGGCGGAACCCGCGAGTACCTCGACCCGGTGCGCTTCCTCGGCAACCGCTCGTCCGGGCTCCAGGGGTACGCCCTGGCCCGGGCCGCCGCCTCACGAGGCGCGCACGTCACGCTCGTGAGCGCCAACGTGTCGCTTGCCGACCCGGCCGGCGTGAGCGTCGTACGCGTCGAGACGACCGAGCAGCTGCGGGAGGCCGTCGTCGCTGCCACCGCTACCGCGGACGCGGTGGTGATGGCCGCCGCGCCGGCTGACTTCCGGCCGACGGCGGTGAGCGACGCCAAGATCAAGAAGGCCGACGACGGCTCCGCGCCGGGCATCGAGCTCGAGCAGAACCCCGACATCCTCGCCGAGATCTCCCACGACCGCGCTCGCCCGGGCGCCGTGATCGTCGGGTTCGCCGCCGAGACCGGCGACGCGACCGGCTCCGTGCTCGAGCTCGGCCGCGCCAAGCTCGCCCGCAAGGGCTGCGACCTGCTCGTCGTCAACGACGTCAGCGGGGGAGCGGTCTTCGGCAGCTCCGACAACGAGGCCGTCGTCCTCGGCGCCGACGGCGCGTCCGTCGAGGTGCCCCACGGCAGCAAGACGGCGCTCGCCCACGTCATCTGGGACGAGGTCCTCCGGCGATTCGCCGACTGAGACCAGCGTCCCGGATGCTGGGCAGCAGGTAGTTTTTACTCGACCGATCCCCATCAGCTGTGTCTGGAAGAATTGAGAGCAACGTGGCAGGACGCCTCTTCACCTCGGAGTCCGTGACCGAGGGTCACCCGGACAAGATCGCCGACCGCATCAGCGACTCCGTCCTGGACTACCTCATGTCCGAGGACCCCGACCGCGCCAACCTGCGCGTGGCCGTCGAGACCCTCCTGACGACCGGCCTCGTCGTCGTGGCGGGCGAGGTGCGCACCACGGCGTACGCCCCCGTCGCCGACATCGTGCGCAAGGCGATCCTGGAGATCGGCTACGACTCCTCCGACAAGGGCTTCGACGGCACCACGTGCGGCGTCCAGGTCGCGATCGGCGCCCAGTCCAGCGACATCGCGGCGGGCGTCGACGCCGGCCACGAGTCCCGCGTCGGCACGTCCGAGGACGAGCTCGACAAGCGCGGCGCCGGCGACCAGGGCCTGATGTTCGGCTACGCCTGCGACGACACCCCCGAGCTGATGCCGCTCCCGATCACGATCGCCCAGCGCCTCGCGCAGCGGCTGACCGAGGTCCGCAAGGACGGCACGCTCGCCTACCTCCGTCCCGACGGCAAGACCCAGGTCACCATCGAGTACGACGAGGACGACCGCCCGGTGCGCATCGACACCGTCGTCCTCTCGACCCAGCACGGCCCCGAGGTCGAGCACGCGCAGCTCGAGGCCGACATCAAGCAGCACGTCATCGACCCGGTCCTCAGCGCCTTCGACCTGCCCTCCGACGGCTACCGGATGCTGGTCAACCCGACCGGCACCTTCGTCATCGGCGGCCCGATGGGCGACGCCGGCCTCACCGGTCGCAAGATCATCGTCGACACCTACGGCGGGATGGCCCGCCACGGCGGCGGCGCCTTCTCCGGCAAGGACCCCTCGAAGGTCGACCGCTCCGCGGCGTACGCGATGCGCTGGGTGGCCAAGAACGTCGTGGCCGCCGGCCTCGCCCGCCGCTGCGAGGCGCAGGTGGCGTACGCCATCGGCAAGGCCGCGCCCGTCGGTGTCTTCATCGAGACCTTCGGCACCGGTGTGGTCCCGGACGAGCAGATCCAGGACGCCGTGCTCGAGGTCTTCGACCTCCGTCCGGCCGCGATCATCCGCGACCTCGACCTGCTGCGCCCGATCTACGCCCAGACCTCGGCCTACGGCCACTTCGGCCGCGAGCTCCCCGACTTCACCTGGGAGAACACCGACCGCGCCGACAAGCTGAAGGCCGCCGTCGGCATCTGATCCTGTGCTGTAGGAGTCACCGCTTGAGCGGGGACTCCCGCGCGGGTAGGCCGTTGCAACGGCCCAACCGCGCAGGAGTCCGCACACCTCCTCCACCGGCGGGCACGGCTGTCCGAGCCCGCTGACACAATCGCGGCCATGACGTCCCACGAAGCCCCGGAAGCAGACATGCTCCCGGGGCTTCGTGCTGCCGTGGACGATGCGAAGGCCAAGGCCGCGGCGACCCGCCGCCGTACGGCGGCCGCCTGGGAGCCCGCCGAGGTCGACCCGGTGGCGCGGGTGCTGGTCGACCTCGCGCTGGCCCACCTCGACCGCCCGTTCGACTACGCCGTGCCGCGGACGATGTCCGACACGGCGGTGCCGGGGGCGCGGGTCAAGGTGCGCTTCGCCGGTCAGGAGGTCCTCGGCTACGTCGTCGAGCGGGCCGCCGAGACCGACCACACCGGCACCCTCCAGCCGCTGCGGCGGGTGGTGAGTCCCGAGCCCGTCCTCGCGCCCGAGATCGCCGAGCTGAGCGGCACGCTCGCCCGGAGGTACGCCGGCGCCCGGTCCGACGTGCTGCGGCTGGCCGTCCCGCCCCGCCACGCCACCGCCGAGAAGGCGCCCTCCGTTCCCGCGCCGGCGCCGCCCGACGTGGCGCCGCAGTCGTGGGGTGAGGTCGAGCACGCCGAGCCCTTCCTCCGCCGGCTCGCCGCCGGTGAGACGCCCCGGGCGGTGTGGTCCGCCGCGCCCGCCGACGACTGGCCGCGGATGATCGCCGAGGCCGTCGCGACGACGTACGCCGCCGGGCGCGGCGCACTGGTCTGCGTCCCCGACCACCGCGACGTCGCCCGGGTCGACGCCGCGCTTCTCGAGCTGCTCGGGGAGGGCCACCACGTCTGCCTCACCGCCGACGGCGGGCCGGCGGCCCGCTACCGCGACTTCCTGTCGGTGTCGCGCGGCGCCAGGCGGGTCGTGGTCGGCACCCGGTCGGCGGCTTTCGCGCCCGTCCACGACCTCGGCCTCGTCGTGCTGTGGGACGACGGCGACGACCTGCATGCCGAGCCGCGCGCTCCCTATCCGCACACCCGCGAGGTTCTCCTCGCGCGGGCCGAGCAGCAGTCGACGGCCGCGCTGCTCGGCGGCGTGGCCCGCACACCCGAGGCGCAGCAGCTCCTCACCACGGGGTGGGCGCACGAGCTGGCGGCCTCGCGGGAGGTCGTCCGGCGACGGGTCCGCGCCGAGGCCGTCGCCGCCGAGGACCGGCAGGTCGGCACCCGCATCCCCCGGGCGGCGTACGACGCCATCCGGCGCGGGCTGGAGTCCGGCCCCGTGCTCGTCCAGACGCCCCGCGCGGGCTATGCCGCGTCCTTGGCCTGCGACACCTGCCGTACGCCCGCCCGATGCTCGGCCTGCACCGGCCCGCTGGTCGTGTCCGGACCGACCGTGCCGCCCCAGTGCCGCTGGTGCGGCCATGTGGAGGCGGCCTGGGCGTGCAGCGCCTGTCGGGGCCGCGGCCTGCGCGCACCGGTCCGGGGCGAGGCCCGTACGGCCGAGGAGCTCGGCCGGATGTTCCCGGGCACGACCGTACGCAGCAGCTCGGGCGAGCGGGTCCTCGAGCGGGTCGGTGCCACGCCCGACATCGTCGTCGCGACCGTCGGGGCCGAGCCCGTGGCCGCCGAGGGCTATGCCGCCGTTCTCATCCTCGACACCTGGCTGACGTTGGCCCGCGACGACCTCCGCGCATCCGAGGAGGCACTGCGCCGCTGGCTCAACGCCGGGGCCCTGGTGCGGCCGGGCGGGCACGTCGTGGCGGTGGGCGACCCCGCCCACCCGGCGCTGCAGGCGCTCGTGCGGTGGGACCCGGCCGGCTTCGCGCGGCGCGAGGTGGAGGAGCGGTCGCAGGCGCACCTGCCCCCGGCCGCCCGGATGGCCATAGTGACCGGCGACCTCGGGGCGCTGGACGACGTCCTCCACCTGCTCGACCTGCCCGAGGGCACCGAGGTCCTCGGTCCGGTGCCGTTCGGCAAGGGCGAGAGCGAACACCGGGTGCTGCTCCGGGTCCCGAGCGCGGGCGGGGAGCGCCTGTCCGGCGCCCTGGGCGACCTCCAACGAGTGCGCTCGGCGCGCAAGCTCGACCCGGTCCGCATCCAGGTCGACCCGCTCACGGTCTAGCCCTCATCCGCCGATCTCTCGCCTGCTGCGCGACCGCGTCGACCGGTGGATGAGGGCTGCTCGCGCATCCCTAGACTCGCGCCATGGCCGTCCAGCCCATCCGCCTCTTCGGTGATCCCGTGCTCCGCCAGCGAGCGCTCGAGGTCGACAGCTTCGACCGTGAGCTGTGCCAGCTCGTCACCGACCTCACCGACACGATGGTCGCTGCGCCCGGCGCCGGGCTGGCGGCACCGCAGATCGGGGTCGGCCTGCGGGTCTTCACCTGGCACGTCGAGGGCGAGCTCGGCCACCTGGTGAATCCGTCCCTCGAGCTCTCCGACGAGACCCAGGACGGCGCGGAGGGATGCCTGTCCCTGCCTGAGCTCACCTACGACTGCCTGCGCGCGCTGCGCGTCCTCGCGACCGGCTTCGACATGCACGGCGAGCCGCAGCGCATCGAGGCGTCCGAGCTCCTGGCGCGGGCGATGCAGCACGAGACCGACCACCTCGACGGGATCCTCTTCATCGACAAGCTCGACACGGCCGCCCGCAAGGCCGCGATGAAGGAGATCCGCGAGTCCGAGTGGTTCGGCCTCGAGCAGCCGACCGTCCGGGTGAGCCCCCACGCGACCAACGGCCTCGGCCTCTGATGCGGGTCGTCTTCGCCGGCACCCCCGAGGTCGCCGTACCCGCGCTGGACGCCGTCGCCGCCAGCCGCCACGAGCTGGTCGGCGTCGTGACGCGTCCCGACGCGCCCAGTGGTCGCGGCCGCAAGCTGGTCGCCAGTCCGGTCGCGCAGCGGGCCGACGAGCTCGGCGTACCCGTCCTCAAGCCCGAGCACCCGCGCGACCCGGACTTCCGGGCCGCACTGGCCGACCTGCGCCCCGACGCGTGCCCGGTGGTGGCGTACGGCGCGCTCCTGCCGCAGTCGGCGCTCGACCTCGTGCAGTACGGCTGGATCAACCTCCACTTCTCGGTGTTGCCGCACTGGCGCGGCGCCGCCCCGGTGCAGCACGCGCTGTGGGCCGGCGACGAGTTCACCGGTGCCACCACCTTCCGCATCGTGAAGGCGCTGGACGCCGGTCCGGTGTTCGGGGTGATGACGGAGCGGATCCGTGCCGACGACACCGCCGGGGACCTGCTCGCGCGACTCGCCGAGGGCGGTGCCGGGTTGCTGGTGCAGACGCTCGACGGGATCGAGGACGGTTCGCTGGAGGCGCGCGAGCAGCAGGAGGACGGGGTGTCCTTCGCCCCGAAGATCCGGGTCGATGACGCTCGCATCGACTGGACGCACACCGCGGTCGCGATCGATCGGCAGGTGCGCGCCTGCACCCCGGCACCCGGCGCCTGGAGCACGTTCGAGGGGGAGCGGATCAAGATCGGCGCCGTCGCGCACACCGACGAGCCGGCGCTGGAGCCGGGTGTCCTCCAGGTCTCGAAGAACGCCGTCCTCGTGGGCACGGCCACCACGCCCGTCCGGCTCGGCGACGTGAAGGCGTTCGGGAAGAAGCAGATGGCTGCGGCCGACTGGGCCCGCGGCGTACGCCTGGAGTCGGGCGTCCGGTTCGATTCTGGCGACTAGGTTGGGTGCCATGACCACCCCTGCCGACCGCCCGGCCCGCCCGGAGGACATCGACGAGATCTGCGGCAGCCTGCCCGAGACCGAGCTCGGCACCTCGTGGGGTGACCGGCCGACCTGGAAGGTGCCGCGCGGCGACAAGGGCAAGGGGTTCGTCCTCTACCGCGCACCTGGGAAGACGGCGATCGACCCGGAGTCGGGGGAGATGTACGACGACCTCGTCGTCGTCACCACTGCGACCGAGGTCGAGAAGAACGCGCTGGTCGCGGACGACTCGACGCCGTTCTTCACCATCGACCACTTCAAGGGCTACGCCGCCGTCCTGGTCCAGCAGTCCCGGCTCGACGAGATCAGCCGGAGCGAGCTGGCCGAGGTCATCACCGAGGCGTGGGCGGCCAAGGCCCCGAAGAAGCTGGTGCGGGAGCACTTCGGTGAGTGAGCGCCGCCGCCCGGTCGACCGACCCCGGCGGGCGGCGCTCGACGTCCTCACCGCCGTGCGCGTGGAGGATGCGTACGCCAACCTCGTCCTGCCGCAGGTGCTCCGCAAGCACGGGCTCGAGGGCCGCGACGCCGCCCTGGCGACCGAGCTGGCGTCCGGCGCGATCCGGATGCAGGGCCTGTACGACCCGGTGATCGACGCGTCCCTGACGAAGCCGAAGCTCCAGGCCGGCGTCCGCGACGTGCTGCGGCTCGGCGCCCACCAGCTGTTGTCCATGCGGGTCCCCGACCACGCCGCGATCTCCACCAGCGTCGACCTCGTCCGCGGCAGCGTCGGCCAGGGACCGGCCGGTCTGGTCAACGCCGTGCTCCGCAAGATCAGCCGGCGCACCCTCGCCGACTGGGTCGCGGAGGTGACGCCGGACCGGTCCGTGGACCTCCACGGCCACCTCGCCGTGGCGCACTCCCACCCGCGCTGGGTCGTCGACGCGCTGGGCGAGGCGCTGGGCGACGACGACGACCTCGAGGCCCTGCTCGCCGCCGACAACGCGCCCCCGCGCGTCACACTCGCCGCGCGCCCCGGCCTGTCGGACGTCGCCGAGCTGGAGGCTGCGGGCGGCGCGCGCACCGGCCGGTCGCCGTACGCCGTCGAGCTCGCGGGTGGCGACCCGGCGGGCATCCCTGCGGTGGCGGAGGGTCGCGCGGGGGTCCAGGACGAGGGCTCCCAGGTGGTGGCCATCGCCATGACCGAGGCACCCCTGACGGGCCGCGACGAGCGCTGGCTCGACCTGTGCGCCGGACCGGGCGGCAAGGCCGCGCTGCTTGCTGCCCTCGCCGCCCAGCGGGGCGCCCACCTCGTCGCCAACGAGCGCCAGCCGCACCGCGCCACCCTTGTCGCCTCGGCGCTGCGAGCGGTGCCCGCGGGCACCGCCCACGTCCTGGCCGGCGACGGCACCCGGCCGCCGTGGGTCCCCGGCACCTTCGACCGGGTGCTCGTCGACGCTCCGTGCTCGGGCCTCGGTGCTTTGCGGCGACGCGCCGAGTCGCGCTGGCGGCGTACGCCCGAGGACGTCCAGGTGCTGGTCGGTCTCCAGCAGGTGCTGCTCGACGTGGCGATCGACTCGGTGCGGCCCGGCGGGATCGTCGTCTACGCGACGTGCTCGCCGGTGCTCGCCGAGACCACCGAGGTCGTGGCAGCCGTGCTCGGCAGGCGGGGCGACACCGAGGAGGTCGACCGGTTCCAGCTGTGGCCGCACCGCGACGGCACCGACGCGATGTTCGCCGCCACCCTGCGCCGGCGGCCGCTCGCCTGATCCCGGTCGGGCTCAGTCGTCGGCGAGGTGCCGCAGGTACGCCCACGGCTCGGCGAGGTAGCGACGCCAGTGGTCGACGAGGTCGAGGTCCTCCCAGGCCGCCTCGCGCAGCCCCCACTCACCCGTCTCGAGGATGCGGGCGCCCGGCATCGCCGCGAGCACGGGGGAGTGGGTGGCGCACAGCACCTGGCCCCTCCGCTTGACGACCCGCTGCAGCGTGGCGACGAGTCCCAAGGTGGAGGAGAAGGAAAGCGCCGCCTCGGGCTCGTCGAGGCAGAAGAAGCCCTTGCCCCCGAACCGGGACTCGAGCAGGGCGAGGAACGACTCGCCGTGGCTCATCTCGTGGAACACCGGGTCGGGCTCGCCGCTCGTCTTCGGGTGGTCCTCGAGGTAGGAGTACCAGCCGTGCATGGTCTCCGCGCGGAGGAAGAACCCCCACTTGGTCGACCCAGCACCGCGGACGAGCTGGAGCGCGTCCCCGAGCGACGACTCGGTCGGCCTTGTCGAGTGCATGCTGTGGGTGCTGCCGCCCTCGGGCGAGAGACCGTAGGCGGTGGCGATCGCCCCAACGAGGGTGGACTTGCCGGAGCCGTTCTCGCCGACGAGGAACGTGACGCCGGGGCCGAGGTCGAGCCCGTCGGCGAGCACCTGCGCGATGGCGGGGATCGAGGCGGGATAGGAGCCGGGCCGGAGCTCGTGACCGGCGCGTGCCTCGACCCGGCGTACGGGGTGGCGAGGCACGTCGTCACCCCTCATCGGCATGGCGACAACCTAGTCGCCCGCACCCATCACCCCGGGAGGTGAATCCGAGGCAACAATGCGACGACATCGAGGGGTCTGCTGTTCCCAAGTGCCGCACCACCAAGCATGATGGGTTGAGCGCGGCGCGCCGAGGGGGTGCGCCGGGTCAATGGGGAGCAGGACACGGATGCGGTTGCGGACCACGATGACGATCGTCGCGCTTGCGACGACACTCACCGCACTGGGCACGGCCCCGGCGCAGGCCGAGGCCAGCAGCACGCTGTCCGGGCCGAGCACCGGCGACCCTGACGTGTTCCTCACCTTTGTCGGCTGCGACAACCTCTTCGGTGCCGCGCAGCCCCCGCAGTCGCGGCTCAACCTCGGCCCGTACACGGCTCCGCTCGGCCGGCGTTCGCTCGGCCTCGTCCCGCCCGCCGCGGGCACGGCCTCGGGTCCGTTCGCCCGGTTCGACTCGCTCGCGTCCTTCGACGCCTCGGTGTCCGTGGCCTCGACGGCCGGCAGCCAGGGCGTGGCGTGGGTCATGAGCATCACGCCCGACAACCTGCCCGGCACCGCCTGGCAGGGACGCGCCCCGCTCTCCGCGGCCGCCGACTCGTGGACGACCGTGTCCGCCGCCGCACTGACCTACGACTGGACCCTCGTCGACCTGGCGACCCTGTCGCCGCTCGGTGAGCCGGAGGCCGCCACGACGGCGGCGTTCGCGGCCGCCCACGGTGACGGCGCCGGATTCGCGATCACCGGCTTCGGCTGCGACGGCTCGTCCTTCAACCTCGACGCCATCCGCGCCTCGGGCTCGACGTTCGACTTCGAGGGCACGTCCCTCACCACCTCCGCGGCGCTCGATCGGCAGGCCGTGGACGCGGGCCAGCAGGTCACCGTCACGGGCCGGGTGACCGACCCCGGCGGCCGGGTCACCGGCGACCCGCTCGTCCTCGAGTCCCGCGTCCCGGGCGGCGAGTGGACCTCGACCGGCGGCATGGTCCTCGGCAACGCGGGCGGTGTGGCGCGCGTCGACGTACCCGTCACCGAGACCACCGAGTTCCGTTGGCACCGGCCCGAGAGCCAGTATGCCGACGAGGGCTGGTCGGAGCCGGTCACCGTGACCGTCACCGAAGCGCCGGCCACCAAGCCCGAGGGTGCCCCCGCAGGTGCGTCGAAGAAGTAGAACGCCCGACTAGGGTCTGGCTGTGCCCTCACCGTTCACCGAGATCGAGGTCGACGACCGCGTCGTCAAGGTGACCAACCCTGATCGGGTGTACTTCCCTGCGCATGACGGACAGCCCGAGGCCACCAAGCTCGACCTGGTCGAGTACTACCTCTCCGTGGGCGACGGGATCGTCAACGCGCTGTTCGAGCGGCCCTGCATGCTGCACCGCTTCCCCAAGGGCCTGGCCGGCGACAAGGTGCACCAGAAGCGGCTGCCCGCCGGGGCGCCGGAGTGGATCGAGACGGTGCAGCTGTTCTTCCCGCGGTGGAAGCGCACCGCCGACGAGCTGTGCGTCACCGAGCTCGGCAGCGTGATCTGGGCCGTACAGATGTCGACCGTCGAGTTCCACCCGTGGAACAGCCGTCGCGCGGACACCGAGAAGCCCGACGAGTGGCGCATCGACCTCGACCCCGGACCGGAGTGCGACTGGCCGACGGTCCAGCGGGTCGCCCACGTCGCCCACGAGGTGCTCGACGAGCTCGGCGCGGCGGGGTTCCCCAAGACCAGCGGCGGCTCGGGGCTGCACATCTACGTCCGGATCCCGCCCGACCACGGCTTCCAGGACGTACGCCGTGGCGCGCTCGCCTTCGCGCGCGAGGTCGAGCGTCGGGCTGGGGGAGAGGTCACGACGGCATGGTGGCGCAAGGACCGCGACCCCGCCCAGCTCTTCGTCGACTACAACCAGAACGCCCGCGACCACACGATCGCAGCGGCGTACTCCGTACGCGGCGTGCCGCAGGCGCGGGTCTCCGCGCCGATCCGCTGGGACGAGGTCGACGGCTGCAAGCCGGACGACTTCACGATCTTCACGATGCCGGAGCGGTTTGCCGATCTCGGCGACCTCCACGCCGACATCGACGCACACCCCTTCGACATCGCCCCGCTCCTGCAGTGGGCCGACCGCGACGAGGCCGAGGGCGCGGAGGCGCCGCCGGAGCCGGAGGACTGATTGGTCCCGCCTCGGCCCCAGCGGCGACGCCTTGCTCGACGACCGCCTGGGAGCCGCGCTCATCGCCGCGGATCCGGATGCCAGGGGCGCGAAGATCGAAGCGGCCACTAGCCGCTAGAAGTTTCCCGACGTACTCAGGACATTTCGCGTCGGACCGGACATGTACGGGATAGAACATGACCGCGAGCACTGGAGGAACCGTGCGTTCTCTCGATGACCTGTTGAACGAATCCGCACCCGACACCGGCCGAACCAGCGAGCCGATGACCGCGGCCCTGGACGACCTCGTCGCCACCACCCGCGACGCCGCCAGGCGCGGTTCTCGCACCTCTGTCGCCCGCAACAGGCGGCCTCGGCGCGCCATCCTCGCCGCGTCCGCGGCCACTGTCGTGCTCCTCGGCGGAGGAGCGGCAGCCGCCGTGTCGGGCTCCATCTTCGGGAACTGGGACGCACTTTGGGCGGATGACCCGACTGGAACGTTGTCGTTCACCCTTCCTAGCGGCGGCGTCTGCGAGCAGCGCATCGGTGACCTCAAGGTCGCCAACCCCGACGCCAACGAGATGATCCACGACTGGCTGAACGATCACACCCTGAACGAGATCGCCGACATCGACGCCGCCATCGCCACCACCCGCGCGGAAGGGCCGCAAGCCTGGCAGTTCGGTGGACTGGACAGAAGTTCCGACCTCACCTTCGGCTACGGCACCTCCAACTACGACGCCGACTACGAGTACGTCACCGCGATGCAACAAGCCACCTTCGACGCCGTGCACGCCAAGTTGCTGGACGAGGGCTACACCGACTACGCGGACTACGAACTTTCCTACAGCGGCGAACTCCGGTGCACCGGGGACAACCCTGACCCCGCCATCCCGGCGTGGCAGCCGGAGTTCAAGAAGTGACTGACCGCGCTACCACCGTGCTCACCGAGAACGCTGACGATCTATTGCGCTACTTCCGGCGGCGAGTCGGCGACGATGACGCACCTGACTTGCTCGCCGACACTCTCATGACCGCCTGGCGTCGAACACCCGTGCTCCCACAGGACCCCGGCGAGGCCCGCGCCTGGCTGTTCGGTGTCGCGCACAAGACGCTGCTGAACCACCGGCGCGGTATCCAGAGACGCACTCGCCTTGCCGACCGGGTCCGGACGGTTCTTGCCAGCACCGACCCGGCACCCGCAGCCGACGCTGGACTCGACGTGAGGGACGCCATCAACGCGCTCGACAGCAGGCACGCCGAGATCGTGCGACTCGTCCACTGGGAAGGCTTCACGCTCGCGCAGGTGGCCGACATCCTCGACCAGCCAGCATCAACAGTTCGGAACCACTACCAACAGGCCAAGCAACATCTTCGCGAGGCGCTGGAAGCAACCGTGATCTGCTAGCCAGCAACGCCGACATGTTCCTGCGCGGCTGTCGCGGGCCACGTTCGCCACGCAGCGCTCAGACACCACGTCGGCCCCGCCGGACGGTGGGGACTGTTTCAGTAACGGTGTTTCCGGCGGTTTCCATTAGTAGGTCTCTGCTGCCGGCCAGCGGTCGGCGAAGGTG